>NZ_JAMHFY010000009.1 GCF_023897015.1 Desulfosporosinus nitroreducens | reverse complement strand
AAGAATCCACACTGCAGGAGAGAGCGTTACAAGTCGCAGTGTGGCGAAAGGCTCATCCGCCTTTCGTTCCAGGGCCAAGGATACTTGGAGCATAGCTCTTGGGAAAGTAGGTCATCGCCAGGTAAACCAAGCAAGAGGCTACCTTAATGGTAGCTCCTTTTGTGTCCTTATTTAGAGAAAAACAAGGGTAATTTGCAGAGAGCGCACGCCTGATAAGCGTGAGGTTTGGTGATATATTCTGCGCTCGTAGCTCAGGCTTAATATATATAATTGGGTGTCGCCAAGCACCCCAGCCAAAACGGGCCATTAGCTCAGTCGGCTAGAGCACCTGACTTTTAATCAGGGTGTCCCGCGTTCGAGTCGCGGATGGCCCACCAAAAAAATTTGCGAGTGTAACTCAGTGGTAGAGTGTCACCTTCCCAAGGTGAAAGTCGCGAGTTCGAATCTCGTCTCCCGCTCCATGGTGGATATGGCGAAGTGGTTAACGCACCGGGTTGTGGTTCCGGCACTCGTGGGTTCATTCAAGTCCCATTATCCACCCCAATACATAGGGGATTAGTTTAATGGTAGAACAGCAGTCTCCAAAACTGTTAGTGTGGGTTCAACTCCTGCATCCCCTGCCAATCTCTTATCTGGCCCGTTGGTCAAGCGGTCTAAGACACCGCCCTTTCACGGCGGTTACACGGGTTCGAATCCCGTACGGGTCACCAAAAAACAAGGGTGATTAGCTCAGTTGGTAGAGCGCCTGCCTTACAAGCAGGATGTCGGCAGTTCGACCCTGTCATTGCCCACCAATCATGGCCCCGTGGTGTAGTGGTTAACATGCCTGCCTGTCACGCAGGAGATCGTCGGTTCAAGTCCGATCGGGGTCGCCATCATACTTGGAGGGGTGTTCGAGTGGTTTAAGGAGCTGGTCTAGAAAACCAGTGACTTCGTAAGGAGCAGTGGGTTCGAATCCCACCCCCTCCGCCATTATTTATAATATTTGCCTCGGTAGCTCAGTCGGTAGAGCAGGGGACTGAAAATCCCCGTGTCGGCGGTTCGATTCCGTCCTGAGGCACCACTCAGTCTGGTAGCATACCAAGTGGTAAGGCAGAGGCCTGCAAAACCTATATTCCTCTGTTATACGTTACATAACATATATTTCAAAATGATGTAATTAATGGGCAGGATAATTCTTCCTTTTGTCGAAGAGATAAGTTGAAAGGGAGGGAGATATATGTATTGCGATCTATTAAATAAGGACGTTCAAATTGATGTGTGGAAAGAATTCAGAGACGAAAAGGATAAGGATACTGTTTTAAAGACAGTATATAAGTGTAGCGCATGTTACGTAGAAATTCCAGGTACTGGTGGAAGGAAAATGTTTGAATACTGCGAAAAAATAAGTGATAAAAAATGTTTATTGAAATCTGATCAATATAAATATTATTAAGAGCCGAAAGGCTCTTTTTTAGTAGGTGTTGGATGTACCCCGCAGACGTCCTATGGAGAATATACGCAAATGATAATATGGGCTTATGCCAGCCGTTTAGTTGGCTAAGTTGTGAGTAAAAAAACCGGATAGTTCAAAAAGAGGGAAATAGAGAAGTTAGAAGAGATGTTTTAGTCTATAACCTCGACGCCATCATTTCAGTTGGTTATAGGGTGAATTCACTCAGAGCAACGCAGTTTCGACAATGGGCAACCGGAGTATTGCGTACTTTCGCCATCATGGCGGAAGCGAGGTACTCGGAATATCAAAGGCACCACTTTAATATCTTGAATAGGATAATGACAATAAAGAAGAAGCCCGCTGAACTCTTTGAAGAGCAGCGGGTTTCTTCCCTATTCGATCCGCCCCAGGCTTATTACTGGGCCGGGCCCAGGCTGGGGTTTCATTTATGTATGATGGACAGAGGGCATGAGCACATCCCCGAAGCTTCGGATACTTCAGGCTGGGAAATCGCGGCTGACGCTGTCGTTGTTCAGGTAGCGGCCGATCTGCAGGAGTACGGTTACATGTACCGTCCCAAATTCGCCAGAAAAGCCATGGGGTTTCCCGCTGGCTCCCAATTGGGGAAAAAAGGCAGGCCGATTTCTGCGCAGGACATGCGGGAGGTATTAAGGAAGAAGCTGAGAATTGACATGCTGCCTGAAAACACACATGATTTATCTGAAGTGTTCGGGAATGAAGACGATGAAGAAGGAGGCGCCTAAAGAACTGGATGCAGTTCAAAAGGCGCCTCCTTTTCTGTGAGAATAATTATAATGGCAAGCCTAACATAAAGAGGTTATAGCACAGCTATTCGTTTTGCTCATCTTCATCCAATTGCTTTTGAATTTTCGCTTGTTTTTTCTTGTTCAGATAATTAAGGCACGACATTAAAACAAAAACGAAGACGGTTGCGCTGATAAAAGTAACCACCAACGCAGCGATAAAAAGCCTATACCATCCTCCTTATAGTGTTCTGCGTATCTTGTATAGTTTAAAACGCCGTTAATCGCCGTTACTGTAATTCCGGCTACTATACTGTTCACCAAAGGAATGCTTTTTGCCCGTTTTCCTTCGCCGTATATGTTAAGTCCGAGCGTCATGTATCGTACTATCATGTAAATGGACATTCCAAAAAAACATATGAACTCAGCGGCATATTGCTCAAACGGAGCGTTTAGTAAAGATTGTTGTACGAGTATTGATGCGAGAAGCACTATCATTAAAATGCCGTATGCTTCACTATTTATTTTACGGCGCTGTGCTGAAACTCTTTCGTCCTGCATATTTTGTCTTTTCATACTGATTCCTCCCAAAATAAATCATTTAGTGTTTTGTTCAATGCTTTGCAGATCGCAATACACAAATTTAGCGTTGGGTTATAGTCTCCTGCCTCTATTAATCCAATAGTCTGCCTTGTAACACCAACAGCCTTTGCTAAATCTTCTTGCTTCATATCGCATTCCATACGAGCGATTTTCATTCGTTTGTTTTTCATATTATTTTTCCCCTTATTTCTCCTTACATTGCATAGTATAATATATAAATTGCATGATGTTAGGGGCCCCCTAGGAGCATCGGTGCCTGTCGAATCAGAAAAAGCTATCCTCACACTATGGATGTGTGGGGCGATTTTTTGTCCGCAATTCGCTGCGTTTGATTCAGCTTCGACGATGAGTCCAGAATAAAAAGCCAGAACGTTTAAATCGTTCTGGAAGTTAGATGGTTGGACAAGAAATTAGAAGGTTGTTCAAGCTATAAGAATTATAGCTTGAAAGGGCGCCAAGCAGATCTATTGACTGATTGGCGCCCTTTTAGTATTGTTTTGAAATATTTGGTGATCCCTGGAAGATTCATGAACATTGTGGCATGTCAACCAATATTGGAAAAAGACCCTTGAGAGATCTTACATATGTTTAAAGAAAAATTCTGTATAAATTTCTTGAATTTTCAATAGATCATTGAAATTGGCCCTACCAATAAAGTGAATAAAGTTTGATAACTTTAGAGGAACTGTCTTTGATACTCTTGCTGTTGATGGATGCTTGAGATTTGCTTCTTCCAATACTGAATAGGGGTATCATACCGATCAGTAGCTCTTGGATCATGTCTAGTGACTTTGGTTGAAAGAATTTCACTTTTGCCGCTTTAACTCCTTATAGAGTTCGTCCCACTCATGTTCTTGTCGCCAAGGATCATCTTTTGTTATTACATATTCGCCTTCAGAATTCTTTGGCCAATTTGCATCAGATAATTCTTGGATTTTATCACGATGTTGAGAAACAAAATCAGAAAATGAAGGTTTTCGAGTTTTATTCAATGGAAGAGACATTTCATTTTCCTCCTTACTAACCTTATCCTTTTCTTCCTTATCCATATCATATCAGCCCCTAAACAGTTGTTCAATATGTAGTATTCCCATATTTTCCAATTTAGAAGGAAAACAGTAAAAGCGGAGCATTTTCCAGCACTCCGAGGCTTGCTCCGGCTAAAGCATCCGGAAAATTATAACCGGTGGCTAACAGTACGGCATCTGCGCTGTGAGTAACAGGAAAGGTTTTTTGAGAAATAGCTATAGAAGTATCAATTAAGTCATAACCGGCAAGTCGCATATTGTCATGAAGAAGGGAGTCCACTACAGGGCTGGGTGTTGTGCGGTTATTGGCTGTGCCATCTCCCAATGTCCCGTGGTTAAAACCCCAGGTTAACATGGAGCCTTCAGTGGTTATGATGAGATAACTGCTTGGACCGGCGGCAATTCCTTGGACATCGGTTAGGTTGGGAACGGTAACAGGGCTTAAATTAAGATGATAACCTAGATCTGTCGGCTGATCCATGGGTTTAGTGAAATCGATCCCCCAAACCCAAACCGTACCGTCTTGGCGTAAGGCGATTGTGTTACGAACTCCAGCGGAAATCATTTTGACCGCAGTTAGCCCTGGAACTTGAATCGGACTGGTTCGAGAAGTTATCGTTCCATCCCCTAATTGACCGCTATGGTTTTTTCCCCAAGCCCAGACGGTTCCGTCATTTTTTAATGCCACAGTAAACAAACTGCCGGCAGAAACAGCTTTTACGTCTGACAAACCGGTTACTTTGACAGGGTGATAGCTTTCTTTAAGGGTTCCGTTTCCTAATTCACCACTAAAGTTCGAGCCCCAGGTAAAAACTTCACCGTCCCTTTGAAGAGCAACCGAATGTGTGGAACCGGAAGCAATGGCTTTAACATCTGCCAGTCCTGTAACTTTCACTCGATAGGGTCTTGTATCCGTAGAGCCGTCTCCGATTTGTCCATTTTGATTGATTCCCCAACCCCAGACGGTTCCGTCTGAGTTAAGAGCCAGCATAGACTGTGAGCCACCTGATGCCGCGATGAAACTATGGGTAACTCCATAGGCTGGCTGTTCAGTAAATAGTGAAGACAACATAAAAACAATTATCATGAGTGCAAAGAATCCTTTATTCTTTTTCAAGTAGTCACTCTCTCTTTCTATTGCGGCTTATTTTTGATCCGTAGGACAGGAGTTAATTCGTTTTAGCGAATGATATTTCCTTTTGGCAAAATAATCCTTGAGGATTCACCTGTCTAGTAGGGGTTTTTCTGGGAATCTGCTTCAAGTGCCAATTAAATCCATCTTGTTTCATCATATAATACCGATGCTATTGACTGATTGACGCCAGAGGACATCTACCCAGAACAAATTGATTGGTAGCCAATATTTCCGTTCAACTATTTGCATCGGTGTGAGGAACAGAGTCCTTCAACTTGAATCTTTGGCAGCGGAACAAATCAGGCCGCCTCGTTTTAGGAGGCGGCCTGAACTCTGTGAATAGTCAGAGAAAAGTTTCATCTTATTGTCTGGAAGATTATGCTATAATATCTGTAACAGGTTGTCGAGGGACGGTTAGCCACACCCTTCAGAAAGGGGGTGGTAGGATGATCTCAATGGTTGAGGCGATGTATCTCATGATTGCATTTGCAACACTCGTTGTTTTGATCATAAAGAAGAAATAACCGCCCCCGCCAAGGAATGCGGTTATTTCTTATAACCTCTAATTCGGGCTAACCCTTCGGTTAGACAATCTGCTGGGCTGGCGTGCTTCCAACATGTCAGTCCTTTTCTTATATTATACCCATGAATTGTAAAATATGCAACCGGTTCACATATGGAAAGGCTACAAAGAGGGAACGATTACTTACTTCAGTACCGGTCAGCAATGCATGGAAGAAGAAGGAGCCGTTGCTGTTTGTTATATACAAAACGGAAAATAAATAAAAACGACTAGACTAAGCTATGCAGGGATTACTGGGAGCGAAACTAAGGGATCTTAGGCTTCGCTCCTTTTTCACATATAATTGTCCGAGCTGAGTGTTATGGTTTACGTAGAGTAAGCTATGCAAGATAGATTATCAAGCAGAAGGTCTGTGCTGATAGAGTGTAATTTAAAGAATATTGTAAAAAGGAACAGTTGTTGGCAGGGTTTTTACAGAATAAAGGAGAATTCAGGCTATAGAAAGTGTTTGCAGTTTTACGAGCTATTAGAAATAGGATGACAGATTATCCGCTCACGGGTGACCCGCGTAATAGAAAAGTCAGAACTCAGCATGTCCGAAGGTATACATAAAAGGAAAGCTGAAGTAGCGAACCAAATTGGCACAAATAGTTGTCCCAAATGTGGTGGGGAGTTCACTCGATTTTTTAATGCTAAACAATATGCTTATAGAATATTTTGAAACAGAACTGGCTAAAATTTAAATGTTTGAGAAGTTTATGGATACCTGGTGTTAAAAAAGCAAGTTGGTAAAGATGGAGGTAAGCTATGACTTGGAATGACATATGGAACGGATCTAAAGAACTTCCATTTTGGGCATTTTCTATTAGAGCTATATTACTGTATTTAGCCCTTATAATTGCGACAAGATTCATGCGTCAAAGACAGATTGCAATACATACGGGGCATAATTACCTTGTGGCAGCGGGAATTGTAAGTTTGGCAGCAGTAAGAATGGTAAATCCGGAAGCTTCTCTTGCGGCAGGATTGCTCATCGTGATATTGTATGCTGCAATTAATATTTTTTTGTCATACCTGGATGTAAAATTTCCACGGGTTATTGATAGACACGCAACTGTATTGGTTCAAAATGGTCAAATTATAAAGAAAAATATGTTGGATTCAAGGATAACCATTGATAACCTTATGGGGCAACTTCGGGTAAAAAATATTTTTAACTTATCAGAAGTAGAGCTTGCTATAGTAGAACCTTCAGGAAAGATAAATGTAATAAAAAAAGCTTCACAACTTCCGGTTACAAGAAAACAAATGAAGCTGCCTATAAAAAATGTAAGTGTTCCGACAGTGTTAATTTATGATGGCAAGGTTCAAAACGAGAATCTTAGAATGGTTGGACATGACTTTAACTGGCTTGACGGTAAGC
This sequence comes from Desulfosporosinus nitroreducens, assembly GCF_023897015.1. GTDB lineage: Bacteria > Bacillota > Desulfitobacteriia > Desulfitobacteriales > Desulfitobacteriaceae > Desulfosporosinus > Desulfosporosinus nitroreducens. Next base: position 168,620 of record NZ_JAMHFY010000009.1, on the reverse strand, counting down.
TGAAGGAAAAAGGAATCATTCAGATTAAAGATGTGTTCGTGGCACTATTGGAAAGTGATGGAATAGTACATGTAAGTGTTTAAAGGTGGTGATACATTGGAAGGTATATGGAACTCTGTAGAAGAGTTGAGTGCTTCCGGTTTTGCAGTTAGAACTTTAATCGTAGGTGTTATGCTTTATATTGCAAGCAAATTTCTTCCTCAAAGATCCGGCGGGCAGTATGCAGGGTTTGATTTTACGTTTTTCTGGATGATGGGAGGACTGATTGCATCTCCTTTGTTTGACCCTAAAATAAATTTTATAAATACAATAACAGCAGCAGTTACAATCTACCTTATGCACTATCTCATATCATTCCTTGCTGTTAAGTCCAGGACTTTTGCGGAAGTGGTAATAGGAAGAGCAGAAGTACTTGTGGCAGGAGGGCAAATACAGAAAAAGACAATGTTTAAATCTTTGATGAATATTGAGCTTTTACTTGCACAGCTTAGAGAATCTGATGTAGCAAACTTAAGTGAAGTAGAAATGGCTATACATGAAACGAGTGGGCGAATTAGCGTTCTAAAAAAGTCAGACCACTTACCTGTAACAGCAGCTGACTTAAACATAAAAACCGTGGAAAGTGGTTTGCCTATAATCCTTGTAAATGATGGAAAAGTACTCGATAAGAACCTTAAGAAGTTGGGATATGATAAAAATTGGCTAAAAGAGCAGATACTTAAGTTTGGTACGGCTGATTTTAAGAAAGTATATCTTGCCACGATAGACGGCTCAGGAAATATATATTGCTCATTAAGTAAATAGAAAGGAAGGGATAAGGATGTTAACTGAACAGGAAATTATCAATAACGCTTTAAAAGAAATGCAAGATATGGAGGAAATGACCGCTCAGAAATATGCACAAATGTCGCAGCAGATGACTGACCCGAATATGCAAAACATGCTTAAAGGAATGGAAATGTCTGCGAGAAATAATTTTAAGTCCATTTCCCAAAAAATGACGGATATGGCTATTGTTTAATTGGAGGAATATAGGCATGGATAAAATGATGAATATGCACATGTTAAATGACATTCTTCATACTGAAATGATGAATCAAATGAGTTATAACAAGTATATGATGGATATACAGAACCCTGAAATGAGGCAAATGTTTATGCAGATGAGGGATTCTAAAATGCAACAGGTAACACAGCTGCAGCAGGAGATAAAAAATATGATGCCGGTTCAATAATGTAAAGTATAATGGACAAAATGATAAAGTATACTTTAAAAGGTGGCGAAAATTATGGGATGCTGTGGTGATGCCCCTAGAATGGAAGTTAAATGTGGTGTAGAAAATTGCCACTATAACAAAAGCCGTATGTGCCATGCTGATAGTTTAGAAGTAAACGCAATGGGAGATGGCAAAGCAGAAACAAGTGACGGTACTTGTTGTACAACATTTAAGAGTAACAAATAGTATTGAGATACCCCGATGAGGGGTATTTTTTTATATCGGTTTTGCCAACTCAAATTCAGCTAACCATCTGTGGTATTCGCCATTGCTTAGTATTAAATCGTAAAAAATAGTATTCGGGATACATTTAACAATTCGCACCGTAGTTCCAACAGGAACATGAGGTGGCTTGCCGTGGCCCGTTGATTCTATTACTGTAGCATAACTACCCGGGGAGAGAGGATTGCCTGGATAAGGGTTCTGGGGTCTTAACTCAAACCACGCAAACCAACGATGAATCATGCCATCTGGTAATTGAACAGCACAAAGACTTCCAAACCAAGGTTTAACTATGGTAACAGAAGTTCCGGGGTGGATTTCTGGTGGGTGATTAACTATTGATATAACATTTGAACCGGGAAGGAATTGGGGAGAAGTAAAACAATTATTCATCAATTATCAACTTCCTCACTATTGTGTTTATAACACAATTTATTGATTTATGGACGTAAACGTGAGAACGGGTTGCCACTTTACATACAAAACATCCCCAAAATTTCAAATAATTAAAGGTTACCACCCTGAATGGATGATAGCCAGTATAGTTTTAGAAGATGACTCCTAAAGTGATAAGAATTAAAATAGCAATCGCAATAATTCCTGCACCAACCCCTACTCCAGCAACTGGGGCGACAGGAGCTGGACAACATGCTCCTCCATAACCACCGTATCCACCATAACCTACTCCGTACATTTTTTTCCTCCCTTGGATGAATTTATAGTGGTGACTATTTATACCATTGGAGAAGACATTGTCTCTATTATGTGTTTGGAAAATAATGGACCAAATTTAAGATTCAATACATAAACTATCATATGGCTCATTAGATATTCAAGATATGGAGGTGACAAAATGTCAGTCGGAGATTATTATTCTCTATGCCAAAGATACAGAGGTAGAGCAGTTGAAATCGTAACTCATGACGGAAGAATTCACAGAGGTATTATTGGGGATGTTGACAATAACAGCGTATATTTACAACCGCTTAGTCGCACTAGAGATTTGGGTGGCTTCGGCTATGGTTGGTATGGTTATCCTGGTTGGGGTGCAGGAATTGCATTAGGTGCAATTGCCACATTGGCTTTACTTCCGTTATTCTTTATCTAATCTTATATTGGTAAAACTTTTAAAGATTTTAAAAGTTGAAAAGACCGGAGGTTGTGTTTTGCCCTCGGTCTTTTCAACTATCTGTCCGAACGACATTCTCATTATTTGATCTGCAAATTTCTAAGTCATTTTTAAATGAGCTATCTTATCAGTTGGGGTATTAAGTAGATCGTTAGATGTTAAGCTATTTGCTTCAAGATATTTCTTGACTAAATAATATCCAACACAGTACCCCGCCATTTTGGGATAAGAACATAATCCATATAATATGTCTTGATGTTTACGATCAGTTTTTAATATATTTCTGTTTGGGTGTACAAGGTTGTTCCACATTTTCTCTAGCTCATCAGTTGAGTAATAAGATGTCCAGGTTGCTATAAACTCTTCACCAAATCTTTCACGGACTGCATTTTCAGCTAACCCTTCCAAAATAATTGTGTCAAGCAATAAATAATCCTCTTCACTTTTTTGAAATTTAAATAACCGACATACATGGTTGTATTCATGAGTAAATAATGACCTTATTTCCTTTTCCAGGGTATCTTTTGAAATGAATAAAAATAATTTATCTTTAAAGGCTAGGCCTGATTTTCCGTTAAAATCCGTTTTAATTTTCCGGTTGTTAGTATTTGATGGGAAAATGAAGACAGGGACATTGGGCCCTTCCCACATTTCTTGAAGTCGTTGTTTTTCATTTTGTACAATTTCCCATACTTTATTTTCTTGTAATTTTCTCACTTGCTCGTTCCCGTTCTTGAAGGGATGATACATTCCATGTAGGGTTAAGTAATCATAGATTTCGTAAGCTTGAGCGCCATCAAAATACCTTGTTATCTTTTCGCACATTTTAATTGGTTGTTCATATAAATCTACTAACCACTTGTCTGTTCTAATAACGCTCATAGACGCACCCCTAACTTTACATCTGGTCTAATACAATATGCAACAATAAATACATGTTGCGTGCTCTTAGCCCCTCCTTGTAAGACCCAACAACTTGAATAAGAGAAACCATAAAGTGACAATTTATCCTCTTTATCATAATATAATATAGTTATTTAACAACAAGGATGTGACTGAAATTGAATTACACATATCTCGATTGTTTGGCATCGTTCGGAGTTGGGGGTGCTCACCCCGGAGGCCTTCAACTTACGAAAGGTATTTTATCAAGGGAATTTATAGATCAGGAAAAGTCAATTCTTGACGTTGGATGTGGCACAGGTCAGACATCTGCATACATTGCAGAAAAGTACAGATGCTCTGTTACTGCTTTAGATAAAAATAATACAATGTTAAAAAAAGCAAAACAAAGGTTTTTATCCTTACACCTACCTATTAATGTTATGTATGGAAGTGGTGAGAATTTACCTTTTAACGATGGATTATTTGATTTTATCCTGTCGGAATCTGTAACATCGTTTACAGATGTCTCCTTAACAATACAGGAATTTAAAAGAGTGCTTAAACCAAATGGTGTATTACTTGCAATTGAAATGGTACTTGAAGATTCATTTTCTGAGGAAGAATTAAAAACAATAGTTGAATTTTATGGCATATCTCAATTACTAACCGAATCAGAATGGTATAACCTTTTTCAAAAGGCCGGCTTTAAACAAATAAGTGTAGAAAAATTCAAACAGCAATTTGATGAAAATAATATTGATAATGTTAATGATTTTTTACTTTCGGAAAATATAGATGATAAATTACTTGAAATTTTTGAACAGCATGAGCATTTAACAACAACTTATAAGGATAAACTAGGTTTTTGTATATTTAGGTGTTGTGTTTAATACTCTAGAGCTCTTTTCAAGTAAATCCAAGCGACGAATATTTCGTGACATATATTGAGAAGCCATAGCACAGATATCAGCACAATCACGTAGTACCTGGATACAATGGATTCTCGCTTGAACATCAGGTTCATTTAGACAGGCAGTATAACATTCCTCACAAGCTTGAAAACATGAATTGCAAGCATCAATACAGGCTTGCATCGAAGCCGTGGCATTGGTAGCAATAGGCATTAAATCAACCTCCAAACTATTTTTAAAAATACCTTAATAGGAGGTCTTTTGTACAATACCCTATAGGCTATGGGTTCTAGCGAATATATGGGACAAGATTTTCTAAAAAAGTTCTTGTTTTATAATGAAAAGGGGAGAGTTTTGACCTCTCCTTTCTTCGTAATCAATAAATTTAGGAATTTTTTAGAAGATACTACTAAAGCGTTGATCAATCTTTGACTGTATTTGTCGATATAGCTGATCTAATACTAATACCATCCGTAAGGATATGGTGCATAGGGATAGGGATAGGGATATGAGGATGGGTAATAGCGGAGAGTTGTTAAAAGACATTAAAAAAGTGAATTTAGGTAGATACTTTTCCTCCCATTGTTCATAAGATATATGAAATGAAAGGCCGTGAAAGAAGGGGGAAAATGAGCAAGCTAAATATCATACAAAAGGTTTTGGAAGTAATCCAAGAATCTACTGTTTCGGATGGGACAATAAATAACAACTGCGGTAAGGCTGACAGCAGGGCAGCGACTTTAACGAATGATACAGAGGATGAACAATTAATAAAGGGGTTGTCCAGGGATTTTGCAAAAGCCATAAACAACCGTGATTTTGAGCGCCTGGACGGTAGGGCCGAGTATCATCTTTATACAGTGGACCACCTGATAGAGCTCTTTAAGAATAATGACGAGCAAAGTACCATAAAACTATTTATCGAAAACAAGATTAAATCCAAGTATGAGGATTGTGAGTTTCTCTCAATTACTTTTAGTGTGGACCTAGAGCAGGCTGAGGTAGTATATAACGTAAGGACCTGTGTGGTAAGTGCTGTCGACAAATACTTTAAAGAACTAAACAAAAAGAACAATAAGAAAAATAGAATTAGCGCAGGAATTCCTTTTAGAACTAAATATGAGTTATTAGTAAAAAAGGAGAAGGGAACTTGGAAAATAGATAAGTATAAATCTTCCGAGTACAGAAACCCCTAATTGTAAGAATATGTATTTTTGGACCATCAAAGAAGTAACTCAACCAGATAGTCTGTAAGTGCGGGAATATCCCCGCCCTTTTTATTTAGCGTACTTTTCTGAAAGGCATACGAGGTGCGAACTGAACACGGTTTGCTAGATCATCAGAAGAGTTGATTCCCTTTTTACCAAGGAAACGTTGCATCCCCACCGGCAAGTTTTGTGCTGGATTAAGAAATCCCACGTTTTCCCCTACTTGAGGACAACACCTTCTCTCCAGGTGCTCCGCCTAGATTTGAGGAACGGTTTATACCTAAGAACATAGTTTTTGCCACCTCCTTTATCCCGCCAATATAATGCTAGGAATAGACATTTTATTGCATTGATATATGAAAAAGTTAAATAAGTCCTTGTGACTTTAGTTCGCTTAACACTTGAAGAGCAAGACTATAATAATGATTGTTGGGGAAAATTTCAGATATTAAGTAGGCTATTCGAGATCATTATGAACAGGCTACCACTTTATTAAGATGATAGCGTGTTCAATATCGTATATTTTAGAAGATTACACCTAAAGCGATAAGAATTAGAATTGCAATCGCGATAATTCCCACACCGACCCCTACACCAACTGGCGCGACTGGGGCGATAGGAGCAGGACAGCATGTTCCACCGTAACCACCATAACCCATTCCGTACATAAATATTTCCTCCTTTAAATTAGAATACGATTCCCAATGCGATAAGAAGAAGAATAATCACGACAACTGCTGCGATTCCGGCACCAAAGCCACGTCCTGTTCCACAATCACAAGCTCCATTAACACCAGCACCAACGAATGCCATTTGCATTTCCTCCTTTGTTAAGAGATGGTTCATAATATGTAGGGGATAAATAAAATGGAACAATATGGTAATTGGATTTGTGTTGAAATAAGGTATTCCCAATTGAAAGCGCACGGTTCGTTACACTTCGACTTTGAGCATTATTCCTCTAGCGCATTAAGGTCAATCATTTCGTAAAAGCTGTTCAAACAATGCTTTTATTCAAGAAGGACCTCCCTAAAATCAATATCAGTAGAAAAAGGTAGGTAAGTTTTTACCCTACCTGCCTAACAAATCTGATTTTACATATTAGAATATTACGGCATTCATCAGCACACATTCTTCAGAAGTTAGCTCACTGCTGGCAATGGGTACCTTGGAATATCTTCATGATAAGACTAGGACCATTGCTTAGCAAAGGTAATATCTTTTAAGAGCGAGAAGCAGCTAATGCCCTATCTTGCTCTATTGATGAGATCTCAGAATAAAATTCAAGATAGCCCGAATCTCAATACTAATTGAGATTCGGGGCTATCTTCTCTACATTGCAAACGCACGACATTCCATGGCACAGTGTAAACAGATGTGGGCACATTTTTGAGATTCCTGGTCGGCAAATCGTGCACATTCATTTCCACATGCTTCACATATACTCGCGCAAAGGCCTGCTATTGATTTACTATAAGTGCTATGGCGAGCAAGATATTTAGCAGTCACTGTACAGATATCTGCACAATCTCGTAGTAGTTGTAATTGTCTATGCCTTAGATGAAGATCTTGGCAATGCATAAGGAGATGGGTAATCATGTGTTCACACATGACTTCACAATCTTGAACAGTATTTGTGAGATTAGTATGGGGCATTTGATGTAAATTCATAGAAACCATCCTTTCACACTTCTTTGATTAGATTATGCTTTGCACTAAAGTTTGTGTGTGTACAATTCATTGGTTTATCGTAGTGCCCTATACTTTAAAGGTAGCAAATAAATATATTTAATTCCTGACTAATATTTATTTGCTAATACCGATAACGTCGATGACGTACAATGAGGGAAGAACCGGCTGAATAATGGGAAAGGATTACTAATGATGGGCTTTGGAAAGCGAGTAATATATAGCACCCTGGTCAACGGCAATATGACTATAATAAATATAGCTCTTTTGGGGGTGACAGGACACGTAAAGTATATACAATATTTTGCGCAAAGGTTTAAACCGTACATTAAAACGACCCCCTTGCTTTTAGGGGGTCTAACTATTCCGCAAAAACAATATTTACGCGCTTCAGTATCACTTCCTTGCCCAAACACACGTTGAGTGTGCCCATTATTAAAGTTGCGACTTATCGTAGTCATTATGACCGCCTTTCGACTGACAAGAAGTTTACCAATGGAATACAATGTAGGCGTCAGGAATTGTTCATAGTTCGATTACTGGGAGTTTAGCGAACATAATTCCAACCTGCCGAAGTTTGGGACACAACGAAAATTGAAATGATTGTTATTTGCTTTTCTATTTCAATTATTACATTGGCTGGTATATAGGATGAGACCTCAAACAAAACTGAACTTATTTTTCCTCGATATTTTACACCATCTATGGATCTGAATTCAAAAGATCTATTTCCAAGATTCAGGCCTAATAGTGTATCCTCCAATCTTAGAATGCTAGTTTCTTCATCAGGTTCTGTTAGAAGTAGGTGCTCAGGTGCCCTTAAATAAGAGCAACCTACTTTTGCTATGTTTGGCTCTAATGTATCTAATATTATTTCTGCATTTTTGAGAGATAAAGAAGTGGTTATTTTATTAGATATAGGAGTAGCCCAAGTGACATTCAGACTAATATTTGATTCGACAAGTGTTTGCAATAGAGACTTATAGTTTTGAACAACTATAGGTTTCATATCTTGAATAGGATAATGACAATAAAGAAGAAGCCCGCTGAACTCTTAAAGAGCAGCGGGTTTCTTCCCTTTACGATACGCCCCAGGCTTAAACAACGGGGATACAACATCTTATGTTATGGCCGTCCAGATTGTTACATAATAAAGCTTTGCTTTGTCCAACTGCTTGGTTCCAGTTAATAAAGGGAAACTATAGTTTTTCCAGTGTTCGGGAATGAAGACAAAAGAAGGAGGCGCCTGACGACTGAGGTTGTCACACTCTTAAGCCTGGCCACATATCCTATGAGTGAGATTAGCCCCAAGGAGTGTGGATATCATGAATGATACAGTAACTGATACAGTAACTGATGTCATCAGCGGACGCACCACGCATGTATCGCGGCTGAAATTAACCTGATCAAATACCAGGCTGAGAGGATCTACCTTGCTGCCGCCGTCGAGATCGGAAGGCGGCTGACGGAGGCCAAGGCCCTGCTCAAGTATGGAGAATGGGGCAAGTGGCTGGAGGAGTCGGTGGATTTCTCCCAGAGCAGGGCCAATAAATTGATGCGTATCTTCAAAGAGTACGGAGACGAACAGCTTACCTCCTCAAATTCGGATCCGGATCCGAATTTGAACTACAGCCAGGCGGTGCTTCTTTTAAAGGAGGAACGGGCGCAATTTATCATCGATATGGATATCGAGGGAATGACCAAACAGGAACTCAGGCAAGCGGTCAATGAACGGACGCAGACCCTGCAAGAAAAAGACCAGGTTTTACAGGAAAAAGACCAGGCTCTGCAGGAGAACGCGAACCTCCAGAAAACAGTGGAAGACCAAAGCGGTATCATCACCGAGCTGACTACGGAGCTTGCCAATCTGAAGGTCCAATTGGAGAACGTCAAAACGTCCAAAGCGGAACTCGATCAAACGGCGAGGCAGCTGAAGGATTCGCTGGAATCGCTCGAACAAAGCTCATCCGCCAAGGGCTACGAGAGGATGAAAACGAACTTCATTAATACCTCGCTCAAGGTCAGGGCCAACCAAATCGCCTTCCTCTGTGAAAACCTGGATAAAACCATTAAGGAAGTAAAGCATGAGCTACTCCAAATCGCCCCCAATGACAAGGAGACGTATATCACTTATAAGAATAAAGTTTACGATCGTTTGAATGTGTGGCTTAAGGACGAGACGTGGAGCAGGCAAGCTCGTCCCGGCGGAGATGCGCAGTAAGGAATGGTGGATGATGAAGAGGAAATATGTTTTCTGGGCCATTATAGAGCGGGATAAAATAAGCGGCAAATATACGGTTGTTTTCCCGGACCTGCCGGGCTGCGGTATCGAAGGGGAGGATTTTATCCAGGCTTATTACTGGGCCGGGCCCAGGCTAGGGTTTCATTTATGTATGATGGACAGAGAGCATGAGCACATCCCCGAAGCTTCGGATACTTCAGGCTGGGAAATCGCGGCGGACGCTGTTGTTGTTCCGGTAGCGGTCGATCTGCAGGAGTACCGGCGCATGTAAGGTCCCAAATTCGCCAGAAAAGCCATCGGGTTTCCCAGCTGACTCTTCCAATTGGGGAAAAAAGGCAGGCCGATTTCTGCGCAGGACATGCGGGAGGTATTGAGGGAGAGGCTGGGAATTGACATGCTGCCTGAAAACGCTCATGATTTATTTGAAGTGTTCGGGAATGAAGACGACGAAGAAGGAGGTGTCTAAAGAACGGGATGCAGTTCAAAAGGCGCCTCCTTTTCTGTGAGAACAAATAAAACCTTGTAATATATGAGGTTTTTTTGCATAAACTACTTAATTTCCTGCTGTTTTTGGGAACGAGAAAAGACCTAAAAATAAATGGAACAAACCAGACCGTTTTCGAAAAATGCGATCTAATTAGTACAATTGAAGCGCTAAGAAATGAAGTCGTACATAACGGATCATGGGAATTGAATCCAAAGGTTTTCATTGTTAGAAATGAGGGGGTTGATGTCGAGCGTTTTATGCTTTTTCCTGATATTGAGCAAGGACATTTAGCAACTGTCAAAAATAGAAGACATTTTTTTGGAGTGGGCGAAAAAGTTAATGACATCCTACCCAAAATTCATATGGCATACATGAACCGCGTTCTAAATACGGCGAAAGCACTCAATCAATTGGATCTTCCGGCTATTTGATAGTGATACCCATTGCGGTATGAGCAACTTTCCATTATATTTATGATTAGCCTTGTGAAGGTAAGTATAAACTTCCCATATTCTTAGTACTTAACATTCCCCTAAAATATCTCTCTTGAGAATAAGGTAAAAGTGGTCCCGAATTAGAGGTGTAACATGTCAGAAATCATCTATGGCCTATACGAGCAAATCATTAACGGAATCATCAACGAAAATCTTACTCCGCATAGTTTAAGGTACTTCTTCACTCAATACGTGGCATGTTTACCCAATGCGAACATTTTTGAAGTTTCTATGTATAGAAGGGACCGTGGATTTGGAGCAGCCATGATTTACATCAGAAATAACCCTTATCTTATTGATAGACCCTTTAAAGATATTCAGAATAAATCAATGAAGAGATTAGGTTTACTTAAGGAGAAATAAATGCTTAATGAAGCAAATGAAAATTATTTAATCAAAAAATCTATCAATTTGATGAATGCCGGGTTATGGGAAATGACTTTTGAGGAGGGCTATTCTAAAAATCCAGGCGGTAAGGTCATGTGGACGCAGGCATTTCGCACATTACTTGGCTTTAGCAATGAATTAGACTTTCCTGGAGTTCTTGAGAGCTGGCTATCAAGAATTCATTCAGATGATTGTGATCGGGTACTGCAGGCTTTTACTTCCCATGTGGAAGATAATTCCGGCGAGACTTCCTTTGATGAGCAATATCGGATGCGGTTAAAGAACAACCAGTACCGCTGGTTTCGAACCATCGGTGAGACAGTCAGGAATGAACAAGGGATTCCTCTCCGATTTATCGGAAGCTTATTGGATATTCATGAACAGAGAAACAGAGAACAAGAAAGGGAGTTCTTGTTAACTCGTTTTGAACTGATCAGCCGCGCATTGACAGAAGGCCCTTGGGATATGGAGGTTGTTGCTGGCGACCCGATTAATCCTAAGTTTTGGTGGTCGCCACAATTTCGAAATCTTTTAGGTTACCATGATGAAGATGATTTCCCCAACGTGCTAAACAGTTGGATCAACAGACTTCACCCCGAGGACAAGGAAATGACATTAAATGCTTTCTTTGGACATTTAAATGATTATAGTGGAAATACTCCTTATTCTATTGATTATCGTCTCTGTCTAAAAAACGACGAGTACCGCTGGTTTCATGCTCATGGTTTTACTTTACGGAATGATCAAGGCGTACCATTACGTGTAGCCGGTACAATAAGGGACATAGAACATGAAAAACAAAAAATCAAAGACTCAGAGGATAAGTTGAATCGGTATTGCGAGATTATTAATACCCTTACTAAAAAGCAGGGCTTAGACCCAAACCTTACTTTTATTAGTTCTGAAATGAAGGAATTAGTGAAAAGTATTGAAAAATATGCCAAAGTTGATGCACCTATTCTGATTACAGGCGAATCTGGAGTAGGTAAGGAGGTTGTCACTGATCTAATTCATAATTTCAGTGACCGCAAGGAGGCTCCTTTTTTAAAGATAAATTGCGGGGCCATTCCCGAGGCTTTACTAGAGTCGGAGTTGTTTGGTTATGAAGAAGGTGCTTTTAGCGGTGCGAAGAAGGGTGGTAAAATCGGTTTTTTCGAATTAGCGAATAATGGTACGGTACTACTTGATGAAATTGGTGATCTTCCCCTACAACTTCAAGTAAAACTGCTGCGTTTCGTTCAAAGCTATGATTTTTATAAAATTGGCGGAAAGCGTTTAATTAAGGTAAACACCAGAATTGTGGCCGCAACAAACCGTGATTTGGAATGCATGGTTCAGAATAAACAATTTCGTTCCGACTTATTCTATCGGTTACAAGTCTTAACAATTCACATACCTGCTCTTCGTGATCGACTAAGTGATATTATTCCTTTAACAAACTATTTCCTAAACAAGTTCAATGAGACATATCATACTAATAAAACACTATCATCTGAGGTCTACAATATTTTTACTAAGTATTTATGGCCGGGTAATGTACGTGAGTTGGAAAATCTAATGGAACGGTTAGTTGTAACATCGGAGATGGATACAATTACGTTAGAATATATACCGCAAGCTTTGAAAAAATTTTTAAATGATACTAAGACAATTGGCGTGTCTAGGAGCATTATGACCTATAAACAAGCAAAAGAGCAGTTTGAGCGGCAATATTTTCAGCAAGTAATTGAAAAATATGGCTCAACACGGAAAGCGGCTAAACAAATTGAGGTCGACCATTCAACTATTGTTAAAAAAGCTTCTAAATATGGAATTGATTTATTACATTGGCAAAGGTGATTTGAAAGGATGGTGAACTTTATCACCAATGGGTGATTTCCGTACAATTGTAAAAGACAATAAGTTTATGTTTTGTGGTGACTATTTTCACCACTTCTTTTTTTGTGAGCTAAGCGTAGTGATTAACTAGATGGGTAAAGTCCTTTCGAAAAAAATACCGAAATCAGCGTGTCATACGGCGGACGTCTAGGCTCTAGGGAAGTTTGATTAAGACATGATTACATACAAATCGCTATAGTCCCTAATTTTGGCACGGAAATTGCACTGAATTGAGACTACGACTCGAATTTCTGAATATTTCCAACTTCCAAGGAGGTGTCTTAAAGGGTTTGCGCTTAATCAATTCAAATTATTTAAATTAAGACAAAGAAAAGTTTTTTTGAAAAGGGAGGATATATAAATGATTTTAGGTGAACAAGTTTATAGTTATTTTATGCCAACTGTAAATCTCATGGGGGTTGGCGCTCATAAAGAAATTCCTGCTCAGGTGAGAGCCCTTGGGGGCAGCCATATTTTGCTCGTTACTGATACTTTCCTCGGTCGCCCAGGTGGGATGGCAGACGATATTAAGGCAATGTTAGTAGCTGAAGGAATTAAAGTTACAACTTATCCTGGAGCAGAACCGAACCCGACCGATAAAAATGTTCATGATGGATTGAAGGTTTATCAAGATTGTGGAGCAGATTTATTATTATCCTTAGGTGGAGGCAGCTCCCATGACTGCGCTAAAGGAATTGGATTGGTGGCATCCAATGGGGGTAACATTAGAGACTTCGAGGGCCTAAACAAATCCACCAAACCAATGGTTCCGCTTATTGCGGTAAACACAACTGCTGGGACCGGTGCAGAAATGACTCGTTTTGCCGTGATAACAAATACCTCAAACCATGTAAAAATGGCTATTGGAGATTGGCGTGTTACTCCTAACATTGCGGTAAACGACCCCTTATTAATGGTTGGGATGCCACCTGCTCTAACAGCCGCAACTGGGATGGATGCCTTAACCCATGCTGTAGAAGCCTACGTTTCTATCATTGCTACCCCAGTCACAGATTCTGCGGCTTTAATGGCAATCAAGTTAATTGCAAACAATCTTAGAAGTGCAGTAGCAAACGGTCAGAATCTTGAAGCCCGGGATAAAATGGCATATGCTGAATTTTTAGCTGGCATGGCATTCAACAATGCTGCACTTGGCTATGTTCATGCGATGGCTCACCAATTAGGAGGGTTATATAATCTTCCTCATGGTGTATGTAATGCAATACTTTTACCCCATGTAGAGGAGTTTAACTTAATTGCCTGTCCCCAGCGCTTTGTAGATATAGCTGTTGCAATGGGTGAAAAGGTAGAAGGTCTGTCGATTCGTGAAGCTGCTAATAAAGCTATTTTGGCTATCAAGATATTATCTGCCGATGTGGGAATTCCATCTGGACTTTCGGAGCTAAATGTTAAGGAAGAAGATTTCAAAGTTATGGCCCAGAATGCAATGAAAGACATATGTAGTTTAACTAACCCACGGATAGCAACATTAGATGATGTGATTTCTATTTATAAATCTGCTATGTAATAACTATGCTAGTAACTTTTCCTTCTTGGGGCTGATCGAATCAGCCCTTTTTCATACTATCCTTTTCCTCATTGATTTCAGTTTGAGTACGCTCGGGATTGAGCCATACTTCATTATCTAACGTCCAGTTTCGGATTTCTCTGGACCAGCGCTCTGGGTGGGCTGCTTTTAGCCCTTTCATAGTTATTTCTTACACCTCCACCTAACCTTTAACCATTATATTTGATAATTCAGGTAGTTTCACTAACATAACTAAAATGCATTTGGATAATTATGAGATTATCAGACAAGAATCTTTACTGCAAAACTTATTGTGGGTTAACGATGAAATATATAAAACAAACGGAAAATATGAATTGCATGTAATGCTTCGAAATAAGAATGATGGGTTAATAGAATTTATCGTTTCTGCTGAACACATATCATTTGAGCATTAACTGAGTAATGTTTATATCGGATCATCGAATATCTCTGAGTCAGCCATGACCAGCGGATTGGAATGGAATATTAAGCTATGAGGTCTGAGCGAAGAAGCAGTAAGGATGAGTGACCGGGAAATAATATTAGTAGAAAACGGGATGGATAAGGAAAAAATGAAACGCATGGGCACAATTACTCATGATGCAAATGTTTATTATTCTATTAATGTAATTCTCGATAATGGTTAAACGACTGACAGAAAAGGGAGAGGAGTATAGATCTATTGAGAGAACTATACTTGAGGCAGCCAAAGAGTATGATAGAAATCCTGATGATATCCGTCTGAAGTTGGAGTACCCAGAACAAATTGATTGGTAGCAAAATGTTTCTGTTTAACTATACGCATCGCTGTGAGGAACAGAGCCATTGAAGTTTAACGTTTGGCTAGGAACAAATCAGGCCGCCTCGTTTTGGAGGCGGCCTGAACCCTGTGAATAATCAGAATAATTTCCATCTTTTGTCTGGAAGATTATGCTATAATAATTATAACAGGTTGTCGAGGGACGGTTGGCCACCCCCTTTTAGAAAGGGGGTGGTAGGATGATCTCAATGGTTGAGGCGATGTATCTCATGATTGCATTTGCGACACTCATTGTTATGATCATGAAGAAGAAATAACCGCCCCTGCCTAGGATCGCGGTTATTTCTTATAACCAGTAATTCGGGCTAACCGTTTGGTTAGACAATCTGCCGGGCTGGCGTGCTTGCAACACGTCAGTCCTTTTCTTATATTATACCCAGAGACTGTAAAATATGCAACCGGCTCACATATAGGTAAGACTGGAGGAAGATAACAAAAGGATGGGCATTTAGATATTCGCAGATATAAAAAAATGAAGGAGTAATTGAATTATAAAGAGAAGATAACATGTTTGTTGAGAGAAGTCCCTTCCTATTTAGGGAGAGGTAAATGTTATTGCCTGCCTCCGTAAAGAGTTTTTAATTCTTCTTCTTTCAGCGTATAACTGTGCTGGTCGCCAGGAAAAAGTTTGTTTCTTACTTCACTTACATATGTCCGTAAGCCCTTAGTCATTAGTTCATCCGAATTTGCGTAGGATTTGACAAATTTGGGAACTCGATTCACACCATAAGTGAGAATGTCATGGTAAACAAGAACTTGTCCGTCGGTATGGACACCTGCCCCGATTCCAATAGTAGGAATTGATAAGGACGTTGATATTTCCTGGGCAAGCTGTTGAGGAATACATTCAAGAACAATTGCAAAGGCTCCTGCTTCCTGGCAGCGTTTTACATCTTCTAACATTTTCTTGGCGGCTTTGGCATCTTTGCCCTGCACTTTAAATCCGCCGAGAACAGCAACGGATTGCGGCGTAAGCCCCAGATGGGATACCACAGGTATACCTGCTTTGACAAGTGCTTTTATATGCGGGAGTACTTCATCAGCCCCTTCCACTTTCACTGCATCAGCTCCTGCTTCCTGAATAAGCCTTGCGCCGTTTAAAAGTGTATCCCTGACTGAAAGGTGATAGCTCATAAATGGCATATCTACTACGATGAAAGTATTGGGAGCCCCGCGTCTGACCGCTTTAGCGTGATGAAGCATATCTTCCATTGTTACATAAATTGTTGAGTCATAACCCAGCACAACATTGCCCAGAGAGTCGCCAACAAGAATCACGTCCGCCTGAGCTTGCTCAACCTGCTTGGCTGAGGGATAATCATAGGCTGTAACCATTACAATTTTCTTGCTCTGATTTTTCAGTTCCCAGAAGTCTTTGGTTGATTTCATTGTTTTTCCTCCTTTTTTCAGGAGAGGTGACAAAACAAGCTTGGCATCAAAAAAAGTCCCTTTAGCCAGAAGGGACTTTTCAAACATAGAACTGTTTTATCCCTCTGTCCCGGTCCGCAACGGATACAGGCAGTATACTTAAATGATTCCTATGAAAAGGTGCAGTTCTAATGATACTGCCCAAATTAAGTATATCAGATCACATCTAAGGTGGCTAGAGTAAGCCTTTCGGATTTGATCTATTCATTAGTAGTTCAATTTGGAGGTTCATCGATGGAAGGTGGCAAATGGTCTTTCATCAAGGAACCAGAACAATGGAGTCCTGCAAGTGACATTATTTCTGAGACAAGATTTTATAAAACCTTGACAAGGGGAGACGATGCTTTAGCGGCTCCGTATAACGAAACGAAACTACTGAAACAGTAAACGATATATACTTAAATCTAACGGAAAGTTGATTGATTGACTTGCCAATGGCTAACTTCTAATCAAGGAGTGATAAATCAGGTCAACCTGACCAACATGTTACTTACTTTATCCCGTAAGTGATTGCGGGATTTTTAGCAGATATCATTAGTAATCTACACAGCGAGATATTCATTACTACCAGCCTGTGAGAAGGTGATTAAATCAGTTTCTCAGCCTTCACTTTAAGATCAAGAACAATTCGGCTATAAGGGCATATCCCTAAAAAAGCGGGTATCCATTCCCGTGATTCTCACGGGCGGAATTACCGAAGTTCATTCAGCAGAACAACTGCTCCGGGAACAAAAAGCTGACCTTATTGGGTTGGAAGAACACAATACTTAATGATTCTAGGGCAGAGCAAGCTATCAATAGCTTGTCACAATTCCTACTTATTGGATGAGATCACAACCCCATAATTTTTCCCAATAAACATGGTTAATATCAAATAAAGAAGATGATTAAGTTTAAATTTTGTTCTCAAAGGGCAGGAAATGTCATCACAGTAAAGAAGCTTTGCTATAGATAGGCTTGGATTCGGGCTGTATCTTTTGTTTTATAGTTATTGTGATACGCTGATAAAAGCCATGAAAGGGTGATGATATGAATCAGGTGATTAAGGGACAAAAGGCAGATGTCAAAGAATAGACCGGATATTAAAAATTTGGCGGTTAACCTTAGCTGGCATGTCAAAGACGAGGATAATCATTCTCACTATGAGATTGATTCTGCGGCCTTTTTATTAACCATGAACGGAAAGACACGAGATGATCAAGGTTTCGTTTTCTATAATAATCCAGCGGGAGGCAATGGAGCGATTCATCATTCTGTAGACCATGACAGGGGTGGTGAACAAATAACCATAGATCTGGCTCATCTTCCCCAAGATATTTGCAGAATTGCTTTCAGTATTACGATTCATTCGGCTGAGACCAAGGGACAGAACTTTGGTCAAATTGACAAAGTGAGAGTAGCTGTCTGTAATAGAGATACTCAGGAAGTCCTGCTGCAGTATGAAGTCAGTGAGCAGTTTATGGTTGAAACTGCTCTGGTACCTGCAGAACTGTATCTTCACAACGGAGCTTGGAAATTCAATGCCATAGGAAGCGGCTTTAAAGGAGGGCTTGAAGCCCTTTGCAATAATTTCGGAATTGAGGTTGAGCCGGATAATGCGGCGGTTGCTCCGGAACCGTTGATTGTAAACTTATCGAAGATCAGCCTGCTCAAGATAGGTGGCTGGTATTAAAGCTTATGCAGAACAAAAAAGCAAAGAAACCATTGCGAAGGTCCACAAAGCTATTGATTCTTTGAAAAGAAAGAAAAAGAATATCAACTTCGATTCAGTATCAAAAGAAGCAGGCGTTTCTAGGGCAACCCTTTATAACAATCCTCAGCTAAAGGAACGCATTTTGAGTCTACGGGCTGTATCCAAAGGAGTTCCTCTTGTTGGTACGATAACTGTTGCTAAAGATAAGAAACAGCTACAGGAAGAAAAGATTATTGCTCTACGTCAGAAGGTTAAACAACTAGAGGAAGATAAGGCGAAACTAATCGCTCAATTAGTTGAGATGGAAGAGCTAAAGCAAGAAAACGAAAGACTTAAAAATCGGAAGTCATCAAAATCTTGAATAATTCAGAGTAAATTGAGCTACCCGTCCGGATGGAGAGCTACTTTGGTATATTTCTCCAAAGTAGGATAATCCAACTGGAAGTTGTGTAAATGGGAGTTTAATGAACCAAATAGCATCCGTACCGCGATTGGCTTGTACACCAATCGTCTCGATCAGACGTATACTAATCTATAGGATATGATTTGATAAGGAGGTCTTTTTATGGCTGTATTCGATACAGGGCCGATTGATAACAGGGACGCACCGCGTACAACTCAGCTCACGATTCGATTGTTCAATACTGGTCAACTGCCCGCCCTTGTGGGTATTGAAGTATACCAAATAAATCCGCCTGGAGGTGGATTTACCAGTGAAACGCTCTATGTGGTCAATCTAGTTCCACTTAATCCATTTGGTGCACCTGATTCTGGTTTTACCCTGGATAACGTTTTTGCGGACCTGGACGTTTTTGGGGTTCGGGTGCTCACCAGCGGACTCGGTGCCAACGATATCGCCGTTACCGTTTTGGAAAAAGGAACGGATGGGCAAATTTTCAAGGAACATGTGCTGGAAGGGGAGCTTTCCCGAATTCAGGAGCTTTTGAATGCGTATATCACAAATTTGGTTAATGATACTGTTACGGTAATTAACACGGCAACTAATACGATTTTGACTACTATTCCCTTGCCTGCCGGAAGCGGTCCTATTGGAATTGCGATTACCCCCGACGGTTCACGAGCTTATGTCACGAATTTTGCTAATGATACCGTTACGGTGATTAACACGGCAACGAATACGATATTGACTACGATTCTCGTCTTACCTGCCGGAAGTGCTTCAAATGGAATTGCGATTACCCCCGACGGTTTACGGGCTTATGTCACTAATCTTGTTAATAGTACCGTTACGGTAATTGACACGGCAACGAATACCATATTAACTACCATTCCCTTGCCTGCCGGAAGCGGTCCTATTGGAATTGCGATTACTCCCGACGGTTCACGGGCTTACGTCGCGAATCTTGGTGGTACCGTTACGGTAATTAACACGGCAAGGAATACCATATTGACTACCATTCCCTTTCCTGCCGGAAGCGCTCCTGCTGGAATTGCGATTACCCCGGACGCTTCACGAGCTTATGTTACGAATCCTGGTACTAATGATACCGTCACGGTGCTCGATACGGTTTTAAATGCTGTCATTGGAACCTTGCCTGCCGGAACCGGTCCTATTGGAATTGCGATTACCCCAATTCTTTTATTTTGAGTTGTACCTTTTGGGAGTGGGGTGTTGTTGTTTCAACTTAAATAAGACCTCTCGAGCGTTCATTTTTGCCCGAGAGGTCTTATTGTTGATCAAATTATTCCTTCCAGTAACAATGTTGAACGTTACCCTTAGCCGACCCAGGACAAGTTGAACAACTATCATCAGGTATTAGGATTCATTTAATGCTTGGAAAAGGATCGACTTATATGTAAACCGTCATTCGCTAAAGACCCATATTTTGAACGTATCTTTAAAACTTTTAACTTCCAGTTATTCTTAATTTGTTACAGTATTTTCCTGCTAACTGAACTTCACAAAATCCATAAACCATCGCTCTATGATAGCCCATTTCTATAGTCCTTATCTCAACTATTCTATCAGGGGGTACTGCTGAATAAGTCACAAAACTTCCTATTGACATAAAAGGTTTATTGCAATAAACTCAAGGCGAGGTCTATCGAATTAAACCTCTGTGGAGGGTGACGTTATGGAACAATACAAGTTATTTGATGCTGAACATAAATTTGTATCTCTCATATGGGAAAATGAGCCTGTGAATTCTACAGAGATGGTAGGGCTTTGCCTCAAAAAATTAGGGTGGAAAAAGTCTACTACATACACGGTCCTCAGAAAATTATGTGAGCGAGGAATCTTGAAAAACGAAGATGCGGTTGTCACTTCACTCGTAAAACGTGAAGAGGTCCAAAAATATGAGAGTGAAATATTGATTGAGAAAGCTTTTAACGGGTCGCTACCACAATTTTTGACCGCTTTCTTAGATGGGAAAAGATTAACGTCCAAAGATGCAGCGGCCCTGAAAACCATCATTGAGCAGGCGATCAAATGAATACATTACAAGTGATTTTTACAACAGTCCTCAATATGAGCATAACGGCATCCTTTGTTGCCATAGGGGTTATCATCGCTCGTTTAATGCTCAAAAAAATGCCCAGGATTTTTTCATATACATTATGGTCAGTGGTACTCATACGACTAGTTTTCCCTGTTTCTTTCACATCCACCTTTAGCTTTTTTACCGTGATTAAACCGGGAACACAACAAACTTCGGGAGCCTTTGCTTATGTGCCAAATAATTTGGGTCTTATGCAAATTCCCACCATTGATGTTGGCGTCGCTGGCATAAACAAGGCTGTAAATAGTTCGTTGCCTCAGGCGGTACAAACTGCCAGTGTTACCCCATGCAGATTGTTATGGCTATTTTGAGCCTAGTATGGGTGGTCGGTGTCACACTGCTTATTTTATACAGCGTAATTTCTTATCTGAAGGTAATCAACAATGTAAAAACATCTACTCTCGTAAGAGATGATATTTTCGAAACAGATAGAATCGTCACGCCGTTTGTTTGCGGGTTTATGAAACCTAAGATTTATATACCGACAGATATTTCGCAAAGTGAGCTACCCTATATTCTGGCACACGAAAGGGTGCATATAAAAAGACTGGATTACCTCATCAAGCCGTTTGCGTTTCTAGTCCTGTCAGTCCACTGGTTTAATCCGTTGATGTGGCTTAGCTTTTTTCTGATGAGCAAAGACCTGGAAATGTCCTGCGATGAAAGCGTTCTGAAATTATTCGGCGATGAGACTAGAGCGAATTACAGCCAATCTTTGTTAGCTCTGGCCACCGGCAAACGTCAGTTGCTTTCCGGAAGTCCACTTGCTTTTGGAGAAAGTAACGCGAAAGCAAGGATTATAAATGTTCTAAGCTACAAGAAACCTCCTTTTTGGGTTGTAGTAGTAGCGCTAATAGCAACATTTGCTCTAGTTGTACTGTTTACAGCAAATCCGAAGAATGACCTGTTGGCTACAGGTGTTTACTCAGGCTTTAAAACGGAGACCTTACTGGCCAACAAAACCCTTTACGTGGGTGACGCCAGCAAGG
Organism: Desulfosporosinus nitroreducens; assembly: GCF_023897015.1. Taxonomy (GTDB): domain Bacteria; phylum Bacillota; class Desulfitobacteriia; order Desulfitobacteriales; family Desulfitobacteriaceae; genus Desulfosporosinus; species Desulfosporosinus nitroreducens. The sequence goes on along the minus strand of NZ_JAMHFY010000009.1, from coordinate 146,810 downwards.
TTGTTGCACTTATCGACGCCATGCCGTTGCCCGCTGGTGTTGTACGTGATAGCGTAGAGCTTCAGACATCCGCTACGCCCTATAGTATAACGATACATTATACGGTGAGTGAGTTGGAAGGCCGAGATAACACTTATGCTTTTCGCAATCCTATACTGCTCTTTAGCTTAGTGGACAATGTTGATGTTATTTACAGCTCAATCTTGGATATCACCAACAAGCCCTCTACTTCTACATCTACTTTTCCTTATACTAGAGAATATGCAGACCAGTTGATGGATGGTGATGTTCGCGACTATGCCAGCAACACCAGCACGCTTATAACACTTATAGACCGCATAAACAGTATTCCATTTGGCAAAAGGATCATCGCACCAGATATAAACAAGATCACTGCACAAGGTCCATATAAGGACCAAATTGAGAAATACCTTGCAAAAATCATGTCTTCGCCTCAAATCTCGTCTAATCCACAGGATTATATAAAGGCGCATGAAAATGAGTATAATGCCATTCTCGCTATGGATCATAAAGCCCTGACCTATCTATTCTCCGAGTTTAAAAAAGGCGACCAAAATGGATTAAAGGGGCATATCATGATGAATTTATGTAGAACTATTTTGGACGGCGAAGATATTAAGTCTGCGATTACAACCCCTCAAGATTGGTATGACACCTATAAAGACCATATACAACGGATGGTGAATGAAAATGGTATAGACTGGGTGCACCAAAACGCTCCCAAAGGATCGCTTATAAGAGCTTAGAAACTATTAAGGTATGCTATAAAGAAAGATATTAATTTTATTGGTACAGCAAAAGCAATCGGTCAACCGCAGCTTTATGGTTTTGCGATTTGACTCTATACGAATAAACAATACACTCCAACTATAGATGAGGTTAAAAACCTTGAATGCTGCTACTCGATCCCAATAAAAGTACACAAATCAACATGCACGCTTTTGCAGATAAACCATACTATGGTAATCCTGATGAGGTGTGTTTTTTGCCCCAGCAGGTTACTGACGAATGGATGCAAAATATTTCGAGGGAATGTTTTAGGAGGTCTTAATTTGCTGAACAAAGCGATTGAAATTGCCACTCGTGCTCATGCAGGACAAGTTGATAAAGCTGGAGCACCTTCAGGGAACCCTATTATCTAGGCCTTGTCAGATATCATAACCCACTTCTCATACAATAAATTAAGCCGGCTTTCAATAGTCTCCCGTTCATGCTGAAACGAAGAAAGTCTTGATGAGTCAAAAGAAATTGCAGGGTCAGACATTTGAGCTTCAATATCGAGAATTTGTTGTTCCAGTGCGGTTATTTCCTTTTCTAGTTGAGTAGCTGATTTATACGGATTATCTGCCTTGGCAACAGACGCTTTAACTTGCTGCCCCCGTTTATTAGCAAGGCTTGCCGGACTGTCTGTTTTACCTGCGATCTTAATAATTTGTTTGTGCTTTCTTTCCAGATAGTCATTATAATTGCCCAAGTAGGAAGTAATCTCGCCTTGGTCAAGCACCCAAACCTTGTGAGCCAAACGATTGATAAAATACCGGTCGTGAGAAACTGCCAGCAGCGTGCCGGGAAACTCCTCCAATGCTTCTTCCAGAGCTTCACGCGAATCGATATCCAGGTGATTCGTAGGTTCATCGAGCAATAACAGATTTGGCTTTTGATACATGAGTAATGCTAGTTGCAGCCGGCTCCATTCTCCACCGGACAAACTGCTAATCTTCTTGAAAACGTCGGAACCGTAGAAGAGAAATTTTGCTAACTGTTTTCTGGCTTCACCTTCTTCCATATCCAGTTCTGCACGGAAATATTGAAGGACGGTTTGGTCGGATTTGAGCGGTGCACTGTCTTGGGAGAGATATCCGATGTCAACTCGTGAGCCAAGGCGTATTTCACCGTGATCTGGGTTTTCCTGATCTAAGATTAATTTTAGAAGAGTACTTTTACCGCAGCCGTTTTTTCCGATGAGGACGATCCGTTCGCCGTAAAATAGCTGGGCACTGACTTGACTGAAAAGCGAGCGGTTAGCGAAGGATTTGCTGATTCCCTCCAGCGAAATCACCTGCTTTCCTGAACGGTCACTTTGTTCGAGATGCAGGTCGATTTTTTTGCGTTCTAAGATCGGCCTCTTTAATTTAATCATGCGATCTAAGGCCTTTTGCATCGATGCGGCACGGCGATGAAAACCGGGATTCGGTGGATTGCGGTTGCCCCACTCAATTAATTGTTTGATGGATTCCTGCATCTTTTTAATCTTTTTCTGTTGTTCTTGATAATTTGTAAACTCTGAGAGCAGGCGGCTCTCTTTTTCTTTCTGATAGTCGGTATAGTTCGTTTGATAAGTTACGGCTTCCCCGTCTTCCAGCTCAATGATTTTAGTTATCACTCTATTTAAAAAGTAACGGTCATGAGAAACAACGATGACGGTGCCCCTATAGTTATTAAAAAAGGTCTCAAGCCATTCAATGGAAGACATATCCAGGTGATTGGTTGGTTCGTCCAGTAATAAAATATCAGGCTGAGTCAATAGTAAGGCTGCTAAGCACACCTTCGTTTTTTCTCCGCCGGATAAAGAGGAAAATGGCCGTGGATAGTAATCCGCCGTTATACCGAGTCCGATGGCAATCCCGTCGATGTGGGAAGAGATTTGGTATCCACCAGCCTCTTCGAACTTTTCCTGAAGTTTGCCATATTCCAGCATAAGTTGACTAAGTTTATTATTCTCGGTGTTCATCGGGTCGGACATTTTTTGCTCTAATCGTTCTAGTTGCTGCTGCCAATTCTTTACTTCTTGAAAGCACTGTTCCAATACTTCATAGACGCTCATTTTGTCGTCATATTCAGGGGCCTGAGCTAAGAAACCAACCTTGGTATTTTTGCGTATTGCGATTTGCCCTTGTTCAGGTTGAAGGGATCCTATGATTAATTTTAAAATTGTGGACTTTCCTGTTCCGTTACGGCCTATTAGACCTACTCGTTCTCCTTGCTTAATTTCAAAGGAGACGTCGGTAAGCACTTCATTGGCGCCAAAAGATAGTTTGATGTGTTGAAAATCAATAATCATGTTCATTCTCCTCCAGGGAAATGACACTTTCACGGATTTAAGCATAAAAAAACCGCAGGGAAATGTCCCTACGGTCGCAGCTTCAATGTTTCGTTGCGGTTATGGTAGGTGTGTCATTTCGCAATTTTGTTGATCCGTACTCAGTTGCTTAAAAATGGGCATAGCTATCCCGTTAAATGAAACTGCATACATAATTCCAAAGATTGCTATTGGCAACTGTTCAAGACGGAGCATTGCAAAATCACGATTCATCCTACCACACCTCCTTCACTGAATGATATGAATATAGTAACATAATCCTTGTGGAATAATCAACCAAATTCTTAGTCTATATAAAAAGGTGCAGGAAGTATATTTTTTGCCTGCCTTTCTTAGGTTGTCTTTAAGTTGTAAAATATGCAATCAGTTCACATATGGGCCCGAAATGTCATCATGATTTTCCTGAAGGGGTAACCATTGAGGAGGAAAACAGTCAGGTTAATTTCTCCCGTTTTCCGCTTCGCTTGTGGTCTCGTATTCATAAACCGATTGTAGTCAAATAAAGGTAATGATTCCATAAGCAACGAATGATTTTGGTATCCCTTCGAAGTAGTAGGATAAATTTAGGGAGTGCGCAATGAGTATGGATATTAAGCTTGCTGAAAAGAAACATGAACAAGCCATTTTTGAATGTGTAAGTATAGCTTATAGTATGTACATTGAAAGAATGGGTAAAAAGCCTGCTCCTATGCTTTCAGATTATTCTAAACTTATTGAGAAGAATGTTGTATATATAGCAACAGATTCGGAAGAATTTATGGGCATTATTGTCTTTTTTCCAAAGGGGAATTCCCTATTTATCGAAAATGTAGCAGTTCACCCAGATTCACAGGGAAGAGGAATTGGACGTAAATTAATTGAGTTTGCTTTGTTTAGCGACACTTAGCCAATATGAAAGCAGTTGGGACGCGTCGCAAACACTTAAACGTTCTACGACATATCGTGCAAAGGACGCGCCATCCTTGGCACGGACGAAAAGGTTTAAGTATCACTTCATATTTGTTAAGTATTATACAATTATTGGATTTCTTAGTATAATATCTAGTGGAGATAAAAACACAGTTTCGGTTGGTAGTCCGAACCTATCCATTTTAATCGATAGCAGTAACCTTCCCTCCTGGATAGAAGCAAATAGAACCCTGCCGATCAAAGATATCTGGGAGAAAGTTAACGCCAAACTAAGAGGACATTTTAATTATTATGGGGTAAGCGACAACTGGGACGGACTCTTAAAATATAGGAATGCAGTGAAACGATTGCTATGCAAGTGGCTAAGGCGCAGAAGTCAACGTAGTAAGTTGTCATGGATAAGGTTTAATCAACTTTTAAAATGGTACCCGCTAGTGACACCGAAAACACTAATTAATCTTAACTCGGCGTATGTATAAAGAGGCTCATATGTGGAGCCGGATGCCTAAATTGGGCACGTCCGGTTCTGAGAGGGGTTGGGCTTCAATTCGTAAGAAAAGGGCCCGCCTACTCACCAAATCTGAGAGAATATGAAAGTAGTATTCAGACTTCGGGAATACGCGGGACGTTATCGGACATCTAGGTCCATTAGGAATGAGAGGGAGTTAGAGTTGGATAAGTATTTGATTGATTAGGTTTAGTGAGCAGGAAAGGGTAAGAGATGATTGGAGTTCGTTGATAGTGTACTAATACGCATGTCGGATATGCTAAATAAAATGTAGCTCATGTTTTTTCGGGAAGTCTACTAAATATAGTTTTAAGATGGAGGAAATCATGGACGAATTGGCATTTCAACAATTATTATATGAACAAATACCCATAACTGAAAAAATGGGGTTTGAGGTTATTGAATTCAAGCCGTCTAGTGTAAAGATACTGGCTAAGCTTGAACCAAACCTCAATCACAAGTGTACTGCGTTTGGAGGTAGTATCAATAGTTTAATGACGATGTGTGGTTGGGCAGCAGTTTTTGTTAATATAAAGGAATTTGATTCAAACTCACATATTGTTATCCAAAGGAGTAATATTGAATACTTCTCTCCTATAAATATGGATTTCATAGCGGAGTGCAAAATTGAAAAGCAAGAAGTTATAGAGAAGCTCTTAATAACCTACAAAAAGTTCAATCGTGCTCGAATAAAGTTAAATGTTTTTTGTAGGGAAGACAACAAGGTATTATCAAAATTCGAAGGACAATACGTAGTGTTTCGATAGCCTTTTAGAGAATTTTTCTTCGCATAACAACTGTTGAGGGCAGATTTAGTAAATACGGGTTACGGGGTTGTCTGGGCATTCTTAACCGACGTCCGATAACAACGTATTCCCAACACTTGGTAATATGCATGTACTATGGCGCGTCGGGAATACGCAGAACGTTAGACGCCATACTCGGTTTTTGTTTTTATTTAATAGAAAGCTTTTGCAGTCTACTTGAAATTTGCGGCTATTCTATGACGGATAAAGGTAGTCCAGGAGGATAAATGATGGAAAGAATACATATTACAGGATCGTCAGGGTCAGGAACCACCACATTAGGCGGGGCACTTGCAGAACGATTAAGTTATCAGCATTTTGATACAGACAATTATTTTTGGCTTCCTACAAATCCACCATTTCAAAAAAAGAGAGAGCTAGAAGATAGGCAAACACTATTAATGACGGATTTAGACAGTACTGACAGATGGATATTATCTGGTTCACTTAGTGGATGGGGAGATATTTTTATTCCGAGATTCGATTTAGTAGTGTATCTGTGGATTTCGAAAGATTTGCGCATAGAAAGACTTGTTAAGCGAGAGACACGGAGATATGGTAAAACAGAAATCGAAGTAGGCGGAAAGATGTATTCTGCTTTCAACGATTTCATTCAATGGGCATCTGATTACGATAATGGTGGACTAAATATGCGTAGTAAAGCTATGCATGAACAATGGATGGCATCCTTAAACTGTAAGGTTCTTCGGCTTGAAGGAAATATGTCTGTTGAAGAACGTGTAGAAGCAGTAATTGAAACAATAAGAAAGAATTAGCAGGAGAGTCCAAAATGGACATTGCGTTTTGTTGACATTGGTTAGAGTTCATCCACTCATTGCCATTTGGTATGAAAGCAGCTGAAGACCGTACGTCATCTAAACCAGCTAATTGTTAACCTACCAAAAGTAAGCACAAAAACGGTATGTAAATAAAAGGTATCCATAAGTCCACATAGAATAGTTATTTAAGATCAGAAAATGGCTGCTGAGAAGCTAAAATACCGAAAATTATCCTAAGTAATTTGTTAGAAGTAGCAATGATCGCGACTTTAGAAGGCTTACCTTCGTTTATTTTTCGAAGGTAAAAACTTCTGAGGATCATATTTAGAGGGCCACTGGCTCTATTACTAATTCCAGCTACAGTGGCTTGATAGATTGCCTTTCTAAGACAAGGTGACCCTCTCTTAGAAATCTTGTTATGACTCGATTTAAACTTTCCCGATTCGAAGACAGAGGGGTCAATGCCTGCAAAAGCGACCAACTGTTTAGAACTCGGGAATCTCTTAATATCACCAATCTCAGCGAGAATGGTGGTGGGCTGTAGCCTCTCCTACGCCAGGAATTGAACAAAGGAGAGGGTAATCAAGGGAAAAGTTTGCCCAGTAGACCATTTGAGCCCGTATATCTGTCAGAATACTTTGTTGGGATCTGAGGAGGTCCATGTACATCCTTAAAACCCGTAAGTTTGACTGTTGGGCGCGGTTAAAAGGCAGACTTTCCTTGGCAGCCGATATCAGTGCATCCGTTTTCAACTCGTACCAGTTCTTCGACATCTTTGCTGGCTTAAGACAATTGATAATCTGGTCCCTACTAGCCGACAGAATAGCATCGGGAGTAGGAAAAGAAGAAAGGACTCTCAAAGCAGTAGGACTACATAAATGAGCAAATACTGACTCAAACTTAGGAAACAGAAGGTCTAAGACGGAACGAAACCGGAGTTGAGTCTCAATATAGATAGTGTTGAACCCATCATATTGGCGGCAAAGATTCTGCAACTCCGAGATGTAATCCATATGAGGTTTAGCCTCGGTAAATTGATTCAGGTAGTAAACCTGAGCAATACGATTTGCATCAATAGGGTCAGTCTTAACTTTACGAACGGATTTCTTTTTCTCAGCGTGAGTCTGAAGAGGATTTAAAACGACCACCTTGAACCCAGCATCTTGAAAGAAAGCGGTAATAGGCTTGGAGTAGTTGTCAGTAGCCTCCATAACCACATGAGGACGTTGACCCGTCTCCAATTCTAACTTGCTGAGTCGATCGATTAATTGAGATAAATCGTTGGGTGAATGAGAGAACGAAAAGGGTCGCCGGTACTTTAATATAAAGTTAGCTGTAAAGCAGTGAGCCACTTCTTTGAAGAAAACGGTTCACTGTTTTATAAATTATATGCCAATAACAGATCAGGAGATCCTTGAATAAAGGCAGTAGAAATATTGATTTGGTTATCTGACAGTTCCTGCAGCCGATTCAATATAATCGCGCAATAATAGAACGCTCTTTCGAATTTCTTCCGGCTCCAGATGTCCGTATCCCATAAGGAGTTTGCCTTGGTGCCTGCCTTTTTCAATACAATGGTGTTCCACCGGCGTTATATCAATACCGTTTTGAAGGCAGCCTTTTCTGAATCCTTCATCAAAGCATTTTCCCGGAAAATCAATGGCAATATGAAGTCCGGCAGCATCGCCGTAGGAAGTCCATCCGCTGCCGAATGCTTCTTTCAGCGCTTCCATCAGCTCTTGTCGCCGCTGTCCGTAAATTCTGCGCATTTTTTGTACATGCCTGTCCAGCTTCCGCGTCCGCAAAAACTCGACCATTGCCGCCTGCTCGAAGGGTGGGTTCTGTACATCCGCGTGGGTGCGCATATCGCTCCATTGCCTGTGCAAAGGCTTGGGCAGAATGACATAGCCGATTCGGAGCGCTGGAAAAAGTGATTTACTGAAGGTTCCAACGTAAATTACACGCTGTTGATCCATTGCATACAGCGGTGCGATGGGTTCTCCGCAAAACCGGAACTCGCTGTCATAATCATCCTCAATAATATATAGCCCATTTTCTCTGGCATAATGGACAAGCGCGGTTCGGCGGGCAGCGGGCAAGATTCCACCCAACGGAAACTGATGTGATGGGGTTACATAGACGGCACAGGCGTCCCTGCCATCGGGTAAGCACTGCGTCCGCATTCCCTGAGAATCCACAGGGATGGGCTCAATCGGGCATCCTTTGTTCAGAAAAGTCTTAAGCATGCCGCTGTGACAGGGGTCCTCTATCAGAACTTTTTTACTGTTCATGCACAGCAGATCGGCCAGCAGATGCAGAGCATGGGTAGCACCCGCTGTTATAAAAATATCCTCTGAGTTTACTGTAAGACCGCGGCTTCTGAAAAGCCATGCGGCTATTTCCTCACGCAAGGCGGGAAGGCCTTGTGGACCTGTATATCCGTACAGTTCAATCGGCATTTCTACTGAAGCTTTATGTAAGAACTGTTGCCATAAAAACTGTGGAAACTGACGCAAATCCGGCCGTCCCGTCCGGAAATCGGCTTTTAACATCCGCTTAGGCAGACTAGTCTTACATAGCGCAAAAAGATCAGACTGTTCCATATACACACCTTCCGCAACCCGTGTGGCGGAACCTTGACGGTTAATGACAAAGCCTTCTGCAATCAGCATTTCATAAGCCTCACCCACGGTATTGCGGGATATGCCAAGATCCTTCGACAGCTCCCGTGTAGAAGGAAGGGCGTCGTTTGATTTCAGCTTTCCGCTCATAATTTGCTCTTTCAGTTTCTGATAGATTTGCCGTTTTAACGGCTGTTCGCTTTCCCGTTCTAACTCAATTCCCAGCATACTGCCTCCAACTGGTCTACTATAATCTAGGTTGAACTGGCACTTTACTGATACCAGTCAGCTTGGTAATATTGTATCATTCATCCAGTACAAAGCAAGGCGCTATGAAAGGAAGATTTGAGCTTGAAGAGATGGGCGGGACAAGTTTGTTTATTTTTTGCGTTTTCTCTGGCGGGGACCAGCGTCATATCAGCACGTCTTGTTTCCGGAAAGCTTGGAACATTTACCATTGCATCGGTGAGTCTTTTCTTTGCTCTTCTTTTTTTATTGCCTGCCTGCGGGAAAAAGCTGATGGAAAGCCTGTGTGAGATGTCTGCAAAAGACGTTTTCTCCCTTGTTCTTCAGGCGATATTTGGTATTTTTCTATTTCGTATGTTTCTGCTGTACGGCATGCTTTTTACCAGTTCCATGGAAGCGGGTATTCTCACAGGAGCGACACCGGCCTTTACAGCACTTTTCGCAATGGCATTATTAAAGGAACCGTTCAGCGGGAAAAAGCTCGCGGGAATTGCCGGCACGGTAGGCGGTATCCTGATGATCCAAGGACTTCTTAATGCGGGGAACAGTTTTTCTCTGTTACATCTGGGCGGGAATATGCTGGTGCTCTGTGCGGCGGCAAGCGAATCCACGTTCAACATTTTTTCGCGTGTTTTCGCCGTCAAGACTGTGTCTGTTCAAAAGAAAGCGATCCATCCGCTGGTCCAGACTGCGCTTGTCTCGGCAATCGCGTTCATTCTCTGTCTGATTCCGACGCTTTTTGAATCCCCTGTGCGAAGGTTATCCGAAATCGGACTTGGGGAATGGTTGTCACTTTTGTGGTACGAACTCTTTGTGACTGCACTGGCTTTTGTCTTTTGGTACGCCGGAATCAAACGCTGTGGCGCGTTTACCGCCGCAGCTTTCTCCGGCATGATGCCATTTGTGTCTATGCTTCTGTCGGTAATCATTCTGGGTGAACAAGTCGGATGGCAGCAGTGGATGGGTGGGGTTTTGGTCATATCCGGAATGATTCTGATCGGAAACGGCAGCATTCCCGCCAAGGTATCTAAATTGCAAGAAGTAAAAAGTATAAAGGAGCAGGTGGTAAAATGATACATATCATGCAGAATGAATTTCAACCGGAATATGCAGAAGGGCCAATTTTCTAGTGATTTTCAGTTTTCGGAGTTACCAAGGCAACCACAAAATGGTGCATCCCTAGAAGCAAGACGCCCAGGGTCATGCCCCAAAGCCCAATCGAATAGAGTGTCGACGCAACTTGCTTGCAACTCATCAAGAGCGTGCTAACCATGCATAAAGCCATGCCCCATACCTGCGGTTTTTCCATGTACAGTCCTGCATATTTAACGCAATAGTCGTCATCTTTAGCCGGAAATTCGAACCAAACCCGGTTCCAGACGAGGGCGAAAAGTACGGCGATGGTTGCTCCCCAAGCCATGTATACGGGAAATAGCTGCGCGGGCATGGGCAAGGGTAAAATAGCTGGAATGACAGCGGTGGCTGCCGCCGGAGGATGATCGGCATCAAAAACCTGCATCAGCACTGCAACGTAAAGCAACGCTAGACTGAGTTTAAGCGGAATAACAAAGTCGGTTCCCCCTGCCAACAAGTCTCCTGTCCAAACTCCCGCCAGCCCGCCGATCGCTGAGACAAAATGTCCGACAATGACCGGTTTGGGCCGAGCCACGCGCAAGTACACGCAACTGGAATTGATAAAACAGGTTGCTGCCAGAGGCGGAAAGAGCACTCCTATCCCCGCGACTTTAGACAGCATACCGATGATGGCAAGCGCTATGCTGCCGCCAAGTGAGCCCCAGACGATGCGCGACAACGAAATGACTCCCGGGCGGTAAACGTCCCTCGCAAATTCTCTTCGGCAAATGGACGTAACTCTTATCTGCACCGAATTCAATTTCTTAGGCACTTTTGCACTCTCCCCTCCAGGCAAAGTTTTGGCTCGACTGCAAGTTCGTGGTGGGCACAATAAAGCACTGTGCCCACCAGAACTTGGTTAATGACTCTTGCCGCCGTGTACTGAGGCAAGTTAGCGTGTTTCGACCGACATGTCATGAGTAACGGCCTCCCTGGGCTTGGAAATGAGAGGGCTAAACGTCCCACGCAAGCTTCTTTCTTGCAGTCTTAAAGTCTGAGATAATCATCTGGGCAAGTTTTTCGGGGTCCGGGTCAACGTTCATGCAGGAACCGAGCAGTTCTCTTGTGCCTCCGTAAAGGAAATCCATCACCTTTTTAGAACCTTGTACCGGAGCATGAACACAATGGTAGGAATCAAACCCCAGCATACGGAAAGCAAGGGCAGCGCCTACGCCCTTCTCGTTAGACCATTCGGGCGTCACCTCAGCAAAGGGCAGATCTTTGATTGGATGGCCGAGCAGGCCAGCTATGGTAGCGAAGGTGCCGACGGCATGAGCGTTATCGATGCATTCGCCAAAATGCATGACCGGGGGCATATCCGAACCGAGAAATTCCTTCAAACTATTTCCGCATTTATCCTGTCCCTTGACCGAGCAGTAACCGAGCTTTGCCATTGGAAAGGAGGCACAACCGTTGGCAAAGATAAGAATGTTATTCTTCAGCAAGATGTCTGCAACATCCACGATGGCCTTTTCAAATACGATGCGGGTATTTGTGCATCCAGCCAAGTTAATGATGCCGAGAATTTTGCCCTCCTTAAGAGCATCGGCGATGGGCTTGACGCTTCCGCCATAGTATTCGCTGAGGTACTCCAGACCGAATCCCACTTCCGCTTCCACTTCGTAGGGAGGGATATGTCTCTTTACGTCCAGGCGGTTTTTGAAGCTTTCGATCGCGCGGGTTACAATTCTGTCGGCTAGTTCCGGAAGTCGATTCAGGTCGGAGAGATCTCGCTTGTAACCGATATGTTCCGCCCCCGGCAGGCGGTTGGATTCGTTCGTGGTGACAACCACAGTCTTAAAGCAGTTCGCGACATCCATGATACCCGGAAAAACTTCTTGGATGTCAGCCAGCCAAAGATCCAGCGCGCCTGTGGCCACTACCAGCTCAGCGCCGTTAGCGTTGGAGAGCGGAATGACCCCGCCAAGGCGGTACATGGTTGACAGGCCGGAACAACAGATTCCGTAAAATTGGATACCCTGGGCTCCGGCCTCCTTAGCCATGGTGACGAATTTAGCGGTTCGGGCCGTTTTGATGACTTCCGTGGCCAGCATAGGAGCATGACCGTGAATGGCTATATTAACAAAGTCTTTTTTCAGCGCCCCCAGGTTCGCCTTGATGGTGCTTCGCGTGGGAATGCCGAAGAGACAGTCGCTGGCAATGGAGCCGCCCACCACGCTGTTCATGGAAAAGGTGATACCTAAGCGCAGGAACTGATCCATCGCTTTACGCCAGTCGCCTTGGGTTGCGACCGTGGTCGCGTGCAAGGTCTCAAAAACCTCGTGATACGAGCTGATCGGAGTTATCCCGAGATCGTTCCATACCTGCTGTCTTTCGGGCGGGGCTACTGCAGTAAGGGTTCGGTGCTTGCCAGGCACCGTACGGCTCATATCTTCGAGCAAAATATCCGCAATTTCACCGGCCAAAGCTTCGACGGTTTTGCCTTCGGTCTCAAGCCCGTACATGTTGGCTGCGCCAAGCACCTTGTTTTTGCCCACGATGGGGAGATCGATCTCTCCAGAGGCGGCCTTTTTCAGGGTTAGCATGACTTCACGGGCGCGCGCCCCATGCGCTGCTACACCTCCAGCAGCCGCGCGGGCCATGTTTCGCGCTACGATGAGATCTGCAGTCGCTCCGCAGGTGCCCCGTGGAGACTTCTCAGTTATCTTGCAAGGACCGAGCGAGCAGTTTTTGCAACAGACACCGGCTAATCCAAAAGCGCAGTGAGGTTTTTGTTTGTCGAAACGGTCAAAACAGTTTTCAATGCCCATACTATCCATATAGGCAACCATTTCCCTCACTGCGGGATCAGGAGCCTGGGACATAACGTCAGCTTTGCTGGCAAAGGACCTGCGATATTCCGTAACTGCTGCCATGTAATCGGTGAAATCGTTATCGTGGTGATGATGATGGTGGTGGTGGTCATCGTGATCGTGATCGTGATGGTCAGCACCATGCGTTTGTGAATGTTTCTTGTCTCCCATATGATTACTCCTCTCTTAATTAAAGGTTGCAATTTAGAACAAGTTCCCTGTCACAATTGCTATGCCGGTATTTTAATCAGCGGCATCATGATCCCCCCTTTGTGTTTACAACAATGCAATCGATATGCCAGAGTCCTTTGTTGCGGGAATAATCAAAATAATCAACAATGAGAGGTGGATACGAAGTTTCTTAAAAGGAAGAACACAATGACAGCAACGATAGTCCGTTTTTATTAACGAAATTTCGTTGCTGTCATTGTGTTTTCGTTGTAAGCGCAGGAGCGGTTAAATCTTTTCCCGTAGACGAGATGGTGCCAGGATATGTCAAGACCCGATTTGCTTGGGCGTGTAAGACTAGCTGCGGCCGTGCCAATCGTCAAGAGTGATCCCCATCATTTTCAAGCGCGAAATCAGAGTGGTCGGCTTTATCCCAAGTTTCTCACTTGCACTTCTCGGCCCGTAGATCTTACCGTTACAGACGCTAAGCGCCTCGATCATATTTTCTCTCTCCAATTGACGTATTTCGGCGTCAGTTAGGATGCCGCGCTTGTCGATCTGACCCTTGGTGTGGACGCTGGGGGAAGTGGCGCTGACTCCCAAGTGAGCTATGGAGGAAATACCGGAGTCCAGCTTCCCCAAATGAGAAGTAATGACCGCCCGCTCAATGACATTTTGTAGTTCACGGATATTACCGGGCCAGTCGTATTGTGTCAGGAGCTCAATATCAGATTGGGTGAGGAGAGGCTTTGGGCGGTTAAGTCTTCGAGAGGTAAGAGCCAAAAAGTGGTTGACCAAAAGCGGTATGTCGTCCTTACGGTCACGAAGTGGAGGCAGAAGAAAGGGGAATACATTAACTCGGTAGTAAAGATCTTCACGGAAGCGTCCTGATGTGACCTCTCGCCCGAGATCGCGGTTTGTAGCGGAAATGATGCGCACGTCAACTTTTCGGACTTTTTCCTCGCCTACGCGCTGGTATTCACCTTCTTGCAGGACGCGCAGAAGCTTACTCTGCAGTTCGAGGGGGATCTCGCTGACCTCGTCTAAGAATAGCGTTCCTCGGTCGGCGATCTGAAAAAATCCCTCCCGATCCTTGTGCGCTCCAGTGAAAGCACCCCGAGCATGCCCGAAGAATTCGCTCTCGAAAAGATTCTTGGGGATAGCGGCACAATTAATTTTGATCATAGGATGCCCGACCCGCTTGCTTCTAGCGTGGATCTCCCTGGCGATGAGCTCCTTGCCTGTGCCCGATTCCCCGGTGATAAGCACACTGGTGTCGATGGGCGCAACAAGAACGATTTGCCGTAGAATTTCATGGAGGGCGTTGCTTTTACCGATGATACCGTTGAAGGATTGGGCGATATTGACTTCTTCGCGCAGATAAGCGTTTTCATTCTCGATTTGCCTTTTGAGACGTTTGATCTCGGCAAAGGCTCGCGCATTGGAAACGGCATAAGCCAAATGATCAGCAATCATACGCATAAGCCCTAGTGCTCCCTGATCTAGAGCGATGCGCGTAAACATTGCCAGAACACCAAGGACTTCACCTTTATAGATCAACGGCTGGCCGACGAAGCTGGCGATATGCTCCTTTTTCACCCAGGCCCTGTCGGCAATCCAGTCAGAGTTGCCGCTAATGGCTGGGATGTTGCCGGGCTGGCCCGATGATGCAATCCGGCCTACCTTGCGTACTCCCATGGGGAAGCGGCTAAAGGCACCGTGTTCGATGGTGTTCCAGGTGGTTTTGTTGTCTATGGAGAGCCCGCGGCTAGCCATCAGGTGGAGGCAGCGGCTTTTGTCCTGGCAGGCTGCGTACTCATTGCAGGTGTCGCAAATATCCCCAGGGGTGATCATCCAGACCCTGGCCAGGGCCACGTTACAGTTCGATGCCAGAGATGATGTAACCAATTGTAGCAATTCATCGACCGAACGCTGCTGCGCCATCTCTAGAAGCAATAGCTGAAAGCTTTCGAAATCCAAATTGAATTTATTTTGAGTCATAGGGCACCTCGGCGATTTTTTTAGGAATTTGCATTTTTTATGATGGGAGCTCGGACAATATATTGTGATGACCTCTCAATCCTTTACCAACGTTCCTATTTGGTGGTGTTTTCCAAAAAAAATATTAGAAAACCCACAAAATATTATTGTATCTGTATCTCTTTATAACCCTTAGTTGGAGTGTGCTTTACTAATAATAAATAGGAACACTAGCCTATTTCTATTTTTTGTCTTTAATTCCTGCCCAAAAGTCAACTGGAAACTCCCTTCTGAAGCAAAAATTCAAGAAGCCATGTGGAGTGGCGAATTTAACCTGCACATGTCATCCCGCGTTATAACGGAGATGTCCAAGATCCGCGCGGTGGTAATACCGATAGGAGCCGTCCAAGTTCCGTCCCTCCGCATCTGTCAGGTACAAAGCTTTTTCCCCACGGGTGAAGGCGACAAAGGCCAGCCGCCGCTCTTCTTCCATGGCTTCAAGCGTCGCGGTCTTTTTGGAGGGGAACACGCCTTCCCCAAGACCGCAAAGAAACACATAGGGAAACTCCAGGCCCTTCGCCGTATGGATGGTCATCAGTTTAACCGTATTTTTGTTGGAAGCTGTATCAGTATTTGTCAGAAGCCCTATATGAGACAAATAGTTTTCTAAGGTGTTTTCCTCTCCGCTTGTGGTCTCGTATTCATAAACTGATTGTTTGAGCTCTGCCAAATTGTCTAACCGCTTCTGACTTCTTCCGTCCGGAGCATTGCCTCATAGCCGCTTTGGTCAAGGAGCGAATTGAACAAGTCGGAAATCGGCACATTCTGATAGCCTGCGGAAAAATGTTCGATTAAATCGAAAAACCCCAATCTAAAAGAAAATGGTCTCCATTTTAGGAAAAAAGACTAACGGGATTTAGGAGAGGGAGAGGACTTTGGTGGTGATTCCGCCGACCAGGGTATAGATGAACGCATTCGGCTTCGCTTGCGGAGAAGAAGTAGTATTAGGTGAATGGTTAAGTGGAATTTGGTTATGGAATTTATCTGTGGAATATTTTGGGTTCCCTATTGTAACAATCTATTATATGGATTAGAATGGTAATAGAACAAATGTTCTTAAAATGGAGGGGATAAGGTGCAAGCATTTGGTGGACCGTGGACCTGTAAGCAATCCATCATCTTCTGCAATAAATCTTTCTCTAAAAGCTGTGGACCACATTTTAACACACACTTAAATAGTAATTTATAAACGAGGCGATAAAAATGTCAAAATCGAAAATTGAATGGACAGAAAATACTTGGAACCCAGTTACCGGTTGTACGAAGATATCTGATGGATGTAAAAACTGTTATGCTGCTGTCATGGCGCAACGTCTAAAGTTAATGGGAAATAAGAAATATGATAATGGATTTGAGGTTACACTCCACGAATACTGCCTGACTGATCCTTTAAAGTGGAAAAAGCCTTCTCTAATCTTCGTAAATTCCATGTCGGATCTGTTCCATGAAGACATCCCTTTAGATTTTATCCAAAAGATTTTTGGGATTATGAACAAAGCATCCTGGCATACCTTCCAAGTTCTAACGAAGAGAGCAGAACGACTTGAAGAACTGGCTCCTTATCTGAATTGGAGCCCTAACATCTGGCAAGGGGTAACCGTTGAAAGTGATCAATATAAATACCGCATTGATTCCTTGAGGAAAGTGAATGCGAAGGTTCGATTTATTTCCTTTGAACCGCTAATAGATGAGGTTAAAAACCTTGATTTAACGGGCGTGGACTGGGCGATTGTTGGTGGAGAAAGTGGGTTTAAGTCTCGAAGGATGGACCCTGAGTGGGTATTATCTATCAAGAATGAATGTGATCAACAAGGTGTTAGCTTTTATTTCAAACAATGGGGTGGGATAAACAAGAAGAAAAATGGACGGTTATTGCTTGGGAAAACCTGGGATGCTATGCCGGAAATCGGGGCCAAATAACTGACAATGCTGCTCCCGATCCCAATAAAAGTACACAAATCAACATGCACGCTTTTGCAGATAAACCATACTATGGTAATCATGCTGAGGTGTGTTTTTTGCCCCAGCAGGTTACTGACGAATGGATGCAAAATATTTCGAGGGAAATGTTTTAGGAGGTCTTAATTTGCTGAACAGAGCGATTGAAATAATAGCACCTTAGTAAGGGGCTTGGCTCCATATTCTGAACTCTTTGAGAAGTTTTTAAGAGAATGGAAAGACCTGCCTAATAAAATATGGTGTGGTTATCTGATGAGGTGACGTATTATGCTTGAAATTTTTACGACAGCAGTATCGGGCAGTAAAACGAAATAGTGACTAATATTGAGCATAGAAAAATGAAGCAACGCGAGACAACTTTTGTCTCGCGTTACTCTTTTAAAAATCGTTGTAAAACGCGATCTGACGCATTTAATAATATGTGTTATCTCAAATCATGATTATTTTACTAATCCTTCATAAATCAGGGAGTATAAAAAAGAGGGAGTGTTTTCAAAGTTACTAATTTCTCCCGTTTTCCGCTTCGATTTTGGCTCTCAGGCTTATGTTCCTCACCGTCCCAAGGTCGTCGAACTTGATTAAGTAGGCAGCTTTGTCACGGTTGATTCCGATTACTTCGCCGGCACCCATGATGCCGTGCACGATACGGTCGCCGGGTCGAAAAGTAAACTCAGAAGATTTCGCTTCTATTAGCTTCTCGCTGCTGCCGATATGCCAATTTGATTCCTTGACCAGACCTTCATCAAGTTCTGCCGTGTAAACAAGCAGGTCCTTGTCTACATTGAAAATGAAACGGGAGGGATACCGATAGGAGCCGTCCAAGTTCCGTCCCTCCGCATCAGTCAGGTATAAAGCTTTTTCCGCACGGGTGAAGGCGACAAAGGCAAGCCGCCGCTCTTCTTCCATAGCTTCAAGCGTCGCGGTCTTTTTTGATGGGAACACGCCTTCCCCAAGACCGCAAAGAAACACATAGGGAAACTCCAGGCCCTTTGCCGTATGTATGGTCATCAGTTTAACCGTATTTTTGGTGTAAGCTGTATCCGTATTTGTCAGCAGCCCAATATGAGACAAATAGTTTTCTAAGGTGTTTTCCTCTCCGCTTGTGATCTCGTATTCATAAACCGATTGTTTGAGCTCTGCTAAATTGTCCAGCCGCTCCTGACTTCCTTCTGTCCGGAGCATTGCCTCATAGCCGCTTTGGTCAAGGAGCGAATTGAACAAGTCGGAAACCGGCACATTCTGATAACCTGCGGAAAAACCCTCGATTAAATCGAGAAACCCCTTGGCCTTCGTGCCCTTGAAAATTTCATGGTCGATGGTTCTTTCGAGAGCGCTGTAAAGGGAGCAGTGATTTTGGGCTGCATAATCTTTTAAAAATTTCATGCGCCGCAGGCCGATATTGCGTTTCGGCACGTTAGCTACCCGCAGGAAGGACAGGTCGTCCTTATAGACAATGAGCCGGAGATAAGAGAGAGTATCCTTAATCTCCATCCGGCCAAAAAATTGTACGCCACTATAGATGGTGTAGGGGAGTTTTTCTTTCAGAAATACCTCCTCCAGCGTACGGGAGATGAAATGGGCGCGATAAAGGATTGTCACGTCACTCAACTTTACGCCCTGAGCAACCAGTTCATGGATTTGAAGCGCAATCCATCTGGCCTCCGCCTCCGCTGTTTTGGCATGATGGTAAACAACCGGAACCCCGCCCGGTAGCATAGGAAGCAAGACCTTGTTGATGCGGTTTTTGTTGTTTCCGATTAAAGAATTTGCAGCAGCGAGAATCTGCGGTGTTGAGCGATAATTCTCCATCATCATGATGGTGCGGACCTGTGGGAATTCTTGGTCAAAGTCCAGTAAATATTTCAGCTTGGCACCGCGCCAGGTGTAGATCGTCTGATCCGGGTCGCCTACGATAAAAAGGTTTTTGTGATAATCACACAGCACCTTCATCAGCCGATACTGCAGCTCGTCAATATCTTGATACTCGTCGATCATGATGTATTCCAGCCGCTGCTGCCACTTCAGCCGGATCCCTGCGTCCACGCTGAAGATGTGGAGTACATATTTAATTAGGTCGTTGTAGTCGAGTCCGAAACATTTCTTTTCTTGATACAGGTATCCCCAGAAGATGATGTCCTCCGCTTCTAGGGCATTCAGATATTTGAGATGGAGCGCTTCAAGGGAAAGAGAGACCATAAATTTGTAGTACTCCGGATCTTTAAACAACTTGCGGATTTCGATCATGTCTCTCGCTTTAGAGAAGGTCATGTGCCGCAAGGTGAGGCCCCGTTCTTCATAAATGACCTTCAGCATGTCGTTTATATCAGAATTGTCAAGAACAAGAAAGCTTTTCGGATAGTGGACAGCGTTGATGTCCTCCTGCAAAACAGTCACACAGAAGCTGTGGAACGTGCTGATATAGCCGGTATCGTTGTCCCCACAGAGCCGGCGGATGCGATGCTTCATCTCATGGGCGGATTTATTGGTAAATGTGACGCAGAGGATGTTGGACGGCATAATGCCAATCTCATTGACAAGATAGGCAAACCGATGCGACAGCGCGCGGGTCTTACCTGACCCCGCACCCGCAATCACGCGAATGAAGCCCTCCGTGGCAGTTACTGCCTGTCGCTGCTGTTCATTAAGTCCCGCCAAGATGTCAGTCATCCTGTTAGTCACCACTTTCTTTAACTTAATTCAATAATAGGTTTGTTTAACCGTTGCAAGCATACAAAATTAAGCTTGCATCGAACATGCGTTTGTTATTTTTATTATACATTACTTTGTTAAATCCATCCATAACTTAAACCCTTTGCTTGAAGGTCTTCAGCCTGCTTTTCTTCTCAATATGGGTACGGTTATTAGCTTTTATAAAAATAGAGCAGTGCGCTACTCCCCAGTGCTCCCGGCGTTTGATTCAGCTTCGACGATGTGTCCGGAATAAAAAGCCAGAACGTTTAAATCGTTCTGGAAGTTAGATGATTGCACAAGAAATTAGAAGGATGTTCAAGCTATAAGACTTACAGCTTGAAAGGGTGCCAAGCATATCTATTGACTGCTTGGCGCCCTTTTAGTATTGTTTTAAAATATTTGGTGATCTCTGGAAGGGAAAGTGAGAAGTTCAGCGAAAAAAGTAAGTATAATGGGACTCCGAATCTTCAACAGTAAATCAGGATACCAATGGCTTGAGCTCGGCCGAGGAACTTAGTTTGGCTGAAATTCCTAAATTTATTATGCTAAATGAGGTGTGTAATGCTTAAAAAAGTTTTTACAGTGTGGATTATTATTAGTATGGTTTTTACTTTAACGGGTTGCTCTCAAGAAAAGAGCTCACAAGAAACAAACATAAAGAATGAGAAAATATCAATTGTAAATCAGACAGCGCAGAAAAAAATCAACGAGATAGAAAATTCTGCTGTACCCAATTTTGATGAAATATATAAGAATACAGTTGAGATAGATGTCAATTTTGACGCTGAGGGTATGTTTGGTACATATAAAGCAAAAATCGAAGATAACAAAATGCTATCGGATATTTTAACGATGATTGGCAAAAGCCAATTAATAAAGGACGAATCAAAAATTAATAAGATGAGTGGTATGGCAACAAAGAACAATAGTTTGATACTTGTAGCAGGAAATGGGAGTAAAAAAGAAATCAAATTTGCCTTTGATGACCCGGCCTTTGCAGTGGGGTATTTGGAAATTGATGATCACAAGTATGACCCTGGTTTTAGTTTTTTCAGGTACATTAAGGACTTTACTGAATATAGACAGTTTGATCCAAACATAAATAATCAGGTTGAAGAATTATTTGAAAAATATAATTGGACGATTGACTATCGAGTCAACACAATGAATGTGACACTCCCGTCTAACCTGAAACACGATGCGGGAGAGTATCCTGTCAAGATATACTGGGCTTACAATAATGAACTTTCTAAAAATATCGGCCTGGACTATAGTGAATACCTAGGGAAGGAAGTAGAGGTCGATATTTACAGGCTTAGGGAGCCCTTGCCTGAGTATATGAATCCAAGAATGAATTCACGAGGAATCGTTTTGAAATACAATAATAAAATCGTTGGAGCATATATTGATGCGGGGAGACACGACTGCTTTGCCTGCTCACTTGATAGAAAAAGCTTAAATGATATTACCAATAAAGAATGGGATCATTGGATTAGTGACTATATCAATTATAATAATGAACTAGAAATAGAATTATCTAAAATGAAACCAGAGGACATCATAAAACAATATTATAAAGCTATGAATAGCCATGATCAAAAAATGCAGTTTGCCTGTTTGACTCGACAGAATCTATGTAATTATTTGGCTACAAACATGGATAATAATCTGCTAATGAACGCTGGTTATAATAATGTCTATACGGATGAAGAACAGAATGTAAAATCAGCAAAATTTATTAGTTTGCGAGAAGTAAGCGGCTTGGGTAATCCAAAGGGGGCTGTGGAGTATGCAGCAACAATAGATTTCAAATTTAAAAAAGAGATTACTTCAAACAGCGGAAAGCAAACCAGATTTATTATTCTGAAAAAGGAATCGGATAAAAGCGGTTGGAGGATTGATAGTGAAGGAACAGGACCTTAGCATCGCTGTGAGGAACAGAATCCTTTAAGTTTAATCTTTGGCAGCGGAACAAATCAGGCCGCCTCGTTTTGTGAGGCGGCCTGAACTCTGTGAATAATCAGGGAAAAGTTACATCTTATTGTCTGGAAGATTATGCTATAATATCTGTAACAGGTTGTCGAGGGACGGTTAGCCACACCCTTCAGAAAGGGGGTGGTAGGATGATCTCAATGGTTGAGGCGATGTATCTCATGATTGCATTTGCAACACTCGTTGTTTTGATCATAAAGAAGAAATAACCGCCCCCGCCAAGGATTGCGGTTATTTCTTATAACCTCTAATTCGGGCTAACCCTACGGTTAGACAATCTGCCGGGCTGGCGTGCTTGCAACATGTCAGTCCTTTTCTTATATTATACCCATGAATTGTAAAATATGCAACCAGCCCACATATGGGTCCTTTGTTATATACAAATATAGAAGATAAATAAAAATGCCTAGACTAGGCTCATGATAATATTTAAAATCAGTGGAACTTTTGAACCCTATTATGAATCCTAAGTAGTGAAATGCATTTCGAATTGAAATAGTTGAGGTGAGGATTAAAGCGTGAAAAAAGATCTGATTGGAAGGGCTCGACAGGGTGACCTTGAAGCTTGGGAAGTATTAATCCGGGAAATCTATCCCCAGGCTTCCAAACAGGCTTTCTGCTTGCTGAGAGATAAAGATCTGGCTCAGGACGCCGTACAAAACACTATGCTTAAGGTTTTTAATAACCTGTCAGGCTTGAAAGATGAAGGCGCTTTTAACGGCTGGTGGCGGCGGATATTAACCAACGAAGTATACCTGTTGCTGCGCTTTAGCAGCAGGGTAATGCCGGGGATGACAGCGGAACTGCTGAACACCGGGGAACTGCCTGTCGAGGATGCTGTCACGCTGAAGTTGGAATTGGGGCAGGCAATTAAAAGGCTTCCTCTAGAACAACAGCAAATCCTGCTTGATATTGATCTAAGAGGATTAAACTTACAGGAAGCTGCAGAAGAATACAATCTTCCGCTGGGAACGGTCAAGTCGCGGTTATTCCGGGCCCGGGCCCGTCTGCAGGAGACACTGAAACAGTATAGAAAAAAGCCAAAGGAGCGAGTAGACATGACGATAGAGCCATCCGATATAAAGGACCGAATTTGTGACTATTTGGAAGGAACCATGGAGGCAGCGGCCAGAAATTCCTTTGAACAAGAACTG
The DNA here is from genome assembly GCF_023897015.1 of Desulfosporosinus nitroreducens. Classification (GTDB taxonomy): domain Bacteria; phylum Bacillota; class Desulfitobacteriia; order Desulfitobacteriales; family Desulfitobacteriaceae; genus Desulfosporosinus; species Desulfosporosinus nitroreducens. The sequence goes on along the minus strand of NZ_JAMHFY010000009.1, from coordinate 123,869 downwards.
TCGCAAAACCCTGCATGGCAACAGGAGATGAAAAAGCAGAAGGACTTTTTGACATTCTTGCATTCACTGACCGGAAAAATAACCCTTTCCGTAACCGAGATTAAAGATAAGGTGCAGGCAGTGATAGAGAAAACAGAGGATTACGAGGAAATCGTGGATGCTACTTTCTTTGAGCAAGGGAAGCCGACCACCATGACCTCCCATATCTGGTTCAAGAAGCCTGATTGCTATCGGACAGACGGGGACAATGCGGCAACCGGGCCCATAACGGTAATTATGAAAGACGGAATTATGCTGAGTTGGCTTGCCGATAAGCGCCAAGTCAGAAAACTTATCTTAAGCCAGGAATACAGAGAACGTGGCAACTTTAATTTCCCGGACAGCCTCAAGGCGATGGCCGAGAATAAATCCAGCCGGATCTTAGGTACGGAATACCTGCAAGGTCGACCGGTTCTTCATGTACAATTCAGTGAACAAGTTCCCGGGCTGGGGGAAATGAATACTCATCACTGGATGGATAAAGAAACCTGGATGCCAATACGAACGGAATATTATAATGTCAAAGGGGAGCTGGTAAACCGCCGGGAAGTGAGGGAGCTTCGCCTCAATCAGGGACTGCCTGATTCCCTGTTTGAACTGGATCTTCCTGAAGGGGTAACCATTGAGGAGGAAAACACTCAAGTCCTCAATCTTCCTCAGGATATAACGCTGACTGAGGCAGCAGAGCGTTTCCATCAAGCACCATATATTTTGCCTGGTCAGAATTATAAGATCAAACACCAATGGATTGAAGTAAAAGAGGGTAAAGGTGCTCTGCTCAGTATGTATTCCGTCCTCGGTGAGCAGAACCCGTTGTTGATTGTCACCCAAGGGCCGGTGCCGCATACTAATCTGCCTCCGAATGCTAGCAGGTCACCCGTAGAAATTGAATTTGATGGCAGGAAAGCAACCGGAGGACTCACCAAGATCGAATTGGCGGGTGTCAAATACATGCTCGATTGGCAGGACAATGGTTACTCTTATTCCTGCGGCGGGCAGCTTGAAAAGGATGAGTTGCTCAAAATCCCCGGAAAATTGACACAGGCAGAGTTAAAACATATAGCGTAAACTTATGGATACACTTCGGGTAAGTCACCTGGAGTGTTCCTTTTTTTGTTTCTCTTTATTATAAGGTACCTTTAAAAAACGTTGACAAAAAACTAAGGTACCTGTAGAATAAAATCATAAGGTACCTTATAAGAAATATGACATCACTAAAAAGGAGAGATATAAATGGTGGAAAAGAACTTTGACTTGATTATGCAACTTACACGGGTTGAATGGCTGCTTCACAGGTACCATCAACAAAACCACAGGCATTTTGGCCCAATGGGAGATCCCCGCAGAGGGCAGGGTAGAGTTTTAGGAATTCTTAAGATGCAGCCGGAAATTAGCCAAAAAGACTTATCCTACCTGCTGGATATGAGACCGCAATCCTTAGGAGAACTTCTTTCTAAGCTGGAGAAAAGCGGGTATATTACTCGCGAACAATCGGAAACGGACCGCCGGGTTATGAATATTAAGCTTACAAAAGAGGGAATTGAGGCAACTGAATCAACTGAGCAAGAATTCAGCTTTGACAAGTTGTTTGAATGCCTGAGTGAAGAAGAACAAAAGACCATGAGCGGCTTTCTTGACCGTATTATCAAAACCCTGGAAACTCAACTTGGGGATGAAGAACCTGAATTTAGTTTCGACCCGCGCTTACGTGGAGGAAATCCATTTGATCAACCTTTTCAGTTTGGTCCTCGGCGCGGAATGGGACATGGACGACGCCCTGGCTCATACCCAGATAAACCTGAATAAAAATTATCAGTAGTAAAGCAGCACGATCTGAAGGCACTGCGGCAACCTCTAGTAACAGTGCCTTATTTTTTTGCGCCAATTTTGAGCATTTCCTATGCAAAGGGAGGATTTTAATATGGAAAACATTGAAAAAATGGATTAAGCATCACTCGACTATCTGTAAAAGGAACCGTTTCCAAAGCAATTATGCACATGGTTATTCCTATGATGCTGAGTTTTATTGTTACAATTATCTACAATATTACGGATGCCTTTTTTATTGGAAAGCTTGACAACACAGCGATGATGGCGTCAGTTACTCTGGCATTGGCATTTTCATGCATATTAATGGCCCTAGGCCACCTGTTCGGAGTGGGTGCAGGAACTTATGTATCAAGACTTTTAGGCGAAGGTAATTCGGAAAGTGCCAAAAAAGTTTGTTCCATAAACTTTTGGTCATCAATCCTCACAGGGATCATCTTTATGGCGTTATGTCTGCCTTTGCTATCTCCCCTCTTGCAGATTTTGGGAGCAAAGGGGGATTGCTCGACCATATTTGCCGGTCTATCTGCACTTTTTACAGGTATCTTTCAAGCCTTTGGCACAGGTGTACAATCCACGGTTATGTCCTCTCTAAGGGGTGTTATACTTATTCCCATTTTGATTTTTGGAAATTTGTTATTTGCTGTCAATGGCGTTATTTGGGCTAATACAATTTCAGAAGGACTCACCTGTCTGGTAGGGCTTATTCTGTTTCTGGGAATCTGGAAGAGAATTAATCTCGCCTACTCATAAAGAATTTTCATCCAAATTCGACACTGGTGACGAATTTGACCTTACTCAGGTGCTCATCCTTCTTGGGATGAAAAGTTAAATCTTGGTCAGAAGGAAATTGAACTGTAAGGTAAATAAATAGTAAAACCCCGGATTAATCCGGAATTTTAGAGGAATGTTTTGCTAATTAGATGGTTTCTTGTAATATGGATTATCAAGATAAGTGTTGCAAATTGAGCAGTAGATCTTCTCTTCAAGGGGATGATCACTTGCACTAAATAAAGTATTTTTACACTTTGGACAGAAAAATTCAAACATCCTCGCTTACTCTTTCCTGTTTTTATAATCTTTCTGCTTCGCTTCGCTATATGTATTATACAAGAAATCCAAACGAATTTAACTTTTATTATTGATGATAGCCCTTATTTCCTTGTATTTATGAGGCGCTCGCCCGGCAGCTGCACTATAAGTTTTCTAATTGTCCGGGATAATCTCAGCAAGGCGGATTTTAATGCCTAACTCCAGGAAATAGAAGCCCATGCCTCGGGAAAGCTCGGCGTTGGCCCCCCTTGCCTGCAGATAAGCAGTTCCCAGTTCCCATAATTGTTTAGAGCTATGTTTGGCCAAAATCGAATAGCGCTTGCGGACATATTCATAGCCAATCTCAAAATCACTGAGGCTTTGTCTAGACATCGTTTTCCTCCCGCTGTTCAGGGGATTGTTCTCCAATCAATTCGGCAATACTAACACCGAGAGCGGCAGCAAGTTTCTTCAGGATAGGATAGGTAGGCTGTTTTCTGTTGGCTTCCAGTTCAGAAATATAGGTTTGGGAAACACTCGAGCGTCTGGAAAGCTCAGCCTGAGACAATTTTTGTTTGGTTCGAAAATAGTTTAGATTTTGCATACAGCATACTTTCTTTTATCAACAATTATAATTGCTTTAGCGATAGGAGTGAAATAATGGGAATCGATTATGGCTCTAAATTTTTGGAATTATGAAAAAAGAATAAGTTAAGTCAAAAAGATTTGGCCAATATTGCGGAGATTGGGCAAACTACGATTAGCGATATAGAAGCTGGGAAAAAATCACCAAACGCTATTACCATCGAAAAGATATGTTTGGCACTCAATATTACGCTTACAGAATTTTTTGCCGAGGAACGCCCGCAGCTTGAGCCGGAATTTCGCTGTCTGGTGGACACAGCCAGAAAGCTTTCGCCGGAACAAATAGAATATCTTCAGAAGTTGCTGGAATCGATGAGTAAGGATTAGATTTTTAATTATCACGATTGAGCATAGAAAATGAAGTAACGCGAGACAGCTTTTGTTATCTCGCGTTAGCCTTTTTATAATCGCTATAAAACTCAAAAAGAAAATTCAAAAGACCCCTTGGTAGAGGCCTTTCCCTTCAAATCCCTGATTATTTTACTAATCCTTCATAGACAGATACAAAATCTTCAGCAGAAAGAATTCTTAATCCTTCTATTTGAATATTATGAATACCACTTCTAAAGTCATTACTTACAATAAAATCGGCTTCACCTTTGATAGCTGTTTTTAGAAACATCTCATCAAATGGATCATTGAGCTTAGGGCACTCAATCTCTAAAGTATTAACTGAAATTGCATCAAGAAAAATATACGAAAGATTATATAGATATTCAAGTCTTTCTTTTTTATCATCAAATAAATGTAAAACAATATTTTTTATAATATAAAATAATTCGCCAATTGTTTCCTGAGAAAAAAGCAATTGAACTTTGTTTCTGCTGATCAAATCAATGACTGCATCACAGTATAAGTGCTTATTAGAAAACCACGAATTAATAAAGATATTTGTATCAACTACAACCCTAATCTTCTTTTTCATACCTCTTTATTCCAATCGATTTTCTAATATCTTTTTCAGTAAGTCCCTTTTTTTGCATAGCTTCTTGAGCCATTTGCTTCATTCTATCCATAGGCGGAAGTTTAACTTGTGATTTATTAGCTGTTGAAATTGCCATGTTTTCTTCCTCCTCCTTACCGATTTCAGCGTTTTCTTTGTCCATATCTTATCACCTTCCAAACTGTTGTTCAATATAGTATGCCCATTTTCATCCAGCTAGAAGGTGACAAAAATTGCTTGAAAATAAAAAGGGCGCCCATCAGATTTTAAGACTGACGGGCGCCCCTTGGCATAGTTTTTGAAATATTTGGTGATTAGTAGAAGGAAAAGCAGGAAGTTCGGCGAAAAAGAAAATATACGTCAAACGTTGTCCATAAGACCGGATTCGCTTGAGGATAGATTTAAAGCCAGGGGTTTTTGGGGGTTAATGAATGAATTATATCGGTATCGACTTAGCGTGAACCTATGCCAATGAATCGGGAATTTGTGTGATCGCTGACAATGGAGAATCGTCTATTGTGAGTCCAAGGTTTTCAGCGACGAAATGATTGCGGCAATCGTTGAAGAGCATGCCTGGGAAGGAGCAATCGTTGGGATTGATGCTCCTTTAATCGTGAATAACGAAACAGGTGCCAGATACTGTGACGGAGCTATTATGAGAGAAAAAATTCATGGTAAAAATCTGTCCGTTTTCACCTGCAGTAAAAGCTTTATGCTAAACCACTTCGGAGTAGTTAGAGGAGAAGAGGTCGTAAAAGCCATTAGAAAGCGGATGCCAGCTTTTTCTCTCACGGGTGACCTAACCAATAAAAAGCACGTGATTATCGAAACCTTTCCCACGGGAATAACTTTAGGCCTTTTTCCCGATGCTTTTCCCATTAAATATAAAATCAAACATAAGGTTAAATTTGAAACAACTAAAACTGAGATGGGCCGGAGCATTAACCTTTTAAAAAGGTTGAGTGATTTCAATCCCCCCGTCCATAATATAGAAGATTTCTTCAATCATTCATCGAGCATTCAAGCATTGCCAAAGAAGAGGTATAAGAACCTTGAGGACAAGCTGGATGCTTTTTTATGTGCTTACGCCGCTTATTGGCTGGCCAATCATAAAGGGAAGGTTTTCGGGGATGATCAGGATGGGTTCATTACCATCCCAATAATTGACGAGAATGGAGTCCGTGACGGCAGATCAGAGAGGGTAAAAGTCAAATGTGGGCGATTGTTAGGGCCAGAATTGCGGACTTAATGCTATTCGTGTGGGAACCCCTTAAATAACTTTTTTATCTACATCATTAAGAAGCCGATTAATCTCCAGAATGGAATGAGGATCACGAAAACGAAGATCATAGTTAATACGGTTTTAGCTGCTTGGAACTTGACAAAATCGGACAGCTTTACGATTCCAAACGAGAAGAAGATCAAGTATAGGACATATTGATAGGGCAATATAATCGAGTCGAATGATATTTGCATGAACATATACCAGGCAGCAGGGTTAATTCCAAAGCTCATAGCAATTTGGGTGAGCGGTAAGGTGAAGGCGGACATAATGGCCAGCGGAGTCATCAAGAAGTTCAGACTAAAGACCATCGCATAGATCGTGCCAAAAATAAACATAATCCCTTTACCGGCGAGTAACGGCATGATGACCGCGGCGACAACTTTTCCTATGCCTAAGACTCCAGCCGTCGTTCCAATACCCATACAGGAAGCGGTGAAGATCGCCATTCCATAATTGACGTTTTTGAGGTCTTCGTTGGTAGCTACGCTTAATCCGGGGAAGTAGAGCAACATCGGGAAAATTATAAAGCCCCAGCCAGCCTCTATCTTATGGTATTGAGTAGTTAAGAGAAAAATAAAAAGAAAAACACTCATAATAATAATCTTTTTCTCATCTAAGGACATTTTCCCTAATTTCTGCAATTCAACCTTAAAATACTCTTTAGCATTGACGGGTACTGATGGTTTAAACATTTTGGTAATGATCCAGAACATAAAGGCATAGAAAAGAAAGGATACACTATTGTTCATGAAGTACTGAATCCAGGTCAAATTGACCGGACCAGCTACTCCTTGACCTAATCCTGTCAGCAAACCATAGTAGGCGTTAAAGATGAACCATGCCGGAAGCAGTGCGGCAATCGCTGCAGCCATGGTGATGCCGGCTGTTTCTTTTCCTACGTCAAGATTCAAGGCCTTACAAAGACCATAAGCTAAAGCAGCTAAAGGGAAAACGGTATTTCCAGGAATCATGAGATAGAGTACTATCCCGGCCAAAGCTAATCCCCAGATAATGCCGTTATAACTTGCCCCAGTTAACAAAATGGAGTTATAGGCAATACGTTTGAGCAAATTTGTGCGATCCATGACATTGGCCAGAAATAAACCACCAATGGCAAACCATGGAATATAGGTTGACCATGGAGCAAAAACTGCTGCAGCAGGTGCTTGGGCTATGACGACATAGGCAATTGGTAATAAAATTGCGATAGCAGTCTGATTTAGGTTACCAAAAATAAAGGTTAAAATTGCGAATAGAGTTATACTTAAGTATAGTCTGATCTGGGGGGTGAAAAGTTCGTTAGTTGGGATAAGCAAAATTGCAAGTGGCAGAGCAAAGGTCATGATCATGATGATTAAATTTTTCATACTAATGGGTTGTTTTTCTGTTTGAACTGACATACATTAACCTCCTCAAATATTGTTTGTAGAAAAGTGACAATGATACTTTGATTTTTGTATAGCTTCATCCTTTCTTTATGACATTAATATCAATATCCCTGTGTTAAAATGAAATGAGGTTTTTCCTAAGATTGTGAAAGTTGTTTCTAGCACAGTTTAGATTGTTAAATGCTTTTTGACCAACAATGTTTTATTGATAAGGTATCAACTATTTATTGTGCTAATGATTCTTATTGAAAAAACTAATACTATTCTCGTCCACTGACCCAGCTTGTCGTCAATGGCGAGACATTTGGACGGAATAGCTACCAACGGTTATAAAAGACGCAAAAAAGAGTAGGAGATCTGGCCTAATGGTCAAATCCCCTACTTTTTTTATACTAGGTGGTATTCTCATAGTGTTATTACAAAGATAAATTGTGACGCATACATAAAATCCTTGTTTGTGATAAGTATTGCAAACAAATATACTTTGAACTACAAAACAGCCCTCACATCACATAATGGACATGGTCAAAAAGTTACAACCATGGTTTACTCGTCATATAAGTTTTATAAATCTCCAGAAGATCCAAACCTGCCGATGATAGGGGATGTTTCATAGAGATGAGCAATCCAAAATCCATACCAACGCTGTCTTTTATCGGGATTGCAATGATTGATTTTTCATTGAATAAGCTAATATCTGCGAGTGTTGTAATACCTAGGGCTTTACTGTGAATAATGGACTTCAGGTACATTTCTCGATTATTCGTTTTAACAATGATATTTAGTTGATTTAAATCCCCGAACAATTGATTTAGGATTTCAAAATATGGTTCTTGATTATAGGCTACAATTGGGTGCTTTTTTATCTCAGTTTTGTTAAAGATTATCTTCTTAGCTAAGGGAGATGATTTAGCCACACAAACCATAAATTGATAATTGCTGATCTTTTCAAAGACTATTTGGTTGTTTTCTAGGTGTTGGTAATTATAGTGATCAGATAAATTAACAAGTCCTATATTAGTAGACCCTTCATTAAGCTTCGTAACGATATCATTCGGTTTTTGTTCTTCAATGTGTACAATGATGTCAGCATGCTTTTTTCGAAATAAATCTAGGATCTGAGGTAAAAAGTCGGTCATATGGGGAGTTATACCAATGGTTAATTTATTGCTCGAATTCGAAATGTAATCACTCGTATAGGGTCCCATACTTTCGAGTAACTCCTCGTATTTAAGTATAACCTCCTTGGTTTTTTCTACAGCCTTGTTACCTGCCGCTGTTAGAGATACTCCTTGGCGACTGCGCCGAAGCAAAGCAACATTTAAGTCTGCTTCAAGTTTTTGAATTGCTTGGCTTAAGCCTTGTTGAGAAATGAAGAGACGATCTGCAGAAAGTGTTATGGATTTTGTTTTTGCTATATCAACTAAATAATAGAGATGCTCTATACGCATAGTCAAACACCTTCCTATAGTTATAATATGTCGAATTTCCATATCTAATGTGTATTTAACTTATTATACACATTATAAGTCACATTACATTAGTCACAACCCATAATTACAAAAAACGAAAGGATGAATAGGTTGCCTACTGATAAAAAAACAGGCTGATGAATTAAACTTCTTAAATGTTTCGTAAAGGTTGCTTATGGCCCACTACACAAAATAAGAGGATTTAAAAGGAGAGAAGATTATGAAACAATATTTAGAAACTCAAAAACATTTAATCACGTTACAACATGAATCCGAAGAAAAGTTTTTATCTGAATTTAGAGCAGGAAACTATACTTTGAAAAATCCTTATGTTGTTAAAAACCCATATTTGGTTAACCCACTGGCCGCAGTGATATGTTTTAATACCAAAGAAGAAGTTGCGGTTAAAGTAACTGTGAAGGGTAAAGCAGTAGAAGGGGATTTCGAGCATACTTTTGCTGCCGCTCGGGAGCACGTGTTGCCTATTTATGGATTATATGATGCTTATGAGAATACCGTTGTTTTAACGCTGGAAAATGGTGAAACAGCTGAGGTGAAAATAGAAGTTGAAGAATTAAACGTAAACAAAGCCTTAACTTGTGATACGACTTATGATTACTTTGGCAAAGATATTATGATTATATCAACGGCTACTCCTCTAGTTGATTCCGCCAGAACTTGTGGTTTTGATTACGCCGGTGATTTAAGATGGGTGATGACTGAAAAAGCAAGCTATGATATTAAGCAACTAGCTAACGGAAGACTTTTAGTAACTTCTTACCGCTCATTGCAAAAACCTTACTATACTGTAGGACTTATGGAAATAGGCTTTTGTGGTAAAATCTACGTCGAATACAGACTGCCGGGTGGATATCACCATGATGCAATAGAATTAGAAAACGGCAACTTATTAGCGGCTTCGGATAATAATTTCGATGAATCTGTTGAGGACTATGTTGTTGAAATTGATAGAGAAACCGGCTCAATCGTTAAATCCTGGGATTTGCTTAAGATATTGCCGAGAGAACAAGGTAAAGCGGGAGATTGGAATCACCATGACTGGTTCCACAATAACTCTGTTTGGTATGACAAACCCACCAATTCCATTACGATGTCCGGACGGCACCAGGATGCTGTCATTAACTTTAATTATGATACCGGCAAGTTAAACTGGATTCTCGGTGACTCTGAAGGCTGGGGAGAAGAGTGGCAAAAATATTTCTTCAAAAATGTAACTAAAGGCGATTTTGATTGGCAGTATGAGCAGCATGCGGCTAGAATTCTACCTAACGGAGATGTCTTCGTCTTTGATAACGGAACCTATCGATCCAAAACCAAGGAAAACCGAGTGCAGCCCAATGATAATTTCTCCAGAGGGGTTATTTACAGAATAGATATTGACAAAATGGAAATAGAACAAGTCTGGCAGTATGGCAAAGAAAGAGGAGCAGAATTCTATTCCCCATATATCAGCAATGTAGATTACTACGGTGAAGGACACTACATGGTTCACTCAGGCGGTATCTCAACCTTCAGGGGGAAGCATACCGATGATTTAGGGGCACTGCAATTAAATATGCATAAAGACGAGCATCTTCACTTAACATTGGAAATGATCACTGTAGAATTGCTCAACAATGAAGTTAGGTATGAATTAAAGGTTGTAGGCGGCAATTACTTCAGAGCCAGAAGACTTGCCTTATATGATGAAAAAACTCAATACGGGCTGGGTAAAGGGAAATTCTTAGGTGGTTTTGGAGTTACTCCGGAATTTGGTCTGAAAGTTAAGTTTAAAGAGGCCGGTGTGGAACTGCCGGAAAAATATGCTCTCTCCTTAGTGCTTGAAGAAGATCGATTGGCGCTGCGCGGCACATTTGTGGAAGGTTCCCAGGTTCTGCTGGAATTAAAAGGTGCGGATGGCTCTAAGTTCTACTCAGTACCCACCGAAGTGCATGACATCACAGCCGCCTGTGTATCGTTTGAAGAACAAAAGGAAAATGATGTGCAGTACTATGTGAGCAGGGAAGGTTTGTCCGGTGAATTTGATATTTATATGAATATCGATAACCTGAAGTACGAAATAAAAGCTTCATTAAAACTATAAAAACTGTAGTTAGTGTTATATCTATAAATTGATTGGAGTTCTACCGTGATAACTTCACGGTAGAACCTCTATGGTTGTACAAGGGAGGTATATAAATGGAACTCAAAAAAATTAACGCTGAGCTTTTTAATAAAGCAATTTATGATAACAATGAGGCCTGCGTAGTTGTATTTACCAGACATGATTGTCACGTATGTAAAGAAGTTGTTCCTAGGTTGGAAGAAGTATCAGAAAAGTATCAAGCCAAATTATCGTTTTACGCTCTGGATGTTGAGCAGGATAAAGCTTTGTTTAAAAGTTTTTCCCTAAAGGGTGTTCCTCAGCTGTTATTTTTCAAAGACGGGGAGTTTTATGGAAAGTTAGCAGGCGATGTTGAGGAAGAAGACATGGTAGGAAAAATTGAAGAGCTATTATAAGCTATTATAGAGGTGCATGATGAATCATTATGATATCGTAATCATTGGTGGAGGACCTGCAGGCTTATCGGCTGCTATTTATGGTGCCAGGGCGAGATTAAAAACTTTGGTGATTTATAAAGGGGTAATAGGCGGAATGGCCGAAACCACTAGGGAGATTGTAAACTATCCCGGGTATGGACAAACAACCGGCCCCCAATTAATGCAAGACTTTAAAAAACATGCCGAAGATTTTGGAGCAGAATTTCTCAATGATGAGGTTATGGAAGTAGATTTCTCACTAGACGAGAAATTAATTAAAACCAAAAAAGGAAAAGAGCTTACGGCTAAAGCAGTGATCATAGCCAGTGGTTGCAAGCCAAGACTGCTGAACATTCCGGGTGAAACTAAATTAAGAGGCAGTGGTGTAGCATATTGTGCTACTTGTGATGCTGAATTCTTTGAAGATGAAGATGTAGTTGTCATCGGCAGCGGTGACCAGGCCATTGAAGAAGGCATGTACATTACTAAATTCGCTAATATGGTGACTACAATCGTTTTACATGATGATGGGATACTTGATTGCAATAAGCTTAGTGCTGAAAAGGCCTTTAACAATGAAAAGATGAATTTCGTTTGGAATTCCACTATTGAAGAAGTATTAGGTAAAGAGAATGTTGAGGGAGTTAAAATCAAGAACATTAAGACAGGAGAAAGCAGTGAGCTAACCTGTCAGGGGGTATTCTTTTTTGTAGGCATGATACCATCTACCGGATTTTTGCATGACAGCGGTGTGGAGATGGATCAAAAAGGATATATTCCGGTTAACGAGTTAATGGAAACGAATATTGAAGGTGTTTATGCCGTTGGTGACAACAGGGTCAAGTATTTAAGACAGATTGTTTCAGCTGCAGGTGATGGTGCAACTGCAGCAGTGGCAGCGGAAAGATATATAGAAGAGTTTAATGATTTTAAGGCAAATGTTTTAGAAAGCGATAAGCCTGTCATACTGTCCTTTTTTAACCCTATAGTTGCAGGGAGCCTGACTTTTAATACTGTTTTAGAAAAAGTGGTTAGTGATAGCGGCAGCAAGTATAAAATAGTTAAAGTTGATATTTCCAGGAAGAAAATGCTAGCAAAACAATATGGTGTCAAAGAAACACCTTTCAGTATTGTTCTAAATAAAGACACAGTTATCAAACAATTAAATTGTTTGATGGATTCTGAGAATTTAAATGCTCAATTGCAAGATAATATTTCGGCGGTCCGTGATTGTCCCGCTAAAGAAAGTTAGCCCTTCAAGTTCTGATGAAGGTGCAATGGGTTGGCCTAAGAAAGTTGAGCCTTTAGGGTCATTTAAGTTTTAAATATTCAAAGCGCATAAGAGATTGGGGCATACCCCCAATCTCTTTATGCAATCATGTCTCTAAATCGCCAATCTAAAGAAATGAAAATTAAGTTCATATCATTTTCCTGAAGTGAAAATTATTTACATACCCAACTTTTATTAACCCTTCCGGCTTTAGCAGCTATGTCTTATTGCGTTGTGCGTTGTTAGCTGGCTCTGCTTCAAGTATAATTACCCAAAAGACCATGGCTGTCATATCAATGTATGTAATAAACTACAGATGACTTAATCGGGACTCGTGTATTGGAGTGAAATAGAATTGGAAAAACTTATCGTTTTGGGAACTGGTCATGCTTTTGTGACGAAATGCTATAACACCTGTTTTGCAATCTCTAACGGGAAGGAAAACATTTTAGTGGATGCTGGAGGTGGGAATGGCATTATTGGAATCTTGCAAAAAGCTCAAATTCCTGTTACTGATATACATAATGCCTTTGTTACACATCGGCATACAGATCATTTATTGGGTATGGTGTGGGTTATTCGTAGTATAGCATCACTAATCCTTACTGACCGATATGATGGAACCTTTAAGATTTACTGCCATATCGAGCTAGTTAACAATATCTTAGCGCTAACTGATGCGACATTGGATAAAGAACTTACTGATTTAATTGGAAAGAGAATTATCCTAATTCCTGTAGCAGATGGACAGAAGGAAATTCTAGCAGGGTACGAGGTTACCTTTTTTGATATACATTCAACGAAAGCAAAACAGTTTGGCTTTACTACAAAAATTAATAATGGTAAAACTCTTACGTTTCTGGGAGATGAACCTTATAATTCGTTATGTAAGGAATACGTAGAAAATATTGACTGGTTATTAAGCGAGGCGTTTTGTCTTTATAGTGAACGGGAAATCTTCAAACCCTACGAGAAAAACCATAGCACAGTAAAGGAAGCCTGTGAACTTGCCACAAAATTGAACATTAAAAATATTGTTCTGTGGCACACTGAGGACAAAAACATTGAACAACGCAAGCAGTTATATACGACTGAGGGAAAAATCTATTATAACGGAAATATTTTTGTTCCGAACGACTTAGAAGTCATTGAACTATAAGGAAATGTAAATTGAGGAATTTTATTACTTATTCGCACAATAAACGGGCTAATCGCCATGTTATGGAGCAGAAAAGTAGAATAAATAACTTTATGCATCCCTGTGAGGAACAGAGTCCTTCAAGTTTAACGTTTGGCTGAGGTAACAATTTCAGGCCGCCCCGTTTTCTGAGGCGGCCTGAATCCGGCAAATAGTCAGGGATAAGTATTATCTTTTGCCTGGAAGATTATGCAGTAATATCTGTAACAGGTTGTCATCTCATAATTGCATTTGCAACACTCGTTGTTATGATCATAAAGAAGAAATAACCGCCCCAGGCAAGGAAAAGCCTACTCAATCCGAGCTGCAATTGGCAACCAGGTTTCTTTGGTCAGAAAGCTCTCGTCCACTTGGGCTTCTAACTCTAAAAACCGTTTATAGGGAATACTGAATGAAAGGATGTCTTTGTCGATGAATTTACGTGCCGAGGGATCAGTTAGCCCTACAATGCACTTGGAATTATCATTCTCTACTTGCTCAAGAGCATAGAGTACGGACTGATGACAGCCGGCACCAAATTCTATTTTGACATTGTCTTGGGTCGATTTATCATAATTAGCGAACTGTACCAGAGCAGATAGTTGGTCTGCATTAACAAGGAAGATAACGATTTCCGGTGTTTCGTCCTCAGCCAACTCTAGTAAAGGTTTAAAGACAATATAAGTTTTTGCGGTAACTTCCGGTAATCCGGTAGCAAATTTTGCTGCAAGCTCGGGACTTTTTTTATAGAATTCTCCTTCTCTATCTCCTACACCGCCGGTTGACAAAAAATATTCAATAAAGCCTAATTGAAAGCGGTTAAAACCAAGGCCAACTTTGCCCCCTACACATGAGGTTGTTTTGTCGTCAAAAACAGCGACACGGCCTTTGGCGGCAGCATTTAACATGGAAATCACGCAGCCCCATTTTCCTTCCTTAAACTGTAAGGCCCCTTCAGGTTTGAGATCTGTACGGAATACTGCAACGGGTTGGGTTTTAAGTTTTATGGAATCGGCAATCTTGCTTTTCATACTAACACCTCTTATTCTTCTTTTCGCTTATTAATCCTGAATAGCATGATTCTTGGGGTTGTCATTGATTATAAAACTAACGATTACTGGTGGTTAATGCAGACGCAATTTATAAACAGTTTTTCATACCAGTTACCTCCTTTTATCGTTTTAGTCCACCCTAATTAATTCTGGGTTATAGTTGTCATAACAACTATAACCCTAAAATAATACTAGTTGATATTATCGTACATTTGATTTAACAGTTTTATCATTTCTGCGATTTTTTGTTTTTCGATTCCTTGTGTAGCTTCCTCTAATAATTGGATAGCCTTAGGAACTAATTCATCTTTTAATGCCCAACCACGATTAGTTAGAAAAATTTGATAAGCTCTTCTATCTACTGGATGAGGCTTACGGACAATTAATTCTTTTGTTTGTAATTTTTCAAGAATGCGATTAGTATTTGGTTTATCTTTAAAGATCATATCAGCCAACTCTTTAGGGCTAAGACCTTCTTGTGTCCATAAACAGTTAAGTACAGACCATTGTTCCGGTGTTACATTATATTCATTGAATCGTTGTAATAACTTATTTTTAAGTTTTGTATTTGTCTTACTTAGTATAAATCCCAATGAATCCTCTAATTTAAAGTCCATCTTAATCGTCACCTCAGTTGTCTTAACAACTATATTATAAATGCGTTGTATTTTTCAGTCAATATTAAGATAGATGAATTCATATCAAGATCTCCTAAGGGAGTAATTAAATTACAAAAGAGAAGATAACATGATTGTGAATGCCAATTAATCATGTTATTATTTTCATAAACTTGGTGAAACTGAGATAATCTATATGCTAAAGGAGATGTTGTAATGAGTAAAAAGGTACTCATTGTTGGTGGAGTTGCAGGGGGAGCCAGTGCTGCAGCACGCTTGCGCCGTTTGGATGAAGAGGCGGAAATCATTATCTTTGAGCGGGGAGAACATATATCATATGCTAACTGCGGCTTACCGTATTATGTCAGTGGAGTTATTAATGAGCGGGAAGCTCTCTTGGTTTCAAAGCCTGAAGCTATGAGAAACCGCTTCCGTATTGATGTGAGAATCTTTAGTGAGGTTACCCGTATTTTTCCTGAGGAAAAAGCCGTCGAAGTCCAAGAACAGAGTGGTAAGGTCTACCGAGAATCTTATGATCAATTGATCCTTTCTCCCGGGGCAGCTCCTCTGCGGCCGCCGATTCCCGGGATCAATGACATCGAGGCTCTTGTAGTACGTAATGTTACAGATATTGATCAGATTAAACGATTTATCGATGAGCAGCAACCTAAAACGGCAGCAGTCGTGGGAGGGGGCTTTATCGGCCTGGAAATGGCAGAAAATCTCCATGCCAGAGGAGTAGATACAACGATTATCGAAATGAGCAATCAGGTCATGGCTCCTTTGGATTATGAAATGGCAGCAATTCTTCATGAGCACATTTTCAATAAAGGAATCAACCTCATTTTGGAAGATGGGGTAAAATCCTTTGCGAAAAAGGAAAATGGAGCTCTTATTACACTCCAAAGTGGCCAGGAAGTGCAAGCTGATTTAACGATCTTGGCTATTGGTGTCAAACCGGAAATTAAATTAGCGAAGGAAGCCGGGCTAACTATCGGAGAGTTAGGTGGCATCAAAGTTAATGAACGACTCCAGACCTCAGACCCTAATATTTACGCTGTTGGCGATGTCATTGAGGTAAAACACTTAGTAACAGGACAAGCTGCGCTCCTGCCCCTTGCCGGGCCTGCTAATAAACAAGGACGAATTGTGGCCGACATTATTGCCGGGCGGGACAAGAAATATGAGGGAACTCAAGGCACTGCTATTGCCAAGGTTTTTGATTTAGTTGCGGCGTCCACCGGAGCGAATGAAAAAATGCTTAAGAAATTAGGAATTCCTCATGAAGTGTTGTTTACTCACTCCAATTCCCACGCCGGGTATTATCCTGGAGCAACAAGATTATCCATAAAACTTGTCTTTGATAAAAATAATGGCCGAGTCCTGGGTGCCCAGGCCGTCGGAGCTCAGGGTGTCGATAAACGGATTGATGACATTGCCGGGGTAATTCGTAACCAAGGGACTATTTATGATTTGCAGGAACTCGAACTGGCCTACGCCCCGCCCTTTTCATCGGCTAAAGATCCTGTGAACATGGCCGGCTATGTGGCGGAAAACATCATTAATGGTGATGTTCAAATGATCCATTGGCAGGAACTTAGTAAACTTAAAGCAAAAGATATATGTATCATCGATGTACGGGATGAAGAAGAACGTAGAGCTAAATTTATCCCCGGCTCGCTGCATATCCCTGTCAATGACCTGCGCAGCAAATTATCGGAACTTCCCAAAGATAAGGAAATCGTCGTTTACTGCGAGATTGGGCTGCGAGGCTATGTTGCTTATCGAATTTTAACTCAACATGGATTTACTCAAGTTAGGAATTTGTGCGGAGGTTGGGTCACATATTATCCGGCTGTTTTTGGATAAGGTATCAAATCGGCAGCAGTCCAAAAACCGGTTACGGCTGATAACTTAAATCTCCCTCCCATAAAAATATGACGTCGCCAAAATACTTTGGGGGCGTCATATTTTTATGGGAACTCTATTATCGATTTTACAGTCTGTGGATCCCTCTATGATTTCCGAGCAAAGGTGTCGCAACAAAAGAATTAATGAGTCGGAGTGAATTACATAATATTCCATATCGTATTAACCTTTTTGAAAAAGTTTGTGATATAATATTGTAAATAGTGCTATTGACGTAATATGATTCAAAGGAGGTAAGAGCAATGTCAGTTAAAAAGGTTACGATAGAAGAAATCAAAGCTATTGTTGAACCGATTGCACGGAAATATGGTGTTGAACGGGTGTATCTATTTGGCTCTTATGCTCGTGGAGATGTTACAGAAAACAGTGATGTGGATTTACGAGTGGATAAAGGATCTCTTAAAGGGATGTTTGCTTTATGTGGGTTGTATACGGAAATTGAGGAAGCTTTACAGATAAAAGTCGATGTTCTGACAACGGGAAGTCTGGAAGATGATTTTCTTCGTAAAATCCAGAAGGAGGAAGTGCTTTTATATGCAGAATAACCGAAACGCTGATGTACTGCGGCGATTCAGCGGTTTGGGAAGGACTATACTGTGTTTGCCCGAGATTCTGTTTATAAGAATGCCACAGCTCTTTGTGTTTTACAAATAGGAGAACTGACCACTCACCCTTTCGGACGATTTTAAAAATACCTATACTGGAATTCCATGGACACAAATCAAGGCATTACGTAATGTAGTTGCTCATAACTATGGTAAAATTGACGATGAGAGCTTATGGGAAACGATTACAAGTGATATTCCGAAACTCAAGGACTATTGTTTAAATATTATTCAACAGCTTGTCAACAAACAGTTCTAAGTGTTATACATTTTCATTTTAAACATTTTGCAGTACATACTTTCTGAAGCAACTATTAATCAGGGCTAACCATTCGTTTAGACAATCTGCTGGGCTGGCGTGCTTGCAACACGTCGGTCCTTTTTTAATATTTACCCATAGATTGTAAACTAGCAACCAGCTCTCATCTGGGACCTTAGACGCTAAAGCAAGGTGCCGCTTAGATTAAGAGTCGTAAATAGTTGCTGCTTTTCAACAAGGGGTGCAGGGTAATTCTAAGCCTTGTCGAATTTGTTTCTTAAGTAGCATTGCGCAAAGAATTCCAGGTTGAAGGAAAATTGTGAATGAAAAAAAGAAGTTTAATTCTGCAGTTATTCATTATGTTGTTTATCATTCTCCAATGCCTCATTGGGTTTTTGGCCTTTTCGACCTATAAATATGCGGAATCAGTTATCCTCAAAGAGGTAATTCAGCTGAACACTAATATGCTTCAGCAGATTGCCATCAGGATCAATCAGGAATTAAAGGATGTTGAAGTTCTAGCCAGCCGCATTGCCTATGATACAAGTATTATTGAATCCCTGAAAAAAAGCTCAGGCGGAGAGAGTGCCAACAAGGAACAGCTTCTGAAAATTGAAGGAATTATGTCGGGTTACATCTGGTCTTATCGAAGTACGGCCATGCTCATCGACGCCCATTTGATCGATAAGCGCGGCACTACCTACTCCACCTCCTATTCCATGTCATCCAATCAGGAGGCTGACTTAGCTGCCTTTGACAAAGCTCTGGAAAATGGCAAGGATAGTGAAATTTTTCCCATCAAGTCTTACTTTACTGCCACAGGGGGATATAATTATTATTTCCAGCTAGCCAGAAAAGTTGAAGACTATATTTCCAAACAAGACTATGGGGTGCTCTTGTTAAATGTCAATGAAAAACTACTGGGTGATAATTATATTCGTTTGACCAATGAAGAAAAAGATTTCTTTATCGTTGACCGGGATGGGCTGATCATTTCTCACAAGGATAAAAACAAAATCAATGAAAAACTGAATAGCTTTGTGGAAGCCAATAGCAAAAACAAGCTGAATAACTATTATTTGAAAGATGATAAGCTCTTTATTTCTCAACCGATCAGCGGTTACGGTTGGTACATTGTCGAGTCTGTTTCTTTAGCAAGTGCCTTGATGCCTCTCAAAAAAATTGAGCTGTTTTTAATTGCTTTTGGGATTTTATGCACTTTACTGACTGGTGTGGTACTAAGCGTTGTAGCAAGAAAGATTGCGGAACCCTTAAGTTTACTCACCAACAAAATGACTGAATTCAATCATGGTGATCTTTCCATTCAAATTCAGGATAGTACCTATAAGGAGTTTTCGGAAATCTCCATTTCCTTTAATGAACTGATTCAGCGGGTGAATTTTTTGCTGAAAGAAAACGTCAACAATGAACGACAAAAACGCTTGCTGGAGCTTGATTTTTTGCGAGCTCAAATCAATCCGCATTTTATCTACAACACCTTAAGCTCCATTCGCTTTTATGTTGAAATGGGGAAAAACAAAGAAGCAGAGGAGATGCTTTATCATTTTTCTAAGCTGTTGCGCAGGGTGCTGTCCCGAGCGGGTGAATTCGTACTGATAAGGGATGAGGTTAAGCATTTGGAGGACTACGTAGCCCTGCAAAAGATGAGATATTCCAACGCCTTTATCGTAGAATTTTTACTGGATGAAAACGCCTTAAATGTTCAGATCCCCTCCTTTATCCTGCAGCCAATTATCGAAAATGCAATTTTTTACGGCTTGCAGGTCAATAGATTGCTCGTGATTAAGGTGGAAGCTGAATTAGCAGACCATGATTTATATATCACGATTTCCGACAACGGAATCGGCATGAGCCAGGAGAAAATTAGCGAGATCTTCAATAAAGAGGTTCAAATGAGCAGAGTAGGAATTTTAAATGTGCATGAACGAATTAGAATTCTTTACGGAGGCGCCTACGGTCTGACCATTGAACAGAATGAGCCGGAAGGAACTAAAGTAATTCTTAAATTACGATATGCATAGGAGGAATTATGTTAAGAATTGTCATTGCAGATGATGAACTGCCGATTCGGGAGTGGCTGAACTATTGTCTGAAAGATAAAAATACCAGGTTGGAGATTGTCGGAATCGCCTCAGATGGTTTGCAGGCCCAAGAGCTGGCGGTGAAAGAGAAGCCTGATGTGGTGATCATGGATATCAGGATGCCGAAAATGGATGGAATTACGGCGATGAAAAATATTAAGAAAGTACTGCCTCAGACGGAATTTGTTATCTTGACAAATTACGCTGATTTTTCCTATGCCAAGCAAGCAATTACCTGCGGTGCTAAGGAGTACATCTTGAAGTCTGAATTAAGAAGCTCGGAATTAATTGAAATACTGGCAAAAATTGAAGAGGATCGCTCTACGCAATATGACAGACCAAGAATCGCGGATCAGTTGGAACGTGCGGCCCAAAAAACCCTGACAGAGTATTCCGGCGAGCATATTGACAACAACAACCAATTTATCGAAAAGGCCTTAATTTATATTCATGAACATTTCGATAAAACCATTTCCCTGGCAGATGTTGCCGGTCAGGTGTATCGGTCTCCTGAGTATTTCAGCCGATTGTTTAAGGAGGTAACCGGCGAAAACTTTAGTATTTACCTGATCAATTATCGATTGACCCAAGCGAGAAAACTATTAATCAATACAGATTTTAAAATTACAGATATAGCGTATAGGGTAGGGTACCAGAATCCAAGTTATTTCTCCAGACTTTACAAGAAGTATATGGGAATTACCCCAGAGGATGAGCGGAGAAAAAACAGCCTTAAAGCAAAATAGTGCTAAATGTTAAGAAAGTGACATGGGCTGGTGTACTGCAGCAAGATAGTGCTAGAAACTCGACATGACCGTTACTATCTGAGCGGCTTATTTTTGTTACAATTAGGCTAAGATTTGAAGGGCTGATCCTGATCCAATGGCAAAAACTAGATTTAATTGGGGGGTAAGAGAAATGTTAAAGAAAAAATCCAAATTGACAGCAGCTGTCTTGGCCGTCTTAATGCTATTTTTACTGACAGCATGTGGCACCACCAAAGTAGTAGATTCAGGTAAAAAAGGTGCAAGCGATTACAAAATGGTTCTGATATTACCCGGTCCTATTAACGATCAAAGCTGGAATGCCACAAACTACGCCGGGCTGGTTAAGTCCAATGCAACTCTGGGCACAAAAATGGAATACGTCGAAAACGTACAGGCGGCTGATTATGAGTCTACCTTTAGAAATTATGCTGAGCGTGGTTATAACCTGATTATGGCAGCAGGTACTCAATTTGATGAAGCGGCCAATAAGGTTGCGGAGAGCTATCCGAAAACAACCTTTTGCGTTGTCAATGGTATGGTTAGCAAGGGTCCGAATGTCGCTCCAATTTTCCCGAAAGAATATGAGGCCAGTTATATAGCTGCCTTAATGGCAGGAGAAGTTAGCAAAAACGGTCAATTTGCTACCATCGGCGGTTTCCCCAATAAGGCTATGGAGCATTTGCTGGATGTCTATGAAAAGGTTGCTGTGGATGTCGCCAAAGAGCGCGGAATCTCCAATGCCAAAGCAGTTCGGGCCTATGCCAATAGCTGGGATGATGTAGCTTTAGGCAAACAAATGGCCGCTACAATGATTGATAATGGCGCCGATATGATGTTTGTCTATGCCAATCAGGTTGGCTTAGGCTCTATCCAGGCCGCCAAGGAAAAAGGGGTTAAATTCATCGGTTTCTCCGGAGATCAAACAACGATTGACCCCAATACAGTTGTCAGTTCTGTAGTATTTGATTTTGAAACCTTCTACGTCTGGGCTATTCAAAAATACCTTGATAGCAGTTTAGATGGCAACAAAGTCCATGAAGCAGGAATTGCTGAGAATATCTTTAAGCCGGTCTATACAGCCAACATTAGTAAAGATGTTCAAGACAAAGTAGCTGCAGGCATGGAGAAAGCCAAAAAAGGTGAAGTTGATTTTAACGCAATGTTTGTCAATAAATAGACCGTCATGCCGCGTGCGGCGCCATCAGAGGATGATAATGGAGTCGTTCCGGTCGGGGGCGGCTTCGCCCACATCCGCTCACCCAGCACTCCGAGGCTCGCCCACTCGCTGGCGCGGGGCTCCGCCAAACCTCCGGGTAATACCTGATGTGAACCCGTGGCTCCGCTTCCCCGCGCCAGCTTTGTGGGCCTTACCGCCTCTCCATGCAATGGGTTCACTCCTGTGGACGAAGCCGCCGTTTGGGGTCTGATTGGTTTTTTTTTGGTAGAAGTTCGTTTTGATTATAAATATAAAGGTATTTAAGGATAAATCAATAAAGCAAAAAATAGCGGTTCCGAGAGGTGCCTCTATTTTTTTGAATAGGTGGTGAAATTGTGGGGACAGCTTTTTTTGAACTTAGGGGGATCAGTAAATACTTTGCCAAAGTTATTGCTAATCAAGATGTTTCTTTTTCCATTCAAAGAGGGGAAGTTTTAGCTTTGTTGGGAGAAAACGGAGCAGGTAAAAGTACGATTATGAAGATCCTCTACGGACTATACAAGGCTGACGAAGGGAACTTCTTTAAGGATGGTAAGGAGATAAAAATAGCTTCGCCCAAGGAGGCCATGGAGCTTGGGATTTCCATGATCCAACAGCATTTTTCCCTGGTTCCTGCTCACACTGTGACTGAAAATATTATCCTGGGCAATGTTCGGGGAATAATTGATCATAAATTGTTCCGAGAAGAAATCAAAAGGTTGGCTGAGCTTTATGGCTTTGAGCTTAATCCTAATGATTATATCCGCGACTTGGCAGTAGGTGTTCAACAAAAAGTGGAAATTTTAAAGGCCCTGTATCAAAAAACCAATCTGTTAATTATGGATGAACCAACGGCAGTTCTCACCCCTCAAGAGGCTGAAAACCTCATGGGCTTTGTCAGGGATTTTACCGCCCAAGGTAATTCGGTTATTTTTATCACTCACAAGTTAAAAGAGGTCATGAGTGTTGCGGATCGGATTATTGTCATGAGGGCAGGAAGGGTCTATGGAGACATAAAACGGGCTGAGACCAACGAACTGGAATTATCCAAATTGATGATCGGCCGAGATTTAAAATGGGTAACTAAAGATGACCGGCAGGAATCTCTTGATCAGGAAGTGCGCTTGGAAATCCAACATGTTACCCTGCAGGAGAAAACCGGGGTTCCGGCCTTGAAGGATATTTCTTTGACCTTGCACAAAGGAGAAATTCTGGGGATTGCAGGGGTTAGCGGCAATGGCCAGCAGGAACTCTGCGAAATAGTGTGTGGTGCTATTTTGCCGACAAAAGGGAGAGTCTTGCTGGATGGGGAGGATATTACTGAACGGAAAATCAGAGCCAGGATTGACTTGGGAATTGGCTATGTTCCTGCGGACAGAAGCAGTGATGGCATGATTATGGATATGTCCATTGCCGAGAATATGCTGCTGAAAAGTAGTTACGATAAAAAATGGCAAAAGCGCGGGTTTATTGACAAGAAAAAGCTTAATCAATACGCCTTACAGGAGATCGGAGAATATTCAATTAAGGCTCCTTCTCCGGAGACCATTGCCCGGGGTTTATCGGGGGGCAACCAACAAAAAGTAGTTTTGGCCAGGGAAGTGGATAATGGAGAGAAGGTCATCGTCTTCGATCAACCGACCAGAGGGTTAGATCTGGGCGCGGTTAACCACATTCACCAAGTTATTCTTCAGGAACGTGCCAAAGGAAAAAGTGTTTTACTGGTTTCTACTGAGCTTTCGGAGATTTTTGCCCTTTCTGACAGGATTGCGATCTTGTATAAGGGCGAAATACAAGGGGTATTTAACAGTGCCGAGCTTACCACCGCAAAGATTGGTCTGTTAATGGCCGGATTTCGCGAAGGAGAGGTGAGCAACGATGCAGGCTAAGCTAAGAGATCTCCTGATCACCAATATTCTGGCCATTGTCTTAGGACTCGTTGCCAGTGGGTTAATGCTTCTTTTTCTGGGTAAAAATCCCCTTAGCGCCTATAGCGTATTAATCACCTCGGTGGTGCGTGACGGCTATACCTTTGCCGACATCTTTGTGAAAGCAACGCCCTTAATGTTCACGGCTTTAGCCTTTGCTTTTACTTACAAAGCTAATTTATACAATATTGGTGCCCAAGGGCAGTTTTACATCGGCGCGGTAATTGCCGCCGCCGGCTCCTTGTTGCTTCAGAACATCCTGCCTGGTTGGCTGGTCCTGATTATTACCTTGCTCCTAACCATTGTTGGCGGCGGCCTCTGGGGGGCATTTATCGGCTTTGTCAAGGCCAGGTACAATTCCAATGAATTTTTAGTGAGTATGATGTCCACCTATGTGGCTTTGGCCATTATGAATTATTTGCTGCGAACGTTTCTCATAGAAGGGAAAGCAGAATACCCTCAAACGGATGCTCTGGCTGCCTCTGTCTGGCTGCCTCGTATCATCCCCGGTACCAGGCTGCACATTGGTTTTGTTTTGGCAGTGCTGGCCTGTGTTGGGGTTTGGGTTCTGCTTTACAAGACGACCCTGGGTTATCGCATCCGGGCCGTAGGTTATAATGCGGGAGCCGCGGAAATGTCAGGCATCAATGCCAAGAAACTTTATATACTGGCGTTTTTTATCAGTGGGGCATTAGCTGGAGTGGCCGGATTTACGGAAGTTAACGGGGTACAGCATATGCTGGTTCAGGGCTTTAATCCGGACCTTGGAGCAGCTGGGATTGGCATTGCCATCTTAGCCAATGGCAACCCCATAGGCATAATTTTTGCCGCTATTTTATTTGGTGCGCTGAAGGTTGGCGGTACTATTATGGGGCAGATGTCAGGGATCCCCTCAAGTATCATTGAATTGATGCAAGGCTTTGTGATGGTATTTGTCATACTCTCGTATTTTGTTCGGACCTGGTTGGAAAATAACCGGGAAAAACGCAAATTACAAAAGGCGGTGGCAAAATGATCTATTTGTTAAGTGCAACAATCATGATGGGGACGCCATTGCTTTTTGGAGCTCTAGCAGAAGTCATTGCCGAACGAACTGGGATGATGGTAACGGCTATTGAAGGGATCTTTTTAATGGGAGCCTGGGCCGGTTTTGTGGGAGGGTATTTAAGCGGCAGTTTGACCGTGGGATTTTTAGCGGCCATGCTGGCCGGTTTATTGGTGGCAGGTTTATATGGCTGGATTTGCATCTATTTAAAGCAGCATCAAGTGGTGACCGGGGTGGCCATCAATCTTTTGGTAGTAGGCCTTTGTTCATTTTTGTACCGGGTCATTTTTGGAGTTCCTATAACTCCGCTAACCATTAATCCTTTAGCAACGATTCCAATTCCCCTGCTTTCAGAAATTCCGCTGATTGGACAAATACTGTTTAATCAAAACATATTGACCTACATTATCTATGTGTTGGCACCGCTCTCCTATTTCATGCTCTATAAAACTTCTATCGGTTTAACGATCCGGTCTGCCGGGGAAAATCCGGAAGCGGTGGATGTGGCAGGCATCAATGTTCTTAGGGTTCGCTTTCTTACGGTGCTTTTAGCAGGGGTTATGGGCGGAGTAGCCGGTGCTTTTTATTCGATAGGTTTTCTGGGCATGTTTACTACGAATATTATTGGTGGCCGTGGCTGGATTGCTTTTGCCATTTGCTTCTTAGGCAATTGGAATCCCAAAGGGGCAGTGATTGGTACCCTGGCTTTCGGATTTGCCGAAGCCATTGCTATTTATATGCAGTCGATAGGGAACAGTGCGTTTTTTCCCAATGAATTATTTATTGCTCTGCCCTATATTATGACCATTGTTTTAACAATTTCCAGAAAATCCTTTAGTGTACCGGCTAAATTGGGAGTTCCTTATGTGAAAGAAAATTAACTCCCTGATGACCTCAGCAAGAGCTGGCCACCTTACTGAAGGGAAGCCAAATAACCATTCCAGATACTACATTGTAGAAGCAGACATCAAAGGCTTTGGTGCTATTGGATCATGATTGGCGCATACGAATGCTGGAACTGCGCATAGCAGATAAAGCATTTCTGAGACTGATCAAGAAATGGCTAAAAGCAGGCATCTTGGACATCGATGGAATGGTTAGACATTCAGTAACCGGATGCCCGCAAAGCGGAATCATCAGCCAATTTTAGCGAACATCTACCAAAAGATATGAAAAAAAAGAAAAGAATTATGAAGAGATCCGTTTGGCCGTTGGGGGTATAAACCATGAGGCTTAAAGCGGATCTCTTTTTTTATCAAGTTTTGTGCGCCTTCTTCGTTAGAATACCTACTTTTTTGGAGTTATTATTTTTCCTTTAATTTGTCGAAAAATTAATATCTAGCACGAATGATCACATTTATATTTATAGATAATCGAAATAAAGTGTATGCCAAATATTTAAAAATGCATTTGTCAAATAATTGTTTAACGGCTATAATGAATTCATAGATTGTTGATTGTAGACAATCGACTATGGAAGCAGAAAGGTAACTGGTGTGCCTACCGGTCTTCAAAACCGTGTTGCGGCATTGACTGCCGTGGGTGGGTTCGATTCCCATATGCTTCCGCCAATACGGCCCGGGTACGTTGTCAGAATGAGGCGTGTTCGCTCGGGCCACCAATTTTGCCGGACAGCAAGTGGAAGGAATTATTATGCAAAGTAAGCGGATGCGCCGTTAGGCGCGTTATCCGTATTGGAGCTGCCGATTGCCAAGGTGGCAATCGTGGCAGCCTCGGGGTGACTATAACATCGTTGTGCGGGGTTTGAAGACATGGAGAGTATTGTCATAGGAACCGCAGGCCATATCGACCATGGAAAAACAGCCTTGGTAAAGGCGCTGACCGGGCGGAATACAGATACGCTGGAAGAAGAGAGACGGCGCGGCATTACGATTAATTTGGGATTTGCCTACTTTACGCTGCCATGCGGAAAAGTCGCCGGTATAGTGGATGTACCCGGGCATGAACGCTTTGTAAAGAATATGCTGGCAGGTGCCAGCGGCATTGATATTGCAATGGTGGTCATTGCAGCCAATGAAGGTGTAATGCCGCAGACAAAAGAACATGTCGATATCCTGAGCTATCTGGATATCAAACAGAGCATTGTTGTGCTGACTAAAATTGATATGGTGGACGAGGAGTTTAAGGAATTGGTTCTTGAAGACACCAAAGAGTATTTACGGGATACCTTCCTGCGGGATGCACCGCTGGTCGAGGTGGATTCACTGAGCGGCAAGGGGCTCGATGCCTTGGTTGGCCACCTGGATGGTATGGCGGTACAGACGGACCGGCGCAGTGTGGAAAAGGACGCCAGAATGAGCGTGGACAGGGTGTTTTCTGTTAACGGATTCGGCACGGTGGTCACCGGAACCTTATCGGACGGGAAATTACATGTCGGCGATGAGGTGGTGATTTATCCGCAAGGGCGCCCGGCGAAGATACGCAACCTGCAAATACATGAGCAGGATGTGCGTGAGGCGCGCGCTGGACAGCGCACGGCGATCAATCTGGCAGGTATCGCTTCAACACAGGTAAGCCGTGGCTGTGTCATTGCAAAAAAAGATTCGGTCTTTGCCACTAAGGTGATGGATGTCCGGTTCAGCTTGAGCAGAAACACGGACTTTACCGTCAAGAAAATGGATCGGCTGAAACTGTATATTGGTGCGCGGGAGCTGGTTGTGAAAATTATCCCATTTGGCGTTAGGCAAGTGACCGCAGGCCAGGAGGCGTATGGGCAGATCTTGTTTGAGCAGGAGGCGGTGGTGCGCAAGGGGGATGCCTTTGTGCTGCGTACAATTTCGCCAGTCGAAACCATAGGCGGCGGCAGGGTAGTTGACCCTACTGCGCCGAGGTACCCCAAAGTAACACAGGAGATTCTGGACACTGTACGACTGAAGGATACCGGCTCTGCGCCCGATATGCTGGAGACATTTGTGCGGGCGCATCCGCTGCTTACAAAAGATATGCTGGCCGGGCTGGTATATCTGGCATCGATTGAGGAAACCCTGCAGGAATTGCTGGCAGCCGGACGGCTGATTCAGCTGCAGGATTTCCTCATACATCCGGACAGCGTTGGTGTGTTTACAGAAGAGGTGATAGGTCTTTTGCTGAACTACCATCACACATATGCATTGCGCAGGGGAATGTCCAAGGCGGAGCTGAAATCCCGCCAGACATTCGCCGGAGGCGATAGGAAGTTTGCCCTGTTGCTCTCCCTTTTGGAATCCAGAAACGTGGTGAAAATTGCCGACAATCTGGTGGCAACCGCTGATTTCAGCCCGCAGTTTTCGCCGCACCAGCAGGAAATCCGTGCCGAGTTGGAGAGTCAGGTGCGTGAATGTGGCTATACGTTGCCAAGCTTGCCGGAGCTTGTCGGCAATTTTAGGGAAAAACAGCAGGTGATGGAATATCTGCTGCTGGATACGCTGATGGCGCTGGATGGGCAGCTGGTGATTGACCGGCAGCTATACCAGGATGCCAGAGAGATCGTCAAAGAGCTCGCGGTCGAACATGGCGTGATCAAGCTACCGGATTTTCGCGACAGGCTGCAGACGAGCCGGAAATATGCGCTGTTGCTGTTGGAACGTTTCGACAAGGAGAAGCTGACAAAGCGCGCCGGCGAGGATCGTATTTTGTTGTAGATGCTATAGGCATAAACAAAACTATGAAAAGAATGGGTGGAGGAACGATATGCAGGTTTATGACGTCATTATTCTCGGGGCAGGCCCGGCCGGACTTTCCGCCGGCCTTTATGCAGGCAGGTCTCGACTAAACACACTGCTGATCGAAAAGCAGAAGGATGGCGGACAGATTGTCATCACATCGGAGATTGAAAACTATCCTGGGTGTCTGGACGAAGAGTCCGGCGCGTCGCTGGTGGCGCGAATGACCAAACAGGTAGAAAAGTTTGGCGTGGAGCGCGCGCAGGATACTATCACGTCTGTGGATTTTTCCGGCGATGTCAAGGTTGTCAAGGGCTTGCACGGTGAATACCACGCTAAGGCTATTATTGTGGCGACCGGCGCATTCCCGCGCCCGATTGGCTGCCCGGGTGAGAAGGAGCTGATCGGCAAGGGTGTGTCCTATTGTGCAACCTGTGATGCCAATTTCTTCGAGGATATGGATATCTATGTAGTTGGCGGCGGCGATACCGCTGTAGAAGAAGGTATATATCTTGCAAAATTTGGGCGCAAGGTCACGATCATCCATCGTCGGGATGAACTGCGTGCAGCGAAATCCATTCAGGAAAAGGCCTTTGCCAACCCGAAGATCAAATTTATGTGGGATACCGTCGTAGAGGAGCTGAAGGGCGACGGCCTGTTGGAGAGCATGGTGGTCAAAAATGTCAAGACCGGCGAATTGACCGAAGTGTTCGCCAATGAAGAAGATGGTACCTTTGGTGTATTTGGCTTTACTGGGTTCTTGCCGCAGTCGGCTATATTTGAGGGCGTACTGGCAATGGAAAACGGTTATATCAAAACCGACGAAGAGATGCGCACAAATATTCCGGGTGTATTTGCAGTGGGGGATATCCGCATCAAAACACTGCGTCAGGTGGTCACCGCGGCAGCGGACGGAGCAATTGCAGCCATGACGGTGGAAAAATATCTGGAGCATTAACATAAACGTCTCAAATATAGTCAAAGAAAAGGAGAGAAGGACATGCTGTTATTGGACAAGGAAACCTTTGAAGCCGAAGTTCTGAAGGCGGAGGGCACTGTACTGGTCGATTATTTCGGTGACGGTTGTGAGCCCTGCAAGGCTCTGTTGCCGCATATTGAGGGCTTCAGTGAAAAGTATGGCGACAAGATCAAGTTCACGAAGCTGAACACCACCGGCGCGCGCCGTTTGGCCATCAGCCAGAAGATTCTGGGCCTGCCTGTTATTGCGATTTACAAAGGCGGGGAAAAGGTGGAGGAGCTTATCAAGGACGATGCAACTCCCGAAAATATCGAGGCCATGATTCAAAAGTATATTTAGTGAAGCAGCGGCACTTTGCCCCTGCGCACTGACTATAAAATCCTAATGACTTATAAAATTCTAAAAGGAGGAAGAAAACATGTTGCTGAAAGATAAGAAAGTCATTATCGTTGGCGACAGGGATGGCATACCCGGCCCGGCGATTGCAGCCTGCTGCTCAACAGCCGGCGCAGAAGTTGTATTCTCATCGACAGAATGCTTCGTTTGAACCGCGGCAGGCGCCATGGACCTGGAGAATCAAAAGCGGGTGAAAGAGTTTACGGAAGAATTCGGTGCCGAGAACATCGTTATTGTTCTCGGGGCAGCCGAAGGTGAAGCAGCCGGACTGGCAGCTGAAACCGTAACCGCAGGTGACCCGACTTTTGCAGGTCCATTGGCGGGAGTCCAGTTAGGACTGCGTGTATACCATGTCTGCGAACCAGAGATTAAGGATGAAGTCGACCCTCAGGTGTATGAGGAGCAGATCAGCATGATGGAAATGGTGTTGGACATTGATGATATCATCAAGGAAATGACATCGATCCGGGAGCAATATTGTAAATACAACTAATTGGCAAGGGATGATGACAAACGAAAGGAACCAGCATACCGGTTTTGTTTCGTGTCATCGCCCCTTTGTATACTAATGGCCTTAAAAACAATCTATTTGTTTTTGAGGGGTGTGCAATGCACAACCGCCGCAACTGTGGTGCGATGCATTGTCATCTTAGTCAATCGCACGCCTTTGGTGTGCAGGCAGGCTTCGCTTGCTGCTTCGAAACGATTTAATTTTAGACTAACTATATTGCCAGAACGGAAAGGGTGTTTCAATTGTACAGCGTGGTAAAAGGCGCGAGCTACTTTATTGCCCACGCGCCGGATATGGTTGTGAACAATGGTACAACACAGACTACACAGCGCAAAGCGGATCCGAATGCCGAATACCTGACACAGTTGGAAAAAAGCCTGCGCAGCTACGAGGATTGTGTAGCTTACCTGCCAAATCAGGTGTACATCGGCAATATGACTCCTGAAGAGCTCGAGGGTTATGCTTTACCGTGGTATGAGCAGAAGGCCCTGGGCGCACAGCGCAAGGGGAAATATGGGGAAATCATGCCGGAAGATGAATTTATTGGTATGATGAAGATTTGCGATGTGTTCGACCTGGTCAAGCTTGAGGCTGGCTTCTCTGCCGACCTAAAGGAAAAGCTGGGGCAGCATGCCCTGATCGATGCATCTCAGCTCGAGGTGTTTGATAAGCCCAGCAAGGAGGCGGAACTGCGTAAACTTATTGATAAAGAGCACGCAGAACCGATCTATTATCTGGGCAAGATGGTAGGCTGCATCAAGGCTGCCCATGACTTCGATGAATCTCTGTCGGCGCATGTTATCTTTGAAAATATTGTATCTAAGGCGTCTTGCGTCTTGTCGATCCTGCATCTGATGGATCAAACAGATGTGGCCAAGGACGAGATTGCCTATGTCATCGAATGCTCGGAAGAGGCTTGTGGCGATATGAACCAGCGCGGCGGTGGCAACTTTGCAAAGGCTGCTGCGGAAATCGCGGGCCTTACTAACGCAACCGGCTGTGATGTACGCGGCTTCTGCGCAGGGCCTACCCATGCGCTATTACAAGCGGCATCCCTCGTAAAGGCCGGCTTGTTCAAATATGTGGTTGTTGCAGCCGGCGGCTCGACTGCGAAGCTGGGTATGAACGGCAAAGACCACGTGAAAAAGGGTATGCCGGCACTGGAGGACTGTGTGGCCGGGTTTGCCATACTTGTCGGCGAAAACGACGGCATCAGCCCGGAAATCAACACAGATATCCTCGGCAGGCATACGGTGGGTACCGGCTCATCACCGCAGGCTGTAATCTCCTCGCTGACAGCCGCCGCCCTCGAAAAGGCCGGGCTCAAGCTGACGGATGTTGACAAGTATTCCGTGGAAATGCAGAATCCGGATATTACAAAGCCCGCGGGCGCAGGCAATGTGCCGGAAGCAAACTACAAGATGATCGGTGCCCTCGCTGCCATGCGCGGTGAAATTCAAAAGGCGGAGCTTGCCGATTTCGTCAAAAAGCACGGCATGGTCGGCTGGGCGCCGACACAGGGGCATATTCCTTCCGGCGTGCCGTATATGGGCTTTGCCAGGCAAGATATCTTGGAGGGCAAAATCAGCCGTGCCATGTTTATCGGCAAGGGGAGCTTGTTCCTCGGCCGTATGACAAACCTGTTTGATGGCGTATCCTTCGTCTTGCAGCAAAACAGCGGAAAGGGCCAGTCGGAAGCGGTTTCGGAAGAAACCGTGAAGAAGCTGATCGCGCAGTCGCTCAAGGATTTTGCTGGCCACTTGCTGCAGGAATAGGGGGGAAGCCAAGTTGAGTAATATGATCAACAAGACAATCTCGAATGTATTTCTGCAAATGGCGGATATCTTGGAAAACGGTGCGTCCATGCAGCGGGTGCCGATTGCCGTAACGGCGATGGGCAGTGAGCACGGCGAGGATTTGATTTACCATGCAGCCAAAGAGGCTGCTGACCAGGGGCTTCTCGTGAAGCTGATCGGCAGCCAGCCCCTTGACTACCCCGGTGTGGAGGTCGTATCCGTCTCTAGCAGCGAGGAGGGCCACAAGCGCCTCGAAAGCCTGCTCGACAGCGGTGAAGCGCTGGGCGGCGTAACCATGCATTACCCGTTCCCAATCGGCGTTTCTACCGTTGGCCGTGTGATTACGCCGGCCACCGGAAAGGAAATGTTTATCGCAACAACGACCGGCACAACTGCTCTTGATCGCGTGGAGGGCATGGTGCGCAACGCGATCTATGGAATTGTCACGGCCAAAGCCTGCGGCATTCAAAATCCAACGGTTGGCATCCTGAATGTGGACGGCGCCAGACAGGCAGAGATCGCACTGCAGAAATTGCAGGCGGCGGGTTATCCTATTACATTTGCACAGTCGAGGCGCAGCGACGGCGGCGCGGTGATGCGCGGTAATGACCTGCTGGCGGCTTCCTGCGATGTGATGGTGACGGACCCGCTGACCGGCAACCTGCTGATGAAGCTGTTGGCCGCCTATACAACCGGCGGCAACTACGAATCCCTTGGTTATGGCTACGGGCCCGGCTTGGGAGAAGGTTTCGACAAGCTGATTTTGATTATCTCACGGGCATCCGGCATGCCAGTGGCGCGGGGCGCAATGGTGTTTGCCGCACAGCTTGTAAAGGGCGGCTATCAAAAGATTTTCGCCCAGGAGTTGGCCGCAGCGAAAAAAGCGGGCTTGGACAACCTTTTGGCCGGCCTGCAAAAGGAGAAAAAGGGTGCGGAAGAACCGCAGGAGATAAAGGCGCCGCCGAAGGTTGTCGTCACCGAGGAGATCATGGGGATTGAAATCCTCGATCTTGAGGACGCCGTTCGCCAGCTCTGGGCTGCGGGCATTTATGCCGAAAGCGGCATGGGCTGCACTGGGCCGGTGGTGCTGGTCGCGGAGGAACAATTGGAACAGGCGCGATCGATTTTGGCCGACAAGGGCTATATCGGTTCGTAACTCATGAAATCTGGAGGCTATGCTGTGGAAGAGAAACAAGCCCTGTTGCGTGCGCTCCCCAAGGTGGATGACTTGCTGCGCCGGCTTTCAACCGTAACGGCCGACATGCCCGGCCAGGTCGTTAAGCGCGTGGTGCAGGAACAGATTGATTTATGCCGGCACGCAATTCTGGACGGAAACCCGAGTGAAGTGGGTGTGCCGGGCATTACGGACAGGATTCTGACTGCACTGGGGCAGGTGCTGCAATGCCATCTGCGGGGTGTAATCAATGCGACGGGCGTTATTCTGCACACGAACCTTGGCAGGGCGCGGCTCTCGGATGAGGCAATGGAGACGCTGACCGCCGCAGCAACGGGTTATTCCAATCTGGAGTATGACCTCGAGAGCGGCGAGCGAGGCTCACGCTATGCACATGTGGAGGCACTGCTCACGGAAATTACGGGAGCGGAGGCTGCGCTGGTGGTCAACAACAACGCAGCGGCGGTCTACCTCATACTGGATACACTGGCCAAAGGCACCGAAGTGATTGTCTCGCGAGGTGAGCTGGTGGAAATCGGCGGTTCCTTCCGTGTGCCGAATATCATGGCGCACAGCGGTTGCAAGCTGGTCGAGGTGGGCACAACCAACAAAACGCACCCGGCCGACTATGCGAACGCCATTAAAGATGAAACCGGCGCACTGCTTAAGGTGCATACCAGCAATTATCGCATTGTGGGCTTCACCCAGGAGGTGCCGCTCACCCAGCTGTGGGAGATCGGGCAGGAAAACCGGCTTCCAGTCATTTACGATCTGGGCAGCGGGTTGCTTGCCCAGCTGGAAGACTATGGCATACGCACGGAACCGACCGTGGCTGAGTGCGTGCCGTATGCTGATGTGCTGTGCTTCAGCGGCGACAAGCTGCTCGGCGGGCCGCAGGCCGGCATCATTGTGGGGAGTAAAGCACTGGTTGATCGCATGAAGAAAAACCACCTGCTGCGTGCGCTGCGCATCGACAAGCTGACACTGGCTGCGCTGGAATATACGTTACGTCAGTACCTTGACCCGGATAACGCGGTGAAGAGTATTCCGACATTACGGATGATTACTTCGCCCGTCTCGGAAATGGAGGCAAAGGCAAAGATGCTTATCAGCCTGCTGGAGGCGCGGCCCGATGTACATTATTCGATTATGGATACATTGTCGCAGATTGGCGGCGGCTCGCTGCCAGATGTGACGCTTGCATCGTGTGCGGTTGGTATATTGTCTGATCGGCTTTCAGCCAATGCGATGGAAGAGCGCTTGCGAATGGGCAATCCGCCTGTGATCGCACGTGTCTCACAGGACAGCGTCCTGCTCGATATGCGCACGGTCGACGGCAATGAAATACCAACTTTGGCGGCATGTCTGAACCATATTTCAAAGACATAACCATCGATCCATGCTGAACCGGCGGATGGAAAATGTTCCCGGTCGCATGAGAATCAATAAGTATCGGAAAGGAGATGTCTCTGTGAAACTAACCCTTGCAAACTTTCATGTAAAGGATATCTGTTTCGGCGCTAAAACCGAGTTGAAAGACGGAGTCCTGACGGTGAATAAGGAAGAGGCTCTCGCCGTTGTGCGGGAGGATACCCATATTACAGAAGCAGAACTGCACGTTGTCAAGCCCGGCGATATGGTTCGCCTGGTGCCGGTCAAGGAAGCAATCGAGCCCCGTTATCGCGTTGGTGGCGGGCCGGTATTCCCCGGTGTGACAGGCGAACTGATGCAGGCCGGCAATGGCAAAACCCATGCGCTCAAAGATATGAGTGTGCTGGTGGTTGGCAAGCATTATGGTGGCTTCCAGGATGGCCTGATCGACATGGGGGGCGAAGGCGCAAAATATTCATACTACTCACAGCTGAAAAACCTCGTGCTCGTTGCCCATACCGATGAGGAATTCGAACGCCATGAGCAGCAGAAGAAGAACCGTGCGCTGCGCTGGGCGGGGATGCGTCTGGCAGAGTATATTGGCGCCTGCACAAAGGATTTGCAGCCGGATGACACCGACGTCTACGAGTTGGAGCCGGTAACCAAGCGCCCGAAGGCAGTCAACGATTTGCCGAGCGTCGTGCTGGTACTGCAGCCACAGTCGCAGATGGAAGAGATGGGCTACAACGACCTGAACTATGGCTGGGACTGCAACCATATGTTACCGACCTTCATGCATCCGAACGAGGTGCTGGACGGGGCGATGATCTCCGGTTCTTTCATGCCCTGCTCATCCAAGTGGTCGACCTATGATTTCCAGAACTTCCCGATGATTCGCCGCCTGTATGAAGAGCATGGCAAGACCCTGAACTTCCTCGGCGTCATCATGTCGAACCTGAATGTCGCACTGGAGCAGAAAGAGCGCGCGGCAATTTTTGTGGCACAGATGGCAAAATCCCTTGGCGCAGACTCTGCGATTGTGGCCGAGGAGGGCTATGGCAACCCGGACACCGACTTCACGGCATGCCTGGTGGCGCTGGAAGAGGCCGGCATAAAAACAGTCGGTCTTTCCAACGAATGTACTGGCCGCGACGGAGCGAGCCAGCCGCTTGTTTCTATGAATGTAAAAGAAGACGCAATTGTCTCCTGCGGTAATGTATCCACGTTAATCGAACTTCCGGCCATGCCTGCGGTGCTGGGTGAGTTGGAATCTCTTAGCCGCGACGGCCTGTCCGGCGGCTGGGGCAATGATGAGAAACTTGGGCCGTCTGTGCGGCCGGATGGCTCGATCATCATGGAAAACAATGCCATGTTCTGTGGCGACCAGGTAGTTGGCTGGTCGACAAAAACTATGGTGGAATTTTAAAGGAGGGTCAAGGCGTGAAAGCAATTCTGTATTTAAACCAGTTCTTTGGCCAGATTGGCGGCGAAGAACTTGCAGATCATGAGCCTGAAATCCGCGAAGGTTGTGTCGGTCCGGCATTAGCTTTACAGGCAGCCTTGGGCGATCAGGTGACCGTAACCCACACGGTTATCTGCGGCGACAACTTTATGGGTTCGCGCACAGAGGAAGGCATTGATAGGATTCTGGGCTTCCTCAACGACAAGGAATTCGATATTTTCTTTGCAGGCCCGGCATTCCGCGCCGGACGTTATGGTGCAGCCTGCGGCCATATTTGCAATGCGGTACAAAACAAGTTCGGCGTACCGGTGCTTACATCCATGAATGAAGAGAACCCCGGTGTGGAAATGTACCGCTCCAAGATGGTTATCTTCAAGGGCGGCGCAAGCGCCGCAGCGATGAAAAAAGACGTTCAGGCAATGGCTAAATATGGTCTGAAGCTGCTCAAGGGTGAGAAACTGCTGCCTGCAGTTGTGGAAGGCTATTTTGGCCGCGGTATCCGCGATATGATCTGGCTTGATCCGCCTGTTAAAGCAGCGGACCGCGCAATTGATATGCTGCTCAAGAAAGTTCGTGGAGAGGCATACCAGACCGAGCTGCCGATTCCGAAATCCGACCGGGCGCCGATTGCAACCGCCATCACCCCGGAAGAGCTCAGCAAAATGGAGGTTGCGCTGGTCACCTCCGGCGGCATTGTGCCGGTAGGCAACCCGGACCGCATTCAGTCTGCATCTGCCACAAAATGGGGCAAATACGATGTCAGCATGCTCGAGAACCTGCAGAAGGGCGAGTACATGACGATCCACGCGGGCTTTGACCCGGCTGCCGCCAATAACGACCCCGACGTTATCGTGCCGCTGGATGCCATGCGCGCATACCAGAAGGAAGGTAAGATCGGTGGCGTTTACAAATTTTTCTACTCTACCGTCGGCACCGGCACCACACAGGCCGAAGCCGCCAGAATGGGTCGCGAAATTGCAGAGGAGCTTTTAAAGGATGGTATTCGTGCCGCCATCCTGACCTCCACATGAGGAACCTGTACACGTTGCGGTGCAACGATGACAAGAGAAATTGAAAAGGCTGGCATCACCATCGTACAGATGGCCAACCTGATTCCTGTTTCAAAGACCGTTGGTGTAAACCGTCTGGTGCCCACCATCTCCATTCCTTATCCCTTGGGTGACCCGAGCACATCTGCCGAAGAGCAATTCAAGCTGCGCTACCACCGTGTAGGCGTTGCACTGGATGCTTTGACAACAGATATTAAGGAACCTGAGGTCTTTAAGGTCAAAATCTAACGGCTGCCAATTCATTCTTCCTTTAAGGGGCTGAGCGCCTTTCATGCAGTGACATGGAGGGCGCTGCTGCCCACAATACAGAAGACAGACGATTAGATTAGGAGATGAGAGCAATATGAAAAAGAACAACACCGTATTCATTATATCCCTAGCGATTACGTTAATTATTGTTGTGCTTGGGCTCATTATCCCGAAACAGTTTGCGGACGGCATGAACGCCGCATTTGCTTTTTTGACTGACAAGTTCAGTTGGCTGTACCTGATGTCAATGTTTATTTTCGTTGCCTTTTGCCTGGTGCTTGCATTCAGCAAATACGGTAAAATCAAGCTGGGTGATGATGATTCCAAACCGGAATATAGCACGCTTTCCTGGTTTGCCATGCTTTTTGGCGCCGGCATGGGCATCGGCCTTGTATTCTGGGGCGTGGCCGAACCACTCAATCATTACGTGAGTTTCGGCATGACCGAAGAGGCCGCCAATCTGGCGATGCGCAAGTCATTCATGCATTGGGGGTTTCACCCGTGGGCGGGCTATGCGGTAATCGGAATGGCGCTTGGCTACTTCCAGTTCCGCAAAAAGATGCCAGGCCTTATCAGCAGTATTTTTGTACCGCTGCTTGGAGAAGAGGGCGTGCGCGGGCCAATTGGAAAACTCATTGATATTTCTGCAGTATTTGCGACGGTTGCGGGTGTAGCAACATCACTCGGACAGGGTGCGCTTCAGATAAACGGCGGTCTCAGCCATATGTTTGGTATTCCGTCGACGATTTTCGTACAATTTATTATCATCGCCGCGATTACAGTTGTTTATACTTGGACAGCCGTCAGCGGCATCGACAAGGGCATCAAGCTGCTTTCCGACATCAATATGGTGTTGGCAGTTGCCTTAATGGGTGGCGCTTTTTTGATCGGTCCCACGCTCTTGGACATTAATATTTTTACAAATAGTTTGGGGAGCTATGTGAACAACTTTGTTGCTGACAGCTTTGGTATCAACCCCTTTGGCGACAACAGCTGGCTGAGCAGCTGGACAATCTTCTACTGGGCATGGTGGATTGCCTGGGGTCCGTTTACGGGCACCTTTATCGCCCGTATCTCCAAAGGCAGGACAATCAAGGAGTTTGTAGTGGGTGTTATCTGTGTGCCGTCGCTGGTTTCTATGGTATGGTTTGCTATTTTCGGCGGCCTTGGCCTCAATTTGGACAACTCCGTGATTCAGACTGCGATCCAAAACACAGAGACAGCGCTATTTGTTGTATTTAGTCAATATCCGCTGGGCTTTATCCTCTCGATTATTGCGGTTCTGCTACTGTGCACGTTCTTTGCGACAAGTGCAAATTCGGCAACATTCGTATTGTCGATGTTCTCATCGGAGGGCGATCTGAACCCGGGCAATTCTAAGAAGATTTTGTGGGGTGTGCTGCAGGCTGTACTGGCCTTCGTCCTGCTGATGACCGGCGGCCTGTCTGCGCTACAAACATGTTCCATCGTGGCGGCATTCCCCTTTGCTATTATTATGCTGCTGTGCTGCGTATGCCTGTATAAGGCACTGCTCGAGGAGCAGCTTCCAAAAGCAAAATAGACACAGCAAGCGGACTTCGCACCAACTGAAACAAGCTTCTCTGGTAAACCGGGCGGCTTGTTTTTCTTATCTTGATCAGGGCGGGATGTTTCCCGGAAAGGCGGGCAGCTATGGATTTGAAGCAACTGGAAGCCTTCGTATATGTTGTGAAGCTCAACAGTTTTTCGAAGGCGGCGGATACGATTTATTTATCCCAGCCGACCATCAGCGCACATATCAGCTCTTTGGAGAAAGAGCTCGGCACGCAGCTGCTGGTGCGCTCTACAAAAGAAGTCTATCCCACCAAAGTTGGGGTGGAGTTTTTTTCCTATGCACAAAACATGCTGGCGCTGCGTGATCAGGCGATCCAGTCTGTCAGCGGCCTTGGCCGCAACAGCAGGGGGGAGATATCCGTACTGTCCTCCAGTGTGCCTGCACAGTACCTGCTGCCGGAGATCATCACAGCGTTTCGCCGGCGTTACCCGAATATTATCATCCGTGTCCACCAGTGCAACAGTAACCTTGTCGGTGCGAAGCTTGGCAACTGCTATTACGACTTTGGAATTGTGGGTACGAAAATACAAAGCAATAAATTTATACAGGAGCCTTTTTGTGATGATACGCTGGTATTTGTGTATCCAGCGGATTTGGATATGGATGAGGCAATTATCCGTAAAAACCTGGTTGATTTTATCCGCAGTCAGCCGTTTATCCTGCGCGAGACAGGCTCAGGAACCTTGCAGGAGCTCGACCTGTATCTCAAAAAGCACGACCTGTCGCTCGATGATCTAAAGCCGGCCTGCTATATGGATAACACACAAGGCGTCATGCAGGCAGTCTCCAGCGGGATGGGGATTTCCTTCCTTTCGAAGGCAGCAACCGCTCTTTATGTGCAAATGGGCCTGGTGAAAACCATCGAGGTTGACCACCAGTTTTTCCTGCGCAGGTTCTACCTGCTGCTAAAGAAGGATATGGTGTTATCCCCGGTGCAGAAGCTGTTTGTAGATTTTATCGCCCAATATTACTATGGAACAAAGAAACCGGCATAGCTTTGTGCTCCGTATTTTCCTATATATTGTCGTTATCCTCCGGCACTGTGCATCTTCAGAAATATATAGTATAATAAAATGCATTATAAAGATGATTGGTGATAGAAATGGACTTTGCGCAAAATTATACAAAGCACAACCTGAGCGAACTGGCTGTACTATATATTAAGAATAAAATTTTGTCCGGGGAGTTTAAAAGTGGCGATAAGCTCGTTGAATCCGATATTTCCAACGATCTGTCCATCAGTCGTGCACCTGTACGGGAGGCCCTGCGGGAACTAAATATGCAGGGCATGGTTATGTTTTCGCCCCGCAAGGGTAATTACGTGCTGGAGATGTCACATGAGGAAACCATGGAGGTGTTTGATATCCGCATCGCCATGGAAAAGCGGATTCTGGAGCTGCTCGTCGGCGCGAGCGCCTTGCAGGATATGGATTTCCGGCAGTTGGACGACTTGACTGCGGAGATGTATGCGCTGGAAGGCCAGCAGATGGAACCGCATGAGATGTTGTACCGCCTGAATCACTTGGACTTGTCGTTTCACAGCTACCTCTGGAAGGCGTCTGGTAGCTTGCGCCGTGGAAAGATTCTGGAGGGGCTTTTCTACCAGTTGCTGATCATCATGAATAAGGATGTGATCACGCTTGGTACCTTTCATGAAAAGGCGCAGGAGCATACCCGGATTGTACAGGCGTTGAAGCAGAACGACCTGCCGCTGGTATACCGGGAAATTGAAGCCCATTTTAACAGCTATATAGAGGCAGTTGAACAGCGGGAACTGCAATAGCCTGTATCGGTGATGCTGCGATGGAATGCACTCTGCAATCCGTCGCTTTTTTTATTTGTCATTGTCAACACACCATACTACAACGAGATAATGTTATAATAGTTTGTATACATAAGGATATAGGTCTGGAGTTGTAAAGACTATTTTGATAGTTTGCCGCGGAAGCGGCAGGAAAACTATGCACAAAAAGGAGACTATTAAGATGATTTTCAGACAGGCGCTGCCTCAAGAGATAAATTTTATCTTCAGTGAAGGGTACAAGGAGTGGAGCAAAAACAGGACCTTTGAACAATATTGTGCCGATAATGCCAAGGAAGATGTGTGTGGTACAAGGTATGTCCTAGATGTCAATAACGAAATTGTCAGCTCTCTGATAATATTAAAACTCAAGGATATTGTTGGAAAAAAAGCATATGGTATTGGGTCTGTATTAACACCAAAAATTCACGCCGGTCAAGGTTATGCCACGGAATTGTTAAAAAACTGCCTACAAAAAGAAAAAGAAGACTCCTTCATTTTTTTATTCTCAGATATAAATCCTGAATTCTATAAGAAATTCAACTTTAAAATATTACCTTTGAAATTTCAAAGATATGAAAAAAGCGTTTGCATGGTATATTGTAATGATGTTAGCTGGAATGAACTTTTGAATTGTTCAATAGATGCAATACCCAACTATTTTTGAACCAAGAAATCTGAACAGAAGAATAAGCGCTATGGACGGCCTATTCAGATGAAGAAAATAACCGTGAGCGCTTTACCTGACTTGATAATTGATCTTAATCCGGTTTTTGCTGCTTTGTAAAATAACATAGTGAATTAATGAACACTACTCATTCACATTAATTCCCGTTGCAGTGGGCAATATTAAAAAAATGTATCGATTGTATTATCGTATAGGAGATCAGATAGGACAGGCTTTCTCAATGGGAATATAGTTTAAAATTTAA
Organism: Desulfosporosinus nitroreducens; assembly: GCF_023897015.1. Lineage (GTDB taxonomy): Bacteria > Bacillota > Desulfitobacteriia > Desulfitobacteriales > Desulfitobacteriaceae > Desulfosporosinus > Desulfosporosinus nitroreducens. Next base: position 81,754 of record NZ_JAMHFY010000009.1, on the reverse strand, counting down.
GGAGGGTTCCTTATGGCTCATTTACTAGATACATTGTACGCGGGCTCGTTGACCTTGCATAATCGTCTGATAATGCCTCCCATGGCCACTGCCAAGTCCGAAGCGGACGGTGGTGTAAGCAAGGCGGTCCTCGACTATTACCAAGAAAAATCGAACGGCGGCTATTTCTCGCTCATCATAGTTGAACACAGCTTCATAAGCCCCGAAGGTAAAGCTAGCAAGAATCAACTCTGTGTCGCTAATGATCATCTGGTGGAAGGATTACGAAGTTTAGCCGAGGTTATTCACAGCAATGGTTCAAAGGTTGTGATGCAAATTAATCACGCTGGAAGCGCCACCACTCAGGAAGTCATTGGAACGATTCCGGTCGCTCCCTCCCCAGTTCCCCATCCTTGGAATGGAAATACCCCTAAAGAGCTTACCAAACAGGAAATTACCGGTATCGTCCAAGCCTTTCAGGATGCTGCTCGTCGTGTAAAGGAAGCAGGTTTTGACGGAGTGGAGATCCATTCTGCGCACGGCTACCTACTTAACCAATTTTTCTCCCCCTTGAGCAACAAGCGAACCGATGAGTATGGTGGAACTATTCATAATCGCCTTCGCCTCCATCTGCAGGTTATCGCAGCAGTCAAAGCTGTTGTGGGCAACGATTTCCCACTACTCTTACGGTTAGGGTCTTGCGATTATAAGGAAGGCGGAATCACGATTGAAGATAGCCAGATAGCGGCCAAAGAATTCGAGAAAGCAGGCATCACCATTCTCGATATTTCCGGTAGCTTTTTAGGTTATAAATCTCCGGGAATTTCTGAGCAAGGCTATTTCTCCCCTCTGACTGAAGCAATTAAAAAGGTTGTATCCATCCCTGTAATTCTAACTGGCGGCATTACTGAACCCCAAGCGGCTGAGAAATTGCTGTTAGATGAAAAAGCTGACCTCATCGGTGTCGGTCGCGCTGTACTTCAGGATTCGCAATGGGCGAAACAGGCAATTGAAACATTGCGATGAGGGAATGCCCTAGGTCAAGAACTGCTTACAACGTGGCTCACCGGGTAATGCATGTAAAGGTTTAAGGTACCCTTCCAGGCAGTTTACAAAAAAACGAAAAACAAGGTGTTTCGCGTGTTGACGCGAAGCACCTTGTTTAGCTGTGTAGGCTATCTCCTACTTGACTTTAGTTATCTCGTAATCTCTTAACTTCTTCTTCAGAGAGACCAGTTGCATGGACTACCTTTGGAATTTCAAATCCCATGTCTAAAAGGTTTTTTGCAACTTCAGCCTTTCCTTCAGCTCTCCCTTTATCCTTCTCAGACTTCAGCCTTGTTACCAAAGGGTGAGCAATGAGCTGGCGGTTGCCCAGATCAAGCTGCTTACCCCTAGAACCAAGGTCCGGAGGGAGAAAATTCTCACCTAAATAAAATTTATTCCATACCGGATCTTCTTATTATCTTGGGGAAATCCTGACAACTCGCATCCCGATTGCAGGAGATTCTGAAATAAAAAAAGAAGAGGTATTCTTCAATGGGGCCTTGGGATCTGTTTCAGATTATATTAAAGAGACTGATCACCTACTAACCTCTAAAGGCCTGAAATAAATATCTTGATCAACAAGCTTTCGGTAGGGACTATAAAGACAACTCTTTATGATATTTTTCTTGGGAAAAACTTTACAAAAGTAATAATAGGAAGTGATCTGATGATAATCGCGGCACTAGCCGTCGATAGCGATAAGGCCTTTATGTTGAACTTATATCATGATTATTATGGTCTTGTACGGAAGACTGTTTATAATATTACCCATGATTTGGACAACCTTGAGGACCTGATTAATGATACTTTCTTAAAATTAGTTGACAAAATCTCTCTAATTCGTACTTTAAATAGTTGCAAAACGGCCGCTTATATTGTCTATAGTTCTAGGAGTGTGGCTATCAACTTTATTAAACACAGAGACGTAGAAACAAAACATTTGTATTATGGAGAAGAAAGTGACATGGCAAAATCTATTCCAGATGGTGAAGATACGATAGTGGACAGGATTATTCATCAGGAAGAAATCGAAGAAATGGGAAATGCCATATTGAAACTTCCTGAAAAGCAAAAAGAACTGTTGTATTTTAAATATATTTTGGATATGGATGATAGTGAAATCGCGCCAATTTTGAATATCGCTCCCGACAGCGTCCGGCAGTATTTAACAAGAGCCCGCAGAAACGCTAAACAAATGATGGGCAAGGAGATGAATAATCATGCCAAATAACCGTCCGGATCAGATCCGAAAAAAGCTTCTTGAAGAATATGATGACAGTTTGTTTAAGCTGGTTATGCACGATGCTGCCGAAAGGGAAGGAAAGCTTTACCTGGAGGAAAAGGAAAAACTCAAAAATGATCCCGAATTTGCTCCTTCAAAAGAGGCACTTCAAAAATTCAGCCTGCAACTGGACACCCGGTTAAACAAGGCAAAAACTTATACCGCAAGGCGACGAATGTTGGGGATTTTAAACAAAGCGGCAGTAGCAATACTGATCATGCTTGTCATCATGTTTACCACCGTCGCAAGCGTGCAGGCCTTGAGAGTAAAAGCACTCAATCTATTAAAGGATATCCGGCAGCAATATACGTCTTTTGAACTAAAGGAGAGTGAGAATGGCTTGAAGGGAAGCAATGCGGTTGTCAATTGGAGCCAAGCCTATGTGCCGACCTATATACCGGAGGGCTATAAAGCCACCAATATTTCTAAAGGTAAAATTCACAATGAAATCCAATTTAAGAACGAGCAGGGAGGATTGATTACTTATACAGAGTTAATTGAGGGCAACAGGCCCGCGCTGGATACGGAGAATGCTTTAGTCACTAAAACCGTCGATATAAACGGTCATGAGGGAACACTGGTGGAAAAGAACTCAGTGGTGACAATCATATGGGAAATGAATAGCCGTATATTTATGATTCGGGCTCAGACAGACCAGGATGTGGCGATGAAAATCTCTGAAGGGGTAAAATATATAAATTAAAATTTAAAAAAATGTGTTGCAAAAAACCTCCTTGCTTGTCTTTATTTAATGAAAGACATTCAAAGGAGGTTTTTAGTTTATGAAACGATTATTCTGTATAATTCTTGTTCTCCTCAATTTACGTACATTTCCTATTTAAATCCGGGATTATCTATAAGCTCATCGGGCCTGGCTACCTGTGTAGGGGCTGCCGCCGGCTATTTTGACTCCTACACAACGGTGGTAACAGCTGAATTGCAAAAATCCTCCGGCAGCAGCTGGAGTAAAATTAAGACATGGACAGCGTCGGCAACCGGGGCCGCAATTGCCTCAGTAGAAGGGGAGTACTACGTTGTTCATGGGACTTACCGGGTTTGTGCCACCGCTAAAATCTATGATACTTCGGGCAAACTTTTGGAAACCCAATCACTATACTCCCCTATGGTGACATATTGATTCCATATCAGGTCAGGGTCAGTAGAAACTAGAAATTCGATATATTCACTGTCTGCAATTTAAGTTCATTTACAAGGAAGGAAACGAACAATTGTCTAAAACAGACATGGAAAAGCGAAGGAGGAAGAATTATTAATAAAAAGAGATACATGATTTTCATTATATTCATGTTAGCAGTATTTTTGTCAATACTTATTGCCTTGAAAATGCCAAATAAGACAGTTAATCATAACGGTATGGAATTAAAATCAAAAGTTATATCAATTAAAAATCAAAATGAAAACGTATATGAAATTCCAAAATCCCAGATTGACAATGGCGAGTTAGGGTTTTATAAAATCAATGGAAGAGATGGTATTAATCTTGAAAAAGGCGATGAGGTATTAATAGTATTAAATATTAAAACAGAAAACGTAGATCATTGTGTTTTAGGCTATTGCATTAATGAAGAATATACAGATTTTTTTTTAGCCCCAATATCTGATACTTTGGAAGCTAGTTTTATTGCCCCAAAAGGAGGTGAGTATTATATATACAGTATAGGAGCATCTGCTAGTTTTACTAATATCGCATCTGGGAAAATACAGATTAATCCAAATAAAGGAGAAGAAAAAGAATGAAAAAAATTATTGCTTTTGCTTTATGTAGTGTTTTATTGATTTGTGGATTTATTGGGTTATTGAATACACCTGTTGAAGCATCGACATTAAATCAGTATCTTGTTGAAGTTGATACACAGGGCCTGAATGTAGAAGTATGTGTTGATGAGAGATATAAAGATGAAGTATCCGTTATTGTAGATGGAAAGATATACAGTATTAACGAAGATAATCAATTGGTTGACACTAATGAAGTCTTTATTCAACCGTTTTATGACTATTCTGTGACGCCACAATAGATAATGGAGAAACATTTGGTTTCCCTAGGTATGCTTATAAAGATACTAAAATGTGGATAAATTGCAGCGGAGATCCCGAAAGGAGAAAGGCTTATATTAACCATGGTACGGATCTCCTAGTATCTGTTACAGGGAGTACTAGTAATATTGGTACTATTGCAGGGGTAACCGGCCGAGCTTGTACCAAGAATCGTACGCGCGTAAGATTCTTGGTACAAGCCGAAGAGAAGATTGTCACTCTTGCCGGGTTAATCACATATTATGCGGTGAAGTGAAAGGATCCGTGAAATAATATGGGGGATTTCTCTACTCAGTGGGGAAAATACAGCCGCCCTTGGGGCAAAGTATAACAATAACTCATTGGATTTTTACCCATTCAACTTAAATATTGGATAATTTCGTCATATAAATTTGTCTTGTATTTCAGTTTTTGCCCGCCATATATGTATTGACCATTTTTGTAAACAAACAGGACGGAATGGTCATCAATAAAGAATTTGTTTATTAAAATGTTTGAACCTAAAACAATTGGTCTATTATAAAAAAACTCGATGCCATCAATCTTATTTGGTTCTGACGGTGCTGCACATTTGAGTTTCTCCAAATTGAAAGTATTAAAATATATGGACTTTCGAACAACTTCTAGAATCAAACTATAAGTATTATCCGTCTTAGTAATTTCCTTGGTTATGCCATTATGTGTAATTATTATCTTATCAGGCTGTGGTACATAATTTAAGATTCCAATTAACCCCACTATACTTATTATAATGAATAAGAGTCTAATTTTTTTCAATAATATTTCCTCTTTGAAATTAATTTTAGCGTTTCAAAACAACCATTTATGAGTCATTGAATCTCCTGATCATTGTTATTTTCCGTATATCCCTTGTTTGATGAATCTTCTGTATCGTTTTCCTTCCTACTATTCCTTTCTAAGAATATTTCTCTTTGGTCTCTATGTCAACTACCTTAATACAGGGGGAAGGCTATAAGTTTGATTTCGTCTGTGCGGTGGAGAAAGGAACAATAACGATGGGTAGCGGGCTGATAATTTTTCATAAATAAAAACCTCCTTTGAATATCTTTCCATTAACTAAAGACAACAAAGAAGACTTTTTGCAACATTTATTTAACTCCTTCAGCTATAATTAAATCAATTTTCTTTCTAAAATAAATACCAATAGCCTATATACAAATGTTAGTAGTTCATTCTGAATTGGGTAGATAAGCTATCCTAAACTATATATTAAGAAGAGTCGGATATGCAATTTATCCGACTCTTTTAATTTAATAAATTCTTATATAGTCAGCAAATACGAAAATTCTCAATTCATCTAATCTACGATTTAGTAATCATAGTGACCGCTTTTCCAGTGTTCGGGAATGAAGACAAAAGAAGGAGGCGCCTAAAGAACTGAGTGCAGTTCAAAAGGCGCCTCCTTTTCTGTGAGAACAAATAAAACCTTGTAATCTACGAGGTTTTTTTGCATAAACTACTTAATTTCCTGCTCTAGGATAAGTTTTAAGACAAAAGCAATAATGATTAATGTAAACGTATTATAAGAAGGTATATCTGCAACAACTACGGATATCCCTAAACTATTGTGAGTAAATCAATAAGGGGGAACTGAATTTGTCGAACGTAGCACTACTCAGAGTATTGGAAGCCCGTTTTGAGAAAAACATGAACCGCCATCAAGGTCTTGAATGGGCTAAAGTACAAGCAAAACTGGAAGCTAATACTGAAAAGCTGTGGTCACTCAATGAAATGGAAAGAACTGGCGGTGAACCGGATGTTGTTGGTCATGATAAAAAGACGGGCGATTACATTTTTTATGATTGTTCAGTAGAAAGTCCTAAAGGCCGCAGAAGTGTTTGTTACGACCGTGAAGCACTGGAGTCAAGAAAAGAACATAAACCAGAAAATAATGCTATTGATATGGCTGCTGCCATGGGCATTGAGCTTTTAACGGAAGAACAATACAGGGAGCTGCAGAAACTTGGGAATTTTGATACGAAAACATCGAGCTGGGTGAAAACACCTGCTGATATTCGAAAACTCGGCGGGGCCATCTTTTGTGATCGTCGCTACGAGACTGTCTTTGTATACCACAATGGAGCAGAATCCTACTATGCTGCCAGGGGTTTTCGTGGCTCGCTAAGGGTCTAAAAATCCATAACCCCGGTAGTATGTCTATACTGTGAAGTTGAGAAATCAATAATGAACTTTCTAAAAATATCGGCCTGGACTATAGTGAATACCTGGGGAAGGAAGTAGAGGTTGATATTTATAGGCTTAGGGAGCCCTTGCCTGAGTATATGAATCCAAGAATGAATTCACGAGGAATCGTTTTGAAATACAATAGCAAAATCGTTGGAGCTTATATTGATGCGGGGAGACATGACTGCTTTGCCTGCTCACTTGATAGAAAAAGCTTAACAGATTTCACCAATAAAGAATGGGATCATTGGATTAGTGACTATATCAATTATAATAATGAACTAGAAATAGAATTATCTAAAATGGAACCAGAGGACATCGTAAAACAATATTATAAAGCTATGAATAGCCATGATCAAAAAATGCAGTTTGCCTGTTTGACTCGACAAAATCTATGTAATTATTTGGCTGCAAACATGGATAATAATCTGCTTATGAACGCTGGTTATAATAATGTCTATATGGATGGCGAACAGAATGTAAAATCAGCAAAATTTATTAGTTTGCGAGAAGTAAGCGGCTTGGGTAATCCAAAGGGGACTGTGGAGTATGCTGCAACAATAGAGTTCAAATTTAAAAATGAGATTACTTCAAACAGCGGAAAGCAAACCAGATTTATTATTCTAAAAAAGGAATCGGATAAAAGCGGTTGGAGGATTGATAGTGAAGGAACAGGACCTTAGCATCGCTGTGAGGAACAGAATCCTTTAAGTTTAATCTTTGGCAGCGGAACAAATCAGGCCGCCTCGTTTTGTGAGGCGGCCTGAACTCTGTGAATAATCAGGGAAAAGTTACATCTTATTGTCTGGAAGATTATGCTATAATACTTGTAACAGGTTGTCGAGGGACGGTTGGCCACACCCTTTCAGAAAGGGGGTGGTAGGATGATCTCAATGGTTGAGGCGATGTATCTCATGATTGCATTTGCGACGCTCATTGTTATGATCATGAAGAAGAAATAACCGCCCCTGGCCGGATGGCGGTTATTTCTTATAATCTCTAATTCGGGCTAACCGTTTGGTTAGACAATCTGCCGGGCTGGCGTGCTTGCAACACGTCAGTCCTTTTCTTATATTATACCCATGAATTGTAAAATATGCAACCAGCCCACATATGGGTCCTTTGTTATATACAAAATAGAAGATAATAAAAATGCCTAGACTAGGCTCATGATAATATTTAAAATCAGTGGAACTTTTTAACCCCATTATGAATCCTAAGTACTGAAATGCATTTCGAATTGAAATAGTTGAGGTGAGGATCAAAGCGTGAAAAAAGATCTGATTGGGAGGGCTCGGCAGGGTGACCTTGACGCTTGGGAAGAATTAATCCGGGAAATCTATCCCCAGGCTTCCAAACAGGCTTTCTGCCTGCTGAGAGATAAGGATCTGGCTCAGGACGCCGTACAAAACACTATGCTTAAGGTTTTTAATAACCTGTCAGGCTTGAAAGATGAAGGCGCTTTTACCGGCTGGTGGCGGCGGATATTAACCAACGAAGTATACCTGTTGCTGCGTTTCAGCAGCAGGGTAATGCCGGGGATAACAGCGGAGCTGCTGAACACCGGGGAACTGTCTGTCGAGGATGCTGTCACGCTGAAGTTGGAATTGGGGCAGGAGATTAGAAGGCTTCCTCTGGAACAACAGCAAATCCTGCTTGATATTGATGTAAGAGGATTGAATTTACAGGAAGCGGCGGAAGAATACAATCTTCCCCTGGGAACGGTCAAGTCCCGGTTATTCCGGGCCCGGGCCCGTCTGCAGGAGACACTGAAACAGTATAGAAAAAAGCCAAAGGAGCGAGTAGACATGACGCTAGAGTCATCAGATATAAAGAACCGAATTTGTGACTATTTGGAAGGAACCATGGAGGCAGCAGCCAGAAATGCCTTTGAACAAGAACTGTCGCAAAACCCTGCATGGCAACAGGAGATGAAAAAGCAAAAGGACTTTCTGACATTCTTGCATTCACTGACCGGAAAAATAACCCTTTCCGTAGCTGAGATTAAGGATAAGGTGCAGGCGGTGATAGAGAAAACAGAGGATTACGAGGAAATCGTGGATGCTACTTTCTTTGAGCAGGGAAAACCGACCACCATGACCTCCCATATCTGGTTCAAGAAGCCTGATTGCTATCGGACAGACGGGGACAGTGCAGCAACCGGGCACATAACGGTAATTATAAAAGACGGAATGATGCTGAGTTGGCTTGCCGATAAGCGCCAAGTCAGAAAACTTATCTTAAGCCAGGAATATAGAGAACGTGCCAACTTTAATTTCCCGGACAGCCTCAAGGCGATGGCCGAGAATAAATCCAGCCGGATCTTAGGTACGGAATACCTGCAAGGTCGGCCGGTTCTTCATGTACAATTCAGTGAACAAGTTCCCGGGCTGGGGGAAATGAATACTCATCACTGGATGGACAAAGAAACCTGGATGCCAATGCGAACGGAATATTATAATGTCAAAGGAGAGCTGGTAAACCGTCGGGAAGTGAGGGAGCTTCGCCTCAATCAGGGACTGCCTGATTCCTTGTTTGAACTGGATCTTCCCGAAGGGGTAACCATTGAGGAGGAAAACAGTCAAGTCCTCAATCTTCCTCAGGATATAACGCTGACTGAGGCAGCAGATCGCTTGAATCAAGCTCCATATATTTTGCCTGGTCAGAATTATAAGATCAAACACCAATGGGTTGAAGTAAAAGAGGGTAAAGGTGCCCTGCTCAGTATGTATTCCGTCCTCGGTGAGCAGAACCCGTTGTTGATTGTCACCCAAGGGCCTGTGCTGCATACCAATCTGCCTTCAAATGCTAGCAGGTCACCCGTAGAACTTGAGTTTGATGGCAGGAAAGCAACCGGGGGACTCATCAAGATCGAATTGGCGGGTGTTAAATATATGCTCGATTGGCAGGACAATGGTTACTATTATTCCTGCGGCGGACAGCTCCAAAAGGATGAATTGCTCAAAATCCCCGGTAAATTGACCCAGTGCAGCGTTCGGAATTAGCCTTGCGGAATTCTTCACAGAAGAAGAACAGATCTTGGGACCGGAGATCCAACGACTACTGGGTACCGTGAAAAAGCTTTCACCGGAACAAATCGACTATCTTCAGAAGTTACTGGAATCACTGAGTAAGGATTAGTTTTTTGGCTTTTGGGGTACCTATAAGGGTACCCTTTTATAGTCTAATCTATGAGTAGTCCTGCTTGTTCGCAAATGAACGCCCCTTGGTATAGTTAGTGATTAGTAGAAGGAAAAGCAGGAAGGTTCGGCGGGTCCGGCGAAAATGAAAAGTATGCGTCAAACTTTGTCCATAAGAGCGGATTCACGAGAGGATTGAATTAAAGCCAAGGGTTGTGGGGGTAAATAAATGCATTATATAAGTATTGTTTTTTGTAAGTTGGGGGATTTATGATTATAGGTAACAAATCGGAATTTGCAATTGAATACGAATTAGCTTCGGATTATGGTGGCGTATGGATGTTTGGAGGAATTTGTTATTTTATTAAAGGCAAGCAAATAGGTGATTATGAACTAGGCACATCATTGAGGGATGTAATGTTCCATCTACACAATATGATTCGTGATAATGGAAAACGAATACATGAGGAACTGTTTCACTTGAGTAAGTTCGAGTTATTTAACAGATTAAATGATGTTCTATACGGATACAAAGAATCCGAGTACGAAGAGGTCGGACTTGAGGAAATGTGGGCTCGTTTCGATATAGTTCCGCGTGTCGACATTTTTGATGAAAGTAAAGTCTTTTTGGTAGAGGGTAAGAATCAGTCACGAATTGTCTTTAGAGAAGGTATTAGCCAAGGACTTAGAGGAATCAATGAGGCTTACATCAACAAGGGAGAATTCGATAGGGTAATTTGTGAAACTTACAAGCAACTCGACAATATATATGATTTAGAACTTATGAAACAACCGTAAAACGTGAGTTAAAAGATATGTGCACACCACAAAATGAGTTTTATGACATCTCTAAATTGGGCGTGGCAAAATCCGAAAGAACCAACAGTACAATAAATAATAGTAGTGCTTTCCTCTATAGGAATCGAAACGTACTATATGTTGTTTTGCAAAGCATTCATCGGTGAAAGAGTGTTTGAAGTCCACAATTCGGAAAATCAGTCGGCTCAGTATGCAGGATTGGCAATAAGTTCCGATACAGTTTAAATTGGAATCCAATGCGGCAGGCCTCTGATATCCGTGCAGGAAAAGAGAGGACGGCCAATACGGGTTTTAATATACTTTGATTGTGAGGTGATGGGCAACCTGTGACCTGATTTCACCAAAAATATTTAAAAAGCATTTGCCCAAGCTCTACGAGAAAATCAAGGTCTGGCTGATATCCGGCAGGACCTATACGGTGCGCTTCGGGATCGGAATGCTGATAAGCTTCTATCTTGATGACGCTTTTCGTCCGGAGATGCTTGAGCTTGTGGCGGGTATCCGGTCGGAGGAATACTATGTCAAGATGATGATTGACTGGTACTTCGCAACGGCAATGGCCAAGCAGTACGAAGCCGCTGTGCCGTATATTCGGGAACAGCGTTTAGAGAAGTGGACGCACAACAAAGCTATCCGGAAAGCTTGAGAGCTATCGGATCGGCGACGAAACAAAGGCGTACCTGCGGACGCTGAAGGTAAAATAAGGCTGGGCACGAAGCTCAATGAGGGGTAGCAGGCAAAAAAATCTTGACAGAAGACCAATAAAAAAGTTATTGACTTTTTTAAATTCTTGAACTATAATGACAAAAATTAAATACACAAAGCTATGAAGAAAAAAAGTACCTGTTTTAGATGTCTAGAGAGAAGATGGCCGGTGAAAATCTTCGTGAAGAAACAGGGAAGCCGTTTCTGAGCTGTTTAGCCGAATGATATCTGTCCAGTAAGCTTTACCGGAGTTCCGTACGTTATAACGGAAGCGGAATTTTATGCCGTTAGAGAGCAGAGTAACCTCTGAATTTAGGTGGTAACACGGATTTGCTAATTCGCCCTAAGCTGATTAAATCAGCTTAGGGCTTTTATAATTTGTAGGTTTTGGCCTATTGAGGTAGAGAAAGTAAAAAAAGCAGAAAGTTATTCAACCACCTGTTGGGCAGATGATAATTTTTGAAAGTGGGGGATTGTAATGAGAACATTTAATATGTCAAAAAAGCTGGATTATGTCTGTTATGATGTACGTGGACCTGTGCTTGAGGAAGCTGAGCGCATGCGCAGTCAAGGCCTCGATATTTTGAGTTTAAATATCGGCAACCCTGCTCCCTTCGGATTTGAGGCTCCCGGAGAGATAATTCACAAGATGACAGAAAATCTACACAATGCGGAAGGATATTCGGACTCAAAGGGTATTCTCTCAGCCCGTGAAGCTATCGTAAATTACTGTGAATTAAAAAAAATACCCCAGGTTGGCGTAAATGATGTCTATACCGGAAATGGTGTCAGTGAGTTAATCGTTATGGCTATGCAGGGACTGCTCGACAACGGAGATGAGATCCTTGTTCCCGCCCCCGATTATCCGCTGTGGACGGCGGCTATTACATTGTCAGGGGGAAAAGCCGTCCATTACATCTGTGATGAGCAGTCCGAATGGTATCCGGATATCCAAGATATCAGCAGAAAAATAACCTCAAAGACGAAAGGCATTGTTATTATTAATCCAAATAATCCCACCGGTGCGGTGTATTCAACCGAATTATTGGAACAGATTGCAGAACTTGCCCGGCAGCACAGTCTTATTATTTTCTCTGACGAAATATATGACCGTCTTGTGATGGATGGCTATCAGCACACTTCCATTGCTTCATTGGCTCCCGATTTATTAGTTGTAACCCTGAACGGTCTTTCAAAATCCCATAAGATCGCCGGATTTCGCTGCGGATGGATGTGCTTAAGCGGAGACAAATCCCAAGCCCGAGGCTATATCGACGGGTTAAACATTCTGTCATCCATGCGGTTGTGTTCAAATGTACAATCCCAGTATGTCATTAAAACAGCCCTTTCTGACATCCATACATGCGACGGCACTCTTTTACCAGGGGGACGGATCTATGAGCAGCGTGATTTTATCTTCAATGCCCTAAACAATATTCCTGGTCTTCAGGTGATTAAACCTAAAGCTGCCTTCTATGTCTTCCCTCGGATTGATATCAAGCAGTTTCATATTACGGATGATGAAAGATTCATCCTGGATTTTCTTCATGAAAAACATATCCTTATGGTTCATGGGCGTGGATTCAACTGGCCATCGCCTGATCATTTCCGTATCGTCTATTTGCCTAAGATCGAGGAATTAAAAATTGCCTGTGATCGACTGGGCAATTTTCTGGAGGGGTATCGTCAGTCTTGATGGGAATTCTTTATTAGAGTAAATAATTTATTAGGGTGATAGGATGAAGATAGCGATTTGTGATGATGAGGTTAATTTTCAAAAAGTTTTCCTGGAGAAACTGGAAGAGTATTATGGGGCGTTAGAGGTTGAAATAGAAGTATTTTTGTCAGCAAAGGACTTTTTGGAGAAGTTCGAGAAACATCCTCTGGAGTTCCAAATAATTTTTATGGATATTGAAATGCCTGGGCTGAATGGAATAGAAGCTTCCAAACGGATCAGGGAAATCAATCAGTCCATTCCTATTATCTTTTTAACAAGTCATACTGAGCGGGCAATGGAAGGCTATGAAGTAAATGCCTTTCGCTTTCTTGAAAAACCGCTGCGGAAGGAAAAGTTAGTGAAAGTATTGCAGGATTTTGCTAAGTTAAGGCTGGTAAACAGTAAAATTGAATTACAGGACGGAGAAAGAATCCTGTTGGTAAATTGGACGGAAATCCAGTTTGTGGAAAGTGAAAATGTATACATTAATGTATACTTGGAAGATACCCGATATCTAATCCGTAAAAAACTGAGCGATATGGAAGAGCAAATGCCGAAGCAGATGTTTTACAAGGCGCATAGAAGTTATCTGATAAATTTGGGATTCGTCAAATTCTTTAATGGAAAGAAAATCACGATGAAAAACGGAAATGAAATACCGCTCAGCAGAGGAAAAGGAACGGAATTTAAAACAGCGATGATGAACTATTTACGGATCTTAGGATGAGACAGGTGAGGCTATGTTTGAAAAATTGTATCTGGTACTAGGAAGCATCGAGCTTTTAATTTTATTCATTTTAATTGGGAAGTACATATATTTCGAGAAGTTTTATTATAACTTACGCACTTGGTATTTCTATTTGGGAACATTTTTGTTCAGTGAAGTTGTTGTTTGCTTTTTTGATAATGGAGACCCGATACTGATTGCCCTTCCTTTTCTGTTTTTTGGGGTTCTTATTTTTCATTCAAGAAAGAAACAGAAGATCAGGGGTGTGTTTTTAATATTGCCCATTGCCGGCATGATACTTTCTATTCCGAGCATTCCCGCTTTTTTTCTGTATCTATTTTCATATTCGAATTCTATGGATTTCATTCTTAATACGGATAGCCCATGGATGAGTATGTTTGATGTTTTATTCTGGCTAAGCTTTATAATGTTTATGTGGAAAAGGAAAAAATGGATACGTTTTGAAGAGGTTGTTAATAATAGAACCCTATCCACATGGGAAAGAAATCTAATCAACATAACAGGTTTATTTCTTTTGATGTTATCCATCTTGCTTTTAAGCGTGGATGAGTTGAAAATCGCTTCCCTCTATGCTAAATTGTTTGTCGGCTTCGGAATCTGCATTATTGTTTTTTTGCTATCTTTAATAATCGTAATGGCGATTCAGGGAAATGAAAAGACCTATTTTCAGCAGGCAGCAATCCTAAATGAACATTATTTAAAAGCGCAATTAGAGCATTTCAGGACATATCAGGAGACTCAAAGAGAGACCAGGAGAGTACACCATGATATGAAAAACCATATTGCCTGCCTGTACAATCTGATTTCGAAGGAGAAAGATGAAGAAGCCAAAAAGTACATTATGGATTTAAATTCACAGGTTCAGCAGATCGATAAGGAATTACATACTGGCAATAATATCGTGGATGCAATCGTGAATGAAAAATATGTAACTGCCAAAAAAGATCAGATATCTTTTTCAATCGATGGAAAACTGGGAAATCTGACGGTTGATGCAATTGACCTTTGTACCATCTTTTCCAATGCAATTGACAATGCTGTAGAGGCCTTAAAGGATAGTTCTGTGTCCGAGAAGGATATTCAGATCCAGTTCAAACAGCAGAATGCCTTGCAGTTCCTTATGTTTCGTAATTCAATCGGTCAAGACCAATTAGCATCTTCTTTTATAAGAACTAAGAAGGGCAATATTAATCATGGCTTCGGTTTGGGCAATATAAGAATGGCCGTGGAAAAATATCAGGGGCATATGGAATATCATGTAGAAAATGATGGGGGACAGAACTTTTTTGTACTGGAGATTATACTGTTTGTGCAGCCTGCAACATAATTTAAGCATTTCACAACAAACTTGACTATGGGGAGATCCCCTTTGCTATGATTAATACAGAAACATTGCAAAGGGGATATAAAGAATTGAAAAACCAGCTTGAAACACACGAAAAACAATGGCATAAAAAAGAAATCAGGAAAACTATCAATAAGGTGGCCGGAGGAGTCCTTGTTTATGAACTAATCATGTTTTTGATTATTATTGTCGATATAATACGAAGAATCCTGCCATTTTTTTTCGGCAATAATGAACTGGATATTGATTCTGCTATTGATAATATTGTCAATAAGGCAATGTATAGCGGAACTTCAAGCATCATTGCCGTTTTTATAGGCATGATCTTTTTAGTGTTTTATTTTCGAAAATGTGATTATCGAAACTTAATTTTCCGTTCACAAGAGAAAATGACCGGCATATCTTTCTTGATTTTATTGACGATTTTTATGTCTGCACAGGCCGTTTTCAGCATAGCAGGTGCGGGTATCGAGGCTGGCCTCAACCGGTTCGGATTTAGCATTCTGAGCGAGATTGAGAGCGCCGCCAGTAATAGCACCACAGTATCGATGTTCTTATATGCTTCCTTTATTGGGCCGATTGCGGAAGAAATTGTTTTCCGTGGTTTTGTCATGAGAGGATTTCAAAAGTATGGAACCTATTATGCCATTTTTATGTCTGCAGTGATTTTTGGAGCATTTCACGGTAATCTGATTCAAAGTATCTTTGCGACTCTGGTTGGTTTTGTTCTCGGGTATGCAGCAATGAAATATTCCATAAAGTGGTCTATTCTGCTGCATATTATTAATAATTTTATCTTTGGAGACTTACTTTCCTATCTTACTGCGAATTTGAATGACACAATGCAGTCCATGGTGATTTATGCGATTGAAGGAGTTTTCTTTGCAGGGACAATCGCGATTATAATTATGAAAAGAAATGAAATGAAGGAATTTATTAAAAATAAAAAAGTAGAAAAAGGTTTACTGAGATTAACCTTTACTTCTATATGGCTTCTGATTTTTTTAGCTTTCCAAATTTTCATGGGGATAACCGGAATCGAAAAGCTGTCGGGCTGATGAGATTGAAGTTAAATTCAGTATGTCACAGAAGGATAAGACGATAATCTTTATAGAAAATAATAATTCGTTTTTTCTTAAATTGTGAGCTAATGGACTCCAGAATGGGGTCCATTAAAATTGTTCCTTTATCAACACAGTTCTTGAACATAGCCTAAAGTTAAAGCTAAACCAAACTTAGTTAGGGTCATGTTCGATCTTCACTCAAAAGACAACACTAACACGGGGCAGCCGAGGTGCCAAAAAGAGAATATTCGGGATGCTAAGGGCAAATGAAAAAATGCTTAAGAAATTAGGAATTCCTCATGAAGTGTTGTTTACGCACTCCAATTCCCACGCCGGGTATTATCCCGGAGCAACAAGATTATCTATGAAACTTGTCTTTGATAAAAGCAACGGCCGAGTCCTGGGTGCCCAAGCTGTTGGAGCTCAGGGTGTCGATAAACGGATCGATGACATCGCTGGGGTAATTCGTAACCAAGGGTATATCTATGATTTGCAGGAACTCGAACTTGCCTACGCCCCGCCCTTTTCATCGGCTAAAGATCCTGTGAACATGGCACGCTATGTGGCGGAAAACATCATTAATGGTGATGTTAAAATGATCCATTGGCAGGAACTCAGTAAACTTAGTGCAAAAGATATATGTATTATTGATGTACGGGATGAAGAGGAACGAAAAGCTAAGTTTATCCGTGGTTCGCTGCATATACCTGTAAATGACCTGCGCAGCAAATTATCGGAACTTCCGAAAGATAAGGAAATCGTAGTTTACTGTGAGATTGGGCTGCGAGGCTACGTTGCTTATCGAATCTTGACTCAGCACGGATTTATACAAATCAAAAACTGCCAAACTGATAATGCTCCCCTTTGAGTAGACACCTGAAAAAATAAAAATTCAGGACTACGCAAAGGGGAGTTTTTTGATTTCCGTGTACTCATTGAGAATTTGAAAAATCCGGAAATCATTTTGTATAATGCGCTGCAGAATGCAGAATACGCACCTGAAGAAGGGCAGTTGTTAAAATAAAACAAGGCAGACCCTTATTTTATTGGCTTCTGATTCGGCATAGATTTCCCCATTATGAAGATCGACAATACTTTTGGCGATGGCCAGGCCCAGTCCTGAGCCGGATGTCCTTGAATTCCTTGACTGATCAGTCCGGAAAAACCTTTCGAACAAAAGCGGCAGGAGTTCGGTTGGTATTGTATTGCCTTGATTTTCCACGCTGATATGGACGTGATTTGTTTCCTTGGTAACAGTGACAACGATTTCACCCGGCAAATCCCTATAGCTGTATTTGATGGCATTGGAAAAAACATTTTCGAATACTCTGGCGATCAAATCCGAGTCGACATTAACCATGATACTGGGGTGAGAAAAACTTTTGACAAAACACAGGTTATTTTGTTTCGCCAGGACAGAGATCTCGCCCATCTGTTGTTCCATAAGTGCAATAAGATCGATGGTTAATTTGTTTGCTTGAATAATGCCATTGGAGAGTTTGGTGTACTCAAACAAATCCTCAATTAGTTTTTTTAGTTTCAGCGACTTAGTGTAAGCTTTGCCTACGTATTCAGCCAGGATGTCCTGGCTTTCATATTTTTTGTCGTGGAGCAGTGTTAGATAGCCGATGATCGTCGTGAGCGGAGTCTTCAAATCATGGGAGACATTAGTGATCAGTTCATTTTTAGTCCGTTCGGCCCGCCTTTCATCTTCAATCTTGTGAAGTAATTGTTCGGACATATGGTTTATGTTTTGGGCGAGGGTTTTAAATTCATCCTCGCCTTTTACCGTGACCCGATAATCGAGATTGCCTTTGGATATTTCCGCAATCCCGCCGGTGATTTCTTTAAGATAATTCAGCTTGTTTCTGACAAGCAGAATGTTAATGATAAGGAAAGAAATAACACTGAGGACCCCCGTCGGTATCAGGTACGACGGCCAGTAATAATCAAGAACGCCGAAGACGATACATCCTCCCAGGAGGCTTAATATATTAAAGACAAAAAGCTCCATACCTACGCTTCGCAGGCATATCCCTTTGATCATAAACCAAGATTTTATTAAAAAATGTTCAAACGTTTTATATCTGCCGGTAAAGGCCATAATCATCAGAAAGCTGGGGACGGCCATAGCTAAGGATATCCATAGGTCATAGGTCAGAGAATAACCGGCAAGATAAACAACAATAGAAACCACAAGTCCGAGGATCACTTTCCAAAGAGTTGATTGTAAGTTGCCGGTAAGAATTAAGGCAATAAGGAAGACCGGTACAGCCGCCTTCGCGGCTATAGTGGACCAATTATACAGGTAGCCGTAGGCTGTAAAGACCATCCCATAAGCTGCAAGAGGTGAACCCAGACAGATAATCAGCCGGATGATATTTGATTTAACAATCTCGGCAAGGTCAATTTTATGGATTGTGATCAATTTTATAGCCTACCCCCCAAACGACCTTAATATAGCGTGGCTCTTTCGGATTAATTTCGGTTTTTTCTCTGATATTGCGGATATGAACGGCAACCGTATTTTCTGATTCGTAGAGAGGTTCGTTCCACACGTTTTCATAGATGTTTTCAATGCTCAAGACCCTTCCTTTGTTCCGAGCAAGCACCTCCAGGATGGAGAATTCGGTTGGTGTCAGCTTGATATCCTTGCCATCCACTTTGATTTGGTGGCTGGCGGTATTGATAACAAGTCCTCCAATGACGATTTCATCATTTGATTTGGGAATATAGTCATTGAGTCGGGTATAGCGTCTGAGTTGGGATTTGACTCTGGCAACAACCTCCAACGGATTAAACGGCTTTGTTACGTAGTCGTCTGCGCCTGTGTTTAACCCCAGGATTTTATCGACGTCCTCACTTTTGGCGGACAACATGATAATCGGGATGCCTTTATCTTTTCTGATTTTGAAGCAGGTTTGAATGCCATCCAGTCTCGGCATCATGATATCCAGAATGATCAAATCAAAATCACGTGTTTCGAGTATTTGCAAGGCTTCATACCCGTCAACGGCTGTGGCGACTTCAAATCCTTCGCTTTTTAGATAGATCTCTAGTAAGTCCCGGATATCATCTTCGTCATCGGCTATGAGTATCTTGTAGCTGTCCATACCGAGTTTTCCTCCTATCTTCCGGCCATACGTCCAAAGTATACCACATTATATCTTGTAATGAGTTGCTTAGAGGCTGCTATGTAACCGATCTAAAAGCAAGATTCTTTATTAGGATAAAGGTTATCGGAACTCCGATAATGGCGGCAAGGGAATAAACAAGCAATTCAGGCAGACCACAAACGTTAAAAAAGATTAGAACAATGAAGTTTTGGATCAAAAAATTTGGAATGTACGAAAAACAAAATTTAAAATATTTAGGCCAAGACACCGCTTCTTTAAATGTCAGGCAGCTGTTAAGCAGATAGGATAGGCTGAGGCTCATTAAATAGCCAACCATAAAAGCCGTATTGACATTAAACAGCAGGGAAAACAGGTAAGCAAATAATACACCGTTTAGTGTATTGATCGTACCGATGACCAAAAACCCAATGAACTCTTTGGTTGTCAATAACCCCTTAGCTTTCTTGAATCCCGATGGATGATAGTCCGGCCATGGGATAAGATCATCACCGTCAACACGAAAACTTTGCTTAGCCAGCATGGCCAGGGGCGCATCCGATAGGGAATCTGAATAAAACTCATCAATCACCCAATCCTTGATTTCACGATTCAGGCGCTCAACTTTATTTTGTCCGTAACAATTTTCCCCTTCATACAGGCCGCTGGTTTTATTTACTTTTGAGGCCAGGATAGTTATACTCAGTCTTTCGCCGATCGGCTTTAGTAAAAACTCCGGCGAGGCGGAGATGATCAGATCACTGTTATGTCTCTGCTTTAAATACCAACCCTTGATTTTGCGTTCATGAGACTCCCAAAATCCATCGATGACTTCGTCAACATTTTGCAGGGACCGTAGAAAAGAATAAAAGATTTCTTTAAAGCGTACCTTGCTGTGTACTCCCAATCCATACAATAGCGCTGAACCGATTTGGGAGGGAAGATAACATGCGGTTCTTGGGTATTTCTTTAAGCAATAGACATAGAAATCCAGGGTACTGTCACCGCCGTAAATTGTCTTATCGAAGTCATAAACATTCATAGCTTCTTCAGATCCTCACATCAAAAAAATCGTGGCTGCAAGCTCATTAATCGAATGACAATAGATAATGATAAACATAATGAGGGCGTAGGAAATAACGAGACCGATCAAGGTTTTGTCCCCAAGAAAGACGTCAACCGGATCACCCTGGGAATCCCCTTCCACTTGCAGGCTGTATTTCATGCAAATGATCAGAACCAGCATCACGGTCCAGATCATATTATTTGTGGAATGCATGGCCATAGTCACCGGGTCCACACACCACAGGGCGTAAAAAGTGATGGTTAATCCTAAACAGACATACATATTCCGATCAAGAAAGTTTTGACTATAGAACTGGGATACTTGGCGAATATTGCCGTGTTTTTTAATTTCATTTCTTCTTTTTCCGAGCGCCAGATAGAAGGACAAGGAAATAACGGTTAAATAGAGCCAATTCGATATAATCACAGAAGAAATGGCAGAACCATAGATCACTCTTAACAAAAAACCGGAGACCAAAATACTAATGTCTAAGAGGGGGATGTTTTTCAGTCCCAAGCTATACATCATATTGAGAAAGATATAGGTTAGGATAATGATCCAGGCCAAGGCCCTGGTTCCAAAGGCCAGGTAGTTAAGAAATAGACTCATGATGACCAGAATAAGGGCCAATACTTTAGCGGACCTTATGGAAACAGCGCCGGAAGCAATCGGCCTTTTTGATTTGATTTCATGCAGCCTATCGCTTTCGACATCACGAATGTCGTTAATAATATAGATAGTCGATGCCGCCAGACTGAAAGCGATAAAACCAACCATAGTATTTAGAAGCATTTCTGCTTGGAAGAGATTGCCGCTAAAGAGCAAGGGTAAAAAGATTAAAAAGTTTTTCAGATAGTGATGGACGCGCATGGCTTTTAAAATCATTTTGGTTTTTATCTTGATCACAGTTCATCACCAGCTTTATGCTTAGCAGACTCTCCTCGAAAAGCAGTCATCGCCAAAATCGGAAAGATCCAACAGGCAATATAAGCGTAGCGTGATTGTGATTCGGTAATCAAATAGAAGAGGGCAAACCCGATAAAAAGGATATATAAAAGCTGCAGGCTTTGGGCACCAGATTTTTCTTTGCGAAATAATCCCCCAAGGGACAACGCCAAGAGGACGATCCAGACCATCTGATGGAAAAGAAAGCCCTGGGAAAGCATGGAGATGGCCATTTTGTTCCCCCTGTGAATACCTTGGGCAAATAGGGTCTGGGTCTTGAAGTCCGTACGTCCTGCTTCCGCCCAATAGGCGCCGCCAAAATCGCCGGAGCTCCATTGGTTGCTGCATTTTACCAGGTAAAATTTAAGCCATCCGCTGGGCGGAGTTTCCGTGAATCTTTGTTTAATTAGCCTTTGGCATTCTTGATTAACAGCCTCATATTCCCCGTTGAATTGACTAAACACGGAAGCGTCCTCTTTATTCCACCCGCCGCCGGAGGAAATATTGGTACCTTTAAGTACGGAAACCGTCAAAGGTTCTGTACCATGCCACAAGGGGTACTGGGTGATGCCCATTTGCACCAATATCAGGCTGATCAGAACAAAGGGTAAAAGGGAGGACAGTACAACACTAAGCACAGCCTTAAGCTTGGCCTGGATATGATTTTGATAATAGATCAATGCGTAAAGAACGTAAGCCACAAGAACTACATAAAGGAGGGGCCGGAATAAATGGGCAAGGCTTAATAATAAACCGGAACAAAGGAAGGGGATTGTTTTTTGGCCATTAACTGCTTGAAGATAAAAAAGAACACTCAGCAGCAATAAGGGCATCGCCAGGTTTTCTGAGGCAAAAACGTTGTTGTAATAGATCATTGGCGGGAAAATGCCGGCAATAAACATGACCCCAAGACTTTTAGGCCTGTCGTGGAATAATTGATCGGCTATAAAATAAAGTAAAACAACATTGATAAGCGAAAGGCCGATATTGATCAGACGAGTCATACTGAGCGCATCCGCAAACAGGTACTGGATCAAGCCGAAGTACATTACGGTAAGTGACATGTGGGGAAAGCGAGCAAAATAGTTGATACCCTTAAACATGTCGGTATGGCCTTGAATAACCTGACTGCCGTTATAAAACATCATGCCAAAATCAGAAACCGGCAGACTGTCTATATTTAAGAACCATAAAATTCGAAGATCCAAGCTTATGAGCAAGATGCCGGTGAAAAGTACCTTAAAACTGAGTCTGGGCCTGAGCTTATAAAACAAAAGTCCCAATCCGGTCCAAATACCAAGTAAGACAAGTCCTGTGCGGGATTGATCATACGAACCCGATGCTATGCAGGTGTTATAGATTGAACCCACAATAATGATGCTAAAAAGTACCTTCAAAACAGAATTAAGCCATAATGTCATTTTTTTCATCGTTTTATCCATCCTTAATTTGTTAACTGTATCTATTGTAAAACACACAAATTAAGAAAAACGCCTGAGTTTATGAAGGCTTTCTGAAGATAAGTCTGAGGAATTTTGAATTTTGATCGGAGCAAAACCTATATTATGCAGATTAATTATTCTAAGCTACAATAGAAAAAGATAATCGTTTTATTCGGATTAGATTATACCCAATCATGCGAAATCGTGCACAATCAACTATTTGGGGGCAGCTAATCCGTAAGCTCATCATTAAACGAAGAGGTGGTGATGAGGACTTAGATTCTTTACGGAAAAATGATAGGAGGAGGATTTAGACAATGACAGTTAAATTAGAAGAGCAACCAAGCAACGTGCAACCGATAAATAATCAACTGGAAAGTATCGATGCAAAACTAGGCATGGATAAAGAAGTATGGAAAGTCCTTGGATTTTTATTCAGGTACGCTTGAAGACGTTGCATCCATGGGCAAGAAAGTTACGATGTTTTTCACCTTTTGGGGATTAAATATTCTTCGTAAACACGAAAAAGTCAGCACTCAAAAGGGCTTTATGGATAAGATGTTCAGCATGATGATGCCGAGAGGAAGTAAACGGCTTAAGTTATCGAACATGAATATGCTGGGCATGGGCGGAAAAATGATCAGAAAAGTTATGAAGGACAAAAATGTTTCTTCCCTGGAGGATCTCATTAGTGCAGCGATGTGCAATGGAGTAGAGGTAGTAGCCTGCCAAATGTCCATGGATGTGATGGGTCTAAAACAAGAGGAACTGCTGGACGGCGTTAAAATTGGCGGAGTGGGTTATTATTTAGGAGAAGCAGAGGATTCAAACGTTAATTTATTTATTTAAACAAAGCCAACATTCATTCCGTCAATCGCTAAGCCCGGAGAGTTTTGTCTCCGGGCTTAGCTTGAAGGAAGGGCTCAACTCAAGGTGGATTTCTCAATAATTCCTTGAGCATCGAGGAATTTAAAATTGCCTATGATCGACTGGGCAATTTTCTGGAGTTCCAAATAATTTTCATGGATATTGAAATGCCGGGGCTGAATGGAATAGAAGCTTCCAAACGGATCAGGGAAGGATGGTGCTAAGTATTCTTGTATACATTGTTTATATGGCAACAAGAACGTAAAAATAATGTATAATTAAATGCATTAAATAATTGAAAAAGTTATTTTTAGAAAACCCATTGTATCAAGTACCCTTCGCAAAGTCGAGTGTTCAAATAATCATGGAGGAAGAAATTTATGAGTAGTTTTAAAAGAGTGATGGTAGCCAATAGAGGCGAAATCGCGATTAGGGTATTTAGAGCTTGTAATGAGCTGGGAGTAAGGACTGTCGCGATATATTCCAACGAAGACAAATACTCCCTCTTCAGAAGCAAAGCCGATGAGGCTTATCTCATCGGTGAAGGAAGAAGTCCTGTTGACGCTTATCTAAATATTGAGGAAATCATCAGTCTGGCAATCAAAAAGGGCGTAGATGCAATCCATCCAGGATACGGCTTTTTGTCAGAAAACCCCGAATTTGCCAAACGTTGCGAACAGGAAGGTATCGAATTCATTGGACCGACTGCAGAGATGATGGACTCGCTGGGCGACAAGATCAAGTCAAAGATTGTCGCCAAGAAATTCGGAGTCCCGATTATTCCGGGTTATGAGAAGGATATTAAAACTGTGGCTGAGGCAAGAAGGCACGCGAAAGAATGCGGTTATCCTCTGATGCTTAAGGCGACTGCCGGAGGCGGCGGAAGGGGAATGCGGATCGTCAGAGACGAAAGTGAGCTGGAGTCTGGCTTCTTAGGCGCTAAAAGCGAGGCGAAAAAAGCCTTTGGCATTGATCATATATTTATGGAAAAATTCATTGAAAAACCCAAACATATCGAAGTACAAGTCCTCGGGGACAAGTACGGCAATATAGTACACATGTTTGAAAGGGACTGTTCAATCCAGAGACGGCATCAGAAGGTCGTGGAGTTCACACCTGCCTTTTCCATCCCTCAGGAAATTAGAAATAATATCTATCAGGACGCTCTGAAGATTGCGAAGGCTGTAAAATACAGAAACGCCGGAACCCTTGAATTTCTGGTAGACAACCAGGGGAATTATTATTTCATTGAAATGAATCCGCGGATCCAGGTTGAGCACACGGTTACAGAGATGGTTACGGGGATAGATATCGTCCAGGCACAGATCCTGATCGCCCAAGGATACGCCCTGAATTCTCCTGAGATCGGGATAAACTCCCAGGAGGATATCATGTTCAATGGGTATTCCATTCAATGTAGAATCACGACAGAGGATCCCGCGACTAATTTCGCTCCTGACACTGGGAAGATCGAATCCTACAAGACGGGTTCGGGATTCGGGATCAGATTGGACGGCGGAAACGGATTCAATGGCGCTGAAATCAGTCCCTATTATGATAGCCTCCTCGTCAAGAACATCTCCTGGTCCAGGAGTTTTCAGGATGCCATTAAGAAATCCATCCGATCTATAACGGAGACACAGATTACTGGGGTCAAGACCAATATGGGATTTTTGATCAATGTTCTTAATCACCCGCAGTTTCTTAACGGAGAGTGCCATACCGGTTTCATCGAGGAAAATCCTGACTTAATCTCCCTTACTCAGAAATCGGATGATGAAAGCCGGCTTCTGAAATTCCTCGGCAATGTGGTAGTCAATGAGACGAGGGGGTTAAAGCAGGAATATGACGTTCCCAAGGTACCCAAAACCGAAGGTATCAGTCTGAACGATCTGAGTGGGACCAAGCAGATCCTTGATGCTCAAGGTGCTGAAGGGCTTGTCAACTGGATAAAATCTCAGAAGAAGGTATTGCTTACAGACACGACTATGCGGGATGCCCATCAATCTCTGATGGCGACAAGGATCAGGACCAAGGATATGGTTAAGATTGCCAAGGCAACTTCAGCCTACGGCAAAGATCTATTTTCTCTTGAAATGTGGGGGGGCGCAACCTTTGACGTGGCCTACAGATTCCTCAAAGAGTCTCCATGGGCAAGGCTGGAGCTGCTGAGGAAACGAGTCCCGAATATCCTCTTCCAGATGCTCATAAGAGGAGCGAATGGGGTAGGCTATAAGAACTATCCGGACAATGTCATCAGAGAATTTATTAAAGAGTCAGCAGTCACTGGAATTGATGTCTTTAGAATCTTCGACTCTCTAAATGAGCTGAGAGGCATGGAACTCTCTATCGAGGAAGTCTTAAAGAACGGGAAGATCGCCGAAGCCTGTATTTGTTATACGGGAGACATCCTCGACAGTAAGAAGGAAAAGTATAACTTAGATTACTATATCAAGCTTGCGAAAGAGATAGAAAAAACCGGTGCCCATATTCTGTGTATAAAAGACATGTCGGCCCTCTTAAAGCCTCATGCGGCCTATAAGCTGGTTAGCACCTTGAAAAATGAGATCGGTATTCCCCTTCATCTTCATACCCACGACACTACAGGTAATGGGGTGGCAACCGTACTCATGGCTGTGGAAGCGGGGGTAGATATTGTGGACACTGCATTTAATAGCATGTCAGGACTTACGAGCCAACCGGCCCTGAATTCCATCGCTGCAGCTCTTAAAAATATGGAAAGGGACACGGGAATTGATTTAAAAGGAATCCAAAAGGTGTCTGACTACTGGGAAGCAGTACGACCGGTTTATGGCAAATACGAGTCGGGCTTGAGATCGGGATCTGCTGAAATTTATAAGTATGAGATTCCCGGAGGGCAGTACTCCAACCTTAAGCCTCAAGTGGAAAGCTTCGGGCTTGGGCATAAATTTACCGAGATTAAGGAAATGTACAAGACAGTTAACGAGATGTTAGGGGATATCGTGAAAGTCACTCCGTCCTCGAAAGTCGTAGGAGATTTTGCGATATTTATGGTCCAAAATAACCTCACTCCAGAAAATATTTACGAGAAAGCAGAACATATGACCTTTCCTGATTCTGTCGTAGCTTATTTTAAGGGGATGATGGGCCAGCCCATGGGAGGTTTCCCAGAGAAACTCCAGAAGCTGGTCCTGAAGGGGGAAAAACCCATTACTGAGCGTCCAGGTGAACTGCTCCCAGATGAGGATTTTGAGAAAATCTCTAATCACCTAAGGGATAAATTTGAGTTTGAACCAACTAAGAAGGATATCCTGAGTTATGCCTTGTATCCGGAAGTGTTTGAAGGATTCTTGAAAATTGTAGCCGAATACGGAGACCTGAGCAGGCTCGGGAGCGATGTGTTCTTCCATGGTCTACATGAAGGAGAGATTATCGAGGCTGAGGTCGCAGAAGGAAGGAGTCTAATGATCAAGCTCCGCTCCATTGGAAAGCCGGATCTGGAAGGGTACAGAACTCTGGTGTTTGAAGTCAACAGGAATAGAAGAGAAATCAAAATCAAGGACAAGAACTGGAGCGACATCAACATTCTTAGCCAGTCTGGAGAATACAGTTTGACGGAGATGGCAGACCCTGACAATAAGAATGAGATTGGATCCACTATCCCAGGGACTGTGGTGACGTTAATGGTAAAAGAAGGAGATCAGGTAACCCAAAATCAAACCCTGGTGGTTGTCGAAGCTATGAAAATGGAAACAAGGATAACGAGTTCTATCTCAGGGATTGTCAGGTCGGTAAATATTAAGGAAGGACAGCAGGTCAAGGCTGGAGAACTCCTTATTGTTGTCGAATAGCAACAACCTACCCTTAGCTTAGCTCGTGCTTTGTAGGGAAATTGTTTGTGAAGGAAACAGAGTTTGGCACAGCGGTCGGGATGGATTGTAGACACTGAAGCCTACAGTGGACCGGAAGAGGGCGGCCCATAGTTATGGCAACCGAAGGACTAAAAGAACTGAAGTAATGTTTGGACCACCTGGGTATGCGTACACTTATGTTATGCATACCCATTGTAATTTCCTTTACTAGTGTGTTTCGTGCTGACAGGTGCCCTTTGGCATTATTTTTGAAATATTCAGTGATCGGTAGAAGGAAAATCAGAAAGTTCGGCGAATAAGATACTCAAGAATACCGGCATCCCCTTAAAAGGCAATATCTCAATAATTTCCGAGATAAAGCAAATCGATGAATTACTTACTTCAACGAAGTTATTGAAGAAAGTAGAGTGGAGGGAACCAACTTGAACAAATATTTTTTAAAAGAGTCCGAAGTAGTGTTATTGGTCATTGATATTCAAGACAAATTAATTCCTGTGATGAAATACGGCGAACAAGTTATTCAAAACATCAATACACTAATTTCCGCTGCCAAGAAATTAGGTGCTCCTATCATCGTCACAGAACAATACCCCAAAGGCCTAGGGAAGACCGTTTCAGAGGTAAGCAACAATCTCGAGGGATCGTTAACCTACGAAAAGTCTACCTTTTCAGGCTGTACCGGTGAGGTAACTTCGGCACTTAAGGGGCTGGGACGAAAGAAAATCATTATTACCGGAACGGAAACCCATGTTTGTGTTTTTCAAACGGTAAGGGATTTACTTGACAATGGTTATCAGGTTTTTGTAGTGCGTGATGCGGTGTGTTCAAGAACCAAGGAGAATTACTTAAACGGGTTATCCCTGATGACATCTATGGGAGCAGTAGAGACTAACACAGAAACGGTATTATTCGATTTGATTAAGCAATCAGGTACACCTCTGTTCAAGGAACTCTCTAAACTGATAAAATAGAGAAGTAATGCACGTAGCCACAAGAGTTCATTTTTGGCCGGCCAGAATTATAAAATCAAACATAGGTGTATTTTTCAGAATCGAAGGCGTGTATAATTTAATATTAATCTATAAAGAAAGAAGAGGATGATTTACAAATCATCCTCTTCTTAGAATACCTAAATGAGGGGGCACACTATGTTAAAACGTGTTACTATACTTGTAGCAATAGCTATTCCTCTCAATTGGGCGACAGATTATTAGAATATAACTCTGTTGATTACTGCTGTTCAATGTATTATTTACTTAATCTATGAACTGTTTCTACTTAATAAAGTAGTGCCCCTTTATGTACATTTTTATAGGTATTATTTTGTTTAAGATAATCGTTAAAATCGTTGGTAAAGTTTTAAAGATATACGAGAAAAAATCAATTAGGTATCAGTTTCTATGGTTTGTATAGATGACTTTGCGGAATAGTCACAAATTGGCTAAGTCTAATAGCCGGTGGTTATATTATTTGGGTTTACCAGTCTAGGCAGGTCGTTTGGGGAATGTCTTTCTTAGGAGGGATAAATTGGATAATTCTATGAATATTGGGCGCTTGATCCTATTTACTCTATTAGTAGTTTACGAAATTTACGCTTTCAGAAAAAAGAAATCATTGAAAAGCAAACTTCTTCCAACGATTTTGCTGGTTGGTATAGGATTGTTATGCTTTGTTCTAGTACATTTTATAGGGATTATAGGCAGCATCTTCGCTATACTGGTCCTAGAACTGTCGCTTATGTCTTCAATTCTAGTGATACTTGGAGAGATTGGGATAAATCTATTGAGCTCTCGGAGAACTACCCCCAAACTACTTCAATTAGTTAGCATATTCCTAATTTTGGTAACCGTCTATTATCTGGCAGAAAGGGTCTTTTAGAGTTGACGAGGTATCAGGAGCTGATGAATCCTGATAGGGTATTCACTTAAAAGTTTATAAAGTGTATACATTTCAACCTTTGAAGGAATTTCATCAAACATGTCGAAAGAATTTATAAAGTAGAAGATATTCGTGGCTACGAGGAAGGTAGCTGAAAAGTTACTTTTTAGCGTCAAACTAAACATATATAAAAAGGAATAGTGGGCAATAGGGCTCTTCATTTATCCTGGTTACCGGGATTATATGAAGAGCTCTTTTTTATAATATCGAAGGTTAGAGGGGGAGTTTTTTTGAGTAATTGGTTGAAACATTATATTGTACCTATAGTATTTTCAGGGGCTATGCTTTTTCTAGGGGTCATATTTAGGAATAGCAATTATACTTTTCCATTACTTTTAGTTAGTATCGGCGGCTTTATGACTATTTGCTTATTACATATCAGAAAGACCTTCGAGTTATTAGATTACTCGATAGAATATTTGAAACGGGGATCACTAGGGGATTACATGGTTTTAGAAAAAGGAGTAAGATTGGTTGAGCAGTTAAATGACCAAATAACGACAATTCTTCAAAGTAATAATTTAGACCGTGAAATGCTTATAAATATTCAAAAGAAATTATTAATGGAAAATCACGAATTTATGGCTTTAAGTTCTTTCTGGGAACCCAATGCTTTTGACCAGAGAGACAGCAGTTTTCAAAATATTGATTACTATGATAAAGGTACTTTTACGGCCTATGTTTACCGTGATGGGGACGAAGGCATTAAGGTCATTAGTCTCGGGGATATCTATAATCAGCCATGGTACAGTGTGCCAAAGAAAACCGGCAAAATCACAATAACTGAGCCTTATGAGGAAAATATTAAAGGCAAAAAGATTTTAATGGCGAGTGTTGTAATGCCGATTATTTTTAAGGGCAAGTTCCTGGGGGTTATTCCTACAGACATTGTCTTGAACGAGATTGAAGAAATACAAACGGATGTTGTATTGTATAAAAATAGGTTCAAAAATACACTAACAGAAACAATCGTCAAGGGTTTGGTCAATAGAAAAGATGAGTTTGGTATTCTCGGACAAGCAATCAAAGCGACAAATGTCAGTCAAAAACAGATCTTGAATCGGTTGTTGCAAACAACGAACCAGGTTACGGAAACTTCTAAAGGACTAACAGTCATATCACAAGAGTCAGCCAAAGCTGTTGAAGAGATTTCTAAAACAATCGAACAAATTGCCTCTAGTGCAACCACCCAGGCCTTAGAGACAGATAACGGCGTCAATGAGATTACGGAGTTAGGTAAGATTATTGAACTGGATCAACAATATTTGAATGACCTAAATAGTTCAGCTGAAACAGTTGAAAGAATGAAAAACGAAGGTATAATCGCTATAACAGACCTAATAGAGCGCACAAGAGAAAGAGAACATTATACCGATCGGATAGAGGAAGGGATTATCAAAACGAATGTAAGTGCTGAGAAAATTTATTCTGCAAGCAAACAGATTCAGAATGTAGCAGATCAAACTAATTTGTTAGCTCTAAACGCGGCTATTGAAGCAGCCCGGGCTGGTGAAGCCGGAAGAGGATTTTCCGTCGTGGCAGAAGAAATTCGGAAGCTAGCAGAGCAATCAAGCAATTTGACCAACGAAATTCATTCCGTAATAGATGAGCTACAATCGAATTCACAAAGTGCCGTAGAAATCATTGGAAAAAGTTCGGTCATTGCTGAGAAGCAAGAAAACAGTGTTAAGATTACGAGTGAGCGCTTTGAAGGAATAGCCCAAGCCGTAGAAAAGACCAAAGAAATTATTGGAAACTTAAATATTTCTGGTCAAAGTATGAAGAAAAAAGAGAATCAACTTATTAACATGGTAAAGAAATTAGATCGTATCGCTGAAGAAAATGCCGCCAGTACACAGCAAGTTTCGGCGGCTTCTGAAGAGCAAACAGCATCAATGATGGAAATTGCGAATGCAAGCCAAGGTCTTTCTACTTTAGCTAATGAATTACAACAGGCCATTAATAAATTTAAGTAAAGTCTTTTTTCTTTCCTACTAAGTAATACGGATATATGAAAGCGAGGCGGCCAAAAGGCGCGGTTTAATAGGGAAACTTGTTGAACCATACCCCAAACCGATACGGAAAAGCAAGAGAGAGGCCTTGTCCCGCAAGGGATAGCGCCTCTCTACTTGCCTTGAACGGCCAAAAAAGATGCCGGTTGAGCCTAGTGGGACCTTTTCGGAGCAGAATGGCGGGCGGCGTGTCGCTGCTGCTGAACATCAACAACTTCGCGACGCGATCCGGCAATATGGCTAATCCGTCCGCAGTCTTGAAAGCACAGTGATTAAAGAACTGTCGCAAGAAGAAGTTGAAGGCGTGTCAGAGACATTGCGTAATGTGATAAAAAAAAGGATAGGAGATATGAAAAATGAGCAAAAACAATGGATAAGGAAAAGCTAATGGGGCATAATAAATAACTCGACTAAACTGAGGTTCAGCGGGTTGGCAAGACGAATAGGAGGTAGTGCGATGCTAAAATTAGATTCTGGTGAATCTTCCGTGATTAATTTCGGTGCTGTCATTCCCGGGGAGGCGCAAAAGTCTATAATGTTCGTCGCTTCTTCGGCCGCGAACGTCACAGCCCGGATTGACGGAGGCGGCGACCGGTTTCGCATCGTAACCGTTGCGTGTCAAGCGGTCAGCTCACGGCAACTTACACCTGATGAGATTGACCAGTTGCCGCCCCATATGCGAAACGATCCTCGCTACCACGTCTCGATCGAGAGGACGGTGATCGGCACGTCCGATGGCGTCACGCCGCTGACCGTCGGGGAGCAGCAGGAGGTCGTTTTTTACGTGGCATTCCGGGGCGAGGACCACGCGGCGGAGGGTGGGCATTCAGCCACACTCGTAATCATCGGAGCGGGGAGCCCGATCACAGTGCCGATGTCGGCCCTGGTGGGACAGGTGAAAGCGGACGTCCCGACCACCACCGTGTCGGTGACTCAGGGGGAGACAGCGGTGCTGTCCGTTACAGTCCGGTCGGCGTTCGGGCCGGACACCGCTGTCCGGTTTGAAATGGATGCTAATACGGGACTATCGATGAAACCGGTGGTCGTCTCCGTTCCCCGCAGCGGGCAAATAGAAGCGTCGCTCCGCATTGAGGCGGCCCGCTTCGCAGAGACAATCCAGTTTCAGAAATACCTGCAAATGTCGGCTTTCGACGGGCGACAGGTCACCTTCCTGCCCCTCTCGTTTCATATCCACCCTGCTCCGATTCCGCCTGAGCAATCGCCGGCCCATATCCAACCAATCAAACCCGACTGGTGGCAATGGCGTGGCGAGAATCCGCGAAATAGACCATGGAAGGAGGAGTACTCGGTATCGGGGACATTCACGAACAAGGGTGGGTTTAACATTCAAGACCTTGCCATCACCATCTTTGAGACCACTGAGGACATGGGGAGCATTATGGGCGAGGCGAACCAGGGCTCGACGGAACATGGCCTCGTGATGCCTTCGCGCGAAGTAACCGGGGCGACGGGATCTCTCAAGAAGGAGTGGCAATGGTTCATTCCCGTGGTCTGGGTCGTCAAGGGACCAATTTATAAAGACTTTCGATACAAGGCGCTCATTTCAGCCAAGGATGTCAACGGAAATCCATATCCCCCGGTAACATCAGCCGAATTGCGCGTTACTGTCATCGTATCTACGCCGAAGTACCTCGCGGGGCAGTTTGCCATGAAGGCCGCAATCGCGGCTGCTGTCTTCGCCGCAAGCATTATCATGGCCGCCGTGGGTGCGGCGGCGTATGCCGCGGCCTCCGTCGCGGGCGCGATCGCCCTCGATCCGCCTGAACCGGATCCCAATTTCCAGGGCCGCATCCTGCTTCCGCCGCTCGGCGAGGTGCCGGCGTCTGGCCCGAACCGCAACGTAATCCGGCTGTACCGGCTCAGTGAGCGTATTATGCGCATCGAACTCACGAAGAGCCTGATCGAAGGTCGGCGGCTGGGAGCACTGGCCGCGGGGGACGCGCAGTGGGCCGAGAACCACAAGCAGGATCTTGCCGCAGCGACCGCCCTGCAACGAAGCCTCGCGAACGAGGTTCGTGGCCTCGAGCCACAAGCGAAGCAAGATATCATGGCTCTCGTCCCGCCAGGCACTGAACTTCGGCACGCGCGTGAACAGTTGATAAACAGCGGCCTGACGACCGAACTTGCCGAGCAAATGCAATTGCCGGAGGAGCATTGGTCGGGCTTCGACGCACTGCTTCGTTCGGACCTGGCCCTGGCTGATACCGACATTGTCGGGACCGTCGGCGCAACTGTTGCGCCGCTGGCGGAGTTCGCTGACAGCCTGGCATGATGCCGCCAGGTGCCTCGGGCAAAAACCCGCGCCAGGCTAGAAACATTATGCAGGTGATCTACTAGTGACTGCTTACGGCCTGTTGTAATTGTGCACGCATATTGGCGATTAACCAATCACCGCCAATGTCATTAATCAATGATATGAGCGCATTCCTTCAAGAACAGCCCACCACCATTTCAGAATATGCCGAGCAGCTGGCTAGGCATCTGATTTAAAAGGTCAGTGTCTACGAGAATAAATTCACCGTGGAATTCAAGTCAGGCGTGACTGTGGATGTGGAAGCATAACAATAAAACAAGCGGCACTCTACGGAATTACAACGTAGTGTGCCTTGCTTGTCTTTGTGGCATAATATACGGTTCAGAAAAAGACAGCTTTAATAACCAGCCAGATAACTAATAGCCAAATTAGGGCAATAGGAATCGTATAGAGCCACTTCTTTGGCTTCCCGTTTTGCCACATCCCTTCGGCTTCTTTCCTAAATCTTTCAAAAGGACTTTAGGGAATGAAGTGAATTGTCAGTGCTATTAACGCTGGTAAGTAATAACATTGCCAAGGTAGCCGAGTACAGGAATAAAGTCTGGAATCAAATCAATAGGCGAAAGAGCATAGGCAATCGTTATACCGGCTAAAATTTTAGCAATCGTTGGTGTATCTTTACTTTTCAAACTTAAAAACACGGCTAGTATAACTGTTTTTAATTGTCTTGTTCTTTCTTTTAGATTCATAGTATCGCCTTTCAAATTCTGATTTATCGCTACGTAAACGGCTCATTTCTATTATAACATCTAACCTGTTCTCTCGCCGAAAATAACATCTTTGCTCCTGCTATAATGCAATAGCACCTTAATGCGATTTGGTGGAGGGGCATTATTATGGAATCCAAAGGAAATAATATGTTTCCAGAAACAAAACTAAATGCAGTAAAAAAAGCCTTAGAGGAGGAGGGAAACGTATTGAGTTCCATTGTGCTAGGTTTTCAAGATATCGACAAAACAAAACTCATGGTTGTTGGGGGTAAAGGCGCAAACCTGGGGGAACTTTCCAAGATTGAAGGAATACGCGTACCGGATGGCTTTTGCATTTCTACTGAAGCCTTTAAGAGAATCATTAGGGAAACGCCATCGATTAACGAATTACTTGATCAGTTATCCCTGCTAAAGGTGGAAGACCGGGATAAAATCGGTGAACTTAGCGGTGAGATTCGCTTACGTCTCGAAGGGATAGCCATCCCTCAAGACATTAATGAAGAGATCACCCGCCTTTTCTCCAGGCTTGATGAAAAAAATGCCTATGCAGTACGATCCAGCGCAACTGCTGAGGATTTACCGACGGCTTCCTTTGCAGGCCAGCAGGATACGTATTTGAATATTATCGGAAAAGAAGCAATCCTAAAGCATATCAGCAAATGCTGGGCTTCCCTATTTACGGATCGTGCGGTAATCTACCGAATGCAAAACGGATTTGACCACAGCCAAGTTTATTTATCCGTTATCGTGCAAAGGATGGTTTTCCCACAGGCTTCAGGGATATTATTTACCGCTGATCCGATTACCTCTAACCGAAAGTTGCTATCAATCGATGCCAGTTTTGGACTTGGAGAAGCACTGGTCTCTGGCTTGGTGTCTGCCGATTGTTATAAAGTACAGGAAGAGGAAATCGTTGATAAGATAATAGGAAGCAAGAAATTGGCAATCTATGGACTAAAAGAAGGCGGAACAGAGACACAGCAGATCGACCCTGATCAGCAAAAGACGCAAACACTTACCGACCGGCAAATTTTACAGTTGGCACGCATAGGAAGACAGATCGAAGCTTATTTTGGTTACCCACAAGATATCGAATGGTGTTTGGTTGATGATACATTTTATATTGTCCAGAGTCGGCCAATCACTACTTTATACCCCATCCCTGAAGCAGAGACCCAAGAAAATCACGTTTATGTATCTGTCGGTCATCAACAAATGATGACTGACCCCTTGAAACCATTGGGAATGTCGATATTCCAGTTAACATCTTTTGGACCCAGGTTTAAAGCTGGTGGAAGGTTGTTTGTTGATGTTACACCTATGCTGGCTTCCCCTGACAGCAGAAAAACGTTATTAAATACCATGGGAGAACACGATCCGCTCATGAAGAACGCACTCATGACCATTGTAGAGCGAGGAGATTTTATAAAACCGTTGCCAAAGGATAAGAAAGAAGTTCCAGGCAAAAGCAATAAAGGGATACCGTCTTCGGGGTCTCAAGCACAAATCGAAAACGATCCGGCCATCGTTTCCGATTTGATTAAGAGTAGTCAAACATCCATAGAAGAGTTAAAACAAACCATCCAAAGGAAATCAGGATCAGATCTATTTGATTTTATTCTGGAAGATATCCAGCAATTAAAGAAGATCTTATTCGACCCAAAAAGTTCAGCTGTGTATATGGCCGCTATAGATGCTAGCGTCTGGATCAATGAAAATATGAACAAGTGGTTAGGTGAAAAAAACCTAGCAGACACCCTTTCTCAATCTGTACCAAACAATATTACTTCGGAAATGGGTCTGGACTTATTGGATGTCGCAGATGTGATTCGTCCTTATCCGGAAGTTATTGATTATTTACAGCATGTAAAAGATGATAACTTTTTGGAGAAAATAGTTAAGTTTGATGGCGGGCGTGTTACCAAAGACGCTATCTATGCTTTTCTCAACAAATACGGAATGCGCTGTGCCGGAGAAATCGATATTACTAAAACGCGTTGGAGCGAAAAACCAACGACACTTGTCCCCATGATTCTCAGTAACATCAAAAACAATGAGCCAAATGCCAGCCATCGGAAATTTGAACAAGGGCGACGTATTGCTTTGGAAAAAGAACAAGAGTTATTAAATCGATTGAGGCAATTACCGGATGGTGAACAAAAAGCCAAAGAGACAAAACGAATGATTGACCTAATGCGGAATTTTATCGGTTATCGTGAATATCCAAAATACGGCATGGTTAATCGATACGACCTTTATAAAAAGGCTTTGCTGAAAGAAGCCGAACAACTTGTACAAGAGGGCGTCATTCATGAAAAAGAAGATATATACTATCTCACGTTAGAAGAACTTGGCGAAGTCGTAGGCACAAATAAACTGGATTACCAGATCGTAAGCATTCGAAAAGACGAGTACAAACTATATGAAAAACTAACTCCCCCACGTGTTATCACGTCTGATGGTGAAATCATTACAGGTGCTTACAAACGAGAAA
Organism: Desulfosporosinus nitroreducens; assembly: GCF_023897015.1. Classification (GTDB taxonomy): domain Bacteria; phylum Bacillota; class Desulfitobacteriia; order Desulfitobacteriales; family Desulfitobacteriaceae; genus Desulfosporosinus; species Desulfosporosinus nitroreducens. The sequence continues at coordinate 44,872 of NZ_JAMHFY010000009.1, read as the reverse complement.
ATCTCCCAAGCGGTGCGCTTGTAGGTCTGCCTGTTTCTTCCGGAGTTATAGAGGGGCGAGCACGTGTCATCTTAAACATGGAAGATGCTGATCTAGAAGAAGGAGATATATTAGTCACCACCTTTACTGACCCTAGCTGGACACCATTGTTTGTATCCATAAAAGGCCTGGTCACCGAAGTTGGTGGATTGATGACCCATGGAGCAGTTATCGCTCGTGAATATGGCTTGCCAGCAGTTGTCGGAGTAGAAAATGCCACCAAACGAATAAAAGAGGGGCAACGAATTCGCGTGCATGGAACAGAAGGGTATATCGAACTATTGTAATAGCTGAATAGGTCCAGATTTAATGAGTAGCACCGCTCCAGTGGTTGCATAAGCGGTGATGGTGCTCGGGTTAGCGTCAATATGATCTTTCGATGCCGCACTGAAAGACGGAGTGTTTGAAGTGGAAGGCTCTAACTTCCATAGACTATGTGGCGATCCTAAAAAAGGGAATGAAAATGAAATATGCATGATTTTATGCATGTGGAACACGAGCGAACCACGATTAAACGTTGATTCATCAACGATGTATAAAATCCTGTATAAACGATAAAAAATGCAAAAACGCCAATCCCTTATGGTTCAAGGGTTTGGCGTTTTTGCTGACTTCCTAAAATACACGTTATGCCAACCTCACATGAATACGGTATTCATTCCTTAGATAGGGTCAATTGGAAGAAAACGTGTGAACTGATGATGGAGAACCGTATTTCCCTCTTGTATGAAACCAAACCCATCGATTCCCCATGTATTCACTCTGATAGGGTCCGGTGGAAGGATAGGATCCGGTGGATGGACAGGATCCGTTGGATGGGTCACTTGAACTTCGTAGATTGGGTTTGGTGGAATGACAGGGTCAGGTGGATAGGCTTGAACGCTGAACAGTTGCCCTGCTGGGATCGTAAACGTAAACGGTGTTAAAACAGGGATAAACCCTACAGGCGGAAAAAAGATCACGCCATTTTGGATCGTGACGCCATCTCCATTTCCATTTCCAATCTCTGGTTCATTCACAATCTCCCCGCAAAGGAACCCGAACTTCGGAAATTCCTCAGGGGGACACAGGTTTTGCCAATTTAGGATCGATACGGTGACGGTTTGGGGGGCGTTGCTGACGTTGAGGGCGGAAACTTGAATAAAGCTGGTATCTGCGTCTCGAAAAATCGGTCCTGATGTGACCGTTTGAACGCCTGGACCAACTGATACCGAAAGTTCATCCAATACGAGGCGATGAGCCGCAATGAGCTGTCCAGATCCACTTTTCCCCCAAACGGAAATTTCCGTACTTCCTTCTGCTGGACCACTTGTGGTAAAAACAAATTCAATTGCATCAAAGTTGGCAAAATAATCCTTGGTTACCACTTGATTAGGGGCAACGATGAAAAGTTCAAGGACATATAACGTTCTGGTCCCGTTTAAGTGATATCCCTGTAATAAAACACTGGAGGAATTTGTTGAATCATTGTTATCGATTTTAACGGTTACTTGTTGGGTGGGTCTGACCCCACCTACCGGACGGTTTTCAATCGGTCCGGTTGATAAAATGGCCATTCATTCATTCATCCCTTCTTTACTTAAAGTGTTAGACGAGATAAAACGTACATTCTCATTACGTCGTTAAATAGATTAGTAGTATCCTCTATCTTATGAAAAAGAGGATATATAGTGCAGATGGGCTTGCCAAAGTGACCCAATTGCTCCGGAATGCTAACGTTTGGATTCAGTACCGCTCAACCCTTCCCTTTGCATTTACTCAAATTTGGCTGTGTTAAAGTATATTGTTGACCTATAAGTTTTTATCTTGCAGGGACACCTGGAATTTTTAAGATGTTTGGAGTAATATGCATTCTTTATTTGGTAACTGCTTTGTTGTTTTTGTTTAACACTACACGCCTAAAATCCCAATAAAATATGTCGAATTATTCTTATACTGGTGACTATAGTAGAATAATGGGAAGCTGGTTCCCAACTCTAAGATTGTCGCACAGATAAGAAGAAATAAACTAACTCGATCTTCCATAATGCTAAAACACAGAAATATTATCCTTCAACCACTGCCTAAAATAGTGCAGTTGTTCGACAGTATGGAAATAGTGCTCCCCATCTTCCAACACATCTAACTTACAGTGGTAACGTTTTGCAAATTCAGAAACCACATTAAACTCAGAAAGATTGTCAATTGAACCATAGAGAATCGCAGTAGGTTGGTTCCAAGTGTCAATAGGGTGGGATTTCACATAGCAGTAATAATCCCAATAAAGTGTCTGTCCAATTGGTGTTTCAATTTCTTTTTCGGCTTTTAATCTATCCTCGCTTACGTTGAACCATGTCATCATATTGTTTATGATTCGCTCCATGTTTAACACAGGAGAAAGAAACAGACATTGTTTGAGTGACAAATCTCTGTATGCAAGTAAACTGAAATATGAACCCATACTGCAAGCAAATACGCTTATATTACTTGAAATAGTTTTGACATACTCCACAATGACTGTAAGGTCACTAACACAGTTTTGAACCTTGCAATCATAGCCTTCACCTTTACGGTCACCATGTTCAGGCAAATCAAAGCTAAGTACCTGATATCCTTTGTCAATTGCTTCTTCAGCAAAAATTACAATTGAATCATCATCCTTGCTGGACATGTTTCCGTGAACGGAAATAAATATTTTATCAGATGGTTCTCCCCACAAAATTGCAGGAATGCCTTCAATCTTCAAATTAATTTGTAACATAATTCTTTCCTCTTTCAACCAATATAATAATCTTTACTTCGTGATACGAACGCGTCTCACTGTTAATTATACCACATGGAAACGGGTTCCAATTATTCTTAGTACTTACATTCCCCCCAAAATATATCTCTTGAGAATAAGCTAAAACTGGTCCCGAATTAGAGGTTCATCATGTCAGAAATCATCTATGGCCTATACAAGAAATCATTAACGGAATCATCAACGAAAACCTGAATAGAGTGGATCGGCAACTTGTCATAAAGATACTCAGCCCCTTGATTCGGCTGAGTCTTCTGAGATTCTGGCAGATTACCTTACGAAAATTCTACGCGAGAATGTGTTAAAAAAACCTTTGAGATATAGTAATATATCGCAAAGGTTTTTTCGTCAGTTGGTTGAAAAATTACCTAAAAAAATACAACAGCAGAAAACAACAACATTAAAGCATTTGCTTTGCTGATGTAACTGTTATCTCTAACACTCTAGTTAAAAAAGAGAACTTTTCTTTCATCATATCGAATTCTGTACCTGACTCAAGGTATTTCGCAGTACCTTCAATCACGAAGCCTGTTCCCTGGTAATCTTTATAACCCAAAACTTCTTTACTACCCAAAGCGATTTTTACTTTATTGTTTTTATTTACATTTTTTTCTGTTCTACGCATTGCATATGCAGGAATTAAAATTCTTTCATCAGATGTTACCTCTAAATATGAGTTCCAGGTGTTAACCACATGCGGCTCATCTATCCCCCATGACACTATTGAAACTACACCTTCCTTTTTTAGTACATCAAAAAACTTTTCTGTAAGCATTGAATATTTCCTCCTAAAAATTTATTTAACAATACGAATCCCAATCACAGACAAGATATATCGTCGATATACATTGTCTATCTTTAATATATATTGACTTTATAAAAAAGTCAATATATATTAAAGATAATTATTATCTACGATTGAATCATGTTGTATGACCAAAAAATGATAAGTATTATGTGGGAACTTTATTATATTAATTTAGGAGGTGGATTGTAATGCAATTTTCCATAGGAGTAGAGTATGCATTACATTGTTTATTATATATGGTAGATATTCCATCAGGAAAAGCTGTTGGAATTAAAGATTTAGCGGCATTTCAGGGAGTTTCAGAAACTTATTTATCAAAAGTATTTACAAAATTAAGGAAAGCAGGGATTGTGAAGTCAATTCCAGGTGTTAATGGGGGATATGAGTTAGCACGTATTCCAGAGGGCATAACCTTTTGGAATATTATTGAAGCAGTAGAAGGGACGACTCCACTGTTTCAATGTGCTGAGATTCGACAAAATGAGATATTGTTAGATAAAAATAATTTACCTGATACATATACAAAATGTCCTTGCTTAATAAAAGTTGTAATGGTAGAAGCAGAAGACCAGATGAGACAATATTTGAACAATAAGACTTTAGGATGGCTTCATGAACAAGTAAGTAACAAGATTCCTGAAGAGCATGTAAAAGCAACGATTGAATGGTTCAATAATGTTAAATCGAGATAAAATTAAAGAAGCATAAAATTGCCACATCAGATTTCTCCAAAACGATTGTTTGATATCGTGTCTTTGAATTGTCGAGACGAAGAGTATGATAGAAATCCTGATGATATCCGTCTGAATTTGGTGTATCCAGAACAAATTGATTGGTAGAATATATTTCCGTTTCAACTATATGTATCGCTGTGAGGAACAGAGTCCTTCAAGGTTAACCTTTGGCTGAGGAACAAATCAGGCCGCCTCGTTTTATGAGGCGGCCTGGACTCTCTGAATAGTCAGTGACAAGTTTCATCTTTTTGTCTGGAAGATTATGCTATAATACTTGCAACAGGTTGTCGAGGGACGGTTAGCCACACCCTTCAGAAAGGGGGTGGTAGGATGATCTCAATGGTTGAGGCAATGTATCTCATGATTGCATTTGCATCACTCGTTGTTATGATCATAAAGAAGAAATAACCGCCCCCTAGCAAGGACTGCGGTTATTTCTTATAACTCCAATTCGGGCTAACCCTCGGTTAGACAATCTGCTGGGCTGGCGTGATTGCAACACGTCAGTCCTTTTTCTATATTATACCCATAGATTGTAAAATATTCAACCAGCTCACATATGGAAAGGCTGAAGGAAGATAAAAAAGATTCAGGCATATCTTTTTCGCCTGCCTCTCTTAGATTGTCTTTAAGTCCTTATCCTGAGTGTATTTTTTGCGACCAAATAGGTTTATACTTGATCTGAACCGACTTAACAACCGAAAGAAATATTGTTATTGAATAAGGAAGGGGCGAAATATATGAAAGAATTTTGGGGAAAACTCCAATATAATTCACCGGTAACCCTGACATTTACGTTTGTTTCCTTAGTTATATTGCTGTTAGGCTATATAACAGACGGACTAACTACAAATTTGCTTTTTGGTGTCTATCGATCATCTTGGACCGATCCTTTGACTTACTTCAGATTGTTTGGCCATGTGCTTGGCCATGCGGATTGGAGCCATTACTCCAGCAATATGGTATTATTTCTGGTGTTAGGTCCCATACTCGAAGAAAAATATAAATCTCAATCTTTTTTAACCACGTGCGACAAGAAGTCTCCCACCTCTAAGCTTCCTTGCTCACGATAGTGAGTGCGTAGGTGGGAGATGAATTGTCGCCATTTTATTCCAAATAAGTATTGATTAGTTACTTCTATCTATGATAAAATCTAATCAGTGGTAATTAGAATAGAGGGTGATAAATCAATGGAATTAGATAATAATAATCATTCAGTATTTCTTATGTATTATCATCTTGTTCTTGTCATTAAATATCGTAGAAACGTTATCGATGAAGTCATTTCTAACAGGCTCAAAGAAATATTTGAGTATGTGTCTTCCAACTACAATATTACCTTGCAAGAATGGAATCAGGATAGAGATCATGTTCATATTCTGTTCAAGGCACACCCCAACAGCGAATTATCAAAATTCATTAACGCCTATAAAAGTGCATCATCCCGACTGATTAAAAAAGAATACCCGCAAATACGCGAGTCCCTCTGGAAAGAATACTTTTGGTCAAGAAGTTTTTGTTTGCTTACGACGGGCGGTGCACCTATTGAGATTATTAAACGTTACATTGAAAATCAGGGTGAGAAGCTATGAACAAAGCGTATAGATATCGCCTTTATCCCAATTCTGAACAAGCTATTCTTATTAATAAAACCTTTGGATGTGTGCGATTTATCTACAATCAAATGCTCGCCAACAGAATAACGATTTATGAGCAGTATAAAGACGATAAAGAAGCGTTGAAGCAGCAAAAATATTCTTTACCAGCCTCTTATAAAAACCAATATGAGTGGTTAAAAGAAGTGGACAGTTTGGCCCTTGCCAATGCCCAACTCAATCTAAATACGGCCTATAAAAATTTCTTCCGGGATAAATCCGTCGGATTTCCAAAGTTCAAACGAAAGCATCGGGATAAAAAATCCTACACAACGAATAACCAAAAAGGAAGTATCCGTCTGATTGATAGCAAAACCATTCGATTGCCTAAATTGAAAGATGTCCGCATTATGCTGCACAGACAGTTACCACTAAATTCGATTATTAAATCAGCCACGATCAGCCAAACATCAACGGGTAAATACTACATAGCGATCTTGGTTGAGTTTGAAGCCAAAATAGAACGGATAACACCAACGGTCGAGTCAACGTTAGGTTTAGACTATTCATCGAAGTCACTCGTCATCGATAGCGAGGCAAGAAGTTCCGACTATCCTAGATTCTACCGAAAGGCGGAAACCAAACTAAAGAAAGAGCAACGGAAATTATCGAAACGACTGAAAGGCGGTAAGAACAGAAACAAACAACGACAGAAGGTTGCTAAGCTTCATGAAAAGGTAGCGAACCAACGAAAGGATTTTTTGCATAAGCTGTCAAGGCAGATAGCCAATGCCTATGCCGCTGTTGCAATTGAAGACTTAAACATGAGAAACATGACACAATGCTTAAATTTGGCAAAGTCAACGAATGACAATGGCTTTGGAATGCTGAAAACATTTTTGGAATACAAGCTGGCAGAACAGGGAAAACAGCTTGTGATCATCGATAAATGGTATCCGTCCAGTAAGCTATGCCGGTATTGCAAGAACATAAATGAGGAGTTGACGCTGGCAGATAGGACTTGGAGTTGTAAGCATTGCGGCGCAGAGATTGATCGAGATATAAACGCTGCCATAAACATCAAAAATGAAGGCTGCCGGATACTGGGTATAGCCTAAAATGACTAAGAACCGTTGGGCAAATGGGGATAGCTTGGTAATTATATCGGCATTAGTCGGTACGTCCCAAGAAGCCCCCACCTCTTAGGTGGTGGGAGTATGTCACTAATGATTGCGATCACTGCAGTGGTGTCTGGATTATTTCATGTTGTTTTATTTTCGAGTACTGTATTACTAGGTGCAAGTGGTATTGTATTTATGATGATAGTCTTATCATCAGTTGCAGGCATGAAGGATGGGAAAATTCCACTCACCCTCATATTGGTTATAATTATTTATCTCGGGGGCGAGATATTAAGTGTTGGATCGAAAGATGGAATAGCTCATATATCCCATATTCTGGGAGGAATCTGCGGTGCCGCTTTTGGTCTTCCACGCAGACGTAGATTAATAAACTTTTAATTCTAGCTCAGAACGAATTTCAAAAGTTTGTTCATTGTTCAGGCCATCAAGCATGCTCAGCATGAAGTTAACGAGGGGATCGATAGAATGTGTAGGTTGATTGTGTTATAATATGGAAAAACATCAATCTTTGCAGATGAGGGGTGTTTATGGTGAGCTTAACTGAACCTCAAGTCATTACAATCGCTGAATATAATAAACTCAGGGAAAATTCCGAGAGTAGATTAGAATACATTGATGGGATTGTGTATATGACTCCATCTCCTTCGACGAAGCATCAGCGGATTTCCAGTAGATTACATGCGAAGTTATTCAATTTCCTTGAAGGAAAAGAATGCGAAGTTTTCCCGGCACCCTTTGACATTGAGCTTAGGACAGCTGATGAAGACCAAAGGGATCAAACTGAAAAAATCAAGGTGGTCATTCCAGATTTATCAGTTATCTGTGATAAGACGAAACTTGGCGAAAATAAATATGTTGGTTCACCTGAAATTATCATTGAAATTATATCTCCTTCAAATCAAGCGCATGATCTCGTTAAGAAACTTAATTTATATATGCAATATGGGGTTAAAGAATATTGGATTGTTAATCCTCTTTTGAATACTGTACAAATCTATGGTTTAAATGAGGAAGGGCAGTATCACCAGGTAGAGGTATTGAAGGAAACAGGGATAGCCCATTCAGAGATTTTGAAGGGATTTAGTATTAATCTTGAAGAGTTATTTAAATGATCTGTAAGCTAATTTCGGTTGTGGATCGATTTGAAAAATTCAATGGGCAAGAATATCTCATTCTAAAAAAGACCTTCTTCTGAAAAATATACCTTTTCAGAGGAAGGTCTTTGATGATAAGATTAGATAAGATAAGGCACGATTTAATACCAAGTCGTGTCTGTTTTTTACTAATCAGAAAGTATAACTTTAATGTATATACTATTAAGAAGGCTAATACGGTGCGAAGACAGTGACTGCAAGAAGTGCTAATACGTGCGAAGACAGTGTCTGCAAGAGGGACTAACACGTGCGAAGACAATGTCTTCGTGCGGGCGCTAGCCAAGTTTTCTTTAACCGGAAAAATTATTAGGAGAGACTGACGAAGTACATGAAAAAAATAAGTGAAATTTTTAGCGATTATGAAGCAGAGGGTAACCTCAATACTGCTATTGTACAAGCAGTGGTCTTAACTAAAAGTACGAAAACCCTGGAGATGGAAATCAGTTCTGATAAACATATTGAACTCAGTGAAATCGAATCCCTAAATCAGTTTATAAGGGAACGATTAGCCTTAAACGATTCGTTCATCACAGTCGTTTACACTGAGGGAACCCAAAGAAAGCCCTTAGAAGAGGTGCTGGAAAGTATTTTGTCATCATTGGCCGACAAACATCCGGTCTTAAAAGGGGCACTCAAAACTTGTGACTATGAAATTGCTGAAAATCATTCGATTAAGTTTACGTTTAAAATGGCAGCATCCTACTTATTAAAAGCGAGGGGTTACGATAAAAAGATCCAAGAGGCCATAAAAAATCTTTGCGACGCCACCTATCAAATCAATTTTGTGGATAATGTAAGCAGTGAAGAATTAAAAAGGCTACAAGAAGATACACAAGAGAAGGAAACGATGCTTCTGCAAAGGGAAGTGGCCACACCAAGCCAATATACCTCTGAATTCCCTAAGGAAGCTGGGCCAATAAAGCCGGAACTCAAAGGAGAAAAGGACGGAAAAAAAGGCGATCCTTCCTTGATTTTAGGCAGAAACGCGAATATTAAGGACACGGTCATTAAAATTACGGACATTACTCCGGATGAGGGTAGGATAGCTATCCAGGGTGAATTATCCAATATCGAAGCCAAGGAATTAAGAAGCGGAAAAACCTTAATTTCCTTTGATTTATATGACGGCACGAGTTCCATGACCTGTAAGGCCTTCATTAAGCCCGGTGAAGATGGTGAAATAGTATCTAGGCTTAAAAAGGCTAAGGGTGTCAAGCTGGCTGGAAATGCAGGCCTTAGCCAGTTTTCTGGGGAAATTGAGCTTATTGCCAATACCATCGTTGAAACACCAGGCAGGAAGAAGGCTCAGCGGCAGGATAGGGCAGAGGAGAAGCGGGTCGAGCTGCACATGCATACCCAGATGAGTCAGATGGATGCCATGACCAGTGCCACGGATCTGATTAAAAGAGCTATGAGCTGGGGTATGAAATCCATTGCCATAACGGATCATGGCGTAGTGCAGTCTTTTCCTGAGGCCCATAAGCTCTTAGGACGAGATAATCCGAACATGAAGGTTATCTATGGAGTGGAAGCCTATCTGACACCGGATAAAAAGTCCTCGGTAACTAACGCCAAGGGTCAGAGCATTGATGCTACCTATTGTGTGTTGGACTTGGAAACTACCGGCTTTTCAGCTGTAACGGAAAAGATCACAGAAATAGGAATTATGAAACTCAAAGATGGCAAGGTCATCGACCAGTTCAGTTGCTTTGTTAATCCGAAAAAGCCCATTCCAGCTAGGGTGGTAGAGGTTACCAACATAACCGATGATATGGTAAAAGATGCCGAAACCATAGAACAGGTCTTTCCTAAACTGCTGGATTTTATAGAGGGAAGCGTTTTGGTGGCCCATAATGCTGAATTTGATATGGGTTTCTTAAAGCATAATGCCCGGGTCTTAGGCTGTGACTTTGATTACACCTATTTAGATACCTTGTCCTTGGCCAAGGAGCTCTTTCCGGATTACAAAACCTATAAATTAGGAAGAATCGCTAAGAACATGGGCTTCAAGGTGGAGGTAGCTCACAGGGCCTTAGATGATGTGGATACCACGGTCAAAGTTTTTAAAGTTATGCTGGAAAAACTAAAACAACGTGGAGCGGAAACCCTTGAGGATATTGATCGCTATGGCTCCGATGAAGATTCCAAGAGCGTGGAGTATAAGAAGCTTAAAACCTATCATGCCATCATCTTAGCCAAGGACTATGTGGGATTAAAGAATTTATATAAGCTGGTTTCCTATTCCCACTTAGATTATTTTTATAAAAAACCGCGGATCTTAAAAAGCCTTTATAAAAAATACTCTGAAGGTTTAATTCTGGGCAGTGCCTGCAGTGAAGGCGAGCTTTACCAGGCCATCTTGCTTGGAAAATCCAATGAGGAAATTGAAGCCATTGCTAAGGACTACGATTATCTGGAAATCCAGCCTCTAGGGAACAATGATTATTTGGTCAGAACAGAGCAGGTGCCCGACAAAGACTATTTAAAGGAAATCAATCGCAAAATTGTGGCTCTGGGTAAAAAATTAAACAAGCCTGTCGTCGCCACCGGGGATGTTCACTTCCTGGATCCAGAAGATGAGATCTACAGGCGAATCCTGGAAGCGGGTCAAGGCTTTAAGGATGCGGATAATCAGGCCCCCTTATATTTAAAAACAACTGAGGAGATGCTAGAGGAATTTTCCTATCTAGGAGCGGCAAAAGCCCATGAGGTGGTGGTAACCAACACCAATCTGGTGGCCGATATGTGCCAGCCGATCAGTCCTATTTCAGCGGAAAAGTGCGCGCCTCATATTGAAGGCTGTGAGCAGACTATTAAGGATATTACCTATGAGAAGGCCTATGCCCTCTATGGAGACCCCTTGCCGGAAATTGTTCAGCAAAGGCTGGATAGAGAGCTGGATTCCATCATCAAAAATGGCTTTTCTGTCATGTATATCATTGCTCAAAAGCTTGTCTGGAAATCAAATGAGGATGGCTATCTGGTCGGCTCTCGAGGATCGGTGGGTTCCTCGGTTGTTGCCTATATGACCGGGATTACGGAAGTCAATGCCCTGCAGGCCCATTACCGGTGTCCCAGTTGCCAGCATTCGGACTTCTCCGATTATGGGGTTAAGATCGGCTTTGACTTGCCTGATAAGGTGTGTCCGGTTTGCGGAGAAAAGCTAGCCAAGGATGGCATCGATATCCCCTTCGAGACCTTCTTAGGCTTCAATGGGGATAAAGAGCCAGATATTGACTTGAATTTTTCAGGAGAATATCAGGCCAAGGCCCATAAATATACAGAGGTCATCTTTGGCAAGGGTACAACCTTTAAGGCCGGAACCATCGGTACTATCGCCGAAAAAACAGCCTTCGGCTACGTGAAAAAATATTATGAGGAAAAAAGCCGTACCGTAAACAAGGCAGAAACTCTGAGAGTCTCCAAAGGCTGCACCGGGATAAAACGAACCTCAGGGCAGCACCCGGGAGGAATCATCGTCGTACCGAAGGGACGAGAAATCTTTGAATTTTGCCCCGTGCAACATCCTGCCGATGACTCCAATTCGGATATCATAACCACCCATTTTGATTATCACTCCATTGATTCGAACCTCTTAAAGCTGGATATCCTGGGTCATGACGACCCGACGGTCATCCGAATGCTTCAGGATATCACAGGAGTGGACCCTCTAACGATACCCATGGATGATAAGGAGACCATGTCAATATTCTCCTCCACGGAAGCCTTAGAGGTTACCCCGGAGCAGATCAATTCTAAGGTCGGAACCTTTGGAATTCCTGAGTTTGGCACGAAGTTCGTCAGAGGAATGCTTTTAGATACAAGGCCCAAAGCCTTCACGGATTTAATCTGTATATCCGGACTTTCTCATGGTACGGATGTCTGGCTGGGAAATGCCAAGGACTTAATCGATGCGGGAACCGTGACCCTAAGTGAAGCGGTGTGTACCCGGGATGATATTATGACTTATTTGATTAGTAAAGGCCTGCCGCCCAATACGGCGTTTAAGATCATGGAGCTGGTGCGTAAAGGAAAGGCTTTATCGAACCCTGAAAAATGGGCAGAATATGAAGCTTTAATGAGGAAGCATAAGGTACCGGAATGGTATATTGATTCCTGCCGAAAAATAAAATACATGTTTCCTAAAGCCCATGCGGCTGCTTATGTCATGATGGCCTTCCGCATAGCCTGGTTTAAGGTGCACATACCCCAGGCTTATTATGCAGCCTACTTCACCATTCGAGCCAAGGCCTTTGACGCTGAATTTATGATCTTCGGCAAAGAAAAGGTTAAGGCCAAAATGAAGGAAATTGAGGAACTGGGTAACCTTGCCACCCCTAAGGATAAGGATATGTACGATGACTTGGAATTGGTTTTGGAAATGTATGAAAGGGGTTTTAGATTCCTGCCCATTGATTTATACAAATCCCATGCTACAAAGTTCCTGCTCGAGGAGGAGGGCATAAGGCCGCCCATCAACAGCATATCCGGCATGGGAACGGTGGCAGCCGAAGGTCTATACAACGCGGCCCAAGAAAAGCCCTTCAATTCCGTAGAGGATGTGAAGAAACGGGCTAAGATCGGGAATGCTACTATAGATTCACTTCGAAAATTTGGCTGCTTTAAGGGAATTCCGGAAAGTGATCAGATGAGTCTTTTTGATGTGATCTGATGAGACACCTTTCGGCAAATTCCTGACCGTCCAGATATCGTCGTCATCGATCTGCCCCGCGCAGGAGCATACCGGAGAGTGCTGGACGATTGTTGGAATTGGGGCTGGATCAGATCATCTATGTCTCCTGTAATTCGAGGACTTTGGCACGGGATCTGGGGATACTGCAGAGCAGGGGCTATAGGTGGTTGAGGTGCAGCCAGTGGATATGTTTCCGTGGACAGGGCACGTTGAAACGATAATAATGATGACGAATAGTGGTTCGGAGGCGAAAAAGTAGGATTTAACCACTAGATGTTGTGGCTTTGGAACAAAAAAGGGGCAAAAAAGGAGCTGAAAATGAACTTACCTCCCATAAGTTAGATTTTTTAGTCTAACTTATGGGGGTCACATCAAAACTCGTTGCATGCCGCAGCGAAAATTCGGTCTTGATTTTGCTGACGGGTGTGGTAAACTTCACCTAAAAGGGTGCTCCTCTCTTTGGGTGATGTTGTTTGGACAAACACCATTCTACCAAAGATTCGGAGCCCTTTTCACGTTTTCAGAGAATCGTACTTTCGAAATTCAGGATAATTTACGTAAATCCCCCACAGTTTAAGACGGTATAACTTTCTTTAAAACGGTACATCTTTTTTATAAACAGTACGACTTTATTTCAAAGCTACATCAAAACAAAAAAGTAGTGAATATTTTGGAGAAAAAAAGTCAAGATAAGAAAGCGTATTAATCAAAAAAAATATAAACTACTGGAGGTGTATAGACATATGAATAAAAGGGATACAATAGCAGGGGCTTATTTACGTCCAAGTGATGCAACAAATCTAATAACTGAACCAAGACAAAATGGGATCTTATATAAAGTCGATCAAAATAACCTTACAAATATTGTTCAAAGCATCCCAACACGGGAGGACACAACTGCATTATTAGCTTATTATCGATATGTTTTTCTGGTCATAGGGGATTATCTAATTAAAATGGAAACCCACCCTGAACTCGAAATACTTAAAACAGTTGGAGGTTATAGTAACACTAAACTTATTGCTGGTGCTGATGGTCAGCACATATTTGTGATTAAAGATGGTAACCTTATTAAACTGGACTTTGAACTTGAACCTGTTGGTCTTCATGATTCAGGTTGGGAAGATGCAAGACTTATGGATGGTTCGGGACACTACCTCTATATTGTTAGAGGTGATGATTTAATTCAGATGAATGCCATAACTCTCAAAGAAGAGGGAAAAGACACTGGATGGACCGATGCTACTTTATTAACAGCACCTGGTGATTCGTATATCTATCTTTTCCGAAATGATGAACTAATTAGGCTGAAACAATATACTCTTGAATTTGATGGCAAGACCGGAGAGTGGGATGGCACTACAGTTTTGACGGGTTCTGGGAGATCTCTCTACCTTGTCAGAAACGGAGAACTAATTAGCCTGTTAGGAAGCACTCTTCAACGTGATACAAGTGTTCCAATTGGTTCGGGTTGGGAGAATACAACCCTGATATCCTTTTTTTTAAATAACGTCTATCTTGTTAAAGAAGGATTAATTTAATAACAGCTCACAAGTCCTTACAAAATAAAACGAGTCCTATAATGTCATGATTTTGAAGGTTTTATTGCTTACAATTTTATTTGAATTGTAAAGCAAAAAGTAGGTGCCGAATTGCCAAGAAGAAAGTGGTAACAGGAAGCGCTAAATTTGCAAAGGTGGAAAGTGGAGTCTGAAAAAAACTGCGTTCACATGCGATTTTTCGGAAATATACACTAACGCCAAGGGGGTACCAGGCTTAACGGGCATCATTATTACGCACTCAAGGCATGTGGAGTGCGTAATAATGATGACGAATAGTGGTCAAAAGGGCAAATAAGACGGTTTGGACACCATATATAGCGTTTTGGGGGCAAAAAAAGAGCAAAAAACGGGTCAAAAAAATGCATTTTTTGACCCGTTTTTTTAGGGCTTTTTATAGATGACATTTGATTTTTTTTAGGAGTGATGAATTTATGATGGATTCCTTATGGAAGAAATATTAACTGCCTACGGTTATCAGTAACAGGGTTGGTAAACTTAAACCGTGTTTGCATTCTGATCTTGAATTGGATATTCGAAATTATGGAGAAGATTATGATCGGCTCTTATTGGAAAACCATTTTATGTGGTATTATTTTTAATGGTATTAGACATTAGTTAAATCACCACCTCGTTAAGTGAAAAAGAGCGGAGATTTACAATGAACACATATATAGAAAATTATATACATGAAGAAATTTTAAAAAAGTATCAGCATGATAAGGAAATGATGGAAAAATCCATATCAGCTTATGAATTGTGTATTTTAGATAAATTCAAAAGAGAGCATCCCTTAAGACTTTTTTCAATTTATTACTTAAATAGGTTTAGAAAGAAATGGCGACAATTAGTACTATTGCCAAGTATTGATGAATACGAAAAGATTAATATAAAAGATGAATTATTTGATGCAAACGTGCTCTTTCCAATTCGTATTGGAAAACAGGATTACGCATTACAAATATAAGCGATTTGCTTGCGATTATGTCAGAGGACTATCAAGATGATTATGAGAGAGATAATAAAATCAGGATTGAAAAATGGGATATTCTTTTTGCAGAGAAAGAAAAAAATCCTATTATCATAATGCAAGAAAGTAAAGCAACTAGGCGTGCTATAATTAATGGGAATCATAGAATGACCCAATAAATGATTTGCGCCCGGTTTGCCCTAACTGCCATTTAGCACTTCACTCAAAGGCTAGCGGCAAAGTTTATAGCATTGATGAGCTGAAAGCAAAAATTAAAGCGGTTGTTTAATGAAGCAAAGCTTTGAGGTGAAAGGCTGGATTTTTTGACTTGCAATTTTATGGAGATATTTCCGGTGAAGAGTTTTGTGAAAATAGCAAGACAATGTTGCAGAATAAAAAGTGATAAAAAAGTTCCAATGCCACCAAGGCCCCACCAGCTTCAAGCGGCAAGCGGCATCTTTTTTGACCGTTCAAGGAATGTAGAGACGGTAATACTGATGACGAAATGTGGTCAAAACGGTTAATAAGGAACTTTGCCACAAGATGTTGTGGTTTTGGGGCAAAACATGGGCGAAAATTGGACTTAAAAAGTGCATCTCTTAGCCCCGCTTTTTAAGGTGTTTTATAGATGACATCGAGCATTTAAAATGATGGGAGATTAGATAAAAGGGGTTTGTGCTGTGTCAAAAAACGATTGTATGCTAGCAATTCTATGGATGCTGAATTCAGGAGCAAAAATAACTGCAAAGCAAATAGCGGAGAAATTGGAGATAAATATACGAACCGTTTACCGTTATATTGATTCACTATGCGCCAGTGGAGTACCAATTATATCAGACTCAGGTCAAAACGGTGGATATAGTTTACTGAACAATTTTATCCAAGCACCTTTGTTTTTTGATATGGAAGAACAAAAAGCACTTCTTCATGCTGCCGTATTTGCACGAGAGGCAGGATACCCCTTTAGTGAGGCTTTAAGTAGAGCAACCGACAAATTGAAATTGTATTCAAATCAAGAACAGGTAAGTATTCTTAATCGCCATTTAGTCGGTTTTGAAGTGATAAATCGAGAGATCGCCCCTTCTGTGAAAGTGGCATTGGAGGAATTAGAGCAATCTGTAGCAAACGAATATTCTGTAGAAATTGAATATCGCTCAAAAAGTGAAGAACAGTTCTATCCAAGAGTGATTAACCCATATGGAATAATTTATTGGAACAATAAATGGTATATTATTGGATTTTGTCATTTACGGGATGAGATTCGTAGTTTCCGGGTTGAACGGATTTTTCGGATAAAGAGGACGCAAATGATGTTTAAAAGGCCTGAAGCCTTTTCTGCCAGGAAATTTTTTTTGCAGAATCTTTTACCGGATTCAGAAAGTAAGGATGTGGTGGTTTCATTAATTATCAGTGGCAGGTCAGAAGCTTTGGACGATTTGTGCATTCATTGGTTTTTAGGTCATCATCTGAAAGAGCGGACGTCAAATCAAGCAGTTTTTTTACTTGACGAAAGAGCAATTCATTCATATGTACCTTATTATCTTCTGACTTACGGAAAGGCTATTCAAGTAATAGAACCGCAGAGTTTAAAGAAAAAGCTTGTTTCTGTTGCATCGGATTTAATGGAATATTATCAATTGTAGATAGCTTCACTGACAGTAGTTGTCAGTGAAGCTGTTTTATCATTGAGATAAACATTGATCTTTATCATGGATGGATGTTTGATTAGCGTTTGATAAATTAAAAAGTGGAGGACATGCAAATGAATAATGCTGTATATCTTTATGTATTTGATACAATGGCAGATTGTGAAGTAGGTTATTTAACTGCTGAACTGAACTCCGGAAGATATTATAAGAAAGGATTAACCCCATCAAAAATAGTTACTGTGGGAGTTACAAAGACTCCTGTTACTACAATGGGAGGTTTGAAGATATTACCTGATATTGTACTAGAGGAGTGCAGCATCGAAAATACAGATGCCTTGATTTTACCTGGCGGAAATACATGGACAGAAACAATTCATGAATCTATATTGTCAAAGGCAGAACAGTGTTTAAAGGAAGGTATTATTGTAGCCGCGATTTGTGGTTCTACAATAGGTCTTGCTCAGAAAGGTTTGCTGGATTCAAGATGGCATACAAGCAATGACTTGGAATATCTTAAAATGATCTGCCCTAACTATGCGGGAGAAAAGTACTATAAACAGGAGTCTGCCGTAACTGACGGAAAATTGATAACTGCTTCAGGAACAGCTCCATTGGAATTCTCAGTACATGTCTTGAGAGTTTTGGATGTGTTTTCTACAAAAACATTAGATGCTTGGTATAATCTTTATAGGACTCATAAATCCGAATGTTTTTATGAGTTGATGAATTCAATCCAATAATTAGGTTATAAGCGAGGATCTGTTATGTCCATTTAAGGAGGAAAAAAGTGGCTGATGGTAAATAAATATATTGGAGTATCAGGTGAAAATACAAAGAATGGAAAGAGTATTTGAGAACTTCATTGCTTACAATTTTGAATTAAGCTATAGGTGGTGACAAAATGAAAATACGCGAAGAATACACATGCCCTTTGGAACTAACGCATGATCTTACAAAAGGCAAATGGAAACCGATTATTCTATGGCAACTTGGTAAAGGTGGAAAATCCTTATCTCAGCTTGAGCGGGAAATCAAAGGTATCAATCAAAAAATGTTGCTGGAGCAACTCAAGGAACTCCGTGATTACAACTTGATCGATAAGAGGTCTTTCAAAGGATATCCTTTAAAAGTAGAATACTCTTTGACTGACCGTGGTAAAAAGTTGTTGGAAGCAGTAGCAATTATGCAAAGCGTTGGTATAGAGCTCATGAAAGAAAACGGTATGGAAGATGTTTTGAAAGCCAAAGGTTTTCTTGATTGATCATGCCCACAAAAAAGTGGGTGATTTACGGCGGGGCCTTCTCGTATTACTATGAAGATATAAAAATTCTTCGTTATACGGGAGGTAATCATATGCTAATGGACGCAGGACAAACTATTGGAAATCTGATTGATAAACAAAGTGTTGCTTTTATCAGTTCAGTCGGCCAAGACGGCTTTCCGAACACAAAGGCCATGCTGCCACCAAGAAAGCGTGAGGGTATCAAGGTCTTTTATTTTACCACCAATACTTCTTCCATGCGTGTGGCTCAATACCGTGCTAATTCCAAAGCATGTATTTATTTTTGCGACAAGCGGTTTTTTCGCGGTGCTATGTTAAAGGGTACGATGGAAGTAATGGAGGATGAGGAGAGCAAGGAAATGATTTGGCGAGATGGTGATACGATGTACTACTCGAAGGGAGTCACTGACCCCGACTATTGCGTTTTGAGATTTACCGCGCAATGTGGCAGGTACTATACAAATTTTAGCTCACAGGACTTTATCGTATGATAAAGAAAAAGTTAAAAATAAAATATCCCTGCAATTTTATGGGGCAATAATTCAGATCAGTTATTCGTTGCAATACATGGAAATATGTCGAACAAGGCTGATGATGTTATCGTCATACTTGCAGAAGAAGTAGTTCCGATGGGCTGCCAGGTGCTTAGTTTTGATTTGCCGGAGCACGGCGAACGCAAAAATGAAACCTACGCCTGCAAGGTTCAAAATTGTGTTCATGATCTTAATACAGTAATAAACTATGCTCAATCAATATCAAATAATATAAGTGTATTTGCTTGCAGCATGGGCGCATATTTCAGTCTGCTGGCATATTACAATTTATCGTTAAAACAGTGCTTATTTCTTTCACCTGTGGTAAACATGGAACGCATTATAAATAACATGATGACATGGTTTGATATAAGCGAAGATAGGTTAAGCACTGAAAAGGAAATTGTAACGCCTATTGGGCAGATCTTGTATTGGGATTATTATTGCTATGTAAAGTCCCATCCTATTCAAGATTGGGATAAGCCAACATCAATTCTATATGGCTCGAAAGATGAATTGTGCGAGTTTGATGTAGTATCTTCATATGCTAAGCAATACAATTGTGATTTAGTGATAATGGAAGATGGCGAACATTACTTTCATACGGATGTACAACTGCAATTTTTCAGGCAGTGGCTAAAAGATCATATCATCATGAAATAAGTATATTGAACACTATAAAATGAAATAGTTAGACCCCAAGGTATTGAGTTTATAAATCTTGATACCTTGGGGTCTATATAAACCAAAAATAACTTAATAAAGCTATCATCAGGCATTTATCTAAGAGGCTATGTTCTTCGTTACTGAATAAACATAGCCTCTTCTTTTTATTGTCTAAAAAAATTATGAAATGTGAGATTGTATGCAATAACGAATAACTTAATATTAAACGGTAATTTACGGGGCTTGTGAGGTTGTGGTTCTGCTGCTGCGAAAGGATAATTTTAAAAATTAAGTTGAATATTATTTTATAATCTTTTACTCTCTGAATATGTTCTATAAAGGGAGAGAAAAATCTTGCATGATTTGTATGACATGATATTTAAGCGAAAATCGTTCAGACGCTTTGATGATACACTTTCGTTATCAAATGAGGAATTGCAGAAGATTGAGGAGAAGCTTTACAAGCTTTCACCTTTAGTCGATGACATTAACCTAAAATATCAGATCGTTAAGCGAGAAAAAACAACGTGTAAACGAGGAGAATACTGCCTTTTGGTTTACAGTGAAAAAAAAGAGAATTATCTTTTGAACATTGGATACGTTTTGGAGCAACTCGATTTGTGGATGGCCTCCGAAAATATCGGCGCATGTTGGTATGGCATGGGGAAAACTACTGAGCAACAGTATGACGGTTTGGATTATGTGATTATGTTGGCTTTGGGTAAAGGTCGTTCGGTAGAATTCAGAAAAGATTATACGAAAGCAAAACGCAAAGAATTAGAGATTATTTGGAATGACGAACGTTTTGTAGATGTGGCAAATGTAGTTAGGTATGCGCCAAGTTCGTGTAATTCTCAGCCATGGCGTGTTTTTTGTGAGGACGATGATATTCAAATATATTGTTCAACGAAAGCTCGTTCAATGATACCGGAAGGTAGACGTCCGTATTATAATAGTATTGATATGGGCATATTTCTTTGTTTTATGGAAATTGCTTTGAAGAATAAAGGATATGAATTTAAACGAATGGTGTATGCTGGGCAAAAAAAGGATGAAGAATTAATTGCTGTTGCAGATTATAGAGAATTTTATAAGCTTTTTGTTAAGTATTCTGCCGCCAAGGCCCCACCAGCTTCAAACGGCATCTTTTTTGTCGCCTCAAGGCACATCGAAGCCCGGCTTTTTGCTTTCGTTTTCTAAAGCCATTATGTACCGGCCTGTTACATCGGCTCGCTCGCCAAGCATATCCTGTGTTAATCCGGCTGCTTGCCTTGCCGTTTTGATTGTCTGCCCAAGCTGTTTTATAATATTCTCCATTCACAGTTCACCTCCTACACCATTTTACAGTACAGGTGATGAAAGAGGAACGTTCTGTAGGTTCGTGTTTTATACGATTAATTAGAACTGATTTGAAATGCATAAATTATAATATTGACAATTAATGGCCTACATGATATCATATATACAAACCGATGGTCGGTTTTAAAGGAGGCGAACTATGGGACGCAACAAATACCCGGAACAAACGCTGGAGAAAATACTAAGTACATCCGCAAAGCTATTCATTGAAAAGGGTTATGAGCAGACAAGCATACAAGACATTATGGATGCGCTTAGTATTTCAAAGGGTGGAGTTTATCATCACTTCAAATCTAAAGAGGAAATTTTAGAGGCAGTCATAGAAAAGCGCTCGCAGCATGTTTACGAAACTTTAAACGACCTCATACAAAACACCCCTGCGCCAAATTCAAAAGAAAAGCTTAAAAAAATATTGCACCACATCGCAACTGACACAGAAACCCACGCACTTGATATTGTTTTGAGTGTACAGGTTAAAAATCCACATTTTGTTGTGAGTGGCATTCAGAATTGCGTCAAACTGGATGCACCAATTATTAGCAAGATGATAGCGGCTGGGGTGGAGGATGGTTCTATCCATACGGCTGACCCGGAGTTATGCGGGGAAGTATTTTTGTTGCTTCTGAACTTTTGGATGAATCCAGTTCTTTTTGATCGTGATTTTTCTCAAACAAGGAAACGGTTAAATTATTTGAAATCCCTTACGTGCCTGCTTGGGTTAGATATCATAGACGATGATTTTATAGTGGCAATGATGAATGCTTATGATAAAATGGGCGGTTTCGTAGGGTAAAAAATTCAGCTAAAGATAGCTGCCATAGCGGCAGTTTTTTTAAAAAGAAATAAAAACCGCTAGTCGGTTTCTAAGGAGGAAATATGGATACCCAAATAGCAGTACAGACGAAAAATCTAAGCAAGGAGTTTGACGGCAAGGCGGTATTAAATCGTCTTGAAATCAAGGTGGCGCAGGGTGAGATTTACGGTATATTAGGCGTAAATGGCGCAGGAAAAACGACTCTATTAAAGCTCATCGCCGGACTCCTTGAGCCAACGGAGGGCGGGGCTTATGTTTTTGGTGAAAACTCATGGAAGCAAAGGAATAAGGTACTCCAAAATATTGGAAGCTTAATTGAAGTACCATACTTTTATGAGCATCTATCGGCATCGCAAAATCTATCTATTCATCTTGAATATATGGGCGTAAGTGCTGATATTGACAAAGCACTCAGCCATGTCGGTCTTCCTGATGTGGGAAATAAACCTGTATCAAAATTTTCACTCGGTATGCGTCAGCGTTTGGGCATTGCCCGCAGTATCATCCACAGACCAAAGGTACTGCTGCTTGACGAGCCGATTAACGGACTTGATCCTGTTGCTATCAGAGAAATGCGTGAGCTATTTATTTCACTCAAAAATGAAGGTATGACCATCCTGCTTTCAAGTCACATTTTGAGCGAGGTTGAACAGACTGTGGAGCGTGTGGTTGTGATTGCAAACGGCACCTTAATTGAGGTAGCAAATATGGAGGAACTTAAAAACACACATCAAAACAATTTGGAAAATTATCTTATAGGAAAAATGAGAGGAGGAAAATATAATGATTAAGCTAATTGGCTTAGAGCTACGGCGAAACAAAATCAGCACTTATCTCATTTCAAGCATTATAATCGCAATTGTCGTGCTTGGGTTTTGCTTTTTGTTCGGTTACGGCCCGCAAATAGAAGCCTCAAAAGGTGTATTGCCCAGTGATACGGCTTTTGAAATCTTTATGACTTGGAAAGGCTGTATACCGCTGATTGGTACAATATCTTTAGGTGCCTTTACTGTTATGTCGGCAATTATGAATGCAAAATTCACGGTAGAGGAATACGCTGGAAAGAAAGCAATTCATTTGTTCTCTTATCCTGTTAAGCGAAGCCGGATATTGTTTGCCAAGTGCATCTTGGTTTTCAGCTTTACATGCATTGCAATGTTTACCTGTAATATCGCTGTGATTTCGTTATTCGGTGCTATCTCAAATGCGGTAGGGATATTGCCGGAAACATTTACAACGAGCGAGTTTTTGTATCTCCTTAAAACCACCGCTGTGTTATCACTACTTGCCGCATCGGTAGGGCTTGTGGCAATGCGTATTGGGTTTATTAAAAAATCGTTGTCATGGACGATTGTTTCAGCCATTATATTGGTTGGTCCCTGCGGCAATTTATTTTCTATGTTTCCCGATCGCACCTTTACGATTATGTTGATTGGAATGGCAATTCTGCTTGTTATCGGACTAATCGTTTTCTTGGAGTTGCTGTCAAAGGTGAACAAGATGGAAGCGGTGTAATATGGAACAAAAAAAGCTGTTCCACAAAGATTTTACCTTGGTGGTAATTGGGCAGATTATCTCGCTGTTCGGCAACGGTATCGTCCGTTTTGCGCTGCCCTTGTTTCTACTGAACCAAACAGGCTCGGCATCACTTTTCGGTATTGTAACAGCCCTTTCCTTTGTGCCGATGATTATACTTACTCCATTAGGCGGTATTATTGCGGACAGAGTGAACAAGAGAAATATTATGGTGACACTTGACTTTTTAACTGCGGCTTTGATGCTCGTACTTTACTTAATGCTTGGTAAGGTTGATTTGGTAAGCCTCCTTATTATAACGCTCATGTTCCTTTACGGCATACAGGGTGCATATCAGCCAGCGGTACAGGCAAGTATGCCGCTTTTGCAGGGCAAAGAGCATTTGCTGTCGGCTAATGCGATTATCAATCAGGTCAATGCCCTTTCTGGAATTATAGCTCCTATTTTGGGCGGTGTGCTTTTTGGACTGTGGGGAATTACTCCGATTGTCTTAGTAGGTGGAATTTGCTTTTTCGTTTCGGCGGTTATGGAACTATTTATAAAAATTCCACACACAAGAATCAAAGCAAAACAAGGTGTTTTCAATATTGTAAAGCAGGACTTTTATGATAGTTTCTTATTTATGCGCAAGGATAAGCCGGTTATTTTAAAAAGCATTGGCATTATCTGTGCATTCAACCTGTTTTTAAGCTCAATGCTCATTGTGTCTATGCCTGTGCTTATTACATTGACGCTCGGTTTGTCCGACCAGTTATACGGCCTTTCGCAGGGGGCACTGGCAGCAGGAGGACTTGTTGGCGGAATTCTTACAGGGGTGCTTGGCAAAAAGCTAAACATTAAAAAACTACATCTACTTTTGCTGATTACCGCCGGATTGCTGTTGCCCATTGCCGCTACATTGTGGCTTAATTTGCCCCCTTTAATCAGCTACTTCGTGATTAGTGCAAGCTGCTTCTTCCTTATGTGCGTTGCAACAATGGTGACGGTGCAGATGCTTACTTTTATTCAAGGAGAAACGCCCACACAGCTAACCGGGAAAGTCCTCTCCTGTGTTATGGCATTGTCCATGTGCGCTCAACCCCTCGGTCAAGCAATATATGGATTTTTGTTTGATGCCTTTGGAGCTGCACCATACTTTATAGTCATTGGCGCAGCGGTTTCATCGGGCTGTATAGCCTTATTTTCAAAAAACATATTTAAAAATTTATAATCAACATGGAGGTAGAATGATGCATATTGGTTTTATTGTTGGCACTATTATTTCAATCGCTTTAATTGTAGTAGGGATTATTGTAATGGGCTTGGCAAAAATCAAAGGAACAAAAAGCAAATGGGCTGTATGGCTAATTGTAATCGGTGTGGTTGCTTTAATTAGCGCAGTCATTAACTTTAACTTATTTAACGCTTAAAGGAGATTTAATGTGAAAAAATATAACGAAAGGCTACTAAGTAGAACACAAAAAGTATCGAGCGACACCTTGAAAAAATCCCTATATACTGTTGACAAGCTCACTCATCCATCCCCTCAAGTTAGAAGAATTGGATCAGCCATTGGCAAAACTGTGGGCGTAGGGCTATTCATAGCCGGAACAGTTGGGACTATCTATGGTTCATTATGGGGCGTTGCAGGCTGTGTGGCAGGTGTTTGCACAGTTGTTTCAAATACTATAAAGGACAAGCAGTAAGTTTTATAAACATTCTGCTCAGTGTAGCTTCTGTGAGTATGAAATGCTCACCAATTTAATTAGAACTTGTAAACTACCAAGCGGCGAATAAAAAAAACCGTAGTTTGGGCAGTTGATTTCCCATGCTGAAATTGCACACTGGCGGCCATGCAGCGGTTTTGATTTTTTTAAAATCAAGCTGCTGTTTTCTTTAAAAAAATCAGAATTCAGGGGACGTATTAAGTTCACCCTTTTTTAGGACACGGCAGTACAAGGAGGGTATCGTTGTGTTCTTTTTGTTTTCTTTGCTGTGTGAACCATTAAAAAAAGCCTGCCACCCCCAGCGACAGAGTGTGGCCAACGACACGAACTGACAGAACAGAATAAATACGAAAAATCATTTGAGAGCATACAAGCGGATTATCACATCCGTTTGTATGCTCTTTTACTTTCCCCTGATATTGAGTATCGGTGCAGATCGCCGCCTCTTGTCCTTCGTTTTCAATCACATTTTGAAAATTTGGAGGACAAGAATATGTCAGAGAATTAAAGATATACGATAGTTGTAAAGAGCCAGCGGGTAGAGGTAAGCGAAACGATCTACCATGCCTACCATCAAGAGCGAGAGGCCGAGCGTTACCGCAATAAGCTGATCCGCCAGTGCGAGCTTTCGCTGGAGCGTTTCCAAGAGGATGGTGTCAGCACAGATTATCTCGTTGTTAAGTTTCAACCGAGCATTGAGGACACACTCATCACTCAGGAGCAGCTCCGAAATCTGTGGCTGGCAATCCATGCCTTAACCGATGAAGAACAGAAGCTTATTCAAGAGCTGTTCTTCAATGACAAAAAGGAAGCGGATCTGGCTGCTGAATTGCTTCTAACACAGCTTTGAATTTTCAACATCAGATTTGACATAGAAAATACTTGAAGAAAGGATAACAGGTTTTGGAAAATAATAACAGAGAAATAATAATTAGTGCAAAAAACCTGCTTATTAATGCTTACAAATATCCAGAGGAACATGTAATTATTGATTATCCAGTTTTTCTGAAAGATGGGAGTACGTTTAAAGCGGATTTAGTTGTAACTAAGGAGCCATCAGTTCCTTATTTGATAGTTTTTGTGACAAGCGATACTATACCTGTTGAACAGGTTAAGATTATTTTAGCTCAGTCCAGTCTTCAGTATGGGACTGTTTATCAAATTAAAGAGGTGCTTATCCCGAATTTTGGGGTATTGTGAAAAAGACAAACATTCTTACTGGAAAACTTGAATTTGAAAACATTTCCGATTACCCTAACCCGCACAAATTTGCAAATTGTCCAACACTAATTGGAATCACAGATGTATAGAAAATATAGCGGGCTAAAATCTGACAACACGCTATTAGGATAAAAGGAGCATAAATGTATAGGATATTTTCTCTTTTTATAATAGGAGATGCCCTATGTGGGAAATGATTTCATCGATATGGATAATTCACCATACAAAGGATATATATTTATTGATTAAATAAATATATACTAATGATTAGTTTGAAAGAGTTTTGCTTATAAAAAGTTAATAATAAAAGTTCTCTAGGGTTCCGCAGTTTTAACTGGTCTGTGACCAAGAGAGAACTCACAGTTTTATAGCTGTGTCACGGAAGGATAAAAGCCTGGGAGATATCAAGATGGTATCTTTCAGGCTTTATTTTTTGTAATGGAGGTGAAAACATGGCTTGGATCTATTTAGTAATTGCAGGAGTTTTTGAAGTGATATGGGCAATAGGACTTAAATACTCTCATGGATTCACGAAATTATTCCCATCTTTGATTACATTGGGAGGCGTGGTAGTCAGCTTTTATTTATTGTCACTTGCTATTAAGTCACTCCCAATTGGCACAGCATATGCTATTTGGACAGGAATTGGTGCTTTAGGTGTAGTGTTGATTGGTATTTTCCTTTTCAATGAGCCCGCTAATATCTTGCGAATTTTATTTCTATGCTTGATAATGGTGGGTATTATAGGGTTAAAACTTACTTCTGTATAGTTTTTCTCCGATCCGCACACAGCAGAAGAGCAATCCAGTTCACCTAAAGCATAGTGGGATGAAAGTTAGTTAATGAAAGCGAGGAAATAATAATGTTTAGAAAAATGAGAAGAGGTAAGCAATTATTATCAATGGAAGACACCGTAGCTGTAATGGACAGATGCACAAATGGTGTCCTGGCGTGCTTAGGTGATGAAGATTATCCGTACGCAGTTCCACTTAGCTATGTCTATTTGAATGACAAAATCTATTTTCATTCAGCAAAAGCCGGACATAAAATTGATGCTATGACGAAGAACCCAAAGGTATCTTTTTCAGTAATAGATGAAGATACCATAGTAAGTGAAAAATTTACTTCTTATTTCCGCAGCGTTATTGCTTTTGGTAAAGCTAGAATTGTAGAAGGTGATGAAAGGCTGGAAGCTTTTGAGGCTTTAGTTGAAAAGTATTCAGCAGATCAACCTGAAGAAGCCAAGCATAAGGAAATATCCGGATGTACGCAATCTTATATGGTTGCAATTGACGTCGAGCACATAACTGGCAAGGAAGCCCTTGAATACGTCAACGCTAAAAGATAATAACTATTTTCCTTCTAAAAAGAGTATGTGTAATTCATCCAACAGAGATGTTAATTTAGCTCCGCTATATGAAAAGATAAGTGTGATGGAACGTGGGGTGTATTGCCGGGGACTTAGATTTTTGGGCGCACTAATCCCCAATAAAAATTAACGGAGGATAGTATGGGACGAGGATTTTTCAATTTTCCCACCACGAAAATTGATATCAATGAATGATTTTATTTAAAATTTTTACCATGTTCAAACTACAATGAGCCGGGTGTTGGCTAACTAAAAACAGACAGGCAAGCTTTCGGACTTTTTAATTCAGCGTCAACCCTAGGCGAAAAAAGGCAATCAGTATCATATTTTAAGAACTGATTGCCTTTAATTATTACATAATGGGAAAGGCTAGAGGTTCTGGTTCCATTGAAACGTAGAATTTTAGCTGCAATTGCAGATAGCAATGTAGAAAACCTCAGTCACTACCTTGGCGTAAACAATCGGAATGTTATGGAACCTTGGCCTGTTTCCACTAAGGGCAATTGAAACACAATGGAGACTCTTGATATCTGGACTTACCTAAAGCTTTGATATGCTACCCTAGTACGATAAAGCTGCAACATAAGCTATGCCAATGTTGCAGCTTTTTGAATTGTATTTTAGATCAATCCATCGTTCCTGCTCTGCAAATCCCGTTCAAACCACATATAGGGGAAATCCAAAGCGGCATGTGGAAACCGTTTTCCGAAGGGCTTGCCTATCAAATCTTTAGACTTGACATCCAATCCGCATGTCTCCGCACAGTATTGCATCTATGGATTCATCCGATGTTAAATGCCGGATTCAAGGTGGATAATCTCTTTGCCGGGTGTGCCTGCTGTTCTCTTTCCGGAGAGCTGGTCTCCAGCATTAAAAATATCCAAAAAGCGCTTAATCCGGAGTGGCTGATTATCGAGGCGACAGGGGTTGCTTATCCCGGAAGCATTGGAAAAGCCATATTGGAGAGTCTTGGTTTTGACGCATATATTATAACCATTGTCGACGCCAAGAGATGGAGAAGGCTACAAAACGCTATGGAAACCTTAATGTCCGAACAGTTAAAAGACAGTTCGATTGTGTTATTCTCCTAGGAGCTTTGGTGACATTCCTGACCACAGGAATGTCGCTTTCACATTTTCCTCTGTTACCGTATAATTTTGGTTTTCATTTGTTACCATGATCGGATTCGATGATTACCAAAAATAGGTAACAGTGCATGACCCTTATGAATGTGACATTAATGAAAATGAAATGGAGGGTTCTGTATGGAAAAAGCAAAAAGAGCATGGATTTATTGTCGTATCGATGCACCGGAGGATACACATGGTGTTTTGAAAGGTCAGCACGAAAAACTAGATAGCTATGCCAGCCAAATGTGTTTTACTGTGGTTGGTTATTCCCATGATTTAGGAAACGATCTTATCCTGAATCGTTCCGGTTTGATGGAACTGATGGACGCTGTAACGCTTCGATTTTCCGACCTATTTGGTAAGAAAACGGTCAGCAACCCGAACTTCAGGAATGGGTCAAACTGTTCTTGACAATTAAAACAAGAGGGTGAATAATATACTTATACTCAGTGTAAAAATATACTTAGTATATATTGTGCGGATTAATCATTTTGGAGGAGTAACCAATGGATGGTCTGGTTGAAAGAAAAAAAAAGGAGATTCGCGACAGAATCATCGCCGTAGCGGGTGGGTTGTTTAATCGGCAGGGCTTTGAAAGTACAACTATGGATCAAATTGCAGCCGAAGCGGTTGTGGCCAGGAAAACGTTATATAATTATTTCCCCCTCAAAGAAGCAATCGCAGATGAGTATGTACGGAGCATATCTAAAGAGACAGCACGGGAAACGTCAGAAATACTTTCTGATCTACCGGATACAAGATCACAATTGATCTCAGCCATTAACAATCGCTATGACTGGCTGGAGTTGAACCCGGAACTTTGCGGCATTGTTTTAAGATATCGTATGAAGGTTTTGTTGCAGGAACCCAATCACAAGTTTGAATCGAGTGGCACTCAGACTCTTATTATGAATATATTACGTGCTGATCAAGAAAGGGGTAAAATTAGTTCTGACATCCCAATTGAAAGAGTGTTCGGTATTATTGAATACATGCGTACAGCAATGGTGTTAGATTGGCTAAAAGACAATACCCGGGTAAACCTTCGGGAGGAAACCGTTCGATTGGTGGATCTGGTACTTTACGGGGCTTTGGGCAAGCAAGATAATACTCGAAATTATCTTTCACTGAAGAAGGAGTGATCCAATACACCATACGGGAAGAATGCCAGAAGGTCAAAGGGATATCTCTGGGATGATTTGACTATGGGTTAAGATTCTCTTGCCAGGAGCAGGTATTTTGTTAAAAAGGATATATAAAAGCGTGTATGAGAGGAGCGTATTTTGATGAAGACGACCAAAGAGTTCAAGATTGTAGAGTGCAGCGGTACCGCATATGAGATCGGACTGCAATGGGGTGAAGGCTGTCGGGAGAGTATCCATCAAATTTCTGAAAATAGCTTTCGCAATATGGAGTTAATGTACAAGGTTAAAAAGGAAGACGTGATTACAACAGCCATGAAATTCGCAACTCAGATCCAGGAATTCGACCCCTATCTGGTGGACATTTTGAAAGGACAAGCCGATTCCACCGGGTTAAGTTTTAACGAGATCATAACCCAGCGGTGCATGAACGAACTGCTCTTCTATTATCAACAGATCAGCGGCCTGTGCACTGCTTTTGCTGCCACCGGGAAGGCCACTGCCGGTGGACAAACCTTAATGGGCCAAAATATCGACTGGTCGCCGGGTGCCACCATTGACTTCTTAAAGGTTCATCATGCAGGCGGACCGGACCAATATATCCTAAGCTTCTCCAATTCTACTGAATATACCTTCTCTTCCGCTGGTTACGGCATTTGCGCCCTGGGTACTTTAGGTGTGAACTATGACTTCCATCTTCCCTTGGCCTGCTATATGCCCCGGGTGATGCGACAGAAGAATATCCATGAGGCGATGAGGCTTCTGAAACAGGTCGCCCGCGGCCTGGGTTATTTTCAATTAGCCGACGCCAATGGAGTCATTATAGGTATTGAAAGCACCTATAACGACTATGAGGTCATTCAGCCGGTAGATGATCTTATGCTGCACTCCAATCATTACCTGACGGAGCGTTTCAAACCTGACAATATGATGGCCTACATGGCCAAAAAGGGAATCGTTCCTCCTGCCATGGCTACTGAGAGCCTCAATCGCTACGATCGGATCCGCGACCAGATGTATAAAGATTATGGTCGGATCACGCCAGAAACCGCCATGGAAGCTCTGACCGACCATGAAAACCATCCTTACGCCATTTGCCGTCACGACTGTTCAGGTCCCTCCCCCTCAGTGACTCTGGCCTCGTTCATCATGGTTCCGGCGGAAGGAGCTATTTATATAGCCGCCGGCAATCCCTGCGAATACGAGTATGTACGGTATGAGATTGGTTAAATGATAATACCCGGGTAAATGGAGTGATCCTATGCAAAATCGAGCGAGTAATTTCGTAGTTTCCTGGAGAGAAGCTTTTCAGCTCGGCGTCAGTATGGTGGGGGGAAAGGCTTGGAACTTATCCAGACTGGAACGGTATGGCTTTAAGATTCCTTATGGATGGGTTTTAACGACTACAGCTTATCAAGACTTTTTAGATTACAACCAGCTTGGTCATTCTCTAAAATTAATCTCCCGCCAGATAAATGGTGAGAATCTGGGCGATGCCGATACTATACTGTACCGCTTAAGAGAACAAATAATCAATGCAACATTGCCCCCAGCTGCTGTAGAAGCCATACGAGGAAAGTTAGCTGCCGAGGGATTAGATAATAAAGCGGTAGCAGTCAGGTCTTCGGCCTCAGCGGAGGATTCGCGGCAGGCATCCTTCGCCGGCATCCATGATACCTTCCTTAACGTCAGGGGTCTGGAAAACATCACAGAAGCGATCAAGGGTTGCTATGCATCCCTGTGGACACCCAGGGCCGCAGCCTATCGTCGTAAACAAAATATAGACGACCTCGAATTGATGCCTGCTGTTATCATTATGGAGATGGCCGAGGCCCGGTCGGCCGGCGTGGCTTTTAGCTGTGACCCTCAGAGCGGTCGTCGGGATGTTTATGTAATTAATGCCAATTTCGGTCTGGGAGAATCCGTGGTAAGCGGAGCCATAAAGCCTGATACCTACTTTGTTGCACCTTCTGTCTATACCTTACTGCCGGAAATCAGAATGAAACAATTAGGTTCCAAATCAGGGCTGACTCAGACTCGCGAAGACGGAGGGGTCTATCTGGCTTCCAGTGGCAGTCGAAGGTCAGAGCAGGTTTTAAGTGATGAGGATATAAAAAGATTGAGCCAATTGATAACCCGAGTTTTCGACTCTTTGGGAAACGGAGAAGAGCCGCAAGACATAGAATGGGCTTTTGACGGCAATGACTTTGTTCTGGTTCAAGCCCGCCCGGTCACCACTTTACCGGATCGTACTTTCGAGGCTATCAAAAATCAGCCGACGGTGTGGTCAAATGCCAATTACCGGGATGCGGTTCCCATGGTCGTATCTCCACTTCATAAACAAATACTTAAAGATATCATTGACACTATATGGATTACTACTTTTTCGGATCCCGGCTATCCGGTGCCGGATGGAATTCAGTTTTCCCGGTTCTTTAACGGCCGCTTATACTGTAATATGTCGGCAGTATACTGGGCTCACTACGATTGTAATGGAACATTACCTCATGATCTGACATTTATCTGGGGAGGGCACCAGCCGGAAATTGAAATCGATGATCTCAACCCTTTTGAAGGGGAAGCAGGTGTGAGACGGCAAAAAACCGGCATGCGGACTATGACCTTAATTAAGGATACAGCTGCCAAAGTAACCGACATCCTTTACGGAGTGACTGTTGCTCTTGAAGATCTGCCTGAAGAGGGATTTAAAGCTTTGCCGGATCATGCCTTGATAGATATTTTTAAGGCTTTGGGTAAAAACATTAAATCTTATAGTGAAAAATACCCCTGGTTAAGTGGAGCCGGGGGGATGCCTTTGGCAATTCTGATGCAAGATCTTTTTGGGGTTATGGGTGCCAAGACCCCCATGGTTATCAACGGCTTGATGGCGGGAGGAGGTGCTTCTATAACCAGTGCCGATCAGGGGTATCGCCTGGTTGAATTGGCCGAACAGGCACGCCAGGATGATGATGCAGTACAATATTTTAACAACCGTCCCTTTTTACCGCTTTTATGGGAACAACAGCTTCCGGAAAATTCGCCGTTTAAACAGGCGTTTC
The DNA here is from genome assembly GCF_023897015.1 of Desulfosporosinus nitroreducens. Lineage (GTDB taxonomy): Bacteria > Bacillota > Desulfitobacteriia > Desulfitobacteriales > Desulfitobacteriaceae > Desulfosporosinus > Desulfosporosinus nitroreducens. The sequence goes on along the minus strand of NZ_JAMHFY010000009.1, from coordinate 11,933 downwards.
GTAAATTCATAAAAGAATATGGTCATAGAACTGTATATGAATTGGACATTATCAATCCCCGCTGGCAGGAAGACCCTACCTATCTGTTTGATATTATAAGGACAACAATGGCCACTGCCAATCTGGACGACTTGCGAGTCCGTCAAAAGGAAAAGTTTAATCAGGCCTGGGCGGAAATCACTGCCTTACTTCCCGTTGATAAACTGGAGGAAATCCACAAAACAATTGTTGACGCCCAGCGGGGGGCAGGATTGCGAGAAATGACTAAATCGGTTTTGGTCATGGCTTTACAACCCTATCGTTCTCTGGCGATTGAGTTGGGCGACCGCTTTGCTAGACGAAACCTTATTCGTAAATCCTCCGATATTTTCTTCTGCACTTGGCCCGAGATATTATCAATATTAGGTGGGGAATGGAATGGGATTAGGCTCAAAAGCCTGGTGAAAGACCGCATCGCAAATCATAAAGCCAATGAGAAAGTTCTCCCTCCGGACATTATCCAGGGTAATGAGGCAACACGTACCCAAGCTGCTATCATTCCCTCAGGAAATTACTTGCAGGGCGTGGGAGCTGCGGCCGGTAAAGCCACGGGCACAGCCCGGTTGATCAATCATCCTGACGAGGGAAATAAACTGCAGCCGGGCGAAGTCATGATAGCTCCATCTACCGACCCGGGTTGGACTCCTCTGTTTCTGAAAGCCGGGGCCGTGGTAATGGAAACCGGAGGTTATGTGTCGCATGGGGCAATTGTTGCCAGAGAATATGGGATTCCAAGTGTAATTAACGTGCCAGGTGTTATGAAGGCCATTCAGGATGGTCAGACCGTCACCGTTGATGGGGATGAAGGCCGTGTTTATATAAATGAAGCATCCCTGAATTAATCATGATTGTTATAAATCAATCAGGTTACTTAGTGGCTATATGGAAGAAAAGGCACGTCCGATATAGGCCTTGTTTGAGATAACTCTCCTGGGCCATTAACATAACAAAAACGTATGCCAATAACATCATTAAAAACTTATATTGTACATATTTAAAAAACAATCATATAATTTCCTACGGATGAATTATATGGGTAGATAGTTAGAATAAGGGGGAGAAACATGAACAGGAAAGTTTTAACCGCACTCTTTTTGGTCGTATCGTTGGCCTTTGGTTTAGTGGGATGTTCCAGCCAAGCGGGGGGGTCAAAACCTCTCGAGGATGCTAAGACTCAATTCAAATCAGAAATTAAGTTTTATGGTTCCACAACCTTAGCACCAGTCCTATCGCAATTATCGACTAACTTTAATGAGCACTATGCGACATGGGATAAAGTTGATAGCCAATTTGCTAAAAAGGATATCGCAATTTATGTATCTGGCGCCGGTTCAAGTGCAGGTGTTAAATCAATCATTGATGGTGTTAGTGATTTCGGTATGGCTTCCAGAAAGGTATCCGATGAAGAAAAATCTAAAATTGAAGGGTATCAGGAATTTAAACTGGGCATGGATGCCTTAACCATTTCCGTGAACCCTAAGAATAATCTCACAAAACTAAAAGACTCACTAACGACAGAAGAGATAAAGAAAATATTCGCCGGAGAATTTAAGACTTGGAATGACGTTGATCCTTTTTTACCAAAAACAGAAATTGTCGTTGTGACTCGTGATATCGGGGGTGGAGCGCATGAGGTGTTCCAAAAAGCGATTATGGGAGACGCCAAGGTTCGTGCCGATGTGATTCAAGCACCTTCTATGGGAGCGTTAGTTACAAAAATTATTGAGAATGAAAATGCTATAGGCTATGCTTCCTATGGTATGGTTAATCAGAATAAAGGGAAACTTGCTCCCTTTAAAGTGGATGGGATAGAATCAACGTCAGAAAATATTTTGAATGGTACCTACAAAGTATCCCGACCTCTGATTGTACTTAAAAAGGGAGACCTGTTACCCCAAGAAAAAGCGTTCATGGACTATGTCGTTTCCGACGAGGGGATGGACATTATCGAAAAATTAGGTTTTGTTCCTAATAGATAGTACCAGATAAGGAAAACAAAAAATTCAGGGGCACTCAGCCTCTGAATTTTTTGCACTAGTATATCCAATGAGCGTCTTTTCAGATGAGGTGTTTTTTGTGGAGCAGACCTTTGAAAAACTATTTAGCATTTTAAGCACAATCTTTACGGTAATCTCAGTAGTCTTGCTATTTCTAGTGATTTTTTTTATTACCCAGGAAAGCATGCTGATTTTTCAAGAAGTTAATTTCTTGGACTTTATTAGTGGGTTAACCTGGAACCCATTAGCTAGCGAGCCAACGGTAGGAATTCTGCCTATGATTTTAGCCACCTTTTATGTCTCAATGGTTGCAGTGTTAATCTCTCTACCGATAGGAATTGGCTGTGCCCTAGAGTTAGCTGCGCTTGAAAATGAAAGGCTAAAGGGCTTTTTTACATCAATATTGGCGGTGTTAGCGGGAATACCTTCCGTTATTTATGGATTTATTGGTCTTCTGGTTGTGGTAAAATTTCTTGAGAAAACGTTTAGACTGGCCGCCGGTGAATCCATCCTTAGCGGTGGAATTGTCCTAGCAGTAATGGTTTTACCGTACATCGTTTCATCTGTCACAGAAACAATGGAAAAATCCTATAAGAAGTATAAGGAAACCTCTCTAGCCTTGGGTGTTTCTAAGAGTTATATGTTAAGAGCTCTAATTTTGCCGAACGCCAAAGGGGCAATTTTAACCTCCATGATCTTGGCCTTTTCCAGGGCGATGGGTGAAACGATGGCAGTGATGATGGTCATGGGAAATTCACCGATTCTTCCAAAACTGCTAGGGAAAGGTGAGACCATTTCGGCGCTCATCGCTTTGGAAATAGGAACTGCGGGTCTTGGGAGTTTACATTACCACGCGCTTTTTACGTCGGGTTTTGTACTGATGATGTTCTTGATTTTCCTGAACGCTCTTTTCTATCTAATCAAGAAGAACTTGACTGAACATCTCGAATGAGGTAGAGAGGAACAGAGGTGATAATATTAACATGACTAATTTTCCACTGAGGTGCTGGACTGTCTTAAGCACTGTTCTCTCCATAGGCCTTCTGTTTTTTTTGCTGAGTTTCGTTTTCATAAAAGCCCAGGGAGTTATAAGCCTGAATTTCATTCTGGCAAAACCTGCGGGTTTTCCGGTGGGTTCAGCAGGAGGCATCTGGCCAGCAGTTGCAGGCAGCCTGCTTGTTACCTTGATTGCCAGCCTCTTTGCCACGATCCTTGCCTTTTTTACAGCAGTTTATATGGTTTTTTACTGTAGAGATGATAGGATTAAGCTAGTCGTTAACCTAATCATTCAATGTATTGCAGGTATTCCTTCTATAGTATTGGGACTTTTCGGTTATGCCTTTTTAGTCATTAAGCTAGAGCTTGGATTATCGATCCTTGCTTCTGGCCTAACTCTAGCCATTATGATTTTCCCCTATATTCAAATTAGGCTACAAAAACTATTTCTAGAGACCAACAAACAGCTCCTGGAAGCGTCGGCTTCTTTAGGCATCAATCGATCCTATACCATCATTAACCTGCTATTACCAATGTATAGAAAACAGATCCTTTCAATCATCACCCTGGCCTCAGGTTTTGCGATGGGAGCTGCTGCCCCGGTCATGCTGACAGGATGCATGATGAATGCACCCGTGCCAGAGTCCCTAGCCTCGCCCTTTATGTCCTTGCCCTATCACCTCTATGTTTTAATAGGGCAAGGAATCTCCTTAGAAAACGCTTATGGTACAGCTTTCGTTTTGATGATTTTAGTTTTACTCCTTAATTTATTAGCAGCAGTGCCTACCCTACTAGGAATGAGAGGAAAGCGATGAAACATCATCTAATACTCAACGATTTAAGTGTCGCTATTGGGGATGCGGAAATACTTAAAAAGGTTAATCTGGCCATTCCTTACAATAAAATCTTAGCGGTTATCGGGCCATCCGGTTGTGGAAAAACCACTTTGCTTAGGACTCTAAATCGACTCATTGACGAGGAAAAGCAAGCAAGAGTATCAGGTGAGATCCTCTTTAAGGGGAAGTCTATTCATCAGATACCCTTAGCAAAGTTAAGGAAGGACATTGGCCTGGTTTTTCAACAACCCACACCCTTTCCCATGTCGATTTATAATAATCTAGCCTACGCTTTGAAATATCATGGCGTAAGAGGTAAGGTCAACTTATATAGGATTATCGAAGCTAAATTAAGATTATGTGGACTTTATGAGGAAGTAAAAGATCATTTAACGATGTCTGCTTTAAAGCTTTCAGGTGGACAACAACAAAGACTCAGTATAGCTCGCTCCTTATGTGTAGAACCTGAGGTTTTATTGATGGATGAACCTTGTTCATCCCTTGATATCCATAATACTAAAATAATTGAGGATCTGATCGTGAAGCTCTCCCAGCATTATACCATCGTCATTGTTACTCATAATTTACAGCAAGCGAGAAGAATTGCAGATTGTACTGCCTTTTTCCTAGAAGGTAAGCTCATCGAAATGAATAATACTGAGGAATTTTTCACAAACCCTCAAGAAGAAGAAACAAAACAATATCTGCAAGGATTATTTGGATAGGGTTTCTTCTCTGTTGTTGCATGGATTAATTACGCGGCCCAAGAAAAGCCCTTCGATTCCGTAGAGGATGTGAAGAAAAGGGCTAAGATTGGGAATGCCACGATCGATTCACTTCGGAAATTTGGCTGCTTTAAAGGAATTCCGGAAAGTGATCAGATGAGTCTTTTTGATGTGTTTTAATGATTGATTAAAAAGTGAAAAGAACAAGCCACCGTTCACAGGTATGCTCCCCTAAAGGTAGACAGGTTAAATAATTCTAACCTACTACCGAAAATGGGGAGCATATCACAGTGCCAGGCGGCTTGTAATGTTTAAGTGGCTATTTAATGGAAATTAGAACTTAATTATTTTAGGTTCACCTGTAAAGGTAGCTATCGTAGCTACTGCATCCTGCAAATACAATACCTGGGTGTTAGGATCTGTTGCAGAGTACCGAGACTGAAGTGTAGGATAGCTTTCAAGCATACTCTCCTTTGCTTCAACACGGTCATCCTCTACTGCAACGGCCTGGATACGAATCCATTCTTGGCCATTAAAAGCGCAAATTTCAATTTTGGGATTTGCTGTCATTTGTTTTGAAACGTCCTTTACCTTACCAGTCTGAATATAAAGCTTACCCTCAAAAATGTTGACAGTTCCAAAGGGACGAACTCGTGGCTGATCTCCATCGACGGTTGCTAAGTAATAAGTCTGGCACTTCTTTAAGAAATCAAAAACTTCTTGCATTAAAGAAATCTCCTTTCAAATTTATACAATAAATTTACAGTAAAAGTCTTGAAATAACAAGTACGATTATTTATGATACATAGTATCTAAATAGATACTGTCGGGAGGAGATTGTGGAATTGGAGAAAGATTTATTTGGGATATGCCCTTATACAACTGCACAGAAGGTTCTTTCTGGTAAATGGTCAATAATTATTCTCTACCATCTCGGAAAAAAGACCATGCGCTTTGGAGAATTGCAGCGGCAGTTGCCTGATTTAACCCAGTCAACGCTGACGAAACAGTTACGCACTTTGGAGGAGAACGGATTGATTGAAAGAAAGATTTATCCCCAAGTCCCGCCAAAGGTCGAATACTCTTTAAGTGATATTGGGATAAAGTTTAAAAAAGTGTTGGCAGAATTGGCAGTTTGGGGAAACGAATACATCGAAACTTTGAAGGATAAGAATTGTTAAATTGAAGAGCTGCCTTCATGTCGTACTGATGCAGCTCTGCGAAGAGTATGGGACAAACTGCTTGCTTCCCTCGACAGTGACGGTAATCCAAATTCGTCACTGGTGACGAATTTGACCTACACCCAGGCGCTCATCCTTCTTGGGGTCCCGGAAGAGGAGCGGTTTTTCTATAAATTTGGAGTCTCTCTAAATACGCAGTATAATTGAGGAAAATCTGCGTGAAGGCGAGGGAGACCTATATGCAAAGGATTGTCCCACACTTATGGTTTGACAAGGAAGCCGATGAGGCATCAAAGTTCTATATGTCCCTATTTGAAGGATCAAAACTCAAGGACAAAACTATCTTGAATGACACACCATCAGGCTCCGTGGATATGATCACAATTGAGCTTGCTGGACAAGAATTCATGTTGCTGTCTGCGGGACCCTTATTTAAATTTACGCCAGCGGTATCCTTTCTGATTGCTTGTAGTTCTGTCTCAGAGGTTGAAAGGTTATGGGGCAAACTTATCGAAAATGGCACAGCGCTGATGGAGCTAGACTCCTATCCGTTTAGCGAAAAATATGGATGGGTAATGGACAAATACGGCCTTTCTTGGCAAGTAATGTACATGGGTGATTTTGAGATTAAGCAAAAAATAACCCCAACGCTGATGTTTGTCGGGGATCAGTGTGGAAATGCAGAAGACGCCATCCGCTTCTATACATCATTATTTAAACATTCAAGTGTTGGTCATATCCTTAGATACGGCGAGGATGCTGCCCCAGACAAAGCTAACACGATTCAACATGTCGACTTTGTACTTGAAAACCAAACCTTTGCAGCGATGGACAGCGCTCATGAGCACAACTTTACGTTTAATGAGGCCATTTCCTTGATGGTGATGTGCGATACTCAAGAAGAAATCGACTATTATTGGGATAAGCTATCCGCAGTCCCTGAAGCAGAACAATGTGGTTGGTTGAAGGACAAATATGGCTTTTCATGGCAAATTGTCCCCACGGTAATGAATGAGATGATGCAGACTAAGAATGCTGCAAAATTGGCACAAGTAACGGAAGCATTTCTTAAAATGAAGAAATTTGATATTGCTGAATTGATAAAGGCTTATAAAATAATCCAGTCCATGAAGTATTCGCCTGGATGAGTAATGGTTGATTCGGTTAGGGGCATCATGAAACGTGATGCTCCTTTTGTCTGTCTTAGGGTGTGCTTCTTCTTGACATAGTGTGGCTAATACCATACTGTTGAATTTAACGAATACACGATGGAAGAGTATGGGAAGCCTTGTTAGTTCACTATGAGGTGTGGCGGAAAAGGTTAAGGGAATTGATTACAGAGACAAGGAGATCATGGCAAAATGAAAATACTATTTGTTGAAGACGATCGAATCATTGCGTCAGGTCTTTGCTACTCACTCACCCAAGAAGGATATCTTGTAACTCACTGTGTGGATGTTAAGTCAGCAAAAACTACACTTTATGAGAATAGCTTTGACTTAGCGATCCTTGATCTATCCCTTCCAGACGGAAGTGGCTATGATCTTTGCAAATTAATCAAGGCAAAGGTCGATATCCCAGTTATATTTTTAACGGCAATCGATGACGAGGTTAATGTCGTTATGGGTCTCGATATGGGCGCTGATGACTATATAACAAAGCCCTTTCGAATAAGAGAGCTGCTCTCTCGTCTAAAATCTGTTACTCGCAGGTATGACAAGACAGAGCTTATAAAAACAGTTTATCAGTTGAGTAATCTTAAGATAGATACTGCACAGGCAAAGGTCTATAAAGGAGAACAGGAAATTGTATTAACCTCTCTAGAGTATCGCTTGCTCTTATTTTTTGCGAATAACGAGGGACAAGTCCTCAGTCGTAATCAGCTTCTAGAAGGTCTCTGGGATTTTGCAGGGGAATTTGTCAATGATAATACCTTAACGGTCTATATTAAACGTCTGCGCGAAAAGATCGAGGATGATAGTCAAAACCCATCAATTATCAAAACTGTTCGTGGAATCGGATATAAAGGGGGCAGCTAAGGTGTTGCGAAATAAGGAAATTAAACTATATATCACACTTTTGGCTGCAGTTGTAATAGTAGGTTTTGTTGCCTGCTATTTTTTTAATCCCGTCTCAGGGATCATCGCCTTGTTAGCGTTGCTTTTAATGGGTGCAGTATCCTTCATGTTTACGAGATGGAGATATCAGCAAATAGAAAAGCTAACCGAATATCTAAAGCGAGCTATGGCACCTTAGATTTTCTAGTTAAATATATGATGTTATTGTAAAATGATAGCAGAAAGCAATGGGAGTTGCGTATTATGATCACAAACGAATTGGTAAATCAAAGTATTGATTATATCATGCCTCATTTAGATGAGGAAATTACCGTTAAAGATGTTGCAAATTACTGTAATTTTTCAAAATATTACTTTAGCAGAGTTTTTAAGGCAGAAACCGGAGAGAGTATCTATAGCTTCATAAAACGGTTAAAAATGGAACAAAGTGCTATTCGACTGAAGATTGAAAAAGACAGGTCCATTACTGACATAGGATTTGACTATGGATATAGTTCATCAAATTACAGTTCTGTATTCAAGAAGCATCATAGCATTTCTCCGGCAGAATTTCGAAAGAGTGTGAATACTACCTGTGTACCTCATCCCTTTTATCCTGATCTTGCCAAATTTAAATCATTTGAAGAATATAATCAACAGACTTCAATTCAGGTATTTGATGATTTCTTTGTTATCTATGAAAGACACATTGGAAACTATATTGATCTGGGAAATAATTGGTGCGCCTTTACAGAAAAGTATAAAAACTTCTTTACGGAAAATACGCTATTGATTGAAAGATCCTATGACGATCCTTCCATAACAAGTGTAGAGCAATGTTTATATGATATCTGTATGACAGTTGATAAACGCTGTTCTCTGGATAACGTGACCACTATAAAAGGCGGCAAATTTGCAGTTTACCGTTTCGAAGGATTCATTCAGGAGATTTTTGTCGCTTTTCAAGGTATCTTTAATATCTGGCTGGCATGTAGTGGCTATGAAATGGATGAAAGATATGGTTTGGATATTTATCGGGCGGTTGATAGAGAAAACATGCATGTTGTGATGGACTTGTGTATACCGATTAAATAGAGCAAGAATTCAGAAGTAAAAAAATAGACTTCTTTCTATAATGAGAACTGCCACTGAGTTATAGTTCGATTTGAAAGGAGTCTATTTTTTATGAATTTAGAAAGTATTAGAAACAAAATGGTGCAGACGATTTTACAGTTTTCCATCCCCTCAATTATTGCAATGGTGCTAACTTCTCTTATTACCATAGTAGATGGCTTTTTTATTGGAAATTATGTTGGGAAGGAAGGCATTGCTGCTGTAAATCTTGGTCTTCCCATTTTGTTTATTTATTTGGGAGTGGGTCTCATGCTTAGCGTCGGGGGCATATCAATTGCGGGAATGGCACTGGGAGCAGGGGATATAAAGAAAAGTAATGATGTGTTTAACCAGACCGTTATGTCCACCATCATTGTATCGTTAATATTAAGTATACTTGTGCTTGCTTTTTTCAGACCTATTATGGGTGCACTTAATATGGATGTACAGGTTGCCAGCTTTTTTGAAAAATATTATTGCATTATGATCATAGCGTATCCTATTATGATCGTAAATTCTACGTTTGGCATGTTTATTCGAGGAGAAGGTAAACCGCAGTTGTTTATGTTGATTAATATCCTGACTGTAGTAAGCAATATATTTTTGGATTATTTATTCATACGATGGTTCCATTTTGGTATAGAGGGGGTTGCTACGGCCTCGTTTATATCACTTTTAATCGGGTTGATTTGTATGGTTATGTTTTTTCTGAAAAAATCAAGTGTTTACAAGTTCCGGAGATTGAAATTTTCAAAAAGTGTGTTACGGGATACTGTATTAAACGGTAGCTCAGAATTCATTGGACAGATGTCCATGAGTATCTCTATGTTTGCGTATAACTGGGTGATTATGAGAACAGTAGGTGTTCCGGGAGTGGCTGCGTTTACCATAGTAGGATATGTGGCATATTTATTTGGAATGGTCATTATTGGTTTTGGACAGGGTGCGAGTCCCCTGATCAGTTTCTCTTATGGTGCGGAAGAAATTGAATTAAGCAAAACGATTCGAAAGTTGACCAATCTGTTTGTATTTTTATCAGGAGCAGCGGTCATGATTATATTGTCAGTTGTGTCAGACTGGTTTAGCAATGTTTTTGTCAGCAGTGAAAGTGTTGCAATCCTAATTCGTTCAGGACTTGGCATTTTTATGTTTTCCTTTTTGTTTTCGGGAATCAATACCATTACCACCTTCTACTTTACATCCATTGGAAAAGCAAAAGAGTCAGCACTCATTTCTTCCTCCAGAGGCTTGGTGGTGTTATTAATATGTATCTTCACATTACCTTCATTATTTGGTATGACAGGTGTATGGCTTGTAGCACCTGTAACAGAAGCCTTTACGATTATCATAACCTTTGTTTTAATTCGGCAAAATGAAAAGTGTCCGGCGGAGTAACAGAATAGCCCCTAAAGGAATTAAGAATATGATGTTGCTGTCAGGCAGTATGTGAATAATCTTTTCCTGCAGATAGAATATCTGACATGTGTGAAACCTGCCCTTTTTGCGGCAGGTTCTACAACGTTGGTTGAAGCAATGTTATGGCGGAGCTAAAAAATACGTTTCTGACAGCCAGCCACGATCTCGATAAAATAAAGACACCGCTGAGTTTGAAAGTCTCAACTGGGAGCGAAAGCTTCACAACTCTGAGTGGTCATAATGTAACAACCATACCTGGTGACATTATGATTGAGGATCAAGAAGCCATCATCTCAAGTATCCTTCGGGGCCCGGACCTGCGAACTGCCATAACGGAGCATACAACCCGTGTTATTTATACGGTATATGCGCCTTTCGGAGTAGAAGAACAATTGGTGCGTGAACATTTGAGAGATATTGAATCTTATGTCCGTATATTTTCAGAAAAATCAATTACTTGTTTAAATCAGGTTTTTGAAGGATAGCAATGAAAGGATATTTTAAAAATTAAGTTGAATATTATTTTTTAATCGGTTACTCTCCGAATATGTTCTATGAGGGGAGAGAAAGATTTTGTATGATATGTATGATATGATATTTAAACGAAAATCGTTCAGACGCTTTGATGATACACTTGCGCTTTCAAATGAGGAATTGCAGAAGATTGAGCAGCAGCTTTACAAATTTCCACCTTTAGTTGATGATATTAACTTAAAATATCAGATCGTTAAACAAGATAAAACAACGTGTAAACGTGGAGAATACTGCCTTTTAGTTTACAGTGAAAAAAAAGAGGATTATCTTTTGAATATAGGATACGTTTTGGCGCAGCTCGATTTATGGATGGCCTCGGAAAATATAGGCGCGTGTTGGTATGGTATGGGGAAAACCACTGAGCAACAGTATGGCGGATTGGATTTTGTGATTATGTTGGCTTTTGGTAAAGGTCATTCGGTAGAATTCAGAAAAGATTATACGAAAGCAAAACGCAAAGAATTAGCGATTATTTGGAATGGTGAGAGTTTAGTAGATGTAGCAAATGTAGTGAGGTATGCGCCAAGTTCGTGTAATTCGCAGCCATGGCGTGTTTTTTGCGAGAGCGCGGATATTCAAATATATCGCTCAACGCAAGTTCGTTCCATGATACCGGAAGGCAGACGCCCATATTTTAATAGCATTGATATGGGCATATTTCTGTGCTTTATGGAAATTACCATGAAGAATAAAGGCTATGAGTTTAAACGAATGTTATATGCAGGGCAAAAAAAGGATGAAGATGAAGATTTAATTGCCGTTGCAAATTATAGAATTTTATAAAGGTGTTTTGGTAAAAAAAGAAAGGAGAGCTGCCCGGCTCTCCTTTCTTTTGAACGGGTAACTGTTCCCGTAAGTGCGATTTGATTTATATTGTGTTAACTTATCCCAAATGGTTACGAACTCGTACTCATGCCAGGTCGATTGGGGAGAGACCACTAAAAAAGGGGCTAAAATCTTTTTAAAATGGACCCTGTAAAATAGACAGTTAGAAAAAGAGGCTCTATAGCCAAAATTTAACTGACTCTGTTTTACAGGG
>NZ_JAMHFY010000095.1 GCF_023897015.1 Desulfosporosinus nitroreducens | reverse complement strand
CTTGAAGCGGATTTTATGGCATTGATTGAATTCGCTAATTGAGTAGAATATTTGACGGCGGCGGGGATGATTTTATGCTTAGCCATGTCGATCATGGTTAGAGCCTCAATGTTAATTTGTTTGGAATATTGCTCTAAGTTGATTTCATAGCGGGATTCTAATTCGATTTTATTCAAAACGTGATGTTTTTCATATAACTCAATGGTTGACTCCCGGAGCAGAACTCGTGCTGCATCAACGGTTGAAGTAATATTAGGAAGTCCGCGTTTTGTTGCCTCTACAACCCATTCATCTGCATAGCCATTTCCATCGAAGAGGATTCGATTGTGCTTAGTAGCTGTCTCCTTAAGAAGCTCAAGGAGGGCTTGATCGAAGTCCGTTGCTTTTTCGAGGCGATCTGCAAATTGGGAGAAGACTTCAGCAAATATAGTATTGAGTACTACGTTTGGACCTGAGATAGATTGAGAAGATGCTACCATTCTGAATTCAAATTTGTTGCCGGTAAAAGCGAAGGGGGAAGTGCGATTGCGGTCTGTAGAGTCTTTACGGAAGGCAGGCAGGGTGATTACACCGCTGGCTAATCTCTCCCCTTGAAGGGAACGAGTGACTTCCCCATTTTGCAACTGCTTAAAGATATCTGAGAGTTGTTCGCCTAGGAAAACAGAAATGATGGCTGGAGGGGCTTCGTTTGCACCAAGTCTGTGGTCATTTCTGGGAGTGGCTGCTGAAAATCTCAGCAATTCTGCATAATCATCAACAGCTTTAATGATAGCACATAAAATCGTTAGGAATTGTAAGTTTTCATGGGGAGTCTTACCGGGATCCAAGAGGTTAAGTCCGTCGTTGGTGGACATTGACCAGTTGTAGTGCTTGCCAGACCCATTGACTCCGGCAAAGGGTTTTTCATGAAGCAAGCAAACCATGTCATGCCGCAAGGCAACTTTTTTCATGGTATCCATGACAATTTGGTTGTGGTCGGTGGCAATATTTGTTGTTCCAAATATAGGAGCCA
>NZ_JAMHFY010000094.1 GCF_023897015.1 Desulfosporosinus nitroreducens | reverse complement strand
GGTGTTACCTTCTCTGCCCGAACTTTCCAGTTCTGTTCAGCTAGGGAATCATTCTTAATAGAGGGTCCTACAACCCCGAATCCCGAAGGATTCGGTTTGGGCTGTTCCCGTTTCGCTCGCCGCTACTCAGGGAATCGATTATTCTTTCTCTTCCTCCGGGTACTTAGATGTTTCAGTTCCCCGGGTTGCCTTCGTTAACCTATGGATTCAGTTAACGATAACCGGACATGACTCCGGTTGGGTTGCCCCATTCGGGTATCCACGGATCAAAGCCTGCTTACGACTCCCCGTGGCATTTCGCTGTTAACCGCGCCCTTCATCGACTCTTAGCGCCTAGGCATCCACCGTACGCCCTTAATAGCTTGACCTATCGTCTCGCTACTTCTAGGTTTACTCGAAACTTACGTTTCGAAGTGAATTCTTTCGACTTTACTAGTTTTCTTCTCTATGCAGTTTTCAAAGAACATAGAAGTTCAATAAATTGGTGGAGGTTAGCGGGATCGAACCGCTGACCCCCTGCTTGCAAGGCAGGTGCTCTCCCAGCTGAGCTAAACCCCCATCGTCGCTATTAGTCATCAAATTCCAGATTCATATTTGCATATGACAGCCAGTTTGCTTGGTCATTTCCGACCTCCGGCTACTGTCTTCTGATGTCATTAATTGGTGGGCCTAGATGGATTCGAACCATCGACCTCACGATTATCAGTCGTGCGCTCTAACCAACTGAGCTACAGGCCCACATTTTGAGGCTAGATTCTTTATCAAAAGCTTTAGACTTCTGATTTCGATATCTGGTCTCTCAAAACTAAACAACAGCTTTTTCCAATGAGTTGCCGATCCCTCGGCGTGAGTCTTGCGACTCTAATGATCTCTCTTTGAACTTGGTTCTTCAACCGTGTTCTCCGAAAGAACCGACCAATAGGATTGTCGTTTAAAGCCTAAGCTCTAAACAGTTCTCCTTAGAAAGGAGGTGATCCAGCCGCACCTTCCGATACGGCTACCTTGTTACGACTTCAC
>NZ_JAMHFY010000093.1 GCF_023897015.1 Desulfosporosinus nitroreducens | reverse complement strand
TTCGCTCATGATTTCTTTTGAAACTCTTTCGAGTCTCTCTCATTGGCTGTCCTTGTTGTTTAGTTTTCAAAGACCATTATTCTCTTTGGCTGTTTAGGCCAGAGTTGTATCTTAGCATTTTCAACCGATGTTGTCAATAACTAATTTATTCATCTGATTGGTAAAGTAAGGAGTACTAAATTCCTACTTATTCAACCGTTGTCGAGTCTTTGTGGCGCTCAGTTATAATAGCATTTTCATAGTTCATTGTCAACAAAGACTTATACATTTGTTAATTCACTTGGGCATCCCCCCTGATAACGATAGCCCAATGCTTCATACTTCATACTTAAAATATAATATCATCAATTAGTATGAGAATCCCCTATTAAACTTAGAATCAACCTTAGTTTGCTAATCATAGGAGTTTGTTTTACACTAAAGATAACATTAGCAGTTAAGCTACATATAGGATTGCCCTAATAATAGACCTCAACCCACCCTAATAATTAAGCAGAAGGAGGATTTTGTATGCCAAGTGATATAAATGAACTTTTGAGTCAGAAAACTTGGGCGGTAATCGGTGTATCTAATAACACCGACAAGTATGGCTATAAGGTCTATAAACAACTCAGAAAGGCGGGTTACTCAGTTTTTCCAATTAATCCCGGACTACAGAGTATTGACGGAGATCCTTGTTATCCTTCTCTAGCCGCCTTACCAAAGAAACCTGATGCGGTAAGCATTGTTGTCCCTCCTAAAATCACTGAACAAGTTGTCAAGGAATGTAACGATCTTGGAATTACAAAAGTTTGGATGCAACCCGGAAGCGAAAGTAAAAATGCTATTCAAGATGGTGAAGAACACGGGATTACCGTGGTTCATAACCAATGCGTGTTAATTCATACACGAAGTAATACGAAATAAGTTTGATGTTCTTGCATAATTTAAAAACCGCACCTAACGGTGCGGTTATTATTTCTTATGGAGCGGGTGAAGAGAATCGAACTCTCGTAACTAGCTTGGAAGGCTAGCGCTCTACCATTGAGCTACACCCGCAG
>NZ_JAMHFY010000092.1 GCF_023897015.1 Desulfosporosinus nitroreducens | reverse complement strand
AGTTCATGATAAAAAAGTATTTATTCCCTATATGCAAAACCAATTAACCCTTCCAATAAGTATTGAGAGCTTAATTCCAAACGATCATGTAGTCCGTGTTGTTAATAAAGCCGTTGACCAAATGAACCTAGAGCCAATACTAGCCAAATATCCTGGAGGCGGACGTTCAAGTTATCATCCGGTCATGATGATGAAGCTTCTGGTTTATGCTTATACGGATAAGATATTTTCGTGCAGAAGAATTGCTAAAGCAGCTCGTGAAAATATTATGTACATGTGGCTTTGTGGTGGTAATAAGCCGGATTTCATGGCAGTTAATCGTTTTCGCAGTGAGCGCATGAAAGATACAATCCTTGAAGTCTTTGCTGAAGTTGTGGCGCTGTTAGTGCGAGAGAACTACATAAAATTAGAGAACTACTTTTTGGATGGCACAAAGATCGAGGCGAATGCTAACAAATATAGCTGGGTCTGGGGTAAAGCGACCAAGCGATATAAAGAAGGCCTCATGGAGAAATGCCGGGAGTTGTTCAAAGAAATTGATAAAATCAACGAGGAAGAGAATAGCGATTACGGAGATTCTGACTTAGAAGAACTCGGTAACGGGAAACCTATTGATTCAGGAGCCATCGAGGAAGCAGTCCGGAAGATCGACGAAAGGCTTGCTCAAAAGTCACAGGATCAGAAACCCGATGATGAAACAAAAAAACTAAAAAAAGCCAGAAAAACTCTGGATAAAGATTACCTGCCGAGAATGCAGAAGTATGAAGGTCAACAAGCAATCTTAGAGGAAAGAAACAGCTATTCCAAAACGGACCAAGATGCCACCTTCATGCGGATGAAAGAAGATGCTATGAAAAACGGTCAGTTAAAGCCGGGTTACAATGTTCAAATCGGGACCGAGGATCAATTCATCGTTGGATTTAGCCTTCATCAGAAGCCTGGTGATACGACTTGCATGAAAGAGCATCTAGAGACCCTCAAGAACTTATTGGGTGGCAATCTCCCCAAGAAGATTATCGCTGATGCCGGTTATGGAAGCGAAGAGAATTATGAGTATTTGAACGAACGTCAGTTAGATCATTACGTTAAATATAATACGTTTC
>NZ_JAMHFY010000091.1 GCF_023897015.1 Desulfosporosinus nitroreducens | reverse complement strand
CCTGAGGGATTGTAAAAACGACGTGGAAGTAGCCGACTGGTAAAAGTTTGGACATTTGAGCCTCAACCCAATCCTGCTGAACAGAATGCTGGCATTTGGGACAATTTCTGTTACGACAGGAATTGAAAGAAACATCCATAGAGCCACATTCTGTGCAAACCTGGGCATGAGAACCAAGAGTAGAGGTTCTGCAATGACGAATCATATGAAAGGCTTTGGCCTGAGCTGGAGAGAGACGTTTAAGGCGAACGTGTTTAAAAATATCTTGAAGCTCAGGCAAAGGATTTCCCCCCATCAAGAGGGCTTTTCACAGAGGAAAGATGGTTTGTTGATAGGTGGATATAGTTAGAGGTTGTTGAAATATTGCTATGCCCCATAAGGATTTGAATCGTACGGAGGTCAGCATTCTCTTCAAGAAGATGGGTAGCAAAGCTGTGCCTAAGCGTGTGAACCGTTGCAGGTTTTGTAATACCAGCTTGGTCTTTAGCCACTTTAAAGACATGTTGAATACCCGTGGCGGCCATGGGTTTACCTTCAATAAGACCAGGAAATAGCAGGTTAGTGGGTTTGTAACGTTTCCAGTAGAGTCTGAGAATATTGAGGTTTTCATGAGAAAGAACCGTCAAACGATCCTTGTTGCCTTTGCCGAGATTAACTCGGATTAGCATATTCTTTGAATCAATATCTGAGATGCGGAGATTAAGCGTTTCGCTAATTCGTAGGCCAGAAGAATACGTCGTCAGGAGAATTGTTTTGTGTTTTAGATTAAGCACCTGATCAGTGATCGACAAAATCTCGTCTTTAGAAAGAACATGAGGAAGAGCTTTAGGTCGTTTGGGACGGATAATAACGTCGTCGGACCAGTTGTAGCTGAGAACCTTATTGAAAAAGAGTTTGAAAGCGTTGCAAGAGATATTGATGTTACTGTAACTAATACCGGATTTAATACGATGATGCAGAAATTGTTTGAGTTCATCTGTGGAGACTAGAGTTGCAGGCTTATTAGAGTACTTTTCAAGTTGCCTTAGATGACAGAGATAATGGTTCTGAGTTTGCGGAGAATAACCACGTAGTTCCATCTCGAACTTCATGGTTTGAAGATGAGATGATAGAGCTTGGGATTTGAGAGACATAAAAAATCATCCTT
>NZ_JAMHFY010000090.1 GCF_023897015.1 Desulfosporosinus nitroreducens | reverse complement strand
ACCCCCGGCCACTCGACCATAATGAGGGTAAAGGGGGTTTCTGCCAAAAACTCTTGCCCTCCAAAGTAACAGGTTGTATAGGTATGCACTTTCCCTGTTAAGGGTAGCTGCATCCACTCCGTCTCCGCTCCGCAAGTCATGCAGTGACTGCGCGGAGTCGCAAAGGTACCGCCACACTTCGTGCATTTACTTCCTTTGAGCTCTCCTTTCGCTAAACCCTCAAAAAAAGGTGAATCTTGTGCATAGCTATGAATGTAATCCACTTCATAGTGGTATTTCATAACGATAGGGTCTATGTTATAAAGAATACATCCTTGTTCGACTTCGTCCATCTTGACTGGCATTGAAACACTCTTTTCACTCATAGTTAGAACCCCCTCTCGAGAATGCTACAGGTAATATAAGTTCCTGTCCCTGCATGACTGTGAATCAAACCTCGTTTGGCTCCTTTTATTTGCAAAGTTTCATCCCCGCCAAAATGTTGACCAATAGTCCCCTGAAGCTGCCAGAGGGCAAAGACAGATTGCATCAATCCCGTTGCACCCACCGGATGACCACAGGCTAATAGTCCTCCTGAAGGATTCACCGGCATTTTTCCGTTGACATTGGCGGCTCCCGATTCTACAAAGGTTCCACCTTCTCCATATTTACACAACCCTAAATCTTCATAGGTTTGAATTTCCGAAGAGGTAAAGGCATCGTGAAGCTCTACGAAATCCAGCTGCTCCATGGGGTTTTCGATCCCAGCCATTTTGTAGGCTTCTTTCGCTGCAACTCGACCTCCCCTAAAAGAATGTACCCCTGGGTATTTTAAGCCTTTATAATCCTCTGCTCTTTCATGGTTTAGAAGGATAACTTCGCGGGAAGGACGATCCGACAAACGCATGGCATCTGTTCCCGTACCCACACCAGATATCAGGATTGGTTTGTCTGTTAACTTAAAGGCCATCTCTTCCGAGGCTAAGATCGCTGTGGCTGCTCCGTCTGACATGACGCAAATATCCAAACGTTTTAGTGGGTCAGCCACCATTTCTGAATTGAGAACATCTTCAATCGTTAGCTCTGCTGGAAACTGAGCGTAAGGATTATGCAGTGCGTTTCCGTGATTTTTAACTGAGACTGCCGCAAGTTGCCGCTCTGTGGTGCCAAATTCGTGCATATGTCGTTTGACCATCATTGCATAATAGCCAGTGTAAAAACCGCCAACTGGGTAATCAAAGTTAACATCTGACGCAAGAGCTATAAACTCATTCCCCTTCCAGGTATTTACATGGGACAT
>NZ_JAMHFY010000008.1 GCF_023897015.1 Desulfosporosinus nitroreducens | reverse complement strand
TAGCCATTGTATACTTTTTAATAAAATTTTAGTAGATAAAATAATTATAAATAACGTTAATATACTTCGCTAAAGACTGCATTAGCGAAATTAACTTAGCGTCGTCCAGCAAACTCATCTTTTGAAATCCCAAGTCCTGCCGCTAACCGTGCAAGCGTATAAATCCGAACCCTAGCCTTATGGCCGGCTTCAATATTACTCAGATACTTAGGGCTTATTCTTGTTTTAGCAGCTAACTGCGCCCTGGGATAGCTGTCGCTTTTTCCTCTGTTAGGCTATTTGCTGTCCAAGAGTTTTATTGTGTAATAGCAAGTGAATCACTCCTCTCCTGCAATAAGACTCCCACCGTTTTAGTGAGAGCCAAAAGCGACTGCTGCCTCTTCAGGAGTGATAGCCTGTACGGATTTTTTTCATCCATCTGCCACACAAACCATCCATCATCATACAATATACATCTTCAATGGTACCTCTAAGTCTTGCATCTTCTTAAGAAGGGCGATAGCTTAGACCTAGGGAATGGACTCTTTCTATTGTCTGCCTAAAAACTTCAGAGCTCCCCCAATTTATCCCTGTAAATAAGTCCGGTATGAATTGCTTTAACCCGATAAGATAATATCCTCCATCATGAGCCGGTCCCAGAACGACATCGTGTTGTTCAAGTGCTTCAAAGGCACTCTGGAGTATCCGCACAGTTAAATGAGGTAAATCCGAACCAACCATAACTGTGAACTTATAGTCTTGGAGCGATATTCGGAAAGCTTGACTCGTCCTCTCCCCTAGATTATCCCCTTCCTGAGAAATAAATTGGCTCTCTTTCGGGAACATCGACATAAACTTCTCGGTGAGTTTTTCCGAATAAAAGATATTCGCGGGCTTCTTGAGTTCTCTTTGAACTTTAATGATATCCTTCAAACTCCGCAGAAAGATGAGGCATAAGCCTCGTTTTCGTCTTCCCTGGAACCGGAACTCGGGTCATAAGAATGAGTGCTTGAGAATTCACTGTGCCATCCATATTTGCTTCCTTTCACCCATATCCTCTTCTTAAACCCTTTGAAAGAAACTTTGGATTAACTCGAAGATAAAACTCTAGTTTTAATAACTGCATAAGCAGAAGTATTCGAATGATTCCTTTTCGAAAACGCCTTGAGCTGGTTTGAAGAGGCCTCTGAACCATTTGTACTTTGGTCGCTCGCTTAAGTCGACGAGAGAACTCAAGATCCTTCATCACAAGAGGCTGCTGCTCTGCGAACTTCTTCGTTTTGCAGCAGTCCCTTCAACTATCGCAAACCCTCATGCACCTGGGCCCGCTGCCTTACAGTCTCTCCGCTATTTTCCCGATCAGCCCGCTAACCTCACTCTTATACTTTTCATGAGCTTCCGGGTCCGCCGGAGCCAGCTTAGTCAGTTCCTTCAGCAACTCTTCGAATTCTTTGGCTATATTGTTGTAGAGAAAGCTGACTTTGTTGGCGGACAACTTGATCCGGGTGGCTTTGATATCCTTTTCCAGGGCGGCGATTTTCGCAGCTGAAGCCTCGCCCTCCTTGGCTGAGTTCAATTTCTCTTGTAACGTCTTGATGGTTAACTCTTTAGTGTGGATGGCCGCTTGGAGACCTGAGGCCTGTTTTCTCAACCCATCACGCTCAGAGGTTATTTCCGTGACTGCACCCTGGTTGACGGTCAGAGCATTTTGAAGCTCCGCTTTTTCGTTAAGGGCCTGGTCCCTTTCTTGGACTGCCTGTTTAAGCTCCCGGGTCGACATACTCGCCACATCATGCTCTGCCGTAAAGGACTCCCGTTCCTCCTCGGAAATTCCCAGAAGGATAATCGCCTGTGTGTAGCTCAAATTCGGAATCGATTCCGAATTTGAACTGTCCTGGTGGCCGGCGGCGAGCTTGGCCCCATACTCTTCAAAGAGGCGCATGAGTTTATTGGCCGTGCTTTGGGAGTAACTCACCGAGTTCTCCAGCCACTTTCCCCATTCCCCATGATTGACCATGGATTTGGCCTCCGTCAGGCGCCGTCCGATCTCGACGGAGCTGTAAAGCAGCATTCTGCCGGTCTGATCTTTAATACTGTTAATTTCGGCCGCGATAATCTGCGGCGTCCGCTCGGTTATTCCCTTCATCATGATTTTCGAGCTCCTCTGCTTATTCATAAGCTTTTCCGGAAGAAAAGCTCCCATAAGAAGAAGATGGATTTGAACAACCTTACTCATAGCCTATGTGTTCAAGCCCTCACTTGTGACAAAATAATGGCAAGACCATAAAGCGCATAGGCACTTTACGGTTTTGCCATTATTTTGTCTAAATACCCTAGACAAGGGTAACCCCTGCCGGACAAGGTGCATATGATAAGAAGGACAAACCAAGGCTTGACCAGTGAAATTCAGAATAAGGGAGGACTATGCCATCCTGTTGTGCCTAATTCCGCGCTTCAATAAACCCGCGTGTGCGAGCGCGTTCGCGCCCACACCAGTATTTCCTGTGTTGTGTACGGTAATATATTTCGCGGTCATTGCCTTCGCGGGTCTGCCCGAAACCCCAGTGGGGATAATATCTTTAATAATGTTCATTCGCAACCCCCCTTTGTCACTTAAGGAAGGTAATCTTGATATTAACGAATTAAATATGCTTATACTAAAAAAATAAGTTGGATGAAACACACCTCAATCATCGACAGGGCAACGATCTTTCCGTGACTTCTAGCGCTAGATTCAGGTTCTAGTGCTCGCAAGGGCATCGAGGTTCAAGTCCTCTCGACCGCACCACATTGATATTAAAGGCCTTAGGGCCTTTTTTCTTTTGCCCTTGTTGACACTAAAAATATGAAAATAGTCAACAAAAATATATAAGCATTTGTTATAGATCACGGATTTCGCACTAACTATTACTAGGGTTTCTAGCAATGACGATGATCTTACACTGCTAGAAACCCTACAATAAAACTATAAGCCACTGTAAAATTTATTTGCGCAAAAAATCTAAACCCAAAAATTCTGTTTCATTACATTTTGTCCCTGAACCTATCTTGTAACCCCATCTTCTTTCTAAGAATGACAATAATTTTATTCCTCTATCCAAAATGTTCTTAGCGTTCCATTCCGAGTAATTTGTCAATTCAATTTCCGAGTAAGAACCATATTTATAACCAACCATATTTTTATCGTTACCAACCTTTTCAGGAAAGGGTTTATTACTAAGACTAGAATTTTTGGCTTTTGAAATTGGAACGCGGATGGAAATTGAGCAATTTTATAGTTATGAATCATGGAACAATTTCAAAAACAGTACCTTGGTTAAAATCAGTCACTTTCATAGAGCCATAAACCCCTAAATATAGTCTGGTTTGATCCAGATTCGTTCCCAAACTAACATAAAAGGCTGATTGAGACCCAAAATTATAATCGGTTTCAATAACACTAAAATCATTTAGTTTACAATCTATTCTTGCCCTGGTATAAGCTAAAACCCCTCTAACG
Source organism: Desulfosporosinus nitroreducens (assembly GCF_023897015.1). Taxonomy (GTDB): domain Bacteria; phylum Bacillota; class Desulfitobacteriia; order Desulfitobacteriales; family Desulfitobacteriaceae; genus Desulfosporosinus; species Desulfosporosinus nitroreducens. Next base: position 185,124 of record NZ_JAMHFY010000008.1, on the reverse strand, counting down.
GTCGGTAGAGATTTATCATCCCGAGCTAAGTCGATAAACACAACGCTTCCCGTTAAATCGGGGATTTCATTCCCCATATATGGCTGGACTCCAGTAAGTGCAGTTCCTCCAAACTTATCGGGTCGGGGATCTTTATGAAAATAACTAATATGAGGCTGAAGACGCCGCGCTGAAGTTTTTACTGCTTCATTGTAATAAGCAATTGTTTTTTGATTTAAAGTCGGATTGGCAGAGCAGTCTCTTATTATCGAAGCAGGAAAAGCACCTTCCCACCCTCGCCAGCCAAAGTTAATAAATCCTTCTTGGTCAGGTTCAGATTTCATTACATAAGCATGAATAAGCCGAGTAACCGGTATTGCTTTATAATGAACAAATGAAAAAATCGACTCTACCAGATCCTGTCCGGCATTTCCCACATATTTGATATACTGATTATAAAACCTTTGAAATGAAATGCCTGATATATTACGAACCCCTTTGGCAATTACTGTAAGCGTTTCCTGAATAGGTACGGGAAGTTCATTAAAACGTGTAACTACGGGTGGATTATTGATAAATATAGTTTTAACTACATCAATTTCAATTATTTTACCGGCGATTTCCATGTCATCCTGGCTTAAATTAAATGGATCATACCCTGATCCACCATCTCCGGTTGTTAAAATAAGTTTTCCTGTTTCAGGTGAAAAGTTTAAGCTATTGACACCATTATGATTAAAAAATGGTCTTCTTAAATTAAGTAATGTCCGCCGTTTTTGAAGTTGACCATTCGAATGTAAAATCCATTCTTCAACTGTATCAATATGATCATAGTGAATTTCTCTATTTATCCACTTTAGGTTTAAGGTTCTGGGGTCACATGGGTTAGGCATAAAAGATTCAGGAAGAGCACCTGGACCTTGTGTTCCAGCTACTGAATAATGAAGATAAAACAGGCCGTTATAATAAAATTCGGGATGAAACGCTAGACCTATCAATCCCCGTTCATCATATCCACGACCAGAAGCACCTAGTTTTATGATTTGCGGGCGAATATCTAAGAAAGTCCCTATGACTCCGTTTCCAATGTAAAAGATCTCTCCTGTCTGGGTTGCAATAAATAATCGTTCGATTGAGTCACCCGGAAGTATCGTTGTTTTTAAAACAGTGGGTAAATTTATCTTACTAATGATGGGCCGTAAACTAACTTTTATCAACTACTTTATACTCCTTCTTATTGTTATCTTTCATAAGAATATGATTAGAACTGTTATATTAGTACCAAGTTTGGGCCAGGGAATCTGATGAGGCATTGCACTATTTTCCACACCAGCATCTGGAGAATCCAGGGCAGTCATTGGGGACGTGCCTAAATTTGTACATCGAATCTGTATCTCTGGGGCAAGTTCCCGCCGTCACCCCAACGATTTCCACCTGATGATACCGAACACACTGAGACTGTCTAGGTACAACCCATTCAGAGTTTAAAACAGGTTGTCCATAAAACTAAAATTTACATTTCTCATGCAAATACCCTATAGGATAGACTTTTAAAAGGTCTACTCTATAGGGTACAGTTAAAGGCAGTTCTCGTTTATTCCTTAAGTCATTTTTCTCCAGGCCTTCCCTAACATCATTGCACTACCTATACCAATAAGTAGAGTTATCTTTTTTAAATTCAAAATATATTAATGTTTTATAGCATTATAAATTCCGACTTTATGTAAATATCTTGACTTTGCAACATCCTCCGGTACAGGAAACTTAACGTCAGGACATAAATCAATTCCGGCCTTGCGGTAGGCTTCTGACCAAAGTGTTGAACAAAGGCTACTATCCTTGTTGTCGTAGAGCCATACCCAGTTAAACAAGTAGCGTGAGGCAGAAGCTACTATTTCAGGCATACAAGTAGAGGAAATAGTTGAATAACCCCACCAAACCCTTCCTGGGCAAGCAATTCTTTCGTTCTAAATGTAGTAAATCAATCTAGCAAAAAAATACATAATTCCCTTAAAATAGGGAATATTAATCTAAATAATATTTTTCGAGGTAAAATGCATGGAATTATCCCCTCTCTTCTACCATTGGTTTGTTCGTCCAGATTTTTTAAACAATTTGTACATAAAAGGTGTCTTGGGCCGATATTTTAATTTTACTGACCAAAAGGTACTTGATTTTGGTTCGGGAATTGGGTCAGCTAGCTCCCTATGTTCGAAAAACCACTATATAGGGGTAGATCCGGATTCTCGACGCATTGCTTATGCCAAATGTTTAAACCCGGGTTACAACTTTCTAGTCTTGGAAGGTACCAATCTGCCTCTGAAGGACAATTCTGTCGATTACATCCTTACGTTATCGGTATTACATCACATCGCTTCAGAAGATTTCTTACCTTATCTCTCTGAGTTTCAGCGAATTCTAAAGCCTTATGGTAAAGTTGTTGTCTTGGAACCATGTCTATTAAAAAATTCATTTTTTTCTAACTACGTAATGAAATTATGTGATAACGGTAGCTTTATTCGAGATTACGACTCTTATATTAAAATGTTTGAACTTAAAGACTTTAAAACCGAATTCCTAACACAATTTAAGAAGGTTTTATATAATGAGATTCTATTTACAGCAACAATCGCATAAAAATGATGTTTTTTATCTGTTAACATTACGCTTAATAAATATTCGAAAAGGTGAAAAATGGAGCCAGGATATGTTAAACTCTTGAAAAACCATCTACTGGAACAAAGAGTGCTTAAGGCCAAAGAACATCTGATAAGGTGTAATCTTTGTCATGATATTATACCCTTTTTTGCTTTTTCAATCAGGAACGAAAGTTTATGTCCCAGAAGCTTTCGGGGCACTATTTACACCCAACAGAAATAAAGTCTGGCAGTTAAGATCTCCTCCTTGTAATGTGTTTTCGACATCTACGTGATTTGATCTGAAATCTCCACGATTTTTTCCCATGCACTCCTTTCTAGCCTATCGAAGTAACTATCAACCCGTTTCCGCCAGTTTGCCTGCTTAAATTTATCACTTAAAATACTGAGCAATTGTTCCTGTGCTGAGGGTTCCTGAGTTAAGGGATAAACTAAACCTTGAGTTGTAAGGTATTGCTGATTAAATTGTTCCTGTCCAGGTAGGGCGGAATAGACAAAGATAGGTATCCTCTTCCGAAGAGCTTCACTAATTGTTACACCACCTGGTTTAGTCACAATTGCATCGACTTGATCGTATAAGAGCGCCATTTCTCTCTTCGATGAAATATAAGGAAGAGGATAAATGTTTTTAATCTGCCAGGAGATGATTTTTGCAAGGAGTCTTTTATTATTACCACAAAGAACAGTGCAATTAAAATTTGTAGAATTTTTCAAGGTCTGTAGAAGCTCGTTTATATTTCCTAATCCGCTATTTCCACCTGCTATCAGGATATGGTAAGGCGGGAATAATTTCGGCTGACGTGTCGTAGGGGCCAACCACTCATCGACCGGAATACCGGTTATAAATACCTGATGTTTGGGTACTCTATATTTTTGTACTAACTCGTTTTTCAACGGAACATCCGCAACAAAATGGTAATCGATTCCCATACGTCCCCAAATGTTATTGATAAACAAATCGGTATAAACGTTAATGACAGGGGTCTTAATTTTTCCTTGAACTTTCAGACAGGAAATCAATAGAGATGGATAAGCTTGGGTACAAATTATTAGATCAGGCTGCTCTTCTGATAGCAGACGTTGCATCTTTGTTAGGAACAATCTTTCATACACTTGCGTATATTTTTTACTACTTGACGGGTAAACGAAGTAACTATAAGCCCAATTGTAAGTTTCGGGAGAGTGACTAATCCAGTTTAAATAGAGGTTCGTAACGGCTCTTTCCAGTCGTGGGCTAAAATAACTCAGGAAGTCAATACTCGCAAATTCTCCTTGAATCCGTTTTTTAAGAGAGCTAATTAAGGTATTGGCCACCGAGTGATGCCCTGTAGGTATGGTTAAAAACGGCAAGAACAAAATCTTCTTCAAGCTTCTTCTCTTCTTTCTTCACGGACTTCCTCGTAGGGTAATGATTATTTGAAGCTTTACTATTATTCCTCACAGATCCCTTTTAAGTAACTATCTTTACAAGAAATTTAAATCCTAATAAAAATTGAAATCCTCATATGAAGAGGACTCAATAAAGAAGGAGGAAGGAAAAAGCAACTAGGGCTAATATTTACAATGTATAATACTTTTATTCTGTAAAGTTTACTATTCCCTCCAAAATATCACCGGTTGTAAAGTCATAATAGGAAGGATCTCTGTTTAAATCCCTAAAATACGCCTCAATCGTATCGACTGCCGCCGGAGCCATGGCTGCCCCCATATTAAAGGGGTTAGACCCATATCGATGACTCGGCCAATAGTAGCCGAGGTTACTATTGGACCCTCGCCTTGATCCGAGATAGAGACTTATTCCTAGACCTCTTTGATGATGCAGTGGAACTTCACAACCAAAGGTTAAGGAGTTGCTTTTTGCTAAACAGCCCTCCCCTTTTGGGTTTTCGACATCGATGAACTCTATAAGGATGGTTCAGAAGACTTGACCCTGCTTAATACTTGGTTAAGGGTAAGACGGAGAATCATTCCCGGCGTATGCATGCCTATGCCTATCGTTAAAGGTTGTAACGCCTTGGTAATAGTGGACATGACCGCCCCTGAGAAGGTAAATGGCAGGTCCAGTTACACCTCCATAGTAATGAACATGTCCATCATCCAGGGTGGTAGCCCCATGGTAATGATGGACGTGGGTATTTCCTCTTAAAATTCCCGGAGTGGTAATACCGAACATTCTGTGGGTATGACCGTCTTCAAATGTGGTTCGAAAGCTGTAGTGATGAACGTGATATATCTCTGCAGCATAATTCAATAAAATTCACCTCTCTTCTCAATCTTCATTCCATAATATGGTATTAGAAGAATAAAAGAGACTGACCACATTTGGCTTACCTGAAAAGATGGGATTATGGAACCGACGTCACTTACATAATATTTAAAATTTGATAGTGAAGTATACCTTCAGGAACATTAACCTCAACGATGGCTCCTTTGGCCTGTCCCAGAGCCGCTTTTCCGACTGGCGACTCATTGGAAATTCTATTAGTGTCTGGATTCGCCTCTGCCGAACCAACGATGTAGTACTCTTCTTCATCCCCAAAGTCCATGGCTTTCAGACGCACTTTTCCCCCTAGTGCCACGATATCTGTTCTTTCAACTTTATCAATAACTCGTACATTCCTGAGCATTTTTACGAGAGTTATGATTCGTCCTTCAATAAAACCCTGATCGTTCTTAGCTTCATCGTACTCTGAGTTTTCACTAATATCTCCAAAGTCCATGGCCTGCCTTATTCGTTCAACAACTTCCCGCCGCTTCACAGTTTTAAATAGTTCTAACTCTTCTTCAAGCTTTTTAAGACCTTCTAACGTTAGAATGACTTCTTTCTCAGCCATAATTTCTCGCTCCCTTTTCTCGTTCTGCGCATTGCGATTTTGATCGTGTTGATTCGCCTTCAAAATATTATGAAGATCTGCTCTTGTTACGTAAGCATTACTCGATATTTTTGCTTGTTTTTTAAAATATTATTCTATGTCTTCTAGCCTTCAATTCATTTCTGGGTAGATTTGCCCTATTTGTTCGGCTACTTTCTACATTAATTCCAAAAGATACTGCACGGCCCGCAGGACGAGCTGTAAGAGAGACAAAAACTACCAGCATACAGATTCACTCCTTGGATATAATAGTTATCAGAATGAAGCTGAGGGTTTTTCATATCCCATGGAATATTATTCTGTATTGGGGTGTCGCCAAGCGGTAAGGCACCAGACTTTGACTCTGGCATTCGTTGGTTCAAATCCAGCCTCCCCAGCCATTAATCTAGTAAACAGACAAAAATTTCGGTAAATTGAGAAATCAATTTACCTTTCGATTTACAAGGGTATGCAGTGGATTCTGTGAAATCAGACAATAGGAGAAGCGCAAAATGGAAATCTCAAGCCTAAAATCAGGCAAACTGATACATTTTTTCCTTTTGACTATTTTCTTCATAGTTTTTATATGGTCTGCTTATAAACCTTACCAATTAGTTACCTGGTTTTTAGAGGTTACCCCTATTGTTTTGGGGGCAATTATTATTATATATTCCTATAATAAGTTTCGTCTCACGACCCCCGTTTATTTGCTTCTATGTTTGGGTGCAATCATAGTCCTCATCGGGGGACATTACACCTATGGCAAAGTACCTTTGTTTAACTGGCTACAAGATTCTTTTAATCTTGGGAGGAATTACTATGATCGGTTTGGCCATTTTGTCAATGGTTTCGTTTGGGCCCTTACTTTACGGGAAATCCTGCTGCGAACATCTGCCTTCCAAAAAGGGAAATTACTCATAACCATTGTTCTCGGATTAGTTCTTGGGGTAAGTGCTCTTTATGAATTGGTTGAGTGGTGTGTGGCAATACTATTGGGCGGAGATGCAGAGGCTTTCCTTGGACTTCAAGGAGATATTTGGGACACACAGTGGGACATGTTTCTTGCATTAGCTGGGGCTATAATTTGCTTGTTAATTTTATCATCGATTCATGACCAATTTTTAATCAATGAAATCGACATTACAGTTTAGCGCCGAGCTGCCTTCAATATCGATCTTTCTTTTCCGTTAACACAATGCTTAAAATCTATTTGGAAAAGGTGAAAAATGGAGCCAAGTTACGTCAAACTCTTGAAAAACCATCAACTGGAACAGAGAGTCCTCAAGGCCAAAAAGCAACTAATAAAGTGTAATCTTTGTCCTCACCAATGCGGAGTCAACCGGCTCGAGAAGCATGGTTTTTGCCAGGCTCCCGAGATGGCTGTGATCGCTAGCTATGGTCCGCACTACGGGGAGGAGCCGCCTTTAGTTGGACACAATGGATCAGGCACAATATTTTTTGCATATTGCAATATGCGTTGTGTTTTTTGCCAGAACTGCGAGCTTAGTTTTAACGGCGAAGGGCAATTAACTACGAACGAGTCTTTAGCGGAAATTATGCTCCTACTTCAGAATCATTACCGCTGTCACAATATCAATCTTGTCACACCCACCCATTTTGTGCCGAACATCCTGGACGCTGTTTTTATGGCAGCTCAAAAAGGATTAAGCCTCCCGCTGGTTTATAATTGCGGCGGCTATGAACATCTTGAAACGTTGGCTTTGTTAGAGGGTGTGGTTGACATCTACATGCCCGACTTTAAGTATCATCTCGCTGAAAGGGGAAGCCGCTATTCCAATGTGGAGGATTATCCGGAAAAGGTGAAGTTAGCTTTAAAGGAAATGGACCGTCAGGTAGGCGGACTGAAGGTGAACAACGATGGCATAGCTTACCGAGGACTGATTATTAGGCATTTAATGATGCCAGGGGGACTTGAAGATAGTAAAGAAATCTTGAAATTCATCAAGCACGAATTGTCGCCCGATTGCGTAGTCAACTTAATGGATCAGTATCGCCCGGCCCATCAAGCGTCCAAATATTTCGAGATATCTAAAAGACTGTCTAAATCAGATTATAAGGAAGCTTTAACATTTGCCCAAAGACTTGGTTTAAACCTTGTAAGGTAACCAATAACTGGTCGGGCTTTTAATATCCTCGTTACCACTGATTCAGCCAACGGACTACTTCTCGTACTCCTGTGTAAGTCATCGTTTGGGCCATTAGACTTTTTCGAAGCTCAACGTTTTTCTATTGCGATCCACCTTATTATGGTTTAACGGATTATTCAAGCCAAGGGAGTAAGCCATTTTCTAAGGAAACCCAGTTAGAAGGCTAGACGGTGAGTATTGGAGATCTAGAGGTACAGCGGGAGAAGTTATGCTTGAGTTTTCACATGTTAATAAAGTTTCTAGTTTTGCAGACCTTTCAGGGCTAAAGAATGGTGGCATCATGGCTAGTAGTTAGGTATATTAAAATACATTTGACTCTCATCTGAAACGGCGAGAGCCTTTTTTGTTTGTTAAGTAAAATATGTAAAAGGAGAGCCTAGCTGCTCTCCTTTTGTGGCAGTTCTCCTTGAAGTTAGTGGCTTTATTTCTCCAAGAAGTCAACCATCTGATTCTATTATATCCAAGTATCAATCATGTAAGCTGGTATTTTTTGTCTGTGCGTCTCTGGATAATAGACCTTATTATGAAAGACACTTCCAAAATGTAATTTCATATTATATGCAGCACCAGGTAAAGAAATATTCTATGAAAAGCTAACCTTTAAGAAAATGAAGACAGGGATGGCATTATTTTGTAATGCCACTAAAATGCAGAAGAAGGGTTTTACAGAATGACCAGAAGTCCTTACCTGTAAATTTTATCTCATCTGCTTAATAATCAGAGCAGGCGTTCTGATTAGAGGCGAATATATGTAGTATGAAAACAATTGCCGCACCTGTGGAAATGGTCTGAGCTCGCCGTTCAATTGAGATTTAAAAGCTTTATTGGGAGTAAGTAGGCGTGAGTTTTCTTATGCCTAACTTCGGATAATTAGCTATGAATAATCCTGCTAATAAAAGCGGAAACCAAATGAAAGGGCATTTAATGGATATAAATGGAAGTTGGTAGAATGGGTGATCTCTAGAACTGACCTTTTTGTATGGCCATAGCCTTAATGACTGGATTGGATATTATGGAGTATACTGAATTTAAATCGAGACGTTGGGGTTAGAAACTACTGTTAACCAATTTAAATATGATAATATTAGATATCATTATCTAAGGAGATTTAATTATTATGAAGAAAATCCTATATCAGATAGCGACAGTACTTCAAATTTTATTAATTATAACCGCCTATTTAATTCAGACATTATCAATGAAAAAGATGGGAGTAATGCGATTTATCGTCTATATGAACCACACATGGAATAATTTATACCCTATCGATAAATTTCAACATATTACGATTACTATCTTGGCTATATTGACTGTTATCATTCTTATTATATTTTTTAAGATTAATAAAAACGGTACTGTTTTAGATAAAGTGGCTTTGCGTATGGTCGTTTTACTAACAATCATTACAATGGTATCTGTCATTTTTACCTTAGGATTCTCAACAGCAGACTATCGATCCTATTATTTCATCAGTTTTATTTTGGCAATGGTCACATTGATACAAGATATTAAGATTTCCGTCTATTTAAGAAAGCTAGCCCATTAATTACTGTACTCGCTCGCTTTTTGAGATTAATAATTCTGGGGTATAGGTCTACCATGTTTAATTAACACAAGTATCGAAAAAAGTCTGAATGCTTATGCAATCAGACTTTTTTCGATGTTATTTATTTTTTGTATTTTGCTGCTGCTTCTTCAGGAGTGATAGCCTGTACGGGATTTTTTTCATCCATCTGCCACACAAACCATCCATCATCATACAATTTTACATTTTTCCAACCATTTTCATAGGCCATTAGCCAAGGGATAGTTGCTCTCCAACCAGTTCCACAGTAAAATGCAATTTCATTATCTTTTGTTATACCCTGTTCAGTCCACATGGCTACCGCCTTATCAAAGTTGATAAACGTTCCATCTTCATTGAGGTAATCAGTTTCATCATGACCCCAAACTGCTCCTTTGGGTTCACCTGCTCTTTTAATATAACTATATCCGCTTTTCTTACCCGTAAATTCATCTAAACTCCGAATACTTACCAATCTGAAGTTGTTATCTTTTGCCAGCTTATCTTTTACTTCGTCAGACGATAAGACATAGTCCGGATGTGCAGGTATTGTTACACCAAAATCTTTTGAAGTTGCTTTAGCAGTTTCTATACCGTCCTTAGTTGCATACCCTGCATTTTTCCAAGTGTTCAATCCACCATCGAGGACTTTTACATTTTCAACACCAGCCCAAATACATACGAATGCAACTCTCGCTGCACCTGAGTCTGCACCATAAATGATTACATTAGTATCTTTGGTTATACCATAATTTTTCATTACCTGTGTAATTTCCGCGCCTGTTCTGATATCCCAATTCTTTTCTTCTTCGATTTCATCTGTATTTAGATGGATCGCTCCTGGAATATGGGCTTCTGTGTATGCTTTATCCTCGCTAACCTGGCCCCAAGCGGCCTCAATAATTACATAATCTTTTGACTCTGGTTGTTGACCCTCAATGACACTTTTTACCCAATCTGCGGATACAAATACCTTTGTCTTTTCGACTGCCTTAACGGTCGGAGTTTCTGCCGCAGGCTTTTCCGGTGTTGCAGTAGAACTGCAGCCTGTTGCAAATGTAGCTACCACTGCAATACAAATAAGAATAGCAAGTAATTTCTTTTTCATTAATTTTTTCTCCTCACAAAATATAATTGGGCAAACCTTCTTATAGTTAATTTCGCCGCTCACCAACCCTATTGAATCTTACTGTGGGGTCAACGGATGAAATTATAATTTTCCACCTCCATATTTTTGAAAATGTCAGAGACTATTTTAAATGAATATATCCAAGTTAAATGTTATCATCGATACCTGCTCATGTAAATATATTATCACAATATATTTATGCAAATACATTTGCGAATAGTTATCCATCCTGCCCCAGCTTTGCCTGGAGCCTTTTCTTAAACCCTAAACTTAAAAAAATGAGAACCATGAAACCGCTAACCGCCCAGAGAGCATACTTCGCCGATAACGTCATATTTTCCCCGAGCCAGGAGTAGATAAGGGTTGCTGGAAGTTGGCCCACCCCCGTTGCCCAGAAGAAGCTCCAAAAACTGATGCGTGTAAGGCCTGCCGCATAAGAAATAATATCGAAGGGCACTACGGGGATAAGTCGAGCAATAACAATAGAATACTTTCCATAGGTTTCGAAGAAACGATCGGTCATTTCAAGCCCTTTTGTCCCAACCATCTTTTCAACCAACGGGCGGCCATAAGCCTTGGCTATAAAATAACAGACTGAAGCGCCAATCATTGCCCCCGTCCAAGAATAAACAGCACCCCAGAACCATCCAAATATCCAGGAGTTTGCAAATGTAATGACGAAGGCTGGCAAAGGAGAGGCCAAGGCCTGAAGAACCATGAGTGCCATAGAAACCAAGGGCGCTAAAATACCAAAGCTCGAAACATACAATCTTAGCCCCTGGATATCTGCCTGAGCGATTAAACGAACCGCAGTATTGACCTCATGTTTAAACCCTGGTAGGAGAAGATAAAGTAAGACTAGCCCAATTAAGCACAAGGTAACCATTCCGCTGATAATTTTCCGTTTTGAAAACGGCACAAAAGCTCACCTCTCTTATACCCCTAACTACCGGAAGAACTGTGAAGGTCCTGAAAGAACTTCCCAATCTGCTTCCCAATAAATTTCTCTACACCGCTTAACACTAATCCCACGGTGAGTTTCACCCGCCACATCACGAGGATTCGACCCCACTTCAGCCCATAAAAGATTGGCGCCAGCTACCGCCCCGTGGACATTGGGTTCATGAGTACAATTTCCGAGAATATGGTGTCCCATCGCTAAGCGGACCACGGCTAGAATATGGGCCATTTTCCCTTCACTAAGCATTCCATACTGACTCAAGGGCGTGGTGGGAATCGTAATACGCCGCATTGCTCCACTGAATACCGGGTTCGCTTCTCGAGCGATGAGGGTTTTCTCGACGAGTTCTTCCACCGTGTGTTCAGGTCCTACAGGTTCCACACAATTTCCTAGGATAAGTCCTGCTTCTTTCGCTGCTGCAAAGCTCTCTAGCCGTCTCTTCGGATTGATGGCTGTCGTATTCCCTTCTCCTAAGCGTAGAGCGTGATAAACACCATTTATACCGACCTGTTTAAGCTCTAAGGCTTGCTCGTAGGAAAAGTCCCCGATATTGGCTACGAGTACGCTTTCCTTTTGAAGCTTATTCCTAACCTCGTGCGCAATCTCAATAAACCGTTCAAAACTAAAGTTTGCAGTGGTCATTAAGTAGATAGCATTTGCACCCGCTTCTTCTAAATCAAGACATCGGCTGATAATCTCAGCCGTTGGGAGAACAGAGGGCTCAGGGAACACTTTATTGCACGCCGCAAAGGAACAAAACTGGCAGTTCTTCGGGCAAGGTCCGATATTGATTCCAACCTGACCGTGAATTTCTGCTTTACCTCGGGATACTGATTCACTGATTTTACGAGAGGCGTATTGAATCGCATAAAAGGCTTCACTTTTGCTTGGAACTCGGAAAAGCTCTTCGATCTCTTCTTTATCCAGAATTTCTCCTCTTAAAGCCTTATCGAGACTTCTAAAGGCCTCGGTCTGGTTTGCTTCTAATCTCTGCATCTACTTTACTCCTCCCAATTGATCAATGAATTTCCAGGCTTGATGGTCTTTGTTAGCAGGATTTGTCATGAAGACCCGAAGATCTTCAATGGTATCTAAGTCTTGCATCTTCTTAAGAAGGCGATAGCTTAAGCCAAGGGAATGGACTCTTTCTATAGTCTGCCTAAAAACTTCAGAACTCCCCCAATTAATCCCTGTAAATAAGTCCGATATGTATTGCTTTAACCCGATAAGATAATATCCTCCATCAAGAGCCGGTCCCAGAACGACATCGTGTTGTTCAAGTGCTTCAAAGGCACTCTGGAGTATCCGCACAGTTAAATGAGGTAAATCCGAACCAACCATAAGGGTGAACTTATAGTCTTGGAGCGATATTCGGAAAGCTTGACTCATCCTCTCCCCTAGATTATCCCCTTCCTGAGAAATAAATTGGCTCTCTTTCGGGAACATCGACATAAACTTCTCGGTGAGTTTTTCCGAATAAAAGATATTCGCAGGCTTCTTGAGTTCTCTTTGAACTTTAATGATATCCTTTAAACAAGCCTCGTGAAAACCTGCGCATTCCTCCGCAGAAAGATGAGGCATAAGCCTCGTTTTCGTCTTCCCTGGAACCGGAACTCGGGTCATAAGAATGAGAGCTTGAGAATTCACTGTGCCATACATATTTGCTTCCTTTCACTCTTATCCTCTTCCTAAACCATACACCCTTGAAAGAAACTTTGGATTCACTTGAAGATAAAACCCTAGTTTTAATAACTGCATTACAAGAAGTGTTCGCAGGATTCCTTTTCGAAAACGCCTTGAGCTGGTTTGAAGAGGCCTCTGAATCACTTGTACTTTGGTCGCTCGCTTAAGTCGACGAGAGAACTCCAGATCCTCCATCAGAGGAATGGGACGAAAACCACCCAGTTTCTGAAAAACCTCTCTCTTCACGAATATTCCCTGGTCTCCATAAAAGCTTTTAAACCATTTCGCCCTTTGATTCGAACTCCAGGCAATACACTGATAGATAAAACCTTTGGAATCAAAGGTAATTTCAAAACAACCTCCGCCTATGCCTTGTTCCGTCGTTTTTACAATATCGAGAACATAATCCTTCTCCAACTGCGAATCAGCATGTAAGAACCATAAAATCTCTCCGCATGAATTTTCCGCCCCCCGATTCAATTGTCCACCACGTCCTGGAGACATAATAATCACTTGATCTGCATATCGCGAGGCGATCTGGCACGTTGAGTCAGTGCTCCCCCCATCGACGATAATGACTTCTAAGGTGACCCGTTCTTTGTTTTCATGTAAAGTCCGAAGGGTATTTTCAATCACAGCCTCTTCATTTAACGTCGGAATAATGACCGACACTCGGGGTTTGGTTTCCATTGGTACTCTCCCAAAACTCATAGAAAACTCCTGCCGTCATAAAGGTTATTCGTTTACATCCTTTATACCCTATTTTATCCATAATGCTTTGCTTTTTACGCAACTCCGAACACTGAGTTGTGCCAAATGTCTGATTAAATTCTTCGGAAAGCTTGCGGGCGTATTTATTTGAGAGTTTTGTTTCATATCGGTTATCCAGGATACCTAATACCATATGGGCACCAATTAAAGCGCCACAGGTAGACCCGCACCCCATTCCATGTTGAAAGAACCGTCCTGAAGCTATAATCGCTTGATCAAGATTCAACTCCCAAATATCATTGGCTGCAAGCAATATACTCTGACAGCAATTAAAACCTTTACTGAAATAATGGGCGGCTTGCCTCTCTATCGTCGTGAGGAACTCTTTTTTCTCCAACATCTTGTCGTCCTTCCTTTATCCATATCCATCCTCCCCAAAGACTGGAGAAGCTGACAAGTAGTGCAAATAGAATTGAAGCGGTGAGCGCAATAGGACCGGAAATTCCCATAGGAGCAAATAACGCGATATAAGCCCCCTCCCGTACGCCATAGCCATTGATTCCTATGGGGAGCATCGCGGCCACAGAGGTTGCCGGTATGATTACAGCGGCCTGGATAGGATTCAAGTCAGTTACCGAAAGGGCTTTGAATATACACCAATTCACCATCACAACACACATCTGGAAGAGCACAGATCCGATTAACGCATAGAACATTAAACTCGGCTGGTTTCTTAAGCGCATTCCATGAGATATTATTCCTACTAAAAAACTTTGAGCCTTCGGCAAGAAACCCAACCGCTTTTGTAGCCATCCAGTAAAATGAGGAAAAAGAAAAAATGATAGAATAAGAATCCCCACAAACATGACCGCCCCAAAAAATGCTAAAAGATAAGGTATTTGAACTTCAGTCAACAAAATAGCAAGGATTGCTGTAAGACAAAGACCGATTGTCGCTAAAACACGCTCGACAACTACGGAAGTCGTTGAGCCAGCCATTTCCCCGGTGACTTTGCCCACCCAATAAATTCTAAGTCCATCCCCACCAATACTCGAAGGGAGGAAGTTATTTAAAAAAAGTCCTGCCCAATAAGTTTTCCATAAAACCCTTAGAGGAACATGAAGTTGCGAGGCCCTTAAGATGAGCTGCCATTTATAGGCACTTACTCCCACAGAAATAACAACCCATCCTAAAGCCATTGCCATCCATATCCCGTTAACGCGAAGGAGAATTTGAGTGATTTGCTGCCACTCAATGGTACTGAACATCCAGGAAAGCATAAGTATGGAGGCAAGGATTTTTAAGGGGAGTAAAAATCTTTTGAAATTGCTTTGTTCTCTTAAAGTGCTTGCCATACTTCTTGTCCCCCTAAATAAAGAACCCCTCCATTAACGGCTGGAAGGGTTCGAATCGACTTACTTCTCAAGTAACTCACTATAAGGCCAGCCGCTTTGGCCTTTCTCGAGGGTGAACAAACGCGATTCATCAATTCCTTGATCATAAAGATACTGATA
Organism: Desulfosporosinus nitroreducens; assembly: GCF_023897015.1. Taxonomy (GTDB): domain Bacteria; phylum Bacillota; class Desulfitobacteriia; order Desulfitobacteriales; family Desulfitobacteriaceae; genus Desulfosporosinus; species Desulfosporosinus nitroreducens. Next base: position 169,906 of record NZ_JAMHFY010000008.1, on the reverse strand, counting down.
GGTACGCTCGGCTCCCCCTTTACCTGCAGGGCAAACAATTACGATGGGATCTTTAGACGCTTTAAGTTGGGGAAGAATTTTAGCGAGCTTCGCTTTCTCTTCCTCTGTTTTTACTGGATAAGCATAGGTTGGGATAACCCCTTTGATATGATGTGCATCATATTCAGCCTCAACTTGGATATCCACGATTTGAAGGGGGGATTTCTTCTCGATTGCCTCTTTCAGTTGATCTGCGCTATAGTATTTCCAATCCTTAATGGCTTTCGGAGCGGGCTGAGCAGTTTGGCTCGCTGCTGCAGATTCTGCAGGTTTATTCTCCGCACTGGTCTTGTTCGCTGTGATACTCGATCCACAGCCTGTTAAAAGGAGAGTTAGTCCTAAGGCTAAAGAAATTGCAACCGTTGAAATCTTTTTCACTCTATTTTCCTCCTATGTCTGTTCATTTACAAAAACAGATTAACAGTTAAATATCATGCTGTCAATAACCATTTATTTATGTTGTCATATTATTTTTTAGTTATAAACATATTTACCGAACCGCCCGTATGAATAATGCTGATCCGCAAATAAATTCAATGAGCTGTTCGATCATCCTTAAATGGGAGTTTAGCAAACCAAAGTGCCAGTGATGAAACCCTAAGCAAAGCTTTCATACAGAAAGGAATTATTCATTAATTTAATTTATAGGTACTTTTTATAACTATTTTCAATCTAAAGAGGATATCCTCAAATATGCCTTGGCACAAAAAATCAGTGAGGCTAAAAGATCGCTAGAAGAACTGAACCAATCATCGATTAATCCTCCACAAAAAATCTCTCAAATTTTATTGATTTTAGGTAAGATATTTGAAGATAATCAACAATTATTTAAATTATATCGTAACCAGTCACTATCACCAATACAACCGCCACATGGTCCGGAGTTTAAAGACCTTTTAGTAAATGTTATTCAGGAAGGGCAGGAAAATGGAGAATTTAGAGTCACTATTCCAATTGAAATAGTGACTGAGATGTTCATGGGCCTGATCCAATCAGCTATAACTAGCCGTTCACAAATCCCTTTCAAGGAAAACCTTAAATACAAATTAGCTTTGTTTCTGGAGGGACTAACGGAGAAAAAATAGCAAGCAATGTTTTTTTACATGCAATTAACCCCTTGCTGTACGCAAAGGGTTAATTGCTTTTTGTATTATAGAACTAATACTTATGACTTCGCTTTCTTCCGGCAGAAGGCCGAAAGTGCCGTCTTGATCCCTGTTTATGCTGGCGTGATGTACTTGGAGCAGTAAACGAATGTGGTGTATTAAAATCCACTAATATTAGCATCAAGAACACAGGAATAGGCATTTCTGAGGAAGATCTCCCTTTGATCTTCGAACGATTTTACCGTGCCGATAAATCCCGAACTCGTGAGACGGGGGGAACTGGGTACAGACCATTTCTTTACTTACAAAACCTAGACTTGTATCATCACTAACTACGACTCAAGTATCCACGCTCTTATCCCATTATCCTTTTCTTCACCACAGGAATTACGATCGGCATGAAGACAATCATGCTCAGAATGAAAACCCAAATCATACCCCCGACCCGGGCCACAGAAGTATAGGCATTTCCGTTCACTAAAGTGATGGCCAGAAAAATAAGGGTTATAGTCAGTGAAAGCGCAATATAAACCACGGAAGCCTGCCTAGCGGCTTTTGATTCTAAATCGTTCATTGTAAGACCTCCTCCCTTAGCGTGCTGTTTGTGGTTGAGGCACTGGGGGCATACTGGTTTTTACCTGTTCCCTCCGAAATGATGGTTGGTAACGCTTTAAGAGAAGCGTGTTAATCGTCACTGATACCGAACTCATAGCCATAAAGAAGGAAGCAAGTTCCGGACTAACTAGAAACCCTGTGAAAGGATACAGGATACCTGCAGCTAAGGGAATTCCCGTGATATTGTACACGAAAGCCCATACCAAGTTCTGTTTGATCTTGCGCATGGTAGCCCGTCCGATTTCAATGGCTCCGACCACATCGCGGATATCGTCCTTGATGAGGATGATGTCGCCTGTTTCTTTGGCAACATCTGTTCCAGATCCAATCGCAATCCCCACGTTGGCCTGAGCTAAGGCTGGGGCATCATTAATCCCATCTCCAACCATGGCCACATTTAGGCCCTTCTCTTGCAACTTAATCACTTCTGCAGCCTTATCTTTGGGCAAGACTTCGGCCAGTACTGTCTTAATCCCCACTTGTCGAGCTATGGCTTCAGCCGTCCGTTGGTTATCTCCGGTAATCATGGCTACTTGTACACCCATCTGTTGCAAGCGCTCTACGGCCACTTTTGCATTTTCTTTCAGGATATCAGCCACTGCGATAATTCCGGCAGCCTTATTATCAACAGCCATTAACATGGCTGTCTTTCCTTCTTCCTCCAACTGCTCCATCTTCTCACTTAGGTTTCCGATATCAATATTTTGTTGCTGCATCAAACGACGGTTTCCTAACAAGATTATCTGTCCTTGATAGGTCGCCCGCACACCGTGTCCAGGTATAGCTTCAAAATCATCGGCATCTCCAACCGACAATCCTTCTCCCTTAGCCCCCCGTACGATAGCTTCACCTAAAGGGTGCTCAGACGGTTTTTCAGTGACCGCTGCTAGCGCGAGAATATCATCCCGATCAAAGCCCTCTGTCGCAAACACGTCAGTTACCGAGGGTTCTCCTTTCGTCAGAGTACCGGTCTTATCGAAAACAACTGCATTAAGCTTGCTGCTCGCTTCGACGGCATCAGCCCCTTTGAATAGAATACCGTTTTCAGCACCCTTACCCGTACCTGCCATAATGGCACTGGGTGTAGCCAAGCCGAGAGCGCACGGGCAAGAAATAATCAAGGTCGTCACTGACAAGAGAAGTGCAAAACCAAAGACACCGACTTCTGCTAAGCTATAGGGTGAGAGTATAAACTGGCTTGTTGGTGTGAAGAAAGCCCCGTAACCGATAAAGAACCAGAAGAAGAAGACGATCAAAGCGAGGATATGCACTCCAGCGATAAAATGGCCTGCTACAAAATCGGCTAATTTTTGGATGGGCGCCTTGGAAGCCTGAGCGTCTTCCACCATTTTTATGATTTGGGCCAAAGCAGTTTCGCTACCAACCCTTGTTGCTTTGAATTTAAACGAACCCGTCTTGTTAATCGTGGCACCTGTGACTTGGGACCCAGCTCGTTTTTCCACTGGCATACTTTCTCCAGTGATCATCGCTTCATCGACTGCTGAATAACCTTCCGTAACTTCACCGTCTACGGGTATGCTCTCCCCTGGTCGCACAACCACGATATCCCCGATCTTCACCTCATCGGCGGCGATCTCTACTTCTTCACCACTACGGATTACTCGAGCGGTTTTAGCCTGTAAACTCATCAGATTGCGAATTGCCTCCGAAGTCCGACCCCGGGTGAGCGCTTCCATAAAGCGACCTAAAACGATGAACGCCGTAAGTAAAGCGGCTGACTCGAAAAAGGTCGCTCCCCGTCCGCCGAAGCCGGCATCGGGCCAGAAGGTATTGATTGTCGCAATAATATAGGCAGCACCAATCCCGGTTGCATAGAGTAAATTCATATCCGTTGCGCCACGTTTTAATCCGTTCCAGCTGTGTTTAAAAAACTGCCACCCGGGTATAAAGGCTATTGGTGTGGTCAAGGCCCAAAGGACATACACGTTACCTAAAAACTCTGGGACAAAATAAGGAAAGATCCACATATCTCGGAACATGCCAATCATCACCAACATGGCCAAAGGCCAAGCAATCCACATATTGCGAGTTTGGAACCGGAATTCCTTTTGCCGCGCCTCTTTCTCCCGGTCTAAAGCTTCTTGACCTGTCACCTTTTCGCTAACCTCATATCCCAAGGCTTGGATCTCTTTTTTGATCCGAGTTTTATCCACAGCACCGGGATAAAACTTTACCTTAGCTGACTCGGCCGGTAAATTAACGACAACAGAGGTTACTCCTGGCATTCCCTTAACGGCCTTCTCAACTTTAGCAACACAAGCTGCACAACTCATACCCCGCACAGTGAGCAAAACTTCCTCCTCCGGCACTTCGTAACCGATGTCTTGAATCATTTTTACCATCTGGGGTACTCCTGCCTGATTACTCTCATAAGTCACAGCAGCTTTGCCTGAAAGCAAATTGACATGAACTTCTTGCACACCGGTCATGGTTTTTAAGGTCTTTTCAACTTTTGCCACACAAGCTGCACAACTCATACCCTGTACCGGTAAACTTACCTGTGCAAGATGTTCGTTTCTTATCGTTTCACTCATAACTTGTACCTCCAATCAACCATCTGATTTCAGATTCCTTTCGCTTTATATTATCTACCAAAGATTATCTCAACATCCGGAACACCGTTTTTAAGACTTCATCCACTACCGCAGTGTCACCGCTTTCCAACCGTTCCCTTACGCATGATTTCATGTGCTTTTCCAAAAGCAACTTCGAGACCCCGTCGAGGGCAGATTGGGCCGAGGCTATCTGATTCAGGACGTCATCACAATAAGTTTGACGCTCGATCATTCCTTTAATGCCCCGTATTTGACCCTCGATTCGGTTCATCCGGGCGACAAGCTGTCGGATTGTCTTTTCGTCATGATGGCTCCTAGGTTTGCCTCCTTCTTGGTTCAGATCCTTGCAATCAATAGAAATATCTTTTACCGGATTATTCATTCACTCACCACCAATTCGAATATACTATAGAGGGGTACCCTATTTGCCTTAACAAAAAAAAATGCTCAAACTCACTCGTGGATTAATCTTATGTCTTACAATAATCCCCAAATACGATAAACTCATGAATTAGTTGTGAATTTCTTGTGAAGAGACCCTAATTTGACAGAATGGATGTGTCAGTATGAGCGGAAGTTTTAGACCCTAAGAACATTAATGTCCGTGGATATCTTTCTGTTGTTGCGTCTGCTGCTGTTGCTGAGATGGTGGTATGACGGCTGATATCGCTTGCGGCAAGGATGTAATAACCAAAATAATCGAGATAATAGAAGATATAAGATACACCCACGCAGCAGGACGGTCATAACTCCACTTACGTTTTGCAACACGTATAAACCACGCCGAAATAACAAGGGAAACTAGTAGAAAGATAATCTTTGTTGACGGAGATAGAGATAATAGACCTGAGCTTAGAGTGGTTAGACCCAATGCGATCAAAAGAGTATGAACCCAGTGGTGCGAAGACGCTATAATTGCAAACAGAACTGAACCAATTGCTTTGATTATGCCTCTCTTCTTTTTTACGTCCTGAACTACTTCGCTTTTGCTCATATGTGACCTCCTTAGCAACTTCTACATCCTCAGTGTAACTCTCTGATTCGAGGATCTCATGAAAAAGTTGTGAATTTCTCATGAAGCCCCCATTGAAACAGTTATAGGGGGGATATCCCTCATGTCTAAAAGGCCCAGACCCTTAATACGGTCTGAGCCTTTTATTAGCCTAAGCTAAGATTATTCGGCTTCATGAAGATTTATCTTCCCATTCTTCCCATGGACCCCATCCTGTTCTGGCTGCTTGATTTTTGGGCAGGCTGTTGAGAAGCGTTAGCATTGTTCGAATTGTTTGTTCCGGCCATTCCTTGTATGTGTTTGGGATTATTCACCTGGCCATTTCTTTGGGTATTCATTGGCATATTTTGCATTTGGTCATCCATAGGCATATTCTGCATTTGAGCATTTTCGGACATGTTTTGCATCTGAGGATCGGTCACCATGTTTTGCATTTGGTTATTCATGGTAGGGTTGGAACTCATCATTTGATCGTAGACATCTGTCTGGGAGGGAACTGTTTGATCTGGCTGAGTGGTTTCTACCTTCTCCACTTCCGTGCTTGTTACATCATTGTTATCCATATAGGCCTGTGCGTACGTAGTCTTTGGATGCATATTGGTTGTATTGCTGCCAATTGTAGTAGCATTTACAGCCCCCGCTAATCCCAATACCATAGCCATTGATAGTGTAACCATTAAAGCTTTGTTCTTCATCATAATTCATTCAAATCCTTTCAAAATACATCTATTGGTGTTTGCTTGATAGATCTAATACGGATCCAATTTGAGATTCTTTCAATCTAGCGATCACCTCCTGGATCACCAATATATTCGTCCACCTGTTTAATTATCGAGGGGTAGGTTAAGAAATTCTATGATAAGCATTTTTCACAGGGTACCCCCTGAAATTTCCGATACTTATACGAAAATCTATTAAATGGAGAGGTTTAAGTGTCAAACGATTCAGCTACTAAGAATTAAGCTAGAATATGCCAAAATTAGAGGGAATACTGAAATAAAACGAGAATAATATGTAAAGGAGGATGAGGATGAGCATATTCAAACTAGGTTTATTCGGTGGAATGACGGGCATTGGTATTATGTACGCGTTGATTATTCATAAAATCTCAATGTCACTTTTTAATAGTCTATTAGTTCAGAGTATTATATTGGGTCTCGGATTCGGAATGTTAAATTTTCTATTTGCACACTGGTATTTCTACAAATACACTGAACTTAAAAATCATTCAGAGACGTTGAAGTCCCAGCTTGTTATTGACAATCTAACGGGTTTGTATAATCGCAGGGCGTTTAATTTAGAATTAGAAAAGATAGATGTACCGATTTATTCTGTGATTTTTATCGACGTTGATAATTTTCGTGTTTTTAATAATCAATATGGCCATAAAATAGGGGATACAGTTCTTCGTAAAGTCAGTCAAACAATCAAAAGAACAGTACGAACCGAGGATATAGCCTACCGATATGGCGGAGAGGAAATTGTGGTTTTACTAAAGAATTGCCCTAAAGTAATTGCTAAGGAAATTGCTGAAAATATACGCACCCGAGTTAGTGAATTAAATAATAACCTATATCCACAGATAACAATTTCTCTAGGGGTAGCAAGTTGTCCAACAGATGGAGAATCTGTACAGGATGTAATCGAGAAATCGGATGCTGCATTATTGCTTGCGAAAAATTCAGGAAAAAACTGTACGGTGTGTTTTTGATTTTACAGATTGATAGACAGAATCAATTTAAGTTGAAGGGGCAGTCTCAAATTATAGAAACTAAAATCCGTTTCTATTTTGAGACTGCCCTTATTTTGTGTCAATAACTAAATACCTATCTATAGACAAATATTCATAGTTATAGTATCCTTGATTGTATATTTATATCCAAGTAATTTGCTATGTTTAGGGGGTATTATTTTGAATAAAGTATGGACAACTGACTATAATGAACTCAACGACTTTGAAAAGCTAAAGCTAGTAAATGATGGCTTAGATATTGTTGAAAGACTTCCGAAGTACCAAAAATCCGGATTTGAATCCATTGATCTTAAAGAACGTAATCTCTTAAAATGGGCAGGAGTCAATGTTCAAAAACCACGGAATGCAGGATATTTTCTAATGAGAGTGAAAATCCCCAGTGGAGTTATGAATTCTGATCAAGCCCGTGTCTTAGCAACAATCGCCAAAGATTATGGTCGAGGAATTCTCGATTTGACAACTCGTCAGGCATTCCAGTTTCATTGGCTCACGATAGAAACTATCCCTATGGTTATGAAGATCTTGAATAAAGTTGACTTGCAAACCATCGGGTCCGAAGGAGACTGTCCACGAACAATTATAGGGAATCCACTTGCGGGAATAGATCCTAATGAAACAATCGATACTCGGGAGCTTGTACAGGAGGTTTCCGAATTTTTTCAGGGAAACAGAGAGTTTTCAAATCTCCCGAGAAAGTTCAAAATTTCGATTTCAGCAAATGTTTATAACGTTGGGCATGCTGAGATCAACGATTTAGCATTCACACCGGCGATTAAAAAAGATGGCAAAAATGAACGTTACGGATTTCATGTTTATGTGGGCGGAGGTTTATCAGCACAACCCTATCTTGCCCAGAAGTTGAATCTATTTGTACATCCTGGTGAAGTGTTAAAAGTTTCAATTGCTGTTACAACTCTTTTTAGAGATTATGGTTATAGAAAGAATCGTCGACACGCGAGGCTTAAATTTCTCTTGGCGGATTGGGGAAAAGCTAAGTTTGAAACTGAACTTTTGAAACTAACTGGCCCTCTTGAAACAGCTGGAATTGACTTAACTCGTGGCTGGAATGCTGGGTATTTTTACGGTGTTCATCCTCAAAAACAATCAGAGCTCAACTATGTGGGGTTATCCGTACCTCTAGGTCGGTTATCTGCTGAAGATCTACTTGAAGTTGCGGAATGTGCCGATAAGTACGGAGATGGTTCCATTCGGACGTGTCTTTCGAAAAATCTAGTACTTGCTAATATACCAACTGAAAATATAGCGGCCCTCCTAGCGGAAAAGATTATCCGGCGTTTTACACCATATCCAAAGCCCTTTGTGGGATACACGGTTTCGTGTACTGGAAAGGAATTCTGTACTTTGGCTTTAGTCGAAACAAAAGAGTTTGCCTTGAGATTGGCACAAACTCTTGATAAAAAGGTTAAGTTAGATACTCCACTTCGAATCCATGTAAATGGCTGTCCTAATTCCTGTGGGCATTTACAAATTGCTGATATTGGATTAAGAGGTACGATAGAGAAGCTGAATGGTGAGGCCGTCGAGAAATTCGAACTATCCATTGGAGGAAGCCTCGGAATGAGTACAGGATTTGCAACCACGCTCCAAGGCGTGATCCCCTCCGACAGAGTTCACCAAGTTCTAGAGGACTTTATCAACTTTTACAAAACTCAAAGACATTTCCAAGAGTCATTCAATGATTTTGTTTCAAGGCTCGGAACTGAAACCTTTCAGGAACTTCTTAATCCCTATATAGAATCCCCAAGCAAATTAGCTTGTTTTTAGGTAGTACCCACTAGAGTTCACTAGCAATGATGATTCTGATGCTACTCAATGCATTTGTATTTCCAACATTATTGGAGCAACAGGTCACCCAGGTTACTACAGTACCTCTCTTAACCAAGTAGAACGTGGAGCTGTGAGTAAGGCTATACGATTTTCCCATGAAAAAGTTGTGAATTTCTCATGAAGATGGGATATAACGAAACTAATTTCGCTACATCCCATCTTCATAATGAGGAATTAAAATTCAAAACCATCATAAATTCCAACAAGGAACAACAAAAAGAAAAATGGCTTTCTCTTATGCAATAAAAGAGAGCCATTTTTCTCAACGATATCTATAACTTATGCGTAAATGGTGATGTTTACTCTATTAATTACTCGGGTAGAAACGTTGCGCAGTCAGTCATTTCAGTGCTCTTTGCATTTGGGGATTGAACTTCAATTTTATCTGCATGGCAATGATCCCCTGAACCATAATAATGGCATGTATTTACGATACATTTGATCCCACTGTTAGGTTGAGCCATTTTTTGAGCGCGTCCAGTCATGTAAACATTCCTCTTTTGTTTTTAAGTTCTATAGTATTTTGGTCTAACGAAAATGATTTTATGAATTTAATTTATGTATCCTTCTTACCACTAAAAAACACGTTATTCAGTATGAGGGTCCGGCAGCAAATGACACTCCCAGCAATTCGGTTTTACAGCAGCGTAATTATGACATGAAACACAAAATTGCTCCGACGTTTTTACTCCTGGTTTATAATGACAGTTCAAGCACGTTTGAAAGCTAAGTCTGTATTCTTTCCCTTTACTATTAATATACTCCGTTTTGCCCTCACGCACGCCTTCTTCTCTCCATTGGTACAGAAGTTTCATATGATTAGCCTTCATAAATTCCGTTGACTCAATACACTCCTTAACCTCTAGTTGCCGGATAGCTGGAGTATCCAAATTTATGACAGGCCCCTTGTTAGATTTCCCTAAATTATAAAAGAGAGGAATGCTCAGTAAAGCAACAACGAATATAAGCCCCGCAATTATTCTTCTTCCTTTGAACAATATCCAATACCCTCCTTTTGAGGTGGAGATGCCTTAGCCCATAACTCAAATTTCATACAGAACCTAGTACCACGTCTCTTTTAGCCACTCACTTTTGACATATTATCTCTAAATGTGTGATTTATTATGTAAAATGATTTGATCCAAGGATCGGCATAGCCTTAAGAGTTAACATAAAAGCGACTAAGGATTGACTCCTCAGCCGCTTTTTATATGTTTACGGTACTTACTTAAACCTTCTGTATAGACAAAAGGGGAATTACTTTAATAACCTCATTATTTAACTTCAATCGATCGAATAATTGGTCCCTGCCAATTCTGTAACCAGACTTGCCCCGTATATCCATTTACATCAAGTTCCGCATAATCCTTGTCATCTTTTTGAACCATAAATTCATAATACCCCGGTGCTAGTTCGGGTTTTCCGATCGAGTATCCTTGTCCCATTTTGGTTACGAACTCTTGAGCGTTATTAGTAGCCTGTTCTTCGCTAACTGTAACGGCTCCATCGTTTCCCCAATTCATATGTCCATATTTTGTGTTCCACATAATATTTGGCCCCATGTCAGTTATGATCCGTCCCCCATTCTTGAAAACCATAACTTCGTAGGCTTTAGCCCCTGTCCTTCCCTCATTAAACTCTACCCCATAAACATTTGAAAATTCATGGAGCTGGGAAATAACAAGGTCCTGGTTAATCTTCTGTGCGTAAGCTTTTGCAATTGCCACGGCTTGATCAGATGAGGCAACTTCACCGTTGGTGAGATCAACTCCCAGGCTTTTAGCGTCATAGCCTCCACCCATCATGCCATAACCACCCTGCCCCCCCATCATACCGTAGCCACCCTGGCCCCCCATCATGCCGTAGCCACCCTGGCCCCCCATCATGCCGTAGCCACCCTGGCCCCCCATTATGCCGTAGCCACCCTGGCCCCCCATTATGCCGTAGCCACCGCCATATCCGTTAACACCCTGGGCCCCCATCATGCCGTAGCTACCACTATATCCATCTAATTCAGGAGTAGAAACAGAATCCGGGTTATTATTTGTGGAAGAAAGCGTTAATGTTGAGAGCTGAGGAGTAGTTTCTTGAATCTGAGTTGTTGCCACCACCGGTACATAACCGAGGGTCTGTCCTACAGATTTTGCTGCAACCGAGCCTGAATTTAGTGCAAACGCCGTACCCGAAAGCGCCACTAAGCTTACAATTGAGAGTCCTACGATCCATTTTGTCTTTTTCATATCTTTACCTCCTTAAAGTTTACCCAAGACCACTTTCAAAGCAGCCTTGTCTTCATGGCTCAAAGTATATTGGATCAATTCGATTATGCTGTGAATGAGTTGTGAATTTCTTATGAAGAAGGAGAGCCAGACTGAGTTTATTAATCCACTAATTCACAAGAAATTCATAGGTCTTTCATAGGAAGTTCATAAAGAAATGGTACCTTGAGCTAGTTGGGTGACAACTTGCAACAACGAAAGGAGCTGTCATTGTTAATGAAAAAACTAATTAGCTTAGCTATTCTTGGTGCTTTTCTAATGCTGGCACCTGCCCAAACAGTTCAGGCTGCAGTGGGGGATACCTTATTAAGGTTTGGATCAAATACTCAAGCAGCAGTAAAAGCTTTCCAAACTGCTCAAACCTTGAGCTCAGATGGAATCGTTGGTCCAATTACTGGTAAGCAACTCAACTCTCTTTATATTACTAAAGACGGCCAGTCGAATAATACCCAACCCCGTCAAGAGAAGGTAAATGCTATTATCTCTACTGCAAAAAAGTATATGGGTGTTCCATATTTATGGGGTGGCCTTCAATAACCTCCAGCCGGGGGACTTAGTCTTCTTTTCCATGGCAAAAAACGGGAATGTCGACCATGATGGCATCTATATAGGAAACGGTCAGTTTATCAACTCTTCCAGTTCTAAAGGTGTTACCGTTTACAATCTTGGTCCCTACTGGAAATCTGTATACGTTGGCGCCAAGCGAGTATTTTAGTCATTTTAGGCAAGATTGACTGGCTTTTTAAACTTAGCGAGATGTCTAAGAGGCTCAGACCCTTAATAATGGTCTGAGCCTTCTTTTATCCTAAGCAGGGGTAGGCAGGAAAATTTCCATTAACTTTTTCATCGGGTACCCCCCAAAATTACCGATAAGTATACGAAAACAATCTATTAAGTGGAGGGGTTGAAGTGCCAGAACTAACGATTCAGCAATCTTTACTACTAGCGAAAAAAGGAAACGTACTAATTAGAGAGGAATTTATACAAAATCACAAACCATTTATTGTAAAAGTTAGCTCCCAACTCTGTAAACGCTATCTGACTTGGGGACATGATGAGGAGTTAAGCATTGCTCTACTTGCTTTTAATGAAGCTATAGACGGTTATAAACCTGACCAGAAAGCGTCTTTCTACAGTTTTTCCAAAACAGTTATTGCAAGACGACTGATAGACTACTTTCGCAAAGAGTCTAAACATCAAGTACTCTCTCTTACTCCATTGGAGGCTGAGGAAGATAATCTCTATGACTATGAGTCAGCATCGTCGTTTAAACACTATAAGGAGGAAGAACAAAATAGTAATTTTTCCGAAACTGTAAAAATCTACACGACAGTTTTAGCCGAGTATGGAATAAAATTGGAAGACTTAGTGGAAGTTTCCCCGAAGCATAGAGACAGCAAGGCTACTCTCTGGAGAGTAGCCCAAGAGCTTTGTGAGCACCCAAATTTATTAATGCAACTAACTAAAACTAAGCTTTTACCTCTCAAAGAGTTGGAACTCTTAACAGGCGTGAAGCGAAAGGTTCTAGAAAGAGGCAGGAAATATCTAATCGCGACAGCTTTAATCCTATCAGACCCCGAATTCGTGTCTTTAAAAGGGTTTACACAGGTAGATTCTATAGTCAAAGAGAGGAGTTAGCCATAATGAAAAAAACGACTGGCATTGTCATGAAGATATCAAAAAAAGTCACCATTCTTTATACTGAAAGTGGTGACTATTTAGAAATTAAAACGCCGAAGGCTACTCCTACCCTGGGGCAGGTTCTTGATATCGAGCTACCTGTTCATAAACCTTTAAGTCATAGACTCATCAAATTTGGTTCAATCGCTGCAATTCTACTACTCGCCTTGTCTCTAAGTGTCTTCAACTTAGTCTCAGGAGCTAATAATGCTGTAGCAGCTGTTGTGCTGGATATGGATTCTAGTATGGAATTATTAATTGACGGAAATGCAAAAGTTCTTAAGGTAATTGATGAAACTCAGGACTCACCATCGAACTTACAACTTCAAGGGATGGACATTTACACTGCAGTAGACTTGATTATTGATAAAGCGAATGAACATGGAGTCTTTAATCAAGCAAATACCCTGATTCTAACTAGTGTTATACCCGTAGGAGACCAACCATTAGATGTTATCGATCAGACCAGACTCCGAGAATCTATAGAGCGCCATATGCTTGAAGAGAACATTTCTGCATACATGATGGTTAGTAGAACAGATGAAGATACCCGTAAAGCGGCTCAAAGTCTTGGAATGAGTGTGAATCAGTATCAGATTTACAAGCGGATTCAGGAGAAGGGCTTGATTGTAACTGCAGATGGTTCTAATCCTAAGGATGCCCTTCATATGTTGGCTGAGGCAAATACAACCTTAACCACACTTTTCCCGACAGAAAGCATGGCTATTTCTCACCAAGTCGGGATGCAAGAGGAGATGCCCGACTCAATGGGAAATCCGATGATCGGTGAGAATACTCATTCAAATGATTCCTCCAATTCAGGAGGATCAAATCAAAGCTTACTCAACAATGATTCAATATCCTCAGGATACACTATGCCTGGCAGCCAACATAAAAGCAGTAATTCTTCAGAATCTATGCCAATACCCATGCAAAGTAACCCAGATAACTCAGATGGCTTAAGAGAACATCAAATGAAGCGTTAAGTACTGTGCATTGACAAAGTCAACTAATAACGCCCATGTTTAACAATGTTCTGTATTGAAATAAAAGGCAGAGACGCTATGCTCCCTTAGTGAAAACTAGATCGAAATAATCAATAAGAGTGATTTCTCAAGTACTCGGCCGAACATGGAGGAAGATATCAAAAAGAGGATGCTCTTGTGAGACATCCTCTTGCCTGCACCTGGGCCCGCTGCCTTACAGTCTCTCCGCTATTTTCCCGATAAAACCGCTAACCTCACTCTTATACTTTTCATGAGCTTCCGGGTCCGCCGGAGCCAGCTTAGTCAGTTCCTTCAGCAACTCTTCGAATTCTTTGGCGATATTGTTGTAGAGAAAGCTGACTTTGTTGGCGGACAACTTGATCCGGGTGGCTTTGATATCCTTTTCCAGGGCGGCGATTTTCCCAGCTGAAGCCTCGCCCTCCTTGGCTGAGTCCAGTTTCTCCTGTAAAGTCTTGATGGTTAACTCTTTCGTGTGGATGGCCGCTTGGAGACCTGAGGCCTGTTTTCTCAACTCATCCCGCTCATAGGTTATTTCCGTGACTGCACCCTGGTTGGCGGTCAGAGTATTTTGAAGCTCCGCTTTTTCGTTAAGGGCCTGGTCCCTTTCCTGGACTGCCTGTTTAAGCTCCCGGGTCGACATACTCGCCACATCATGCTCTGCCATAAAGGACTCCCGTTCCTCCTCGGGAATTCCCAGAAGGATAATCGCCTGAGTGTAGCTCAAATTCGGAATCGATTCCGAATTTGAACTGTCCTGTCCGGCGGTGAGCTTGGCCTCATACTCTTCAAAGAGGCGCATGAGTTTATTGGCCGTGCTTTGAGAGTAACTCACCGAGTTCTCCAGCCACTTCCCCCATTCTCCATGATTGACCATGGATTTGGCCTCCGTCAGGCGCCGTCCGATCTCGACGGAGCTGTAAAGCAGCATTCTGCCGGTCTGATCTTTAATACTGTTAATTTCGGCCGCGATAATCTGCGGCGTCCGCTCGCTTATTCCCTTCGCCATGATCTTCGAGCTCCTCTGCTTATTCATAAGCTTTTCCGGAGGAAAAGCTCCCATAAGAGAAGATGGATTTGAACAACCTTACTCATAGCCTATGTGTTCAAGCCCTCACTTGTGAGAAAATAATGGCAAGACCATAAAGTGCATAGGCACTTTACGGTTTTGCCATTATTTTGTCATAAATACCCTGGACAAGGGTAACCCCTGCCGGACAAGGTGCATATGATAAGAAGGACAAACCAAGGCTTGACCAGTGAAATCCAGAATAAGGGAGGATTATAAATGCCTATCATTTCGTCAGGGGTGGAAACCGAGATGGTTGTCCGTTATCAGATCGGTATGACTGCCGACGGTTCCCCGGTTTTCCGGCAAAAAAGCTTTTCCGGGCTGAAGATGGACGTGTCCGATGAGGATCTTTACGAAGTAGCAACCACATTATTCGATTTGCTGGAATACCCGTTGGTATCCGTAACCCGGAATAACCGCTTTGACCTGGCTCAGGAATAGATCCCTGTTCAATCGATCATACGAGGAGAGGGGGTATTGGTATGGCAAATACTCAGAAGACCCTTCGGCTGACCTTTGTTACAACATTGGGGAGCACATTTACCCTTACGCTGCCGGCACCACGGGCAGACCTGACCGCAGCGGAAGCTGAGGCCGCTATGGACCTCATCATTTCAAAAAATATGTTTGTCACCACCGGCGGCGAATTGATCGGCAAAAAAGATATAAAAATAACGGATTCAACAACAACCGATTTGTATGATCCGCCCATATATTAAAGCCTGCCAGAGGGGAAATGCCTCACCTGCCGATGGCTGTTGATTTTGCGGCCCAAGGGCCGCTCTTATGGATAAAAACCTGGCCCGGCTCCAAACATGGCAGTTCAAATTCGGAATCGATTCCGAATTTGAGCAGAAACCAGGCAGTGATCCTCCTAAGCTAATGCTTAAAAAATTCTTCTGCTTTATTCGGGTGGATCTCGAAGACCGCTGTCGATGGGCAGACGGTTCAGTACAACAAAAGATTCATCTATGAACATCATAAATCCCTAAATAGTCGCAAAACAATTAATATTGTAGAAAAGCAGGAAATTCAGAATTCTTAGCGAACTTTATTTATTGAGAAGAAGGAGGAAATGAGATATCGTAAAATGAGGTTAAGACAAAGAAATGTAATCCTTCGGTAGCGAGATACTAAACTTGCGAAGGTGCCCTTACATATTCATCTAAAAAGGAGAGAAGCTTATGAGAGGAAGATATTATGTAATTGATAACCGAAACAAGAAATTAAATGGGAACTTTAAGGCCGCCGTAAGAGAAACTGCTGATATCATTTATTTAAGGACATGGTACGACTATAGTGCTGCAAAAGAAGACCAAGAAGATGGTAAAAGAGCGATTATTTCGGTGAGCATAATCATCGCATTTTTATTCTTCTATACTTTTATTGTTATGGTTTCAAATTATAATTAAATAAAATCTTCATCTTCCAAGGCTTTCATTTATAACAAATCTAGAGTAACTGCTATTAAACGCCGAAATCATTCAGAAATGAACTGATTTCGGCGTTTAATGTTGTCTACACTGCCGCCCGAACATTCACGACTTGATTCTGTTCCAGTCAACCTCTAAAACATTAAAGGACAATTCCGTTTCTTTACCCAATTCTTTGTAACTTCTTCACATTTACTAATAATAAAAAAACCTGCAAAACCAAATGGTTAAGCAGGTTTAAGGCAATACAGCACAATAAATAACTAGCCTTAATTAATCAATAGTTTTTATCAGCGTAACCAACCCAGCCGCCTTCTTTAACAAGTGTCTTGTCAAACTCGCCGACTTTGAAATCAATTTCTTCTGATTGATCTGATGAAGTTACAATGATCTTCTCTTTATCAATGTCAATTGCTATTGAAGTCTCTTTCCCCGCGAAGTTTTCAAAAAGATATTCGATCTTATCTTTAGGTAATTCAATGGCAAACATACCGCAATTATACATATTCTGTCTGAATATTCTTGCGAAACTTTCAGCAATCACTACATTGATTCCATTTACTTCAAACGCCCATGGAGCATGCTCTCTGGAAGAACCACAACCAAAATTCGCTCTTGTTACAAGCACAGCTTTGTCTTTAATATCTTCTTTAGTGTTAAATCCGGCGAGAGACAAATCCTCTAATAAATATGGTTTCAATGCCTCTTTAGTGATTTCAGTAAGATACTTTGCCGGAATGATTTCATCGGTATTGATATCACTTCTATCCAAGAATAAGACTTTTCCGCTAAATTCTTTCATTTTTCCCTCCGATACTTACGCTTTATAAAATTGTGAATTGGTTATTTTTCCTACAATAGCTGAAGCTGCAGCAGTAGCAGGACTCATCAGATGAACCGTACCGCCTTTTCCCATTCTGCCATTAAAATTTCGGTTTGTTGTAGAAGCACAGGATTCACCATTAGCAAGAACCCCATTACTCATGCCAAGACAAGCCCCGCATGTTGGGTTTGTAACGCAGAAACCAGCGTTCTGGAAAATCTCAATTATTCCTTCTTTTAAGGCCATGGAGTAAATATCCGGAGTTGCAGGGCTCACAATTGCACGAACATCATCACTTATTTTTTTATCCTTGAGGATACTTGCAGCAATCCTCAGATCTTCTATACGACCATTGGTACAACTTCCTATATAAACCTGATCAATTTTTGTATCTGCCATTTCATTGACTGTTTTTACCTGGTCTGGTTTGAACCCGAAAGTTACCATTGGTTCTAAATTAGTAACATCATATTCATACACTTTTTCATAGGACGCATCCGCATCGGAAATCCATTTTGAGTATTCTTTCAAAGCATCTTCCCTTGTGCTAAATTCGTCTTTAATGAATTCCCATAGGTATTCCACTGTTGTCATATCCGGATAGCATATTCCACAAGTGCCTCCGGCTTCAATTGCCATATTACATAATGTCATACGTGATTCCATTGACATTGCATCGATAACCGGTCCGGTAAATTCTATGACCATGTTAGTTGCACCATTAACCGTCAGTTTTTTAATAATAAAAAGTATCAAGTCTTTGGCATAAACCCCTGGTTTTAAGGTGCCATTAAGCACAAATTTAATGGTTTTCGGAAAATGAAAGGCACATACACCTTTAAATATACCTACTTCAAGGTCAGTGGTTCCGACACCTGCAGCAAAAGCTCCAAACGCTCCATGAGTACATGTGTGCGAATCCCCCATGATAACTGTATAACCCGGTCTTACAAATCCTTTTTCCGGGAATATTGCATGACAAACACCATTTCTTCCAATGTCAAAAAAGTCTTTGATACCATGCCTTTTAGCCCAATCGCGCAGTATCTTTCCTTGTTCAGCAGTTTTAGAATCTTTTGCAGGTGTTACATGGTCTATGACAGCTTTTATCTTTGTGGGATCGAAGACCCTGTCCATTCCCCTTGCCATTAGATCTGTGATAGCAATCGGTGTGGTAATCTCGTGACAGAAAACCCTATCCAATTTTAATACATGGGTATCAGGAAACGGCATGTTTACCCTGTGTGCATCAAATATTTTCTCAGCTATTGTTTTTCCCATTTTCTTCTCCTTGTTATCTTAAAAATAATTTTTTGCTGATTATTTAAACCTTCTATTCCCATTCTATAATAAATCCTTGCAGTATAAAAGGGATATTTTTAACAACATATTAAATCCTGCTCTCAAAGCATCTTTTTCGTGTATGATATGCAACAATTTATTGTCCGTTTCTTGTCACGTCATTCCTTGTTTTGAAGTACCTGTCTACTTTCTTTGCAAGTTCCTTCAAATCTTCATCAATCTAGGAGATGAAATCAACGAACATTCATCGGACATGCTGAATAGAATAGTTTATATCAAGAACCTTCTCATCTTATTGGATCCTATATATGGGGAGGTGACGTAGAATGTTTTTAATTGGACTCTTAGGATTTTTGGCGTTTATAGTCGCATTATTACTGTTAATTTCTCCATGGTTATGGCCCGTCGGACAAATCCCTGTACCTGCACCAGTAGCAGGTTAAAGAAACTGGCCTAGGTTTAACGCCTAGGCCTTTTACATTGGAATTCCTCCTGTAGGGAACTTGAACCTCCTGTGACAAGAATACTTGACAGGCATATTGCCAAACTCGAAGCTAGAACTTTCCTATTAAATATGAAGTCCCCCTCCAGCTTTATTATACATAAAGCAAAATTACAAGAATAGCGCCTATCTATGATTTATCCATGATGAACTTGGACATGCTAGACCTGCAACACTAAACGATATGTAAGCCAGATGGAAATGTATGATAGAATCTGCGATTTGAAGAGTAGGCATGAGTTAAGCAACATGGGCTACTCGATTCGCAACCTCTTTAAATATTTTTAATTAACAGGGGTTTTTCTTTTTATGTCGAATTTTGTTAGTTGGACATAAAATACCAAATCTTTTTTCATTAAGGGGGTGATATTATGAGTTATCAAATCGATGGCGCCGTTGTTAAGGAGCAGGATATTACTTTTGCTATTGTGGTAGTTAAACCTCATATAATCAAGAGCAGCGTTGAGACTCAAGCAGCAAGAGATGCTTATCGTCATATTTTTCCTGGTATGCCAATCATCTTAATGGGCGAAAACGCGGAAGGAAAACCTGCTTATTATGGGCGAAAAGATATCGTCAAATTTCTTGCAAAGGTAGATCCCCACAGAATTCCATGGAAGCGTTATATAATTACTTGATAAGTTCAGACCCTAGCAGTCATATTTTATAGCCTCCTCAGAGAAACTATTGTTACTTAAAATTACATGCAAAGCCCCTGATCATTACGATCAGGGGCTTTGCGTTTGCTTTTTGTGTCTAAATAACCAAGAACACTCAATTGAAATGTAAACGATATCCCATGTTTTTAATCAGGTCGTCATGCCGATCTTTTATTCTTCCAATAACATCCAACGGACATGCTGAATAGAATGCATAAGGAACCATCTCAATCTTAGAGAATCTAAAATAGAGGAGTGAGGTATATGATTCTAACTGCATTAATCACAATTATTATCTTATTGTTAATCATCATATGGGAACTGTTAGCAATACTCCAAAGACCGCCTAGCCCACCCATCCCACCTAAACCACCAAAATCGCCCAACTTAATAAACCTGTAACCGTTTAGCCTAGGTATAAATACCTAGGCCTTCTTTCTGACTAATTGAAGTCTCATATATTACAATCCATCCATTTAGCTGTATTAATTATTTCCTCAAGGACAGAAATCAAGGGAACTTAGTTACTTTGTCCAAGGTAACATACACAGTATTAATCTTTGCTGACATCTTTTAACCCCCAAACGTTGATTGGAAACTCGTCCAAAAGAATTCCATCAAGGTATACTTCTGATCTATATTCTCCATTGACACCTAAGATTGTGTTCCTTAAATTCATGTCAAAAAAAACGCCCAGTAATTCTTGAGGTAAGTTATTGATATTACGTTGAGGTGGAATTGTAATATTATCCCCAGAATCAACGATCACCAGCGAGTCTGGCTTAGGCCCAATAAATTTATACTTAATACAATGCTCTACGCTAGTATCAAGATCAATAATACCAACGCCAATTACAAACGAAAATTGGCAAGGAATCAATGGAGGGGTTAAAACATTTAATGGATTAATCAGATGAACTCTCGGTCCATTAGGATTCATTTCATTCAAGTGTTCTTGCGCGTATATAAACGTGGTAACACGAGCCACAGTTTTCAACTCCCCTCTTTATATGATTAGATTATTACATACCCTTGTCCAAAAACATGTCGAAAATTGGCTGAACATTATAAATTCAAAAGGCCCTCTCAGGGGTTCACCCCCTCCAAGAACCTTCAAAGGACATGCTGAATAGCATGTATTGAGACTCATCTGAACGAATACAAAAGGAGTGAAATGTATGCTGACCGCATTAATAATCATTATTGTTCTATTATTAATAATCATCTTGGAACTGCAAGGACTCAGAAGACCACCAGCTCCACCACCAAAACCATGCAGATACTATTAACGATTAGCTTTGAATTTTAGCCTAGGTATAATAACCTAGGCCCTCTTTCTATTTATAAACCTAAGAACATTTAGGGACATGCCGAATAGTATATAAAAGGACTTCTCCTTCTTATGGGAATCTAAATAAGGTGGTGAAGTGAATGCTTTTAGGTCTTTTACGTGTCATAGTAGCATTGTGGAGAATTATTACTCGATTGCTCGGATTCATTGGAAAAATCACTGTACCTGCACCCGCGAATTCTTAAAGGTTTGGGCCTGGGCATTTATGCCTGGGCTTTCTTCGTACTGGTCTCCAGACTCTAAATTATCTCGCTTAGCCTGATCTGAACATTAATGGACATGCTGAATAGTATACAGCAAAAGCCCTCCTGCTCCTCCTCTCATTTGATCAGTGCCTTATATTCCTGCATCCTCAATTAAGCCACATTTCCGTACGAAAATGTGGCAAGCGCCTGCAATGTCCTATTACGGGGTTAATTCACTTGACTGTGTTTATTACTGTAACTAACTGATTAAAGATGTAGCTTGACATTAGCTTATACCCCTTGTCATTTGGATGAAGTCCATCTATCAAATAGTCTGTTAAGGTGACTTGATCTTGTGGAAATACACTCCATACATCTAATAAGTGCGATTCAGTCTTAGCAGATACATTAATAATTGTTGTTCTGATGCCTAGAAATAATGATTCGTCTGCAGAAACCATTGGAGGTTCAACGATGCAAAATATATCCGCATCAGGCGCTTTGCTTTTAATGTCATAGATTAACTGCGTATATTTTTCACTGAACTGATCTGGCGTGTCAAAGTTTCTATCTATTCTTCCTGTGCAAATAAAGACAGCGTCTGTAGTATTTACTATCTCTGTTGCTCTCGTTAAACTATAATCTATGAGATGTCCTGAAGAAGCCTTGTTGTTCCAGACTATGTCATTTGAGTATTTGTTGGATAAAGACGTTTTAAGCTCAGAATTCCATCCAGTTGTTGCTGGATCCGAAGCCCCTTGACTGACTGCAATTGAGTCCCCAAGGATCACGGCGTTTACTGTACCGCTTTTTAGCCTGCTAATACCCGTTAAGGTATAAACTTCAGTAGCTGTTGGAGTGGCCATAGCTAACAGCAGTGTTGCAGATAATAAAAATATAATTATCTTCTTCATGGCTCTTACTCTCTTTCTTCATTCCAGATACTACACCTTATTTTATTACTTTATCTTTACTTTCAAAGTGTTTGCTGATTAATCCGTCTTGCATAGTCTTCTACTGTTTTCTAATTATATCTTCAAAAATCCATTTCATGCAGGCAAAAATATTATAATAGTATCAATTATTATTCATTAACCTCTGAAACAGGGGTTATCTTTTATTTCAAGAGATTGGAATACACACGTAGATTACTAGATTCTTATAGAAGTGCCTAATAAGAATTTCGTGCGTAAAGTCCTATTCAAATATGACTAACGACATATGCTCATATTATCCTTTCTCTTGTAAACTGTAGGAAAAAGTTGAAAGGGGTTTTATGAGCAATGTATGTAAAAGCAACCAAACTTGGTACTTTACTAACCACTCAAATGTTGGGTGAAAAAGAAGAGACTCCTTCTTCGGTAGGTGATTGCATCACTCGAAAAATGACACCTGACGATTGGGAGAAATATGGTCCATTAAATTTGAGCGAAAGTAAAATCATTAAGAAATCTAAAACTTTTAATAGGGGTTCATCTCACGTCCGACCGTAAGAATGCGGTCGGCTTTTTCATGAGAACTTCTATCTATTAATAACGATTTCTTTTCCTTCTTTACGTAACTTAGCAAATTCAGCTGTTGCTGTGAAAAGTACGTCCGTGGAGGAGTTAAGTGCCGTTTCGAAAGAGTCTTGTAAAACACCTACGATAAACCCTACCCCAACTATCTGCATAGCAATGTCATTTGGGATTCCGAATAAGCTTGCGGCTAGAGGAATAAGCAATAGCGAACCACCAGCTACCCCTGAAGCACCGCAAGCGCTTACAGCCGCCAGCACACTAAGAATTAATGCCGTAGCCATATCCACTTCAATGCCAAGTGTGTTAACCGCTGCAAGCGTCATAACAGAAATGGTAACAGCCGCACCAGCCATATTGATGGTAGCGCCTAATGGAATGGATACCGAATACGTATCCTTATCTAAGCCTAGATTTTCACACAAGCTCATATTTACAGGAATGTTTGCCGCTGAGCTCCGTGTAAAAAATGCCGTAATACCGCTTTCCCTTAAACACTTGAACACAAGTGGATATGGGTTTTTACGAATGTTTAGGTAAACAATAGTTGGATTGACAACAAGAGCTATAAAAACCATACATCCAATCAGAACTGCAAGTAATTGTCCATAGCCAAGTAAGACTTTGATTCCACTTGTAGCAATTGAATCAAATACGAGGCCCATGATACCTAACGGTGCAAATTTTATAACCCACCTTACTATCTTAGTTAAGGCTTCGGAAAAGTTCGAGATGATCGTTTTTGTAGAATCTGGCGCATTTTTTAAAGCAAAGCCAAGAATCAATGCCCAAGACAATATACCGATATAGTTGGCATTAAAAAGTGCTTTTACCGGGTTGTCAACAACATTCATCAATAATGCTTTGAGGACCTCTACTACACCGCCGGGAGGAGTGACATTCTCTGCGCCCGCAGCAAATGTTAAGGTTACCGGAAACATAAAGCTTGCAACAACCGCTACCAGTGCAGACACAAATGTCCCTAATAGATAGAGGAAGATAATGGGTTTCATATTGGTCTGATGACCGCTCTTATGTTGAGAGATGGCTGACATGACCAAGAAGAAGACCATCATTGGTGCAATTGCTTTCAAAGCACCTACAAATAAAGATCCAAAAATCGTGATTGGTTTTGCTATTTCTGGGATCGTTACCGCCAAGACAATACCGATAATCAAACCTATAATTATTTGTTTTACAAGGCTCAATTGATTCCACTTGTTCATTAGATTACTCATAATCACATACCTCCAATAGTACCCTTTTTCTTTTATTTTTTTGTATATAAAAACTAAGACACTCATAGGGGACTTCCCTAGGTGCCTTTTAACATGGTCCTTTGTTGTCTATGACTGAATTATAGTATTAATTCTGTTCTAGCTTTTTAATTAACTGTAGTTAACTTT
The DNA here is from genome assembly GCF_023897015.1 of Desulfosporosinus nitroreducens. Lineage (GTDB taxonomy): Bacteria > Bacillota > Desulfitobacteriia > Desulfitobacteriales > Desulfitobacteriaceae > Desulfosporosinus > Desulfosporosinus nitroreducens. The sequence goes on along the minus strand of NZ_JAMHFY010000008.1, from coordinate 145,744 downwards.
TGAAGTTGTTTAATCTTCACAATTATACTTCCCCAAATAAGCATTAAAATTCTATCGGTAATGAAATATTATAAATGTATTTCAACTAGGGTTAAGAGCAATGGAATACTGCTAAATTTTTTGGGGGAAGATTAAAGATAGCTTAATTTGATTGCGAGGGATAAATTGTGCAACTTGAATTCAAAAGAAATCTCGGGGTAAAAGATCGGATAATTCGTATTGCAATTGGATTAATTCTGGTGATTTTAGTAATGATGCATGTAGTCACGGGTTGGATGAGTTCATCTGCTCTTTTTATTGCTGGCCTCATGATTTTTGAAGCTGTAATCGGCTACTGAATTTTTTATGATATAATGGGTTGGTCAACCCGCGAACGAATTGATCTCCATTAAATATTCAAGGAAGCTTTAAATAAATTAAGCAGGACGAGTTCGGTTTGTCCTGCTTTCACTCTCAAAAGGGGATGTGCCTAATGCCTGGCAAATTAAAGATTGAAATAGTTGATGATAAAAATGTGCTTCAAATCTATGAATCCGAACCTGGAAAACTTACGTTTGTGATGTACCCAGACGACCCTAAAGATGAAACCTTTCTCGAAGTCGACATGGATACATCTGAGTTCTCTTCATTACTTAAAAGATTGCTTGATACTTCAGATGAGGTTCATTAATTAAAATGATTTCCTAGCAATTAACCAACTATTATTAATAAGCAGCCTAAAATGGCTGCTTTATTAATAATCTTACCCAAATTTATCTCTTTCCTCTTAATTGAATTCCCCTGTTTGATTATTTAGTTGTACTATCAAGCATTTACATTTAAATGTAATGAAATCCCCAGATAAGAATTAACACAAGCGCAATCGGATAAATTACCATCTGAAATATGGTCAGTGGCAGGCTTTTTCTGTACTTATAATATTGTGACATATCAGCCCTCCTTCTATTAAATTACATAATCGAGAATATTCTAATGCTAGTGAAAAATGTCTGACAAATAAAAAGGCAGTAATAACAAGGCCTGATCAGTCGGAATATTGGGAAAGTAATTTCTTTTTATGGAAGGTATTTCCAATTAACATCTTGAACTGTTAACTTAAATTTCTTTTTGGAGGTTAGCAGCAATGAAAAATTGCACCCTTATAGCAAGCCCACTTAATGAAGAAGGACTTTGGTTGGCAGAAATAATCGGAGTTAAAGGTTGTATAACACAAGGCAATGATCTTATGGAGGTAATACAAAGAGCCGAAGAATTGAGAGACGCCCTTGATACCATTAATGGACTTCAATTCAAAGAAGAGGAACCGGCGGAGGAAGAACAAGTGCAGAACGACAGTGATGTGATAGGTTATTTTGTATCACATAAAAATAAGGCCAATGGGTCAATTTGTTCTAATACAAACGAAGTGTTAGGAATTATTGAGGAATTTGATGTTATAGATGACAGGGGGAGTAAAGCATTTAGAAGACACTTAGGGATTATGATAACTCATTTATCTTTACAAATTCCTACTCTTTGTATAGGACCTTGGACTATACAGTGCAAATCAATTAAAAAACAACTGGCGTCTGCCCCCAAATGGGATGGCTGGAAGGATAAATGGAATGGAAGTGAGGAAACGGCCTAAGACTCTTCAGGTTGCTCTCTAGCATAAAACATAAAGAATAAAGAATATAAAAATAATCCCTGAAAGCTCAGCTTCCAGGGATTATTTTCTCTCTAAGTAATTCAATATTTGATAAAACCTTATTCAGATATCTTCCCCAGCTAGATTCCAGGCAATTGCTCTTTTTGAAGAAGCTTATATCACCGTTAATAAACGGGAATTAACTCAAGTATAGATCATCATATTAGTCTAAGTATTCATTCGTTGGTAGCATTCTTAAAAATGAGGGTATCATCCCGATTAAGAGTAAGGTGATAATCAATTTCATGGTTTTAACATCTCCCTTCCTAATTTTTTTAAGGGTCTATAATTAATATAATCTATATATGTTGCATTTCCGTGACCTATTTGTGTAGAATCTGTGAGGAATTTTCTATGTGCTCGTCTCGCGTATTGAGTTCACTGTGACATGAAAGAGTAATGTAGCATAACCCATAGCCCAAAACGGAGAAACAAATGGATGTAATCAAAAAGTCCAGTCCGCTCATATAAATCCCCCCCAAAATTTTTCTATATAATATTAATAACGTATTTGGTGCTTGTTTTCTGACGGTCGTTATCGAAAAATAACGAATTATTACGTTAACCTGGAACAGAATGGATAACCTAAATATCCCTTATACGAAAAAAACGGACAGCAAATGCTGTCCATTTTGGTATTACTATATATTACTACTTGAAAGTTCCTCAAGTAATTTTAACATTTTAAACCCATCCTATTTAATGTTGGGCCCAGCGGAACGAATATCAGCTGAAACGTCATCAAATCTTTTGAAATTCTGACGAAAGCTCTCTGCGAGAGAGTTTGCCGTTTTGTTATAAGCCTCAGTGTCTTCCCAAGTATTACGCGGAGTTAAAATTCCAACAGGTACACCTTTTACCGCTTCTGGTACTAGAATACCAAAGACCGGATCAGGACGATAAGCAACCTTCTCCAAGTCTCCATTTAAAGCAGCTGTTATCATAGCTCTGGTAAACGTTAGATTCAGACGTTTTCCAATTCCATAAGGGCCGCCGGACCAGCCGGTATTTACCAGATAAACCTTAGCCTGATGCTGTTCAATGCGATTTCCTAACATTTCCGCATAAACGGCCGGGCTTAATGGCAAAAATGGTTCCCCAAAACAAGTCGAAAATGTGGCTTCAGGTTCTCTGATTCCTAGTTCCGTACCGGCAAGCTTTGATGTATAGCCGGATAAAAAATGATACATGGCTTGTTCTTTGGTTAGCTTGGCAATCGGCGGTAATACCCCAAAGGCATCGGCGGTCAAAAAAACAACCACACGCGGATGGCCGGCTAGACTAGGTATTAAAGCGTTATCAATATAAGTTACAGGATAACCAGCCCGCGTATTTTCAGTAAGAGAGTTGTCTTTGTAATTTGGCACCCTGCAATTTGTATCTAAAATAACATTCTCCATAACTGTCCCGAAATGAATGGCATTCCAAATTTGGGGTTCTTTTTCTTGAGACAGGTCAATGCATTTAGCGTAACAACCGCCTTCGAAATTAAATACTCCGTTTTCGGACCAACCATGCTCATCATCACCAATTAGACTGCGTTCTGGATCAGCCGATAAAGTAGTTTTCCCCGTGCCTGACAGACCAAAGAAAAGTGCGACATCTTGATTAGCTCCGACATTAGCCGAACAGTGCATAGGCAAAACTTCACGGAAAGGCATTAAGTAATTAAGGACACTGAAAATTGACTTTTTCATTTCTCCAGCGTACTCAGTACCGCCTAAGATAATGACTTTTTTCTCAAGTGATAAAATAATATAAGCTTCAGAATTCGTTCCGTCTGTTTCGGGATCCGCTTTTAGACCTGGCGTACATATCATGGTGAATTCTGGTTGATGGCTTTCTAGTTGTTCAGCAGTCGGTTTAATAAATAACTGTTGGACAAAAATATTGTGCCAGGCATATTCATTAATTACTCTTATTGGCATACTGTATTTGTTGTCTGCCCCTGCAAACCCTTCAAACACGAAGTATTCTTTAGTTTCCAAATACGCCAAAGCCCGCTGATAAAGTTTATTAAATGTTTCAGGGCTAATAGGTTTATTAACTTCTCCCCAAGCAATCTGACTACGCACCGAAGACTCCTCAACGATAAATCGATCCTTTGGAGAACGGCCAGTGTAGTTTCCGGTAGTACAACAAAGCGCACCGGTATTAGACAGCACTCCTTCCCGCCGATCTAATGCTATTTCCACAAGCCTGCTTACAGGCAAGTTCCTGCCGACAGGAGGATTTATGGTAAACAAGCGACCTACACTGGAACTGGTATCCATCTTCTAATTAACCCCCTAGATTCTTCAATATGTATTATGCATACCAACCAACCATGACCAGAAATCCAATACAGGAATATTTGACCATTGTATACATTGAACAATCATTGACTCTATAGGTTATATTAACAGAAACCGCCAAGCTTTTCCAAGTATTTTTTATTTGGGATAAAATAGCCATTTTTGATGAAATCTAAGTTAAAATCAATTTTAGATAGTGAGGTATAATTTATGGATGATAAATTTATTTCTCGGTTAAAAGAATTCTATAAATTAGAAAAGTTTCAAGTTGCATTTTATGAATCTCAAATCTCGACCTCGACAAATGAATACTACATTAAAGCGTTCGAAAAAATGATAGAAATCGAAAAGGGTCACGCTGATTTTTTTGCCCAAGTGTTAGACAAGGCAAATATTGAAGTACCTACTATTACTGGTTCAGTCTTTAAATTAGCAGGTGGCTTTATTGGAGATATGGTGGGATTAACCGGCGCCAGTAACACCTGCAAGCTCGGTGTTGCTCTGGAAAACAAGGCCATAGAGGCCTATCGCACTTTTATCACCGAGAGTAAAGATAAGCATTATTCTGAGCTTCGAAATACACTTATGGATTATCTGCTCGATGAAGAATTCCACACACTTTGGCTTAAGGATTACATGAAAAAACATCCTAATTAAACCATTTAGAGTTTTTCTGTCCGCGAGGCAGGTTTTTTTCTCTTTCTATCGAATCACTAGATTAGAGGTGATTTATAATGAAAACTCAATATCTTGTGATCCCTGTTTCTGACGAAGATCGTAAACGTCTTAATTATGTATGTACTAAACTTGGTATTACTATTGAACAATTCTTTAATACTGCTCTTCGTGAAGGAGAAATGGAGATTCTTAGCACTGATGCATTTAAACAAGGTGGTACGTTTTGGAATAATGAAGAACATCCGTTCAAGAATGACTCGGAATAAGCTAAATACTATTACTTTATTGTCATTTATATTATAATGTATCTAGCTGTCCAAAAGTCGTTAATACAAACTCAACATTAGTAAAGGTGGAGAAAGAACGTTATGAATGACAATAATAAATCTGATTTAGACCGCTTAGCTGAAAACTTGGAAAAGAACGCTGAAAAATCCGAGCAAAAACTTGGTATGGTAAGCTTTACTGATTTGTTTACACCATCTTTTATGAGCACTTATACTCAATTTGCAAATTTTGGTGAGCTACTCACTGTTGGAAAGTTTAACGTAAATAGTCTAGAAGACTTTATGGCTCTCCTCAATGACGATTTTGACTTATTTATAAAGAAAAAAACCAAATTCAAAAACTGGGATGAAATGCAATCTACTGCTGTTTCTGATTATTTTAAGAAGCAGGAAGCTTCAAATTAGCATTCTTGCCCTCCGATGTATAAAAGCCATCACCTCTAAATTGATCAAGGTGATGGCTTTTGCCATACTCTATAGGATGTATTACTTATCTTTTCGCTTTAAAACCATCTCTTTAGCGGCATCATGAATAGTTTCCAGCTTGTATCTTTTATTTTTTTGAGTTACTCCAATAAAGTCAAACCTTTCAGCTTTTACATGCGTAAGAAATCTTTCCATTGAGGTGAGACATGACGTTATTCCATTACCGCTTCCCCCTGCTGCGGCAACGGTTATCACTGGTTTTTCTTCGAAAAACGTCTTCTCTTTTTTCAATGCCTCGCAACGTCTTAACCGATCAGTGAAAGATTTCGCTGATTCACTCATTTCTCCCCAATAAACTGGGGTTATTAAGACAAAGGCATCCATATCCGCCATAGAAGCATGTAAATTTTGAAAGTCATCCTTTACTTGACATTCATGCTCATTGCGGCAAGTTCCCCAGCCATTGCCACAGGCATGGCAGTTGCCGATCCGTTGCTGATTTAGGTTTACCATTACGACTTTTGCCCCAGTCTCTTCTGCTCCTGCCTTGGCAGCGTTTCCACAGGCAGCAGTCAACCCATCAATATTTGGGCTGCTTGTTAAAATCATCACGTTCATACTTCTCATATCCTTACATTACTTATTTATTTATTTCCCTATTGTATCAGTAAAGCAATGTCCCTGAAAGGATTTTTATGCCATATTTACTCGAATTATATTCTATGCTCTAAAATTGCCTTAGCAACAATAATTCATTATGATATAATTACTAAGTCACATGTTACAAAACCTAAAGTGACACGAAGGTGTATGCTTATGGATATCGTTATATATGCTAAAAAGATGTTAAGCAGTAGATTTCCCGCCTTAACCCATGGTAATTTCCGAATTTATTGGCTTGGACAATGTGTTTCTTTAATTGGAACATGGATGCAAAGCATTGGGCAAACATGGCTTGTATTTTCTTTAACAGGATCTCCAATGCTGGTGGGCTTATTAGGAGCTATTCAATTCTTACCGATTACTTTCTTTTCATTGTTTGCTGGTGTGATGATTGACAAATATCCTAAAAGAACCATCCTGCTGATCACTCAATTCATTTCAATGATTTTGGCCTTCACATTATTTATGCTAGTCTTCACTCATACAGTCCGCTATGAATACATTCTTATTCTGGCTTTAATACTAGGATTCCTAAACACTGTTGATATACCTACAAGACAATCCTTTACTATTGAATTGGCAGGCAAGCAGGATTTAATGAACGCCATTGCTTTAAATTCTGCTACCTTTAATTTGGCAAGAATTATAGGGCCGGCTATAGGAGCCTTAATCATGGCTTCCTTAGGACCCGCATGGTGCTTTTTTCTCAATGGATTAAGCTTTATGGCAGTTCTTATCAGCCTGCTTAAGATTAAGGTCAAGCCTTATGTAAGAAAGAAAGTTAAGAACAATATACTTAAAGAGATTAAGGATGGGTTGAAGTATATAGCTGGTGAGCCACCCCTTCTTAAAACGCTTTTGATGGTATTAATTATCGGAATTTTTGTTTTTAACTTCAATGTCTTAATTCCAGTCTTCACGAAAAATGTGCTTCACCAAGGAGAATATGTCTATGGATTCTTGATGTCGGCCTTAGGCGCGGGATCATTTTTGGGAGCTTTAATGGTATCCTTAAACAGCAAATCCGGTCCTAAGGCTAATGTTTTGATAGGCAGCGCTGTGGTGGTTTCCATCAATTTAATCTTAATTAGCGTTACTAAAATGTATTATTACACTGGGGTACTATTAATTATCACCGGGATCTTTAATATTTGGTTTAGCACGACGGCTAATTCAATCCTCCAGATTAATGCTAAAGATGAATATCGAGGAAGAGTGATGAGTGTCTATTCTCTCGTCTTTGCCGGAGCGAGTCCAATTGGAAACATGTTTGCTGGTTTTGCAGCAGATAGGTTTGGGGCTCATACGGCCTTTTGGCTTACCGGGGCATTAACCCTCATTTCTATTGCATTGTTAATGTTAGGATTCAAGATTTATATTCAAGCTAATAAGCCATCCCTAAAACTCACTTAAGGAAAAAACAAAACCCAATATTTCGGATTTAAAAAAAACGACTGTAAATATAATATGTTCCAGCGATACTTGCTGGGATTGCACACGCTATTATGTATGCCCAAATTGTTGGCTTGATTAGATCATTCCAAATTCTTGTTTTATGCAATATTTTTCACCTCTGAGTCTTCGAGTACTACTATATATTTTGACCGAAATATTGGTAAAATACTCGTTTCTACTCCGGCACGTGTCCATCATATTGACACATGCCGGAGTTTTTTACTTAATTTAATCAGTACATGATTGGGCTATTAGCATTACCGTTTGGGATTTGTGTTGTTGAGCCCTTGCATGATCCCCTTATCATGAAAGACCTCCTTAACCTCTAAGGTTAACATGCCGCCCTTAGCATTCTTGCCTCCATTATCACCGTACTTTGGAGTTTTATCATCTTCTATTACACTCACTACACCTGCCGGTTCCCAGGGCTGACGATTTAATTGAGATGCATGTTCTTTATCATTTTCATTTCTCATTAAATTTGCCTCCTCAATGTTTTTATTGTTCCTCTGATTAATTCAAACTGGCTTAGCTCGAACATTTTTAGATTCCCCCATAGAATTAATCTTACTCATATTGCTAACTTGTCATTAAGTTTGTTACGAGGTTAAGAATTTAGAAATATTTTAACTTTAGGTATCCTATCTTCCGCTTTATGACATAATATAAAAGCTTTTACTATATTTCAAAAAAAGAGGACAGAGGCGGATGCAATGAGTATACAACAACTTTATATCAATACGGAAACGTCTATTCCCAATCTCCAATTCACGGAACTCCTCTTTGTTGAGGATCAGTTGCAGACTGTACTCCAAAAAGCCGATGGTCTCATTCGACAAACCTGTATAAGTTTGTTGCAATCCGGTGGCAAAAGAATTCGACCACTCCTCACCCTTTATAGTGGTATGTGTTTTGCTCCCTTAAATCCATTAATGATTGAAGCAGCTGTTGCGTCAGAACTTATTCACATGGCTTCCCTGATTCATGACGATGTTATTGATGAATCAGCTACTCGACGAGGAAAACCAACAATAGTCTCGGAATATGGTAACCATGCAGCAATATTAACTGGAGACTACCTCTTCGCTGAAGCCTTTAATATCCTTTCTAAACAACAGTTATTAACCAGTATGACCTTTCTGGTTGATGCCATTCAAGCTATGTGCCATGGGGAAGTTCATCAAGCGGATGATCAATTTTCGAGCTCGGTTGACACGGAAGGTTATTTTAATCGAATTGCTAAAAAAACCGGAATTCTTCTGGCAGCATGCTGTCAATCTGGGGCTATCCTGGCAGGTGCCAAGCCAGAAGAGCTGGGTCTAATGAGAGAATACGGACTAAATCTAGGTTATGCCTATCAGATCACTGATGACATCCTGGATATTAACGGGGATACTGAATCGCTTGGTAAGCCGGTCGGAGCTGATCTGGTCAATGGAAATATTACTCTTCCAATACTATATCTTTTAGAAAAACCGATTTATGGGAGCTGGCTAAAGGAAATCATGGGACTTCGTAAAATTACATATCAAGGCACTCAAAGCATCAAAGAAGCTCTTATTAATACGGGATGTATTGATCAAGCTTATCTGACCGCAACTCAATGTATTAACCATGCCAAGGAAAGCCTGAATGGAATTCCTTCGAGCCATTATAAAACAACACTGATCAATCTCGCTGATTCGATCTTACACCGCAGAGTGTAAAATCATGCGACAATAAAAGGGATCCATTATGGTCTATTCAAAGCCATTATGGATCCTTCGCAATTTATATGTTATCGACTCTTTCAGTCCCTTATTCTAAATAACTTTACTTTTTCGAAGTTGCCGACACAATCGATAGAGCAACTTAACTCCTACCCCGCTCCTGTCTAATAGTTTCTTCACAATAGACTGAATGTCAACATCCATGCTCTTTTCATCGGACAGATACATAGCGAGAAGTCCTTTAATGACAACTTCATGAAACTTGGGATATTCCAAAAGCTGTGCTTGTTTTAGGGAATTTTCCAGAAATAAGTGCATGCGCTCATAAATCATATCCGCATGTTCGTAATAGGCTACGAAATTTAACTGATTCGTCTCGTGATCTTCGCGCAGATCAATGAAGTAATCCAATAGGATGTGGAGGCCGCATATCCAGGGGAAATAGGCACTAGTAATCATCTTAACTTGTCGTATTGGTAATTTGGGATGATGAGCCACTGCATACAGACAGAAAATTCCTAAGGTCGACCCTGTTGCAGCTGCAAATTCCCAGGCCGTAATCTGAGAATCGTTCGATATATGAGGGTCAATCCACTCTAGCATTTTCGCTTCTCGTTTATCCATTGCTAAATGTTTATAAGTTTGTAAGTAAGAATATAGCTCAGCTAACTTAATGGCTTCCTCTTGAACTGTTTTATACGACGGCAACTTGCGTATACTTTCTTGGCAGGCTTTGACCAACTGTTCCAGGTACCCACCATCCTCGCGATAAGGATAGTATAAATAATAGTCTGAAGGAACCGCCTCAGGATCTAAGGCTTCTTGCATGGCTAAATGCAATTGTGAGAATGCTTTTTCGTCTTGCACTTCAAGACTGTCCACAAGATTATCCAAATAATCGCTCATAGTTTGATAAGCTACGATAAATCGAATAGTTTCTGCCCTATTTATGCCTGGATAAAGAGCATAAATACTCCCTCCTTGGCAGTGAAAGGCTTTTAAGCGAATACTCTCTACGGCTTGTTGACTTAATCGTGCATCAGGCGCCTCTCTAGCTTTTTGCTTCCAGACTTTTAGCTCTTGTTTCACAATTGGAAAGACCTTCATTACGTATAGATAAATCAACTTCACGCTATTTGAGGGCTTGACATCCGAAGTAATACTCATATATTTATTTCTCCTTATTTAGAAAACTTAACTAGCAACTTTCTAAAATATTGTTTCCAAAATAATCCACTTCAACCCCAATTTATATTCCTGAGGTAAAATGTAAGTAATTATTTATCTTTTTAATTTCAAATATACATACTTCATCTTTAATGTGAACATCCTATATAAGTGTTAAATATACCGAGAGGAGAATTACTATGAATACTGCAAATCCCGAATTAACAGCAAAAAATTTGACCATTTTAAATGACCAACTTGGCGCAGAAGCATTGCTAGTTCATAAGTTTGCCCAAGCAGCTCAATCCGTTCAAGACCAAGCCATTAGTTCCCAACTTACTTCCATTTCCCAACAACATCGTAAGCATTACGATACCTTGCTCAATTATTTGAATTCCCATCAGTAAACAGAAAGGACGGGATTTAATATGCAAAATACGTTGTCTGAACAGGAAATTTTGACAGATTTATTGACCTCAGAAAAGCATACTGCTTCCAGTATTAATACGTTCATTACCGAATCGACGTGTGCTAATTTAAGGCAAAACTTAAAGGATATCCTAACGGAAGAACATAGTATTCATGAAAACCTGTATAATGTAATGAACCAAAAAGGATGGTATCCGACTAGTGATGCTCAGGCCCAGGAAGTTCAAAAGACCAAAGATAAGTTTAACTCCTTACAGCTTTAAATTTTAAATTGATCTATTTCTGAAAAAAGCAAAAAGACGGGGCTTCTGCTCCGTCTTTCTATCTGTGTGATTATTACTCTTTTTCGATTTTTACAGTCTTGACTTCTTTGATTTCTTTAACTTCTTCTGGTTTTTCATCTTCAGTAGCGGATTTGAATTCTTTAATCCCTTTTCCAAGGGCTTTCCCCAAATCCGGGAGTTTTCCTGGTCCAAAAATAACTAGAGCAATTACAAGGGCGATTCCCGCAGTCACTGGAGTAATTAATCCAAACGTTGTTAGCATATTCAGGCACCTCCAAAACTATCTACTCATCATCTAATCATATACTTAACATAATTAAATTGCAAAACCAAGCATTATGCTTATCCTACCTCATTAATCGATAACCTGCAATATGTTATCACTGGAAACTAAAGAAAACTTGTCTATCGACAAGGCGTTAGGCGATCGCCTTAGTTGTTTCTGACAATATGAGAAAAAGACCGCATATGCGAGTCTTTTTATTCATTCTCCTTAAATAGTTTTTCATAGCCAAGATACAGATTCCAAATAATATCCCATAGTTCTCCATGTGCTTCAGTTACTTTAATCCCTAGTTCTTTAGCTTCTCGACGTCCGATTGGATATCCGTGGGAAAAGTATCCTTCCGTTAACGCATGGGTAACGATGGAAACCTTTTCCGGAGAATTTTTAAGCATATAGCGCGATAATAATGTTTCTGCATATTGCCTTGATGCCTTGATTGTCTTTTCGTAGTCTCCGATAAGCCAAGGATCAAACTTAGCAAGCATTGGAGCAGCAATATCGGTTGCAACTTCAGGGGTAGAACTATTGACAATTAACCTTTGAAAAAAATCTAGGCAATGCCAAACTGCTTGAACGGGTACTAAGACGTCTTTATAAATTGGATGCTTAACCAATGGATCAATGGGACCTAGTTCGGAGATCGGTCCCATCACCACCTCATCTGCCCCTAGGGCGAGCATCGAAGCAGCTGATTTGGCAACAAACGGAACAATTACTGCAAATTCTTCACAAAACTCTCGAATGAGCATCACAACTTTATAAGGTGTATCCACCGCTCCCCCATAACTGTGTAGAACTAAATCAATCTTCTTAGTATGCCCTATTTCTTTCAACTGTTTATACAGGGGGACCAAGATCGAATCATCTAACGGTGTATAAGAAAAATAGACTAAGACTTTTGACTCTCTTAATTCTTCTAAACGTTCGATATAACAAACCCGTTCCTCTGCTTCCAAACCGGTCGCCTCCCAGTTCCATCCTCACATCCCATATTATTCCTGCAGGGCTTTTGTTGTGAGTACTGGGAGGATATATTGTGATCTGAATAAGTTTATTTTAAAGTCAATCTCTCACAAAAATTGCCTCCTTGCTAAAATAGTATTAGCTAGGAGGCATTGAATAACTCTACCATTGTCCCATTTACAACATCTGTTGAATCTTGCTTAATTAATGTCTGGTATCAAAACGTTCATTTTGTCCATTACCTTCAGTCATCGCTATAGCTCCTTTAATGTCCGCATTCATCGTGGTGCTGATGTTCATGGCAAACTGAGCCAGTAGTTTTTAGTTTGCCTTGTGAATAGAGATCTGCTGCAGCCTTTGCCAGCCCTTTTGCGCCTGTGATTACTTCGATACCCTTCTCGTTAAATATTTGGATCGCGCCACCACCCATACCACCTGAAATAATAACATTGATTCCTATGTCATTTAAGAAGTTCGGTAAAAAGCCCGGCTTATGCCCGGGGTTTGGGATGGACTCACTCTTAACAATCTGATTGTTTTCAGTTTCAAAGATGCTGAAACTCTCGCAATGACCAAAATGCTCTGTAACCATTCCATTATTACTTGCTACTGCGATTTTCATGTTATCTTCCTCCATTTTTACCTAAAATTTACAATACATGATCAAGCCAGTCCCCATCAAAAGATTCATACATGCCTTTATCAAGTTGCTAAGCTGATCGGTTTGTTCATATTAAACTTACAACACTAAACTTTCATTGAATAACAGTTTAATTGTCTTATCAAAAACAACTTTGGCAGCACGTCCTGCTTCGCAATCCATCTCAACAATGCTCTGACCTTGGTTGATTGCTTTAACCGCTTCCGGGTCATAGGGTATTCTTCCTGCACAAGGCAGATAGAGTTTTTGACAAAACCACTCTATCCTTTTTGTATTTTCAATATTGGTGTCATATTTATTAATACAAATGGCGATTCTGGTATGGAATTTTTCCGCTGTTTTAATGATGCGTTCCATATCACTAATGCCTGAGATAGAAGGTTCTGCAACTATTAGCACCATATCAACACCGCTAAGCGAGGCAATGACCGGGCATCCTATACCTGGAGATCCATCAATGATTGCAAGCCCAGAATCTGTAGCCACTGACTTCATCTGCTTTTTCACCTCGGTGACAAGCATCCCTGAGTTACCGCTCCCCATTTTGAGCTCTGCAGTTGAAAATAGGTCATCATTCACGTAGAGCATTAATTCTCCTGCCAGGGCAGGTTTGAGCGATACAGCTCCTGCCGGACAAACGGCTTGACAAACGCCGCAACCTTCACAACCATAGTAATCAACTTTATAATCAATATCCGCCTGAATAGCATTAAACCGGCAGTTTTGCCTGCACAAATCACATTGCACACATTCATTTAGATCAATATGTGCCTTGGGCATTCCATAATAGCCTGAGCGTTTGGCAACGGATGCCTGATTCATTATTAAATGCAAATTAGGTGCATCCACATCACAATCTGCATACACTTTAGCCTTTGATAACTGGATAAAAGCACTGGCGATTGTTGTCTTTCCCGTACCGCCCTTGCCGCTAAGAATTAGCAACTGTTTCATGTTGCACCTCCTTAGCCACAATTTGAAGCATGGAAGAGAACATATCACGATACTTTTGGTTCTCTCTAACTGAGATGAGAGCATTTGAATTCAGTGTTCCAAGCTCACTGTCAAAGGGTATCTTGCCTAAAATCTTAATATCCTTTTCTCGGCAAAAGTCTTCAGCAGGATTTTCTCCCTCCAGACATTTGTTAAGTACTGCGGCATGCGGCTTTTTGAACAACTTTACAAGTTCATAAACCATATTGAGATTATGTACTCCAAACAGGGTGGGCTCGGCAACCATAAGACAATAGTCTGCATCCTTGATGCTTTCCATGACAATACAGGCACTCCCAGGTGGACAATCTATAAAGGTCAATGCTTTCCCTGCTAAATTGTTATTCAGGAGCTTCTTGATAAGGGGGACGCCGGATGCTTCACCGGTATTTAATATTCCAGTAATGACACTGACATTTTCTGAAACACCGCTCTGAACTTCTCCAATAATTTTGTCTTTCTCCGACAAGGCTTTCTCCGGACAAAAAAGTACGCACCCTCCACAAGAATGACAAACGTCATCAAACACGATCACCTTGTTGATGATAAAGGCTATAGCATTGAACTTACAAAAATCAATGCATTTCCGGCAACCAATACAAAGCTTTTGATCTGCGAAAGGAATTTTAATTGAGACGCTTTCTGATGTAATGTTCTTGGGCTTAAAAAAAAGACGTCCGTTTGGCTCTTCAACATCGCAGTCCATATAGATAGCTTCCTTAGCTGCCGAAGCCAGATTTACAGATACAAGTGTTTTTCCTGTGCCTCCCTTGCCGCTTAGCACAGCTATCTTCATGCTATTAGCCTCCATGACCATGAAACCCAGGATGGATATCTTCTAACAAGGATAGCTTCCCGTCATTTAATGCATCAATATTGTCTTGAATAGAAGCATTTACAGTCTTGTATAATTTGATATTGGCTGCCTTGAGAACATCTGCGGCATTCTCCCCACATCGAGGAGTAAGTAAAGCGCTCACCTTGCTGTCTACAATCGTCTGCGCGGCCTTGATCCCAGCGCCGCCTTGGCTGGCTGCTGCACTGTTATCTAAAAAAACACTCTCCTTTGATTCGGTATCATAAATCAGATAATAAGGGGTACGACCAAAGGATTGGCAGACACTTGTTTCCGTGGATTTGTCATCTACTGGAATTGCAATTTTCATTGAGAATCCTCCTTAACACTTGTCTTTGTTGATTTGCGGTAATTGTTTATAGCATCACGCAAAGCACTAACTCCTAGATTTGAACAGTGCACCTTAGCCTCAGGGAGACCATCCAGTGCCTGGATAATATTTTCTTCGGTAATAGCCAAAGCATCCTCCAGGCTTTTTCCTTTAGCCAATACTGACGTCATACTAGATGTTGCAATTGATGCACAACAACCAAACACCAGATAACTAATCTCTTGAATGTAATTATCTTGTACTTTTAGAAAAATGATGAGTTCATCTCCGCATGAAGAATCCCCACATACTCCCTGCGCATTGGCATCAGGCATACTGTAAGCATTTTGTGGACACATAAAGTGTTCTATCACTTTCTCAGAATATATGATCACTCACCTCCATTATCCTCAAGCCTAAAACTTCTATCGCATTTATGTCTGAGGCAGCCACCACAACCGCATGTTTTTTCAAGTCCGTCACACAGCTTATAATCACCGCCCTCAATTCTTAACATTTTTCCGTTGACCAAGGAATCTGCCAGTTTTCTCCTCGCATCATTATAAATGCGCTGGACGGTTGTACGTGCTATATTCATTTGGTCGGCTGACTCTTCCTGGGTAAAACCTTCTAAGTCAATGAGCCGTATCGTCTCATACTCATCAACTGTCATGATTACAAAATGTTCTTGATTGATTAATGTATTTAGTGGCCCAAAGCTGTTGCTTTCCGGCAAGCAACAAACTTTTCTCCATTTTCTGGGTCTTGGCATAATTCGTACACCTCAATTATTTCATTAAGAAACTTACAAGCCTGCAGGCGTGCTTTCAACTACCAGTTATAAAATCTCTAATTGCTTGCTAATATCAGCAAGCCTTTTTTCAAGTTGCTCTTTTCGCTCTTGTAACAATTCCTTTTGCGTTTTTGATACTATTAAATCTTTTGTGAAATTTCTTCCTGGGCCCCTTCTGTAACCTGACCCTTGGCCTAAGCCAGCACTGTTCATTGATTCGCCCATAGGACCCGTTCCATCTCTTCTAGGCACACTACCGCCCCCTTTAGTTATTGACATATGCCCTTTATAAATTGAATTATACTCTATTTTGAACATATGTCAATAACTATGTGTTCTGTTCACTGGTGACCTCCCTCAATACCAAGAAAGTTTTCTTTCTCAGCGTAAATTCAGACTTTTTATTTGCTGCACCTTACCTCCCTCCATTAAAAACACAACTATTCCAGATATTAAGAAATTCAATGCATAGGATAATAAAAAACGTTTATTGACATATGTTCAATACAGAGTATAATAAAATCGAATGGGGCATATGTCAATAACTAAGCACTATATTGACATGAATTATATCATATTAAGATTATCTTTTTACTCACTTCGTTATTAGGCGATAAGACGCATCCCAAGGAATAACTACATATTTTGGAGAGTTAACTTGTCGAAAGAGGAGAGTTAAATATGATCAATCAAAAAGATTTACGCCCAAAGGATATGGGACGATCAGATGAGCAACTAATCAAACTTGAACCTGAACAGCTAATGCCTTTATTTCCGCCCTATGATAAACCTGGAATGGAACCGCCCTTAACCGATCCTAAGCCTGCATGGAAAGAAAAATTCTGTACATCTTTGGATGGCTACGTCGGAATCGATACGTTGATTCGCCCAAAAACCAAAGCTGAAGAGGATGAATTTGTACGGAAATTCCTCAATGGTTTAGAAAAAAGCTTTTCAGATGCCAACAATGGAGTGCTCCAGCCCCTCTTATTATCCTTTGAATACTGCGCAAAATGTGATACGTGTTCAGCGGCCTGTCATATCTACGAAGCCTCGGGAAACAATGAGCTGTATCGCCCAATTTTCCGCTCCGAAGTTCTTCGAAAGATTGTAAAGAAGTACTTTACCAAAAGCGGAAAGCTTCTAGGCAGTTTTGTCGGAGCTGATATCGATGTAAATTGGGAAACAATTGCTCGGCTTGGAGAATTATCCTATCGATGTAATCTTTGCCGTCGTTGTGCTCAGACTTGTCCATTGGGCTTAGATAATGCCATTCTCACGAAAGAAATCCGAAAAATATTTAGCCAAGAAATGGGCATTGCTCCTCTTCCCTTGCATACCAAAGGTACGATGCTTCAGATAAAAACAGGTTCGTCTACGGGAGTTAGCAAACCGGCTTTCTTAGATACGATAGAGTTTTTAGAAGAGGATATCGAAGAGAAGTATGGCTTAAAAATCAAATTTCCGATGGACAAAAAAGGTGCAGATATTCTTCTATTACATAATGCGGGCGAATATATGGCTTGGCCTGAAAACCCCATAGCTTTTGCCATTCTCTTCGAAGAAGCTGGCCTAAACTGGACGCTTAGCAGTGAAATCACAGGATATGACAATGTAAACTATGGCATCTGGTATGATGATTTTCAAGCTAAAACTCTGGCCACAATGCAGATGAAAGTTGCCAAAGAATTAGGAGTCAACCGAATAGTCATCGCAGAGTGCGGACATGCCCATAAGGCTTCGGCGCTAATAGCGGATCGCATGGTGTTTGCAGATGCTAAAGTTCCAGTTGAGAGTTGTCTCCCTCTTCTTTGGGATATGGTCAGGCTCAAACAATTAAGGTTAGATCCCCGAAAAAATAACTTTCCTGTAACGCTACATGATCCTTGTAATTATGTTCGAGGAATGGGGATTGTGGAACCGCAACGAAATGTCTTAAAAGCCATATGTCCTCAGTTCAGAGAAATGACACCGCATGGTGTTGACAATTACTGCTGTGGCGGCGGCGGTGGTTTTGCTATTACGAATTCTATGAACTTCTCTGAATGGAGAAACAAAGTAAGCTCTCGTATGAAGTTTAACCAGATCCTAGGAGCCTTTCAGGATAGTATGAAAAATACTGCCTTGCCTAAATATGTGTGTGCACCTTGTTCTAATTGTAAAGGAGCTATTCGCGACATTCTAGAGTTTTACGAGGCGACAGACAAATTTAATGTTCAATATGGCGGTTTAGTAGAATTGATGGTTAATGCACTTGTAAGTATGGAAAAACCATTTTTAGAGTTCTTGGAATAATGATTGTGCATTTCTTAATTTAATGAGGGGGAGCTTTCATGAAAGTAATTATTGTAGGCGGGGTTGCTATTGGTCCTAAAGTGGCTGCACGTTTAAGGCGTATTAATCCGGATGCTGAGATTACCATCCTAGAAAAAGGAAGTCTAATCTCTTACGGAGGATGTGGACTGCCATTTTATGTCGCTAACTTAGTGCCCCGATTAGAAGATTTAATGACGACCTCCTACGGTGTAATTAGAGATACGGAATTTTTTGCGGCACAAAAGAATGCAAAAGTTCACACTCAAACAGAAGCTATAAAAATTGACAGGAGTAATAAAAAGGTTTGGGTCCGAAATTTGCTTACTAATCTCGAGGATGCCTTGCCTTATGATTATTTAGTTCTCGCAACCGGGGCTAAGCCGAGTATACCGCCAATTCCTGGAGTTAAGTTAGGACGGATATTCACCATGCATCATCCGCATGATGCCCAAAGTGTCAAGGATTTGATTAAAACAAAGCAGGTGAAGCATGTCACTGTAATTGGGTCCGGGTTAATCGGAATAGAAACAGCGGATGCCCTAGTCAGCCCTCGTTTGAAGGTTACAATGTGTGAGGCAGATTCTCGGGTATTGCCGAAGTTACTTGATTCTGACATGTCCAAACTGGTTGAGCAAAAAATAAAGGGACATGGCGTTGATTTGCAACTTTCCTGTAAAGTGAAGGCTTTCGAAGGGGATGCTGAAGACAATGTATGCCGAGTCATAACAGAACAAGGAACAATTGAAACGGAAATGGTGATTATCGCCACTGGCGTTCGTCCAGAAATTGGACTTGCCAGAGAGGCCGGGCTCACGATTGGCAACACAGGAGCAATTCAAGTCAATGAGCATCAGATGACCAATGATCCGGCTATATATGCTGGCGGAGACTGTGCCGAACAACGCCATCTTCTTACAGGGGAACCTGTTTATATTCCGCTGGCCTCGACCGCTAACAAGCAAGGCCGCGTAATCGCAGATCATATTGCTGGAATCCCCGCTCGCTTTGCCCCAGTCGAGGGAACCTCTATTCTTCAAGCCTTTGATCTTACTATCGGTCGCACGGGATTAAGCGAAGAAGAGGCTCGCAAACGCGGATACAATGTCGTAACCAGTGTGAGCAGTGGCCTTGATGCTACTCACTATTATCCCATGCATGCTCTTATCACGATTAAATTAATCGCTGAACAGGAAAATGGCCGCTTACTCGGCGCCCAAGTCTGTGGCATAGGGGAATGTGCCAAAAGACTAGATGTACTGGCAACCGCGCTTAAATTTGGCGCTAAGGCAGAAGATTTGATTGATTTAGACCTAGCCTATGCACCGCCATTTGCCACCGCTATTGATGTGCTCATACATGCTGCTACAACGTTAGAAAACATGCGTCAGGGGATAGCGTTAGGAATCACAGCGGAAAACGTCACAAAACGCTTAGAAGCCGGGGAAAAGCTCTGCATACTTGATATTCGTGAGCCGGACGAAGTGGCGGCTAACCCGCTGTCCCTGAATGGGACCATGGTGATTGGGTTAGGCGAACTGCGAGATCGTTGGGAAGAGATCCCAAGGGATTCTTTGATTATAACTGTATGTGGATTAGGAATAAGGGGCTACGAAGCGGCATGCATGCTCCAAAGCAAAGGTCTCTCTCAAGTGGCGTTTCTCCAAGGAGGACTTAATGTTGGAAGTGCCTTCTTTAAACAGTAGTCCCTCCGGCTGTTGAGAAGGTATTTCCTTGACTTTCCTGTCACCATCCTCCCTCGCCTTATTCATAGAGGAAACATGACAGGAATCATAGTGAAAGCACGTTGACGTGGACAATCAACGTGCTTTTCATATTGTTAAAACTTCCTTCCTTAGCAAAAGTTGAGATACTCCCTCCAAAAAATATGGTCTAAATGGAAGAAATTTATTAATTACCTCTATAGCCTGAACTTTACAACAATATTTATGATATGATATTTATTGTCTATATTGTTTTAGGTGACTATGTGAGGGGGAGATTGGTCAGTGTCGATCAATAGTGCTTTTCATTCCCAAAGGAAATGGAATATCGGGTTTATCCTTTTTCTCACATTGTTGCTCGTTCTCCTTTCTCAAATAAGTATCCGTCTTACGCTAATTACGGCTCTAGGAATAAGTTTGGGTTTTGTTTTACAGAAGTCTCGCTTTTGTCTTGTGTCTGCATTACGTGATCCTATATTGATCGGTATGACTCAACTTACTCGAGCCTTTCTTTTGCTTTTAGGGATTAGTATCCTTGGTTTTGCACTGGTTTCCTGGGGAGCTTCGCAGAGAAACATCCCGTTATCCCTCAATGTTTTTCCCATGGGCGTGCATACTGTTGTCGGTGGTTTGTTGTTCGGGATAGGGATGGTGTTGGCTGGCGGCTGTTCAACCGGAATTATAATCCGTATCGGAGAAGGTTTTGCAATGCAGATGCTGGCTTTTTTCGGTTTAGCTGTAGGCTCAGTTTTAGGAGAGCGATCGTTGAAAAGCTGGAGATATACCTTTGGTGAATGGCCTGGAATTTTTTTGCCGGACATTTTCGGTTGGGTTCCAACCCTTATTCTTGAAATAATCGTTTTATTAACCTTATGGCAGTTAGCTAGATGGTGGCAAAAAAAACAATTAGGGGAATAGGTGAAAGCTATGACTCGTTTTTCAATTGATATATGGGGAGAAATGTGTCCAATTCCCCTAATTAAAGCAAAACAGAAGTTGTCGTCCATGCAATGCGGTGATATTTTAGTCCTAGAAACTGAACACAGTTGTACCTCAAGGGGTATTGTTGTATGGGCAAAAGCCAATCGATATATTATTGAAGAAAAAGAAGTGGCGAATGGAATATGGCATCTTGAGCTGACAAAAACGCATGATTAAAGAGAGTGTGTAGCAATGAAAAAGACTTTACAGACAATCATCCATGGCCCTTGGGCTTATTGGATAGGGGCAATTATTTTAGGTCTGCTAAACATACTTGTGCTGATCGTGAGGCGCCAACCCTGGGGAGTTACTTGGAATATAGAAATTTGGGCGGAATGGATCGGTACTAACCTTGGAGTTCTCAGTGACCGAGGATTTACGTTTGAGGGATTAATGGCTGCCTCAGGAACCTATTTGAACCTCGGTTTGTTACTGGGTGCTTTTTGGGCAACATTGGTGGCTTCACAAGTTCGCTTTCGACCAATCCGGGATAAAAAGTTCTTTTTTTCTGCATTAATCGGTGGACTGCTCATGGGATACGGAGCACGAATTGCGTATGGTTGCAATGTAGGCGCCCTGTTAAATGGAATTGCTTCTAGTTCTCTTACTGGATGGATTTTTGCATTCGCGGTCTTTTTGGGAACATGGCTAGGATCAAAACTCCTCCTTAAATATTTAATGTAAAGAGACAGCCGACGCTGTCTCTTTACATTTGTTCCTATTTTCAACAAAGGCAACTTTCTTCAGGATTCGTAAGGAATTTAATAAACAGCTTTGCCTTCGTCGTAAGTGGTCGATTATTAGGATAAACAATATTAAAGATGAGAGGCATTTCCATGTCCATAATCCTTAGGACTTTAAGCGTCCCCGTGTAAGCTTCTTTGCGAACTGCGAGCAGTGGCATAACTGATCCCCCTAATCCTGCCTCAACGGCAGATTTAATGGCATAGATATTCTTCATCTCGGTAATCACTTTCAGCTGATTCACAGAATAGCCATGACGAGCTAAAGCTGTTGCTAAAATCTTACGTGTGCCTGATCCATCTTCTCGCATAATTAGCGGTTGTTTGAGGAAGTCTTGTAGGGAGATAACGTCTCCTTCAGCAGGATGCTGAGGAGGAACAATAAGTACTAATTCATCCGATGCAACATGAAGGGATTTAAGGGTAGAAGACTCTGTGTCCCCTTCCACAACACCGATATCAACGACATCAGAAATCACCATACTAAGGACCTCTTCGGCATTGGCGATATTTAGGCAAAGCTCGACCTCCGGGTATTGTTCTTTAAACAAATAGATCGAACAGGGAAGAGAGACATTTCCGATAGTGGTACTTGCCCCAATTATGACTTGATTGTTTTCATGCTTGAAGACAGTTTCGATTTGTTGTTCCATTTCGTCTTGAAGGTCAAGGATCTTTTGTGCATAGTTATAAAAGACTTCGCCAGCCTTGGTAAGCGTCACGCCCTGTGGAGTTCGGTCAAGCAATTGCCCCTGGTAGTATTCTTCTAAATTTTTAACATGTGTGCTAACGGCTGGTTGACTCATATGCAATAATTTTGCTGCTTTTGAAAAACTTTGTTGACGCGTTACCATACAAAAGATCTTGAGTTGGTTACTATCCAATACAATTTCACCATCCTCTAAGTTTCTAAGGAATTAAACATATATCAGTATTGTATAGCCAAGCACTATAGAATTCAATCAACCAAGCTTTGGCCTCCAGTCATTTCTGACTATCTGCCACATACTTCTTCCCCCTCGTCGCTTCAGTTGCAGTCTCATTCTCCTCCCGAGGAAGGTTTATCCTTCGAGACATCATGACATTTATGGCAGTCATCGGAAGACTGTTTATCCGGGTCCTGACGACATTGACTATCAATAACCTGCGGAATTAGATATTTTTCTCCATTTGTTTTACGATAACTGAACCATTTGCCGTCTTCCTGACGGACGTAAGCTAATTCCTCGCCCTTTGCCGTCTTCAGAATGACATCCCCCATTTCGAGAGATGGAAAGGCTGGATTGATGCGTGCTTCCACCCAGGCCATATCGGATTTATCCGTTATCTCCCACTCAATGGGCTTACTAACCGTACTTCCATGGCAATCCCGACATTGGATTTTCAACGCTTTCCATTCAGAGGAATACATCTCCCCGTCTCCCATGGTCTCCTGGCGGGTATGGCAGTCTACACAGTCCAAGTTGACTTCGCATTTGGTAAAGACCAATCCCGGGGAATATACATTCTGCCAGCGCGTCTCCAGACTTTCCTTATCCGGGGGTGGCGAAGATTTAACACGGTCTAAATCAGAGCGAGGAATAAAATCCATAGTATCGACCTTATAATCTCCCTGATTATGACATTGATTACACTGGGTGTAGGGGATTTGCACGGTTAGAGAGTGGGACATCCCATAACCTGATTTTGACCGAGGGATCGTGACATCCTTTCCCTCATAGGTGTGTTGTGGATTGCTTAATACATGACAGCTCTCACACCCGTTGGCCTGGACTTCTTGCCCCAGTAGTTCTCCCCCGGTCAGGTGGCAAACTGCTAAACAGTTCTGCTGAAATTTCGGCTCTTCCCCACGCTGGTTAAAAGGCGCTGGAAAATCCGCCGCGGTCTCTCCAGGTTTCAGCAGCACCCGTGGCGGAATATCCAGCCCGTGCATATATCTGCTCATGGAGAGTTCTCCTCCTTTGCTGGCCATCAAGGCAGTGGTCAGCAAATCTACTTGATTGTCAGACTCTTGCCGATTTCCGCTGTGACATTGCCCTACTTCCGAGTTCCCTCCACAACTTAGGCGAGTCACCTCTAACTGACCAGGATGCCCCCCGCCAAACATCCCCTCATGGGCAGTCTGCTCATCCACAGACAGGGCATTCCCTCCGTGACAAACTGTACAGCCAATACTATCACTGGGGTGAGAAACAGAAATTTCTTCGATTCCCAAATGACAAGTGGTGCAACGTTCAATGCGACCATTTGATAAGCGTATCTCCTGCAGAGCCGGCTTCTTATCCTGCCACACCTTAATTTCCTGTGCCAGTTTTTTTACATGCTCTTCTCCTTGAACAGTGGACATAGTTCCTTGAAGCTCTTCAATCTGCGCTTGGAAATACTTTCTTTGCCAATCCTGCCAAGGGGATGCGCTAAACGAATTGATCGCCAGGAAAACCATGGTGAGGCAAAAGATAATGGCTAACCCCAGAAGTACTATTAATCGTAATCGCTTGGTCATGTCGAAAAATCCTCCTTCACCCCATAAACATATATAAGAAAGTTAATCCTACCCAAACCAAACTTAGGATCAGGAAAATTATCCAGGCCCATGTCTTTCCCACTTTTCGCCCCCACCAAGGCAGGATTAATAATACTGCCATAGACAGAAGAGGTAGAACCCACCCACTCAGCCACGCCGGCCACTGTTGTAACAGCCACTGGATTGCGCCAAATACCCAGGGAGCTTTGGATATACTTACCGCCTCAGCCTTCGGTGAGCTGTCCAAAGGAACTTTCACACTAGCAGTCAACGCAAATAAAAGACCCAACCAAAGAAAAATACCAATATACTCCCTTACCTGTAATTCAATCAACGGTACTTTTTCCTGACGTCCGCTCTGCTCAACCTCTGCAGGCACTTGAGGCCTGTCACTTTCTTTTAGGTCCATGTATTCTCACCTCACGTCAGAGCATGTTCGTTTTTATAAGTTTTCTTTACCCTAATCTAGTCTCCACCTACAAAGCCGTTCTTATAAAGGTCGCACCCCACCGCCTCGTCGGATCCGCCAAAAATGAAACATCTGCAGAAAACCAACGGCACCTGCTAAAATAAAAACGTGCCAGACAAACATATTTAAGGTACTGCCATTGAGGGGGGATGGTTGTCCAAAAAAAACAGTTGCCAAAGCTTGTCCCCCTGGTAACGATGTAAACAAAGCTTGACCAACGGTTGCCGCGGCCCCGCTTTCTTGCCCCCCTCGAAGCAGGTAACCGGAATAATCTAAGATTACTGTCAAGCCAAAAAGCACTACCCCCGTAATCCAATTAAGCTCGCGTAAAGGTCGGTAAGCCCTTGACCATACAACCCGTACCATATGCAGAAAAACACTGATCACCATCATCTGGCCTGCCCAGAAATGCAGGGATCGGACGAATCCCCCGTAAGGCAGCACCGAATTAATTTCACTCAGAGAAGCAAAAGCCCTATCTCCGGGCTGGTAATAGAACAAGAGTAACACACCCGTAATAGTCAATACTATAAAGGCCAAAAAAGAAAATCCACCCAAACAGAATGTGGCTCTTAACCGTAGAGCACCCGCTCTTATTTGGCGGGGGCGAATATGTCCCGTAAAGGAATTGTCTCCTTGCTTTCCCATGTTATTCTCCCCATCCAGCTTAATCAGAATTGCCTTCCCTGCTCATCACTTTGCCTACCAGTTAAGACCAGCGGCACTAGCAGTAAAGCTATTATTTGACAGCCATCTAATGTCCTATACTGCTGGTTGGTGTAGCAGATAAAAACCGTCTTTCTCCTTCACTTCAGCCCGAACTAAGGGACTCACCGCCGGACCTAATACAGGCTGCCCATCCCTGTCGAAGTGGCTTCCGTGGCAGGGACAAAGCCACTGATCCTGTTCAGAGTCGTAATTCACCTCACACCCCAAATGAGTGCAACTGGCCCACATCGCTTCCACTCTATCGTTTCCTTGCCGCAACCAAAAGCGGGTTTGGCCTAGTCGTTGCCAATTTATCTTCAAGGGCATCTCACTGCTGGCAATACGGGCCACAGCCAGCGAATTTTCTTTAGCTCTTAAATAGTGACTGACAGGGTAAAGACAACCTACCCCTAGCACTAACAGAGTCTTTCGCCCCAGACTTAATACTTGCCGCCTGCTATAGAGTGACTGATCAATTGTCAACAGGTCCACCCCCTTTTAAACGATGTTTGTAAACTTCGCACTCTAAAACTTTAGGAAGGATAATTTAGTCTATTATGCTATTAATGTTATTTTCAATTTTAAGGTTAAGGCATGATTCTCCTGCATAAAACCATAGTGGATCGTATAATTTAAATACTTTTACTTTTACAGTTGAATCATGCCTTTGATGCTAAAAGAAACGAGCTCTAAGCCCGTATAAGTAAGAATAGAATAGAAAATTTAACATAACTTGACAAGATCATTTAAAACAGCTGTCCAGTATACACAACGAAATATCTCAAACTCAATCCCCCAATGACTACCATCCCGCAAACCGGTAAAATCACATTTTTGTGCTTTGTGATACCATA
The DNA here is from genome assembly GCF_023897015.1 of Desulfosporosinus nitroreducens. Classification (GTDB taxonomy): domain Bacteria; phylum Bacillota; class Desulfitobacteriia; order Desulfitobacteriales; family Desulfitobacteriaceae; genus Desulfosporosinus; species Desulfosporosinus nitroreducens. The sequence goes on along the minus strand of NZ_JAMHFY010000008.1, from coordinate 119,487 downwards.
GAATGATAAAAGTAAGGGAACTATTAATCCTACAATAACGACGCCTAACCAGAACAGGGCAGCCATGCTTCCACCAAAGAATATAGGTTCAACCGATAGATAAAGAATGGCGATTAAAACTATCTCAAGCATAATTAGAACCATATCAACTTTTTTATAGGCTGTTAGATCCCCGCAGTTACAAGCACCAATCAAGGTTGCTGCTAAACCAGTCGAAGAAGCAGACACTAAAAATAGAATCGGCAAGAATGGAACTGCCTCAATACCAAGAAACGGTGTGTGCCAGAAGTTATTGGTTGTAACAGCGGATAATAAGAAACCAGTGTAGGTCGCAGTCCCAATAGAAAATAAAACTCCCAAGCCAGCCACCGGTTTACGAAACGCTTGAAGGCCCTGGCCTGCAGAAGCAGCGGCTACTTCTTTGTTCGCAGATGTAATCTGAATCTGTTTTTGCGCTACAGCACTTGACCATACAAGATAACCATAGACAACTGACAAGGCTGTGAAACCTGAGACGATAAAGACGCCGATCGACATGACGGATCCCATATTCACATTAAGAAGAAGCTTCCAAAAGCTTAACGGACGACCTAAGTCAACAACTAATAACCCCAAACCGACAATAATACTAACCACAGCAAGGTAGGCCCCGGACCGAATTACCTTTGGATACTGCTGTTTGCTGAAAAGATCCGTCAATGAAGCAGTTAAGAAGGCTCCGCCGGCAATCCCAGCCAGGAATAAATAAATAGCTATCAATCCGCCCCAAGCAACTTCATTGACACTAACACCCCAAATAACATCCACGTTACTTCACCACCCCTTCATAAATGTAATAAACACCTGGGTGAGTGCCTAACTCAGGTTTGCGAACTTCTCCTTTATGCTTTGCCAAGAACTGAGAAGCTTGGCTAAGTGGGTCATTAAGGTCGCCAAAGATTAATGCACCCCCGACGCAGGTTGAAACACAAGCAGGTTTTTCCCCTTTAGAAACCTTTAATTCGTAACAAAAGGTACATTTGTCTACCGCACCAGTTTCATTGTTGAGAAAACGAGCATCGTAGGGGCAGGCAGTCATACAATACAGGCAACCAACACACTTATCCTCATCGACTAAGACCACTCCATCTTCATTGTAGTAAGAAGCTTTTGTCGGACAAACACTGACACAAGGTGCTTTTTGGCACATTTGACAGGCTTCTTTTACAAAATATAGCGAAACATTTGGATAGGTTCCCTTCAGCTCATTTGCAGGAGTCTTCGTTCTAAACTTTCCATCTGGTACATTATTTTGGAACTTACAAGCGACTGTGCACGCCTGACAGCCAATACATTTCGCCAGATTAATGATCATGGTATACTTTTTAGCCAACAAAATCACCCTCTTTCTGTAAATTTAGCTGTCTAACTTCAAGAATTGTGGCAATCTCAGAGTAAACTGGACGATCAGAATTCTTAATCCTTGGTAAAATACTTTTTAAAAAAGGGGTTAAATGCTTTTTTTGAAACTCCATCAAGGCTTCAGCCTGTCCATTTCGGGCTAGCAAGGCACAGAACTCTAATTCCACCGCTAAATGGTCAGGAAGTTCTGCACTTTTTTCTCCCATAACGTACCCACAATTTGCGTAGAATTGTTGAACATTAAAAGCCTCTTTACCTAGCACTAAACCTTTTTCCCCGCTATAAACCGAGGCATAAGGGGAGGCTTCAACTGCACCCGTTTCAAAAAGTGGAATATAGTGTTCCCATAAAGCATTGAGCCGCTGCTCCCCTGGGGGAAATCCCCTGCAAAAGGTTGATAATTTTTGAACCGCTTCGTCTATTTCTGGAATTACTTCAGACCAAAGATCAACTAACTCTTCTAAATGATCCGAGACATCTTGATTAGGTCGATGAAAAACTGCTGCAAACGACAAATACAGTTCGGCAATCATGCTTTTGTCCATTAGGCTTTCCGAACCGTTACGAACGTGGTCGAGGTAACAGTGTTGCCAACTTCCCCAATTTCATTCGGGATTAAGTGATTATCATTGATGCCCTTACCAAAGGCTCTTTTAAGCTCCGGTGAAACTCGACCAAAACCATGATAACAGAAAACTGTATCCGGTCGAATTCCTTCGGTCATTTTTATTTTACCCTTATGCTCATTTAGACCAGAGGATATAACAATCTCATCTCCGTCTTTCAAGCTGAGTTTCGTACAGCTTATTGGATTCATCCACAACGTGTTTGTCGGCATTAACTCATTCAGGATCGGAACATTGGCCGTTCCTGCATTCGTGTGTACAGCTACTTTACCCTGGACAAAACGGAATTTCCCTTCTTCTGGTTGAGGATGACTAACATATTTCGGAACACCTTGTTTTGTTGCTTCTTCAACATCTACAGAGAAGATTTCAATCTTTTTACTATGGTTCGACAAAACGGTATCCATGGAGGCTTTGGCATCGTTAGCACGAACATAGAACGCGTTCATCCCAGGAGGAGTCCAAACCCCCATTTCCTTCATTTTGTCTAAGGTTATACCCGTAGGACGGAGTTGTTGAGTCACAAAGTCTTCCATATCCTTAAATTCAAAATAATCACCAAGGCCCATTTTCTCTCCAAGTTCTTTATAAATCTGCCAGTAGGGTTTTGTATCCGGATAAACCAGTGGTACCGCAGGTTGCCTTATCACATATTTTGGAGTTAATCCCGCCATATCAAAAATCGGTTCATAGCGTTCTAAATAGGTGCATTCCGGTAATACCACATCCGAAAAATAAGCGGTGTCAGTCATATAAACATCACAAGTTACCAAGAGGTCTAGCTTTTTGAACGCCTCTAAAACCCTCGGACTTTCAGTAAGCGATATATAGGGATTAAATCGATGGACAAGCCATGCTCGGATAGGGTAGGGCTCTTCAGTTAAGATGCTCTCTACAATTTTCCCCACGGCCCCATCATAAGCCGGAATGATTTGACCGGGTGTGCCTTTAACGCCTGTGCCATCAATTCTTCCTTTAGAAGCCTTGGGGAAACTCGGTTGTGTAATATTCCCTAACACTTTAGCGTGAACGGCTTGATCAGGGAAATCTTTTAAGAAATTTGCCGGTTTGGTTCGATAATATCCACCTGGAACTTCTAAGTTTCCAATCATCATATTAACGATCAGAATTGCCCGACGCAGTTGATAGTCATTGGGTGTATAAGCTGTTCGCCAGCCAAAGTCTAAGATAGCTTGAGGTTTGGCAGCCGCAAACTCTCTAGTTATCTGAATGATTTTGTCTTTCGAGATTCCAGTCTCTTTCTCTGCCCATTCAGGAGTTTTATCCTTTACTTCTTCAGCCCATTTCTCAAAACCCTCAGTATATTGAGAGATAAAGTTTTGATCATAGAGATTTTCCTGAATCAAGATATTAGCCATGGCCATCACAAAGGCCAAATCAGTGGTGGCTTTGATAGGAAGCCATTCTCCTTTTGAGGCAGTAATACTAAAACGCGGATCGAGTACTACCAGTTTAGCCCCATTGCTAAGCGCTTTGGAAACAGCTCTGGTCTGAGCAACGTGAATTCCTTCAAACCAGTTTCGACCAATCGAGATAAGATATTTGGTATTGGCATAATCAGCAGCAATCGCTTCATTCCCAAAGGTAGTGTCTAAGGCCACGGAACGAGTCATAGGGCAAGTTGCCTCATGTGAAAACACATTCGGGGAACCCAGAGCTTTGCCAATCGACCGGAAAAACCAATCATGGGGTCCTTTACGACTAGCCAAGGCGATCGCTTCCCCGCCGTATTGATCCTTGACGTTATATAATTTATCAGATATATAGGTGTATGCTTCGTCCCAACTTACTTCTTTAAATTTCCCTTCCCCTCGTTCACCTGTACGAATCATCGGTTTCTTAATCCGTTGGGGGTCATATAGCAGCGACGGACCTGCATTTCCTCTAGCACAGATTACGCCACCGAAAGCTGCATCATCCGGATGACCATCAATCTTGACAACTTTCCCGTCTTTGACTTTAACAGCAATGGGACACTGGTTTCTACACATTTCACAGGAAGAAAAAACATTTGTTTCAAGATCCTTATCTATAGCCTCAGCTTTTAACGAGTCCAGTTTATTAAAGGTACCGAACCCACCCACGAGCGCCATGGTAGCGCCAGTTCCATAAAGTACACCCTTTAAGAAATTTCTTCGTTTCATAGTTTTCCCTCCATCCCTCACAACATCATGACAGCCTTGATAATTTGACAACCACAACTATTCTAACAGCCGCCTACCATTTCCTGGACCTCAGGCTTCGGCTCTGCAGCATTACCACCGCTAGTATTTGTTTCACTGCTTTTAATTGTGTCAGCGCCGCTGTTGTTGCCGGCTGAGCTGACGATCCCTCTCCACTGTAACATGCCCCCAGTTAAGACTTTAACTTTGTTTTGGTCATAGCCATTCTCTACCAGAACATTCCACGCTGATTGGGCGCGGCTGCCATTAAGATCGATTAATACAAGGTCTTTGTCCTTACTAATCTGGGCAAGGTTGTTCTTCAAATCACCTAAAGGTCTGTTAAGCGCCATCTTAATATGCCCAGTGGCAAATTCTCTGGCTTCCCGTACGTCAATTAACTGCCACCCTTTATTATCCTCTATGGCCGCCTCCAATTCATCGACCGATAAGTTGGCTGTAGACGGTATATCGGCGGGAACGCCTTGGACCGGTTGGGTGGTATTCTGGTTAACGTTAGCCTTCGACGGGTCTTGCTCCTTGTCAACGGTGCCCACCGTTGACGAGCTATTGCCGCAGCCGACTAAAAAAGTCATGCCAAAACCTAATAACAATAAATAGATAACGGTCAAACCCATGGATCGCATTGACATCGACTTAGCTTTCAAAGTTTTCGCCCTCCTCTTAATAATTAATTCACAAGTCCAATTAAGATGGTTTCTTCAATTATCGTCAAGAAACTTATTGATATATTATTCGCTAAACAGCAAATTTCTCCTGCTACTATTAATTAATGCTCTTATTCTTTAATGTTATAAGTATATAATAAAAATTTATAGGCATATATTTTGTTTATCATTAATAAACTAGTTCATACTTAGAGAACATTTATCTTATTCTTTATTATTATAGGTATATAATAAAAGTTTATAGGCTAATTCAATTGTGATAAAGGTATTTTTCACATACCCATCGAATGTTAACTTAAATTACATATTCTAAATTAAGCTTAGAATATAGTTTAAAGTTGAAAGGATGTTTTAAATGCTAAAAAGGAAATTATCTCCCATCTTGTCCCTTTTCCTGATTGTCGGCTTTCTTGTTACTGGTTGTGGTCAAGCAGCACAGCCCGCTGCCACTACTCCGTCAACTCCACCAGTAACAACTTCATCTACTCCTGCGGAAGACCCCGCAAAAGAAATTAAAGGGGCTATTGAAACTTATTTCAATGATATTGGCTCCAATGTTAAAAATTCCTATAAGATTGCTGAGAAAGACTTAAAGGATGAGCTCGATAAAAACCCTGATAAATACGCAGTATTGGATCTTCGTCGAGCAGAAGATTATGCTAAAGGGCATATCAAGGGAGCGATTAACGTGCCCTATGGCCCAGATATCGCCAAAAACCTCGATAGCATTCGTGCAATCGCCAAAGACAAAACCTTAATCGTTGCTTGCTATACCGGACAGACCGCTGGGCAAACGAATTCACTTCTCAACGTTGCAGGAATCAAGACCCTCTCCTTAAACTCTGGTATGGGTGGCAGCAGTACTGTAGGCTTTGAGACCAGAGGCTGGTTGGGACAGAAGTACCCGACAGTAACAGAACCGACTGCAATGCCGACGGTTCCCGCAGTTGCTAGTAAGAGCAAAGCAATTGACGAGGCAGTCAAGAAGTATTTTAATGAAGTACCGAAAGACTCCTATAAGATTGATCTCCCGGTTATGAAAGATGCCCTGGCTAAAGAAGCTGACAAATACTACATTGTTGATGTTCGCACAGCAGTAGATTACGCCAAAGGCCACATTAAAGGCGCCGTGAACATTCCCTACGGTCCTGACGTCGCGAAAAACCTCGATTCGATCAAGGATAAAAGCAAAGGCAAAACTGTCGTTGTCTATTGTTATACCGGACAAACGGCTGGACAGACCGACTCCTTGCTTAATATCTTTGGCATTCCCACAAAGAGTCTGAATTACGGATTCGGTATGGCTGGCTTTAGCAAAGGCTGGAGTTCTGACAAATCTTACGAAGTTGTTCAATAATTGCTTTTAATATCAGAAACAGAACCACCTTTAATAAAACGAAAGAAGAGATGGCTTAGCCATCTCTTCTTTCGTTTTAAATGTATCACTATAGCTTCTAACTGCTCAACCTCGTGGCATCCTCGTATACATAAGAGTCGTTACCATCTTGAAAGAAACCTAGGCAGGTTAAATCGGAAATTGATATGCTCAAGCAATATGATCCAAAACTGATTTGTCGGACACGGGTAAGTTAGAGTACAATAAAACATGCGGGGAAAAATGAGTAAAATGGTTTAGAAAAGAAAGTTATAAAGGAAGGTAGTTTATGTTTGAAGAAAACCAAAACATTACTAGAATAAATTTAGATGGTAAGGAATTTATTCTTATCGGAACTGCACACGTATCAAAGCAAAGTGCTGAACTAGTGAAGGAAGTTATTGAATTCGAAAAGCCGGACTCTGTTTGTATCGAGTTGGATGAACCTAGATATCAGACAATTATTGAGGGTAACAAGTGGAAAGAGACCGATATTTTTAAGATTATTAAAGATAAAAAAGCCACTTTACTCTTGATAAATCTTGTAATATCCTCCTTTCAAAAGCGTATAGCAAAACAATTTGGTATTAATGCTGGTCAAGAAATGATTCAGGGAGCTGAATCGGCCAAAGAAATAGGTGCAAACTTGGTATTGGCTGATAGAAATATTCAAATAACCTTTGCTCGTATTTGGAAAGGTGTAGGGTTTTGGGGTAAAGCTAAGCTTCTGACAGGGATTTTCTTTAGTATTTTTGATGATGAAGACATTTCAGAAGAGGATCTTGAAAAGATGAAATCTCAAGATATGCTTAATTCTATACTTAATGAGTTTACTGTAAATTTTCCTAAATTAAAGCTTCCTCTAATTGATGAGCGAGATCAGTATTTATCTCAGAAAATTAAAGAAGCTCCAGGCAGTAAGATTGTCGCAGTTTTAGGAGCGGCTCACGTTCCTGGTATTAAAGAAGAACTAAAAAAAGAGCATGATTTAGCGCTTTTATCTCAACTTCCTGCTAAATCAAAGGCTCTTAAAGTTATTGGTTGGTCAGTTCCACTCCTTATTTTGGCGGTTATTGTCTATACTTTCATAGCAAATCCTTCTGCTGGAGTTCAGCAAACTATAAGTTGGGTGCTATGGACTGGATCTTTTGCAGCGCTGGGAACTGCGCTTGCTTTTGGACATCCTCTTACTATTCTTACAGCCTTTGTAGTCGCTCCCATAACTACCTTACATCCACTAATTGCAGCTGGATGGTTTGCTGGTATTGTACAAGCTTATATCCGACGCCCCAGCGTAAGAGATTTCGAAAATCTTTCTGAGGATGTTTTTACTCTTAAAGGTTTTTGGAATAATAAGGTGACACGGATTCTGCTTATAGTTACATTAGCAAACTTAGGCGGCTCTATAGGGACAATAATTGGCGGGGCTGATGTAGTCCGTTTATTCATAGAGAATTTGTAGAGCGATATGAATGATGAGCTCTTCTAATATGCGAGAAGCACGTTGGCAATCAACTTGCTTCTCGCATATTTTGTTCTTAAGATACGTTTCAAGCAGTAAATTGTTTGTTACAGTGCCTTTAGGACTTTAAGGGTGTTGGCAATGTAAATTGTGATATTACTCATGCAAAAAGACTACTTTCGATGATCGAGATAATAACGGTAGTAATCCTCATAACCCGTTACTTGAGTAAGCTCGTTACCATTTTGATAGTGGTCTGCACTAAAAGCCACGAATCCACTTACATGGGCTGACTCTATGGATAATTGCTCACGGATTCGACTTTGTTGCGCTGGCAAATATTCCGTTGCATTCACCTCAAAAGTTTCGGTAATCGCAAAAAGAATCATGCCGATTTCGTCGGCAGCCTTCTTGGTGTAAGCATAGATTTCATCTAAATGCTCCAACGTGTTAAAACCTGCCCCGATGCTATCTTGCAAAGCAAGAATATCTATCCCCGTATCTTTAAGAATATGGTGAACAAAATATGACCAAGAGGCCAAGGTTATATTCCAAGTCAACTGAGCCTTATAAAATGGGGCAATCATGATATTTTTCTTACTATAAACCTTGATCGTACCAGCGATTTTTTGGAAGAATCGGTTTAACTCGGCTTGTTGGACAAAACTTAGAGCCGTCAACGGGTGAAACTCATAGGGAATATACCAACCAGTAAGTGCTCTATGCCCACCATACATCGTAACAATCTCTGTGACGATCACTTTGTTAACTTCGGCCTCATCATCTAACCACGTCTGATCATAAATGTTTTTTGACCACCAGTCATCATTAAACCCTAGACCGATACGGACATTCATGCCAATGGTATCAGCAGCACACAGGGCCGTCTCAACCATATCAATACTGTTGCAAGTATATCCATCCATCTTTGTCGGATAAACAGCGTAATGTGATTTGGTATCAGCGATGTTCTGAAGGATTATTTCGTTGATGCCTATTTTTTGTAACATTTTATACTCTTCAATCCAGCGATCAAAGTCCCAGTTTTGACAGTACCAATATTGAATGAAAGAGCTGCCGAACGTTGGTTGAATCTGTGTTTTCTTAGGGAACCGCCGGAAAAAGTAACAGATCCGCTTCCACCAATTATTAAGCACCCGCCCTATCTTCATTTTTTTCCACCCCTTTTCCTTTGATTCACTCTATTTTCTTTCAGCTGAATTCTTCTTCGCCACTGGGTAAGCAGTTTCCCTTTTCTTCAATATATTCTATGAACAACTGTCAGGCTGGTTAAGAAACCCCTAAGATAATCGAATCAAAAACTTCACATTTGCATATAGGAGTGATACTCTTATAGGGCAATTTAATTAACAAAGAGTCACTTAACGAAATTCATTGACCTAGGCCTTTTTAAGTACTCTAGAATTGACTGGGGTGATTGTGCTATAGATATTGTCTTCCGTGAGCAAAAAGGGGAAACGACTGGACATAATTTAATAAAACCTAACAATATTCCTACTCCTAACAAATGGTCAAACAATGAAGTCACTGTCGCTTGGCTTGGACACGCCAGTTTTTTGATCAACTTCTTTGGTACAAGAATTCTTATTGATCCTGCCCTAAACTCACATATAGGTATTACACCCATAGGTAACCTAACAATAGGGCCCAGCCGTTATATAGATTCGGCTCTGAAAAGTGACGAAGTTGGTCCTATTGATTTATTACTTCTATCGCATGCTCATACAGATCACTTCGATTATCCAACCTTACGCAAGTTGCAATCACCCGATACCCTTGTCATTACCGCCAAAAATACCCTTCCCTTGTGGAACGGTATGAAGTTTAAGTCCATAGAAGAAATGCACTGGCAAGAAAGCAAGTCTTTGGCCGGAGTCAACGTCAAGGCAATCGAAGGCAAACACTGGGGAGCCCGAATACCATGGAAGAAAGGTATGGAAGCAAACAGTCTGCTATTATCTAAAAACGATGTTAATCTATTTTTCGGAGCCGATACTGGCTATACTGAACTCATTAAACAACAACTGAGTGAGGTACCGATTGATTTAGCCATAATGGGTATTGGCGCCTACTCTCCAAAGTCCTTTGAAGCTAGCCATGCTACTCCAGAACAGGCCTGGAAAATGGCCGAGGAAATCTCGGCGAAATGGATTATACCCATGCATTGGGGATCGTTCAGCCTATCCCGAGAGCCCATGGAAGAACCCATTATCCGTTTCCGTCAAGCTGCATCAGGGCAAATCGAAAAGGTTGCTATCCAAGAAACAGGGGTTACTTGGATACTGCCACGTTAATATGAAAAAGGCCAACCACGATGGTTGGCCTTTTTGCTAAAGTCACAGTTTAGTATCGTCCACTCCGTCAAGCCAGTCTTCTATGACCTTAACCACGGAGGCGATGCATCCATCTTGAAATGGAGAAACTAAGTTAGCTGACTTAGTTAAATCTATAAAGGATTGACTGCCCCCGGCCTGACAGAGCCTCAGGTAATCTGCCCAAGCGGATTCGCGATTTTCACGGGACCTTATCCAGAACTGGAAGGCACATATTTGAGCTAAGGTGTAGTCTATATAATAAAACGGGTCCCCAAAAATATGCCCTTGTTGATGCCAGTAACTGCCCTTTTCAAGATAGTCATTGTCTTCATATTCTCTATGCGGCAGGTATTTTCTTTCAATCTCTCTCCAGGCTGCTTTTCTATCCTGTGGAGAGGCCTCTGGATGATCATAGACAAAATGCTGAAATTCATCCACACTGACCCCATAAGGGATAAACAGTAAGGCATCACTCAAATGGCTAAACTTATATTTATCAGTGTCACCTTTGAAAAAAAGTTCCATCCAAGGCCACGTGAAAAATTCCATGCTCATCGAGTGGATCTCGCATGCTTCGTATGTTGGCCAATGATATTCGGGAATTTGAAAATTTCTGCTGCAATAAACTTGAAAAGCATGTCCTGCTTCATGCGTCAAAACATCGATATCCCCTGATGTCCCATTAAAATTCGAGAAGATAAAGGGAACCTGATATTGACTAATATAAGTGCAATAGCCGCCCCCCGCCTTGCCCCTTTTACTTACCAAATCCATTAGTTCATTTTCCACCATAAACTCAAAAAATTCACTGGTCTCTTTTGACAGCTCATTATACATACGTCGACCGTTGCTCACTATCCATTCAGAATCCCCTTGAGGAGTAGCATTACCCGTTTGAAAACTGAATTTCTCATCATAATATGGCAGAGTATCTAACTCCAGCCGTTTTCTTTGTCGTTCTCGCAACTTGCTTCCCACTGGGACAATAGACTCTTTAACCTGCTTACGGAAGTCTGCCACCATTTCTGGGGTGTAGTCTGACCTAAGCATCCTGGCATAACCAAGTTCAATATAATTTGCAAAACCCAGCTTTTGGGCCATCCGTGTCCTGATTTTAACCAAGCCGTCATAGATTTCATCCAGCTTTACTTCATTAGCCTTAAAGAAAGCATATTTAGCCTCATTGGCACGTTTCCTCGTGGCTCGATCAGTTGATAGCTGAAAAGGAACCAACCCCGGCAAATTTCTTTCTTCACCTTCAAACATTATCTTCGCCGAAGCAATGAGTTTGGTATATTCACTAGATAGTTTGTTTTCCTGTTGCAAGTCTTCAATGATTTCTGGTTCGAAGGTTTTGATTGTTAGATCGGCTTTGACAAAAAGCTGTTTTCCCCATTTTTCTTCTAAGGCCTGTCTGAATTTAGATTTGACCAAGGACCGATAATATCGGGAGATCAAGCCCTGATAAATCGGTGTTCCTTCGTCAAAAAAGGCCTGCTCTTCCTCGTAAAAAGGGTCCGTAGTATCAATGGTATGCCGTATATGTACAAGTTGCTCCATTGACTCAAATTCGCTTCTTAGCTTATTAAGCGCTACCATCACAACGTCCTGTTGCTGAAAATCTTCAGCCTGATCGAACTTTATTAAAAGGTCAGAAAACTTGGTCTCTACCTCTCTTAAGTCTGGCCGTATATAAGCAAACTCTTTAAATTTCATGGCATTCACCTTCCTTATGTCTGATTCTACCTTTATTATTTCACAGATTCAAATTTACAAGTACAAAAGTCTTAGTAATAGTTTAAGCCGGGAAACTAAGAGTTTTTCCCCGGCTAATGATTGCAGCGTGACTATGACTATATGGTTTTGTTTAAATAACTAATGTACATACGCTAAGTTCCATTTCCTTTTCTTGAAGTTCAGCTATCTTAGGCATCGCTTCCTGAAAATGTTTTGAGTTTATATGTCTTTGCAACGCTTCATTGCTTACCCAGTCTTCAACAAAACTTAGCATCTTTTTATTTTTAACATCCTGAAACAACTGATAACTAAGACATCCATCTTCCTTTCTGGTTTCTGCAACCAATTCAGGAATGATGCTCTTTAATTCTTCAATCTTATCCTCTTTAATCGTTAGCTTAGCAATAACTTTAATCATATTCTTACCCCCTCATTACTTCAAGATTACATGTTCTAATTATACCATTTATAACCTATAATGGGATTAATATAATAATTTTTTACAAATTTAATAAAGACACTATTATGTATTAAACCACCCCTTGCGTTTAAACCACAGGAACATGGAGATACCGATACCGATCATTACTCCTAAAACTATGAAATAACCATATTTCCAATTCAATTCCGGCATATTTACAAAGTTCATGCCGTAAATTCCGGCTACGAAGTTTAACGGAATAAAAATGGTGGTTATCACCGTCAATACCATCATATTTTTATTCATCCAATTTGAGTTCATCGATAAATAACTGTCACGCAGGTCAGAAGTTATTTCTCGGTTTGATTCAATCATATCCGTGAGCTTTAATAAGTGATCATGAATATCAGAAAAATACAGTTTATGCTCTTTGAAGCTGGGTAGGCGCTCAGAATTTAATATTCTATACAACAAGTCTCTCATCGAAGTTACGATTCTTCGTAATTTCAGTAAATCTCCTCTTATTTGAAATACATCATCTAACAATTTATGGCTTGATTTATTATCCAGATTTGAGTCTATCCTATCTAATTTATCCTCTATCTCATAAACAGCCGGGAAATACTGATCTACTATTTTATCAAGAATTTGATATGCGACAAATGAGGGCCCTTTTTCCCAATTGCTTCGTTCTCCAGTCACTCGTTCCCAGGCTTCATCTATTTCGGTCAAACTTTCTGTATGGAAGGATATAATATAATTTTGGTCAACAAATAAGGATATTTCCGTTGGGCCAAGAGTATCCCTTTTTAAAGCATTAAGAATAAAAAAGCTGTATCCTTCATAGTAGTCTAATTTTGGTTTGTTTAATGAGTAAATACTGTCTTCAATAGACAACGGGTGAAAATTAAAGTACTTGCGTAACCAGTCTATTTCAGGTTCGCTCGGATTATTAAAATCAACCCAATACCATTGAAAGTCATTTTCAACTAAACTATCTAAATTGAAGTTAAAAGAAGCGTCTGAGTCCTTCTTTAGTCCAAAGGTTCGAATCAAAATAACTGTCCCCCTGTCTGTTGTCTCTACTCTTAACTCTTTATCTAATATTAGCTCTTAACTATATATCTTTATCTTTGTCTTTATCTTTACTCATTACTTTAACACTAATTTATACTAAAACCTGTTCACGTTGACTTTTGCCTTTGTCCAGCAGTTGATCTTGGTCCTCAAGGATTTCGTTGCGTAACCGATTGAGCAAACCTCGCATACTTAATAAAAGGTTTAAATAGTGAGACTTATATCATAATAAACCACTTTTACATTATATTCTCATAATACTGCTTTAAGCTCTGCCTATCAATCAGGGCAAGATGAAAGGAGACTAAACATGCCTCTCCTTACTACGAGACAGCCAAGGCAAACTTCTATCAAGACTTGAAAGATTATCTCTAAGGGTTCACGAAGCTACTGCTGCCTGCCTAATAATTAATGAATTATCTTTTAGCTCTTAGTTTTCAGCAGGAGTGTTTAGTCGTTTAGTCTGCTTCGAAAAGAATAGCTGAAATCGCAAAAACGCTGATAAAAGATCATCTTTTTCAGCGTTTTATTTAAGTAACAGACAGTAAATAAATATTTCTTGGATCAGTAGAGCCTAACAACTACTGCGAAGGTTTTTGGGGTATCAGTACGTTTACACCTGATTGATCATGACAACTCTGACAATAAACTTCGCCGCCCAAACCTTTCTTTTCATGACATTCATAGCACTGTTTCCAAGGTTGCTGGTTGTTCATGACAGCATACCCGTGTCCTTTGGGGCCATGAATCCAAGTTTCTTCCGGCACCGATGAATGTGGATTCGATGGATCGCTATTTTGTGAAGCATAAAGCACAGCTATCAAGGCTGCTATTAGGCCTAACGTAATAAGAGTTCTCACGACCCTTTTAGATTTCATGCAGAAGACACCTCTCTAATAAGGTTACCATAAATAACCCAGTTTACCCCTCTGTTCTCTTTCAGGACTAGCTTACGAGAGAGTTTTAAGGACGATCCGAGCTTGCTCTAAGGTTTGGTCTATGTCTGAGTCTGTATGTGCCATTGATAAAAAGACTGCTTCAAATTGACTGGGAGCTAAGTAAATGCCACGCTCTAACATTCCCCTGAAGAACTTAGCAAACCGTTCTACATCTGATGTACAGGCGCTGGCATAATCTTTGACCGGTATATTTGTAAAAAACGCGGAAAACATGGCACCAACGGCATTGGTCCAAATAGGAAGTCCGGCTTCTTGCGCAAGCTGTTTTAAACCTTCAGCAAGCCGAGTCGTCTTGGCTTGTAAATTTTGATATGTACCTGGTTGTTGAAGTAATTTTAAAGTCGCTAAACCGGCGTTCATCGCCAAGGGATTACCCGACAAAGTACCCGCTTGATAAATTGGTCCGCTAGGGGATATCTGGGCCATGTATTGACGCTTTCCACCATAAGCGCCTACTGGAAGTCCCCCGCCAATGACTTTGCCTAGACAGGTCAAATCCGGATCTATCCCATAATGGGCCTGGGCCCCTCCATAACTTACTCTAAAACCAGTCATTACTTCATCAAAGATAAGTAAAGCACCATACTCTTCTGTTAGACGTCGAACCCCTTGTAAAAACTCTCCCTCAGGTAAAACTACACCCATGTTTCCTGCAACTGGTTCTAAGATTACACAAGCAATCTCTTCCCCTTCGCGTTTAAAGATTTCTCTTAACCCTTCAAGATCATTAAACTGAGCAGAGATTGTGGTGGCTGCCGTTTGGGCCGGAACTCCTGGAGAAGTTGGAACACCAAAGGTAAGAGCTCCACTCCCAGCCTTAATCAGAAGTTGGTCAGCATGACCATGATAGCAACCCTCAAATTTAACAATTTTGGCCCTGCCAGTCACCCCTCGAGCCAGACGTAAGGCACTCATGGTCGCTTCCGTTCCGGAATTGACCATGCGTATCATCTCCATGGAAGGATAAGCTTTCAAGACTTCCTCTGCTAATACAGTTTCAACTTCGGTAGGTGCACCGTAACTCGTTCCGCGCTCGGCTACTCGCTTAATCGCAGCCACAACATCCGGATGAGCATGTCCAACAATCAATGGGCCCCAAGAACCGACAAAATCAAGATATTGATTACCGTCAATATCCCAGATATGGGCTCCCTGTCCCCGATCTATAAATACTGGGTCACGACCTACGGATTTGAAGGCCCTAACCGGCGAATTTACTCCTCCGGGAATAACAACCTGGGCCCTGGCAAACGCTTGGCGGCTTTTTTCATCTACAAAGCTCAATATTTTGCAGCCCCTTTCTAATCAGCCTCTTCTTCTAGAAAATATTGCATACTGCTCTTTTTTAATTCAGCAACACTAAAGAGCATAGAATAAGTCTTTACCCCAGTTGCCAGCGAAATTCTCCTCATGATGTCTTCACAATCCTCCGCCGAGCGACCATGTATCATGGTAAAGAGGTTATAGGGCCAATCAGGAAGTGTTGGCCGCTGGTAACAATGGCTAACTTCCTTAAAGCGTGCCATGATTTGCCCGACCGTATCCGCCTCTTCTGGATCAACCTGCCATACTCCCATAGCATTGGCTACGAAGCCCGCTTTTTGATGACGAAGAACTGCTCCAAAACGCCGCAGGATTTTTACTTCTAACAAACGATTTGCAACGGAAATAACCTTGTCAGTAGGCCAATGGATGCTTTCGGCCAGGACTGTAAAGGGAGTTGGGGAATCCGGTAGATTACCCTGAATTACTCGAATTAGGGCTATCTCATCATTCGTTAATTCATAAGGAGAGACTTCTTCATTATGCGCACCGCGCAATACATCATCCCCAGAAGCATTCTGGCCTTCTTCGCGTTCCATATCGTCAATAGACTGATCAAAATCGAAATTCACGTTGATTTTAAAAACCCGGGAGGCCGGAAGGGTAAAGATGTCGGTTATTCCCATCACTTCACGAATGTTTTGAAGGATGCTTTCTGCGACAGCGTGTGAGCGAGCTATTAGAGTAAACCAAACATTATAGGCGTGATCACGAATATAGTTGTGTGTCACCCCGGAAATTCCGTCAAGGAGTTCAGCCAAAACAGGGATTTTCTCTTCAGTGATCTTACCGGCACATAATGTACTGTAATACCCTAAACGGCGGGAATCAAAAACCCCGCCTAAGCGACGAATAATCCCTTCCTGTCTAAGTTGTTGAATTCGTTTAAAGGCGTCTGTTTCATTTATTCCAACTGCTTCCCCTAAGATTCGATAGGGATATTCGGCTATCGGAAAATCATTTTGGATGGCATTCAGTAAGGACCGATCGGTTGCATCCATACTAAACCCCCTTCCTTCCGTGATATAAGCACCACGGCTCCTCGGCCATGTAATCCCCTTCGTTATAATAGGCAGCACGTGCACGGCAACCGCCACAAGCACGTTTATACTGACATGATCCGCAGCCGCCTTTATAATCAAGGGTACGCAAGGTCTGCAATACTTCGTGATTACGCCAAATTTCATCAAAGGGAGTCTCTCTAACATCCCCTAGCGGAATATTTAAATAAGCACAGGGTTGGACTTGGCCCTTTGGTCCAATGATGCAATAAGCCGTACCAGCTAAGCAACCGCGGCTAAAGCGCATATCAACGCCCATTTGTTTAGCAATTCTCATAAACTGCGGGGCACATGTAGGTTTTAATTCGATATCGACGGTCTGCTGTTTTTTCATGATTCGAGTTAAGATATCTTCGTAGGCCTCAGCCCTTAAGGACTCTTCCTCGATGGACACAGCTCTCCCTGTCGGTACGAGGAAAAAGAAATGGTGAGCTACTGCGCCCATTTCTACAGCAAAATCCGTGATGGCCTCCACCTCGTGTGCATTCCAATCCATAACTGTTGTATGAATCTGGAATGGGAGCCCGACTTCGCGGCAATTTTTCATCCCACGCACTGCCCCGTCCCAGGCGTCCGGAAATTTGCGAAATTTATCATGCTTTGCTTTGTCAAGAGAGTCTAGTGATATACCCATTCCCATGGCACCGGCCTCTTTTAGTTGACGCGCTAACTCTATGGTAATTAGAGTTCCGTTCGTTCCGAAAACAGGTCGCAATCCAAGTGAGGTGGCATAGGCTACTAGTTCAACAATATCCGGTCTTAATAAAGGCTCTCCCCCACTAAAAATCATAATCTTGAACCCTGCTTTAGCAATTTGCTCTAGCAAAGTCCTTGCCTCAGACGTGCTGAGTTCATCTTCTGCTTTGCAACCTGCATCACGATAGCAATGATCACAAAACATATTGCAATCATTTGTCGTATTCCAAGAAACAATCATACTTAACGCTCCTCTCTAAGCCAACGGGCCACATCCAAAGCGTGATAAGTGATCAGCAAATCTGCACCGGCACGCTTCATACTCAGAAGGGCCTCTAAGACAATGCGCTTCTCATCAATCCACCCATTGGCAGCAGCAGCCTTGACCATGGCGTATTCTCCGCTGACATTATAGGCCGCAAGTGGTACACCGTATTTCTCTTTAGTTCGATATATTATATCTCCATAAGACAAAGCCGGCTTTACAATGATCATGTCGGCTCCCTCTTCTATATCCAAATCCGTCTCCAGCATAGCTTCATTGCCATTGGCTGAATCCATTTGATAGGTTCTGCGATCTCCAAACTGAGGGGTCGATCCCGCTGCCTCTCGGAAAGGTCCATAAAATCCGGAGGCGAACTTAGCCGAATAGGCCATAATCGGAATATGAGAAAAACCTTCTTTATCTAACAGTTCCCTGATAGCTGCGACTCGCCCATCCATCATATCGGAAGGGGCAACCATATCCGCACCTGCACGGACCTGAGAAAGAGCCGTCTTGGCAAGCAAGTCAAGCGTCGGGTCATTTAATACTTGTCCATTTTCAATCAGGCCACAGTGTCCATGATCCGTATATTCACACAAACAGACGTCCGTAATAACATAGAGGTTTGGGTAATGTTGTTTAGCTAATCGTGCAGCTTGCTGTACAATTCCATGCTCATGGTAAGCCCCTGACCCCACACTGTCCTTGCTCTCCGGAATCCCGAATAACAAGACAGCAGGTACTCCCAGTTCTACAACTTCATGAAGTGCAACTATAAATTCATCGAGTGAATAATTATATACTCCAGGCATGGAGGAAATCTCCATCTTTTTCTTTTCTCCAGGCATCACAAACATTGGGTAAATTAAGTTCTCAATTCTGATATGGTTTTCCCGTACCATACTGCGGATAGTCTCGTTAGCCCGCAAACGGCGGGGACGCCTTTTCAATTCCATCTTTAATAGACCCCCCTCTCGTCCTAAACCTCGTCATTTACCTCGTCGTATCCAGGCCAATGAATGAAATGAAATTGCAAAGAGAACCATTAAGCCAACCACAAAGAACCGCTTCCTGAAGCTTTGGTGAACGTGCAATTTCATTTCTATTCATTCAATTTCATTTCTATATCATTCACTTTATCCCGATCTCTTCATCCGTCAAATAGCATGCCGGATCGGACTCCCAGAAATCACCGGTAACAGCTTCCGCCCGTGTCCGGAAATTACCGTTACACATGTCTAAGTATTGACAAGCTGCGCATCGTCCTTTGAGCAAGGCTTTGCGGTCTTTGAGTCCAGCCATGATGGGATGGGTGACATCTGTCCAGATCTCTGCGATTTTTCGTTCGCGAACATTTCCAAACGAGATGTGCTGGGTGAACTGATCTGGATGCATATACCCTAGGGGATCAACTTCTCCAAAAGCTATACCCGAACGGTTTCCCCCGTTAAGGCCAATTAGATCCTTGATTCTTTGAGCTCTGGCGGGATCCTCTTTTAACGCTTGGATGTACATATATACTCCATCGCAATGATTATCAACCGTTAGGATTTCCTTTTTCAAGCCGCGTTCTTCGAAATCTCGAGTTCTGCGAATTATCGTGTCCATCGCTTGACGGGACTCTTCCGGCGTCACATCTTCTGCAATCATTTGGTTTCCTCGGCCCGAATAGACCAGGTGGTAAAAGCAAACGCGATCAATATTCTCTTCTTCGATGAAATCAAAGATCTTGTCTAGTTCTTTAATATTATGATGATTGATTGTAAAACGAAGTCCTACACGTTGGTCTACAGCGACGCAATTTTGAATTCCTTGCATTGCCGCTTTAAAGGCTCCTTCTTTACCTCTGAATTTGTCGTTAACATCTGCAAGCCCATCGAGTGAGATACCGACATAGGAGATCCCAATCTCTTTTATGCGGCTTGCCACTTCAGGCGTAATCAAAGTGCCATTTGTTGAAAGTGTTGCCCTAAGCCCTTTGGAAATAGTATACTCTGCCAACTCGAAAAAATCGGGGCGAATCAGCGGCTCTCCTCCAGAAAAGAGCAGAACGGGAGATTTGAATTCAGCCAGGTCATCGATAAAGCGCTTAGCTTCTTCTGTGGTCATTTCTCCCTCATATTTTTGAGCATCAGACTCCATATAACAATGCGCACATTTCAAGTTACAGGTCTTGGTCGAATTCCAAACGACCACAGGCCCAGAAAGAGTGGTTGTTCCATTTCGAGCACCATGCGAGTTTTTATTATAGCGCAGAGAGTCTCCGAAGTATTCTGTATCAAATAAGAGCTTTGTGACACTAATCATACTTTCACCCCTCCAATAAGGCTTCCACTAATCCCTGAATCGTATATTCGTTAGCCTCTTTATAGACCGTCAGACCAAGCTTTCGAGCAGTTCCACTGGTAATAGGCCCGATGGAAAAGAGAGAGACACCTTTTAGTAAAGAGATTTCTCCTTCCAAAAGTTCTACAAAATTGCGCACTGTCGAAGAGCTTGTAAATGTGACCATATGAATCTCTTTTTCACGAAGCATACGTTGCAATTCTTCTCGATTTGCTCCTCCGAGTACTGTCTTATATACTGGCACATCCCAGACTTCCAAGCCCATAGCCTTAAGCGATTCGGGCAAAATATCTCGCGCCTCTTCCGCCCGAGCCAGCAGCACCTTTTGACCGGCTGAAACACGGCCGGTAAGACCTTCAACAATCTTTTCGGCGCGGTACTCTTCCGGAACGTAGGCCGCACGAAGTCCTCTT
Source organism: Desulfosporosinus nitroreducens (assembly GCF_023897015.1). Classification (GTDB taxonomy): domain Bacteria; phylum Bacillota; class Desulfitobacteriia; order Desulfitobacteriales; family Desulfitobacteriaceae; genus Desulfosporosinus; species Desulfosporosinus nitroreducens. The sequence goes on along the minus strand of NZ_JAMHFY010000008.1, from coordinate 99,117 downwards.
TTCTCAATAGCCGCTTGCGTAGCCGGACCTATAGCAACTATCTCTAAGCCTATCAAATCACGAACATCTCGTTCTTGATTCTTAAGCTCTTCAAAAAACGCCTCTACCCCATTAACGCTGGTAAAAATAAGCCATTGGAACTGTCCAAGATCATTCAGCGCTTTGATTATATGCGAATTGTCAGTGGGAGGGGCAATGTCAATCGTCGGAAATTCCCAGGCCTCTCCGCCCAAAGCTTCGATTTCCTGTGATAACACACTGGCCTGATGACGCGCCCGAGTAACCACAATCCTTTTCCCAAATAAGGGCTTCTTTTCGAACCATTGGAGTTTTTCTCGCAGAGAGACGACTTCGCCGACGATAATAATAGAGGGATTCGTAAATTCCTGCATTTTAACCTCTTCGGCAATAGTATCCAGTTGCCCTACGAGGGTTCGTTGTTCTGGTCGGGTACCCCATTGAATGATTCCGACTGGAGTCGTTGGCTTCTTCCCATTCTCCATTAGTTTTTGAGCAATTAAGGGGAGATTTTCCATGCCCATGAGGAACACAAGGGTTCCATGGGATAGGGCAAGGTGGTCCCAATGAATGCTTGTTTCATTTTTCGTAGGATCTTCGTGTCCTGTGATAACCGCGAAGGAAGACGTCAGATCTCTATGGGTTACGGGTATACCTGCATATGCTGGAACTGCAATAGCGGACGTAATGCCAGGTACTACTTCAAACTGAATCCCTGCGTTGAGTAAAGCTTCGGCTTCCTCGCCCCCCCGACCAAAGACAAAAGGATCCCCTCCTTTTAGGCGGGTTACTATTTTTCCTTCTAGTCCTTTATCCACAAGAACTTGGTTAATTTCATCTTGTTTAAGTGTATGGCGATCCGGAGATTTCCCCACATAGATGAGTTCACAATCAGGGCGGGCTAATGTTAAAAGGCGCCGCGAAGCTAACCGATCATAGACTAAAACATCTGCTTTGGCAATACATTCTGACCCTTTAATGGTTATCAACTTAGGGTCTCCTGGACCAGCACCCACCAAATATACATATCCCTTACTCAAACCAAACACTCCTATTCAATCATCTTACCTTCGTCTCCTGGCCCGGAACTTCGCGCTTACAAAAGCGAACCTCTTTGATAAAGTGGCCCGCCCTCCTGCAAGAAGGCTAATCCGTGCGAAGACAGTGTCTTCGGGCTCCGGTGACACTTGGCCATCCATGGCCTGCGGATGACGGCACAAGACGTGCCTAGTGCAGGGTGCGCCATGGATGGCATAGCACACTGCCGCCGCTTTGGCCGAAACACATGTGTTTCGCGCCGCCCTCTCGCATCAGACCGCTTTAGCCCTAGTTTGGCCCACGACATCACGAGGTGAACGTTGTAACGCAAGTTCCCTATGTTCCCTATCGAATTTCCGCTAATATCGAGTTAGCCCCTAGTTCTATCAGACGATTGGCGACTTCGATGCCCACTGATTCGGGATCGGTCCCTTTGGCTTCCGACTTAATCAAGCGAGTTCCATCCAGGCTTGCCACCATTCCCCGAAGAATAATTTCTCCCTCAACCACTTGTCCTAAAGCCCCAATGGGAACTTGGCAACCGCCTTCAAGCTTACGCATTAATGCACGCTCTGCCTTTACCGCTTTTTCAGTGGCAATATGGTTTAGACCAGACAGCAATTCCGCGATATCTGAACGCTTCTCGTCGATTTCCACAGCTATGGACCCTTGCCCGACTGCTGAAAGCATCATATCTTCGGGTAAGATTTGAGTGATTCGCTCTTCCCATCCTAACCGTTTCACCCCCGCTGCAGCAAGGACAATACCAGCCATGTCAGACTCTTGCAATTTCCTCCATCGGGTTTGCAGATTACCTCTCAGATCCATAAAATTAAGATCCGGACGATAATGCTTAAGCTGTGATTTACGACGCAAACTACTTGTGCCGATAATAGCGCCCTCGGGTAAGTCCTCAATTGGGACCCCGTTTCGGCTTAGAAAAACGTCCCTAGGTTCTTCCCGTTCACAAAAAGCACTGATGATTAATCCTGGGGGTAATAATGTCGGCATATCCTTAAGACTGTGAACTGCCATATCAAGTTCATCGTTCAGCAGACCCTGTTCCAACTCTTTAGTAAACAATCCCTTGTCCCCAATTTTAGAAAGGGGAACATCCAATATTTTATCCCCTTTGGTTTTCATAGAGACAAGCTCAAAGTTAAGATGAGGATAAAGCTCGGTTAATTGACTTTGTACCCACTCGGCTTGCCACATTGCTAATTGACTATCCCGAGTTCCAATGCGGATGTTCTTCATTCAGCCCTCCTATGATACCCTTGCTTATGACTCTTTTTCAACATCAGATTTGGGCGTTCGCCCTCTTCTTTAACATTTAAATCAAATAAATTCTGTAATATTTCTGTATAGAGATGACCTTGGCTTGTATTGGCATACTCTTTAAGGTTAATAATTGGCAGATGCAAGAGATGATTGACGATGGAATTAGCCATAGAACGTATTACCTTTTCCTGTTTTGGAGTTAACCCTGTCAAATGCCCCAGAGCGCGCTCCACTTGCATATCTCTGATCTGTTCACCTTTTTCCTGTAAGGCTAAAATCGTCGGTACAACAAACAATGAATTGTGCCAGTTCAGAAATAATTCCATCTCTTCGTCGATAATCTTTTCTGCCTTGATTGCTGCGATTTCACGTTCTTGATGATGATGATCGATAACTCCCCGCAAATCATCAATATCAAATAAAGTAATATGAGGAATTTCCCCTACTTCAGGGTGTATATCTCGAGGCACCGCAATATCAATGAGCAACATAGGGCGATTCTTACGGTTTTTCATAATTTCCTGCATACGCTCAGGAAGCAACACAAAATGTTTCGAGGCAGTTGCGGATATCACTATATCCACTTCTTCAAGATACTGATCTACATCATCAAGCCGTACTGCCCGACCGCTGCACTCCTTTGCTAATACAACGGCTTTTTCATAAGACCGATTCGACACTAAAACAGTGGTGGCTCCTGCTGAAACCAAATGTTTGGCAGTCAGAGTACTCATTTCCCCCGCTCCCATAATAAGAATCCCTTTACCTTCAAGTTCTCCAAATTGTTGTTTGGCAAGCTCAACGGCTGTATAACTTATGGAAACTGGATGTTGATCAATCAATGTATCTGTGCGTACGCGCTTGCCTACTGCTAAAGCAGTTTGAAAAAACACATTGATCACTTTATTAGTGGCTTCTGCATCATTTGCTTGTTGATATGCCTGACTGACCTGTCCAAGGATTTGTGTTTCACCTCGGACCATCGAATCCAACCCAGATACTACCCGAAACAAGTGGCGGACAGCATCATACAAGGTATGCGCGTACAAATATTGCTCCAGGATATTTTCTTCAATTCCATGGTGACTGGCAAAAAAGTCCTTAATGGAGCGAATCCCTGTTTCTACATCCGTAGTAGCAGCATAAACCTCAGTACGATTACAAGTGCTGAGTATTACAACCCCTTGAATTGCTTGACAGTTTTTTAATTCTTTGAGGGCCTTCTGCATTTGAGAAGGGTGAAAGCTCATTTTTTCCCTTATTTCAACAGGAGCGCTCCTGTGATTTAATCCGATTGCGACAGGAAACATTTTTCTAACACCCCTTTCGCTTCGGTCAATCGTTGAGCTTTAATAAGCGTTCTAACTTCTCCGTCTGTAGCACGATTCCAAAAAATACTTCGCTTTTCCGGAGGCAAGTCAGACTTAGCTCTCTTTCTCCAACTTTTAAGCAATGTTAGATATTCAGCCATTTCATGACCGTATAAATCTTCTAACTCTGCTCGCACTTGTCGAGCTACAATGGGGCTGCTTCCTCCAGTTGATACTGCAATCTTCAGATCTCCTTGTTCCATAATGGAAGGTACTATAAAACTGCATTTCTCTGGATCATCAACAACATTCACAAGGCGATAACTGGCTTTAGCATCCTGTGAGACTTGCGCGTTGACTTCCTCGATTTCTGTACATGAAAAAACAAGCCTGGCATCTTGAATATCGTCAGATGAATATTCTTTTTCGACCCAAAAACATGATTTTCCATCAATCAGCTCCCGTAGCTCAGGAACAAGACGGGGAGAGATAACTCGCACCAAAGATCCATGGTGCAAAAGGGTTTGAACTTTCCTTAATGCTACATTTCCTCCACCGACGACCAAAACCGGCAGAGCGTTTAAGTCTATGAATATGGGATAATACTGCGACATAAACAATAGTCACCTTCTCCACTTTTCTCCTAGATTTAAATTCGTTCTATTTGGACATATTTCCTGCTAAAACTCATAGATTCTCGAATTATCAATTGTACAATTGTCTTATACAAGTATATTAGGTTGACTAATCGCGTAAGAATGCAACCCTGGCAAAAAGTAATTTACACCAAAGAACGTGAACAACACCGCAGCAAACCCAAATACCGTCATCCAGGCCGCCCTTTTCCCTTTCCATCCATACATCAACCTGGCATGTAAGTACGCCGCATAGATAATCCAGGTGATCAGCGACCACGTCTCTTTAGGGTCCCATGACCAATATGTACCCCAAGCATAATTTGCCCAAATTGCACCTGTAATAATGCAAAGAGTCAGTAATGGAAACGCAAATCCAATGACCTTGTATGACAGCTCATCGATTATGTCTAAGGCAGGGAAACGCGAAATTATTCCATGTGGATTTGATTTTTTCCCTTTGCCTTCTTCACCTATTTTTAGCAAATACATGATTCCTAATCCGAAGGATATGGCAAAAGCACCGTAGGAAAACATGGCTGTCACTACGTGAAAGGTTAGCCACTTACTTTTAAGTGCTGGTGGAATTGCCTGGGCAATTCTCTCCTCCGGTCCCATGCTCATGATAATAAACATCAAGATTAAAAAAGCGATGGGCATGACAAAAGCGCCGAGGGACCTCAGCTTATAGCGATACTCTATAAACAGATAAACAAATATAATACCCCAGACAAACGACAACAAAAACTCGTAGGAATTCGAAAGCGGCGGACGTCCTGCAATAATCATACGCAAGATGATAGCCGCAGTGTTAGCGACTAAGCCAACAATTGTAAGATATGTTGCAAATCGGCCCATTAATTCTTTTTTTGTGCCTATCCAAGCCCAATAAAACAACATACAAAGGGTATAGGCCATTAACATAACATAAAATGATGAAGTTTCAAGGTTTTGCAATCCCTGATCCACAGTGCTTATCCTCCCTTTTTCTGTACTAATCTTTAGACAGTCAGGCTTTATGTTGAGTTATTTTGCTTGAATGTCATGAATCAAACGATCAAACTCTTGCTGAACCCCACCTGTAACTTTGCCAGCCATCGTCCCCATTGTCAGTTCTCCATTGGTTCCCTGTCCAGATTCAAAAACTCCTAATACAACCATGGGACGCCAATAGAACGATAACAACAGTCCTAAAAGCAATAAGGCACATCCGAGCCAAACGACCATTACACCAGGGTCTTGTTTTACTTGTAATCCGGTAAATCCTGCGCTCCCCTCGAGAGTTAACTTATATTCACCCTGAACGTCAATAGTTTGTCCTGTGTTGAGTTGCCCCGTTTGTACAGGTTGGACGCCTTTACCTTTATAGACTTGATACTGAATAATCGGCTTTTGTGGATCGCTTTTTATTGCTGCGACAATAAGATAGAGTTCAGTTCCCGGAGCCTGAAAATAATTCCCTCCGCGATCTTGCAAAACTACAGGGATCTTTTGTCCCTTCAAGTCAACTGACAGACGAGCTCCATTGGCAAAACTGGATTGATAAAATGTTACCCCTTTATATGTAAGTGGATGATTCACGGAGATTGTTTTACGGAGTACTTCCTTTCCGTTTTCGATAATCCCCATATCTGTATACCAATTATCTCGTTCCCCATTTGCCAAGAAACGATCCTCGGCTGAGTAGATATGGACACTAAAATCTTGTTTAACCGTTCCTCTTGATACATTAATCGAGTTTATAGGTATAGTTGTACCAGCACTGGTCATCATAAAACCCTTAAAACCCATCGTTGTTCCTAAGATCGCTCCGATGACTAAGACAACAAATGAAATATGGGAAATAAGTGACCCCCAATTTCCTAGGCGTCGTTTAATCGCTATAAAACTCCAGCCTTTATCTCCTGTATTGGTTGTAACTTTGAACCCACTTCGTTGCAGCACTTCTTGAACAGAACTCTTCAGAGGTTCACTTTCTCCAGCTAATCTCGCTTTAACCTTATTGGGCACGGTAGAAACACTTTCAGGCGGCTTAAGCGCAAAGGTTCGATTATAAATCCCCTGAAAACGTTGGATACTGCAAACTATCAAATTGATACAAAGTAAACCCATTAATAAGCGAAACCAAATAGTACTATAAATTTGTGTAAAACCAAGAGTTTGCCAAATCTGGCCTACTTCTTTGGCCTTCTCTGGGTCTAAGTTCACTTGAGGAAAAACGGTTCCCACTCCTGAGACAAGAGCTACTAAGCCTAATAATATCAGCCCTAATTTCATTGAGCTGAACACGCGCCATATATACTCTACAATGCCCTCGCGTTGTTCTTTCACTAAATCGCCCCTTCTCTAGCTATCTCATTTCATTATTATGGAAAATCAAGCAAATGCTTCATACGTTTTTTATTATACCCCAAAATATGATGGATATGAAGTTTGGGCAAAGGGTAGGAGGTAGCAGTTATCAGTTATCACACCTCGCCATCGTTCCTCTTAATAACACCCTCTAAGAGCAAAGAATGTTTATAATTGATATTAGCTATAAAGGAAAATTCCAGCTTACTACTCATTGTGGACTGAAGAATACCAGAGAACATCTCAATGATTATTTCGGGTGGAATGTCTTTTCTGAACTCATTTTTGACTTGTCCTTCTATAATGATAGCGGATAGAATCTCCTTAAACCATTCCCCATGGGGTGCCTTCTTATCACCTTTATCGGGATTATGGTAAAATTTCATATATAAACTTATCAGTAACTGGTTTTCCTCATGAGTTTTTCCTACGGCTTGCAGCATTTGGGATAATTTTAGGGTTGCATTTAAAGTCGATGTCTTTATATCTTCACAAGTTTGTTTAGCATTCTCTATTCTTTCAGCAAGGCAGTATTTAAGAATAGCTTCCTTAGATTCGAAGTAATTATAAAAAGTACCCGTTCCAAGAGCCGCTTTCTCCATTATTTCCGCGATTGTAGTTTCATTCAGCCCTTTGCTAAAAAATAATTTTAAAGCAATTTCTGCTATCGTCTTTTTCGTCTGAATTTTCTTTCTCTCACGTCTGCCCATTTCCTGCATCATTTTTATCCCCCCAGAGATTCAACCCGTTTTTGAATGTTCGTGTTCACCTTATATGTTAAAAGTGAATCAATTCACTTTATTATATTTGCAGATACATACGTTGTCAACCGAAAATGAATGCATTCATTTTTAATCAATTCCGACTTCTTCAAGTGGGTGTTCCTTTTTTTACTTCGGTGACGATACTCTCCAGTACGATAGTCTCCGGTGGAGAGTATCGGCGAAGTCGTGGTCCCAATAGGAAATCCTACCGGCGTAGGATAGAGAATCGCCGAGCCGCCTTCCTATATAGAAATACTTGGCGGCGAAGGAGGTAGACTCCCGATCTCAATGTTCAGCTTTAGCTGAACGAGTTCACTGACGACGTCCGTATTAATAGGGCTTTTTGCTTATCTTATCTTTGAAACTTCTTGTAAATTAATCAAGCCCCGCAGACGAACTGCAGGGCTTGATCAATTTGCTTATAAGCTTGTGGTTTCTTCTAAAACTTGCGGGTCCGAATGAATTCAGCCAGCTCTTCCAAGGCTTTACGTGTAGGAATCTTAGGCAGTTCCTGCAGATGTTTTTTAGCCTTCTCAATATATAAATCCACAAGCTGCATTGACTGATCAATCGCCCCGGTGGATCTAATAAGGTCTATAGTTTCCCCTACTTCATCATCCGTCTTATCCATTTTCTTGAGTAAAGACTTTAATTGGGAAGACTCCGGGGAAGAATTTAGGGCAAGGATCATGGGTAAGGTCATTATCCCTTGACGCAAATCCCCCCCAATTGGTTTCCCGAATTCTGAGGCCTTAGCTGTAATATCTAAAACATCATCGACAATCTGAAAGGCCATTCCAAGAGAGTGACCGTAAGCCCCTAAGGCCCATACTTGTCGTTTAGGGGCTCCCGAAACCAAAGCTCCTAATTTGCAACAGGCAGAAATCAATAAGGCTGTTTTACGTTTAATACGGTAATAGTACTGTTTTAGAGTTTGCTCTACGTCAAAGGAACATTTAATCTGCTGAATCTCTCCTTGGCACATTTCAACACTGATTTCTGCTAAAATGCGTGCCACCTCTGGATGATCAATCTTCGAGATGAGCATCAGTGATTTTGCCAATAGATAATCACCCGTTTCCACCGAAACGATATTGCCCCATTTCGCTTTAACCGTCGCCCGCCCTCTTCTGGTCATTGACGCATCTACGACATCATCATGGACAAGGGAAGACATATGAATAAGTTCTAAAGCCATCGCAACTGGCATTATTTTTTCCAACGGATAGCCATAAAATTTACCGGCTAAGAGCGTAAATGCAGGGCGTAATCGCTTACCGCCGGCAGCCAATAAATGGACAGCAGAATCTTGGAGAATCGGATAACCCGTCTCCACGAATTTAGTCAGTTCTTTTTCAACCCGTTGTAAATCTGAATTTATCTGATTGAAGAGCCAGAGTTGTTTCAAAACCGATTCACCTGCTCGCACCCTTTTCTTCATAAGATACCATATCTAATGGCAGTTCCGCCAGTGGGTCCTTCGGGATTTCATCCTCGTAGGTCAGAAGTTCTTCATCTGATTTAGGATTTTCCGCCCCGCTTTGGGGTGCGTCTGTATCCTTTTCGGAAGCACGTGGCGCAGTAGTTTGTTCGAATGCTTTATTAATAATATTGCTAGGTGTATTTATTGTACTTTGGAATTCTTTAGTTAATTCATTCGTTGCTTTGCGAATTTCTAAAACAAGTTTACCAATCGACCGAGCGATAACCGGTAGGTCTTCAGGTCCAAACAGGATTAGTACAACAACCAAAATCAAGAGGATCTCACTTAAACCCATGTTTTGCCCCCCTTACTTTAATGCTAGCTCTTTTTCTCTGCTGCGAGCGACAAGATAGCCTAGCCAGATGCTCATTTCATAGAGGAGATACATTGGCCCAGCCATAAGGAGTTGGGTCAGTAAATCTGGAGTTGGCGAAACAACTACCGCCAAAATGACAATCGTGAGGATCGCCCAACGTCTTTTGGCAGCTAACATCTGAGGTGTTAATACGCCTATTCTAATTAAAACTAACAAGACAATGGGAAGTTGAAACACTAACCCAAAGGTTAAGAACATTGTCATAAGAAAACCAATGTAGGAGGTCTTCGTCAGCAATGGGGTATACGAAGTTACGGCATCACCACCTACAAAAAGCAAGAACTTAAGCCCAATTGGCAATACCACAAAAAAACATAACCCAACTCCGCTGAGAAAGAGGAGTACTGAGCTTGGAAAAATAAGATATAAGTATTTCCGTTCATTTTGCTTTAAAGCTGGCAGGACGAAACTCCAAATTTGCCAGAATACCAAAGGGAGAGCCAGGACTACCCCAATGAGCATAGAAACTTTAACTTTGACTAACATTGGCTCCAAGGGCGTTGTCGTTATGAACGTAATTTCTTGTAGTTGGATTATCGGATCTGCAAGATAGGCAAAGGCACGATCACTGAAAAACCAGCCGATAACAGTACCTAATAATATTGCATAGGCAGAAATAATCAGGACTTTACGTAAGGCTTTCAGATGTTCCAATAAAGGCAAATTCGCCTCACTAAGCTGTCGCTTGCGCCTGCGCATTCTCCTACACTTCCTTCCTGTACACCTTTAGGGATTCGTAGTGCGTATTACGTTGCACAGCTTGGAAACCGGCATCTTCAATACAACGAATAATCTCCTGTAACGGGACACGCGTCTGCACACCAGCAGCTCGAACCACATTTTCCTCTAACATAGTGCTGCCAAAATCGTTAGCCCCGAAACTCAAGGCAACTTGAGCCATCTTAGAACCTTGAGTCACCCAAGACGCTTGGATATTAGGTACATTATCCAGCATCAAACGTGCTACTGCCAGTGTCCTAAGATATTCAACCCCTGTGCTGCTCTCTCCACCCAATAAAGTGTTTGAAGGAGCAAAACTCCAAGGGATAAACGCAGTAAACCCACCCGTTTGGTCCTGGGCTTCCCGAACACGTACCATATGTAAAATTCGTTCTTCAAAGGTTTCGACGTGTCCAAACATCATGGTCGCAGTGGTTTTCATCCCAAGCTTGTGTGCCGTGGTCATGACGTCCATCCATTTTTGCCAACCAATCTTATTAGGGCTAATCAGATGTCGTACACGATCATCCAAGATTTCCGCTCCTCCCCCCGGAATGGAATCTAACCCTGCATTTCGAAGGCGAATGATAACTTCCTCAATCGGCAATTCAGATTTATTCGCAAGGTCCCATATTTCAGGAGGGCTAAATGAGTGAATGTGAATGGGGTAATGGGCTTTAATATCACGCAACAGGTTTTCAAAGTACTCTAAATTCAACTCAGGATGCAGTCCTCCTTGAATTAAGAGCTGAGTTCCCCCGACTGCAATAGTTTGTTCAATTTTAGCATGTAATTCGTCCTGTGACAAAATATATCCTTCAGGATCTCCCTGTTTACAATAGAAAGCACAAAATTTACATTGACAGGAACAAATATTTGTATAGTTAATGTTTCGGTCAATAACAAATGTCACCACTTTTTGGGGATGCATCTGACCTCGGACGAGATTTGCTCCTTGTCCCAAAGAAAGGAGATCGGCATTTTGCAACAGTTCAATTCCATCTGCTATGGACAACCGTTCACCAGCCAAACGTTTTTCAATAATTTTTAAGGGTTCCGTTTGCATGCACTTCTCCTCCTTCCCAGCTTAGCCGGTCTTGCAGACCCGATAGAGAGTATCCCGCTCCACGGCATCTCGCCCTGCCTTTTGAATGAGTTGGATCAAGGCACGCTTACTCATACTGTGATCTGACCCTTCCCCGGCCATAGAAGTACTTCGGTCTTCAATAACGGTACCGTCTAAATCATCTACTCCAAAAGCCAATGAAACTTGTGCCAATTTGGGACCTAACATCATCCAAAAAGCTTTAATATGATCAAAATTATCTAGCAGAATCCGCGAAATCGTTAGCATCTTCAGATCTTCATACCCTGTTGTATTTCCGACACCCATAGTTCCTTCCAATTTCGCAGTTTTCGAGAAAAAAGGAATTGGGCTAAAGCTTAAAAATTCTTTGGTCTGGTCTTGAAGTGTTCGAAGTTCTAATAAACCCTTAATCAATTCCTCTTGGTTTTTTTTACCGTAGACCATCATTGCGTTAGAGCGGTTTTCATTTTCTTCAAACGAAGCACAGATATCCCTATAATCAATCGGACGATTGACAATGAAATAGGTTTGGTTGCCATTTTTACGTTCGCGTATGAGATTAGCCATATATCCAAGTGTCAAAATCTCTTGACTGTTGATCAGGCGTAAGCCTTCATCAAAGTTCAATCGCTGACCCTCTTCAACCTTGACGATCAGGTCCCAAAGTTCGCTTTGCGCGTACAGCGAGGGCATAAGCCTACCCCTCCTTTATTTCAGCTCAATAAGATTATATCCAAAACCGAGAAAACAAAAAGCAGGATGCTTAAGTAACCGTTAAGGTCGAAAAAAGCAACTCCAATCTTTGAGAAATCGTCTGCCGAGACAAGACGATGTTGACGAAAAAGCAATACGATTGCGATCGCGACCCCCGCATAGTAGAGCCAACTCAATGACATTACCACTCCGACAGCGATAAAAAGCAACGGTGCGATGGTATGCAGAAATGCTGAAATCTCTAACCCTCTCTGTAATCCAAAAACGGCGGGAATAGAGTGCAGTCCTTCCTTGCGGTCAAACTCGACATCTTGACAGGCATAAACCACATCAAAACCTGCCACCCAGGTCATGACTCCCAACCCTAAGAGAACAGGCGCCAGAGCCCAATGACCGGTTATCCCGATCCAAGCTCCTGCCGGAGCTAAGCCCAGTGAAATTCCTAATACTAAATGGCAGGCCCAAGTAAACCGTTTAGTATAAGAATATAAAACCAGAAAAAACACAGCGATCGGCATCAAGTACAGTGCCAGTAAATTAAGTTGATACGCAGAAATGCCCAGAAGCAGAAATGAGAATACAACATATAGGTAAACCTCATCTACTCTAAGCTGGCCCGCGGGCAGTGCTCTCTGGGCCGTCCGAGGATTACGCGCATCAATATGCCGATCAACCAACCGATTCAAAGACATTGCGGCTGTTCTAGCCCCTACCATAGCCAGCGTTATCCACAAAAGCTTCATAGCAGAAGGAATACCTTCCGCTGCCAAAAAGGCCCCTAAGTAAGCAAAGGGTAGCGCAAAAATTGTATGTTCAAATTTAATCATTTCGAAGAAAACTTTTAGTTTATGCATACTCCACCCCGTTCGTTACGATCCTATCTCAAGAGGTTTATAATCTCCACTCAATTGCATGGCCAAATACTGATGAACTTCACGGAGAGGACAGAGTTCAAGTTGTGATTCCGCCGAAATATCCTCTAAGATATCATTCGCCCGCTGTAGAATTGACTGAACAACTGTAACCTCCATGCTTTCCTTCCAAGCTCCCCATGCTAATCCTATTTCCCAACCGAAAGCCTCCAGTTTTTCTTGCAAAGGAAGTGAGACCCCCGCGAGTTCAGCACTGAGTCGAGCAGCCGTCCCAGTTAAGGAGGCACTCTCTAATTCAATAATTTGAAGCAACTCATTCACGCTTAACTTCTTATCTCGAGAAAGCCATCGCGAAATACCCCCTTGGCTCATTGTTCCCATCACTTGAGCTAGGGGTTCTAAGAAGAGCAATAGCTTCTCTCGACAAAGTTCCAGAAAAAACTTTCCATATAACAAGTCTCCGACGAGCACTGGAAATTGTCTCAGCTCTTCAGCAAGATCATCATCATCCTTCATGAGCCTATGAACCTTATTAGCCATAAATATAAACTGAATAATACCAGCCAACGCTTCTGATTTACGGTTATTATCTGCACACGACCCACTTACAGCTAATACTATAGCGGGATTAACCGTTTGATCCAGCTCATTCATTTCTAGGTGTACTAATTCCTCAAAACCAGCTGGCTTAAAATTAATTTCCTCGCGCAAATGCGCCTGAACTGTGTTCAGTTCCCCACGGAAGCTGAAATCTACCGGAACCATCTTATCGCTCCTTGCCTTCCCACTCAGACATTAACCTATTATGTATTCGATATATTTATTCAATCTCCTGCCCTATATATGCAATATACTCTGATAATATGACATTATTATCGAAAGAATATGTACCTTTTCCTAAAATATAAATAGACCCTGCAACTTTATATTCGTAAGTTACAAGGTCTATCTAGTACCCGTAATAAAGAATAACCTGTCTTCTTCATCCGTACTCAACTTAGTCCGGAGTAAAATAAATATCCCTCCTAAATATTTACCGCTTCCTTTGGATCCTCAACAATACCACGCTTCATTTCTGTTGCTGTCATATGCCCTGCTTCGAAATGGTCGGTTAGATAGTTACAGGCATCCCAGGGATTGACACTGTCCCCGCACGTGAAGACGTCTACCGCCGCGTATCCGAGTTCTGGCCACGTATGGATGGCTAAGTGTGATTCAGAAATAACTACCACACCACTCACCCCTTGAGGACTAAACTTGTGAAATACAACCTCACGAACCTCGGCACCAGCTTCCAAAGCTGCGTTGACCATTAGTGCTTCGACCTTCTCACGATCATTTAAAATGTCGAAGCTACACCCATAAATCTCAGCCAACACATGACGTCCAAGAGAATTTGCCAATTGTGATCTTTGCCCCCTTTTCTACTAAAAAACAGGAAAGATCTGGGCCCGATCTTCATTTTCCTCAGATCATCCCCAAATTTCCATCACGTTAAATTTTAGCATAAAGTACGGTCTTGTCAATAAAATTTTATTTTATATCAAATCATTCTACTCAGCCTCACTTCAATATGTGTCGTTAAAATTCTTTACAATTAAAACCAGACTTAAACACACATATTATTTTGACAAAAACGTTAACTAAATCCGTTTGATGAAGCTAACTAAACTTTAGGATAACCAGCTTAACCAAATTAAATCCTATTTATCCTATCATCTCTATTGACTTGCAAGCACCAGTTATTCTAAACTTAAAATGACGAGGTATAAAGAGAGGTGAAATTATTTGAGCCTAACCTTAACGGCTGCTGAAGCAGCTAAAATTCTAAAGGTTTCTAAGTATACTCTTTACGAACTTGTAAAACGGGGAGAGATACCAGCGCACCACATTGGTCGCCAGCTTCGAATTGACCCTGCCGTTTTAGACCAATACCTGAGAGGAACCTATGGCGCCGCCAATACTCCGCCTGCGGCTGTATCTGCGCCCCCTCCTGTGTCGCCAACGATTCGCTTCATAGGAAGCCACGATCCTGTCGTTGAACTTCTGTTTGAGTTTCTTAAACATGCTCCCTTCCCTGTAGAATCCTCACTTTCCTTTAAAGGAAGCATGGATGGACTCATTGCTCTTTATCGGCAAGAGGCTGATATCTCCGGAATACACCTCTGGGACGATGTCTCACAAGACTATAATATTTCCTTCGTTAAACATGTTATCCCCGGCGAATCTGTATGTATTGTTAATCTGGTTCAACGCGAGCAAGGTTTTATTGTCGCCCCAGGCAATCCCTTAAATCTTCAAACTTGGGATGATATCACTATTGAAGGTCTGAACTTTATTAATCGTCAGAAAGGATCCGGAACCCGCCTCCGTCTCGACGCTTACCTGCGAGCGGCAAAGATTTCTCCGGGTCGAATCCTAGGCTATGAAAATGAAGAAACCACTCATTCGGGCGTTGCATGTCACGTTGCCAATGGACAAGCTGATGTCGGAGTCGGTGTAAAAGCAGCCGCCCAACGCCTGGGCCTCGATTTCATCCCATTATTCCAAGAACGTTATGATCTGGTTTGCTTGGGAAAAACCACCAAAACCCCAGTCTGGCAACAACTGATTAATATTCTAAAATCACCAGGATTTATTCAAGCTGTTCATCAACAAAATGGGTATGATACTTCTTTGACAGGGAAAATCCTTTTGAATCCGTGAACTCCACTAATGTGTTCTCTTTGCAATTTCCCCTTGTTTCTGGTCGTTAGGTATTTTCAAGTGGGTTTGCAAGTTGTGGAAATTGTTTGGGGCGGTTCCTAACTTGCATTCCTTGCATGCCTACTTAGGAATGGGCGCAACCATGTGAAAAATAACTTAAATTAGAGGAGGAAACTATTTAATGAGAAAGAACTTACTTACCCGTTTAAACTTTTTCGCTTTATTTATGATTGTCATCATGGTGACCCTCGTCGGATGCGGAACAACTGCAACACCAAGTCAAACAACACCCCCACCTCAAGCCGAAACTCCCAAACCAGAACGACCTGATATTATCTTAGCAACTACTACCAGTACACAAGACAGCGGTTTACTTGATGTGCTTGTTCCCGATTTTGAGAAAAAAACCGGCTACAAAGTTAAAACTATTGCTGTTGGCACAGGTGCTGCTTTAGCCATGGGGGAAAAAGGAGATGCTGACGTTTTGTTAGTCCATGCTCCCGCCTCAGAAAAAAAATTAGTGGATAATAAATCGGCTATTAACTATCAACTTGTAATGCATAACGATTTTATCATCGTTGGACCGGCAGCGGACCCTGCTAAAGTAAAAGAAACTAAAACTATCGCAGATGCCTTTAAGCGGATTGTTGATAGTTCCTCAATCTTTGTTACCCGTGGGGATGATTCCGGAACCGATAAAATGGAAAAAGGATTATGGACAAAGCTTAATATCAAACCAGCGACAGATAAGTACCAGTCGACTGGTCAAGGCATGGGACAAACTCTCACAATCACCTCGGAAAAAGCAGGGTATACTCTAACCGATCGTGCAACCTATTTGGCTACCAAGAAAAATTTACAACTTGATATTGTCCTAGAGGGCGACGCTTCTCTCTTAAATATTTATCATGTCATGCAAGTTAACCCTGAAAAATTCCCTAAAGTCAATGCTGATGGTGCTAAAGCCTTTGTCGACTTTATGATTGATGCTGAAACCCAAGCAACCATTGGCTCCTTTGGTAAAGATAAATATGGTCAAGCCCTCTTCTTCGCAGATGCAGTTAAATAAATAGGATCTAAGCTAGATACTGTCCTATAGTTTACTTGAATATCCGTATTAGTGTAAGCATGAAGTTTGGGGCTCGAAGCCGTAGTTCGCGATCTTAGTCTAGGTTCGAACCTCGCACATCGAGCTTCGAACTTCGTTTTAATCCTTGCATCGAAAGGGAAATGCAACGTATGGAAATGATCTGGCAAGGAATTTTAGCCGCCCTGCACCTCCTCCTAACCGGGGATCCTGAGGTGATTGACATCACGCTCCTCACCCTAAAAATATCGGGCACCGGAACTTTTATCAGCCTGCTTATCGGCATTCCATTTGGCACCCTTCTAGCGCTGAAACCCTTTCCGGGCCGTCGACTTGTCTTAAGTGTCGTGAATACGGGGATGGGCTTGCCTCCGGTAGTCGTTGGACTTTGGGTCTCAATCTTCCTTTGGCGCTCAGGCCCCTTTGGCTTTTTGAACATTATGTATACCCCAACGGCCATAATTATCGCTCAGGCAATCATCGCCTCTCCCATTGTCGCTGCCTTAACCTGTGCCGCTCTTCAACAAACCAACCCCAAACTCAGGCTGCAAATTCAAGCACTAGGTGCCACTCGCCTGCAGTATATATGGCTCCTTCTAAAAGAAGTCCGTTATTCTCTGCTTGCAGCCATTATCGCCGGGTTTGGGGCTGTTGTATCAGAGATTGGAGCTTCTATGGCAGTAGGGGGAAACATTGAAGGACAGACCCGTGTTTTAACAACTGCAACAGTCTTGGAAGTCTCTAAAGGCAACTTCGACATTGCTATTGCCTTAAGTATTATCTTATGCTTGCTAGCTTACGGAGCTACCTTAGGTTTAACCTTACTTCAACAAAAACAGCAAGGAGGGCCTTAGTTTGCTTGAAGCGAAGGAGATAAGCTGGATACAGGACCATAAAACTATTTTACACCCTCTTCATTTTCATCTATTGCCCGGAGAATGTGTTGGGCTAATCGGTCCCAATGGTTCTGGCAAAAGCAGCTTGTTGAAAATTCTCGCCTTTTTAGAATCTCCAACTTCTGGACAACTCTATTTCCAAGGGCAAGCAGTTCCAAAGTCGGTTCCGCTTACGATTAGGCGTAAAATTGCGATTGTCTTTCAGGAATCTCTCTTATTAAACACTGGCGTTTTTAACAATGTTGCCATGGGACTCAAAATTCGTGGCCTCCCCAAAGAAAGGATTCGAGAAAAGGTGGACTATTGGTTGGAACAGTTTGGAGTGATCCATCTTTCTAAACAATCTGCACGCTCCCTTTCAGGCGGAGAGGCCCAACGTGTTAGTCTGGCACGAGCTTTTGCTATAGAGCCTGATGTTTTATTTCTGGACGAACCATTTTCAGCCCTGGATGCACCCACCAAAGAAGGACTGCGTATCGATCTGGCTAAGGTTTTCAAATCTACTCAAACTTCGACCGTCTTAGTTAGTCATGATTTCAAGGACATCGCACATTTAACAAGCAGAGCCTTGATTCTCCTTAATGGACAAGTCCTGGCAGAAGGTCCTCCCTCTGAACTTCTAAAGAATAGCCATAAAGCTGAACTTCAAAAGAGTAGCCATATAGAAGAGGTTGACCGTTTCCTCGCGTATTTCTCGCTTTAAGCGAACTGCTTCCAGCAAACTGTATCATGTACATTAAACATTATTCAATTATAAAGAAAGGATAGGCTGCAACAAATTTTCTCCAGCTTGTTACAGCCTATCCTTTATACAAAAATTAAATTAAATCTATCCGAAAATATCGTTAAATCTTACAAATTCGTTTTTTTCGTTTAGCAGTTTATTCTCCAATTCCCCTTTGAACTTTAATCAACTCACTGAGAATGCTGACAGCTATTTCTTCCGGAGTTTCCGCACCAATTTTCAGACCTATAGGAGAATACAGCTTTTGCAAGGCTTCTTTGGCTACTCCCTCCTCTTCCAAGTCAACGAGTAATGATTTAACCCGTTTTCGACTGCCAATCATCCCGATATATGCGGCAGGGTGATTAATTACTTTCTTCAGACACACCTTGTCATAACGATGCCCTCTGGTAATAATCACGACAAATGTTTGAGGATTTATATCAATAGTCTCTAAGGCTCTTTCAAAGTCGGCGCATAAAACTTTATTAGCCGTGCTAAATCGGTTGACATTGGCAAAGGATGGACGGTCATCGACGACAGTTACTTCATACCCTACTATTTTAGCCATTGTTGCAAGCGGGACAGCAATATGTCCTGCGCCTAAAATCAACAATTGTACAACCGTTGTCGGTGGCTCAACCAGTAAGCGGTAAGCTGCTTTTGGGGATGAGCTTTCACACGGATTGAACTCAAAATCTAAACAGATTAAGAATGGCTGACATTTTCTGCTACCTATTTTGCCTTTCTCAAACCCAATATTATTTAGTTCCTTTTTACCTAGATCGCCCGTAACGTCTCCATTAGTCTTAATGACAAGCTTATTTCCCAGCCATGACTCTTCCGCCGCTTCGATCACAGTTACAAGTACCGGATGATTATGACTCTCTACAGCTGCAAGATAATCCTTATTAAGATCCGCATTTTCAACGGGGGTATGCGTCCCTATATACTCCATGAATAATTCCATAATACCCCCGCAGACCATCCCCTCCTCCTGGGCTATATCTGCGGTCATATTCAAACTATATGTTTTAGAGTCGTATTTTGTTAGAACATTGAGAGCCTCCCGTTTCGCCTCGGCCTCTCCACATCCGCCACCGATGGTACCAACTGTCGTACCATCCGCAAAAACTAGCATTTTCGCCCCGGGCTTGCGAGGTGTCGACCCCAGTACACTGGTTACGGTAATAAGGACAGCTTCTAAGTTTTGTTCAAATACTTTTTTTAGTCCAAGATACACTTGTTTATCCATAAGTTCTCTCCCTCTGGAACCGTCTTCACTTCAAAGGCATCTTTATTATATCAGTTTAGCACAGTTGATGGGAATAGTATAAGAACCTTTTACCAATTCCAGAGCTTAGGACCGGCTCATTACTTGACCTCCTGCTGAGAATGCGATACCATTTAGTAAGAACAGGTCATTTGTGTCACGGTCACGCCTTACTCTTTGGCCTTTTCAGCTGACTGAAATATGTATCATACAAACTTACCTTTATGATGTATTGGAGGCTGCCACATGGAAAAAATTAAAGTGCGTGATTCTGTTGGTGCCATTCTTATTCATGACATGACGCAAATTATCCCAGGTGTTATTAAAGGCCCTCGATTTCGCAAGGGACATGTCATAAGTGAAGAGGATATCCCTGTTCTCTTAAGTATGGGCAAAGAACATATTTACGTCTGGGATCAAAAGCCCGGCCTTATACATGAGAATGAAGCCGCGGAGCGACTCGCCCACGCAGTATCCGGTTCCGGATTAATCCTTGACGAGCCCAAAGAAGGGAAAATCACCCTAATGGCTGCCCACGATGGGCTTCTATACTCTTCAGTGGACGGAATTTTAGCTTTGAATACCTTAGATGGGGTCATTCTCTCCACACTTCACAATCATTACCCTGTGAAAAAAGGTGCCAAAGTCGCGGGAACCCGTGTTGTTCCTCTAATGATTGATGAGAAGGTAATTCTCGAAGCAGAGGAAATCGTCCAAACATTTACAACTCCTATTTTGGAAGTTAAGCCACTAAAGCCTGCAAAGGTCGGCATTACGATAACCGGCAGCGAAGTTTTTCACGGGCGAATTCAGGATAAATTCGGTCCAGTACTGCGCTCAAAAGTCGAAAATTGGGGTTCAACCGTCTTAGAGCAAACCTATGCAAGTGATGATGTATCCCTGATACAAGGTAGCATTCGTGATCAACTCGCTAAGGGAGCAGAAATGATCCTAGTTAGCGGCGGTATGTCTGTCGATCCCGATGATGTCACCCCGACAGCCATTAAAGAGATGGGAGCGGAACTGATCACTTATGGTGCGCCTGTTTTACCTGGTGCTATGTTTCTGCTTGCCTATATGGGAGATGTCCCCATTATGGGATTACCTGGATGCGTCATGTATTCTAAGACAACGGCCTTTGATTTAGTCGCTCCAAGATTGCTCACGGGAGAGAGATTGACACGCCACGACATTGTCAAACTTGGAAGTGGCGGTCTTTGTCTCGACTGCCCGGTCTGCACCTATCCCCATTGTTCCTTTGGAAAATAATCAGTTAGCATGTCGACAAGCTGAACGTCTTAAGAGCATATAAATATTGGTAAAGAAAACTAAGGCTACCGCTAAGCTGCAGGCGCGGAGGTAGCCTTAGTTGCATTTATGCGCTGGCCAAGGATAGCCGAATCTCCCTGTAGCCAAGACTCGAACAGGGATGTTCGAGGTTAGTATACCGCCATAGATGACAAGGTGTCGTGATGGCGAGAAGGGACTTTCCAGAAAGTATATACGGAAAGATTATACTTTCTGACTAGTACAAAAAAGCTCGTTGAGGAATTCCCCAACGAGCTTTTTGTATATTTCATTTGATTAGACACTCCCAATTACAGAGCGTTTTTATAGATTTGAATTACTTGTTCAAGTGTCGCAGTACGAGGATTGGTGAATTGACAAGCGTCTAATTTGGCATTGCCAGCCATTAGTTTAAAGTCTTCTTCTTTGACATTCAGTTCTTTCAACCCGGAAGGAATTCCAACATCAGCAGACAATGTAGCGATTGCAGTTAAGCATTTTTCTGCTGCATCCCTGACAGAAAGTCCATCAATATTTTCTCCCATTGCCTCAGCAATCTCTGCAAAACGATCGAGATTTCCGATCATATTAAAGCGTGAGACGTGGGGGAGAAGAATTGCATTACATACACCATGAGGTAAATTATAGAATCCACCTAATTGATGGGCCATTGCATGAACATAACCTAAACTAGCATTATTGAATGCCATTCCAGCTAATAATTGGGCATAAGCCATTTTGTCCCGAGCCTCAAAATCATCACCATTTGCTACAGCACGACGCAGATATCTAGGGATTAGTTTAAATGCCATTAAGGCGGCCGAATCGGTCAGTGGTGTGGCGGCTGTAGATACATATGCCTCAACCGCATGAGTGAGCGCATCCATTCCGGTAGCAGCTGTCAAACTAGGAGGTTGTTTCATCATTAATAAGGGATCATTAATCGAGACATTAGGAGTTACGTGCCAATCAACGATAGCCATTTTAATATGTCGTGCAGCATCCGTGATAATACAGAATCTCGTCATTTCAGCTGCCGTACCAGCAGTGGTATTAATCGCAATCATTGGAGCCATAGGCAACGGAGATTTATCTACGCCTTCATAGTCATTAATCTTTCCGCCATTACCTGCAACAAGGCCAATCCCCTTGGCGCAGTCATGGGAAGATCCCCCGCCAACTGAAACGATCAGGTCACATCCTTCTTTGGTATAGATGTCAAACCCATCATGTACGTTTTTATCGGTCGGATTTGGTTCAGCACCGCCATAAATTACAACTTTGACGCCTTCTTTTTCAATTATGTCAGCAATTTCCTGAGCCATACCCATTTTTTCGAGATAGGCATCGGTCACTAGCAGAACTTTTTTTCCACCCAGTAATTTTGCTTGCTTTCCTGTTTCTTGTGCTGCTCCAGCACCCATAAGGTTAACTGTAGGCATGAAATACCCATAAACTTGATGAACAATTGACATATACATTTGCCTCCTTTTTCTTGGCGTTTGTTACGCTTGTCTTTAAAGTATTGCAAGACCCATGCCAATAATCTGAATATTTGATTTCGTCGGGACCTAACCATTGATTCTCAAGACATTATTAAAAATAATCCTAATTTTATCTTAAATTAAAACTATTTACTGTTCTAATTTAACTCACTTTGCTCGGAACACAGTTAAGTTTTGGAACACTTTTTGATATTCAGAATACAGATTAACGAATCGATGCTTAAACTAAGAATGGATTAAATTGTTTATGAACAATTTAATCCATTCTGTATAGATCCCGATTTATTATATAGTTAAAATATTTCAATCGGTTCTTTAAACCCTCCTTGGTGATTAAGTTAACACAACCATAATTTTGTTCAAGTCGAAAGACATTTTCTAAAGGTATCCCTAGTACATGGCATAAGATTACTCTGTTTACCCCTGCATGTCCAACAATTAAAATTGTCGTTTCAACGGATTCGGAAAGGTATTCAAAGACTGGCTTCACTCTACCGTAGCAGTCAGAAAAACTTTCTCCCTTGGGTGGACGGTAATTCACGATATCCTTACCACGTTCTTTAAATTCTTCAGGATACTTAGCTTTAATTTCGGCGAAGGATTTTCCCTCCCAAACGCCCATATGCAATTCCCGCAACTCCGCACAAGTAGTAGGAATGATAGGGTGGGCAGAGGCAATGATCTCTGCAGTTTGTTGAGCTCTTAATAAATCACTGCAATATATGTTATCTATAGGTACTCGGCTAAATATTTTCTTCAATAGGATGGCTTGTTCACGACCAAGGGTACTTAGCGGCAGATCAGACTGTCCAATAAAGCGTTTCTCTTTTTCTAGTCCGATATCTCCGTGTCTTACTAAATAAATAAGCTTTCTAACCATGCTTCTTTATGCTCATTTTAGTTTACCGTTCTGATTCGACTCCCGCTGAACCTTAATCAGCTCGCTAAGAATGCTTACGGCTATTTCCTCAGGAGTTTCTGCCCCAATTTTCAGGCCGATTGGTGAATACAGCCTTTGCAAGGCTTCACAGGAAATTCCTTCTTCCTCCAATTCTTCAAGCAAGGCTTTAACCCTCTTCCGGCTGCCGATCATGCCAATATAGGAGGCTGACTGATTAATTACTTTGCACAGACACATTTTGTCATAACGATGCCCACGAGTAATAATGACGACAAAAGTTTGCGGATTGATCGTTATTTCATCTAAGGCACGTTCAAAATCATCACATATGATCTTATCAGCTGTAGGAAAACGATTCGAATTGGCAAAAGATCGACGATCATCGACCACTGTAACCTCATAGCCAACGATTTTGGCCATGGTGGCGAGGGGATGTGCAATATGGCCTGCTCCTAAAATCAACAATTGGACAACTGTAGTCGGGGTCTCCACCAAAAAACGGAATGTTGCTTTGTTTACGGTGGTATCACACGGCTCAAACTCAGAATCTAAACTAACTAAGAGCGGCTGACACCGTTTACCCCCTAATTTGATGCTCTCCAGTCCCACTCTCGTGAGTTCTTCTAAACCCAGATCACCTGTTACCTCCCCGTTATCCTTAACGAACATTTTTTTTCCTGCTAATCGCCCTTCAGTTGCCTCTATCACCGTTACGAGAACAGGATTTGCAGCTTCATTGACAGCTGACAGATAATCCTTCATGAGAGTGACCTGTTCCACTGGGCTCTGAGAACCTAAATATTCAATGAACAATCCCATGATTCCTCCACAAACCATTCCCTCCTCCTGGGCAATGTCTGCGGTCATATTCAAATAATGAACTTTCGGAGCGTGAGATGCTAAAACATTAAGAGCCTCCCGCCGCCCCTCTGCTTCTCCACATCCTCCGCCGATGGTTCCCACAGTCGTTCCGTCAGCAAACACTAACATTTTAGCGCCAGGCTTACGGGGAGTTGACCCCAGCACACTTATAATTGTAATTAGAGCCACATCCAAATATTTGTCACTCGCTTTTTTAAGCCCTTGGTATATTTCCTTTTCCATTAGCCTTGTCCCCCTAGATCAACCTTCCTTATTTCATGTAAAGGTATCTTAATAATTTGTTCTATTCTTGTCTGGATTCTTTCGGCGTTACTTAAGCGTTGCTTAATTTTCTCCGTTACCTCTTGATCGTTTTTATACTGCTCTACGGGGCCAGAAAATCTAGCCTGGAGTGAAATAATCTGGTCATCTATGACAAGCTTATCGGCCAAATAGACGATTTCTTTTTCTGTTATGGATGAATCACCCGGGTTCAGACAAATATCCGTATGTTCTGCAACAATTTCTGCTACCTTTGGGTAATTGACAAGCATTTCGGCTCCAACTTGGGCATGGTGGGGTTCACCTTTGGCCAAGTCATGTAACAGTGCAGCTGCCCTGATTAATTCGAGGTCCAAATTACTGCCAGACCTGATTAAATGGCTTCCCATTGCACTGCTTAACTGAGCTACCTGCTTGCAATGATTAAACACCTTTACAGACGTGTTAGCATTTTTTAAGATTGTATAACACTCTTCTTCTGTGGGGACTTGGGGATCGGTATCACCACAGTACTTCAGCATCTGCCGGTAATCCTCCGGTGTATCCATGTCGAGTAAAATACCCGGATCATCAACCTCAACATTGATGGCATCATGTTCATACTGTTCCAATAAAGCTCTCATTCCCCCCGGTTTATCCCAAGACATTACCTTGTTCACATAGCGGCTGGAAATTAAGGGGGGATGTCCCCTCATTCCCTGATAAGTTGGATAGATAATGCCGAACTCCGTTGTGAAGAACGTGCTCTGAAGCTTTTCCAAAGTCTCCCTGTTCACGATAGGATTATCGACCGGTAATAGGAAAAATCCTTTGACTGTTGGTAACAAGCTTTTAACTCCTGCTGTCACTGAGGAGAACATTCCTTCCGAAAAATTGGGGTTAACAATGGTCTGTACTCCTAATCTATCTAAGACTGGACACAATTCATTGGCCCGATGCCCAACCACCACTCGGATATCCTCAACCCCGCTCTTCAGAAAACTATTCACAGCTTTCTCTAAGACTGTGTCTCCCCCCAACGATAAAAGTGGTTTAAAGCGTTTCATTCGAAAAGAGTATCCTGCGGCAACTATGATCGCTGCTAAGAAATCCTCACCTGGTTTAGCAAGCAATTTAGGCACTCCCTCTCTTGTCTTGAATCTGTCGTTTAGCTGTACTTTTTCTAACTGTCACTTCAGAGCTTGAGAATAGATAAAAGAGCACCCTCAACCTGCCGCTCTGTCTGGCACCCTTTAGTACAGGGATTTTATCTAAAGCCAGTTGAACATTTCTTTTCGCTTCTAAGGAAACAGGTCCCTTTAGCTGAATATCGAGTTGTAAGTAGTTTGCTTTTTCTAGCAGGCTCTTTGTTAGGGACACCTCGAAATCAAGAACGTTATCAAGCGCAAACAAAACCTCATCAAAGTCTGCCATAGTTAAGAAATCTGCTGAAGTCAGATAAACCTTTTCTCTGGACTTTATTCGTTCCAGTCGCTTTAGTACCGTGTGGCAGGTACAAGGGCCTATCAGAAACCTAGAAATATCACCCGTACGATAA
Organism: Desulfosporosinus nitroreducens; assembly: GCF_023897015.1. Taxonomy (GTDB): domain Bacteria; phylum Bacillota; class Desulfitobacteriia; order Desulfitobacteriales; family Desulfitobacteriaceae; genus Desulfosporosinus; species Desulfosporosinus nitroreducens. The sequence continues at coordinate 73,408 of NZ_JAMHFY010000008.1, read as the reverse complement.
CGAATTAAAGGCATAGCTGATCTGGTTAAAGTGCTAAAGACTATCTCGCCCAGTTGCCCATCCACAGCCGGCAGCCCTGAACTGGGATCGATAATTTCGATAAAGAGGTCTGCTTCTCTGAGGTGGTAACCACAGAAGCCCTCACATTCCAGTCCGCCTCCCAACCCCATCTCAGTCATGCCATAGTGATTAAACACCTTACACCCCCATGCCCTTTCGAGTTCTTCCACAATAGCCCAAGGTACATGGTCTGTACTTAATAAAACATTTCTCAAACTCAAAGAGGGAGTGTTGCCCTGGGAATCTTTATACCTCGCTAAACTCAATACTTGAGTAGGTATCCCTACTAATACGTTGATATTGTCCCGTTTAATTTGTTCTAGGGTGGACTCTGGATTCGTAACCAGACCATGGACAACCCCTGTTGCTCCTGCTCTTTCTAAACCTATACGCAATAAATCCCCGACACTTCCCGGTGTATCTCCAGGTAACATTATCAAAACCCTGTCCTCGGGCTTTACCAAGGTTAACATGCCATGTTGAAAAAAATCGATGGTCAATTCTTGATCCGCCTCAGTAAAGAACAAACGTTTAGGTTTACCCGTGGTACCGGAACTCTGCAAAGTGACGATCCTGTCGATCTCATTTTGAGGAACACACAAGAAATCGAGAGGATTATCCTTTAAATCTTCGGCTGAAGTAAAGGGCAGTTTTGAGATGTCTTGTAAACTTGACAGCTTACAATCTACTCCAGAGTACAAACGTTGATAAAATCGACTTTTACTGGTTACCAAGTTGAGTGTTTCTTGAAGTTTGCCCAACTGATAGTCCTCAATCAACTTTCGGGTTAAGACGCCTGAACTTTCTCCGGTAATCTTGTGCTTTATCCAACCCTCCAGGGAGGTGGTTTTGATGCCCAAGCCTATCTCTCCCTTCGATAAATTGAGTGCCCAAACTTATCCGTGAGGTTATAGGCGCAAAAAGGAATTAACTTGCCTTCAGGGCTTACCACATGTATGCAGCAATTCTTTAATCTGTCAATATCCAGATTCCACACGTCTTGAAAGGCCATACCGCTGATGGAAAAAGCATAGGTTTTTAGCTGTTGGATTAGATTATCCCATGAGTTATTAACGGGAGACTCAATTGTTAGCTTTTCTGCTCCTGACCACTGCCTGGCCACAAAGGTTCGTGTTTTTCTGGCTAATTCATCCGCTCGCTCTGGTCCGGCACAGCACGAATTATTGATAATTGCTTTCAAGCTGCCATCCTGTTGTCTCGTGAAGTTGCCGCTAAAAGAACAGCGTCCATTGTGAGGTTTCAGGTTGGCTGCTTTGATGAGTCCATCCGTCTGTTCCTCGATGGCTTGAATGACTTCGGGGAGTGTGATCCGGTCTTGATCCAGGGGTTCTTTAGGAATTCTCCCAAAATAACTGACAGGTTGAAAGTGCACCCCTCGGACTGCAGGAAGATTTTCCAGGGCAAACTTGATGATTCCTCCGATATTATGAGTGTTTATCCCTGGTATCAGCGTAGGTACTAACACAACCCCAATCCCATGTTGGGCACAGTTCTCTATCGCTTTGGCTTTAACCTCAAAGAGCCTGCGACCCCTGATTGCCTGATAAATCGAATCCTCTGTACCGTCAAATTGCAAAAACACGGAACTAAGACCAGCTTCCTTCAATCGGCCCACAAAGCCAGGATCTTCCGCCAGTCGCAAGCCATTCGTGTTAAGCTGGATGAAGTTAAAACCCAATGTCCTTCCCATCTCCAGTATTGCCGGCAAGTCATTTCTGAGGGTTGGCTCACCGCCGGATAACTGAATATTGACAGGGCCGCTGGCAGCAAGGACGTTTTTGTACCACCCTTCTATGACGGCCAAGGAAGGTTCGTCGAGCTCCGTTCCTGCATTAGCAAAACAAAATCGGCAGTTCAAATTACAACGCTGCGTAACTTCTATCAAGGCTGTACAAGTCGTCTTGTAATGATCTTCACATAAGCCGCAATCAAAAGGACAGCCTCTCTCAACCTGGGTAAAACACTCCTTGGGAGGGGTTGGAATCGTTGGTCTGACCCATAAATCCCATTGAGGGTTCCCCCGCCAAAGCAGAGTTCGATACTCCCCGTGTTCAGGGCATTGTTTCACCATATAAACCTTTTCTCCCTGAACCACTCTTTGCGCTGGAATCCTCTGCAAACATTCCGGACACAAACTCTCGGTACATGAACTTTCGGCCGTGGCAATTAAACATTTATCCATTATGTCCATATGCTATCCCTCTCTAACTGCAGTGAGCATCCTTTTGGGCGATTAGTTGAAAATATCCCATCTTCGCCTGCTTTAACGCAACCTGAACCAGGCTGGGCTCAACCGAATCTGCGCCTGAGCATGAGCCTAAAGAGGTCTTTAGCCAAAACTGGGTCATAGAGCCATGGGCCATGATTAGATCGACAGTCAGCTGGGTCAATAGGTTCGTATGATCCGTCCAATCAACGATCTTAAACCCATGTACGACAAGTTTATTAACGAATTGCTCCTTGGGTAACGCTCTTCGGATACAAGAGTCAATCTTGAGCTCCCGAAGCCCTTGGAGACCCTCAGGATTGCGTGCATATACATCATTTACGAGCAACCATCCCCTCGGTTTAAGCACCCTAAAAATTTCGTTTAGGACTTGATCCAGGTCTTCCATCACAGACAAGGCACATTCAGCCAACACTCCATCCATGTGGTTCACTGGAAAGGGCAGGTCTTCCCCCAGCCCTCGTATCAGGTTTAAGTCCGGATTCCTCTTTTTTCCACTCTCTAGCAATACCTCTGAAGAATCCAACCCTATAGCTTGGAGCTGATACTGAGAAACTAAACGTTCTACCGTTGCACCGCTGCCGCATCCTACATCCAGAACCCGTGCTCCCGTGAGCAAGTCACATTTTCCGATTCCCAGGTCGGTTAAAGCAAACCCGCCCGGTCTCAAAGTAACCCCTGTGGTCTGACTCAGCAGGTCACTCTCATACAATTTAAACGTATCATTTTTCATAGTCTTTAATCCTCGTCCATCGACTCAGGGTCTTCGGTATAGACCGCTAAAATTTCATATACCTTACTAAAGGTGGTTGAAACAATATTGCCGCATTGTACAGGATACTCATTGCCCTCATCCAGAGAGTGATCTAAAATTCCTGAGCATTTGATACTGCCATGGGTTTCTTCAAACCACTCCAGTAAGACATTAATCATACGGTTAATTTTAGCGTGGCTGAACTCGCTGGGACTCCCCTTCCCTGCGTTCAATCCTACTAAACATGCCCCCCCGGTAAGTGCACCACAGGTTTTCCCCGACCTGCCTATACCACCACATAACCCTTGCATTGCTTTAATTAAGTCAGAGTTTTCCTTTCCTTGTTCATCTAACCCGAGAATTAACATAATCTGACTACAACAGAATCCCTGAGTGGCTAATTGAAACAGGCGAAAGGCATCGACTGCCATTCTGCTCCCCCCTCTACTTATCCTCAAGGCTTTGTTCTACTTCAAACATTTTGCCTAAAGCCAGCTCTTCGGTGATCAACACCAAGCCGCAATTAAGGCATTTCAGTTCTTCAACTCTAAGATCATTTCCTAGATAGGTTATTTTTACCGTACCATGCTTTAGTTCACCACCACATTTTCCGCACTTCCATACGGGTTTGGGCGGCAGATTATCTGTCTTATTCATGGTTTCACTTCCTCGACAATTTCCATCCGGTGGCTATATGAGTTCAAGACTACAAAACCATTCTCTTGAGGTTGGTATTCAACCCAATATGTCACTCTGGCAGGGCGAAAATAGGCTAAATAGTTGTCGTTATCCGGATTGATAAATTTTCTTCCCGTGCCTTCCGCATGTTCAATTACCTGTTGAACATCTTCGAGCAAGATTAGTCTTTCTTCCATAAGCTTACTTATTTCTTCATTACATATTATTTTTATAGTCCTATAACCCCTTTCCTTTTCCTGCGGCGTTTGCCAGAATCTATGCAGTAACGTTCTTTTTAGTCTTGCCCGGTGCTCATGCCGTTGAGAAAATCCCGAATCAGGTCTGGTGGCAGCATTTTGCAGATCATCAGCAAAAATGAGATCTAATAAATGTAATGTACGCTTACCATGAGCAGCAAATCTATCTCTACACATGGCACAGTAGGCTACATAGTCCGCTGTGCTTTCTTTTATCCTATTTTCAACGATCTTCCGCGCAAGTCCCGGATTGGCGAAGGCTGTTAGGCCGCCAAAACCGCAACACTTAGTTAGTTCTTTACTATAAGGCAATTCTTCAATTTCACAACCTAGCCTGAGCAAGATATGGCGAACTGCTTCATGTATTCCTTGTTCATATCTAGTGGTACAGGGATCCTGTACAGCTACTTTCCCGTAATTTGTACCGGCCCCTTGAACGGGTAAGTCCATATCTTTTATTAATTCCCAAAGAGAAACAACTCCGGGTAATTTTTCCCTAAATATACTGTGACAGGTAGAACAGGCTACAATCAGCTGCGGTTTACCCAAGCTCTCCCATTCCGCAACCATCTCCTCAAAGCTGGTTTGAAACTGTCCCTGATCACCGCCCCAATGCGCAGGAGCGCCGCAGCAACGCAACATCAGCCCTACTCCTCCGGCAAGCTGTTCTGTTAAATAGGCATATACTTTTTCCACATGTTCCGGAGATGAGCCGCTCAATTGACAGCCTGGAAAGAAAACATATTTGCTGGAATCAAACCCTGGTTGATGTCTAGTCAAAGCAAATTGTTCACTGTTACTAAAAGCCATATCCCGCAGGGCAAAATCATGGGCAGACGGTGGCATTTTCCCTCTCCTAACCATACTTTCCCGGGATGCAAGACAAACCTGTCCCATGTCTAGATCATTCGGACATACTTCAGCGCACAACCCACACTGGGTGCAGGAATTAATCATCTTGTTGGCGTGGCGTGTGCCCATGACGATAGATTCGTTATTGTATATTTCCCGCAAATATTTTTTGGGATAACCACCATAGGACTCCAAATATTTGCAGGCTTTTACACATTCAAGGCATTGACAATTTAAGCACCTACCGGCTTCCCGGACAGCTTCTTCGCCAGTGTAACCCCCGGATTCATGACTCATGGGTACAGCAGGCAGGGATGGGATTTTGTTCAGGTTGACGAATAGATTCGATTCGAAGGCCCCTTCGCCATCGCGGGAGGCAGTTAGAGAGGCTCCTTGCAGGTACCTGTCGATAGATACTGCACCTCTCCGGCCATCAGCAACAGCATTGATTGGGGAATTATTGCCAAGCTGTCCACCAGCAAATACACCTGCTATTGGCGTAGTGCAACTTATCGGGTCAATTCTGCTATTCTCACCCAACAGTTCCAAGGCGTCTTCAGATTGTGCAGCAAAGCCAATATATAAAGCATCAAACCGTTCTTTTAGTTGAGACAAATCCTGTCGGGTTATTCCTGCATTACGCTCAATTGTCACATTTGGACGATTCAAAACTGAAAGTTCGTTCGTAATTACCTGAGCTGGAAGTTGTTGCTCTGGATGTTTCCACAAGTTTCCGCCCAAGCGATCTGATTTTTCAAACAGCGTAACAATGTACCCTTTTCGTGCTAGGTCATAGGCTGTAGTCAGGCCTCTTAACCCACTGCCAACCACCGCAACGGTCTGGCTTTTAGGGGGAACAGCTCCGACATTGGCAATTTTGGGAGCATGGTTTTCCAGACAGAATTTTTCTAAGTTAGAAATAGCTACGGTTGCTCCAACATCTTTACGTTTACACACATCCTCACAGGGATGGTCACAAATCCTGCTAATAATTCCCGGAAAGGGCTGTTTCTGCTGTAGTATTGATGCGGCGCTTTTCCAGTCTTGATTTTGAATGGCCTGCATCAGCTTACGAACATCTACATGGATTGGACACCCAGCTGTACAAGCGGGAGGATTTTCTTGGCTGCACTTACTTTCTAGCCTTCTCAGTTCAACCTGATCCATAGCAGCACCAACTTCTTTAATATTTGCTGTGTGGGTAACCACAGGGAACCTAAACTTGTTCAAACAATTTTTGGTCCCCTGTGGTAAAACTAATTATTACTGAGCCTTTAATCCCGCAAGTACTTTTTCAGGCAGGGCTGGTAACTTGGTAATCCTTACCCCGCAGGCGTTTGTAATTGCATTAATGATGGAAGCATGAGGAGAGGTCAGCGGTGCTTCACCAGCACCAGAAGCTCCAAAGGGACCATGTTCTCTTGGAGTCATAACATAATCGACGACAAGTTTGTCAGGTGCGTCTTTAATGAAGGGCAAACCGCAGCTAACCAGATCAATATGCTTTTTAAGATCTTCGAAATCTTCGCTGAGGGCCAAGCCAATACCTTGTACCATTCCGCCAAACATTTGCCCGTCAACGACTAGCTTATTAGCAAGGGTGCCAACATCAAATATTCCGTTCATGCCAAGAACCTTGGTTTTACCTGTCTTGACATCGACTTCCACTTCAGAGAGGAACGCTGCATACATATAAGTGGTGAAGGGGACTCCTTGTCCGGTTTCAAGGTCACAACCATTATACCCGGCTGGAGTGCTATATTTGCCTACAAAGTGGGTTGGTAACCCAGCTGCAACCTGTTCTGCATAGGTCCGGTAAGTTCCATCGGGTTTTTGAATTGCTTTTAACAGTTCTTCGCAAGCAATTTTGATGGCATTGCCGGTCATTACTTGCGAACGGCTGCCACCGGCAGGTCCGCTGGCGGGGACTTTAGAGGTGTCATTCATAACCAATTTGATTTGTTCGGGTTTAATTCCCAAGGGAAGCAAGGCCTCGTGGGAAGTAGCCAGTGTCCCCATGTCCGCACCTTGGCCGTGATCTTCCCAACCGTTGAAAATTGTGACACCGGTTTCAGTATAATCAGCCCAAGCCTCTGAACCGTCGGGGTTATCCAGACCGGCACCGTAGACGCCGAGAGAGATGCCTGCGCCGCGTTTCTTGTCGGCAGTGGATTCAGCTTCGGCCTTTTTCTTAGCTGCATCATAGAGGGGCTTAAGTTTATCCATTATTTCCACCATACTGTGTACGTCAGGCTCACTGCCGGTAGGAGTAGTATCACCAGGTCTGTAAACGTTTTTGTAACGCAGCTCAAAGGGGTCCATCCCTAGTTTTTCGGCCAGTTCATCCATCAATACCTCGGTTGCGAACAGGCTCTGCGGAGATCCGTAACCCCGGAAAGCCGAACCCCAAGCATGATTTGTGCAGACAGTTCGGCCATTGCTGCGAATATTAGGAATCATATAACCGGCGCCAATGAATTGGCTGCCCCGCAGGGTAACCAGATCACCAAACTCAGAATACGGACCATGATCGCAGCTCCAATCGGCTTCCATGGCAACCAGTTTACCTTCTTTAGTAGCCCCGTATTTAAGATTGATAAAGAACGGTGAACGTTTCCCGGTGTAAGTAATTTGTTGATAGTAGTCAAACTCCAAGAATACAGGTTTACCTGTAGCCAACGCAGCTACCCCTAGTAAGGCTTCTATGGTTGGGCTGAACTTATAACCAAAGGTACCGCCAGAGGGATTTTGTACGATAACCAATTTGTCTAGTTCCAGTCCCAGCCCCGGGGCAATCATAGCCTGATGGAGATGAATGCCGATGCTTTTGGAATGAATCACTACGCGGTCCTCTTCATCAATAAAGGCAAAACCAACGTCAGGCTCGATGGGCAGGTGGGGCTGGCGTCCTACATAAAAGTCGTCTTGAACAACTATATCTGCTTTTTCCATCAGAGGAGCTGTTTCCTCGCCTTTAATCACCTTGGTTTCCCAATAAACGTTAGGAGTTCCGGGATGAATCTCGATAGCGTCGTCTGCCATGGCTGCTGGGGCACTCATGTAGGCAGGGAGAATTTCCAACTCCACCTTAACTTTGTCAACTGCAGCTTGAGCATGCTCAGCGGTATCGGCCGCTACAATGGCGATGGCGTCACCAAATTGGAACACTTTTTCGTCGCAAAGGATCGGCCTGTCCCAACCATCCCCTTTGTTATTCGGAAAGGTGATTAAGCCGGTAATCCGGTTTTTGCCTTTGACATCTTTATGAGTGATAACTTTATATACACCAGGCATTTTTTCAGCTTCAGAGGTATCGATAGATATAATATTGGCATGAGAAACCTTGGCCTGAACCAGTTTCAACTGCAGAGTACCACAAGGCATTTTAACCCCTAAATCTGCGCCAAAGTCACAAGTACCGGTAACCTTGGCCAAAGCGGATGGACGAATGTAATTGCTTCCCCAGATAGAACCACTGGACGGCAGTTTTTCCCATAGATCTTCGGTCTTCATCTCGCCGCGAATCAACTTGGCTGCAGTCATAACCGCGTCAACCAAGGGTTTGTACCCTGTGCAACGGCAGGCATTTCTGTGTTTTTGGAACCAGTCGCGGACGTCTTCTCTTGTAGGATTGGTATTATCATCTAAGAGCTGTTTAGCAGATACAATAAATCCTGGACTGCAGAAACCGCATTGAGCAGCTCCATGGACCATCCATGCCAGCTGTACGGGATGTAAGTTATTCTTGGTACCTACGCCTTCAATCGTAGTAATCTGAGCATCATCGGCTACTCGTTTCATTTTTGTAACACAAGACCGGATGACTTTTCCATCCACAATGACAGAACAGGCACCGCATTGAGCTTTTCCGCACCCAATTTTCGTTCCGGTCATGTGCAGTTGTCCCCGCAACACATTTGCTAGGGTCACTTCACCATCGACTATCAATGTCTGAGGGACACCGTTAATAATGACATGTTTTTTAATCAATCTTTTTCTCTCCTTTTCTAAATCACATTTACTCTCTGTTCTGGTTACTTCATTAAGTCTATCGAGTTATTGTCTTGTCGAATTTCCAAACCTCCATTTCTTTTTCTCTTGTCATTAGCGACAATTTTTTAATTTGGTTTAGTTTGATATTATTTGTTCTACTTGGATATACTTATGATCTATGCAATATTCATGCCAATATTTCGACAATTCCATATTTGCCGATCCAGATGTATTTCCACACATAAAACAGCACTACTAATTGGAATAATTTGTCGAAAAATAACAGCTAAATTATGGAATATATACATGACAGTGAGAAGAGCATTCGCGCTTGACATATTCATCGCACAAATTTAAAAGCACCTCCCCATCATTAGGAAGGTGCTTTTAATTAAATTATCGACAATGTTAAAGACGAAAGCGATTGATTATGCGTAAAATACCCCGGTCTCTCGGACATCATACCCGCCAAGTGCCAGAACATCCTCTTGGAAGGCTTTACTTTGGATAACAGAAATCATCGCCTTCATGCGGGGTTCTTCAAGATATTCACGTGGAATTGCCAGATCATATCGTTCTTCACCAATCACAACATAATCTAAGCCCAAGGCTTCCGCCGCACTTTGAATACCCAATCCAACATCGGCTGCCCCCGAGGCAACTGCTATAGCAACCGCTAAATGCGTAAATTCTTCTCGCTCATACCCTAAAATTTGCTCTTTGCTAAGCCCTTGTTGCTGGAGCAAGAAATCAAAAAGCACTCGGGTCCCGGAACCGCCCTGACGATTAATAAATCGAACACCCGGCTTAGTAAAATCCGCCAGGGTCTTAATATTCAGCGGGTTACCTTTGGGTACGATAAGAACTTGAGTCCTATAGACCAAGTTCATCAAGGCGATATCTCTTCCCGGTAAAAACCGTTTTAAATAGGCGTGATTGTATTCCCCTGTCTCAGGATCGAGCAAGTGAATTCCTGCGAAATGGGCTTCCTCTTTGCGCAAGGACAGAATTCCAGCAAGACTGCCTACATGTGCTGAAGCAATGCCCCCATACCCGCCTCTAGCCTTCATATGACTGCTTAAAACATCCAGGGTAAGATCATGGGAGCCAATGCATACGAGAGTTTCTTCCAACTCCGAAACAGGGCGCAAAAGTTCTATTGGCACTGTTTCTCCCTCGTGAAACCCTTCCTGTAAGCGAGGAACCCGGAGCATCCCATCCGCCCTTACCAAGCTCATCGTGACACCCGCCCCTCTGCTCAAAGGAGCGGCAACCCAACGCTCTCCGACTTTCCCCACCTTAACCCGCACGAACTCTTCGCTGCCGAGTGAGGAAAAGACTTTTTTACTGATCACAGCATCTAACGAAGTCTGAGTATCTTTACCCAAACCTTGATAATGCTTCACCCAAGGTTCCAAAAATAAATGCGCGGTCAAGTAAGCCGACACCGGATAGCCCGGGATCCCAATAGCAGGCTTATCTTGAACTTCTCCTAAGACAACAGGTTTGCCTGGTTTAATGGCAACACCATGCAGATAAAGGGTTCCATGCTTGCCAACTAAATGAGACGTATAATCGTCCCGCCCCTGGGATGATCCGGCAATGATGACTAGAATATCCTGAGAAGCTGCCATTTGCAAGATTGCAGCTTCCAGTTGCTCTTGTTTATCCGGTGTAATCGGCCATATCGTTGCAGATCCACCCCATTCTTCCACTAAGGAAGCAAGCACAGTCGAATTACTGTCTACAATATCTCCCACCTGCAGATCAGCTTCAACGGGCCGGATTTCATCACCAGTCGGCAAGATTCCTACCTTAGGTTTGCATCGGACTTCAACCTCTATAACCCCAGCAGCCAGTAATGCCCCCTGGTCTTGAGGCCGAATGCGGTGATGAATAGGCAGCAGCACTTCCCCTTCAACAATATCCTCCCCTACTGGGCGAACATGATTCCAAGGAACGATAGGTGCTTGGAGCAGAATTCCCTTTTCGCCCAATTCCAAGACATCTTCGAGCATGACGACTGCATCCATTCCTTCAGGAAGCGGATCACCAGTATCTACTTGAATTGCTTGAACTCCAAGTTCTAACCAACGAGGCTCACGCTCCGAGATTCCATGGGTATCCTTAGCCCTAACAGCATATCCGTCCATCGCTGAAGCCGCAAAATGAGGCGAACTTTTTTTGGCTCTGACAATTGCCCCCGTGATTCTATGCAATGCTAGACGAACATCTATCGATTCGTTTTGGGGAAGACAACGCCCGGCAAGCTTGTCCATCATTAACTTTAGACCTTCTTGCCAAGCCGTATTTTCAAGATATATTTGTCGTTCCAAGTTTCTTTACCTCCTCTTCAAGACAGTTATATTTTAACGCAAGAGCCGGAAAGAAACCTCTTTCCCTGCTTCAATACCTTCTGTATCTAAGGGAATGTGAACTATGGCATCAGCTAGTACCATTGTTCTTATTAAGCCGGATTTTCCTCGAACCGGCTCAACCTGCCATCCTTCACCCTTCGGTATGATCCTAACTCGTACAAACTCCTCACGCCCGCTTCCTGAATATAAGTTTTGGGATAAGGCCCCTTTTGGCAGAGGATCAACTTGGGGGTTTAACAATGAACCATCCAACAACGGACGAACGAGTGTGTCAAAAACGACCATCGCCGAGGCAGGATGTCCTGGAAGTCCGAAAATTAATTTGCCATCAACCACCCCACCGATCGTTGGCTTACCTGGCTTAAGTGCTAAACCATGAAAAAGCAGTCCCGGCTCTCCTAATTCGCCGATAAGTTGGGCGGATAGATCACGTAACCCTACCGAACTCCCGCCGGAGAGCAAAACAACATCATTTTCCTTTAACATCTGGGCAAGCACTTTACGGAGCTCTTCCAAATCATCTTTCACTATTCCGTAATAGCGAGCATCTGCACCACTTGCTAAGGCCTGACCCAGCAAGGTATAGCCGTTAATATCTCTTGACTGACCAGGCAAAGGTTCTTGTTCAGGAGGAATGATTTCATCCCCAGTCGAAAGAATCCCGACGTGAAAACGAGGTAATACCGGAACATAAGCCAGTCCAAGAGACGCCAGGAGTCCCATTTCCTGGGCTCTGATTCGTGTAAATTCAGAAAGAATAATTTCCCCTTCGACCAGATCTTCCCCAATGTCAATGAGATTTTCTCCAGGTGCAACGGCCTTCGTGACACCATAAAGAGTTTCCCCAAAGTGTTCAAGCCGTTCAACCATCACAACTGCATCCGCTCCCTCAGGAAGCATTCCGCCTGTGGGCATTAGTAGTCCCGTCCCCTGTTCCAGTGTTTTTGAGGGAGCTTCACCCATTCGTATTTCGCCACAACACTCTATTAAGGCTGGCATACTTTCACTGGCACCAAATGTATCTGCCGCTCGAACAGCCATCCCATCCATCGTAGATTTACGAAAATGAGGTAACGCACAGGTCGCTGGAATATCCTGCGTTAGAATACGTCCCAGTGATTCAGCCAAAGGTATCTTTTCAACCCGCTGATAAAATGAGAGAACATAGGGTTTTAATGAGTCGATTGCCTCAGCCAACGTTTGGACCTTAAATAATTCACTGCTGCTTCCCATGCTCTATTACACCTTCCACGATCATATTTTTGTCATATAGAAAAAGGCAGAATTTTAAAGTACTAAACCCAAAATGAAAAATTATGTATTATTGATTTCAAAGCGTTCAAATTCCATAGTAAGTAAATCCACCTGCAACCATGCCCTGCGCAGGGCAGGCATACGTCCTGCCAATAATTTTACACCCTCTGCTACACTTAGGCTTGCTAAGACAGCGGGCGTGAACGCAGGATTGCCCCACGTACTCTCTACTCCCCGTTCCCCATTCCCAAATAAGCGCGAGACGCTAAAATCCCCGGGTAAACTAACTCCTATTTGGCCAAACCACCCAGCAATGCTAGCAAAAACCAGTGGTAACTTAAGGCGGTGACAGACCCTTTCCAACTCGACTCGAGTAGCTAGGGAGTCAAGAGCATCAAAAACCAAGTCGACTTCTCGAAACATTTCCGGTCCCTTTTCCTCCTTAAACCACTCTTTAATAATTTCCACTTTCACCTCAGAATTTACACTTCGCAATCTGTCCCGGGCAGCTTCCACCTTCCACTGCCCGATATTCAGTTCGGTCGCCATAATCTGGCGATTGAGATTACTAACCTCTAAGCGGTCCCCATCAATCAGCACTAATCGACCAACTCCGATTCGTGCGAGCTCTTCGGCTATATAACCGCCAAGCCCTCCACAGCCCACGATTGCAACACATGAGTTTGCCAGTTTATGCTGATCCTCATCAGTCAAAGTTTTCTTGTTTCGAACGTAACGACCTTCTATCGTCATTTAGCCCCCTCCCACAGGTGGAAAGAGTGCAATAGTATCTCCATCGTTCAAGAGGTGCTGTTCCTTAACATCCCGGCCATTAACCAAACAAATGGCCACTTCTTCCGGCAGAATATTCAACAGTTGGAGGACATCAAGAACCCGACTGTCTTCTGAAAGATTTTTCTCTTCAACTTTAAAACGACCATCTCGAAACGTCGCAAATAGTTTAACCGTCACACGCATTTCACTACCCCCCTCTCTGTTATATACCCTGGAAAGCCGATAGTTATTTGCACATCTTGCAGATGATGATTATTTGTTCTAGTATACCATGACTTCAAGGGGAGACCCTAAAAAAAGGTCCCCCCTCAATATTTGTTCATCGATTACCGTCTAGTCTAAGTTCGTAACAACAGTTTTAGTTTCGGATTTCTAACCTATGCTTGAAAATCCTAGATTCCCAGCATATTTAGACGCTCTGGGGTTGGCACACCTGCTTTATCCCATCCGCGTTCAGCATAGTACTGTACCAGAAGCTCAGGCAAGTTATGCATTTGTCCTTTTGAAGGACCGGAAGGAATTGGATCGTTTAATAAACGTTTAGGCAAGGTGTCATCGGCAGCAGAGTATCCAACTTTCAGGTTGTGTAAACGCTCTATATTCCAAATTCGTTCTCCACAAGCTAGAAGCTCCTCATCGGTATAATTAAAACCAGTCACAGCATTTACGAGTGATGTATAATCAGTTAAGCCCAGTGCGAAGGAAGAGAACAAACAGAGTCCTACAGCATCAATAACGGCTGTGAGATCTTGGAAAATCTTAGTCCATGTCGCTTTTCCTTCGAGGGAATTACGATCAAGTTTTTCTGGAAGCCCCAAAATTTCCGGAGAAATCATGTACCCGCGAACGTGACATCCTCCACGGTTGCTTGTTGCATAGGATAAGGCTTGCCCTTGTATGCCACGTGGGTCGTAGGCTGGCAGTTCTTGCTTCTTAACGCTCATTGAAAGTTCCGGGGCGCCATAGCTTTCTGCTAGATTATAAGAACCCATCGCCATTTTGGCTCCCAATCCTTCAACATAAGCGATTTTTCGTACCCATTCAACCATGCCTTTAGCATTGCCAAACTCTAACGGTGTACCATCGAGTTCTTCTGGTTTAATGTAGCCGCGCTGAACGAGTTCCATTCCCGCTGCAATTGTTCCACCGACAGAAATAGTGTCTAAACCTAGTTTGTTACATAAATCGTTAGCCTCATGAATTGCATCAAAGTCGTGGATACCACAATCTGAACCAAAGACCCAAGCAGTTTCATACTCTGGGCCTGCCCCTTCTTTGCCATCCCATTTACTATAGCGACCACATGCAATGGGGCAACGATAACAAGGATGCTTCTTAAGCAAATATTTCTCAGTCAAGGTTTCTCCGCTGATTAAATCTGCCTCAGGATCATAGGAACCTTGGAAGTTATTGACCGGATATACTCCTGTTTCATTGATAATATTGACAAGCACAGCCGATCCGTAAGTTGGGAGCCCTTGTCCTGTTACGCCATTTTCCCGAATTTTCTTCAAGGAATTAGCAACGACTTCTTTCATTTGGTCAGGATTCGCATTCTCTACTTTTCCTGTTCCACGGACTACAATCCCTTTAACGTTTTTAGATCCCATAACAGCGCCTACCCCAGTACGCCCTGCAGCCCGATAGAGGTCATTTACAATCGCTGCCATTAAGGAAAGATTTTCTCCAGCTGGTCCGATGGCTAAAACTTTCGCTTTGTCATCTCCAAATTCTTGTTTTAAAGCATCAGTTGTCTCATAAACATCCTTACCCCAAACCTTGCCTGCGTCCTTGATTTCCACTTGTCCATCCTTAATGGAAATATAGACAGGATGATCTGACTTGCCTTCCAAGACAAGCATATCATAACCAGCAAATTTGAGTTCTGCACCCCAATATCCCCCAGAATTCGAAGATGCGATAACCCCATTCAGAGGAGACTTGGTCACAACCATATACCTTGATGGAGTTGGGGCGTTTGTACCAGTCAGCACTCCAGAAGCAATAAACAACTTGTTCGCTGGAGAAAGCGCATCTACATCTGAAGCTACCTCATCCGCAAACATTTTGCCAGCAAGACCCCGCCCGCCTAAATATTTCTTTGCAAGTTCCATGCTTAAAGGCTCAGTACTAGTTTTTCCTTCTGTGAGATTAATTCTTAATATTTTCCCAGTATACCCACCCATGAATCTTCCCCCTTATTTCTATAAAATATTTTTACTAAACCTTTTCTTAAGAGAATAAATCTTTCTCTCATATAGAGATATAGCAATATTCATGCCATTTTTAACAATCAAAAAAATAGATTTAAATATTCTAATAAATCTAACTATATCAAAATAAAACAAATTAAAACAAATTAAAACAAGCAAGTTTATTTTCATTAAAGTGCCCTCCAAGGATATGTAGATGACCATTATTATTATGTTGCGCTAAAAGTGTTCCCTATTTGAGCATTTTACTCGGATAATATGTCCCAATATAGAACACTAATGGAATATTTATATTTTTTGGACTAGTTGTTTGAATTGAACAGATATGGTATTGTGAAAATATTAAAGACAAAAAAAACCATGTCAGAGAGGAAAGGAAAGCGATATATGGATAACTATTGGAAACGTTTTATAAATGGCGAGAGCGTTGAATCCGAAGTATCTCCTACCATCTATCGTTCCTGGCAAAGAAGCATTGAGTATCATGTAGACCATACTCTAATTTCTCATCAGGATATTCTTTCTACTCCGCGCTTAAGTGAACGCCGCGAGGCACAAGACACCCTGATCAGAGCGAGTGAACCCGTTTTGCCATACATTTTCAGCTTGCTTGGAAATACTAATTATACCGTGTTGTTGGGTGATAACGATGGCTACATTATCGAGGCCGTCGGAGATGCGCCCTTTATGAGTAAAGCTCAAAAAGTAAATCTAAGTCCAGGTGCCAGTTGGAGTGAGGAAATCCGAGGGACTAATGCCATTGGAACTGCCCTCCGCGATAATGCCCCCATGTCCGTCTTTGGTTGGGAGCACTTTGTGCATGATAATCATTTTTTGGCCTGTTGGGCTGCCCCAATTCAAAGTAGCCAGGGTACCCCGCTTGGGGTTTTAGATATTAGCGGAGATGCTAATCCAGACCGTCAAAAGATTTTAAATATTGCCATGATGGGTGCGAGTATGATCGAAAAAAACTTGCGACTTTTCGAGCTGGAAAACCAATTAAAATTTTACCAAGAAGGTTCCAAGTTAGCTTCCTCACTATTGCAACAAGGATTTCTGGCTATTGATCAAAATGGCGTCATTACTAACATCAACTCCTACGGTGCCGGACTGCTTGGCCGCAGACAAGAAGATATCATTGGGCGACTCGCTGGCGAAGTTTTTAGTACGCCAAAAGGATGGATGTTGAACGGACATTCCCTGAATCTCCATTTAAAAGATAGCTCAGGGAAAGAAATTACCTCCCACTTAAATCAGGTAGTCAATGAAGCCGGTCAATCACTGGGCGCAGTAGGAACGTTGCAAATCTCAAAGAAAGCTCCTCTGTCCAATATTACGTGGATAGGGACCAGCCAGCTTTCCCAGCGAACTTTGGCACGAGCTTCCAAAATTGCCTCAACCCACTCTTCTGTGCTCATTCATGGAGAAAGCGGAACTGGCAAGGAGATTATTTCTCATACAATCCATCAACTTAGCTCACGCAGCGAAGGACCTTTTGTCGCCTTAAACTGTGCCTCACTCCCAGCCTCACTCATCGAAAGTGAGTTATTTGGCTATGTTGAGGGTGCCTTCACTGGAGCGCGCAGGGGAGGAAAACCCGGTAAATTTGAATTAGCAAACAAAGGGACTATTTTCCTTGATGAAATTGGAGACATGCCCTTAAATGTTCAAGTTGCACTCCTTCGAGTACTCCAAGAAAAAGAAGTTTCTCGAATAGGAGATACAAAGGCGATTAAAATAGATGTACGAGTTATTGCAGCAACCCACAAGGATCTTACTGCCCTAGTCGCTGCGGAAAAATTCCGTCTGGATTTATACTATCGCCTGAAAGTCGTCACTTTAGAATTACCTCCATTACGCGAACGTTCTGAAGACATTTTAGAGTTTGTTCCGTATTTTATCGATAAAACATGTACATCCCTTGATCTTCCTCCACTAGGAGTTCAAGAGGAAGTATATACTCATTTATTGTCCCATCACTGGCCTGGTAATGTCCGAGAATTGGAAAACTGTATTGAGGGCATGGTAGGTTTAGCAGAAGGCCCTCTTCTAACGGTAGCTGACTTACCCGACGAAATCGTGCAGAACCTGGGTAAATCTGAATCGTCAGCCTCAACCGAACCCTTGCTTGATCAACATACTAAACAAGCAATCCTCTATGCACTAACCCAAACCAAGGGAAAAATCGCGCCAGCCTCTAAGCTTCTTGGGATTGGACGAAATACGCTCTACAGAAAGATAAAAGAGCTTGATATTAAGTTTTAAGTCCTGTATCTTCAGTGAATAAAGAATCCTAAAAACAAATAATCCCTGGAAGCCTAGTTTTTGCGGGCTCCAGGGATTATTTATTATATGCAGAGGGGACAGAGGGAATTTCTTGTATTTAAGCTCTGCCTACAGCTTTGAGCAAGCCTTGAATCAAGGCTTGCGGCCGCGGTGGACAGCCTGGTATAAAGACATCTACCGGTATGATATTATTGACTCCCCCGGAGCTGGCATAGCTTTTACCGCAAATCCCCCCACTGCAGGCACATGTCCCGACAGCTAATACAATTTTTGGCGCGGGGGTCGCCGCAAAAGTCTTATGCACTGCAATTTCTAAGTTTCTAGTTACTGGCCCAGTTACCATTAACACATCGGCATGACGGGGAGAGGCCACAAAATCAAAGCCCATACGTTGTATATCGTAAACAGGCCCTGTCAGAGTCGTCATTTCCCAGTCACAGGCATTACAAGACCCTGAATCAAGGTGTCGTATGTGAACTGAATGTTTAAAAGCCTGAACTTGAGGAGCTCTATCAACACTTTCCACGAATTCATATTGCTCACCTTGAACAATTGCGCGGGTACAAACCTCAACACAGTACCCACAAAAAATACATTTCTTGGGATCTACTATCCAAAAGGCTTCCTTCTTTCCGCTTTGCAATTTTATGGCCTTTGTTGGACATATGTCTGCACACTGACCACATTGAACGCAACTTTGCACCTGCCATACCGGCAACCCTTGAAAACCAGTCCCCGGAACACTTGGAGTTTGCGGATAGTCCGTCGTAACTGTACCTGTCTTTAAGCTCTTGCGAAAAAGTCTGAGCATCATAGCCCTCCTATTAAAACATACTCATAGCATCATCTATCCAGACAAGAATAACATAGCTCAAAACTCTTGTTAATTACCGGAAAATCAGGAATGATATTTCCTGGTACCGTTGAAGGAATCACCGGCCAATTAACATAGGACGCTGATCGCACCATATAGCGATATATTGTTTGATCCTTACCTATCATGATAAAATGTACATTTTCTCCCCTAGCGGACTCTGTCATTCCTACAGCATAATTGTAGGGAATCATCTCTCCTAAGGTTTGAATTAATTTACCATTGGGCATCGATGCTAGAATCTGTCTAATGATGTTGATGGATTCATAGGTTTCATCAATCCGCACTTTGACCCTGGCTAAA
Organism: Desulfosporosinus nitroreducens; assembly: GCF_023897015.1. Taxonomy (GTDB): domain Bacteria; phylum Bacillota; class Desulfitobacteriia; order Desulfitobacteriales; family Desulfitobacteriaceae; genus Desulfosporosinus; species Desulfosporosinus nitroreducens. The sequence continues at coordinate 54,463 of NZ_JAMHFY010000008.1, read as the reverse complement.
ACATCCCCTTGCTCATAAACTGGCACTTTGAATGAAACGCAATTGTAAGCGGCATAAGGATGGTCCCGCCGCACATCCCGATCAACGCCTGAAGCTCTTGCTGCTGGTCCGACTGCATGCAAGTCCCTGGCAATCTGATTGAATAATATACCGGTAGTCTGGACTCTATCCATATAGGAATTAGTATCTAACAGAATTTCAACTAACTCTCTAAACTCAAGTTCAAGTTTATCTAACGTAGCTAAAATGAGGTCACTGTCTAGAACTGAAATATCCCTTCTAACCCCACCGGGGGTATTAATTCCTCTCAAGAACCTGCTTCCAAAAACTGTTTCGTTGAGTCTCATGATATCTTCTTTCAGACGTGCTCCATGCATCGTTCCGAAAGCGAAACCAACCCCTGCACAAATATTTCCAACATCCCCGACGTGATTATATAAACGCTCAAGTTCCAGAACTACCGTCCTGATATAATTGACCCTTGTGGAAACTTCAGTTCCAGAGAGTTTTTCTATGGCCTGACAATAAGATGTGGCATGAGAAAAAGAACAAGCCCCGCAGATTCGTTCCACGATTGGAAATGCATCTAAAGGAGTTTTTCCTTCAGTTAATTTCTCCATTCCTCTATGAGTGAAGAATAACCTGGCCTCCAAATTAATGACAGTATCTCCCACAGCACTAAATAGAAAATGCCCTGGTTCAATGATTCCCGCATGAATAGGCCCAACGGGAACTTGCATTACTCCTTCACCTTCAACCCTATCGTAGGATTGCCGGCCCTCCGTCCTTGGGACCTCAAAATCGAAACTGAAATCCTTACGCAAGGGATACAATCCCTCCGGCCAATCTTCATGGACAGCCAAGCACCTTTTGTCCGGGTGCCCAATAGGATCCAAGCCAAAAAGATCCTGAATCTCGCGTTCATACCAATGAGCTGCTGGAACTACCTCCGTTATCGAAGGAAAAGACAGCTCGGTTTCAGCTATGGACACACTCACAACAATCAGAAAATTTTCGAGGTCATTGGCAAAAGTATAAAACAGACGAAAATGCCCGGTATTGCCCCGCTCATCTGCAGCCGTAAGTTGAATTAAAGGGAAGCCCCAATCCCGTAATTTAACAGCCAGGATAGGAATTTCGTTCTTATCAATTTCCAGATGAAGCTCATTAAAATGGGCCTTAGCGATGATTACCCCTTCCCCAAAGCAACTAGAAATCATAGCAATGACCCTGTCTTGCCTTATCATCACTGGTTCCCCCCTATAAACACGGTCGTTACTTGTTGCAGAATGTCTTCTATAAATCCTGGGATGTATACCCCGAAAACAACTACAGGTACTAGTGAAATCAGAATAAGTGCATTGCCGAATTTCCCATCCTCGCCCACTTTAACCCTGGTCGGCGGTGTCCCCAAGGCCATCTTGCTAATCGCATAAACAAATCCCGTAAAGATTAAAGTAATTAAGATTAAGATTAAACTTGTAACCGCGTACCTCCCTTGAGCAAAGCCTGAACTAAGAATGATAAATTCGCTGGTAAAAATACTAAATGGAGGCGCTCCAGCGATTGCTAAGCCCCCAATCATTAAGGCCGGACCTGTTACGGGCATTGTTTTAAGTAATCCTTTTATTCTAAGAATCCTTTTGGTGTGATAATGTTGACTAACATTACCCGCTATGAAAAAAAGTGATGATTTGGTTAAGGCGTGATTAATCATGTGCAGGAAAGCACCATACAAGGCTAATTTACTTCCAAAGCCTACTGCAACAGCGATAATTCCCATATGCTCAATACTTGAATAAGCGAGCAACCTCTTAATGTCATGCTGAATAAGAATAAATGGTAAGGCAACAGCAATTGATACTACTCCAAAGATTAAAATTAAATTTGATGAGAACTGCGGCCCCAGGGATTCCGAAACAACCAAGTGAAAGCGAACAATACTATAAAAGGCACAATTTAAAAGCACCCCTGAAAGCATTGCACTGATCGGAGAAGGAGCTTGGCTGTGAGCGTCAGGCAACCAAGTATGCATAGGCGCTAAACCAACCTTTGTCCCAAAGCCTACTAAGGCAAAAATGAATGCTAGTTTAAGCAACATCGGATCAAGTCGTTCGGCGACCTGTCTCAGAGTCTGCCAATCCAAAGAACCGCTTTCGCCAGTCACCGAAACAGCAGCATAATGCAAAAGGAGGGTTCCGAACAAAGCAAAAATAATGCCTACTGTACAAATGATGATGTACTTCCAGGCAGCTTCCAAAGAATTCTTTTTGTTGTAAAAACCTACTAATAAAGCAGTAGCAAGCGTCGTCCCTTCGACAGCTACCCACATGATGCCCAGGTTTGCAGATACTAGCGCGAGAAACATGGTAAATACAAAGATATACATCCAAAAATAATACCATTTGACTCGACTTTCTGAAAACTCCCCTATTCTAATATCATGAGCGAGATAACCTACAGAGTACAAAGCAACCATCAACCCAATAATGGCGACCAGACAAAGAATCAAAGCACTTAATGCATCAATAACGATAAATTGACCCCAAACCACACTAGAGCCGGCAAAAACCTGTCGAGCAATGAGTAATGCCGTTAAGACGGTCGTCGCAGAGCCCACTATACTGATAGCCCCTAATAGTCTTCTATTCGAAACCATCATGCTTAAGAGTGCTATAACTAAGGGTAGAGCAAGTAAAATCAGCGGCATACAATCAACCCCGTAAATTCCTTAGATTTTTTGTGTCAATCGTGTCAAAGCTCCTATTAATTTGGAACACTAACACACCCATGATTAAAACACCTACTAAAATATCCATGAAGATTCCCAGCTCAACAACCAAAGGCATACCATGGGTTGTACCAATCCCAGCCAAAAAGATTCCATTTTCTATGACAACTAAGCCTACGATTTGCATAATTGGAAACTTTAGATTTATCATGAGAAACAACCCAATCAGCATCATGGAGATGGCAGCTGGCAACGCCTCGTGAATAAGACCAGATCCGTTTCCAATGACTTGCCCAGTCGCTAAATAAGATGTGAAAACGAGACAAAAGGCAAACAAAAACATTAGTTTCAAGCTTAGAAAGGATTCTACTGCCCTGTTGATTGCCACTTTATGGACAGCTTTATTTAGAACAAACGGAATTATCCCCGCTTTCACCACTAATGTTAGTAACGCAGCGATATACATCTCATAATTCCCAGTCGCCCATCCCAACGCAATACATAAAACCCCGAGTAAAACTCCTTGGATAATCACCGCCATAATCACATTATTAAACCGGCGGGCAATAATGATTAAAAAGACAGTTGCTAAGACAAGCTCTATTAAGAAATTAACGAGGCCCTGATAATTTTGCATTTCCACGTAAATTACCCCCTGAACACAAACTTAGAAACGAGTCCTATTAAGCCTATTAAAAAGGATCCCAGGAGTAAATCGGGTACCTTAAATAACCTGGTTTTAGCGAAAGAAGTTTCTACAATAGCCATGATTATCCCTATGACTGTTACTTTTAAAATAAACACCAGGGTGCCTAAAATCAAAGCTCCTATCCCAAAGACGGAAGCTATTCCCCAGGGGAAAAAGATATTAACCAGCAATGTAAAGATCAGCAACTGTTTAATCGAAACAGCCACTGACAGCAACGCTAGATTCTTACCTGAGTATTCCAACATCATGCCTTCATGGATCATGGTTAACTCTAAATGAGTATCTGGATTATCGACCGGAATTCGCCCGGTTTCCGCAACAGCCACAATAAATAAAGCCACAAACGACATTAGATGAGCGAGGGTTAAGACCCCCTCTCCGCCATTGATAACACTTTGTACAATTCCCGTCAGGTTTGTCGTCCCCGCAGCAACTGCCATAGTAAAGAGCGGCAACATAAACGCTGGCTCTGAGATTGCGGCAACGGCCATTTCCCTGCTGCTGCCCATTCCGCCAAAAGCACTTCCGGCATCTAAACCTGCCAGAGCCAAGAAAAATCGAGCAAGAGCGAAGAGGTAAATGATAAGAATGAGATCCCCAGTGAAGCCTAAAAAGCTTTTAGTTGCTACTACCGGAACTATTGCGGCTGCCATTAACATCGAAGTGAGATAAATATGAGGAGTTACTCTAAAAATCCATGAAGCATGTTCTGATACCACCGACTCTTTTTGCATATATTTATAAAGATCATAATAGGGTTGAAAAACACTAGGCCCCTTACGTGTTTGAAAAAAAGCCTTAGTCTTCTTGATTATTCCTGTGAGTAAAGGTGCAAATAATACAATCAAGAGCATTTGATAAGCACCGACAGCTGCTTCCCGAAGCACATAATCCCCTCCTATCTCGCAAAAATAAGCAGTACAACCAAGGTAACAAAGATATACGATAAATAAAGCTGAATACTTCCGGATTGTAATACCGTAAATTTATTTGCCAATTTTAAGAAAAATTTAAATTGAGGTCTGTAAAGAGTATCTTCAAAAAAGGGTTTAATGCCCCCTTTATATTTGATACGACTGGTAAAATACGGTTTAAGAACATATTCTTTCTCGATCTTTCTAGTTGGCCGCAATATTGCTCGAAACATGATTCGGATGGGTTTAGAAAAAGAGGTGGCAGTATACTCCATATTGGAAGTTTGAGCTACCCCGCAATTCCAGGTTTCATCAATTCGAGTATTTCTAAACTTGCCAAATCTATTGAAAATTAAATAAACTGACAAAGCACTTAACATCAAAACAGTCAGTATAATTACAGGGGATATGGAAGTGGCTCCAAGAACTGTCCCCTGCTCGATAAGCGAAGTAATGGCCAGCCAACGATACCCACCCATCTGAATCGTTACTACACTAAGGAGGCTAGCCGTAACAGGACTCAATAGGTCAATAACCAACGAGGGCACAACCCCAAAGAGAAAGCATAATGAAGCTAATAGACCCATGCCAACCAGCATTGTGCGAGGTACTTCTTTGGCCTTTTCCGCCTTGGTACTGCGAGGTAAGGCAAGAAACATAATCCCGAAGGCTTTGACAAAACAGGCAGCGGCCAGAGCACCTGTTAAGGCTAAAGCAGCTGCTAGAACTGGTCCCATAATATTAATGCCCGCTCCCAGATTTGCCGTACCCAAGCCCAATAATGATTGGAAAGTCATCCACTCGCTGGCGAAACCATTGAAAGGAGGGATAGCGGAGATTGAAATTGACCCAATAAGAAAAAAGAATCCCGTCCATGGCATTCTTTTTAAAAGCCCACCCATTTCTTCTATGTCTCTCGTATGTGTCGCATAATGAACCGCTCCGGCTCCTAAAAAGAGTAAACCTTTGAAAACCGCATGATTGAACGTATGAAATAAGCCCGCTGTCAAACCGATCATAGCAAGATGATGGCGGCCATCGCTAACAAAAATAAGAGCGGAGCCGATACCTAATAAAATTATTCCGATATTCTCTACGCTATGGTAGGCCAACAAACGTTTAATATCATGCTCCATTAAGGCATACATAACCCCCAGTAAGGCTGATACTGCCCCAATAATGAGGATTAATACCCCCCACCAAAGAGGGCCGGTCCCTAAGACCCCAAAGGTGATTCTAATAAATCCATAAATCGCTGTTTTTAGCATTATTCCGGACATGAGGGCTGAAACATTGCTTGGAGCAGCAGGGTGAGCTTTAGGTAACCAAATATGTAAGGGTACAATGCCTGCTTTAGTCCCAAATCCAAGGGTGACTAGAATAAAGATAACAGATTTCATAGTTGGGGAAAGATTTTGCGATATACCAGCGTATTGACTAAAAAGAAGATAACTGCCTGTTTCTTTATATAAAAGTAAAAATGCGATAATTAAAAACGCTGTGCCAATATGTGTCATCACTATATAAATAAAACCAGCCCGGCGAACTCGAGAATCCTGATGTTCAAATACTACCAAGAAATAAGACACTAGAGACATTATCTCCCAAAAAAACAGAAACATAAATGTATTACTGCTGGACACTAGGGCTAACATCGATAAGATAAAAAGGTTATAAAATAACCCCAAAACTCCTACATTTTGTTTGCCAATATAAGCTCTGGCATAGCCATAAGAAAAGATAGACGCCGATAGACCGAGGACCGAGATAACCGTAATAAAAAACGCTGTTAAAGGGTCAACACTAAATTGAAGGGCAGTCCCAAAAATTGACCAAGGCAAGATTATTTCTAACGAGCGCTCAGACAACAAGAGTGTCGGACCTAAAATTATACCAGACAGGCTAGCCAAACTGGCAAACGAATAACCCATTAAAATACTTATGTGTGGTTTCTTTTGCAGGACATAAGAGAGTATGGCTCCTAATAACAGAGATCCTAACATAAATACAAATAATAATTCATCAGATACTGGCATTTCTACCCCCCTTCCAAATTGTATAAATTAATATATTTATCCTAATATTAGCAGATAATGTGAATTTAATCATAAGCAACTACTTCATAAAGATCAATCAGCAAAAATAGCCTTTCTAAGCCAAAAATCATAATATTCCGTCGTATTTGCGCGTATAACAGCTTATTTCCCATGTTATCAACATTTTCAAGACAATCTTCCTAAGATATTTGTAAAATCCTTTAGCTCAAGCCTTTTGACGCCAGCTGGAATGTCTCTTTGGTTAACGACCGAATGAAAAGAGACGCCCCCAAATCATGGATGCGTCTCTTAATATATACGTTTAACCTACTTGTAAACCATAGTTTGCGCAAAGGGCAGCCAATCCCCCTGAGAAACCACTGCCGATAGCATTAAACTTCCATTCTCCTTGGTGACGATAAAGTTCGCAAACTACAAGCGCTGTTTCAACCGAGAAATCTTCTCCTAAATCATATCGCATGACTTCTTGTCCATTGGTTTCGTTTATAACGCGCACAAATGCATTTGATACTTGACCAAAGTTCTGCGATCTTTGTGCTGCATCATGAATTGTAACTGTAAAAGCAATCTTTTCTACATGGGCAGGTACTGTGGCCAGATCAACATTAACTTGTTCATCATCTCCATCACCTGCTCCAGTAAGATTGTCGCCTGTATGTTGTACTGATCCGTTACCCCCAACGAGGTTGTTGTAATATATGAAATCTTCAATACCACCGGCTTTACCATTTTTATCAAGTAAGAACACCGAGGCATCCAAGTCAAAATCCGACCCGCCAGAATACTTGTTGGTATCCCAACCTAATCCGACAATGATCTTCGTTAGACCAGGGTTTCCCTTAGTTAAGTCAATCTTTTGTCCTTTTTGAAGACTAATGACTGCCATAAAAACACCTCTTATTATTCATTTAGGACATACTTTATATCAAATTGAAGTTAGAAAACCAATTGACTAAAGCTTAATATCAAATCTTTAGATGAAATAAAGCTGTTACTCATCCGACCTCTGGCTTCTGACCTCCGACCTCCGATTTATACGTCTAATCCGAAATCTTTACACAATCCGGCTAAGCCGTTTTGGTAACCGCTGCCGATGGCATTAAACTTCCACTCTGCATTATTCCGATAAAGCTCACCCACCACAACGGCTGTCTCAACTGAGAAGTCTTCACCGAGGTCGTAACGAATTAACTCTTCACCAGATGCTTCATTTAAAACTCGTACATAGGCGTTGGAAACTTGTCCAAAATTTTGACTGCGCTCTTGGGCTTCATGAATTGTAATCGCAAAGGTAACCTTGGATACATTACTAGAGACGAGTGCTAAGTCAACCTTGATTTGCTCATCATCCCCATCACCAGCACCAGAACGATTGTCGCCAGTATGTGTCACTGAACCGTCAGGACTCTTTGGGTTGTTAAAAAAGACAAAGTTTTTTTCATCTGTGACTTTTCCTTCAGGATTTAACATAAAGACAGAGGAATCTAAATCAAAATCCTTACCGCCATCATACTTGTTGACATCCCAACCCAATCCAATAATAATTTTCGTTAGACCCGGGTTTGTTTTGGTAAGATCTACTTTTTGACCTTTTTGTAAACTAATTGCCATTTTATTATCCCCCTTAATATTTTTTGAAACTATTGATATCGACGGATAAGTTCACTTAAGGATGCATCATTCGTACCTTCACCAATGGCGGCGAATTTCCACTCATTGTTGTGACGATATACTTCTGCAACCACTAAGCTCGTTTTGCCAGCATAGCTTTCAGTTAGATTGTAACGACAAAATTCTTGCCCATTTACTGGATTAACTACCCTAATAAAGGCATTGGAAATCAGCCCAAAGTCCTGTTTGCGTTTAATACAATCATAAATATTCACCACGAAAACAATTTTTTGTACACTGCTAGGGACACTGCTTAGTTCCACATTAATTTGCTCATCGTCTCCATCCCCAGCACCCGTTAGATTATCTCCACTATGTTTTACACTCTTGTCACCGCTTTGCAGATTACCAAAGTAGACCAAGCGATCTTTAGAAGTAAGCTTTTCTTGTTGATCGAGAAGGATTGCAGATGCGTCACAGTCAATTGAAGCGCTTCCGCCGCTGCCCCCTCCGAAAAGGCCTCCAAGGAGTCCTCCCGATTTCGGTTTCGATACTTCATCCCATCCTAAGCCTACCATTATTTTTGATAAGCCAGGATTTCCTTTTGTTAAATCAATCTTTTGCCCTTTTTGCAAATTAATTCCCACTATGAATCCCCCTTTTTTAGATACCAGGTATTATATCATCTGTCTTCTCTACTTCTTCATTTTTTCCTTTATTTCTTCAAGCAAAATGTGAAAATAATGGAATACTTGTATCTTACCACAGGAAAGCTTTGGGGAAAAACCCAAAACATAATGTTTCACATAACTTTCACATATTTTGCAACCAGCAATTAATAATTCATTAATTAGTAATCACCTTTATTATTACATAGTTATTTTACCTCTCCACCCAATGTTTACCATTATATATTTTACAATTAATATGAATTTTATACTACTAACCCCTGGGACAGGGTACCATCAACACAATCTAAAATCTCTTCTCCAGCTTTAATTCCACTTTTCTCAGTAAATCTTATCATTTCCAAGTCAGAATTTCTCTGTGAATAAAGGGAATATAATTCTCCATGTGCTGGTGCGACAGCAAAATCTGCAGCTTTTAGCATATCCAGATCCAGCAAGGAATCTCCCGCTGCTATAACCAGGTCAATCCCTTCCTTTGCTCTGATATATTGGACAGCCGCGTTCTTATTGACATTCATGGGAACTAAATAAAGCTTTCTCCCTTGAATAGATAACTCCCAGTTTTTATCCCTCGCCCATAGTTTAAAGGCTGCTAACTCGGCTATGGGAATTTTTTCACGTTCTATTAAACAGTAAAAAAATAAGTCATCCGCTAATTTACCGGAATCCGGATTTACCCATGAAGGATGTCTTATTTCATTAAACCTACTGATGAGATCCTCTGCTTCCAAACAATTATCTTTAGAAGCAGAAATTTTTCGCATCCAGTCTTGATCTTCAATCCCGTTATAAAAGATTGTTCCGCCATTACTAGTTACAGCGTATTGATATGAAATGTTATATTCAAGAAAGTTTATCCTCTGATATTGAAGTTTAGTTCGAGTTGTTACTGGCACGAAAAGAAACTCTCGAGAAATCTGCTGTAATTTAGCTAGGGCGCTTTCAGTCATATAAGAAATATATCGATCCTCGAACCATTCAACCGGACGGGTTTGCACCTCAACCTTTTCGTTGATAATTGATCGGTATGAATAAATCAAAGTTTGATCAAGATCGCTCGCAAACATCTTTTTATTCATCATGATATTTGTTTAACTATGCCGCAACACGAGTAGGTAAGATAAGGATACTCTTCAACCGGAACTCCTTTATCCTCACAAAGCAACATAATATGTTTCAATTTGGTGTTCTCAATACTATCTACTAAAACCCTATCCGGTAATCGCCTTAAAAGAACTCTCGTTGTTTCTCCAATACCAGGTTTAATAAAGTTGATATCTTTAATCCCATACTTCTCTTTGATCGTTGTTAATGATTTTAAGCCTTGCCAAGAGACCTCAGCATTGTCATCAATATTCTGGAATTTCGCATCTTGCAGTTTCAGCTCTTTAAATTCCTTAGAAATTGTATCTACGAAAAGATTAGACACTTCTCCTTTTAGAAGTTCTTCATAAAATCTTGCCCCGTGGAATTCTTTATCTCCAATTAGATCAGTCCGAAATACAGTGCGACTAACCAGCCCCGAGACGGTTGAATTCAGACAAGCACTAGGGATTAAAAAGTCCTCTCTTGTTCCAAATGTTTTCACACAGTGCCCTGGATCTGCAAGGACTGCTAAATCACTATCTAATTCGAACTGGTATTTAGCTTTAAAATCTGCGCACGCTTGCCTTAAAACTTCGGTTATTGCCCCTTTGCCCGTCCAACCATCAACAAACTGAATTTTTGCACCCCTGTGATTCTGAAGAATATATAGTATCGCATTCTCATCAATACCTCTGCCTCGAATAATTGAAATGCTGTAATGAGGCAGATCTAAGCCCTTTTTTTCTAAGAGGTAACGTTTAATAAGGATTCCAATGGGAGTTCCTGCACGTGCCAAAGAAACAAGCACCATCTTTGGTCCGTTATTCTGAAAAATACGTTCTGACACTATACCCACTGCCTTGGCAACTTTAGTCGCACTCTCATGAAGTGTTTGATAGAAAAGATCGAGATAGTCCTTGGTTGGTTCATATTCTATCGGCAACATTTCTGAATAATGACCGCCAGACTGAATTTTTTGCTCACGAGTTTGAAGATCAGTCTCTGTCAATAAGCCATTAAGATTTTTAAGTAAAAAAACGACATCTTTAGGGTTATAACATCCTATTGGCACGGGTTCAGGAATGGGATGAGTGAAGAGCTTATCGTTCACCTAACAGTCACCTCTTTTCTTTTTTCATTATGCTAATTGCTGCTTAACAAAATAGTCTTGGATGGCTCTGGAAGAACTAATAACTAAAACCAGTCGTGGTATACCTATCTTATGAAAGACATTCAACAAGGAATTTAATCCCTCGGGACTAACTTCTCTTTCAAGGAACAAATACACCTCATCATAATAGTTTAAGGGGAGATTATAAACGTAATTAGTGATACTCTCATTGTCAGGACAGTTATAGGCAAAACCATTTTGAATCCCATACTGAGCTTTAGGAAAGGGATAGATTGGACTCCTCGTAGTGGAATGATACCTTATTCCATTTCCCATATAAGCTGAGATGAGCATGGGCAAATATATAAATTCGCCGGTTCCCAGGCAAAGAGTTTTTCCACCTGCCCTATCGCACTTTAGTGATTCAGCAATCCTCTTTGCCAAAGGCAGAATTTCCCGGTCCTCCCTGCTTGACAGTCCAAATCTCCCTGTTAACCTTAGATACGGTGACAGGCTGCTGTTACCCCTTGAATCTACGGAAAAAACCGAAATCACATCCTGCATGTTGAGGAATTTTTGTTCTTGATTCAAAGGGAAACCTTCTGGGAATGGGAAATCAGTCTCTGACACAAGGTCCCTTTGACCCATTTGCTCACAAAAGGGTTGGCCGCTAACCTCTATTTCCCCTTCTAAAAGGGAAATAGTATCAATTCTAATATCCAACTGTTGCTCCAGCTTTTTATAATTGTCCCTTTCTTCTCTCGTTCTCCAATCTAAGAGGGATAAGACAACATAATTCGTTTTGGGAAATTTCAAATGAATTGCCCTAATTATATTTAAAGCAGTATTTCCCGTCGTAATCTCATCATCAACGAGAACGACAGTTTTTGGATTTCTAAGTAACTCAGAGTCTATCGGATAACACCGATGATTAACAGCATGGGAATGGTCTTCACTAAAGTCAAGTTCAACCGGCAACAGCGGTATTTCTTCACGTGTTGTATGAAGGTAATATGCATTATCAAACAAACTAAACACTGCATGCCCCAGTCCTGTCGCTGTTTCGGCGAAGCCAATAAATAATGTTTCCAGGGGCAAGGCAAAGCGCGATTTTGTGATTACGGATTCATAAACCTTTCTCGTATCCTCATTCTTCTTCAGGGCCTGTATAATTGCTTGGGTATGGACATGATTGATGTTATGTATCTTACTCATGAATTGTACAGCAAGCGCAAACCCTGCAAGCAAAGGGACGAAAGGATCAACAGGCACATGTTTACCAAGAACGTTGCTTACAAATAAGAACCCTCGTTTCTTATTCTTTCTAGCCGCTAATGAAAATAAAGTCTGAGGGTCAAAATCAAAGGGGTTGCTTTCCAGGGCAACGGATACCCTTTGCCCTTCAAGGTTATACGTATATATCTTCGGTGAAGAGGCTGATGAAATTGTGTTGTTCATGAAACACTCCATAATTCTTTGCTCTTAACAAGATCTTTTGGGCCCATTTATAATGGGGTTTAACTTCATTCATTTTATTAGTATAATGGCTTTTCGTCACGCCTTGCAAGCCATTACTGTTTTCAATGATACTTAATGCGTCTAAATATTCTTCATGCCCGACAATGTACAAAGATTGTACGGGTATGATATGACTCGGATGAATGATGGTTTTCCCAATAATTCCATTTTCCTTGTCTAAAATCACTTCTCGGATTAGACCATCAACATATTTATTTAAAAGCTGGCTTCTAATCTTAGTTCTATTATTCCCCTGAGTATCATGGAACTGTTCAAAGGGACTCTTACGAAGCTGAGGTTTAAGAACTCTTCCTCCATTTGAGAAGTACTCCCAAACGGGTCCCGAGATTACATAATCGCTTTCAACACGTCCAAAAATGTTGATTATATCTGCGATGCAATCACGGATCACCGTGATATCATAGATGGTTACATCTGGTCCTCGACGGATACCATAATACCCGGAAAAATCTGTTGCCCCTATTCGAACATTTAAAACTAAGTCATGATAGCTGTCTAAGAGCCGCTTGGTTTCCATCAATTCATGGATGCGTGATTCGCGATAAATGGCTTGAGTACTTTCAATAATCGGCATTCCGTAAAAAGGACCGACTGATTGTTGATTGAGGCTCTTAACAGCTTCAAAATATTCATGACTTTCCGACGTAAATTTCGGAAAGATAAAACCTGTAATAAGCTTTGAACTGTCACCCATCTTATCCGTTAGTCTGAGGATCTGTTCTGCACTGCGAACCCTTATAAAAATGAGGGGAAGATCAATCGGTTCGATCTCCTGCTCGTTCAAAGCCTTATAAATTTCTTGTACTTGGGTTGTAATATTCTGCTCGGCACGAGGCACCTCTGCATCCCCGATGGAATCCTCCAGGCAAAACACGGTTGATGCAAGTCCCCTATTTTTTTTAGAGATTATATCTTTCGCTATTGTTTCTCTGGTTCCAGGCATATAAAGCGTCGCACCAAGTGCATGGGAAAGAATCCCTCGAGGAGTATTATTATCGAAAACCTCTGGAGCTCTAAAGAAGGTGGCTTCTGCACCCTCTTTTGTCAGATAGTTAAAATGTCTCACTTAATCGTACTAGCCAAAGCTGTACTTCTCTCCTTTCAATTTTCGAATGAAAACATGTGGCTTAGCCACATCTCAAGCTTACTACTAATTCCTTCCTATTTGGTGAAGTTTCGGTGAAATTTGTGTTAAATTTTGACTAAATTCAACTATATTATTAAGGCAACATAAAAGAAACCCGGATTAAACTAAACGTTAAAGCGAGTTTCCTTTAGTTGCTTTAATAATACTGCTATACTGCCATTTTGAAACCATTATTGCATCCCGCTGTAAACCGTTAAACTAGAATGTAAACACTTTCGAGTCGGCAGCTAAATCGATTAGGTGTGCGGCTGTAGATAATTTTGCGCCCTCGATAAATTCGTCCTCCCCGAAAAGCCTGTACCTTGCGCAAGGTGTACAAATATAAAATGCTACCTTCTTCTCGACTAAATAATCGATATAAGCTTTTGCATCATCTCCAGTCGGTGCCTTAACATTATCAGCTAAGCCCAAAACTCCATAAACCACAGCATCATCAACTAAGAAAACATTAACTTCATGACCCTTTTCTTTGGCGACCTTCGCAAGTTGAAATGCCCGGGTTGCACGAACCGGATCCTCAAGTCCGCGACTGAGGATAAATAAAAATTTCTCCAAAGTTATTCCCTCCTCAAACTTAATCTGTAACCTGTTATGTCTAATATCTTAGCTGCCAGTTTGAGCATATGCCCAATAGCAGTTTCTTTTACTCTTTCTCCATAAATTGTAATTCTCCTGTTAAAAAGTACAATACCACATAATTTTTTTTAGAAAAGTCTTAAAATAGATGTCCCTCTCATGTATGAGAAAGACATCTAAAATACTTGTGCTGAACAAGCCCTTAAAAGGACTTAAGTGACCCATTATAACCTTTAACACAATCAGACATCGATTACCCATAGCATCGAGCTCCCTCAAGTCGAAGAACGTACGGACTCAGTCTGATTTCTGACGACGACGACAGAGCCCAAATATACGCCTGACAGGACGAGCAGTCCTCCGGCTAAATGATACCAACTGATACTTTCGCCTAGAAAAACCGCAGCCAAAATTGCCGTATAAATAGGAAGAAGGTTATAGAAATAACCAGCTTTAGTAGGACCTACCGCTTGAATACCCTTGTTCCAAAGAATATAAGTGATCGCAGGAAACGATCAACTAGTAATCTTACGACTGCTTGATGTAACATGTAACAATCGCAATCTTTTGTTGCTTCTGCAAAAGGAATAAAAAATAGCCTTTTAGGTTAGCTTCCACCCCCAAAAGGCTATCTCTCGAAAATTTGTTATTACCAGTTTCTATCAATAGCGGTCCTCTAAGACCCGTCTTTCGAACATTAATATTAATAATTGGAATATGGAATTGATGTATCCGTCTTATATTAAATTTAATTTTTTGGCCTCTTCGCGGAGTTCGGCCCGAAAATCAGGATGTGCAATGCCCATTAACTCTTGCGCACGCTCTCTCATAGTCTTCCCTCGCAGTTGGGCAACTCCGTATTCAGTTACAACGTAATTAACTTCGTGACGGGGAACGGTAACCGTAGTACCGTGGTTTAACAATGGAGCAATTTTAGAAACTCGGCCCTTCTTAGTATTGGCTGTTGAACGAAGGCATATAAAGGCTTTTCCTCCAGACGAAAGTTGTGCTCCCCGGACGAAATCCAACTGACCGCCAGTACCACTATGTTGCCTGGGACCGATGCTTTCAGACGCCACCTGACCTGTGAGATCCACTTCAACCGCTTGATTTATGGCAATAAGTTTATTATTTTGACCTATTACATAGGAATTATTAGTCCAAGATGTGCTGTGCATCTCTATGGACGGATTCTCGTGCATCCACTTATAGGTTTCAGCTGACCCCATAGCAAAACATGCACATATTTTATTGGGACACAAGGTTTTCTTTCTTCCGTTTAGGACGCCTAATTCCCATAGATATTTATAGGCATCTCCCAACATCTCCGTATGGGCTCCTAAATCATGCTTATTTGCCAAGAGTCTTCCCAGTACATTAGGCATCCCACCAATGCCCAACTGTATTGTAGACCCATCCTCAATCATGTCTAATAACAAATCCGCAATAGCAATCTCCTCTGGAGTGCCCTCTGTCACCGGAGGAATCGTAAAGAGTGGTCGGTTGCTTTCTACGATACAATCAACCTGGGATATGTGCATAAAGTTATCACCAAATACATACGGTTGATTCTCGTTAACTTCCATGATGATAGTTGTATTGTCCATCTTTGCCACATCGTGAAAGTATAGAGGTGCAGTTGCAGTACAGAAATACCCATTCTTATCCATTGGAGCTGAAGCGGATATTACCTTGGCCTTACCTGGCTCAAGGTCTTGAATCCTGTACTTAAAAGAAGCAGCATTACCGCTTACATTATCCGGAATATAATTAGCGTAACCTTTACTTACACCTTCTCTCAATTTCGCAGAATTAATGAACACAGAACTTGCTCTTAGGTGAGGGTAAATTTCGGGTGTTATCCAATCTGTCGATGATGTAGGCCCAAGCCCAAGGACCTCAACATCATCAAATTCTCCTGCTTCAGCCCGTTTACCGATTGCATTTAAGATACCTATCGGTTCGCTGACGAATTGATTTGCCACAATCTTGTCTCCAGATTGAATCAGCTTCGCGGCTTCTTCCAGTGACTTTAACTTTCCTTTATATTGTTCTTTGAATTTCGAATACAAAAGAAACTCCCCCTTATGATACATGACAGTTAGTTAAATAATTAGGTGTTCTGCTGCTAAACCCCAATTTGTGATTTTATGATGCAATATATAGTGCCGATTAATTTTAAACACTATATATTGCATGTAAATTCACTAAATGTTTGCAGATATAGTCTTCCAAGCAACTAAATAATTCGGAATGTTTTAGGCTTTAACACCGGAAATGTTATCGATGCTTTTTCCTTTACTCTCAACAACAAAGAGATATGCAACCATTGCAGCCATTACTGATGGAATGGCAAAGTATACGAAAGTCCCAGTAAATCCGAAACCCATTTGTTGTACCCAACCAGCACCGATAGGGCCAATGAATCCTCCAACGCGACCGAATGCCTGAGCCCAAGAAACACCGGTATTTCTAAATTCGGTTGGGTAAGCTTCCGCCATGATCGGCTGTGTACCACTTATCGCCCAATTTATGGCAAAACCCACTATCACACCGCAAACAACAACTTGCCATTGGTTTCCGGCAACTCCCAGCAAGAGAATTGCTATGGCTGTGAATATCCAACCAAAAATAACATTTTTCCGGCGTCCAACTATATCTGCTACAAAACCGGTAGCCGCCCCGCCAATCATTCCAAATATATTTTGTAAAATGGCGAAAGAATAACCCTTAACCAAACCATATCCTTTTTCAACAAGAAGGGTAGGCAGCCAGCCTGATATTCCATATATCACCATTGTGCCAAAGAAGTACAATACCCAAATAGTCATAGTCACTTTGCGATATTCTGGACCAAAGATAGCACTCACACCAACTTTTTTACGAGCAGGTGGTGCAATTAAACTACCCAGAGCCCGTTCAGTTCCTACACCCTTAACAGCTATCTCCATCTTTTTGATTATTCCTAAAGCTTCTTTTTCTCGCCCTTTGCCTAAAAGCCAGTGTGCAGATTCGTTAAGTTTGAAAACCAATAATAAAGAGTACAGAGCAGGAAGCGCTCCGATAAGATAGACAACCCTCCAGCCAAAGGTAGGAACTACGTAGATAGCCACAATACCTGCAATTACCCAGCCAAAGACATAAAAACTCATGACTGATCCTATAAAATAGCCCCTATTTTTGGTCGGTGCATTCTCCGACATCATTGTTATGGCAATAGGGATACACGCACCAAGACCAATACCGCTAAGTATCCTTAGCAAGGCAAATGTTTGGAAACTTTGCGCAAAATAAATAGGCAATGTTAACAAGGAGTAAAAGGCCACAAAGAAAATAAGCGTCTTTTTCCTGCCAATGAAATCAGAGATAAGCCCTGACATCACTCCCCCAAATATTAAACCTATAACGCTCCAGGAAGAAAGACTTCCTGTTTGGATCTTTGTCAGCGCCCATTCTTTGGCCATCTGCGGCATTGTATACGCAACAATCATATAATCAAACCCATCAAAAAGAAGCGCCAGACCAACTAAAAAATAAACAGTCCAAGTATATTTTGAAACGCCTAAATCATCAACAATCTCAGAAATTGTGGATTTTTTATCCATTCCTTTGTAACCTCCCCTTATAAATACCATATAGGGCTGATGGTTTAAAACCATCCCTAACGTTCCTTATAACATTCCTTATAACGTTCTCTTTAATAATTCCGATGAATTAATTGACACGCTGGATCTCAAGCACTAAATATCGTTCAACGCTTTTACCAGAGAGATAGATAGATGTACGTCCCTCCGCTTTAACTCCGACATTGTTCTTGGCGCTCACCTCTTTTCGCATAAATTTTTGTAACTCCTATCGACCCAGACGATTCCTTTTTCCTGACCAGTCATGGCCAGGCATGATTCAATAGTTGCAATATTCATTCCAATTCAATTAGAATTTATATTCAATATTTTCAGATAATTAAAGCAGTATTTGGCCCTTTCTTCTCTTTACTTCCTGATTCTTATTAGTTTGAGAACTCTCTATTAGTCATTTACGAGCGTCAATTTTGACTTTCTTAGTCTTCTAATCCTTCTAGTTAGACTGGATAAACTGATATCCAGCTGTACAGCTGCTTCTTCCCTGCTCCCGCAGTGTGAAATCATCTGAGCGATATATTTATTTTCGAATTCTTCCATAGCATCATTAAGGGTCTTAGCTTGATAATTATATTCTAATGTTAGAGGTTCGCAAGCCGAATGGTATTTAGGGGGGATGTGTTCAGGAGTTATCACTGTTTCTTGAGCAATAATGATCAAGCGCTCTACTAAATTGGTTAACTCTCGCACGTTACCCGGCCAATCGTATTTTGACAAGATTTCAATTGCTTCTTTACTGAATTTCACATTGAGATTATATTTTTTGTTGAAATGATCCGCGTAATGTTGAGCAATTAAAAGTATGTCTTCTCTTCTCTCTCGCAAGGGGGGAATTGTGATGGGCAAAACATTTAATCGATAATACAAATCTTCACGGAAAAGTCCATGCATAACCATTTCCTCAAGGTTTTTATTGGTGGCAGCCAATATCCGTACATCAATCTCTTTTGGCTTAACCCCTCCCACCCTGGTTACTTTTTGATCCTGAATAACATTCAAGAGTTTGACTTGCATGTTTTTTGGTAAATCCCCTATTTCATCCAAAAAAAGTGTGCCTTTATTAACAAATTCAAAATATCCCGCTTTACCTTCTTTGCTGGCTCCGGTAAAGGCCCCTGTTTCATATCCGAATAACTCAGATTCCAAAAGATTCTCAGGAATAGCTCCACAATTAATTTTTAAAAACAAACCCGCTTCATTACGCGGGCTTGCCTTATGAATTATTTTAGCAATTAAGTCTTTCCCCACCCCAGACTCGCCTAGCAACAGCACCGAACTGTCGACATTAGCTACTCGATACGCCAAATCAATAACCTTGCGCATTTCTTTGCTATGGGCGATGATCTCCGAGTTATTATTTTTCTTAAGTTGATTAAGTTCTGCTAAATATTTCGAGGCAAGCACTTGAGTTTGCTGGTGTTTTTGCTTTAGTTGATTTAAATCCGTGATATCCCGCACGTTACAATAGACCCTGTGGATTTTTCCGTTACTATCGTAACTTGGAACACCAGTACTTAGAGCAATTTTGCCATTAATCGTATTAATCACTACAGTTTCTTTCTGACCGGACTCAATAACCTTCAACGTTGCACTGGCGTCAGTTATCCCCGCTTCGGTCAGTCCTTTTGTTGTTTTACCAATGGAATCCGGGTACTTAAGCCCCATAATTCGTTCTATCGAGGGATTGATGTATAAAATCCTGCTTTCTCCATCCGCTATAAGCAACCCATCATAAGAGTTTTCAAGCATTCCCAAATAGTCCCGATTTAGGTGCTCTAATTCCATAATTCGTTTCTGAAGTTGTTCGGGCAGTTCCTGGTTACTTATTTCTTCTGACGATCCCATTCAATCCACTCCTTTTTTGAGACTAAACAACAAGCTAGACCAAGATTTTATCAATCCTTTATATTTGAACGATTCTAATCTTTCATAAACCAATGTTGCATAGTAGGTCATGAAATTTGCCTAGATCGTAGTATTTGCATGGTTAGGGTTCAAAAATATCATTTGTATGAGACGTTGTTATATTTGTTTTAATATTTAGTGTCAGGACTGTGTACAAGGTACTAGGATCTATATGAAGGTTTTATGTCACAAGGAACTTATGTTTTTTATAGAATTGTATAGCCTTCTGGAGTTAAATGATTGCTTTAACCCCAAGAAGGCTAGAATTCACAATTATGGTATTAACCGGTTCCTGGGCTTCTTATATCCTGTTTAAGAAACCTTGATAACCATGGCTGCACCAGTGTCTCCGGCCGCACATCCAGTGAACAGACCATACCCTCCGCCTAGAATAGCCAGTTCCTCAATCATTTCCATAATTCCCCGACCGCCGGTAGGCCCTTGGGGATGCCCGTAAACAAGTGAACAACCGTAATTATTCATGGTCATAACATCAAGACCCATTTCGTTAGCCATGTACAAATCATTAGCCGTAAATGGATTATGAGACTTAATTGCTTTGACGTCCTTGATGCCAATCCCGGCTCTTTCTAGAGCCATTCTTGCTGAGGGGACTACAGCCATAGCCATATGCGCCTGTTCGGCACGGGCATAACCATAGGATACTATCTGAACTTCCAGGTTTTTATCTGTACTCAGTTCCCGCGCTTTATCTCTTGTGGTTACAATAAGCCCGCAGTTGCCATCCGCCGGATGGGTTTGAGCGCCAAATGAGTGTACCCCGCCTGGAATAACTGGTTTTAAGGGAGTCAAACTTTCCAGAGTCGTGGGAGTAATCCCTTCATCTGCTTCAACAATGCCCATTTTCTTTTTGCTTATTTTATATTCTGCGGGTATCATATAACGTTTTTGAAACGCTCGATCATTAGCCAAAGCATCCTGATATTGCTCGTAACGTCTGGCAGTAACCCTATCAACGTCTTCCTTTGTAATTCCGCCGGCCTTATTGACCACGTTTTCAGCAGTTTGAATCATGGCAACCCCGCCCCAGGGACCACCGTCAAAGTTATCCATCATCCAACTTTCCTTAATCACTTCGCCTCCTGGACCCTTTGGGTTAGGCCAAATTGTGAAAGGGCCATTAGAACAACGGTCTGTCAGCAAGCAAAATGAGGTTTCGTAAAGACCTGTTTCGATCGCTGCAGCGGCTTGATTTAAAACTGTCGTGGAAGTAGAGCAGGCCTGACTAATATGCATACCTGAAATATTTGGGGCACCCATTAGAGATGCAGCCCAAGGAGCATCGTAAAATGTATACAGTTGTCCGATGGTTTTACCAAAAACAAGGTATTCAAATATCTTTGGATCAATTTCTTTGGTGGCGAGCCATTTTTTAGCCGTCGACCCTGCCAGTTCAACAGCATGTTCATTTTGCAAACTCCCCTGCCAACGAGCAAAGGGTGTACTGTAGTAACCGCCATATGGAATATAAGCCTTTGAATACAATTAAAAAACCTCCTATATTCTATAAGTCAAAACCCCTCGGTTCTCCCACTGGAACTCGAGATGATCCCTGTCTGATATTTACTTGTTCTTAAACACTGCAGGGCGTTTATTGATAAATGCCTCAATGCCCTCTTGCAGATCCTCTGAACCAAAGATCTTTTCAACATGTTGCATTTCCATTTCCATTGCATCCTGCAACGGAATCTCAGTCCCCTTATTAACTAGATGCTTTGCATAACCCATGGCCACACCGGCCCCCTTAGCAAGCTTTTGAGCCAGCTTAAGAGCTTCTCCTAACGCTGTACCTTGAGGCACAACTTGATTGACCAGTCCAATCCGTAAAGCCTCATCAGCAGAAATGAATGTTCCTGTAAACATCAATTCTTTAGCTTTAGATGGCCCGATCAACCTCGCCAGTCTTTGCGTACCGCCGAGTCCGGGAATCAAGCCCAGGGTCACTTCCGGCAAACCGATCTTCATCTTTTCATCGGCTATTCTAATGTCACAGGCTAAAGCCAACTCACACCCTCCGCCCAAAGCCAGGCCATTTAAGGCTGCGATGACAGGCCTGGGCGTTTCCTCCAGATAAGTAAACATTTCTTTATAGATCGTCGCATTTTCTCTCGGACCGCTTTCCATCTGCTTGGGAAAATCTTTAATATCTGCACCTGCAACAAAACACTTTGCTCCACCCCCGGTAATTACCAAGGCACGGATCTCCGCATTTCCTTCTACTTCCTGCAGTACCTGTTTCAATTGCTCTCTAACATCCAAGGTAAGAGCGTTTACAGGCGGATTATTAATGGTAATAATCCCAACACCTTCAGTAATCAAAAGTTCAACGACCTTATTCTCAGCCATAATATTTTTTCCTCCCGTTACCTATTAATTGTAGGTAAAAAAGCCTTTGCCGGTTTTTCGGCCCAGATGTCCCGCTTGAACCAGCCGCTTGTGAACAGTACGTGGCCAAAACTTCATATCTCCTGTGCCCTCATACATAACGTTGAATACGTCTAAAGCAGTATCGAGCCCTATCAGATCTAATAAAGCCAAAGGACCGATAGGATGATTCATCCCTAGTACGCATGCTTTGTCGATATCCTCAGCCGAGGATAGTCCTGCCTCATACGCTGCTACCGCCCCGTTAAGCAAGGGAATCTGAAGATAGTTCACTAAAAAACCCGTGGTATCTTTTGCTTTGATCACCTTTTTGCCAATTTGTTCACAAAAAGCCGCTGAAGCCTGATAAGTTTCTTCGCTGGTCGCCAAACCCATTACCAACTCGACCAACTTCATTACGGGCACTGGGTTAAAGAAATGCAACCCTATAACTTTGTCCGGTCTTTTGGTAGCACTGGCTATTTCCGTCAGAGACAAAGCGGATGTGTTACTAGCAAGGATAGCCTCAGGCTTAACAATTTCATCAAGTTGTTTAAAGATATCTTTTTTCAACTGGATATTCTCAAAAACTGCTTCAATTACCAAATCTACCTCAGCCATTGCTTGATAATTGTCACATAAAATGATCCTGTCCAGCATATTCTGCTTATCTTGAGCGGATACTTTACCTTTATCCACTAGTTTTTGGACGACCTTGTCCAGCTTTATCTTTCCCTTTTGAGCTACTTCCAGATTTGTTTCAAAGAGTAAGACTTCGATCCCAGCTTGAGCAATGGTTTGTACAATACCAGATCCCATAGTGCCTGCCCCGCCAATAACAGCTGCTTTCTTGAATTCCATTGTACATCCTCCTTTATTAATTAACCTTTACACTTTAAGACATAACACAGTTCCTCAAAAAAACTACACTGCATACTTACCGTCTTCGGAAATAGCTGCAGCAATCTCCTGTCTTAGAGATACCGTGTTCCGAGTAGTATATTTGGTCAACCTCTGCAAATTATCCAGTAGGCTTGCCAATTCCTCACCTTCAGCAAGAGCTGTCAGGGTTTCTTTCGCCGAATATTCCAACAGGCCAACAGTAGAATTAATGTAGGCCATAGCCATATTCTGGTTAAGTTTTGCCTTGGTCCCACCATCATTGGCTGCTGCCTTTTGAGACCGAAGCCAGGCGCTTTCAATGGCAAAGGCTCTAATCGCTAAATCAGCCAGTCTGCCAAGTATTTCTTGATGTTTCTGCAAGTCTTTCCCATACTTTTGAAGCCCTGCACCCGTGGTCAGCAGGAAGATATCCTTTGCTGCCTGTACTAACCCCGCTTCCCCTTTTCTGACCAAGCTTCCGGCGGCGATCTCTCCCTTAAGTTTTTCGATGGCTTCCTGAAGGGGTAACTCCCCTTTAGCCGCTCGACGCAGCAGGGTAGTAGGAATCAAAACCCGGTTTATTTCATTGGTCCCTTCGAAAATACGGTAAATCCTTGCATCCCTATATAGTCTTTCGATAGTGTATTCGGAACTAAATCCATACCCGCCATGGATTTGTACCCCTTCATCTACAACATAGCCTAATGTTTCTGTGCCAAAAACCTTGTTCATCGAGCACTCCAGGGCATATTCCTCAATACCCTTGGCAGCTACCAGGCCCCCGTCATTACCCGAAGTATCCAGACTGTTCATCATGTTCTCTAACATGCCACCAGTCCGGTAGACCATGCTCTCGGTGACGTAAATTTTAATCGCCATTTCGGCCAGTTTCTCCTTAATGAGACCGAAATTTTCAATAGGTGTGCCAAACTGCTTGCGGTCATTAGCATAGGTTGCTGCTAGCTCCAAAGCAAATTTAGCCATACCAACAGAAGTAGCTGCCAGTTTAAAACGGCCCAGGTTCAGTATATTAAAAGCCACCACATGACCTCGACCGATCTCAAACAACAAGTTTTCTACCGGCACCTTTACATCTTCGAAGATTACTGATCGGGTGGAGGAGCCTTTTATACCCATTTTGTGCTCTTCCGCCCCGGTAGAAAGACCCTCAGAATCTCCGTCAACGATAAAAGCAGTGAACTTATCCCCGTCTATTTTGGCATAAACAATGAATATATCGGCCATTCCGGCATTGGTAATAAACTGTTTGGTTCCGTTTAGGATATAATACTTTCCATCAGGACTTAAGTCTGCTCTAGTCTTAGCAGACAAAGCGTCCGACCCCGCTCCCGGTTCAGTCAAAGCATAGGCCCCGACTTTTTCAGCGTTGGCTAATCCCGGCAGATACTTCTTCTTTTGTTCATGGGTTCCGAACATGACAATAGGCATACTGCCAATACCTGCTTGGCCACCTTGGGTCTGAGCAAAGGAACCTGCTCTTCCTATACATTCGGCAATGATGGTAGTGCTGATTTTATCCATCTCCATGCCGCCATATTCTTCCGAAATATCAGCACCATTAAGACCTAACTCACTGGCTGCCTCCAAAAGTTCATTAATTAGACCTTCTTTTTTGTTTTCCAGTTCATCCATTCTGGTCAGAACGCTATCCGTTATGAAACCCGCCGTCGTCCTATAAATCATTTTGTGCTCAAGCGTGAAATCCTCGGGCGTGAATATATCTTGGGGGTTGGTTTGCCCGAAGAGAAAACTTCCCCCTTTAGGTAAGCTACTCATTGGCTCACTCTCACTTTCATTGAGAATAATTATAGGATATGAACTCCATTATACCTCCTTCTTTATTTTTCCGAGATAAGATTTCTCATTATTCAGTATATTTTAAATATATGCAATTTTTGTGCCATGATAATTATGTGTGTCAACACTCCTTGTTCGCTCATCAGAGTTAGTAAGTTCTTGTACTGTGTGGGGTCATATTCTTTTGCTGGACCATAATTCAAGCCTCATGGTTAGCAGTCTCTATTTGATATCGTCTAATTGAACAGTCCTAAAAAGAGAGATGAGAAGATTAAAAAGGTCAAAATTGACGTTCAAAAATGACCACCTAATTCTTGGAAAAAGAATTGGGTGGTCATTTAAAGTCATTAGAGTCATAAATTTACCTTTTTGTCTTGAAATATATAATAAAATAGTAATTCAATTAGGATTAATATAGGTTCATAATATCATAAAAACAAGTTTCTTAGTAGTGCCTTAGTTCATGACAGCAGCCGCTGCTGTCATGAACTAAGGCACTAACCCTAATTCTTGGCACTGGCGTCGTTTTCGCTGCAAACGCTCCGGCTGATATAATTTAATTTACTATTTTGAGTATTCAATATTTTTCTTTTTGTGGTATTATCAACCTGTTGGCAAAGATTTCTAATTCCCCTTTGCATCTAAACGCGATGTTTAAGGTGCAAGGGGTACCAGTGAATCAATAATCGCCAAGAGGAGGTAAAGGATTTGGATGAGGCTTTAGCTGGATCATTTAAACGCACGATCGAGGAATTGCCCCTTCATAAATTTTTAGGACTAAAGATATCTTCAGTCGGGGAATTAGAAGCCAGCCTGATCATTGTCGTCGGGGACTCCACCATTAATCCTGCGGGTTCGTTGCATGGAGGCGTAATTTACCTCGTGGCAGATGTATCATCTTCCGTCGCCATTGAAACATCATTATCCAGTGACGAGCATGCCGTCACGATAGACACTCAGACGAGTATTTATCGAGGCACGACTGAAGGTGAAGTGACCTTTCAAGCACTGGTTGCCAGACGCACCCGTCGTTTAGCCTTTATCAATGTCAAAATCACGGACTCGAAAGGTCAGTTAATTGCTGAATCGAGAATAACCAAGGCAATCGTCAATGGGGTTCACTCGTCGAAAAAGGATTAGATGAGTTGTTGAGTATCATACACGGGAAAGATGTTTTGAGAGAGGTACTCGCACAGTAGAAAAATCATCACCATCGTTTAGCGTCGCAACATGTTTTACTCTTGCCTCTTTTACGTCAGAGTATAGGGATCTATCTCATCACTCATAGCCCATAGTTCTATTTCTCCAAACTCAATACCGGAAGAATTCCAGAGCTAGCCATAAAAAGGTTTTCTGTTCTGATGGTCTATAATTTTTTGCTGGTTTTGTATGACTCTGCAACTCACTTTCAAATAAAAAGGTACTTACAGCCTAGACATGTCTATAATCGTGTCAAGTCCATATGTAACAGTTCATCTTATATATCTTTCTAACTATTGAAGAAGGGGTACCGTACAACTTAATGTAACGGTACCCCTTCTGCCGAATTAATCTAAGTCAAAAAACAGAGTTGTATTTTTAAATGAGAATTTTAAGCCATGAACAGTTTGATATCCTCTTCAACACTTGAAATGCCTGCAATACCAAAGTTTTCAACTAGAACGTTCACCACATTAGGGGACAAGAAGCCAGGTAGTGTCGGTCCTAAGTGAATATTTTTCACTCCAAGGTGGAGTAGTGCCAGTAAGACGATCACGGCTTTTTGCTCGTACCATGCGATGTTGAAGGAGAGCGGTAGTTGATTAATGTCTTCTAGACCAAACACTTCTTTCAGTTTTAAAGCGATCACAGCTAAGGAATAGGAGTCATTACATTGTCCAGCGTCAAGCACTCTCGGAATCCCGCCGATGTCTCCTAAATCCAGTTTGTTATATTGATACTTTGCGCACCCTGCAGTCAGGATTACGGTGTCTTTGGGTAGTGCTTGCGCGAATTCTGCATAATAGTTACGACTCTTCATCCGTCCGTCGCAGCCAGCCATAACGAAGAATCGCTTAATGGCTCCCGTTTTGACGGCTTCGACGACTTTGTCTGCCAGAGCCATGACTTGATTGTGAGCAAATCCCCCGATGATCTCACCCTTCTCGATTTCCGTCGGTGCCGGGCAGTTCTTAGCGTGAGCGATAAGTGCTGCGAAGTCTTTAGGCTTTCCATCTGCACGGTCAGCAATATGCTTAACGCCTTCGAAGCCAACCACTCCAGTGGTGTAGACGCGATCTTTATAGGAATCTTTCGGCGGCACGAGGCAGTTGGTCGTTAAGAAAATTGGGCCGTTAAACGACTCGAATTCTGTCACTTGTTTATGCCAAGCATTTCCGTAGTTGCCGACAAAATTGTCATACTTCTTGAAGGCAGGATAGTAGTGGGCCGGGAGCATTTCTCCGTGAGTATAGACATCCACACCGGAACCCTGAGTTTGGATGAGCAACTCTTCTAGATCCTTCAAATCATGACCGCTGATCAAAATAGCTGGGTTGTTTCTAACCCCAATATTCACCTTAGTGAGTTCTGGATTACCATAGGAGGTGGTGTTAGCTTTATCCAGTAAGGCCATTACATCAACTCCGTATTTCCCAGCTTCTAAGACGAGTGCCACGAGATCACCTACAACAAGTGTGTCATCGAGGGTGGACGCTAAGGCTTTTTCGATAAAGGCGAAAATGCCCGGCTCTTTGTATTCTAAAGTATACGCATGCTCAGCATAAGCGGCAATCCCTTTTAGGCCGTAGGTGAGCAATTCTCTCAGTGAGCGAACATCTTCATTCTCTGTCGCTAAGACGCCCACATGTGCGGCTTTCGCTTCAAATTCCTCTGCTGGAGCCGTCCATGTTACGGCATCGTGTAAGTTTGCTGGAATTGACCCGCCCACTTCAAGGACTGCTTGTTTAAGATCTTCGCGAAGCTTGAGACCGTCTTGAATTCGTTCTACGAATCGGCTGCTATCAAAGTTAGCATTTGTAATCGTGCTAAAGAGGCTTTCCATAATGAACTTATCAACATCTTTGCGCTCGAGGTGGAGTTCACGCGCTTGAACCGCGTAAACGGCAATCCCTTTTAAGGTGTAGATCAGAAGGTCCTGCAATTTGGCAACATCTTCGGGTTTCCCACAAACCCCTTTAATTGTACAACCGGTTCCTTTAGCTGTTTCCTGACACTGATAACAAAACATACTCATTCTTGTTTCCCCCTAATTTTTTTATTATATAAATTTTTGACAACTCAAGTTCACTTGCTTTAGTTTAGATCAAATCAAAAAGTTATTCTGTGATTTGATGTGTCTTTTCAGTGTGATAAAAGACACAACTATTTACAATATTTTCTTCTCAACCCTTTTATGACGATTTGCAAAGGAAGTTACGTTATCAATTGTAGAGAGAAACCAAATGCTTGATTAGCTTCATCTAATTGGACCCGTCTTCTTGCCGGCGAGAGGAGGACTACTGAACGTGACTCATGGCCTGAGTCGCTTTTTGGGTAGCCTGATGACCTAAGTTAATTGCTTCCCCAAGCACACGCAAGGCTTCAGTTGGATTATGGAAGCCCATACTATTTTCTGAAGCCACAAAATCCCAGTTGAAACTAGCATCGCGATGAAGCTGACGAGCCTCTTCTAAAAGTTTTGGGTCAGCCTTCGGATCATTGGTCGCTTTGGTAAGAGCCTCAATAGCCCCCAATAGAATTAGTGCTTTTAGAGACTTCCATTTGCCCACGTTTAACCTCCTCTCTTCAGTCCTAACAAGCAATCCCACTTGCCTGATTTGTCACTAAATATAAATATTCCACATGTTTCCTTTTATTCCTCCAGTATCCAAAGGAATTCCAAATAATATCCGAAGGATTATAATTCAATGAAGCAATTATTACTTGTCTGAGAGATGAAAAAATGTAATTACTCCTCCTTTTCATGCTTTTAATGTTCCATAAAAAATGCCGCTACCTTTTATCAAAGTAACGGCCCCCTCCTTGTTATTAACTTTTGAACTACATACTGTTTCACTTTATCTCTAACCTCAATATTATTCTCCGGCCGAATTCTACACCTACTCGAAGAATCTTATGTACTGTTTTAGGCCATCGGCATTTTCAGCTTCCAGTTTCCCTCAGAAAATGCTCGTCAAAATAGAGATAACTACGGCATTTATCCCTCTTCTCGAATTCGATGACCATTATGTTCATAAAATCCGTGACATCTTCATCTTTCTGGCAATAGTTTATTAACGCTACATCTCCCCCGAAATCTTTAACCGTAAATGCTTTGTATTGGTTTTTCCGCCAAGCAGACCTAAAACGCATTTTGAATTATCTGCCCCCCATTCTCTCCTGCATCGCTTTGATCAAAAAATCATTCACCATTTTTTTATACGCTGCATGCACATCCTCGTCAATTGAAGCAAACTTGGTCATCTCATAAGCCAGTTCCTAAAATGCTTTGTCCAGGTTCTCGTATAAAAAAGCGATTTTATTGGCGGCCACCTTGTTATACGCGGCAGTAAGATTATCATTCATCCTTTGGATGCTCTTGTAACCTGCCTTTTCTTTGAGCTTGTCATACTCCAATTGCTTTTTCTCGACACCCTGCTCAAGTGCCCGGTTGGACTTCTGCAGATCGCCCGCCTTCGTCTTCAGGTTGTCGCGCTCCTTAGTCAGCTGAGTGTTTATGGCCTTTTCACCGTCCAGAACCTTCTGGAGATCGGCTTTTTCCTGAAGGGCCCGGTCCCGATCCTGAAAT
Source organism: Desulfosporosinus nitroreducens (assembly GCF_023897015.1). Classification (GTDB taxonomy): domain Bacteria; phylum Bacillota; class Desulfitobacteriia; order Desulfitobacteriales; family Desulfitobacteriaceae; genus Desulfosporosinus; species Desulfosporosinus nitroreducens. The sequence goes on along the minus strand of NZ_JAMHFY010000008.1, from coordinate 24,873 downwards.
GCCTGTTCCCGATCCTGAAGAGCTTGTTCCCGAGCCTTCACTGCCTTCTGGAGTTCCCGAACGGACATGTTTTCAATATCCATCTCAGCGATGAACTGCTCCCGTTCTTCTTCCGGAACCCCGAGAAGGATGAGCGCCTGAGAATAGCTCATGTTCGGCAGTCGCTGCGTTTGAGCGCCGGCGTTGAGGGCAACAGGCTGTTTGTCCCCGTACGCATCAAAGACGAGCAGAAATCTTTGAGCAGTTCTCTCCGTGTAACTCACCGACTCCTCCAGCCACTTCAGCCATTCCCCATGCTGAAGCATCTCTTTGGCCTCCTTCAGCCGCCGCCCAACCTCGACGGCGTTGTTAAGTACTACTTTTTCGGTCTGCTCTTTAATCATATTAATTTCAGCCGCGATGACGAGCGGCGTGCGTTCTGTTATCAAAACGTTCATGATTATGCCAATCCCTTCTTGTACTTTATTCACATCATATGGGATTAGCTTGAAAAGCGTGACAGCCTCCTATAAACGGCTTGTCCCAAATGCGAAAACGTTGTCGTATTTGGGACAAGCTAATAAAATTTAAAAAAACGGTCCACAAATAATAACCTTCGGACAAGCAAAATCATAGGCTATACGGACAAGCCGAAATTCAAGCGACTTGTCCATGCAGAGGAAAGGATGTGAAAAAGATGGCGGTAGTAGGGATGCCTTTAAATTCGACGCTGGTTGTCGTATACCAGACCGGGCTCACCCCCGCCGGCGGCCCGATACTCAGGCAGAAAAGCCTGAGTGATGTGAGATCCGACGCCGCGGAACAGGCTGTTTATGAGGCGGCGCACGCTTTATTCGGTCTAGCGGTGCATCCGGTGATCGACGTACTCTATAGGAAAAACTTTGAGCTGGTCGATGAATAACCGGCCGAAAAATCTGATGGAAAGGAGGGGAAGGCATGGCCCTCATAACAAGTAGTGTGTTAAGGTTAACTTTCACAACAGCCGGCAGCAAAACGTTTGCGATTACAATCCCCAATCCGAAGCAAGACCTGCAGCAGGCAGAGGTTATGGCTGTGATGGACTCGATTATTGCCAGTGATCTATTCCTTACGTCCAGCGGCGCGCTGACCGGAATACGGGACATTAAGGTTATAGATACCACAACAAACGACCTTTTTGACCCGCAAGCTTAAGCGGCAGCTTTTAAGACAGCGTTAATTCAACCCCCGGCTGAACCAATGAACAGACTGCTGACAAAGTCATATTTGTCAGTAGTCTGCCCGGTCTCCTTAGCTCAGTTGCCGGAATATCCTATGCTTAAATAAGAATGTGCCATAGCAAATAATATTCACTCTATTTTATTAGAAAAGACCAAAATTAATGTAGCTAATGGCCCTAAAAATAGCGTTAATAAAAACCAATTAAAGCCTGATCTATTTTTGCCCTGTGCTATTCCAGCGTTTATTAATGACAACGTACCCCATCCCACTGCGTATTGATTTACTATTTGATTTGCATCCATAACTTATCCCTCCGGTAAAGCTTATTTAAAGATAATGCTCGTAATATTCTATCTCCGAAGGAAATTCCTAGAATATCCCGGTATTTGCATTGAATATTTGATTTTTCCTAAAATGATATAATTCGCCAAATGCAGCACCGCCAAAAATCAAAAACGCACCGACGATTTGAACCATACTCAGATGTTCGTTAAGAATGATTGCCGAGAAAACCAGAGCGGATAAAGGGTCAATATAACTACATATAGCCACTGACTGCGCTGGAAGTTCATTAATAGAAGAAAAATATAAATAACATCCAACCCCTGTATTTACCACCCCGAGAAATAAAATTGGGATAATATTTGTACCAGATATTGAAATTGTTCCTTTGTGCATCAGCAAGGTGTAAACAGCTACTACAGCACAGGCTGTAACAAGTTGAACCAGGGTAATTTCTAGGCCAGTAAGCCTTACCACTTTTTTATTCGAAATTATCATTGTGGCATAAAGCAATGCGGAAATTATTCCACACATAAGTCCCCAAGACATACCATCTGTTAAAAAATCCGAACCGTTTACTAACACCATACCCACAGCAACTAAGATAATACCGATCATTTTGTTTATTGTCATTTTTTCATGAAATATGAAAGGCGCAACTGCTATCACAATAACAGGTCCGCAATAATATACAAGAGTTGCAGTACTAACACTGGTTAGCCGATAGGCCTCAAATAAAAAAATCCAACTTAACCCCATAGAAATACCGGAACCCAACAGATAAAACCATTGCTTTTTTATTTGCTGGAATTGTGGTCTTTTCCTTCCGAATATAAAAACGAGTCCCAAGAACAAGCTACCTATTATGGTTCTTGATAATACGATTTCAGAACTGCTGAGTAAAATATAACTGGCTACTATGCCATTTGAGCCAAAAATAAGCAGAGATAATATGTATTTTACATACGATTTCATCATTTATTCTTGTTTCCTTTCGAAACCTTTGCTTCACCGAATATAACTAATCTAACACGCCATCTTGCTATTGTGTAGCCAAATTATATTTTTTTAAAATTATTTTTTTTAATTTGCTATTAAGGGAACCTTCCAAGTTCATTGTACCCATAGAACAATTCATGTTAATTAATTATCATATTGTTTAGACTTTCATTAAATTCCCGTGCCAAAAATGAAAATTCGCAAAACACCAACCCCTATTTGATTTTTCCGATAGAAATATTAACTCGGTAATTTCCGTATTTCAAAACGGAATCTAAAAAATCATTTAAATCCTCTTGGGAATTAACTTGGACTTTTAGCATATAACATCCCTCTCCGCTGATCCGATTAGCTTCCATTACTGATTCATTATTGGATAAAAATTCGCAAAATACTTCATGATTAGTTGTTTTCATAAAAATGGTTATGTAAGCGGTTAAGGATTTATTAAGCATTTTTTCATCAAGCAAAACGGTATAACCTTTTATTACTCCTAAATTTTCCATTCTTGAAATTCTATTGGAAACTGCTTGTCCGGTTAAATGAACTACTTCGCCAATGTCTCTAAATTGCATTTTGCAGTTTGATTTTAATAGTTTTAAAATCTTCAAATCAGTATTATCAAGCATTTCTCATTAAATCCTTTCCTGGAGAAAGCAAAAAACGTCCGATACTTTCCCGGCACAATTACATTAGTCTGTATAATAATTATAGCAACGGACTTTGCAGGAATACACAAAAATTTAAGGGAAAAGTTTGGAGGAATTATAAATGAAGAGAGCATTAATGGTGGTTGATGTACAATATGAATACTTTACAGGAAAGATGCCGGTTACGTATCCTGAAGGTAGTTTCGCTAATGTCCTTAAAGCTATAGATGCAGCCGATCGAAGTAAAATAGAAGTAATTCTAATCAGACATGAAGCACCGCAAAAGAATGCTACTACTTTTGTTAAAAACAGTAGAGGATGGAATATTCTTGAGGAGCTCCTCAAAAAAGAACATTTATGCATTATTGATAAAAAATTGCCAGGAAGCTTTACAGATACCGAACTTGAGGATTTATTGAAGAAAATGGGTATAGATACAGTTGTCATCTGTGGATACATGACTCAGATGTGCTGCGATACGACTGCAAGACAGGCAGTTCATCTCGGTTTCTCAGTTGAATTTTTGTCAGATGCCACCGGCACTATGGATGTATCAAATTATGCTGGAAAAATAACAGCGAAGGAACTTCACAACGCCATTCTTGTTACGCAAGCTATGCGGTTCTCCAAGGTGATTTCTACAGATGATTGGATTAAAGGGTTAAATTAAAAATAAAGTTCCAAAGATTTTTAAGGGGTGTTTAAATGTCAAAAAGAATGCTTAAAGAATCCGACTATAACACAATAATTTCTGTGCCGAATGGTTGGTGGGGTGAACTCCATATGACTGATATGTTACCGAGGTTATTCTTTAAGCATTTTAATATAAAAGCTATATAATGGAAAAAGACAATAAATTAATTGCCTTTTTAATCGGATTTATATCACAGGTCTATCCGAACCAAGCTTATGTTCATTTTACCGGAGTTCATCTGGAATTCAGGAAACGAGGTTTTGGCGGACTATTGTGCCAAAGATTCTTTGATGTTGTAAAACAAAAAGGATGTTATGTAGTATATCTTGTTACTTCCCCGCAATAAAAATGCTATTGCTTTTCATATGCATATTGGATTTCGTATTGAAGATGAAACTGCAATGAAGGTGGTGTAGCTATAAATGCTAATTATGATGGTCCAGGGGAAGACAGGGTTTTATTCAGAAAATCATTATAAGTAATTATTATAATCGCAGAGTGATTATCAGAAAGTTAGTAGGGAACTTATGGTCAGGGGTTAATTATAATGTTAGTCAGCTTCCTATTATTCAACGTCTCTGTCATTATTTTCATTCCCCTTCATTCACCACTTGCTGAAGAAGGATAAAACTGGATATTACAGACCCATAAGAACCCCTTCTTCAGACCATTTAGAGTACATTGAATGCTTTGTGAAGGCAGTTTTAATAGAACAGGTCCGAGACGAATTGGGATGGCATAATCAAAGTATTGCCAGTAGACTGCCCAAATGGGTACAGAACTCAAAATTGGGATGAAATTTTAAAAGGCATCATGAAACTAAGAGAAAAGCTGTGATTCACATTATTCTTAAACTTTGACGTGTTCGATAAATAGGCATGCTAAGGAGGTTTTATGTATGGATGAAATCAGCTTTTGCTGTGCGAGATTAAGGGATATGTATGAGGAGGTCGTTGGTACTGTTTCAGTTTTCCTCCATAGAACTCTTTAGTAATTGGTTCAGCAACATATTAAAATGCAGCTCGTAAAACACTAAAGCAGAAATCAAAGAAATGCTAAAAGCATTACATTAATCATTATTGATTTTTGTCTTAAAACTTATGCTCAATTTTTTTCTATAATCAAGTTCGTATTATGCCCTATGTTTCCGCTACTTCGCAGGATTATTCTTATTACGCTACCTTGAGGGTATTCTTATCTATAGTTAACCAGAGAAGTGCAGCTGTTTCATGACCTGCTGATAAACAAGGTCTAATCCTGGTTCTTCAACCGTAAAATCTTCGATCTCAACACCCTCCTTAAGGAGGCTTTGCAGTATCGCCATTTTCTCCTGCGATTCACAATAACAGCTCAGCGTATTATCTTGGATCTCAAATTGCCCCATAGTATTAGCACCCTGTTCCAGGCTAGAAATCATGGCTATCTGATCGGTAGAAACTCTCACTTCGATTCTCGTCATTAACTTGTAATCATGTTTAAGCTTTGCTAAAGACCCTTCAGCAGCCATAGAACCGCTGTTCATTATCGCCATGTTTTCGGCAAGCTCTTGAACGTCTGATAAATTATGGGAGGAAAAGAAAATCGTTGTTCCTTCCCTATTCCAAGTTCGTATCATCTCTTTTAATTCGAGGATTCCAATAGGGTCTAGCCCCGTTGTCGGTTCATCGAGGACGAGCAATTTAGGTCTGTGAATAATGGCTTGGGCAAGGCCAAGCCTTTGTTGCATCCCTTTAGAAAACGCCCCGACTCTCCTGTGTTTGACCTCTGCGAGTCCTACCTGTTCCAAAGCCTCTTTACAACGGGCAGACGAAACTCCTTTTAACTTTGCATAAAAGGTTAATGTCTCCCAAGCGCTTAAATTATCATAAAAGTTCATCCTTTCTGGCAGATACCCAATAAGATTCTTAATGTCTTTACTTTTTGGTCCGTATTGAAGCCCATCAATTAGAATTTCACCCGCCGTAGGATTCACCAAGCCTAGAATCATCTTGATCAGAGTGGATTTACCTGCTCCATTATGCCCAAGTAGAGCGAATACTTCGCCTTGATTGACTCGCATGTTAATTTTATTGACAGCGACGAAATCTCCATAGTTCTTTTCCAAATTATTTACTTCTAATATATATCCCATAGCATTCTCTCCTAATAATCTTGTTTTCGGCTAAATATCCAAACAGATAAACCCAAAGGTCCAAAGAGCCACAGGAAAAGAACCACACCCAGTAATACTTCACCTGAACCACTCCCCATCATTCGCGTAAGAGCTGCCAGGGTCGGACCAAATGTCTCTTCTCCACCCAATTGCAAAATAACCAAGACTCTGACCATATCGGCTGGGTTCAGGAGAAGAAGGGTTAGCAATAGGGGAACGACTACCGTAACTTGTTGCAAAGAGGCAATTCCAATGGCCAAAAAATCATAAACTAAAATGGTAAAAAACCATACAAAGATGGCTAAGGCTACTGCTTGAGAACGCCTAGTAGTAACTACCGATATCAGCAAGGACATACTCAAGAAAACAAGCGTTAAGACAATCGACAAAATCACAAATACCAAATAGTCGACAATATTTATGGTCCCTGTCTTCCAGGCAATAACTACCCCAGCACTTCCGAACCCTGCTAAGATGGAAGCCGTTAAAGCCAAGGCTAGTCCCAGGAACTTACCAATAATCACTTCGCTTTTGCTAACTGGCTGAGTTAAGAGAACGTGAAGTGAGCCCACTTCTTTCTCGCCTGCGATTGTCGAAGAGCCGATCACTAAAGCGATCAAGGGCAGAAGATATAGCACTAGATTCAAGAGGCTTGCTGTAACGCGATTAAACCCTTGATAGCCCCCAACCCCCATCCCAGATAGACCAAAGAACGAGATAAGCAAGGCTAATAAGCCGAAAATAATCGTAAAGGTAACCAACCAGCGACTTCGCATGGACTCCAGAAGTTCTTTTTCAGCAATGACCATTACGTTAGCTCCGCTCATCATACATTTCACCCCCTTTTTGCCTGTTGCCAATATAAACTAGTCCCTATCTGCAGATTTCTTAAAAGCTCACCGTCTGCTTTGCTGATAAGACTTCTTGCCAATTCATTAATGTGGCGTCTTCTAACTCGCCCCCAAACAATTGAGCTGCTTCTTGAGATCCAAACCCCACGATTCCAAAATTCATGGGAGTATTAATATGCGCTTTAATATACGTGGCCTCGGAAGCAATAATCCAGTCCATGGTATTATAATCCTTGACATAGACCACGCTCTCTTTTAAGGCTGGCTCTTGACTGTGCTTTTTGAGGTATAGCACCAAACAACCAATGTCATCAAATTTCTCCGCCTGACCTTCTTGAGTAACAATTTCAGCAGCATAGTGCAGGTCGATAATGCTCATATTACAAGTCGGGCAAATATCAAGGCTCGAGTCAATCAGCTGAGGAGATGTATCCACCTGCTTAGAACATCCCATCAATAGTAGACTCATGGCTAAGACAAAGATGATCGCTGCTATTTTTCGACTCATATCAGACCCCCCTTTGTTTTCTAACCCGATAAAATATCAACCCAGCAACGAGCAGCATAGCCATCGAATAACCACCTAATACTTTATTGCTACTTGCTGGCACCGAAAACTCAGCTAGATTCGGAAGCTGCAAGTTAATAGGTTCGACATATGGGTACGAATCCTTTACCTTCGGAACATTGATAATCGGAAACATTCTCTCTGAAAATTCTAGAGCGGTGGCTGCTGGACTATTGAGAAATAGTCGCACGGCAGGCGCCTTTTTCATCAAATACGTAAAGGGATCCCCGCTTAGGTAAGGAATATCTCCAATCCCGTTGCGGTCTAAATCAAAGCCCCGATAATCATTCCAATAATTTCCTTGACCATCTTTAGCAAACGCGTTTCCATCACCAACTTGACCGGCAATCATCGCCACTTGTTGCAAGTTGTCAATCAAATTATTACCCACGAAAAGATTATCCGTAGAACTCGAGATAAGATCGATGCCGACATCATTTGACGCGACTAGATTGTTACGAAACTCATTGCGCAGGGAAACATCAAAAAAGGCTCCACGCGTATTATCAATGAAAATATTTCCTTCGGCTAAGCTATCATCACAGGTTGCAAATAGGAGTCCATATGATCGGTGCCCTCGGCTATGAGCAAAAATATTTTCTGTAAAGGTTATATCTTTTGAAAACATCAAGGCCGCACCCGCGACATTGTTTAATAAAGTATTCTCTTGAAAGGTATTACTATCAGAGTACATATAGTGAATTCCGTAGCGGACATTAGAAATCCGGTTCCCAATCAGTTGATTATCGCTGGCATAATTGAAGTAGATCCCGTCGCGCGTATCCTTAATCGTATTATTGATAACCATATTCTCAGAGGCTGCAAACAAATGAATTCCGTCTCCGCCATCCCCTTCAAAGGCAGGATGCAATCCAGCGTATTGATTATCATCAGCTTGGGATTTTTCAAGCTTTTTCTGAACGGGCAGCCCTTGAATAAGATTCCCTTCCAGAATGTTTTGGGATGCTTTATTGAGGTATAGTCCAAACAAATTATCTAGGATATGGTTATCTTTGATAATATTCTTTTTAGAATAAATCTTGATTCCAGCATCCGAGTGCTCTAATCTCCTTCCACTGCCCCTCACCTCAAAACCCTGAACAGTGACACTATCCGCTTTGATAGTTATGGCATCCCCAATATTTCCTCCCTCGATTTTAGGATAGTTTAAACCAATCAGCTTTACACTCTTATCGATCAGTACTTGGCCCTTATAAACACCAGGCTGAACCGTGATTTCATCACCTGGTTCAGCCTTGGCTATGGCTTCGTTTATCGAGGTAATCGCTCCATTTGGGCTCACTTCGATAGTCTGAGCTTGAATTGGCTTAGTCCAAACTAATGCCCAAAAAAGAACCCCAAGGATCAAGCCTGGATAGTTGGCTTGGAATCGTTTTCTTTGTTTTCCCATGTCCTAAACCTCCAAAGCGCAATAATCATGCAACAAATACTTAGGCCTAAGAGGTAACCCCCGATACCAAAGCCTGTATGGGTTACGAAATTCGCTACGTCATTACTCCCAATCATTGGAGGTACGAACGGAGGGATTATAATGGGCGCTTTAGAATCTAATTCTGTTCCAAAGCGGTGTAACCAGTACCAAAGATCATACATTCCCAACCCCCCACCAATTATGAGCAGTACCAAGGTGCCTAGCCCAAACCATACTCTTCTTACCAACGCTGCGATAAACGCCAACCCTGCTAAGCCAAATGCTATGTAGGTCATATATTGCATTTCCGGGAAATCCGATTCTGCAATTTCCTTCATGCCAATATAATGGTTCAAGTTATTAATGATATCGATGCGACCCCCGATATGATCCATGAAAACAATCATCGATAACCCTTCAGGATACTGCGGCGCATCCAAACTCATATACCACAAAGGAAAGTAAGTACTCGCAATCAGACAAAGCCCTGCAACTAGCAGCAAAATTCTTCCTGACAGACTCAGCTTGCCTTGCAAAAATTTCATCTTAACCCCTCCAAGTTTTTCTCCCTAGTGAAACCCAATCCCCTTTAATTTTTTCAAGAGGAGCAACAGACCGTCTGGGTAATTCCCATCGGTCTGCACTCCGAATAAGGCTCGGATCTCAGTTACGATTTTGGTTTAATTAACAGATATCCTTGCATTTCTTGATGTAAGGCTGAACAGAAATTCGTACAATAGTACGGATATACCCCCGCTTTATCTGCCACGAATTCAAGTTTTTGAGTCTGTCCTGGTTGTGACTCACAGTTGATATCGTAGAACATGATCCCAAAGCCATGGGTAATATCCTCGTCAAAATCCGTATTCGTGATATACCAAGTTACATGATCACCTTCATTGATTTCAACCGCATCAGGGTAGTAGCGGCTCCGGAAGGCCATCATATACACCGTCACATTATTGCCATCCCGGACAACCTTGGCATCTTCCTTCGCATAGACAGCGCCTTCTCTTGCTTCATCCTTAGGATAGACTTCAAAGGTTTTGATTTTATCCGCTTTAATCATTTGTGCAAAATGTGGTTCTGGATCTGTTGGACTATCGTATAGAACTTTCATCTTAGAACTAGTGAGATCAATCAACTGCATACTTTCTGGATGGGAAGGTCCAACCGAGAGGTATTTATCTTTGGCTAACTTATTCAAGGAGACTAGGTATTTCCCATCAGGATTCACGGTATCCCCTTCGGCCGAAGCTAGGTGTCCTGGGCAATAGTGTACTTGTGTTTTATCAGTGACTTTAAAGTCAGTTAAACTCCATTTGGCGACGGCGCTTTCAACGAACAAACTCGTGTAAGCATTGCCTTTGTCATCAAATTGAGTATGCAAAGGTCCTAAGCCAACTTCTACTTCAGCGACCCGCGTCTTTTCATAATTCACAATTGGGAAGCCCCTTTCTTCCCCCTGAAAATCCTTAGTGTTAACACACTCCATGAAGTTTTCAAAACTAAAAACAGTGACAGTAGGAGCAAGTTTACCATTTCCAATAAAATATTTGCCGTCAGGGGTAACATCCACCCCATGTGGACTTTTTGCGCAAGGAACGAGGTAGACTGAACCTGGAACATCCATGGGATCAATGACCTTTGCTCCACCAATATCTTTTACCTTTCCGTCCTTAGCCGCTTGTTCGAGCATCTTCCAGTTAATTGCCATGATATAGTCCCGTTCTCTTTGGGAGGATTCCACTTCTAATAGGTGGTACGCTTCTTCTGTATTATAAGTTGTCAGGAAACACCAGCCGTCACTGACACCCTTACCAGCATCTGAAAGGTCGTAAGACCAAGGAGGAAGTAACACTTCCCACCCGACACTCATCTCGCCATCTTTGGGATCAATGGCTATGGCAGCCATAACGCCTTTATAGTCCTCTTTGAAGTTATCAAGCTCCGAGTAGGTACCATAGGGAATCGGACCAGCAAAACGTGAAGCCATCATGAAATACTCTGAATTTGGCGTTAGAAAGACCGAACCATGAGGACCATATACGTTAGGTACTGGCCCAAGGATCTGTTGAGTTGTGAAAGAATCTAAATTAACGCGGGCAACCCGACTGTTGGCATTATCATTCATGAAAAGCCACCGTCCATCATAATCACCTTTAGTTTCGCTGAGGGCCGGATGATGTGCATCCCCCCAAGCAAAATCCCCGAGCATTTCTTTACTTTCTGTCGTCCAGCCATAACCAACGGCGGACTCCTTATTAAAGACTGGAATTGAACGAATACGTCTCATGGATGGCACCCCATACACAAACAGTTGACCAGAGTGTCCACCCGATGCGAAGAGATAATATTCATCTAATTGACCGGGTGGGACATAGGTTTTCAGGGCAGCGTCGATGAGATCCTCTGACACGCCCTCTTTAGAAGCCTTCAATCCTCCCGTAGTAGTTGGGCTTATTTGAGACGATATGGAATAAGCCAATAATAAGCCGACAAAAAGCCCTGCAACAGCAACGAATAGAGTTTTTAGCTTTATTTTATGCATATACTCTCACCTCCAAGATTAATTATCTCTAGCTTAATGATTCTATTTATTTAGCCTTTACTTCTGCCGCCTTGCTCAACAAATCAAGGATTTGTTTCCTATCCTCAGCGGTAGTGCGCTGGGGAAGCAAATCGCCCATAGTCCCTTCAGGTTTTTCCAAAAACTCCTCAAGGCTTTTGCCAAATCGTTTCGGAGCATCCGAATAAGCAACGGAAAGATCTGGCCCTGTCGCTCCACCTAAGATATTGTAGAAGGAAACAGAATGGCACTGAATACACCCTTTTTGCTTAAAGATATCTCCTTCGAGAGTTTTAGGATCAATGGCGTCCGTCGGAGCTTGGGCCTGAGGCTGAAGTCCTGTATTGTAGACGGTTTGGACGGTATTATCAACGGTTGGAGGATTGCTTGGTGTGGCCAAAACATTATAACTAACCATAGTTAGAAAACCGATTCCCAACCATAAAACAAAGTTTGGTCCTACACCCTTCTTGAAAAGATTGAACACGCTTGCACCTCCTAGTACATCCTAACAACTTATTCTTTTACACCGATCACCGACAGTACGATCATGAAACACACGGTCAATATTATGAGCATGAGAATCTTACGCCTTCCCTTTAAGGTATTATTATTACTGCGATCAAGCCACGGAAGAAGTAGGACTCCCATGATCAACAACCCCGAAAGAAATAATCCTAATAGCTCAGGTACGATTTTCAGAAGCCCGAACAGCCAAAGGAAATACCATTCCGGAACAATCCGTGACGGAGTCATAATCGTATTTGCCGGGGGGCCTAACTCCTTGGGCCATACTCCAGCTAAGATAAACACTAATCCAAGGACCGCAAAGGCCATCACGACTTCCGTTAATAGATGACCAGGGAAAAAAGGTATCTCATCAGACTCCAAAGAACTTAGTTTTTGATCACGCTCCAATTTAACTTCCCCTCCTATAGCCCACCAGAAATTCCTTGCTTACGGATCATCAGAAAATGAATAACCATCGAAACAATTGCAACCACTGGTAAGATCACAATATGAAGAGCATAAAACCTAGTTAAGGTGTACCCGGTAATTTTGCTGCCTGCCTGGCTCAAGAGCAGTAACTGTTCACCGAGCCAAGGGAGCGAGCCCATTATTTTTGTACCTATGACAGCAGCCCAATACCCCAACTGATCCCAGGGTAAAAGATAACCCGTAAAGCAAAAAGCGAGGACAATAATCAACAAGCACGCTCCGATAATCCAGTTTAATTGACGCGGGGGTTTATATGAACCCGTATAGATGACTCGAAACATATGCATCAGCACAGCGATAACCATCAGGTTCGCGGCAACATTATGGATTGAACGAATTGCTGCTCCCATCCATACGTCTTGCTCGATAAACATCACACTTTCATAGGCCAGCTCGGGTGTCGGCTTGTAGTAAATAGCGAGCAAAATCCCCGTAATGACCTGAATTAAAAAGAGTAAAAATGTAATTCCTCCGAAGCAATACATGTAACTACGGGCATGTTTCGGTACGGGATGGCTCCCAAGTTCCTTAAACATTTCTGATAAGCTTTGTTCATTTTTTTTTGCAATTCCCTTAGGTTCGATAGCCAAAATTTAAACCTCCTTCAGTTGAGCCATGACAACCCCTTCTTCCAACCAAGTTGCCAATTTGAGCAGAGGTTTGGGAGGCGGTCCTTCTACCACATCTCCGTTGGCATTAAAAATTCCGCCATGGCACGGACACTCGAACTGCTGACCTTCAGCATTCCAAAGCACAATACAGCCAAGATGTGTGCAGACTCGAGAGAAAGCGATCATTTCATCTTCTCGCTTAAATAGCATGGCTGGAGCCCCATCATAGACAAACTCCACTGGCTCGTCCTGAAGATCTACTTCTTTAATTACCGCCATTTTGGGAGGAGCAGGCATTAATGATTTCGGGGGGTAAAGGGTTCCACCCAGCAAAGTCATAGGGGTTAGAACGGCTAAGCACGCTGGTATGCTCGCGGTTATGGTTATAAATTGGCGTCGGGATAGTTTTCGATTATTACTGGAATTCTCCATGGCTTTTCATCCCCTCCCCCTTCTCTAAAACAAAAAATCGCCATATATAAATGGAAATAGCGGTACTAATAAAAATCAAGCCAATTAATATGGCAACCCAACGGGAATTCCCAGCGATATAGCTTTTAACAAGCATCATGGCGAACATAAGAGCTGCCCACGCGTCTAAGCCAAGTAACACTAACCCATAAGAAGACTGATCTTCCTGATCAAGACTCATATGCACGACTTCCTTTCATCCGGTTAATTTTATCTTGGATATGTTTTTTGCAGATAATCCTCTATTTCCTTAGTTTGATCCTCCGTAACAAAGGCCCCAAACCCACGCATTTGGGTGATAACCTCAGACCACGACTCGGTACCGCTGGAATTTTGCACGGTAGTAGCCTCATGACAAGTGGTACAGACTGATTGAAAAGTTAAGTATTCTCTCCCTCCATGATTTTCTTTAGGCATTGGTTGCGCATAAGACGACATCGCCGACAGCCCTATTGCCGTGCCTACCATCATTAGAGTTATTCCTGTAGCTATCTTAGTGGAAAATCCTTTTGCCAAATTTCATCACCTCCTTAAAATAGCGGTGGGACTTATTTGTCTCTATTCAAATCTCTTTTCACGTTATTGGTTCAAGGTTTATCCGAAAAGGGTCCTTTCATCAATCCTAAGGCCAAACCCACTAAGGTTAGCACTCCTCCGAATCCATACAAATATTTAGCTGTTGTATGGCATTCCATAGGCGACATACAAACCCCAATCCCCCAATCAGTAGGCATCAAAATTACCATCACACCAAGGACTGCCAATAGAAAGCCAAGATAGCGACGTGCGACACCATGGCTAAACAGAACCATCAGCGAAACAATCACTATCAATATGCCAAAATAAATCTCAGCCTGCCCTGTATAATGACAGCGCATATGAGTCATATTGCCAGATTTCAATTCAATTAATTTCTGACACACGGGGGCTAAATGAAAGGGCGTAAAAATAATGAACATACCGATAATAGAACCCAAAATACCAGCTACTTTATTCCCTTTAGTTTGAGTGATCATGGTTTCCCCTCTTTCACACATTTATTAGGCAAGCACCTATAGAGCCTCATGGCTTTTCCCCGGCTTCGCTTTTAGAAGTAGCAGTCCTTTGTTTAAAGTGTAAACACGACTCGCCACACCCGTAAGAAAAGGGTCATGGGTTGCAATAACGACTGATTTACCTTTATCCGCTAACTCTAATAACCACGTACTAATTAGGGAGCGATTGACATCATCAAGCTCCGCTGTTGGTTCATCTGCTAAAATTAGCTCTGGATCGTGAACTAATGCTCTCACAATAGCAACCCGTCGTCTTTGCCCCCCGCTTAACTGATGCGGTAAAAACTTTGCTCGTTCCAGTAATCCTGATTCTTCAAGGAGTGATGTCACTTTCTGCTCTGCGCTTTTTTTATTAAAAGGTTTAGGCCCGATCCATAATGGCAGGAGTACATTTTCCCGAACCGTAAGGGTTGGGAGGAGAACACTCTGTTGTAAAATGAATCCTATCTTGCGTGAGCGTAGCTCTGCTAGCTCGTCTTCTACTAACCTATAAGTAGGTATACTATCAATCACTACCTCACCTTGAGTTGGTTTGAGCAGGCACCCTAAAATGAATAAAAGCGTGCTTTTACCGCAACCTGATGGTCCTAAAATAGTCAGTACTTCCCCCCGATCTATGCTTAAATCAACGTCTTGGAGAGGAATAATGACCTCTCCGAACTTATTGGCATACTGATGACTAACCTTTGATAGTTTGAGTTGCATAGTATATCCTCCTAACGAAGCTGGCCTTCAGATAAGGCAAGCACTGGATCAATGAACGCCGAACGTCTTGCTGGCCAAAGCGCGGCTAAAAGACTAATAACGAGTGTTGCTAGGATGAGACCACTTAGGGCAATCACTATTTGTGACAAATTGGGCATGAGAAAAGGAAATGAACTATATTCCTTGAGCATTAACTTGTAATGTATGAGCAAGCCTAAACCAAATAGTGACCCTAAGAATGAAGCAGTCAGTACCGTAATGAAGGACTCCGCCAAAATCATCTTGAAAACTTGGTTTCTCCTCGCCCCTAGGATCCGCAACAATCCCACTTCTTCCCGTTTTTCAAGCATCAAAGAGGAGTACCTCGTACAAAGGGAAGCTAACGTAATGGCACCTATGATAAGTACTAGAACCCATATTACTGAACGAAAAGCCACCAATTGTTCCTGCAAGTCTTGCATGAGTTTCCCTGCCGTCACAGCCTTTAAGCCAGGAATATTCGAGATCGTTTGCCCAATAATCTCAGGTGATACACTCTCACTCGTTTTGATTAAAACGGCGGATATCAAATCTTGAGGGTTTCCGGCACCATGCCAAATTTCCTGCAAATAAGGACTTTGGAAGGCGACTTGACGGGCTGTAGCAATAGGAACAAAAATTGTCCGATCAATACTCCCTCCTTTTGGCTTTAGATAACCAGCAACATCAAAAGGTTGCCCTAGAATGACGACCCGGTCCCCTAGGAAGGCAGGAATTTCGCTGCCGATAATCACTTCCTCCTGATTTAACTCTCTTCCAATCCCTTGGGCTAAGCCATTAACTAAGAAATCACTGGCAGGATCATATCCGACTAATCGATATTCATCCGGCAGGCTACAACAACTTTGATTGAGCGTTTGACTGAAAAATTGAGGAGTCGCTTTCTCCACACCGTCAATCTCTGAAACCTCCTCAATAACTTGTGCCTTCATGTAAATGTTGGCAGGGGAACCCGTAAATAGCACCTCTTCAGGGCTATACTCTGCCTGAGCTGGTAATACCAGAATATCTGCCCCCCATTGGTTAAGCGCACTTTTTGCACCATTCTCGATACTCCATAACATCAGCAAACTTGAAACTAACGCTGCACTACAAGCTGCCACAACAAAAATTGTCAAGGAGGATTGCCAGGGTCGTCGTACTAAATTCCTCCAAACTAGTTTTAATAGCAACTCATCACTCCTATCCTTCATGGCCTAGGTACAATCATAGCTTTTGCAAATCCCATGCCAGGCTCCATGGATGCGTCAACTCCGCCTAATTCAAGGTTTCATTAACAAAAGAACTGTGGCAACAGTAAAAACCACAGGTTTAGAGACGTTAATGTCCCTTCACCTGTGGCTTTTATGTCACAATTTGCTGAGAAGAAGGATTATTGAGACTATAAACTAGACAACCTGCCCTTACTAAGTATGGTATATAAATTGCATATAATCCTTTTTAACACCGATCTAAGGAAGCTGTCTATTTAAATACATACTGGGGAGGCCACTTATTATGAAACGCTTTAGGATAGTAAATTTAGCTCTGATGACTATCATTACTGCAGCAACGCTAACTCTGACTAGTTGCTCTGCCACTTCAATGGTTGAAAAAGGTCAAGAACCACCCACGAACATTCCAAGCTATAGTAAGACCCAACAACTTGATACCATCGTCAACCTTGGCTCAATCAAAATCAGAATCGATAGTGTTTCCATGATCAAAAATACTACAGAGTCTCAACCTGACCTCCAAGGCCATCTTGCCCTTGGATTAGAAGTCGGAAATATCTCGTCTGAAAGCGTCCGCTTCTATCCGGAACAAATTGTTGTGACGACGAATACCGGGGAACAACTTTTAGCCGATATGCCTGAGAGTGCAGACTTAGGAGGTCTTTTGGGAGGGGTCTTCCCACCGAAACGAATCTTACAGGGCTACGTAATGTTTCCACTCCAGAAATCAAGCCCCACTGATATTAGTGAGATTACAATTCTTATCAAAGCACCTCAGAATGAAAAAGACCAGCCTCTCGGTGACGATCATAGGCTGGTCATCCCTATTCAGCAATCCTAGACAAGTGGTGTTTCTTTAGAAGGCGATGAATGGTTTTCCGATCGATCCCAGCCCATTCTGCAGCACGAGTAATATTTCCATCAAAGCGGTCTAATAACGTTGGCAGATAATGAGCTTCAAGATGATTCATCCATAGTTCTTTCGCTTCCCGATAGGGAAGGTTCGTGGAGATCTCATTACCCTTCATAGGCTCTCTATTTACTTCCAACACCTGCTGGACCAAATCTTGAGTCCCCACAACTTCATTTTCGGCAAGGGTAACCGCTCTTTCCATGATATTCCGTAATTCACGCACATTACCCGGCCACGAGTACTGAGTAAGTAGCTCCATAACCCTTGGTTCACAACCCTTGATTACTTTTCCCGTTTTACGTGCAAACTTAGCACAAAAGTGCAAAACAAATAACGGAATATCTTCTTTCCGCTCCCTTAAGGGCGGAAGTTGTAAGCTAATGACATTCAAGCGATAGTAAAGATCTTCTCTAAATTCCTTACTAGCAACCATTTGTTCTAAGTCTCGGTTAGTGGCTGCCACAATTCGCACATCAACTTTGATCAGTTGATGACCGCCTACCCGCCGAAATTCTTTCTCTTCTAAGGCCCTTAAAAGTTTCGCCTGTAAGGCGAGACTTAACTCCCCGATCTCATCTAAAAATAAGGTTCCGCCACTTGCCAGTTCGAAGAGCCCCTCTTTCGTTCGATTAGCTCCTGTAAAGGCTCCTCTTTCGTAACCGAACAACTCGCTTTCGAGCAAGTTTTCTGGAAGGGAAGCACAGTCAATAGGAATGAATGGCCCGATCGAACGATGACTATTCTTATGAATAGTATGGGCAATAAGCTCCTTACCTGTACCGCTTTCGCCTAAGATTAATGTAGTTACGTTTGTCTTGGCAATTTTACCAATCTGCTTGAAAATAGTTTGCAACCCACCATTGGCTCCAATAAGATTCTCGCTATTAATCACTTCCTGGAGCTGATTGCGCAAGAGTTGGTTTTCTGCCTTTAATTCGATCTGTTGAAATGCTTTAGTAATCGTAAACTGTAGCTGGTCAAGCTTGAACGGTTTTGGCAAATAATCGAAGGCTCCATTTTTCATGGCAATGATCGCTGAATCAATGGAGGAAAAACCTGTGATCACCACCACGAGTGTTTCGGGTAGATTTTCTTTGATCCACTCCAAAATTCGGAATCCATCAACCCCGGGCATTTGCAGGTCTGTAATGATCAGGTCTGGAGTAATATCCAGCATCTTATTCAGGGCTTCCACACTGTCATTAAAAGTAACACTCCTATAACCCATGCGTTTGATAATTCGAGAACAAATCTCTAACATATCCTTTTCGTCATCGATTACAAGGATTGTGCGTTCCTCCTTCATGACGCATCACCCGCCTTTGCCTCAATGAATAACGGCAACAATAGACTGAAACAGCTTCCCTTACCTAGTTCGCTTTCGACCTTTAAACTTCCACCATGGTTTTCAAGAATTCCATAACTAATAGAAAGCCCAAGACCCGTTCCTACTCCTTTTTCCTTGGTCGTAAAAAACGGGTCAAAAATCCTATTCTTTATCTCGTCAGAGATCCCTGTCCCCGAATCGCTGACCTCAACTTGAACCATTTTTTGATCTAGATCAACCTTTGAACAGATACTAATTTCCCCACCTTCAACTATCGCATCTTTCGCGTTATTAAGAAGGTTCACTAAGACCTGCTCCAATTGCCCGGGATTCCCAAGGACCCACGCATTGCTCGCCAATTTTAAGTCTAACTGGATATTCTTACTTAGGAATTGACTTCTCAGCCAATCGGTGGTTTCGATAATCATGGTATTTAGGTCTAGGGGCGACATGCAATCCACCGTTTGACGTGAGAATGAAAGCAAGCCCTTAGTCGTTCTGGCAATCCGCTCAGTATGCTTCACCATTATTTGCATATCCTCAATCACTTGATCTGGCAAACTATTCTCCTCAGCCTCTAATAACAACCATTCTAGCCTCGAAAGAATAACCCCTATGGGGTTGTTGATTTCATGAGCCAAATTGGCCGACAATTGGCCAGCCGCCGCTAAGCGCTCAGATATAACAAGCTGTTCTTGAGCTTTATTCAATTGCTCAATCGATTTTTGCAACTCCTGATTGAGCTGATTGATTTCGGTATTGGCTTTTTCAAGATTTGCCTTTTCCTGGGCTAAACGTGAAAAGAGCCGAGCCCTTTGAATTGTAGCCGCAATCTGACTTACAACCGCTAATAGCAATTCCATAGAATCACGATGAAACTCTGTTTTCTGCTTACTTTTGAGAGTAACTACACCGAGCTTGTCAACTCCTGCAATAAGGGGTACGCAAACATGGAATTGATAGCAATTAGCACAGAATTCGGCCTCACAACAAAGTCTTTCTCCTTGTTCTAAAGTCAAAGGAAGTTGATCATTTAATGCTTTACAGCAATCATCTTTAATATATGTGCAACAAGTTTCCAAACGCCCCTCAGTGATGAGATGAAGTTCACATTTATAGGGAAAAAATATATTATCAATTTCTTTGATTATTGCACTCAGTAGATTGTCGAGCTTGACTGGCAAAAAACCCGTTAGATTGTTGATCTTGATGAGTACCGCCATCTCCCGCTGCAACTGCTCATATAATTGTTCAGACCCTGTATTCACAGTTTGACCTGACATTTTTCCCCTCCCTTTAAAACCCATGCTTTGCTTCATACGGACTAGCCGTGGCACTTTATGCTCTCTATTAACTCTAGAAAGTAAGTAATCTTTTCTTCACTGGCATCTAGAGGGGTTTCACAGCCTGTACCCATGACATAACCAAACTCTCGACGTTGCTCAAGTATCTGTCTTAAGGTGCTGGCTAATTGATTAAACGTTGCATTTCGGAACAACATGGGATTCATATTCCCCACGACAACTTTGTTCTGAAGACTGTGAAAGGCATCCGGAAGTTTAACTGCCGTATCAATCGTCACCATTTCGAGATTAAAGTCAGCCATATGATGCAATACCGAAGTGGTATTGCCGATAATTTGGAGCCACAGATAAGTCTCTTGCCGTTTCTTAATACGCTCGAACATTGCTTTAAGCTGAGGTGCTATGAAACTAGTAAATACTCCTTTTGATAAAACATCTGGTGAGGCCGAAGGGTCATGTAGCATAATAGCGTGTATACCAGTTTCACCCAGGGCTTCACAATAGCGTTCGGTAACCTGAGAAGTGAATTTTAAGAGCTCCATAAATCCCTCAGGATCATCGACAATTAAGTAAATAAGCTTCTCAATTCCATAAATTTGGGAGGCGATGGTCACGGGTCCTAAGACTTGTCCAACAATAAAGTGCTCTCCCGCATCCTTTTCTACAATAACCTTAGCAGCCTGCAGTATCAGTGGCATCCGTCCAGATGACCATGGATCCGGCACAGTTAGGCGATCAAGCTGATGCCAATCTGTGATCAGCGAGCTCGAAATGTATGGATAAGCGGAATTAGAAAACACCACTTTGGAGCCCAAGGCTTCAGCTTCTACACACGAATCCAGGCCTAAGCTCATAATGTCGGTCCTAAACTTTTTGACTGCCTCTAATTTCACAGCAACCATGATATCGGCCTCTGTAAGATATCTCTCAAGGGATATCCCCGCCAATCTAGCGACAAACCCACTATGTTCGAGAAAAACTGGAGCGCAGTCAACGTCTGTAAAATTCAAGGTGCCTAAAACCCTTGCTAACGATCTCATTCTCTCACCTCATCCGTTGGACATAGTGCAGGCCATCAAAAGCATTCTTGGCCACATAATCGACATTTAAATCCTCTGCCTTCATTTGCTGGAGAGCTGCGCCTCCAGCTACAACCGGGATCGTCAAATTTTGCTGCAGAAGAAATGCCCTAACTTCTCTGACCTGTGGAACGATAACACTAATCAGACCTGAAATGAAAATATAATCTGCCTTTGCTTCAACGGCCGCTTCTACAAATCGCTTAGGCTCCACGTCTTGGCCTAAATCAATAACTTTATACCCGGCACAACTAAGTAGGATCCGCACCACGTGTTTTCCTAACTCATGGATATCCCCCTTGATGGATCCTAGGATAATCGTGTCCAGTTGTTTCACAGGCTGATCCTGATCTAAGTGTTTGGCAATAACGTTATTCATCACTTCCAGCATGGCTCTCCCGGCTAACATGATTTCCAATAAATTGAACTCATCGGATGTGCATTTTACATCTAACGCCTTTAAAGCGGGTGATAAACCATGTTCTACGATGGTGTATACATCAATCCCAGAAGAAAGCAATTGTTCAGCAAGAGCAACTGCATCCCTATGTCTTCCTTGGATTACTGACTCCACTAGGGTATCTAGGTTATTCAACAATCCATCACCCCTTAGTTAAGTTTTACTGCATGTATCAAGACAGCCAGCCCGGCGGGTTTGGGGGGTACAAACTTGCAGAATTAAGGATTATTTATGTGATGAGTATTAAAATAATGACTTCAATTTATCCCCAATTTATATGGAGATCCAAAGGCTCCATGAAAGAA
Source organism: Desulfosporosinus nitroreducens (assembly GCF_023897015.1). Taxonomy (GTDB): domain Bacteria; phylum Bacillota; class Desulfitobacteriia; order Desulfitobacteriales; family Desulfitobacteriaceae; genus Desulfosporosinus; species Desulfosporosinus nitroreducens. The sequence goes on along the minus strand of NZ_JAMHFY010000008.1, from coordinate 2,994 downwards.
TCCCCATACCATTTTAACCTCATATAGTGTGAATTGTAAACTTTCCGCTTGTTCCTTATAGGGAAGTAGCATAAGCTCGGGGTGCTTCGTTACGGCATCATAAAAGATAAGTATCTTCTTAAAACGGTCCGTTTTCAAGAAGGTTTGTAAATTTCACTTTATAAGCCCCTCCTCCTTAAAGGTTATGCTCCACGATGCCATTAAGGGGAAAAGCCCTGCACGGGGCGTAAATTGCCACTAAGAAATCGGGGAAGTGTTTGCCCTCAAGTAAAGACACGTACCACCTTGTTAACTTAGTCTATTCTGTTAAAACCCTTTAGTACCAAGGGTATCAGGCATCGGTCATACCGGTGCCTTTTCTTATTTTGTTATGCTTTATTACCTATTATTACCCTCGTTGCATTACTTTTTAAAAGCTGTGGGTCCAGGCGTTGTACCCCAATTAATCCACGGAGCCTCATAGAAAGTTTCGCGAAATTAGAAAAGCTGCAAAACTCTCGACGGATATAACGGTACATTCACTTCGCCACAAGACTCCTAGAACGTGGCGAAAGTCTTAAGACAGCCAAATATTACTGGGTCATGCGGATATAGCTACTACGGGTAATACCTACACGCATGTCATGCCTAAAGTAAAAGTCACAGCTGGTGTAAATATTAATGGCCTACTAAAAAAAGATAAAAAAAGATCCCCCCAAAATGGGAGGAATCTAATTGGAAAAGCTAACTAAAAAACGGTTGCATTATTTCACGGTTTTGCCTTTTTCAGTAAGGCTGAAACCCGCATGTTTACTGGTCGGAGCGACATGATTTGAACATGCGACCTCTACCACCCCAAGGTAAAAAGTTGGCCTAAGCGAAACTTTAATCATTTTACCACGGATGCAGACTTTCTAACACCTTGACTTTACTTAAATTTGTTTCGTATATTCAACTCTTACAATATACTTTAAGAGTTATAAATATAGTAAAATTGGATGGTAGGTTTTTTGGTAGGTATGGAGGTCATGAATTTGGTCTATTTTTTATCCCCATTTCTAGCCTTTAACCCTAAGCGATAAGCGTTTTCTATGCAATAACTTTCTGCTAAGTAAATCGATTTTTCGTATTCGAGGAATAATAACCCATGGTCAGGACCTAGGAGGTTTAATATCTGCCGTCCCAATTTTCTTGTTTTGGATTCCATTCCTGAAATATTAACACTCTTATTCACATCGTTAAAGAGTTTTTCTATTACACTAAATGACTTTGTAAATTTGCTAGATCTTGAATGACGCCTTAATCTTACCTTAAACAAATTTCATTTCTCCTTCATTTACCACTTGCCTAAGAAGGATAAAACTGGATATAATACAGGCATAAGAACCCTTCTTCGGAAGTGTTTTTGTGATGGGAAGTCCGGACTCTCTCCAGGGTGCACGGGCTTCCTTATTATTTTACTTTCGTTTTGATACTTTTTTTCCACTGGCTGGTTTCCCCATTAGCTCAATCGTTATGCCAAAATCTCCAGATAGCACCTTATACTTCTCCCCATTGAGCTGAAAGATCTCCCCAGCCGAAAGGCCCGATTCGTCTATGTCGCCTCCAAGATTGATTTTTCGCCTAGTCCACGTTTCTCCGCCATCGTCGCTTACCTTAGCTTCTACCAGCGCATCCGCTATGTCCAGATCCTCATAACTTTCTTCCACTAGCTCATGCTCATACTTAAATTCATCCTTATTCAATTCTTGCTCTTGCATTTCCACGACAATTACTCCCTTCAGAACATATAATCTTTAAATATTAGAACATATGTTCTATTTATCTTCAAGGGGTATTTTGTCGAAATCCTTCCTTGCTGCTAGCTTACAACTAGTATTTCTATTATCAGAAACAATTTATTCACTTAAGTATATATTACCATGTATAACCTCTTCGTCGCAGGAGTTAACATATTTTTGCCGAATTCAAATCATCGGTGATGAGTATTGAAGCAACACAGACGATGTAGACTCTATGAAGTTATGACAAAAAAAGGTATCACACAAAAAGACCTGAAAGAAATAACTGGGTATTCTCAGTCGCACATATCTCAAATTGTGAACGGCAAGGATCTTTACTTATCTACCGCCCAAGAAATAGCAATTGCTGTAGGCGAGAAAGTGGATTATCTTTGGCCAGATTATTTCCATGAATGAAGACCCCGGCATAAATGCCGGGGTCTTAGTTTGTCGCAAAACCATTAAGAATGTCGGAAAGCAGGAAATGCCATCAATTAGTTGAACTAAGCAAATAAATTAGAAACTCGAGAAAAAGGGTTGAACCGATTGAAAAAAATCACGTACTTATTATTAATCGGACTTATGTTTATGTTGTTAGGGTGCGGATCAACAGGGACATCCAGTCCTGTGAGGAAAGATCTAACGATGGCGGACTTTATTAAGACATTCGCCGATGCTGGGATTAAAGAAGATGCCGAGAAGAAACCATTTTTCACAATGATCGGAGCGAAAGATGGTGTAGGTTTCGGAACAGATGAGAACCCTAAGGCTAAAATTGTAATTTACGAATATAATTCTAATAAGGATTTAGACCAAGCAAAGAAAGACTTTGTCAATGTAATGAAAGACTGGCCGATTAATGGAATGTTTGTATTAGAATCAAGCGACGATAAGGCCAGTGAGATATTCAAGAATCTTAAATAGCCTTATTGAGTCGATACAAAGAATTGAACATGATGTCCACGAAATTAAGATGGAAGCAACCAAAAAGGAGAGCAACTAAGCTCTCCTTTCGTATGCCGCCGTGAAATTCCCTTCCCGGCGGCACCTGTTGATTGTCAATGAAAATTGACCCCTTTTTTGGGGTCAGGTTTCAGTATAAATCAATAGCACCTTTATGCCCTTGTAATCCTGACTGAATATTTCGGTGTGATAGCGGTTCTTCCGCATATTTGAGTATGTATGGTCAAAATAAAAAGCTAATATATAATCTTAGCCCTGAGAAGATCCAAAC
>NZ_JAMHFY010000089.1 GCF_023897015.1 Desulfosporosinus nitroreducens | reverse complement strand
CCGCTAAAGTATTTTAGTTTCATTCCAGAGTTCATTTTGCATAGTAATATCTCCGCCAGGATATGCAGGAATAACAGACTTGTATAATTATCCCCACCAAATAGAGTTAGGGTACTCCACCGAGCCTATCAATACTGTTTCCCCAATTTTGGGTGTTGAAATGCCTAAGTTGCGTTTTCTCGCTGCCTTTGTTACCCGTTCAATGGGATCTGTCCAATCATGAAAGGCTAACGTAAAGGCTGACCAATGTATGGGGATCAGAATTTTTCCCTTCACATCAAAATGAGCCTGAACTGTTTCCTCTGGCATCATATGAATAGCAGACCATCGTTCATCATATTGACCGCATTCGATGAGAGTTAAATCAAAAGGTCCGTACTTTTCTCCTATCTTTGCAAAATGAGGACCATAACCAGTATCTCCACTGAAATAGACCCGTGATTCTTGCCCTACGATCACCCAAGAACTCCACAGTGTGGTGTCTCGATCGGACACACTCCTACCTGAAAAGTGCCTAGCCGGAGTACAAACCAATGTTAAACCATCAAGTTTATATTCATTCCACCAGTCGAACTCTTTAATTTTCTCTGCTTCGACACCCCATCTTGCCAAATGATTTCCAACGCCAAGGGGAACATAGAACTGACTGACTTTGTCTTTCAGTTTCTTTATTGACTGATAATCCAAATGGTCATAGTGATCGTGAGACAGAATGACAACATCGATGGTAGGTAGCTCCTCGAGTTCGATGGGTAATATCTTGCTATAGCGTTTACCCCCGATCGAAGAAAACGGAGAAGGAGTCTGAGAAAACATTGGGTCTAATAATAATCGTTTCCCGTCCATCTCCAATAATAAAGTCGAGTGACCAAACCATGTAACTTTTGTATATTTATCTGGCATGATGACTGAATTTAAAGGCTCCACAGGAATTGCCCTCTTTGGCTTACCGTTTGGATTACCTTTCATAAAATCTCTCAATATGCCAACCATTGTCGTTATTCGAGTATCCATTACCGTCGGGATCTGATTGATAAACTTTTTCCTGGCAAAATTTTCAGATTGACTTAAGGCGTTAGCTTTCTCCTTAGATGCTTTTCCACCAAAGACTGGATGATATTTCAGGAATAGAAAACCAGCCAGGAGAATCCCGATAACCAAACTAAGCATAACCCTCAGGATCATGATTCATCACCTCATTTCTTTCCTGGATTAGACTGCCATCTACTATTTCTTCATTACTACTGAAATGTTATTGCCTAGCTATAACTGATCGCTCAAATTCCATTTTTCACAAGATATTGGCCCATTAATTCGTAATTTGTAGGATGCCCGGGGATGAGAAAGAGCTTTTAAC
>NZ_JAMHFY010000088.1 GCF_023897015.1 Desulfosporosinus nitroreducens | reverse complement strand
TGTAAGCAGTCAAGTAAAACCAGCAACTTTTCGCCACAAACCATACAACATTTTATTACTGGGTAATAGTCTTCCTATGTTGGAGTCTGTAGCTGTTGCCTGTCATGTTTAAAATCTCGCAGTGGTGGATAAGTCGGTCTAAAATCGCAGTTGTAATTGTGGCATCCCCTAAAAAGTCAGCCCATTCATCGAATCCTTTGTTTGAGGTAATGATGAGTGATGTTTTCTCGGACATTGAGGACACAAAACCGAAGAACAAGTTGGCTTCTATTGTAGAAAGTGGCATGAAGCCAACTTCATCAATAATAACCAGTGCTGCCGAGTTGAATATTTTTATTCGTCTCTTACTGGCGGTCGAGATTTGCGAGGTTTTTAGTGTAATTATGAGTTCATCCAAGGTCGTAAAAGCTACGGCATAACCTAGGTTTAAAGCCTGTACCGCTAAGGATAAGGCCAAATGTGTTTTCCCAATACCGGGTGGTCCCAAGAAACAAATGTTGAACGCTTGCTCAACCCAAGTCATATCGGACAACCTTAGCATCTGTTCCTTGGATACGCTGCGTTGGAATCCGAAGTCAAAGGTTTCCAAGGTTTTTTCGGCTGGTAGATTTGCTCTTCTTCTGCGAATTAGATTTTGCTTTTCCGTCCGAAGACGTTGTTGCTCTGAAAGGAAAACCTCAACGCTTTCGAGAGGCGTGAGATTATTCTTTTTAGCATAAAGGGTTTCTAAATCGACAGGGCCCAAATGCAGTCCTGACACTAATGCATTGACACGTTCAATCCGTTCATTCATGGCTGCCACCTGCCTTTGCATAAACGTCCAGAGAGCGCTTCTCAGTGGTTACATGGTACTTGTTGTTGCTAACCGGAATAGCATTGAGGACGATTACTTGTTTTGGTTTGGCACTGTGCTCTAAAAAATCCTTTACATAGGTTATTCCGAAGAGTTTGCTCACCTCACAATATTTGATGGCATTTAGTACTTCATCAATCCCATATTTATCACATAATGTTTGCAGCAACCGGAACTGATCACGGGCATAGCGCGCTTTTTCTGTTCGAATTGTCTGCAGAAAATCTGTTGCCTTAAATAATAACAGCTCATCAACGGTATTCTGAGCTTTATCCATCGAGTCTGTAATATCTCTGGAATGACTGGTGCTCTTAATTAATTGACCTCTGCCGGTTGAGATTGGATGTTCACAGATAAATTCACCAAATACGGTCATAATAGTCAATTTTTCACTCTTCGCCTCAATGCTGACCTCTTTTTGGTTGTTGTATGTACCAAGAGGTAAAGAGTACCGATTGCTGTCGTAGACGATAGTGTTATCTTTTCGAACGTTTCTGTAGATGGTTACATCACTGTTTGATCGGATGT
>NZ_JAMHFY010000087.1 GCF_023897015.1 Desulfosporosinus nitroreducens | reverse complement strand
GAGGGGATATCTTCACTTAAAATGAGTGGCTTGACCATGTCCATTCCTGCTGTCATGGATCTAGCGGACATCAGCACTTCCGGTACAAACATTTGACCGGACTTAAAGCGTGCTCCTACGACACTCATTCCTAGGATCAAACCTTGGTTAATTATTTCAACAGGATCATTCCCAGCATCGATAGCCTGCTGAGTCAGTTGAGTTACTCGGTCCAGTTGACCTGTGATGACGTTCTGAGAAATCTCTTCATAATAATTTGACATATCTTTCTACCTCCTATCGTTTACTGGCTTCCCGCGCTTCTGCTCTATCGACAATTGCTTGAATTTCTTTTAGAACACTTTCTGGTTTTTGTTCAGGTTTGTGGTTATTGATAATGTCTTGGGTTTTTTCTTTGACCCGCTGGGCCATGGTTTTCGAGCCTTCTGCCTTCCATCCGTCAAATCTAAGTCTATTAATCAGAGTGGGAGCCCAGAATTCGCGGAAATGGGCCATGGTATGATCGTCGGCTAAGTAATGTCCACCTGGGCCGACTTTGTCAATGACGTCAAGGGCTAAGTGTTCATCGTCAACTAAAACACCGCCTAGAATTTTCTTTACCATGCCAATGATCTCATCATCCATGGTCATTAGGTCTAAGGATGATGTCGCTCCATACTCCATATAACTGCAGTCATGAATAAGATTTGCACCGCTTAAGCCTGCGATCAAGATCGAAAAAGCAGCTTCAATTCCCATCTGAGTATCAATCACCTTAGAATCTGAACAACCACCTGTACTGAACATTGGTATTTTCATGTGGCGGGCGACAGCCGTTAATCCGGCCGAAAGCAAGCTTAATTCTGCTGCACCGTAGGACAGAATAGTACTAGACATATCCATCGTTGAAATTAATCCACCCATTACAAAACCGGAACCTTTACGTACTAATTGACCAGCTACGAGTCCTACCAAGGAATCTGCAACTGCAATCACAAGAGTTGCTGCCATAGTCGCAGGAGCTACACCTCCTGAGAAAGTGCAAGGAGTATAAACGATGGGAATATTGTTTTTGGCTGCAAAAATTGCTTTATCAATGGCTTCCACTGAATGTCTTAATGGAGGGCTAGACTCCGAGTAAAGGAGAATAAATGGATCGCGTTGCAGGGCTTCCAGCCCACCTGCTACAGCTGCAGCCATATCGATGATATCCTGATACTGATCTATACCAAAACCCCAGTGGATAATGGGTTTATTTGTATTTTCTAACATAGCCTGAAAAGCATGAACATCTGATAAAGTAGGTGTGACATCCATAACTGTGCCGCAATCCATGGCAAAGGATATATTAGGCAAAGCATCGATTACTTTTGCCGCCCTTACAGTATCGGACTTCTTAGCACGGCG
>NZ_JAMHFY010000086.1 GCF_023897015.1 Desulfosporosinus nitroreducens | reverse complement strand
TATAGTGGCTCGGATGTAAAGACAAAAAGAATCAAAAAGATAATGTACCAGATATTTCATATTAATAGTATTCCTTTTGCTAGAGCAACACATTGATTTTGATGTAGTGGTATACCCGGTGTAGGTTACGCACTCATTTGTAGTAAAGCAGGATAATATCTAAATGCTGGTGTCTCGTAATTCAAAGTTGAGTGTAATTTCACAAAGTTATATTTGTGGATAAACTCCCCAATTTGTTTCCTAGCATCCTTGATATGTTCATAGTCCTTAAGGTAGACTTCATCATATTTAAGTGTCCTAAACCAGCGCTCTATAGGAATGTTGTCAGCCCATCTACCCTTACCGTCCATGCTAATTTTACTCTTGTTGTTGATAACAAAGTCAATATATTCATGGCTTGTAAATTGGCTGCCCTGATCGGAATTTAATATCTCTGGTGTTGCAACAGCATAAGCCATCTTTAAGGCCTGGATAACCATTCGTGTTGTTAGCGTGTCATCCAGCTCCCAGCCAACGATGCACTTGCTGTGCCAATCAATGATAGCAGTTAAGTATATGAATCCACGTCTTAGCTTGATGTAGGTGATATCGATCGACCAGGCCTGATTTGCTCGGCTGATGACAGCATTACGTAGTAGATAAGGGTATATTCTATGCCCCTTTGCGGGCTTAGATAGGTTGGGTTTCGGATAAATTGCTTCAATGCCCATCTCTTGCATATACTTCCTTGTTTTGAGCCTACCGATCTTAATGCCTTGTTTTTGCAATGTTTTCGATAGTTGCCTTGAGCCCCAAGATGGGCTTTCAGTATGGATTGCATCAATTTTATGCTTGACCATTACTTCAAAGTCAGAAGGCTCTTTTGGTGCGTAATACACGCTAGTTCGGTTGACGTCTAAAAGCCCGGCAACGGTGGACAAGGGTAGTGGTTTCTCGTTAGTTTCGATGTTCTTATGATCCTTGATTTCAGCCTTTTGGGCGTGGAGTAAACCGACTCTCCCAGTCAGGTCCAAGAATTTCTTCAGATTTTTTTTTGAGCCAATCGACTTGAGTAGTCAATTGACCAACTTTTTTATATAAGCTATCGTTTTCCCGCTCCTGATCCTTAACTTTCTCCTGCAATACCTTGTCCTTTTTGTTATCAAATACATTGGCTGCATTAGCCAAAAATTCATTTTTCCAGTTCCGCAGCTGGTTAGGCGCTATTTCATGGGCACTGGCGATTTGGTTTAGTTCCTTTTCGCCTCGCAATACCTCCAAAACTATCTCCGCCTTAAATTCTGCGCTAAATACTCTTTTCTTCATCAATAATAAACCTGCTTTCTTTAGTGGTTTTATTATATCAGGTTCATTATCTTTTCAAGAAATCTTGTCGAGTTTTCCTAGACCATTATA
>NZ_JAMHFY010000085.1 GCF_023897015.1 Desulfosporosinus nitroreducens | reverse complement strand
CCCTGCGTTCCTTGGATACCCTGAGTTCCTTGGATACCTTGCGTTCCTTCGATGCCCTGCGTTCCTTGGATACCCTGAGTTCCTTGGATACCTTGCGTTCCTTCGATGCCCTGCGTTCCTTGGATGCCCTGAGTTCCTTGGATACCTTGCGTTCCTTCGATGCCCTGCGTTCCTTGGATACCCTGAGTTCCTTGGATACCTTGCGTTCCTTCGATGCCCTGCGTTCCTTGGATACCCTGAGTTCCTTGGATACCTTGCGTTCCTTCGATGCCCTGCGTTCCTTGGATACCCTGAGTTCCTTGGATACCTTGAGTTCCTTCGATGCCCTGCGTTCCTTGGATGCCCTGAGTTCCTTGGATACCTTGCGTTCCTTCGATACCTTGCGTTCCTTCGATACCTTGCGTTCCTTCGATGCCCTGCGTTCCTACAATTCCTTGCGTTCCTTCGATTCCTTGGGTTCCTACAATTCCTTGCGTTCCTTCGATTCCTTGGGTTCCTACAATTCCTTGCGTTCCTTCGATTCCTTGGGTTCCTACAATTCCTTGTGTTCCTTGGATTCCTTGCTCTCCTGTTGCTCCTGTTGCTCCTGTGATTCCATTGAATATTGGATCAAGTTCTGCTGGTAGCACTCGATGAGCTGGGACCAAATTCCCAGCAGAATCTTTTCCCCAGGCTGAAATTTCCACAGCGTTGGAGCTGGTGAAGAACTTAAATTCAAACTCATCTAACTCCGCGAAATATATTCTTTGGACTACCTCCCCAGGGGCTAAGCTTAAAAACTCCAAGACATAAAGTGTCTTCGTAGTCCCTGTCACGAAAAACCCTTGAATTTCAATGGTAGCAGCAATTGTGTCATCATTGGTGATTTTTACTGTAAACGTTGAAGTTGGTCTTACTCCGGAAACAGGTGTATTTTCAATCAATCCGGTAGTTAATTCTGCCATGCTCTCTTCTCCTTACTTTATTACTTAAGAAAATTCTTGTTAATACTGGCAAGATTCTTACCATTTCCCGATTATATAACTATAGTTTTCCAGGTATCCCATTTATGGTCTTTTACTATTGTATTGTACGGGTTTTATTTTTGTTACCCTAGCTATCTGTTCAATCTGCTTCAATTTAATTAATCCCACTAAATTTGGACAACTTTCCTGTTCAGGCGATTACTTCTCAACCCGACAACACTGAATGTGTCGGGATATAGCACTACTCAACAGGAGATTAGAGCGCTGGCCATGGATGGCCGAGTGTCCCTGTAACCAAGGATGGTGGGAAGGGACCACCGCCATGGATGGCAAGGCGTCGTGATGCGAAGGGACCACCGCTATGAAGACAAGGGGACTGAATTCGCCAAAAAAGGGGCCGTAACAAAACTTAGCTCAAAAAGTCGCCTAAACTAACTGGTTTAAGCGACTTTTCCATTCAAATAATAG
>NZ_JAMHFY010000084.1 GCF_023897015.1 Desulfosporosinus nitroreducens | reverse complement strand
GGAATTTCCGTGGTTGCGGGACTTCTAGGGATTGGATTAGCTTATGCCACCTACGTCAAAAAAGCGATCTCGGCTGAAGATGTCGTTGAGCGCTTTCCATTCGTGTACAAACTGCTCAAAAATAAATACTATATCGATGAGCTCTATCTCTGGTTAATTCATAACATCATGGATGGTCTGGGTAAGGTCCTGTACTGGGTTGATATCTATATCGTGGACGGGATTGTCAACGGACTCGCCTTAATCACTCGAGGCAGCGGTAAAGTCCTCCGTCGGACAAATACAGGACAACTACAAACGTACGCTATGGTGTTCTTTTTCGCAGTGGTCGTCCTATTCATGGTCTTCGCCTTTGGAGAAGGTCAACTGGCGGCTCTAAACCCCTTAGCGACGCTAGGAGGTGTGAAATAATGTCTGCACTACCAACCGTAGGTTCAATGTCAATGCTTCTGCCCTTCACTCTGCTAGCACCGATAGTGGCCATGCTCTTGATTGTTTTCATGCCCAAGGAAGAAACTAAGGCCATAAAACTGATTGCCGCAATGGGTATGTTAGTATCGTTAGTACTCTCACTCTATGCTTTCGCAACCTATCAATGGGCACAGGGCGGAATGCAGTTTACCCTGACGATTCCTTGGGTGCCCGATTTGGGGGTCAACATGGCTTTGGGCGTTGACGGATTAAGCTTACCCATGCTTCTTCTGACCAACCTCATAGGTTTTGCATCCATCTATGCTTCCTGGAATATCGATAAGCGTGTCAAAGAATTCTTTATCTTATTGCTTATTCTGATTGCCGGGGTTATGGGAACCTTTATTGCTCGCGACCTGTTTATCTTCTTCCTTTTCTATGAAATCGTGGTTATTCCTATCTACATCATGGTCATCATTTGGGGAAGTACCAAACGGGTAACCAAGGAATACGCGGCTATGAAGTTAACCATTTACTTGCTGATTGGATCTGCCTTCCTCCTCGTAGGAATGGTAGCCCTTTACCTGGCAGCCGGTGCCAATGGTAATCCAACCTTTATGTTTGATCAGCTGTCAGCTCGGCAAGACCTGTACAGTCCAGCCTTCCAAAAAGTTGCCTTTGCCTTGATGATCGTGGGTTTTGGATCCCTCATTTCCATGTTCCCATTCCACTCCTGGTCTCCTGACGGTTATGCCGGAGCGCCGACCGCCGTTAGTATGATTCACGCCGGAGTCTTAAAGAAAATTGGGGGCTATGGATTAATTCGTTTAGGTGTTTATGTCCTCCCCGTAGGAGCGAGTTTTTGGGCACCGTACATTGCGACGCTCGCTGTGATTAGCGTACTCTATGCGGCCTTTATCGCTCTGGCCCAAAAGGATCTGAAATATGTCGTCGGATATTCCTCCGTCAGCCATATGGGATATGTTATTATCGCGATCGCTGCCTTGAACCCAACAGCGGCAACAGGTGCTGTGGCGATGATGTTTGCGCATGGTGTTATGGC
>NZ_JAMHFY010000083.1 GCF_023897015.1 Desulfosporosinus nitroreducens | reverse complement strand
AATTCCATTTTTCACAAGATATTGGCCCATTAATTCGTAATTTGTAGGATGCCCGGGGATGAGAAAGAGCTTTTAACCAACCCTTGTTTAATTATTTGCCGTAATAATTTCTTTTAACGTAACATTTTCATTCAAATAACGTGCATTTGGATTACTTTCTTTTTTTAATCGGATCGCCTTTTGCGGACAAAGGTTTATACACGCAAGACAAAATTCGCAATTTCCCCCATATGCTGGTTTATGCTCATCGAGTTTTATATTATTACGCGGGCAAACCTTTACACACGTTCCACATTGATTACAGTCGTTCCCGACAGAAAAATCTTTATCGGTATTAAAGTTTGGGTTTCTTTTGACGAAATACTGAATGCCTTTGGTCAACATTGAATCTGTGAATGACCTATTCCTGATATATCGCTTCTTTTGATTCACGTCATTTAACAAACGGCTCAAATTTTCTTCAGTATATTTCTTTTTCATCTTTTGCTTCTCAATATTAAAAAATGGTAAATAGTTATCTATCATGAGTAAACCGTCTGCATATTGAACATGAATATCATTTTCCTCAGCATACCGTACAAACCAATTGACGCCGCCTGCAAGCTTGTTTCCATAGGTCATGATGACAAAAATATAAGGGCTCTTAAGTGTGGTCTTCTCAATAAATTCCCGGACAATCTTTGGAGCTGCAAAGCCGTAACAGGGAAATATTAGGCCTATCTTTTCGTCTTCGAAATGAAATTGATTACCTCTTAAAACGTTTGGTATCGAATAAATTTCTCCTCCAAATCTTTTTGCAACATCTAAACTGTTGCCAGTAGCTGTAAAATAAAACACTTTCATAATGTACCTCCATTAATTTTATCGTTCGTTTGTCGAATAGAATTCAAACACATGAATGTTCGAAATACCCTAATACTTCTTATGAGTGACAATAGATGGTTTAAGGTTAATGATTTTATAGTTTTATAACTATCGAATCGTTATGCATTTAAAGCTGCGCTAAATTATTGCTGCTGTAATGATAACAACTTACTAACTTCCTCAATTAACTCTTCATTTACTTTGCAGATCAAAAATTTCCCTTTTTTCTCTGTACTGATCAAATCTGCATTTACTAACTCTTTGATATGATGTGAAATAGTCGGAGCACCAATGTTCAACGAACGGATGATATCTGTAACAAAGCATTCCGAATCGGTATCGGTTGGAAAACTAGATTCATGCATCTCAGCAATTTTAAAATACAATTCTAGTCTATTGGGATTCGATAGTGCCTTAAATATCTTTGCCGCTTTTTTCGTGTCCATATTCCAACTCCAAACTCATACTATAACGATTCGATAACTATCGAAATATATTGTAACTTTTCTAAATGCTCCTGTCAATAGCTCACTGCAGGTCTGTTAAACTTCTTCAAGAAATTTCACTTGGATCTTACCCTCTAGTAGGTCTTCAAAATTTGGGCAGTCTTGC
>NZ_JAMHFY010000082.1 GCF_023897015.1 Desulfosporosinus nitroreducens | reverse complement strand
GTTGGATGCCTGTGCTTATTTAAATATAATAAGGGGAGAAATGGCCTGGCGTACTTCGCATTGGATTTCGCATCCGTAGAATAATCAGTCAGCCATCCCCTTATTATGTGCATTCGATTAAGCAGGTTGAAACCGATGAGGCTTTCGTGTAACTAACCAATATGAATGGTAATAAGCGAGGATGGACGCCAACACAAATAATTAGGAGGAGTAGTATGATCAGTGTCGGGATTGACATTTCAAAGGGGAAAAGTACTGTCTGTTTTATGAAGCCGTATGGGGAGGTGCTACATAAACCATTTGAGGTGAAACACACGGAAAGTGACTTAAAACAATTGGTAAATCAGATCAACACACTTACAGAGGAAACCCGTGTCGTTATGGAGTCTACAGGAGCATACCATTACCCAGTACTAGCATATCTGAAAGAGCATGGTATTTTTACATCTGCTATTAATCCGTTGGTAATGAGCAAGTATGTTAATGTTGCAATCCGCAAAGGCAAAACAGATAAGCTTGATGCCATTAAGATAGGGAACTTTGGTATAGATCACTGGTATCATCTTGTAAACTACTCGCCAACGGCAGATGTGTATGATGAGTTAAAAACACTCAACCGTCAATATTTAAGCTACATATCTATGCGTATTCATTCGAAACAGACGCTTGCAAATCTGCTGGATCGAACAATGCCGGGGATAAAAACACTCCTTTGGAATCGCTCTAACGTACCGGATCGGGACAAATTATGCGACTTTGTAAAGGAATACTGGCACTTTGACAACATTACGCGTATGTCTGAGGCCAGATACATTAACAACTATAACAGCTGGACAAAAAGAAAAGGATACCGAGCCAGCACGGAAAAAGCGAAGAAAATCTACGCACTTGCACTGGAGGGCATCCCCACTTTGTCTTCCGCTACGCCATCGACCAAAATGCTCGTAGAGGAAGCAGTTAAGGTCCTGCACATGATAGACACGACCCTTGCGAGTATTCTAGCACAGATGAGAGAATTGGCAAAGTCGCTGAAGGAATATGAAGTTGTCATGGCTATGCCTGGAGTTGGTGAGATACTCGGCCCAAGGATTATAGCAGAAATAGGAGATGTACGACGCTTTCATAGTGGTGGAGCCGTCATTGCTTATGCAGGTCTTGATGCACCACCGTTTCAATCGGGCAAATTCACAGCTACTAAGCGAAGCATTTCCAAACGTGGCTCAGCTTCTTTGCGTAAGACAGGATACGAAATCATGAGGTACATAAAGATTAGCAAGCCGTCTGAAGATGACGCTGTTTACCAGTATATGATTAAGAAAGAAAATGAAGGGAAGCCAAAAAAGGTTGCCAAAATCGCTGCGTTAAACAAGTTCCTACGTATCTACTATGCCAGAGTGAAAGCGGTTTATGCTGCAGCCTAATGACTCATTGTTCAAACCGGCCAGTTGTCTTTCGGTATCTGGTCAGCTTTGCTATGCTCATATTTATATTGATATTTCTTGAAATTTTTGGTTGACTTTTATTAGCAGGATTATTCTTA
>NZ_JAMHFY010000081.1 GCF_023897015.1 Desulfosporosinus nitroreducens | reverse complement strand
GCATGAATATTCAAGCAAAGTTTAAACGATTAAGTCAGTTCAAACCCACTGACGTCTATTTTGTTCCCGCTTGATAAAAAAATGAAGGGGGTAGGGTAAATGTTTGGTTTAACTGAAGATCAAAAGTCATTGCGTGCCATGGTGCATTCGTTTGCTGATGAGGTCGTAGAGCCTGGGGCAGAGGAACGTGATCGGACGGGTGAATTCCCTCTGGAAATAGTAAAAAAGATGGGGGAACTAGGACTTATAGGTTTGCCATTTCCAGAGGATGTAGGAGGAACCGGTGGAGACACGGTCAGTTATGCTTTAGCTGTTGAGGAGTTGTCCCGGGTATGTGCCTCAACTGGAATTACTTATGCCGCCTTACTATCCTTGGGGATAAGCCCGATTTATTACTTCGGTACTCCTGAGCAAAAGGAAAAATACCTTCCTTCCTTATTTAGTGGCAAATATTTGGCTGCTTTTGGGTTAACCGAGCCTGGAGCGGGTTCTGATGCAGGTGGTACGAGAACAAGAGCACGTCGAACGGATAAAGGGTGGGTTCTTAACGGCTCGAAATGTTTTATAACTAATGCAAGCTATTCAGGAGTTGTTACAGTAACAGCACTTACCGATCCTTCAAAGGGAACCCGTGGGATAAGTTCCTTTTTGGTAGAACCCGGTACTCCAGGATTCCAGATTAATACGCCTTATGACAAAATGGGCCTCCATGCTTCCAACACTACAGAACTTGTTTTTGAGGATGTAGAAATACCAGCAGGAAATCTTTTAGGTGAAGAAAACAATGGTTTTCGTCAATTCATGAAAATATTAGACGGTGGTAGGATCAGCATAGGGGCAATGGGCGTGGGCATTGCCCAAGGTGCACTAGATAAGTCATTGAAGTATTCTATGGAGCGTAAGCAATTCGGGCAAACGCTAAGTAGTTTTCAGGCTATCCAATTTAAACTTGCAGACATGGCTACCCAAACTGAGTTGTCACGCCTGATGATCTTACGGGCAGCAAGTCTCAAAGATGCTCATCTGCCTTTTGGTAGAGAATCAGCCATGGGAAAACTACATGCTTCGGAAACTTCGGTCAAGAACTCGCTAGAGGCTATCCAAATTCACGGTGGATATGGCTATATGAAAGATTATCATGTAGAAAGGTATCTACGTGATGCAAAACTATTGGAAATAGGGGAAGGAACGTCCGAAATTCAGCGCTTAGTTATTTCTAGGGCTTTGGGTTGTCGCTAACAGTTACATTATTACCTAACAATTCACCATTTCTACTCTTATGCATAATGCAAATGAATGGAATTGGCGAATTGAAACATTGGCGGGAATGCAATAAATAGGCAACCTTGCCTGGGCAGAGTTGCCTAAAGTCTCTAGCAACATTGCGATAATATTAAGACGCAAAGAGAGGGCGGACTAGACCTTGTTAATGTTTCTGAATATTCAGTAAATGTGGCACAACTTTTGCTTTATATAAGTCTAGAAGCAGGAAGGGGGTGCCACATTTTTAATACGTTAATGATACTTAGACAGAATTGACCAAGCGAAT
>NZ_JAMHFY010000080.1 GCF_023897015.1 Desulfosporosinus nitroreducens | reverse complement strand
TTTCGAATTCCTATGGATAAATCCTCACGTGTCGTAAATGCTTTGGCCTTTTCCTTTACTTCCTTGGTGTTTAAATCAAGTAGCACTCCATCGGTAAAGGTTCCGCCTGTATCAATCCCTAATATTAAGGGCATTCTCTGTCACTCCATTCATCCACGTTTGAGACACCCACTTATATAAGTGGGTGTTCCATGTTCTGCTTCTAACCACTTTACGACTTAACGATTTTTTGTTCGGACCGTTCAACAATCGCCCTAATTTTTTGTTGTACGTCTTTTGGAAGCGGATCTGGTTCATAATTTTCGATAATATCTTTAACCTTTTCATTGGCCCGTTCGAACAGAGTTTTCGAACCACTTTCCAGCCAAGACTCATAACGCTGACGATCAATCAGACTTGGATAATACGTCTCAGTTTTAAAGTGTTTCATTGTGTGAGCCTCGGATAAGAAATGTCCTCCAGGACCAATTTTATGGATGATATCTAAGGCTAGAGTCTCATCATTAACTTGGATACCGCGAACTAAACGACGAGCCATCCCTATAACGTCATTGTTAATTGCCAGAAATTCTAACGATGAGGTGGAACCATATTCAATATACCCGACATCATGATTCAGATTAGGACCAGAAAGTGCGGTCATGGCAATGGACAAAGCCGCTTCAATTCCCGCTTGTTCATCCACTAAATTTGAGTCAGAGCACCCTGCAGTGCCAAACATCGGTAATTTCAGATAATGAGCTAAATCCGCTAAGGAAGACATTAAAAGGTTAAATTCCGGTGAGCCATAGCTAAAAATGGTACTCGACATGTCCATAATTGTAAAGACACCGCCCATAATAAAGGGGGAACCTTCTCTGGTCGATTGGTTAATGACTAAACCGCTCAAGGATTCAGCTAAACCTTGGGTGAGTACACCAGCCATTGTAGCCGGTACTGTCCCACCAGCCATTACGCAAGGAGTATAAACGACGGGCAGTCCTTTTCTGGCAGCCAAAATTAATTTAGATGCCGCTTCCCAGGCATGTTGCAGTGGTGATATTGGCTCAGCGTAAAGGGTCATAAAGGGATTGCG
Organism: Desulfosporosinus nitroreducens; assembly: GCF_023897015.1. GTDB lineage: Bacteria > Bacillota > Desulfitobacteriia > Desulfitobacteriales > Desulfitobacteriaceae > Desulfosporosinus > Desulfosporosinus nitroreducens. The sequence goes on along the minus strand of NZ_JAMHFY010000080.1, from coordinate 555 downwards.
CCGTAACTCCTCAACACCGCCGGCCATTATTTCACACATCTCAATAATATCGGCGAATCCATAAATATCATGAGCTGTTGTAACGATTGGTTTACTCGTATTAAGAACTTGAGCCTCGAACTGATGCCGATCAGAAATAAGAAGGGGGACATCTTGAACGATACCCAACGACATCACAAAATCGAGATTTGGCAAAGCGTCAATCACCTTGCAAGCGTTGCTGACCGACTTTTTGGTAGAACGTTGACGCTTTCCGGTGTAGGGATCAATTGTAAACGGAGTATCTGAACCTGTGCCAAAATAGGCGTTATATCCTTCCAGATGCACATCCCTGGATCCGGTTCGGTTATTACAAAGAGTAACCCGTTTAGGAACAGACCTTAACGCCCTGTCCACAACCGCTGAAGGGATGCGAACCAGGATGCCGTCTACCCAGCAACCTGCTTTCTTTAGGATATCACGAGCTTCCTCATCGTGTACAGTCACACCCGTACGTTCAAGCACCTCTTGAGCCGCTAGCAGTATTTCTTCACATTGGCTTGGGGAAAGGATGCT
>NZ_JAMHFY010000007.1 GCF_023897015.1 Desulfosporosinus nitroreducens | reverse complement strand
TAGGAAGACTATTACCCAGTAATAAAATGTTGTATGGTTTGTGGCGAAAAGTTGCTGGTTTTACTTGACTGCTTACAAATATTTTAGGACGCCAAATAATGGCGCCCTTTTAAATGCTTCGGCTCTGTTTTTAGGCAGGATAAACCTTCCAAGAAACGGCAACCTATGATAAACTAGTTGGGAATAGTTGGCTATATACATAGAGAATATTTTGGAGGAGGAAAAATCATGATTGCTGAAGTAGACAAAGAAGAGTGCATTGGGTGTGAATCATGCCCTGAATTTTGCCCAGAGGTATTTAAGATGGAGGCCGATGGCCTAGCAGTAGCTTACACAAATCCTGTTCCAAGTGAGTTCGAGGCAGCCGCCAAAGAAGCTGCCGAGGGTTGCCCAGCGCATTGTATTAGCCTTAAATAACATATAGATCTAATAGTTGAAAGGAAAGCAAAAAGGGGACGTAGCGAGTTTTTTCGTTACGCCCTCTTTATTTTTCAGGGCAAATCGGGATTTATCAATTTCCAAAGAATATAAGTTGAAGTGGGCTCTTGCGTAAAGTTCAGGCGAGGTAGAGTTCCTGACTGAAGCCTTGATGTTCAGCTCTAATGGAATGTTCACAACTCACACTTCTTTACTGAGTGCAAAGTCTGTGATGGTTGACGTCGTCTCTATGTCATTACTTGTATTAATTACTCGAAATTATAGATTATAGAGTGAAAAATTAAATAGAAATATTTTGTCTAAGATTAGAGGGAAAAAGAAGGATATGTTGAATAAACTAACTAATGAAGTAAAGTAGTATTTTTTTGGGGGATAAAAGTAAGAATTTTAGCTGAAGAAACAAGGGATTCAGTCAACATACAAATGCAAGAAGCTTATGACAATGGAATAACCTTCCAAACTTACCATAAGGAGGAATGGATATTATTTTCCAGTTGGAGTAAGCTCTTTTTAAATTTGAGATATATTGTTAAGTTTCATCAAGATTTTACACTTTCGTTTTATAAGATAAAACCCTATAATCCACTTGAAGAGAATTTAATATATAAATCATTTAAGGGTAAGGTGGATGAGATGGAGCAATTTACCAATGAAAATTATGCATGTATTAAAGAGTCCAGTTTTTCTGAGTTCTTTGATTTGACTGAAATGCAAAGACTTCAAGATTTATTTTCTGACGCAACGGGTGTGGCTTCAATCATAACAGAAACCGATGGAACACCAATCACTGAACCAAGTGGTTTTTGCAGTTTTTGTAATGAAATAAGAAAAACTGAAATAGGCCTTAGAAATTGTCTTATATCAGATTCAATCATTGGAAGTCCCAAAAAGGAAGGCCCTGCAATTCAAAGATGTTTAAGTGGCGGACTTCTTGACGGAGGAGCAAGTATCATTGTTGCAGGGAAGCATGTGGCTAACTGGCTCATCGGTCAAGTTCTGGATGAAGATTATGAAATGAATCAATTACAATACGCGGACGTAATTGGAATACGGCACGATGTTTATAAAAGCGAATTGATGAAAGTTAAACGTATGTCTAGATTGCAATTTGAAAATATATGTAATTTCCTTTTCCTGAATGTACAGCTGATTTCAAAATACGCTCTTAAAAATATTGCTTTGGAACATGAAGTTAATAGAAGAATTCATAATGAATTAGAAATTAAAAATTTAAACAGAGAACTTGAGCTGCGGATAAAGCAAAGAACCGTCCAGCTTGAAAAGATCAATGTGGAAGTGCGAGAGACCAATGCAGAATTAGAAGAAATCAATGCTATGCTTGAAGAAGAAATTAATAAACGTCAAAAGGCTGAGCAAGAAATCAAGATCCTAAATGAAGAATTAGAAAACAAGGTTATAGAGCGAACAAACCAGCTGCAGGATATGAATTCTATGTTGGAAGAGGAGATTATTGAGAAAATACGGGCAGAAAATGAGTTAAACAAAGAAAGAGTATTTACCGATGCCTTATTTGATAGTGCTCCTGGGATGATTTATCTCTATGATGATAATGGCAGGTTGGTGAGATGGAACAAGAAACATGAGGAAATGACTGGGTATACCTCAGAAGAGCTGGCTCAAAAAAATATATTAGATTGGTATGAGGGAGATGAAAAGAGTCAAAAGTCTGTACTGGAAGGAATCGAAATGATTACCCAGAATGGCTTTGGGAACGCCGAGGCTAATTTACAAAAAAAAGACGGTACAAAAATACCTATGGTTTTTTCTGCCAGTTCGGTAATTATTGATGACAGACATTATTTTGCGGGAATAGGAATTGACAACACTGAGTGGAAACTGTTACATGAAAGGCTCCAAAAATATCAGGTTCTGGCTGAAAAGGCCAACGATGCAATGCTATTCATAGGTAAAGAAGGGAATATTCTCGAAGCCAATGATGCTGCGGTAAGGATCTATGGATATACATATACTGAACTTTTGTCTATGACAATCTTTGACTTAAGGAATATTAGCACATCAACTAACATAATTGAGCAAATGGAGCTAGCCGATAAAGTTGGAATTATTTTTGACACAGTTCATTATCTTAAAAATGGTACCCCGATTAATGTTGAAGTTAGTTCGCAAGGAACTTATTTAGGTAATAAAAGAGTTCTTCTCAGTATTGTGAGAGATATTACGGATCGCAAAAAAAAGGAATACGAAAATCGCTATTTAAGCTATCACGATGCTTTAACAGGACTTTATAATCGAAGGTTCTATGAAGAAGAAATTAAACGTTTAGATACTAATAGAAATATCCCTATTTCTATAATAATTGGGGATGTCAACGGGTTGAAGCTTCTAAATGATGCCTTTGGACACAATAAAGGGGATGAGCTTTTAAAAAAAGCGGCAAGGGCTATTCAAAGTGCGTGCAGAACAGATGATATTGTCGCCCGCTGGGGTGGAGATGAATTTGTCATCCTTCTGCCAAAGACTAACAAGGAAGACGCTGAAGGAATTGTAAAAAGAATTAGAGAACAATATTCCAATATTTTAGTAAATGCTATTGGCGTCAGCATATCATTTGGGTGGGAGACAAAAACAAAAACAGATGAGGACATAATAAAAGTTCTCAAAAGTGCTGAAGATGCTATGTATAAACATAAAATAATTGAGAACGAAGGTATGAGGGGTAATACTATTAATACCATCATTAATACCTTGCACGAAAAAAATCCGAGGGAAGAACAACACTCAAAGAGAGTTAGTCAAATATGTCAGGACATAGGAAGTGCGATAGGTTTATCCGAAATCGAAGTAAGCAGACTTAAGGTTGTAGGTTTGCTACATGATATAGGGAAAATTGCAATTGAAGAACATATACTCAATAAACCTGGGAAACTGACGAAAAATGAGTGGGACCAGATAAAGCGGCATCCCGATATTGGCTATAGAATTTTAAGCTCATCTTATGAAATGTTAGAATTGGCAGACTGTATATTGGCACATCATGAACGGTGGGATGGTAAGGGTTATCCAAAAGGGTTGAAAGGGGAAGCTATTCCAAGGGTTTCAAGAATCATTGCACTGGCTGACAGCTATGATGCAATGATAAGTGAGCGGCCTTACCGAATTGCTTTAAGTGATGAACAAGCTTTACAAGAGATACTAAAAAACTCCGGTACACAATTCGATCCTGAAATTGCAAGAGTTTTTGCAGAAAAGCTATTAGAGAAACGATGAAGTTAAATAAAGAGGTGGCTATCCAACTACTTTGTTTCTTGGATAGCTACCTCTTCTATTTGCTATTATGTTGCTTTATGGAAATGGACAAGGGGTCTTCCATGGGTTCTATAACTAAAAGTAGGAAAGTATAAATTTTTTTCCATATATAGGATAAAAACATGTCCGAATCTGTTGTCGTTTCATATATTAGAGTAACTAGAGTGAAGAAGTAAATTTTTGTAACTCCACTCTAACTTAATTTAAAGGAGGATAAAAATGGCTCTCTTAAACTACAACAGAAGTATTTTAACAAATGAAGCATACACTTCCGCTATTGTGCTCACTGGTACTGATCAACTAATTCTAGAATTTGGTCTGTTTGTATCTCAAGCGCAAAACTTTATCGAATTGTTAACAACGATGGGTTGGATTGTGACGGGCACCAGTCCTTTGGAACCGGATCAACCAATCATTGAGCTTACGATTCAACAAGATAATGTAGTAGTAGCATCAATTAACCAAGAGTCGATTGAAGATGGGGCAGATACACCTTTAGAAAATTTAACTACGTTCCAAGCTGTCCTAACCAATGTACCTGCTGGTCATCACGTTTATCAATTATTTGCTCGTAATCTTCAGACTGCTCAAGGAACTATAACAATCATTGGTCCGGCTAACATTTCTGGTAAGGTTATCAGTTAACCCAAAGAAGCAAGGGGATCGTCCCTTGCTTCTTTTAAGTACTTAAATACCAAAAACCATTCAAAATATAGGATATAAAAGGGATTTAGCCTTTTAGTATTAAAACTTTTGTATGCAGGATGGATCAACCTTACTTCAGAATAGCAGGGATAATCCATAATCGAACAGCGTATCCTAAGCAGTAAACAAACGAAGAGGTGATAGAAATGTCATTAATCCCTAATGAGCCATACCGTATGTTAGATCCTTTTTGGAATGAGATGGATCGGGTTTTAAGGCGTGGAAAAGAAAGCTTTACAGATGGGTTGTATCGTATAGATGTAGAAGAAACCCAGAAAAAAGTTATCGTGACTGCAGAAATTCCGGGCATCGAAAAACCTGAAGATCTCAGAATTACCTTAAATGAAAATCAACTGATGATTCAGGGCGAAATTCGAAAAATAATACACGAAGAAGATGATGAAAGCGTCTCGCGTCATTCAGAAAGGTATTTCGGAAAATTCTCCAGAGTGCTGACACTGCCTGCTTTGGTTAAAACTGATGGAGCTCACGCAAGTTACCGGAATGGTCTGTTAAAACTAAGCTTTTTAAAAGACGCTCATCCAGCGGCACGTCGTATAGAAGTTGATTTTCACTAATCGTTTCTAGAATAAGGGGTTATTTATCTTTAAATAAAGACTCTAGTTTATAAAAGTAGAGCCGAGCATTCAATGGCTCGGCTCCGGGTATAACTAATTTTGAACTAACAAAAGAATTGAGTTTCCAATTATTAAGTCATGTTTTTCCCGGGCAGATTACGTTCGGCCATTTCAATAGCCATTTTCACCATATTGCCACAATTCCTTGAAGAAACTCCTCCAAATCCTTCTTGGTGAAGGGTTCCCGCAAAACCTAACTCTTGTGAAATTTGTTCTTTCAATGCGTCAGACATGATGCTGCTACGTCGTCTTGACATAAAGGAAACCTCCTTTCAAATTGGGGTCAGTTTCTTTCAACAACGATATGATGAAAGTGTTATTAGTATAGCTTTTTTTCAAGACAGTATGTAATTGAATCTTAAATTTTATTGGAAATTCAGGAATGAATTTGCATTTTGCTTCTTTTGAGTTCATTGGCTTTTTAGTAGAAAAAGGATATAATGTGAGAAAAAATAGCAATGGAGTGAACCTTATTGCCACTATTGTTTGGAACCGCTGGTGTCCCGCTTTCCTCAAAGGATCGTTCCAGTGAAGGAGGGGTACGCCGTATACGGGAGTTAGATCTCGGTGCCTTAGAAATAGAGTTTGTCCAAGGAGTTCGAATGGGTGAAGAGAAAGCAAGAAAGGTTGGCATAGTTGCCAAAGAGGACAATATCGCTTTAAGTTGTCACGCCCCTTACTATATAAATCTCAACTCCCGTGAGCCAGAGAAAATTACGGCAAGCAGGGATCGAATAATACATACCGCACGTATTTCACAGATTCTTGGTGTTCGGAGCGTAATTTTTCATCCAGCCTTTAATCATGATAATCCGTCCGAGGTGGTCTTAGAACGGGTGGTCAGAGAACTGTCCCTTGTACGGGAAGCCCTTGACGCAGAGGGGATCGATGTTGTTCTTCGTCCAGAAACAACAGGTAAAGGAACTCAATTCGGGGATCTTACCGAAACTATCAAAATTGCTAAAGAAGTTTCAGGGGTATTGCCCTGTATCGACTTTAGCCATCTTCATGCGCGAACTAATGGAAGGTACAATTCCTATGATGAGTTTTGTGAGATATTAGATGTAACTGCTGAGAGTCTAGGGGATCGATGGGTAAAAAACGTTCATTTTCATATATCTGGGATCGAATATGGACTCAAGGGTGAGAAACGCCACCTTGTTTTAAAGGAATCTGATTTGTGCTTTGAAGAATTGATGAAAGCATGTCATAGTTTTGGGGTGGAAGGATTAGCAATTTGCGAAAGCCCGAATTTGGAAGAAGATGCATTGCTCTTACAGCAGACCTATCGGGCACTCGGGTAGAATAGCATAGTTCTGCTAGTCAAAGTAAGGGTCTTTTGCTGTAGTTAGTGACTTCAAATGGTTGATAGAATTGTTAGATAGAATGAGAAAATAAAACCCCATAGCAGGGGTTAGGTGTAAAGGAGTAGGAGGAGATAGGATGAATTATTCTGCAGCTCATGAGGTGGCGCTTGAAAAGTTTCGTGCTTGTTCCTTAGAAGATATGGCACGTTGCTCTGGCTATTCTATTGAGGATAATGCCCTGATTATTGAATTTTTGGGCCAGCATTTTAAGATAGACTATCCCAGTGGGAATTTTGTGCCTATTCAAGCTTCAGACGGAGAATTGCCGATTGCTGCTCAAATATTGATTCTTCATTACATTACAAATCTCAGTGAGCCCTTCGAAGTGGGGACACTCATTTCTTACAAAGAATTACCGGGTGGAGCCATTTATATAAAACCGTTTAACGGTCGGGCCATTGATCCGCTGGTCCGAACTTTTGGTTCTGATCCGGATAGCCTGCTTAAAGTAGTGACACATTTAGGTGGGCAATCCAATGGGCTTGGTGATGTAGGGGTCACATATCGGGTGTTCCCGCGCATTCCTTTAGCCTTGATGCTCTGGAGAGCTGATGATGAATTTCCGGCGTCTGGCAATATTTTGTTCGATGCCTCTGCCCCTTCAATCCTGCCAACTGAGGATTTTGCAGTCTTAGCCAGTATGGTTGTTTTTGGACTGAAGAGGATTAAAGCGACGTTATAGGAGAGCATAACCTAAGACACTTCTACCCAACGATTATTTAAACTTATTGCAAAATCAGTTGCTGCAGAAACTCAGAAATCCCCTAAAATCTGAGCAAGATTTTAGGGGATTTTCTCCAAGGTTGTTAAAACTATACTCTATCGAAATTCGGAGGGCTGTCATGGATAAGATTGTTTTGGACGAAGTCAAAGAAACATTATTTACTCCACTGTTCGGTAAGGCTAAGGAAAATCAGAATGATTCTCCGATACTTATCGATAGAAAAGCCGCTGAAATCATTAGCCAAATTGATTATAACTTTAGTTCATTGAAAATTCCTAAAGAGACGAACATGATAATGTGTCTAAGAGCTAAACTTATTGATAACTATGTCAAGAAGTTTCTCAAAGGGAATTTCGAAAGTGTAGCCCTGCATTTAGGTTGTGGTCTGGACAGTAGGTATGACAGAATCGGGAACGGTGATGTGGACTGGTATGACATATTAAATCGGTTTAACTTCAGGTCGCAATTCACTTTACACTGTAGGAGCTTCCATGCCAAATTGACCCCAATCTTCTCGAGATGGTCCCATAATCCCAGGTACCTTAAGGCCTGCCTGTCTCATTAGGACAGTCATTTGCCCTCGATGGTGGATTTGATGATTAATAAGTACATTTAATGTAGTTCCGATAGTCCATGATTCTCCATACATATCCCGTTCTTGTAAAAGAGCCTGATCATTCCAATGCTTTTTAATTTCCGTAAGCATGGCCTTATTGACTTCTCTGTACGAATCGGCAATTGTTTTTGCTGTATTCGGTACTGGGGCATTCTCTTTAATACCACCAAATAATAGACCAGTTTTCTCGAGCATCTCAGGGATTGTTGTCACAATATGCCAAGCGATGCGTCCTAATGTGCGATCATCTATGGTAACGGATTGATTAAGGGAGTCGTCGGTTAAACTATCTAGAATTTTTTCGGTTGATTCCGATTCCTTTTCCCAACTAAGCAAAAAAGTGGCTAAAGAAGTAAACATATACATATTCCTCCTAATATTAAATTGCCTTAATATTACCAGTATCCACCTAATACGTCAATAAATCTAAGTCTGTGTAATGACAGCAGGGCTAATAGTATGATAATTATCCTAACCTTACAAATGAAGGAAAATGGAACGATCTTGACGAATAGAACTCTTCGAGAAAGTTTCGCGAGGAGTGAAACAGTAAAGAAAAACTAAGTTTGATTTTGAACTTTGTCTATAAAAGACAAAGTTTTTTGTTTTAATAATCAATTTTTCAAGAAAGAGTTTTTCGCTTTCTTTTAGTTAAAATAGGGCAATCTTTTTAATACAGTGGTTGCATTAATACTTCCTTAGCTGTTCACACTAAGTCAGGGAGGAATGTTATATGCATACGTTATGGAAAGGATCCATTAGTTTCGGTTTAGTTAATGTTCCTGTAAAAATGCATGCAGCTACAGAATCACAAGAGTTTAAGTTTAATTATCTGCATGAAGACTGTAAGAATCGCATACGCTCGATCAAAAAATGCCCTGCCTGTGATATAGAGGTTGGTACAGACGATTTGGTAAAAGGATTTGAATATGAAAAGGATCGGTATGTTGTTTTAAGTGAGGATGACCTGGCATCGTTGGAACAACCTATGAGTCGTTCGATCGATATTCTAGATTTTATCAATCTTCCGGAGATTGATCCGATTTATTATCAAAAATCGTATTATCTTTCACCAGAAGAGACTGCCATGAAAGCCTATAAATTACTGTGTCAATCAATGGAGGAAAGCGGGAAGGTCGCTTTAGCTCGAGTAACTATGCGTTCCAAACAACATTTAGCCTGTCTGCGGGTTTTTGAAAAAGGTCTTGTTATGGAAACAATGCATTACCCGAAAGAAATTCGTCATATGGACGTTGTTTGGGACAGTGTGGTCCCGACAGAAGCAGAATTGACCATGGCAAGACAATTAATCGAAAACCTGGCGCGTCCGTTTGAACCTGAGAAATATCATGATGAATTACATGAACAAATGGTTGGGCTAATTGAAAGCAAAATAGCGGGAGAAAGCTATCAAGTAGATACGCCTGCCAAGGGTGGAAAAGTTGTCGATCTTATGGAGGCTTTGCGAGCAAGTATTGCCCTGACAGAAAATGAAAAGGGTCAATTAAAGGCCTCAGACAACGATGAAGGGCCTATTAAACCCCTTAAGTCTATAAAGCGAGTTCAGGCTGAAAAGCCAATAAAAGCAGTTGAATCCAAAGAGTTATTTGCACGCGTTGAAAAAGATGAAGAATCAGACGGTGAAAAACTAACAGATCAAGGTAAATCCACAGAAAAACCGAAATCTACGTTGACTCCGCGAAAAAGGACAACTCGACGTGCGAAGGAAGCATAGATATGGGATGAATTGCGTTATGTAGGCACGGTTTCGGGCGGGGTAAGCTGCATACTGCGCAGTGAGGTTGCGGAATCGCTGCAAGAAAGGGCATCTAGCCCGTTTAAACATGGGCTTGGTCCTTTCCCTAGCCGAGATGAAACAATTCGTTGGGTTGAGCCCACCCTGCTTCTTATAACGTAGTTTTAGAATGGACCGATGAAGGGAAATTGCGACATGCCCGAATTATTGAATAAGAGGAGTAAATCGGTCTCGGTTACAGTTGAGGGAAAAACACTCTCTTTAAGCAATTTGGCTAAAGTTTATTTTCCTGAGCAGGAAATCACCAAAGGAGAATTGATCCATTATTATACGGAGACTGCTCCGCTCATTTTACCTCATTTGAAGCAGAGTCCTTTTGTAATGGTTCGTTATCCAGAAGGAATAGAGAGAGATTTTTTTTACCAAAAAGAGTGCCCTCCCCAAGCTCCAAAGTGGGTGACTCGTTATACGGATTCCCGTTCGAAACACAAATTAACTTATGTAGTTTGTGATCAACTCGCTACGCTCGTTTACTTAATTAATCTGGGGTGTATTGAAATTCATTCTTGGGCCTCAAGTGTTATAAAACCCAATTACCCGAGATGGGCGATTTTTGATCTCGATCCAGATCCTCCCTCGGGATTTCAGGAGACACTAAAAGTAGCATTATGGTCGGGAAAGATTTTAAAAGAAATTAAGATGAATTTCCTTGTTAAGACCTCTGGGGCAACGGGGGTACATATTTTGTTGCCGTTACACGATCTGTATACTTACGCCGAAGTTCAGAGAGGGATTGAAGGAATCTGTCGTTTTCTAACAAGAGAGCGTCCAGAATACTGTACTATGGAGCGAAGCGTTAAGAATCGCAAGGGTAAAGTTTATCTCGACTATCTTCAAAATGGAAGAGGGAGAACTATGGCAGGTATCTACAGTGTTCGACCTACAAGATTAGGGACTGTTTCTACTCCTCTTCTGTGGGAAGAGGTGGTTCAAGGAGTCAACCCCGATGATTTCAACGTGCGCACCTTTCAGAAACGACTAGAAAAAGTAGGAGATTTAAGCACGGTGATGGCTAAGACTAATGAGTTTTCTTCAATCTTGCATTATTTTGCATAAAGAAGGAAGATGCGACAATATTCTCCGCAGGAGAAGTATCCCTTTGTCCCGAAAAGGAGGCTAAGGGAGGATACACGTACCATGGGGATAGAGCAGGAAAAAACAGTTAGAGCAGCATTTCGTTCAATTACCGGCGTTGGAAGCCAGCGATTGAGGCAGCTTATAGCCTGCTTTGGCAGTGCGGTTAAGGCTTGGGAGGCTTCCACGAGTAAATATCTTCAATTGCCTAATCAGGAAAAATGGATTAAAGAAGTATTGAAGGCAAGGCAGTCAATCGATCCTCAGAGGATTGGAGAAACACTGCTAAAACAGGGGATTTTGATTATTACCCCAAATGAGCCTGAATATCCATGCTTACTAGCGGAGTTGTCTGATGCTCCGCCACTTCTTTATTACCGTGGGCAACTAAGAGGAAATATGGAAGGACTCGCGATTGTAGGATCTCGAAAAGCAACTGCGTATGGTAAAGCAGTTGCTAAGATGTTTGCCCGGGATGCTGCTTCTAAAGGTATTGTCATTGCCAGCGGACTGGCTCGGGGAATTGATACTGCTGCGCATCAAGGGACCCTAGAAGCAGAAGGGATAACTTGGGCCTTTCTTGGATGCGGTCTTGACCGAATATATCCGCAAGAAAATAAGAGACTAGCGGAAGAAATATTAATAAAGGGTGCATTAATAAGTGAATTTGCACCTGGCTCTCCACCGATTGCAGCTCATTTTCCGGCTCGTAATCGCTTAATCAGCGGATGTTCTCAAGGGGTTGTGGTCGTGGAAGCAGCGGAAAGAAGCGGGGCCCTGATTACGGTTGATTTCGCGTTGGAACAAGGAAGAGAAGTATTTGCAGTTCCAGGACCGATTTTTAGCGAGGTGAGTCGGGGGACTCATCACCTAATTCGGCAAGGAGCAAAGATTGTTGAAGGTATCGAAGATATTTGTAATGAGCTGCCTGCATGGTCAAACTATGCGGGTCAAATTACGTTGTTCAAAGGAGCTTTGCCTCAGGGAGTTGAAAGTTCTGACGCCGTGGAAAGCGTTTCGGAACATGAGACAATCTTGAGGCAGTTATGTGATGTGCCCCTTCATATTGACCAAATTACAATGAACTCTGCGCTGTCGGTTTCGGCCATTTCACTGGCCTTATTAGAGCTTCAATTAGCTGGAAAAGTCACACAATTGCCGGGTCAACACTATGTATTAGCCAGAGAACGCTAGACATACTACTAAAAAGGCGTTAAGATAGGGCTTAGTTTTACCAAATGTTAACCGAAAGTACTGAGAATAATCCGATCTGGATATAAGTGAAGTATAAGAATAATTTAAATGGTCCTAATTCTAGAGTTATTATTTAAGAAAACAATTCAAGTTCGAACTTCCGCAGCGTGTTTCGAATCTTGAGGAAATGATAATTAAGAGTTTTCTAAAGTTTATTTGAGGTGAAATAATGTCAAAAACGCTTGTAATTGTTGAGTCCCCCGCTAAGGCAAAGTCAATCAGCAAATTTTTAGGAAGCCGTTATACGGTCAAAGCCTCAATGGGGCATTTGCGTGATTTACCGAAAAGTCAATTGGGTGTGGATTTAGAAAATGACTTTGAACCAAAATATATTGCCATACGCGGACGAGGCGATTTGATTAAAGATCTGCGTGCTGCGGCTAAAGGGGCAGATAAAGTCTTCTTAGCTTCTGACCCTGATCGCGAGGGGGAAGCGATTGCTTGGCATCTTTCTCATTTGTTGGGACTTAACCAAAGTGACAAAAACCGGATTGAGTTTCATGAGATTACTAAACAAGCTATACAGTCTGCAATTAAACATTCTCGTCAGATCGACCAAGATCGGGTGGATGCCCAGCAAGCCCGCCGGGTATTGGATCGCTTAGTAGGCTATCAATTAAGCCCTCTGCTTTGGCGGAAAATCAAGAAAGGGTTAAGCGCCGGTCGGGTCCAATCGGTGGCGGTCCGTTTAGTTGATGAGCGGGAAGAGGAAATACGGGCATTTGTATCGGAAGAGTACTGGAGTTTAATGGCAAATCTTCAATCTTCCGGTGGGAAATTTTTAGCTAAGCTATTGAAGAAGTCGGGAAAAAAAATCTCCATTTCCAGCAAAGCTGAAATGGAGGCAATTTTAGCTGATTTAGCGAAGAAAGAGTTTCAAGTTTCCGATGTCCGTACGAAAGAAAAGAAAAGGCTTCCTGCGCCACCTTTTATTACGAGCAGCTTGCAACAGGAAGCTCACCGTAAATTGGGCTTTTCACCAAAGCGTACGATGATGTTGGCACAGCAATTGTATGAAGGTCTTGACTTGGGCAAAGAAGGTACCGTTGGTTTGATTACATACATGCGTACAGACTCTGTCAAAATTGCTGAAGTAGCTCAAGAAGAGGCAAAAGAATGGATTCTGACTAACTATGGAAACGAGTATTATCCTCCGGAACCGCGTCAGTTCGCCAATAAGGGGCGGGCTCAAGAAGCACATGAAGCAGTCCGTCCCACTTTGCCTTTGCGTACTCCAGATTTGTTGAAGGGGATTTTATCAAGAGATCAATTGCGTCTGTACCGCTTGATCTGGGAACGTTTTATGGCAAGTCAGATGAGTGTGGCCATTGTGGATACATTGACTGTCGAATCCCTTGTGGATGAATACTTATTTCGTGCTAATGCATCAACCGTTCGTTTTCCCGGATTTCTAGCGATCTATGAAGAAGGCAAAGATGAAGACGAGACAATGGATGAAGAGCAAAACTCTTTGACACTTTCTGTTTCTCCGGGAGAAAAACTAAAACTGATTAAACTTCAGGAAAAGCAGCATTTTACAGAACCGCCGCCGCGTTACACCGAAGCCTCTCTCGTGCGTAAGATGGAGGAGGAAGGTATAGGAAGACCGAGTACTTATGCGCCGACCATTGAAACTATTCAGACACGAGGCTATGTTGTTAAAGAGGAAAAACAGCTCCTTCCCACGGAACTTGGGGACATCGTGATAACCTTATTAAAGGAACATTTCCCGGATATCTTAAATTTGGAGTTTACGGCCAACTTAGAAGAAAAGCTCGACCTTATCGAAGAAGGAAAAGCTCCTTGGAAAGCTGTGGTTAAAGACTATTACATCCCGTTTTCCGTGACCTTGGCTGAGGCTGAAGAGAAGATCGGCAAGGTGAAGATTGAGGATCAGGTCTCAGATGAGATTTGTGAGAATTGTGGTCGAAATATGGTGATCAAGATGGGGCGTTACGGCAAATTCTTAGCATGTCCTGGTTTTCCAGAGTGCCGGAATACTAAACCTCTTTTTGAAGAAGTGGGCGCTAATTGCCCAACCTGTGCTAAACCCCTGGTAGTTCGCCGCTCAAAGAAAGGGCGTAAGTTCTACGGTTGCCTTGGCTATCCAGAGTGCGATTTTGTTTCTTGGGAAATGCCGGCTCCCGACCCTTGTCCGGAGTGTCAGCAATTGATGGTGATCAAATCATCAAAACGCCAAAAGAAGCACGTATGCACCAATCCGGAATGTCGCCATACAATAGTGCTTGAAGAAAGCTAGTATATGAATGTTTAAAAACGTATAGGAGCGAATAACTACATGCATAAGTCTATAACTATCATCGGAGCAGGTCTTGCAGGTTCGGAGGCTGCCTGGCAACTTGCCGAACGAGGGGTTAGGGTTGATCTATTTGAAATGCGTCCGACCAAAATGACTCCCGCTCATCAAACGGATCAATTTGCGGAACTTGTCTGCAGTAATTCGCTTCGAGGGGCTGCAATCGAGAATGCGGTAGGGTTATTAAAAGAAGAAATGCGCCGTTTAGGGTCCTTGACCATGAGTTCGGCGGATCATAACGCGGTTCCCGCTGGCGGCGCTTTGGCTGTCGATCGGGAACTGTTTTCGAATGAAATTACTAAACGATTGGAACAACATCCCAATGTAAGTATTCATCGTGAGGAAGTGCGTACGATTCCGCAAACTGGAATTACAGTAGTAGCTAGCGGCCCATTGACCTCAGATGACTTAGCAGAAGATATCCTAAGGCTGACAGGCGAGCAAGCCTTAGCCTTTTACGATGCTGCTGCTCCAATCGTTACCCTCGAATCCATTGATTTGGACAAGGCTTTTTGGGCTTCGCGTTATGATAAAGGAGAAGCGGACTACCTAAATTGTCCCATGACCAGAGAAGAGTATGATTCCTTTTATAAAGCGTTAATAGAGGCAGAGATGGCTGAGGTTCAAGGATTTGAACAAGGTAAGGTCTTCGAAGGTTGTCTACCGGTAGAAGTAATGGCTAAGCGCGGTCCCCAGACGCTGACGTTTGGCCCCTTAAAACCTGTGGGGTTGGTGGATCCGAGAACTGGAAAAAGGTCTTATGCCGTCGTCCAGTTGCGCAAAGAAAACCAAGCGGGAACCCTGTTTAATTTGGTTGGGTTTCAAACTCATCTAAAATGGGGAGAACAGAAGCGCGTATTTTCTTTAATTCCCGGTTTAGAGAAGGCCGAGTTTGTGCGTTATGGTGTGATGCATCGCAATACGTTCCTCAATGCTCCAAAAGTTCTTAAGGCAGACTTTAGTCTGCGTCTTAAACCGGATCTTTTCTTTGCCGGTCAAATGACTGGGGTCGAAGGATATGTAGAATCTGCTGCCAGCGGGTTTCTGGCAGGCCTTAATGCTTGGCGAAGGCTTAGTCAGATGAATACCCTGGTATTTCCGCCTGAAACGACTTTAGGGGGCTTAGCACGTCATCTAGAGGGCTCCCCAAGTCAAAGTTTTCAGCCAATGAATATTAACTTTGGTCTATTACCTCCTTTAGGTGAACGGATAAGGGACAAGCGTGAAAAGAATACCAAGATTTCCGAACGGGCTTTGGAGGCTTTGGATGAATTTTGTGCTCGAGAGGATATGGGGAGGCAAGTATGCTCGTCGATGAAGCTTTAAGTTTATTTGTAGGCCATCAATATTCGCAAAATCGATCGGAGTATACCGTTGTTGCTTATCAAACGGATCTGAACCAGTTCTTTAAATTTGCAGCACTTGAACTGGGTCAAGAGCCCGAAACCCTTACTGTGGACCTAGTCGATATCTATATTGTTCGCAGTTTTCTTGGTGCTTTGTCGGAACATGGATTGGCTAGAAAAAGCATGGCTCGCAAGCTCGCTGCGTTGCGCTCATTTTTTAAGTTCTTATGCTATAAGGAAATACTACAAAATAATCCGGTACAGCGGGTGGCGAGTCCGAAATTAGGACGCAAACTCCCGCATTTTCTATATCTGGATCAGGTAGAGGGGCTCCTCGGTGCTCCGGATGGGACAGATTTATTGGGTTGTCGGGACAAAGTAATTCTTGAGCTTCTCTACGGTTCGGGACTGAGAGTAAGTGAACTGGTTGGTTTGGATCGAAATAATCTTGACCTGGACAGCGGGTTGATCCGGGTTCTCGGGAAAGGAAGCAAGGAGAGAGTGGTTCCGGTAACTAACTACTCTATTGCGGCCATCAAAGCCTATTTGGGAATGCGCGCAGATCAAAATCAAGCGCTTTTGCTCAATTACCAAGGAGCGCGCTTAACTGAGAGGTCTGTTCGCAGGATCTTGGATAAACTGGTCGCTAAGATCAGTTTGGAACAACACGTACACCCTCATATGCTGCGTCATTCCTTTGCTACCCATCTCTTAGATGGCGGGGCCGATCTAAGAAGTGTTCAAGAGTTACTCGGACACAAGAAACTCTCATCTACTCAAATTTACACTCATTTAACCCGTGAACGACTCAAAGAAGTTTTTAGTCAAGCTCATCCCCGTGCAAAAGTACCGAATAAAGATAAAAAAACATAAGTTTTCTCAAAAAAATGTAAATTAACTACAATTCAACTTGACATGCTGAAATAGCCCTAGTAAACTTTATATAAAGGGGGTTTATTATGTTTCATGCAACAACTATTGTCGCTGTGAAGAAAGGGGAACACATAGCTATAGCGGGTGACGGTCAAGTAACTATGGGGCAGGCGACCATTATGAAACATACTGCCCGCAAAGTTCGTCGCTTATTTCATGGAAAAGTCATTGCAGGGTTTGCCGGATCCGTTGCGGATGCGTTTACTCTTTTTGATAAGTTTGAACAAAAACTTGAAGAATATCATGGAAATCTTCAACGTTCAGCTGTAGAGTTGGCGAAGGAATGGCGAACAGACAAAATGCTGAGGAATCTCGAAGCCTTGCTTATAGTTGCCGACACGCAAAACCTTTTGATTGTGTCTGGTTCGGGTGAAGTGATTGAACCAGATGATGGAATCGCGGCCATTGGATCCGGTGGAAACTATGCTTTAGCAGCGGCGCGTGCCTTAACAAAGCACTCGGATCTATCAACATCAGAGATTGTACGGGAAGCAATGCTGGTAGCTGCCTCAATATGTGTCTATACAAATGAGCAAATTATCGTCGAAGAGTTATAGGGGGTGTGATTATGGATCACTTGACTCCGCGTCAAATTGTCCTAGAATTGGACCAGTACATTATCGGACAAAATACAGCAAAGCGGGCTGTTGCGGTTGCCTTACGCAATCGTTATCGACGTTCTTGTTTACCGGAACAGTTGCAAGAAGAGGTTATACCTAAAAACATTTTGATGATAGGTCCAACAGGCGTAGGTAAAACAGAGATAGCACGGCGGCTGGCAAAGCTCGTACGAGCCCCCTTTATTAAGATCGAAGCAACAAAGTTTACTGAAGTTGGTTATGTAGGCCGGGATGTGGAATCTATTATTCGCGATTTAATTGAAATATCCTTGCGCATGGTGAAGGCAGAGCGTATGGACCAAGTTCAGGCTCAGGCTGCGGTCAATGCCGAAAAACGTTTACTTGAATTGCTCGTTCCAGAAAAACGCACAGAGAGTTCATCAAACAACCCCTTTCAAATGTTATTCGGACAGTCATCAAATCAAGAAAAAGAACCTGATGTAAATCCTGAAATCGAAAAAGAGCGTAAAGTTGTAAGAGAACACTTGCAACGTGGAGAGCTTGAAGAGAAGGTTATTGATATTTCAGTTGAAGAAAGTATGCCTCTTTCCGATATGCTGGGCAACAATAACATGATGGAGATGGGTTTGAATATTCAGGATATGATGTCTGGTATGCTCCCAAAACGTCATAAGAAGAGAAAAGTCACAGTACGCGAAGCTCGAAAGATCTTGATCCAGGAAGAAGCTCAAAACTTGATAGATCATGACGAAGCTGTGCAGGAAGCAATTCGGAGAACTGAACAAGAAGGAATTGTATTCTTAGATGAGATCGATAAAATTGCTGGACGTGAAGGTACAAGCGGTGCGGATGTTTCCAGAGGGGGAGTCCAACGTGACATTCTGCCGATTGTTGAAGGATCAACCGTTGTAACGAAGTATGGTCCGGTTAAAACTGACCACATCTTATTTATTGCTGCGGGAGCCTTCCATGTTAGTAAGCCATCGGATCTTATCCCAGAACTTCAAGGAAGGTTCCCGATTCGTGTAGAACTCGAGTCGTTAAGCGTCGCTGATTTCAAACGCATTCTTACAGAACCTCAATCCTCGCTTATTAAACAATACAGCGCTTTATTAGGAACTGAAGGGATAAACGTAGATTTTACAGAGAATGCTATTGATGAATTGGCAGAAGTGGCTTATAAAGTTAATTCTACAACGGAAAACATTGGAGCTCGCCGACTTCATACAATTGTTGAAAAAGTGCTTGAAGAATTATCGTTTGAAGCTTCAGAACTGCCGGAAGACTATACGGTGACCATTAACAAGGAGTATGTTGAACACCGCTTAGGCAATGTGGTTAGAAATCAAGACTTAGCACGCTATATTTTGTAGAAACATGTAAATAAAACTAAGAGGTAAATTAAAGGAGGATATAAACTTATGGAAACAACATTATTAGAAAAAACGAGAACCATAAATAAGTTGATTCAACGGGCTGCTGGTAATCCTGTAGATTTTGAGGAGATGGCGAAAGTTCTCCGCCAGGCAGTAATTGCTAACTGTTACATTGTGGGACGACGTGGAAAGATCCTTGGGTACAGTTTTATGGAGGGTTTTGCTTGCGGAATTATGGAAGACATTGTTGTTCACACCGAGCGGTTTCCAGAAAGTTATAACGAGGGTCTGATGAAAGTTACCGGAACAACTACGAATACGACACAAGTTGCCAATGGTTGTATTTTTAATAGTACCGAACCCTGTGGATTCACCAATAAATTGACAACCACTGTACCTATTTTAGGTGGAGGAGAACGAGTTGGGACGCTTGTGCTCGCTAAGTATGATGTGGAATTTAATGAGGACGATCTTGTGCTTGCCGAATATGGTGCAACCGTTGTAGGTATGGAAATTTTGCGTGTTAAGGCAGAACGTGCAGAAGAAGAAGCTCGTAAAAAGGCGGCAGTTCAAATTGCGGTTGGAACTCTATCGTATTCTGAACTCGAAGCAGTTGAGCATATCTTTGCCGAGTTGGGCGGCGGGGAAGGACTTTTGGTTGCCAGCAAAATTGCCGATCGAGTGGGAATTACTCGTTCCGTGATCGTCAATGCCTTGAGGAAATTTGAGTCTGCTGGAGTGATCGAGTCAAAGTCATTAGGGATGAAAGGTACTTATATCCGAGTCCTGAACGATTATTTGCTTGATGAACTGGAAAAGCATACTAAACACATGAAATAGGCCTTTTAAAGAGGAGGTATTTCGATGGAAGAACATGATTATGTTTACCAACTGAGACCCCTTATCATTCCAGGCCTCGTGTTTCTTATTCTATATCCCCTGATTATTGGGGGAGTGCATATTTTCAGCAAGTTGCCAAGCCTGGAACTAAGGGTACTCATAGGAATCTATGTGATTTCAGGACTTGGAATAATCACCTTGTGGGTCGTTGGAAAGAGCAAACGTATTATTATGAATGGCGGACAAATTGTCTTTAGTTCGTTGCTGGGCGAACACATCCTTGAGCCGAAAGATATTCGACGGGTTGCCTTTTATTTCGATGATAAAGGGCAGGAGATCGCCCAGATTCGGACGAGCCAAGAGTTATATTATGTAAGTGAATTCTATTTCCCTTTTCCAGAGCTTATGAGTGATTTGGAGATCTTTATTCAACAGTACGACATACGTTCAAATCTCACGAGGTTGGCTAATTAAGCATAGTACTTTTGAGGTGAATTTCGTTGCAAAGCCAATAAGAATATGCTAATCTAGTAACAGTGTGATTTAATGACACACGCAGTGGGATGAAGGTGCCAGTTCCTTGTCGGGAGGCAAGGGGTACTTTGAGATGAACCTGCGGTGGAAAAAACGAAAAGAGAGTAGGTATATCTCAATGGCTGTTATTTCTATGAAACAATTACTTGAAGCGGGTGTTCATTTTGGACATCAAACACGTCGGTGGAACCCAAAAATGGCGCGCTATATTTTTACGGAGCGCAATGGAATCTACATTATTGATTTGCAAAAGACCGTGAAAAAAGTAGATGAGGCCTATAACTTTGTTCGGAATCTTGCTACTGAAGGAGGTACCATGCTGTTTGTGGGTACCAAGAAGCAAGCGCAAGAATCAGTTAAAGATGAAGCTGCACGATGCGGGATGTACTTTGTCAATGAGCGTTGGCTCGGAGGAATGCTGACCAACTTCCAAACAATCCAAAAACGTGTTGATCGATTACGTGTTTTAGAGCGCATGGAAGCAGAAGGCGTTTTTGAAGTGCTTACAAAAAAAGAAGTTTCTGCACTGCGTCATGAGATGGAAAAACTGGAGCGCTTCTTGGGCGGTATTAAGAATATGAAAAAGCTCCCAGATGCTCTATTTATCGTAGATCCGCGCAAAGAACGCATTGCCGTTGCAGAAGCACGCCGTTTGCATATTCCTATTGTTGCAATAGTAGATACTAACTGCGATCCAGATGAGATTGATGTTGTTATTCCGGCTAATGACGATGCCATTCGTGCTGTCAAGTTGTTAACTGCAAAAATGGCTGATGCTATTATCGAAGGCCAACAAGGTAACGAGGAAGAAGCTGAGGAAGCCGGAGAAGCAGTCGAAGCGTAAGCAAAAAAGTACAAAGCGAAGCGCGAGGTTCGAATTTCGAACCTCGCACGTTTCGTATCTTACTATTACTAATAAATACTTATAACAAATTTACTTATGGTTATCTTTTAATCATCACATATTGATACTATGCGTCGAACTTCGGCGCATTACGTATCGCTTTTATGACATCGAATAGGAGGGTTTAACATGGCAGAGGTTACTGCAGCTCTAGTTAAAGAGCTTAGAGAGCGAACCGGAGCAGGCATGATGGATTGCAAAAAGGCACTTACGGAATGCGGTTGTGAAATGGAGAAGGCTTGTGATTATCTCCGTGAGAAAGGACTGGCCGCCGCTGCGAAAAAAGGTGCGCGTGTTGCCGCAGAAGGGCTGATAGAGTCCTATATTCATGGTGGCGGACGGATCGGTGTGTTGCTTGAAGTCAACTGTGAAACAGACTTTGTCGCACGAGGAGATGAGTTCAAAACATTGGTTCGTGATCTTGGTCTGCATATTGCAGCGGCAAATCCACAATATTTGAACAAGGAAGAAGTTCCTGCCGACGTACTCCAACATGAGAGAGATATTTTGAAGGCGCAAGCTCTTAATGAAGGAAAGCCTGAAAAAATTATCGAGAAGATGGTAGAAGGCCGAATTGAAAAATTCTATAAAGAAGTATGTTTATTAGAACAAGCTTTTGTCAAAGATCCTGATAAGAGCATTAGTGAGCTTGTTCTAGACAAGGTAGCTAAAATTGGTGAACGCATCGTCATTCGTCGTTTCACTCGTTACGAGTTAGGTGCTGGTATTGAAAAACGACAAGATGATTTCGCTGCAGAGGTTATGAAAGAACTAAATCGATAAGTGACCTGACAATCAATCTAGAGAACACCCAGGTGTTCTCTTTTTGAAATGTGAAAGGTTTTCTATCAAACGAATATAATTAGATTGATGGAGGTTAATCCATGAAAAAGCCACGGTATAAACGAGTTGTCCTTAAGATAAGTGGGGAAGCCCTTGCAGGTAATCAAGGTTTTGGCCTTCAACATGATATGCTGGTTTCCGTTGCGGAGCAAGTGGCTGAAATTCGTGATATGGGGGTTGAAGTTAGCCTGGTTGTTGGCGGGGGGAACTTATGGCGTGGTATTACGGGTAGTGCTCAAGGAATGGATCGTTCCCAAGCCGATTACATGGGCATGTTAGCTACCGTGATGAATGCCTTAGCTTTACAGGACGCTTTGGAAAAAGCAGGGTCAGACACCAGGGTCTTGTCGGCAATCGAAATGCGACAAGTTGCAGAACCTTATATTCGTCGGCGGGCCATTCGCCACATGGAAAAAGGGCGGATTGTAATTTTTGCTGCTGGAACCGGTAACCCTTACTTCTCTACGGATACCACCGCGGCTTTAAGAGCAGCGGAAATCGAAGCGGAAGTTATCTTAATGGCTAAACGGGTGGATGGGGTTTACGATTCAGATCCGTTTGTTAATCCCTCAGCTCAGAGATTTGAGCGTTTAAGCTATCTGGATGTCCTTAGTCGAGGTCTTGGAGTAATGGATTCCACAGCGACTTCACTTTGTATGGATAATAATATTCCGGTAATAGTTTTTGACCTTACGAAACAGGGTAATATTCGGCGTGTACTTATGGGAGAATCGATTGGAACTTATGTTGGGAGGGATAATCAATGATTTCAGAAGTGATTAAAGATGCGGATGAGCGTATGCATAAGGGAGTTGATGCATTGCGCAGAGAATACTCTACGATTCGCGCGGGTCGTGCCAATCCGAGTGTTCTAGACAAGGTCATGGTTGAATATTATGGATCGCCTACCCCTATTAATCAATTGGCTAATGTTTCTGCTCCTGAGGCTAGAATGTTGCTCATTCAGCCATGGGATAGAACCGTTCTTCCTTCTATCGAAAAGGCAATTATGAAATCAGATCTAGGGCTTAATCCGTCAAGTGATGGGAATGTAATACGTCTCATGATTCCGCAGCTTACTTCAGAACGCAGAACGGAATTAGTAAAGACGGTTAAAAAGAAGGCTGAAGAAGCACGTGTTGCGGTACGTAACGTGCGTCGAGACGTTAATGATCAGTTGAAGAAGCTGGAGAAAGATCACGACGCTTCTGAAGACGAGGTCAAAAGAGCCCAAGAAGAAGTACAGAAAATGACGGATAAGATAATCAAAGAAATTGAACGTGTAATGGAAACCAAGGAAAGCGAAATCATAGAAGTATGATTCAGGCTTGGCTCGGTCGCGATTGGAATCAGATTAAGCCCGAAATTGAAAGGTTGGATAAACCTTACGCTTTCCAAACCACACGTCCTCATGGTAATATAGAATCGTGGGGAAACTGCCGAGTTGTTCGCGTCAGAGAGTTTGCTGACCGTGTGGAAATTATATTGGCGCACGAAAATTTTTCGCAGAAACAGACATTGACCCCCTAACTTTCAAGGGGGTCAATGTCGTAATTCGAGGTTCGCGACTCGTCGTGGTTCGATAATCGAAGATCGTAGTTCGAACGCAAATTTCGAGTATGCCTTAGAGTGAGCAAGATTATGATAACTAGTACAGTAGTATAAAGTATGACGACCAAAAATCGAACCGCGAACAACGAATATAGACCATCGAACATCGAGTTGGGGGTGTAATGATGTGGCCTAAGGCTTGGAAACTCAATAAGGTGGATTCAAAGGATCAGATTGCGCTGGAACGACTTCCTCGCCATATTGCCATTATCATGGATGGGAATGGGCGATGGGCTAAAAAGCGAGCTCTTCCCCGTTCAATGGGACATCGCGCTGGAGTTGAGGCTCTGCGAAAAGTTGTTAAGACCTGTTCTAATTTAGGGATTGAGGTCTTAACGGTGTATGCGTTTTCCACGGAAAACTGGAGCAGGCCTAAGGACGAAGTGGGTGTGCTCATGACTTTGCTTACGGAGTACTTGAGAAAAGAACTTCAAGAACTTCATGAAAACAATGTAGTCATTCGTGCGATAGGTGGAATTAATGAGCTGCCTAAGGAAGCTCAGCGTGAATTGGACAATTCGATTAAACGTACTCGAAATAATACAGGACTTATTCTTAACCTTGCTTTAAATTATGGTGGGCGATCCGAGATTATTGACGCTGTCAAGAAAATAAGTAAAGATGTTTTGAATGGGAAACAGCAAATCGAAGATATTGATGAAGACCGCTTTAGTAATGCGCTCTTTACAAGAGGGTTGCCGGATCCCGACTTAATGATTCGGACCTCAGGAGAGATGAGGCTAAGCAACTTTTTGCTCTGGCAACTTGCGTATACTGAAATTGTAGTAATTGAAGAACTCTGGCCTGATTTTGGGGAAAAGACTTTACTTGCTGCGATTATAACGTACCAGAAACGAGATCGCCGATTTGGTGGAATACATACAGATTGAGGATAGCACATGTTTATAAGAACAATGAGTGCAATGATCGGTGCCCCGATTTTACTGACATTAATCTATCTAGGGGGACCTTATACAGCTTTCTTGGTCGCTATATTGACCTTGCTGGCCTTGCGAGAATTTTTGCAAATTGGGGTTCAAATGGGTGTGAACCCTTGGTATATACAAACTACGGCAGCCACCGCTGTTTGGTTGACTAGTTTGTTCACTGGCAGGGAAGAATGGATAATGGCGGCCCTTCTCTTCTGGTTTTTGATATGTCTTGGTCGTCTTGCTCTGACATATCCTAAGTCGCCGCTTTCGGAAGCAAACTTTAATTTATTGGCTGTCGTTTACGCAGTTGTCTTACTTTCCCATCTTTATTTACTTCGTCAGGTTCCGAGAGGAATCGAGTGGACTTTTCTTACAATCTTTTTGGTATGGGCAACGGATACCGGCGCATATCTTATAGGGAGACAATTTGGACGCCGTCCTTTGGCACCTAACGTAAGTCCAAAGAAAACTGTGGAAGGTTCCGCAGGCGGATTGCTGTTCAGTGTCGTTGTAGCCATTGGAGCATGGCACCTCATCGGCGGAGCTTCTTTGATTATATATGTCGTTTTGGGAGTAATTATCGGAATCAGCGCTCAAGTGGGGGATCTATTTGAGTCAGCGTTGAAACGCGGCGCAGGAGTTAAAGATTCTGGAAACCTCATTCCAGGGCATGGCGGGATTTTAGACCGCTTTGACAGTCTGATATTTGCCCTGCCATTGGTATACTATGGAATAATTCTATTATCTTGAGGTGAAGGTATTGAGTATCCAGAAACACCCTCTTTGGGCAAATATCAACAGGCTGGCAATTGTGACAAGTCTCCTTGTAATTCTGAAGGTTTTTACATACTTTTTCCAAGACTTTTTGCCAGTTTTCGGTGAGGTTATCAGTAAGCTGTTTGGCGCTTTTTTGCCGTTTATTATTGCTCTCGTTATTGCCTTTTTACTCGAACCGCTCCTTGTTAGGTTAATGCGAGGGATACGAATTCGTCGGGCATATGCAGCAGTTCTTTCTTTATTATTAGCGATTGCAGGATTAAGCCTTTTTGTTTTTGTAATTGTTGCCCGCCTTTATACAGAATTATCCGAGTTGGCCATTAATTTACCTAATTATGGGTATCTGGTGGATCTTGTCTCAAAGCAAGTAGAGACTGCGGAAAGGTTTGTGGAGGTAAACCCCCAAATCCAAGACACCTTGTTTACGGCGACACAAACTCTGGCCAGCACCCTTCAAGCATGGGCTAAATCGGCAAGTTCATTCTTACTTTCTTTTCTGACCGCTTTGCCGCGTGTATTCATTATTTTAGTCGTGTCTGTTGTGGCAACATTACTGATAAGTTCAAGTTATCCAAATGTAAAACGATTTATTTCTAACTTGTTTCCAAGCCGTTGGCATTTAAGAGCTCAGGCGATTAGCGAGGATTTGGGTGCAGCTGTTGTAGGGTATTTGCGGTCACAAGCGATCTTAGTTTCTGTAACTTCGCTGGCAACAATAGGCGGTTTACTGTTGATGGGAAACCGCTATGCAGTTACGCTTGGAGTTATGGCTGGTTTGCTGGATATTGTCCCGATTGTAGGGACTGGAATGTTATTCGTGCCTTGGGCTGTCGCACTTTTTATTATGGGATCCTTCGGCGAAGGGCTAAAGTTGTTGCTGATGTGGATTGTTATCATGGTTGTGCGGCAGTTTCTTGAGCCAAAAGTTTTATCCAAAGCAATTGGAATTCACCCGCTTCCAACGCTTATTTCGATGTATGTTGGACTACAATTAATAGGTGGCTTCGGTCTTATTGTAGGACCTGCATTCGTAATATGTTATGAAGCTGTGCGGAGAGTCAGCGTTTTTGGACCTCCAAAAGTGTAGATGATTAGTTGCCAGGATGACTTTACTATGAAAAATAAGCTATTATTGAGCAGGAAGAGATGATTCGCGTTGAAAACGCTGACTATATTGGGATCAACAGGTTCAATTGGACGCCAAACTCTAGATGTCGTCAGTCATGCCGAAGGACGCCTTAAGATTCATGCCTTGGTGGCTGAAAAAAGTGTCCAGCTTATGGAAGAGCAGGCCCGTTTATATCGCCCTGAAGTGGTCGTGATGATGGAAGAGACTGCCGCGCGTGAACTTCGTGGAAGGTTGAGAGATTTACCAATTAGAGTAGATCAGGGAATGGAGGGGATTATCAACTCTGTCATCCCTCAACAGGTCGATACAGTGGTTACGGCTCTGTCTGGCAGGGTTGGTTTGGAACCTACCCTAGCTGCGATTGAAGCTGGTAAAACGATTGCTTTAGCTAATAAAGAAACCCTGGTGGCAGGCGGAGACTTAGTAATGTCTTCGGCTCGGAAAGTGAATTGCAAAATCCTTCCCGTGGATAGTGAACATTCTGCCATTTTTCAGTGTTTAGAGGAAGGTCCAGAAACCATTGAGAAAATTATTTTAACCGCATCTGGGGGACCTTTCTTTGGCTGGAACAAGGAAAAGTTAGCGACTGTCACTCTGGAGAAAGCGCTCTGCCATCCCAACTGGGATATGGGGGCTAAGATCACGATTGATTCTTCAACAATGATGAACAAGGGGCTTGAAGTGATCGAGGCGCATTATTTGTTTAATATGGAGTATGATGGGATAGAGGTGCTGATTCATCCCCAGAGTGTAATCCACTCTATGGTGGAATATCATGACGGCTCAGTGCTTGCTCAGTTAGGCAGGCCTGATATGCGCTTACCAATACAATATGCCTTAAGTTATCCAACGCGTTGGAAGAATCCATTTGAACGGCTTAACCTTAGAGGAAAAACTTTAACGTTCCATGAACCTGATTTAGATGCATTCCCTGCCTTAGCCTTAGCTTACCATGTAGGACGACGAGGAGGGACTCTCCCAGCCGTTATGAATGCTGCTAACGAAATTGCTGTTTCAGCATTCCTGCATGAGCAGGTCTCATATCTGGGAATTCAAGAAATTGTTGAAAAAGTATGCTCCGAGCACCATGTTTTAGATAACATGGATTTGGGAAGTATACTCGATGCAGACACTTGGGCTCGTCAGCGGGCAGAAGAACTTATTTCATAGTTTAATGTTTGACTTTCGAAAACACGAGATGGACAGCCATTTTTGAATATTTATATCTGTATTAAAGAGGTTCAAACCGCGAACTGCGAACATCGAGGAGAAAAAGGGGGGGGTTAAAGTGTTAACGACACTCGCCATCGTTTTTGTTTTTGGAAGCATGGTCATGATTCATGAATTTGGACACTATATTGTCGCGAAATGGATTGGAGTCAAAGTAATTGAGTTCAGCTTTGGTTTTGGTCCGAAAATTGTGGGTTATCAAGGGAAAGAAACGCTTTACGCTCTGCGTGTTGTTCCTCTGGGGGGGTTCGTCAAACTTCATGGTATGGATGCAGAAATCGATGAAAAAGGTCAAGCGGTTATAGCCTCGAACAAAGATGCAAGAAGTTTTATGAATAAGCCCGTTTGGCAACGTATGGCTGTAATTGCGGCCGGACCTGTAATGAATTTTGTTCTGGCGATTATCATGTTTGTAAGTGTCTTTGCTTATATGGGGATTCCAGCACCAGATAGCAGTAATATGATTGGCACGTTGGTTAAAGATAAACCCGCTGCTGCTTCAGGGATTCAACCGGGTGACAGAATTATTGCAGTGAACCAAGAACTAACGCAGGATTGGGCTAGTTTGACAGAAGCCATTCATTCTAAGCCGGATCAAGTGCTAAGCTTAACGATAGAACGAGGCGCAGATAAGCAACGTCAAACTATATCTGTAAAGACGGAAAAGGATGCACAAACAGGGTTCTGGATTATTGGGATTGGGCCGGAGGTAACTTATGTTCACGCTTCAATTCTCGAGTCAACCCGCGTGGGGATTGAACGGTCAGTGGATTTTACAAAGCTGATTATCATGACCTTAACGCAAATGATCACAGGGAAGATTCCAGCAGACGTAGGCGGCCCGGTTATGATTGCTCAAGTCATTGGAGAAGGAGCTAAAGAAGGTTTTTCTAACTTATTAGGTTTGACGGGAATCTTAAGCATCCAATTGGGCCTTATTAACTTATTCCCTATCCCTGCCTTGGATGGAAGCAGGCTTGTATTCCTTTTGATTGAAGGATTAAGAGGTAAACCGCTTAATCCAGAAAAGGAAAATATGATACACTTGGTGGGCTTTGTATTACTAATGGGATTAATGCTTGCCGTAACTTACAAAGATGTCTTGCGCTTATTTGTCAAAGCCGGCTAATCTACAGGGGGAACTGAGTCATGATACTGAGAAAGATGACCAAACCAGTACAGGTTGGGTCTGTAACAATCGGCGGTGGAACTCCGATTGTTGTACAATCAATGACCAATACGGATACCCGTGATATTTCCAGCACCTTGGCACAGATTCACACCTTAGCTGAAGCTGGGTGTGAAATTGTGCGTCTTGCTGTTTTGGATGCAGATGCGGCGAAGGCCTTAAAAGTAATTGCCGCTACAAGCCCACTCCCTGTAATTGCAGATATACACTTCGATTACCGTCTGGCCATTCAGGCAGTTGAACAAGGGATTCATGGATTAAGATTAAATCCTGGCAACATAGGTGCCCGCTGGAAGGTACAAGAGGTAGTGAATGCAGTGAGGGAACAACAGATCCCTATCCGTATCGGAGTTAACGCTGGATCACTGGAGAAGGAACTTCTTGAAAAGTACGGAGGCCCTACTGCGGCAGGAATGGTCGAAAGTGCTTTAGGGCATATTCGGTTACTTGAAGATGAAGGTTATAATATACTAAAGGTTTCTCTCAAAGCCTCTTCTGTCCCCCTAATGCTTGAAGCTTATCGCAAGATAAATGAGGTTATTGATTACCCCTTACATTTAGGGGTCACCGAAGCAGGAACTGTACGCTCAGGGGTAGTGAAATCAGCAATAGGAATTGGGACACTGCTTGCCGAAGGGATAGGAGATACGATTCGAGTGTCTCTAACCGGAGACCCCGTGCGAGAAATTCCAGTGGCCTTAGAAATTTTGCGTGTCCTCAACCTGCGCCAGCGCAGCGTGGAATTAATCAGTTGTCCGACTTGCGGTCGGACACAGGTTGATCTGGCAGCCTTGGCAGAAAAAGTCGAGGAACAGTTATTACTGCTTCCA
This sequence comes from Desulfosporosinus nitroreducens, assembly GCF_023897015.1. Lineage (GTDB taxonomy): Bacteria > Bacillota > Desulfitobacteriia > Desulfitobacteriales > Desulfitobacteriaceae > Desulfosporosinus > Desulfosporosinus nitroreducens. Next base: position 159,499 of record NZ_JAMHFY010000007.1, on the reverse strand, counting down.
CCATTGGACAGGCCCTTAAAAGTTGCAGTTATGGGATGCGCAGTCAATGGGCCAGGAGAGGCCCGTGAAGCTGATTTTGGAATCGCCGGGGGTAAAGGTGTGGGGCTTTTATTTCGCAAAGGAGAGATAATAGCCCGTTTGCCGGAACACGAATTGCTAGCAGCCCTGCTCCACGAAATTGAGGATTATGTTCGGGGTCATCAGAAACTTCAGTAGTCGTATTTGGTTTTTACTTGATAATTTATAGATGCGTCAATTGACAAATTGAAAAGGTATTAATAAAAAATAAGGTCGCGTTAAGTAAGTATGATCACAGGAGAAATAGTAACACTAAGATGATTTTGGAAAGGAATGGACAACATGCTCGTCAGCCAACTATTAAATCCTACACTCCGCGAGGTTCCAGCTGAAGCTGAAGTCATCAGCCATCAACTGATGGTCAGGGCAGGTTTAATTCGCAAGTCTGCGTCTGGATTTTACACCTATTTGCCTTTGGGGTTAAGAGTATTGAGAAAGATTGAAACTATTATAAGAGAAGAAATGGATGCCAAAGGGGGACAAGAAGTCCTTATGCCAATTATGCAACCAGCTGAATTATGGAAAGAGAGCGGACGCTGGGATGTATATGGCGCAGAGTTGTTTCGTCTAAAAGATCGTCACAATCGTGAGTTTTGTCTTGGACCGACTCACGAAGAAATTATCACAGACCTTGTTCGGGGTGAAATCCGATCTTATAAGCAACTGCCAATGCTCCTTTATCAAATTCAAAACAAATATCGCGATGAGCGACGCCCTCGCTTCGGATTAATGCGCGGCCGTGAATTCATCATGAAAGACCTCTATTCGTTTGATCGTGATGAAGCAGGCCTTCATGAGAGTTATCAAAAAATGTACGATGCTTATTGCCGAATATATTCCCGTTGCGGTTTAACCTATCGTCCGGTCGAAGCGGACCCAGGTGCTATTGGAGGGACCGGTGGATCACATGAGTTCATGGTATTGGCTGATTCAGGGGAAAATTCGGTGGTGTATTGTTCAGGGTGTGATTATGCCGCCAATACGGAAAAATCCGAGTGCCGTCCCCAAATTATCGAGGATGCATCTCCTGAAGGACAGCGGAAGTTAGTGCCAACACCGGGAGTCAAGACCATTGAGGACATCAGTAAGTTTTTAGCTGTACCGAAGAGCACCTTAGTTAAGTCGTTGCTTTATCAAGGGGATGAGAAGACGTTTTTAGTGTTGATACGCGGGGACCGTACACTAAATGAAATAAAAGTAAATAATGCCTTAGGCGGGTTTGTATCCCTTCAACTCGCCTCACCCGAGTCAGTTGAGAAGATTTTGGGTTGTGAGCCAGGTTCTGTAGGCCCTGTTGGAGTGCCTGATGGGCTTATGGTCATTGCGGACGAAGAGGTTCCCCTCATGAAAAAGGTTGTGTGCGGAGCGAATAAGGCGGATAATCACTATGTGGATGTTGTCCCCAGTCAAGATTTCCGTATAGATCAGGTGCTTGATTTACGAATGGTTGAGCCGGGTGAAGCTTGTCTTAGATGCGGTGCTCCACTTAAAGAGGCCAGAGGAATCGAAGTAGGCCAAGTTTTCAAACTGGGAACCAAGTATAGCAAAGCATTAGGAGCAAACTTTTTAGATGAAAACGGTGTGGAGAAAAGTTGTGTGATGGGTTGTTACGGAGTTGGGGTAAGCAGAACGATTGCTGCTTCCATCGAACAAAATCATGATGACTTTGGAATTATCTGGCCCATGCCGATTGCTCCTTACCAATGTATCATTGTACCAGCGAGTACCAAAGACACCTTAGTCGTTGAGACAGCTGCTAAACTTTATCAAGAGCTCAAGGGTCTTGGAGTGGAAGTTGTTCTCGATGACCGAGATGAACGTGCTGGTGTGAAATTTAAAGACGCAGATTTGGTTGGATATCCGATAAGGGTGACCTTAGGAAGCAAAACCTTGGCCAATGGTCAGGTTGAACTCAGAGAGCGTAAATCTGGTGAGACACATTTGGTGAAAGTAGAAGACCTCACTCAAAAGGTGAAGGCAATTGTGGAGAAAGCTTTACTGTATTAACAAAACAGGGAGACACCTACTTACAGAAGCAGGTGTCTCGAACGTTGATTAATCTTGGGGTGAGATATGAACTGGAACACTCAAATTTGCGTCGTTAGAATCTTTGTCTTTTAAATTTATCTTGTATAAAGTTATATATAAAACTATAATGTTAATTAACTCCAGTGAACTCGTTCAGCTAAAGCTGAACATCGAGACTTCGGTGACGTAAGTCTCCAGTGGAGACTTACGCCGAAGGCGCAGATCCACATACAAATACTTCGCGCCAAGTATTCCTATTGGGAAAGGCGCTTGGCGATACTCTCCACTGGAGACTATCGTCACCGAAGTAGAATAAGGAACACCCACTTGAAGAAGTGGGAGTCTCGGAATTGATAAATTGAATATTGCTGGATGATATTTGCGGGAGAGTGGCAAGTAGCCTGCCGAAGAGGTTGTACTTTCAGGAGCTTGAATTCAAGCAGGACCGTAAATTGACAGGACTCTGGAGAGACCCAAATGATGGGCGCCGAAGGGGCAACGCAATGACGCTTTGCTAATCTCTCAGGCAAAAGGACAGAGTATTTTTTATGTTTATTTTTAAAAGACGCATTTTCAGGTGACTTCTAAAATAGACTAATAATGCTAATAATATCCAGAGTCAAATCGCTAAGATTTGGCTCTTTTTATATATAAAGTTGCAACTGTCTAAGTTGCTAGGGCATTAGAAAGATTAATTAAGGAGGAACAAAAAATGCAATCATTTCACAACGCTATTATCTGGTTGAACGATTATCTCTGGGGCCCCCCGATGCTGGTTCTGCTTTTTGGTACGCACTTATTCCTAACCTTTCGTACCCGATTTATCCAAAGGCACATTTTCAAAGCCATCAAACTTTCTGTAACTAAGGACCCAACTGCTGAAGGGGATGTAAGTCAATTTGGTGCCCTCACTACTGCGTTAGCGGCTACCATTGGTACAGGTAACATCGTTGGAGTATCTACGGCTATTGCCCTGGGCGGTCCTGGTGCAGTGCTTTGGTGCTGGCTAACGGGAGTATTCGGCATCTCAACAAAGTACTCTGAGGCTTTATTGTCCGTAAAATATCGGGTTAAGACCTCCAATGGTACAATGCTCGGAGGTCCAATGTATGCACTGGAGAACGGTTTAGGACAAAAGTGGTTAGCTGTGTTATTCTGTATCTTTACTGCGATTGCCGCTTTTGGTATTGGTAACACTGTTCAAGCCAATTCGATTTCTTCAATGGTAAATGAGACCTTTAACATCCCTCATTATATCACGGGTTTCATTATGGCCGCTCTCACGGGTGTTGTTATTATCGGTGGAGTGAAATCCATTGCTCGAGTGTGTGAGAAACTTGTACCGTTCATGGCAATTTTCTACGTTCTTGGATGCATCGCTATCTTAGTTTTGAATTCTTCTTACGTATTACCTGCTATATCCTTAATCTTTGAATCTGCCTTTACCCCTCAGGCGGCTGGCGGTGGCTTCATTGGGGCGTCTATCATGATGGCAGCTCGTTATGGTATCGCACGCGGTTTATTCTCCAACGAGTCGGGATTGGGATCTGCGCCAATCGTGGCAGCGGCAGCTCAAACCAGAAACCCTGTTCGTCAGGCCCTAGTCTCTGCCAGCGGAACCTTCTGGGATACTGTGGTAGTTTGCGCAATGACCGGTATCGTCGTAGTGAGCAGTATATTGAGCAACCCAGCGGCAGCGGAAGGGTTAAAAGGTGCCGCTTTAACAAAAATGGCCTTTGCTCAAATCCCTGTAGTTGGTCCGATTGTTCTAACTTTTGGACTTTTAACCTTCGTATTTTCAACCATTTTAGGTTGGTCTTATTATGGGGAGAGAGCTATTGAGTACTTATTTGGAAAAATAGCAATTATTCCGTACCGTGTAGTCTGGGTGCTTGCCGTATTCTTTGGCTCCATAATGACTCTTCAACTTGTTTGGGATATGGCGGATGCTATGAATGCACTGATGGCCATTCCGAACCTTATCTCTCTGCTTCTCTTAAGTGGAGTTATCGTAGCAGAAACGAGAAAGTATCTTTGGGAAGACAATTTGGATGCCATCTCAACAGAACCTATTCCAACCATCAAAAAGTAAGTATTAACAGCACAAAAAGACGGCTCTTTTATTTAGGGGTCGTCTTTTTGTATCAAACAAAGGGGCAATTCTGTTACTTTCTTTTTTTGTTTGTGATATATAGTAAATGAATAATGCAGTAAATGTCGCATTATGCGAAGAATAAGCATAAGTTGAGTTTATTAATATGCCAAGAGTTGCTAATAGACAGAAGATCTACAGCTAAGGGAGAGTATCGAGATGCCAGAAGTCCTCTGAAAAATAAGCAGGTTAAGTCATTTAATGACTTAACCTGCCGAGGAAGGCCTGGGTTCGTTTTTCTTGGGGGTTACTAAAAATCTGAATAGGTGAGCCCTCTTCAACAATACGGCCTTCGTCTATGAAGATTACCCTGTCTGCTACTTCTCTAGCAAAGCCCATTTCATGAGTGACAACAACCATTGTCATTCCGTCCTCTGCCAACTGCTTCATTACGGTGAGAACTTCTCCAACCAGCTCAGGATCAAGAGCTGAGGTTGGCTCATCGAAAAGCATAATTTTCGGATGCATAGCCAGTGCTCTGGCTATGGCCACTCTTTGGCCTTGTCCCCCAGACAGCGTCCCTGGGTAGCAGTTTTGTTTATCCAAAAGGCCAACCTTCGTGAGTAGCTCCCGGGCTGCTTTGACAGCAATGTCCTTCTTTTGATTAAGCACGTGAACGGGAGCTTCGATGACATTCTCCAACACAGTCAGGTGAGGGAAGAGATTGAATTGCTGGAACACCATTCCCACCTGACGGCGAATCAGTTTGAGACTGCTTGATTTGCTTTCCAGAGGTACGCTGTCTATCAAGATTTCTCCCGCGGTAAGTGTTTCCAGTCCATTTAAGCAACGCAGAAAAGTGCTCTTTCCTGAACCACTCGCTCCGATCAGGACCACAACCTCACCTGCAGATACTGTCGCATCGATACCATCAATAACTCGATTCTTGCCGAAATCTTTGACTAGACCCTTAACATTGATCATTGACTTTTCCGGAAGACTAAGATTATCGACCTTTGACTTTTTCGGTATGTATGCCAAATTCATATCAATTCCCCCTTGTCCGGCTTTCTCTAGATAATCGCCACTCCAGACTGCGTAAAAGCGCTGATATCACTGTGGTCATCAGTAAATAGAGTACGGCGGCGGCGGTGTAGAATTCCAATGAGGCAAACGTCCTACTGGCAAAACGCTGGGACGTTTGAAGAAGATCCGACATCGTAATGACTGAACATAGTGATGAATCTTTTAAAGTAATAATAAACTGATTGCCCAATGACGGTATCGAAATCCGCAAAGCTTGGGGGAAGATAATCCTGCGCATGGTTAAGAATTTGCCCATGCCAAGGGATAGAGAAGCTTCAGTTTGCCCTTCCGGGATTGCTTCAATTCCCCCCCGAAAGACTTCGGCAAGGTACGCCCCGCTGTTGATTCCCAGTCCTATTACAGAAGATGCAAAAGCACTTAATGTAATACCAAGCTGTGGTAAACCGAAATAAATGAGAAAGAGCTGAACAAGCAAAGGGGTTCCCCGAATCAGCCAAATGTAAAAATGAGCAATATAGCGCAGGGGTGTGTGAGATATCTTCATGAGAGCGGCAACGAGACCTAGAAGGATGCCAAATGCAATTCCCAGTACAGCAAGTTCTATGGTCAAACCTGCCCCCTGCAACAAAAAAGGCAGATATTTAGGGATGATACTAAAGTCAAGATTCAAAGCAACATACCTCCAGTCTGATCAGAGCGGCACCCCTTGCTGATTGACCTTCGGCTTTAACGAATATCCGCATTGAAATATTTTTCGCTAATTTTTTGATAGGTTCCGTCATCCATCATTTCAGCTAAAGCACTGTTCACAGCCTCCAGTAATTTGGGACTGTCTTTGCGAATCGCAATGCCCATCTTCTCTGCATATAACATATCGCCCACCAGTTTATAGGGGTAATTATTCTCTTTAATCGCATTTAAACCTACAATCTTATCAGTAATAACGGCATCCAGTCTTTTGTTGGCCATATCATTAAAGGCATCAGGGTCACCTTTATAAGTCTTTACAGCAGCCCCCAATTCTCGAGCTTTCGTTTCAAATGTCGTCCCCAGAACAACCCCGACTGTTTTGCCTTTGAGATCAATCCCTCCTCTGATTTGCGAGTCCGAGGGCACAATAACTTGGGCTCCTGAACGGTAATAAGGGGTACTGAAATTTACTTTTTCCAATCTCTCGTCCGTTATCGCCATACTCCCTAAGATCATGTCGAATTTGCTGGTTGTCAAGCCTGCAATGAGTCCATCCCATTCAGTTGCGATCGGTGCTGGGTTCACGTTAATTCTTTTGGCAATCTCTTGGCCTATTTCGACATCAAATCCAGTAAGCTCGTTCTGCTCGTTAAAATAGTTGAAGGGTGGGTACTGACCACTCATGGCATAGGTCAATTTTCCGTCGACCTTAATCTGGTCCAAGGTGGTTTTAGTTGGCGTGTCAGAATTGGTTTTTGATGTACCACAGCCGCTTATTATCAACAAGATTAGGGTAATGAGGATTAGAACATTAAATTTTTTCATTTTTTCTTCTACCTCCTATGTACCTTTTTTCATTTGAAAGAGCACAACTTCAAACTCCTTCTATATAAGCATAGAACCACCTCCCGAGAAAGAAAAAAATCGTGATACAAACAACTTTATTATATATAATAAGTTGTTTGTATTTAAAGTATACCATATTTTTAAACATAAGGCCATTATGTTCAATCTCCCATTTCGAGGGTTTTGATACTTGTATAGACGTATATAGAAAATTTATACATATTTCTACAAAAGTTTTTGTTGACATATATTCACCAACAACTTATTATGTTTATTAAAGTTGTCAGTTGCATTAGGATATTTCTCACAAGGTTTTCTAAAGAAAGATAAGAGATCGGGGCTCGGGGCTATCCTGAAAATTAGGGTAACTGACGAGGAGGTAACAAATGAATGTGAATGAACAAAGACGACAAACCTTATGGCCTGATATAAATGATGAGCAATGGAATGATTGGCACTGGCAAATGTCTAACAGGATTACAAACCACAAGGAATTACTGCAGGCTATGTCTGTTCCCTCCGAGGAAGCTGATCAGATTGAGAAGTGCCTGGAAAATTTCCGAATGGCAATCACTCCATACTATTTTTCCCTGATGGATCCCCAGAATCCAGAGTGCTCTATTAGAAAACAGGCAATTCCTTCAATCCACGAATTGAGCAAATCCTCATGTGATTTAGAAGATCCACTGCATGAAGAAGCTGATTCTCCGGTACCAGGATTGACACACCGTTATCCAGATCGAGTGTTACTCCTGGTAACTGATCAGTGCTCAATGTACTGCAGACATTGCACCAGAAGGAGAATGGCTGGACAAACGGACAAGGCTTTACCATTGAATCAATTTAAGCTCGCCCTGGACTATATCCGTTCCAACCCACAGATTCGTGACGTCCTGATCTCCGGAGGGGATCCATTGACCCTTTCTGATGATCGGCTGGATTATATCTTATCCAACCTTCGTTCGATTCCTAATGTTGAGATTATCCGCATTGGGACAAGAACCCCAGTAGTATTGCCGATGCGAATTACGGATAAGCTCATTGAAGTTTTTCAAAAATACCATCCAATCTGGATCAACACCCACTTTAATCATCCCAAGGAACTTACGATTGAAGCACGCAATGCTCTGAACAAACTGGCTAATGCGGGTATTCCACTTGGGAACCAAACGGTTTTGCTTAGAGGAATCAATGATTGTCCTGTGATTATGAAAAAACTGGTTCATGAACTCGTAAAATGCCGGGTGAGGCCCTACTACTTATACCAATGCGACTTATCCAGTGGCATTGAGCACTTTCGAACTTCTGTCAGTACTGGTTTGGAAATCATTGAAATGCTTAGAGGACATACCTCTGGCTTTGCTGTGCCTGTCTTTGTTGTCGATGCCCCGGGAGGTGGAGGTAAAATCCCCCTTCAACCTAACTATTTGATTTCCCAATCAAATGACAAAGTAATTCTTCGTAATTATGAAGGAGTTATCAGCGTATATCAGGAACCAGAAGATAAAACAAGCCGTTGCAAGACATGCGCAAACACCTGCAGCAGTTCCAAAACTCGTAAAATTGGTCTTGCTAAATTGCTGAAAGGCGGGCTGATTAGTCTGACACCCCAAGAAAACATGCGGCAGGAGAGGAGAAAAAAAGTATCCGGCGGATGCGGAGGTGGAGCAAATGTTTAACACTAGGGGCGCAGTAAGTTCCCCAAGTCTCATTTCGGTGGATGAGAGGAATAAACGCCTAGTCGTCAACGGATACCCACTAGGAACTAAGCCTTCTCTATTTAGTCGGGAGCTTATTGATCTGGCAGTTACAAAGGAATTGGAAAAAATTTGGCTATGGGCCTTGCCCAGAGATGTACCTAAATTTGTGAAATGCGGCTTTCATATCGAAGGAAACATCTTTCGTTATGACTATGAGGAATTTGCGGTTAGCCTTGCCTATTACGTTTTTAAGGCAAGAGGACTTTCAGATAAGATACAAAAAGAGAATGATATTGTGTATACGGTTAGGACGGAACCAATTAAGCAGTCACAAAGTTTGCCAATCGGAATGGAATTGAAGATTTTAGATGAAACCTTTGCCCGACAAATATCGCAAGTATTAACACAAGTTTTTATAAGCTACCCATCCCCGGTGGAAAGTTCTCAGTATATCAGTTCTTTAATGCATAATGGAAATATTTTTGCTGGAGCGTTTTCACAAGAGAAACTGATTGGGGTAGCAGCTGCTTACCCTGATTATCTTTTTAATCGTTGCGAAATGACGGATTGTGCAACGATTGAAGAGTACCGTGGACATTCACTGTCCGAACGTTTACTAGGTATTTTAGAGCATGAAGTTCAAAAGCATGGTTCATTTATACTATATACATTAGCTCGCGCTCAGTCTTTTGGGATGAATAGAGTATTCTATAAACTTGGATACAGATATCAAGGGCGACTGATTAATAATTGCCATATTGCAGGTTCTTTTGAGGACATGAATTTATGGGTTAGATAGGCCGAATTTCCATTCCATTGTGGAGCTCAGAACTTCCTTTTCTTAGGATATGGTTATTGAAACGCATGACCAATAACGTTGAACAAAGTATTAAATCCCGTATTTTTGAGGTCTTTTTTAGGAACAATAAGAATATAATTAAATTCTAAATTATCTTATTAATAAATAGTATAAAGTCATAGTAATTTTAAATAATAAGTACTATAATGTAATCAGTTGATTGTTCCACATCCCGTCGAAAAGGGCATACTAATATTTATTAGGGAGGTTAGTTTATGGATATTTTAGAGTTTGCAATCAAAATGGAACTTGAAGGAGAGAAATATTACACCGAGCAAGCTAAAATCAATAAGGACAATAGTTTAAGCACTGTCTTTCTTTTGTTAGCGAAAGATGAAAATATACATGCTAAGATTTTAGAAAATAAGGTTAATAAATTATCCTTCGATTTAAAACAAAGTGAAACGCTATCTGAAGCTAAAAGCGTGTTTAATGACCTGGGGACTCTTAAAAATGAACTTAAACAAGTTCCTAATCAACTTGATGTGTACAGGTCAGCTTTAGAAAATGAAAAAGAAAGTATAAACCTATATCGCAAATACTTATCTGAAGCAACGGATAATGAGTCGAAAAAGGTTTTTGAATACTTGATAAAACAAGAAGAGGATCATTATGCAATAATTGATCAGATAGTTACCCTCATTAATCACTCAGAAGAATGGGTAGAATCTGCTGAATTCGGTAAAAGAGAAGAATATTAATATCCATCGAAATGTGGTTTCAAAAAACCATCGAAATACTAACTTAAGCCGATTGAAGAATGAGAGATCCTTAGATGCCACGGTCTTAAAGATAATAAACTGTATTACGCACTGATGAATCGTCCTAAATGCTAGTCAACTAATCTTTTTTGATTTAAAACAATCTTTATTGTAAATTGGCATATATCCGTTGCCTCAAAGTATTAAGGCAACGGATATATGCCAATTTACGTTATTGCCGTATGGACATCAAAAGTTTTATAGAAGTGAAGTTTAAACAACATACACATTGACATCTCTCTATATCGTCGTATAATAGACATAGAGAAGTGTCAATGTGTATTGCGCAATTTTAATCGCCGAGGTGAGAATTTTGAAAGAGGATTATGGGGTACATGCCATGTATTTGAAAGCCCTGTCAGATGAAACCAGGCTTAAAATATTTGACATGCTTTCCAATGGAGAACTGTGTGCTTGCGATATTTTAGAGGAATTCAACATCACCCAGCCTACCCTCTCGTACCATATGAAAATCTTAAGCGAAAGTGGTTTGGTAGACAGCAGGCGTGATGGAGTTTGGATGAAATACTCTATTAATAGAAAGAACCTTGAAGCATTAAAACAGTTGTTTGATAACATTGGTCTAAACATGGATAATACATCGAGTCATCTGTGAAGATAAGGGGATGGAATTAAAAAGTGGTCAAAACCAAGCTTCTCGTTGTTTTTGCCGGACTTGTGACAGTTGGAATAATTATCATTGGTTATACTTTTAATAATCTTGGCTATTTGCTTATTTAACAACATCAAGTATTACCTTTTCATTTGCAATTTTAGAGATTCGTTGTGTTTTAAAATTATAACATGATTTAATTGGTCAAAGTTAGTAGCAGGTTGCACAGTTCTAACGAATATGCTATATTAGTATAAGGAAATTTGTAGTCTTGATGGTAAGGAGTGGGTTCTAGCCCGCTCCTTCGTTTGTCCAATTCGTAGCGTAAGTATAACTTGAGGACATCTTCGTAAGACTATGAGGAGAATGTCCATTACGTTACGTTTAAAGGAGCGAATTCATATGAATGAAGCAATAGAACAACAAATCGCGTCTATGGTTGAACCACTCGTAAGAGAGAAAGGCCTCGAATTAGTCAATGTAGAGTACTTAAAGGAAGGTGCGCATTGGTATTTGCGCCTTTACATAGATAAAGACGGTGGCGTGGATATGGATGATTGTTCAACTATCAGCCACATTGTAAGTGAAATGCTTGATCAAAAAAATGCTATTCCGCAAGCCTATATGTTGGAAGTGTCTTCTCCTGGACTTGAACGTCCTCTTAAAAAGGAAGAGGACTTTGTTCGTTTTCAGGGAAGTTTGGTTAATGTCCATACCAGTTCCCAGTTTCAAGGGTACAAGAAATTTTCCGGAAATCTTGTTGGACTAATCAACGATGAGATCGTTTTAGAATACAATGATGAGCGTGTCGCCATTCCACGCACGTTGGTAAAGAAAACTCATTTGGCACTGGATTTTTAGATTATTTTTTACAATAGAATAAGGAGGAAAAAGGAAAAATGAATATGGAGTTCATCGAGGCCCTTCACGAGTTAGAAAAAGGACGGGGAATTTCTGCAGAAATTCTATTTGAGGCGATTGAGGCTGCACTGATTTCCGCATACAAGAAGAATTTCGGATCATTACAAAATGTACGAGTTCTTATTGATCGTTTAACCGGTGAGTTTAAAGTTTATGCCCGTAAAACCGTTGTCGATCTCGTGGAGGATGCTCGGACTCAGGTTAGCTTGGTGGAGGCGCGTAATCTGGATCCTAATTACCAACTTGAAGACATTGTGGAATACGAAGTAACTCCTCGTGAGTTTGGGCGAATTGCTGCGCAAACTGCGAAGCAAGTTGTCGTACAACGCATTAGAGAAGCAGAACGCGGCATGATTTATGACGAATTTGTCAATCGTGAAGGGGATATCGTTACCGGAGTTGTCCAGCGGTATGAACAGAAGAATGTCATTGTTGATTTAGGGAAAGTAGAAGCTGTACTTCCTGCACAGGAACAAATACCTGGAGAAGGATATCAATCGTTTGAGCGTATCAAAACCTATGTCGTAGAGGTTAAGAAAACGACGAAGGGCCCACAGATTATGCTTTCCCGAACACATCCAGGCTTAATAAAACGTTTATTTGAGCTTGAAGTTCCTGAGATACATGACGGGATCGTAGAAATAAAGGGAGTTTCTCGTGAAGCTGGAGCTCGCTCCAAAATCGCAGTTTATTCACGTGATCCAAACGTTGACCCTGTAGGAGCATGTGTTGGCCCTAAAGGAGTGCGCGTACAGACTATTGTCACAGAATTAAAAGGAGAAAAGATTGATATTGTAAACTTCTCAATCGATCCCCAAGAATTTGTGGCTAATTCCCTATCTCCTGCAAAAGTCTTACAAGTATATCCTAAACTCAATGAAAAGGTTGCTATTGTTGTGGTTCCGGATTATCAGCTTTCTTTGGCGATTGGAAAAGAGGGACAAAACGCACGATTAGCGGCCAAACTTACGGGTTGGAAGATTGATATAAAAAGTGAATCTCAGGCCATCGCTCATAATATCATTCCCCAAGGACAAGAAGAGTATGAAAATTATGATGAGTATGGCGAATATGAGGAATACTCTGAATATGATGAGTACGCAGAATCCGATGGATATCAAGAGTATCAAGAAGAACAAGAGTATCAAGAAGACACGGTTACACAAGGGCTAAAACTTACCGAAAACGCTGAAAATAATGAGAATGAAACATATGCCGGATATGCAGAGGAGCTGGAGCCCCTTGAAAATGATGTCGATCCGATAGTTACTGAAGCAGTCCCGGATAAAATAGTTGAGGATTTATTAACTGGCATCAACGAGCGTCCTAAGGAGAAAAAAAAGAAAGGAAAGGGGTGATGGTATGAAGACACGAAAAGTCCCGATGCGGATGTGCTTAGGGTGCCAAGAAATGAAGCCCAAAAAAGAGCTTTTGCGAATCGTTAGAACTCCAGAAGGAATTGTAGAGCTCGATCCCACTGGAAAACGGAATGGTCGTGGCGCATACCTTTGCTCTAATTCTGTCTGTTTTCAAACCGCCGTCAAAGAGCGTCGCTTCAGGAAAGCTTTTGGAGTGGATGTAGATCCAGCAGTTTTTACTCACTTGGAAGGAAAAATATCTTTGTGAATACACGTACCCAATCTTTAATTGGAATTGCTCGGCGGGCCGGAAAAATTGCTTCTGGAGATGCTCAAATTGAGGCCATGATTAAAAAAAGAAAAGGCTTTCTTCTTATCATAGCGGAGGATGCTCACGGAGCACAAAAAAAGTATACTCTGTGGGCTAATGATATAAAATTACCAGTGTATATCACTGGTACAAAGCTAGAACTAGGATGTTCTATAGGACTTTCGCCGCGTTCAGCAGTGCTTATTTTGGATCAAGGGTTTGCTAAGGCTATATTACTAGCAAGGAGCTGATGCTTGGAGCGTAATGTGGGAGCCGATTATGTGGGGGTGGTTAAATGAGTATTCGTGTTCATGAATTAGCAAAAGAATTGAATTTTAGCAGTAAAGAAGTGATGACAAGACTCGTGGCTATGGGAACTGATGTGAAAAACCATTTAAGTACGGTCGATCAAAATGACGCAGATCGATTAAGGAACCAACTGAAAGGAAAGGAGATAAATTTGGAGCATTCTGAACACAAAAATACTGAGGAAAAAAGGCCAATAGTATCTGAATCAGCACAAGAAGGTAAGCTGAAAGAACCCCGTTCGGCAATAGAACGACAGTCACAAGGTCCTCGTCAGGGTACAGAAGGGCAGTCTCAAAATCCTAATTCGGAATTAGAAGGACGTCCGCAAGGCCCTCGACCAGGATATCAAGGCCAGCCGCAAGGTCCGCGACCAGGATATCAAGGCCAGCCGCAAGGTCCGCGACCAGGATATCAAGGCCAGCCGCAAGGTCCGCGTCCAGGGTACCAAGGTCAGCCGCAAGGTCCGCGTCCAGGATATCAAGGTCAACCGCAAGGCCCTAGACCAGGGTATCAAGGTCAGCCGCAAGGCCCTAGACCAGGGTATCAAGGTCAGCCGCAAGGCTCGGGACCAGGATATCAAGGCCAGCCACAAGGTCCGCGTCCAGGATATCAAGGCCAGCCGCAAGGTCCGCGACCAGGATATCAAGGCCAGCCGCAAGGTCCGCGACCAGGATATCAAGGCCAGCCGCAAGGTCCGCGACCAGGGTACCAAGGTCAGCCGCAAGGCCCGCGTCCAGGGTACCAAGGTCAGCCGCAAGGTCCGCGTCCAGGGTACCAAGGTCAGCCGCAAGGTCCGCGACCAGGGTATCAAGGTCAGCCGCAAGGTCCGCGACCAGGGTATCAAGGTCAGCCGCAAGGCCCGCGACCAGGGTACCAAGGTCAGCCGCAAGGCCCGCGACCAGGGTATCAAGGTCAGCCGCAAGGCCCGCGACCAGGGTATCAAGGTCAGCCGCAAGGCCCGCGACCAGGATATCAGGGTCAGCCGCAAGGCCCGCGACCAGGATATCAAGGTCAGCAGCAAGGTCCCCGACCAGGATATCAGGGTCAACCGCAAGGTGCCCGTCCAGGATATCAAGGTCAATCGCAAGGTAATCGTCCAGGAATGGCTCCACGTGCTGGTGGAGGTGCCCCGCCGTCACCAATCATCGTAGAGCAAGCTAAAAGACAGATGCCTGCAAATAAGAAGGCCCAGGATAAGGCTTATGAACGGAAACGTGAAGTAGAAAAAGAAAGAGAAAATGCCATCCGGTCACCACATAGACGCTTTCAAAAACATCCAAAAAAAGAAGTTAGGGATACGACTCCAAAGCATATTGTGATACAAGGATCAATATCTGTCCAAGATTTAGCCTCTAAAATGAGCCGTAAGGCTGGGGAACTGATTAAACAGCTTATGACTCTGGGAGTTATGGCTACAATTAATCAAGAATTGGACATTGAAACAGCCACCATCCTGGCAGGTGAAATGGGTGTTACGGTTGAGGTTAAAGCCGAGAAATCAATGGCTGTTATTGAAGAGATCCAAGATGATCCAAAAGACCTCGTTTTCCGTCCACCTGTAGTTACCGTAATGGGACATGTCGACCACGGAAAAACTTCCCTTCTTGATGCTATTCGAACAACACATGTAACGGCTTCGGAGGCGGGAGGAATTACTCAACACATCGGGGCTTATCAAGTTGAAATTAATGGTCAAAAGATTACCTTCTTGGATACACCTGGGCATGAAGCTTTTACCTCTATGCGTGCTCGTGGTGCTCAAGTAACTGATATCGCTATATTGGTAGTAGCGGCTGATGATGGAATTATGCCACAAACCATTGAGGCTATAAATCATGCTAAAGCAGCTGACGTGCCTATCATTGTAGCTATTAATAAGATAGATAAAGAAAATGCAGTTCCTGAAAAAGTAAAACAGGAACTGACCGAGTACGGTCTTGTCGTTGAAGAATGGGGCGGAGATACGATTGCCGTTCCTGTATCGGCAAAAAGTCAACTAAACATCGAACAACTTCTTGAGATGATTTTATTAGTCGCTGAAGTTCGTGATTTTAAAGCAAATCCCAATCGTCCGGCTGCTGGCACAGTCATCGAAGCCGAATTAGATAAGGGTAAAGGACCTGTCGCTACCGTTCTTATTTCCAAGGGTACGCTTAACATTGGAGATGTGGCTGTTGCCGGCTGTGCCTATGGTCGAATTAAGGCCATGTTGGATGAAAAAGGCCGACGTGTTAAAAAGGCCGGTCCCTCCATGCCCGTGGAAGTGCATGGTTTGTCCGAAGTGCCTGAAGCTGGGGAACCTTTCTATGTTGTAGCAGATGAAAAATTGGCTCGTCAAATAACATCGGCACGTATTGCTGTACGAAAAGTAGCAGAGTCCAAGCAAAGCGTGGCTGTTAAAGTGAGCTTAGAAGACCTTTTTGATAAGATAAAAGAGGGCGAGATCAAAGACCTAAACATTATCATTAAGGCAGATGTACAAGGTTCAGTCGAAGCCTTAAAGCAGTCCTTACTTCGTCTTTCGACGAGTGAGGTACGCGTCAATCCAATTCATGGCGGGGTCGGTGCAATCAATAAAAATGACATTATGCTCGCGTCAGCTTCAAATGCAATTATTTTGGGCTTTAATGTCCGACCAGATGCCAACGCGAAGGCGACGGCTGAACTGGATAGCGTAGATGTGAGACTTTACCGAGTCATCTATGATGCCATTGAGGATGTTAAAGCTGCTATGACTGGCTTGCTGGATCCTTCCTTCAAAGAGGTTGTCGTAGGCAAGGCTGAAGTCCGTATGGTCTTTAAAGTCCCTAAAGCGGGAACGGTCGCTGGTTGTATGGTGACAGAAGGAAAAATCATACGTTCTGCAAAAGTGCGCGTTATTCGTGATAGTATAGTAATCCATGAAGGCGTTATGGAATCTCTTAAGCGCTTTAAAGATGATGCAAAAGAAGTTGCTGAGGGTTACGAATGCGGAATTGGCATAGAAAAGTATAATGATGTCAAAGAGGGAGACACTATTGAGGCATTTGTTATGGAAGAAGTAAAGCGGACATTATAGCAGTAAATCAGCCCTGGAGGTATTAGGTATGTCAAAACATCGACCCAATCGGTTAGCGGAAACACTTAAAGAGGAAATCTCTCAACTTATTCGAGTGGAGTTAAAGGATCCTCGTATTGGATTTGTTACTCTCACAAGTGTGGATGTTGCAGATGATTTATCACACGCAAAAGTGTATATAAGTGTTTTGGGCACTGAGGATGAAGGAAATGCATCATTGGATGCCTTGAATCGCGCGGCAGGGTATGTTCGATCTGAAATTGGAAAACGGGTAAGACTCAGACATGTTCCATCGATCGTTTTCAAATACGATCCTTCCATTCAACATGGTGCACACATTGCAAAATTACTAAAAGATGTTAAGGTGTCCGATGAAACGGGTAAGGAAGAATCCCATGAATGAAAACACCCTTGTCCAAGAGTTCATTGAAGTCCTGAGAAAAGCGCCAAAGGTGGCGCTTTTCTCCCATGTATCTCCGGATGGCGACTGTTTAGGATCAATGTTGGCCATCGGTTTGGCATTGGAAAAAATGGGCAAAGAGGTATCGTTTTATAACCCGAATCCGGTGCCAAGCAACTTAATGTTTTTGCCGGGTTCATCCCGTATAAGTCAGCAACTTCCTGATCCTCAACCAGAGACTCTTGTATTTGTGGACTGTACAGATCTGGGACGAGTTAACCTTTTGACGTCAGATATCTCTAAAGTAAGTACAATACTTAACTTAGATCATCACATCTCGAATCAACACTTTGGACACATCAACTGGGTTGATGCCCAAGCAAGTGCTGTTGGAGAGCTTGCCTTGACTCTCATTAACCTTTTAGGTGCAGAGATAGACAGTGAAATTGCTACAAATGTCTATACAGCCATTGTGACGGATTCAGGGTGTTTTCAGTATGGTAATACTACAGCTCAGACTCATCGTCTGACTGCAGAACTATTGGATCTAGGTATAGATTTGGTTAGTATTCACCACAAAATTTTTGATCAAAAGCCACTTTCCCAAATCAAGCTACTTCAATATGCCTTAAATGGATTGGAAATCCACGCCGAAGGGCAGTTGGCCCTTATGACTTTAAGCTTAGAGGATTTTCAAAAGAGCGGCGCAGAACAAGAATTAAGTGAGGGTTTGGTTAATCACGCACGCAGTATTGCGGGCGTTGAGGCAGCTGTGTTACTTAAAGAGGCAGGACCTTTAGAAATTAAGGCAGGTTTGCGTTCGAATCTCTGGTTGGATGTTAATGCGATTGCAGCTAAGTTTGGCGGAGGAGGACACAATCGAGCTGCGGGTTGTACCTTCAGAGTCCCAATAGAGGATGCGAAGCAAAGCATAGTTAGTGCGATTGAGGAGGCGTTAAGGATTGGAAGGAATTATTAACGTGCTCAAACCGCCTGGAATGACTTCTTCGGATGTTGTTGTCTGGATAAGAAAAATTCTAAAGATAAAAAAAGTTGGACATACAGGAACTCTTGACCCAGGGGTTGCTGGTGTGTTACCGATCTGTGTGGGCAAGGGAACCCGTTTAGCAGAGTATATAACAGAGCAAGGGAAGGCATATATTGCCGAATTGACGTTTGGCGTTACGACAGATACTCAGGATTCATATGGTAAAGTAATCCGCGAGACCTCACCAATACTCAACCGAAGTGAATTAGAACGAATTTTGCCCAATTTTACAGGTAAGATATCCCAAGTTCCTCCGATGTATTCCGCAGTTCGTAAAGAAGGTAAACATCTCTATGAATATGCTCGAAAAGGGATACCGATCGAGATAAATCCACGTGAAGTGTCTATTTATAAATTGAACCTTGAAGAATGGTTTGATGGACAGTTTCCAAAAGCTATCTTGGACATTGAGTGTTCAAAAGGGACCTATATAAGGACAATTTGTCATGATCTTGGACAAACTTTAGGTTGTGGAGCACATATGTCCTATTTAGTACGAATTCGTTCCGGGCCGTTTAAGATCCAAGAAAGTTGGACGCTTGAAGAGATTGAAGAGGCTGTATGTGACGGCGATTTTTCCTTTATACTGCCGTTAACTGCTGGAATTGATCTGCCTAAGGTTTCCTTATCCGGATTGCGTTCAAATGCTTTCAGGAATGGGTTGCCAACTAAAAGAGAACAAGTTAAGATTTTAGACGATAAAAAAGAGCCTTACGTACAAGTTATGGAGAGTGAAGAATTAATCGGAATAGGGGTTTGGCGTGAGGAAGCTCTTTACCCACATAAAGTTTTCAAATGACTAGTCAGAAAGTCGCTGACTAGTTCTGATATTTAGGAGGTCAGATCGGTGCAAGTTCGAACAAGTCTGCCTATGGAAAGAGAACCTTGTGTCTTAGCGTTAGGTAATTTTGATGGGGTACATCTGGGACATCGTCGATTGCTTGAGCATGGGCTTGAACAAGCCGCGCGTTTAGGGGTGGGGCTTGATGTTTTGATCTTTGAGCCTCATCCGCTAAAAGTATTATTTCCCGAAAGGGGAGTAAAACTATTGTCCACGACTCAAGAGCGATTACTTTATATGGAGGAGATTGGGGTTCGTACAGTCTACCATCTGCCCTTTACAATGGAGATGGCGAATACTTCTCCAGAACAGTTTGTTGAGAAGATTCTTTTACCTCTTGGGGTAATTCATGTTGTGGTTGGTTTTAATTATTCATTTGGTGCTCAAGGTAAAGGTAATTCCGAGTTGATTCAAGCCTTAGGGCAAAAGCATGGCTTTGGAGTGAGTGTGCTTCAGGCTCAGACTTTGGGTGGCCGTGTGATCTCTTCCAGCAGTATTCGTAAAGCATTACAACTAGGGGATATTCAATTGGCAAGCTCTCTGCTTGGACACCTTCCTTGCCTGCGTGGGACAGTTATACATGGGGAAGAGCGCGGACGGATGCTTGGTTACCCTACAGCCAATATTCTAACTTCAGACGATTTTTTGATTCCGAAGCGAGGGGTTTACGCAGTTTGGAGTACTATTGATGAAAAACGCGTATTAGGGATGATGAACATCGGAATGAAACCAACCTTTCATGAAGTGTATGATACTGTGGTGGAGGTCCATTTCTTTGATTTTGAAGGTGATCTGTATGGCAAGGAAATCACAGTGTGTATTGAAGAACGTTTGCGTGACGAACGAAAATTTAATGGGGTTAACGAGCTTTTGACTCAGTTAGAAAGAGATTGCTCAAATGCTAAAGGGGTATTAGATGAAATCCAAGATCGCCAAGACAGCAATAACGCCCTATCGCAGACTAACTTTACAAATCAATAATTAACATGTATACTACTTTAGAAACTATTAGGACCCACTGACTCGGCTAAACGAAGTCTCCAACGTTAACCTGGGCAGTCGGGAATTATAAAAATTGGAGGAATTTTATCATGATGACACCTGAGAGAAAGCAAGAGATTATTTTAAAGCACGCACAACACGAAGGGGATACCGGTTCTCCGGAAGTGCAAATTGCGCTTCTCACTGAGCGAATTACGTATTTAACAGAACACTTTAAGACGCATAAGAAAGACCACCATTCCCGTCGTGGACTTTTGAAAATGGTTGGTTCCAGGCGTGCGTTATTAACTTATCTAAAGAACGTTAATTTTGATCGTTATCGTAATATTATTGGTGTACTTGGCTTGCGGAAATAATCTAGCTTAAAGGCGAGAAAGAAGCGGATCACATAGATCCGCTTCTTTCTCCTTTAAAAGACACTGAGCGAAGTCGAGGTCTGAGGGCGATGTTCTCAAGACGCATGATTTGAAATTAAAACTATGTCTAGGGACACTTAGAATATTCTACATAATTGCGCTCGGTAAGAGAAACCTAAGGAGTAAGGTTTCTTTTTAGGGGGATTAAGTGCCTTTCTATGGCTGTAATGCCTATAAATGATAGTAAAAAGATGGTTTTTATGCAGTATAAGAGATATTATTGCTAACTTAGTTTTATTTCTGCAAATTGCAGGAAATAATAACAATATGTCGAAGAGAAAACAAGTTAAAAAGGATTTGAATAGATTTAAGGAGGTTCCATTGTGAAACAGGAAATACTAGAAAAGTCACTCTCGGTAGGTGGAAGAACTATGACTTTCCAAACCGGGAAACTTGGTAAGCAAGCGGGAGGTGCAATATTTCTCCGCTATGGAGATACAGTGGTGACTGCATTTGCTACATGCAGTACTGTAGCTCGAGAGGGCATTGATTTCTTTCCCTTGACTGTTGAGTTTGAAGAACGTATGTATGCTGCAGGCAAAATTCCAGGCGGATTTATTAAACGTGAAGGAAGAGCGAGTGAGAAGGCTACCCTGTCAGCACGTTTAATTGACCGTCCTATCCGCCCGTTGTTTCCACAAGGATTTCGCAATGAAGTTCAAGTGGTTGCAGCAGTAATGTCAGTTGATCAAGACTGTGCAACAGATATTACCGCAATCAATGCTGCTTCTGCAGCGTTAAGCATATCAAACATTCCCTTTGAAGGTCCTATCGCGGCAGTTACGGTAGGACTTGTAGAAGATGAATACATCATTAATCCTACTATTGAACAAGCAGCAAAAAGCGAAATGCTTCTTACAGTAGCAGGAACGCAGGATGCTGTTATGATGGTAGAAGCCAGTGCTCATGAAGTGCCAGAGGATAAAATCCTAGAAGCTATTATGTTTGGACATGAAGAAATCAAGAAAATAACCAAGTTTATTGAAGACTATCGTGAGGAAGCTTCTAAGATGGGCTTAGCAAAAGATAAACTTGAATTAAAGATTGCAGGCAATCCGGCTAATATTGTAGAAGCGGTTAATGCCTATGCTTACGACAGGTTAGATAAGGCTGTCCGCGTGGAGGAGAAAAAAGCCCGGGAGAGTGCAATTGACGAAGTTAAAGCTGAAACTTTGGCTCATTTCGAAGCTGAGTTCCCAGATGATTCAAGAGTCATTAAAAATGTTTTAGAGGACATTGTCCATCAGATTGTCCGCAAATTGATCACCCACGAGCAGATTAGACCTGATGGTCGGGCAGTTGATGAAGTTCGTCCGATAAGTGTCGAAGTAGGGATCTTACCTCGTACACATGGGACGGGCCTCTTTACACGCGGGCAGACTCAGGTTTTAACAGTAGCGACTTTGGGTGCTGCAAGGGATGAACAGATTTTAGACGGTTTGGGCCTAGAAAGATCGAAACGTTATATACATCATTATAATTTCCCTCCATACAGTGTTGGAGAGACAAGGCCTATGCGTGGGCCGGGACGAAGAGAAATAGGTCATGGTGCTTTAGCAGAACGTGCCTTAATCCCGGTTTTACCAAACGAAGACGAGTTTCCCTATACGATTCGCTTGGTTTCTGAGGTCTTGGAATCCAATGGATCTAGTTCGATGGCTTCCGTATGCGGCAGCACACTCTCTCTAATGGATGCAGGCGTTCCTATTTTATCGCCAGTAGCAGGGATTGCCATGGGCCTTATTAAGGAAGAAGATCAAATTGCCATTCTTACTGATATTCAAGGCATGGAAGATCACTTTGGGGATATGGATTTTAAAGTGGCTGGAACCAGCAAAGGGGTAACCGCTTTGCAAATGGATATTAAAATCATGGGTGTATCCAGAGAGATTCTCTTAAAAGCTTTAACCCAAGCTAAAGCCGGCCGACTTTTCATTTTAGATAAGATGTTGGCTGTGATGGACAAGCCTCGACCGCAACTTTCTTCCTATGCACCAAGAATTATCACCGCCACAATTCATCCGGATAAGATTCGTGATGTTATCGGACCTGGAGGAAAAACCATTAAGAAGATTGTAGAGGAAACTGATGTCAAAATTGATATCGAGGATGACGGACGTGTCTTCATATCTTCAGTTGGTGGCGACGGTGGAGAGAAGGCCTTGAAAATTATTCAGGCCCTGACTCAGGAAGTAGAAGTTGGCAAGATCTATCAAGGTAAGGTAACAAGAGTTATGGATTTTGGCGCTTTTGTTGAAGTCATTCCAGGGGTTCTGGGACTTACTGGTAAGGAAGGCCTCGTTCATATTTCTCAACTGGCTCACGAACGTGTAGAAAAAGTAGAAGATATTGTTAAAGTTGGGGATGAGATTACAGTTAAAGCAACTGCTATCGACAAACAAGGCAGGTTAAATCTATCTCGCAAAGAGGCGATGCCCCGTAAGGAGAATCCAACGGTTCCTAAATCTTAACGACTTTAACCAAATAATCAACAAATGATCAGTCTGTGAGTCCTCCTATCCGCATAAATTTTAAGGAAGGGGGGACGCATATGTTCATTAACTTAAAAATCTCGCGACGAATACTCTCGTTTGGCGGGATTTTCTTTCTGTTACTCGCCGGAATTATAGCAGAGCGTTGGGTTACAACATCAAATACGCCTGTCTCTAAACCAATTGAGCAGATCAAGACGGATCAGAAAATCATGGCTTTAACGATTAATGTGGATTGGGGCGAAGAATATATCCCAGCCATCTTGGATGAATTGGAGAATGGCAAAGCAGATGTAACTTTTTTTGTTACAGGACGTTGGGCTAAGAAGAATCCAGAATTACTGCAACAAATCCATAGCAGAGGCCACCAGATCGAAAATCACGGGTATTCTCATCCCCATCCAGATCTGCTGTCCGTGGAGACCAATCGAGAAGAAATCAAAAAAACTGAGAGTATTATCGAAGGAATTATAGGGAAAAAGACACATTTGTATGCCCCTCCTTATGGTGAGAAGGGTATACCAGGACTTCGAGCTGCCCATGAGCTAGGTTATCAGACCATTCTCTGGACATTAGATACGGTTGACTGGAGACCAGAAAGCACGCCGGAAATCATTGCTAAACGAATCATTAATCCAGCGATACGGTTCGGAATTAAGCCAAATAAGTCTGGAGCCATAGTATTAATGCATCCTAAAGCAAATACGGTCAAAGCCTTGCCTGTGATTCTTAAACAACTAACTTTAGAGGGTTATATTTTCCAAACTCTTGATGAGCTAATAACATATGACCAGAGCGGAGATACTACCTCATGATAAATGAAAAGTTGAGGTGGTTAAATGATCAGGCTAAGGTGGACGCAGGCTTGGGACTGCGTTATTCTTTGTGTTATAGTCTTAAGCTTGTTACTGGTGAATCCTGTATATGGTGCCCCGGCTAATAAGCTCGAAAATAAACCTTTGGTTGCAAAGAGTCCCTCAGGGGTTACCGCAGATGCTGCTGTGCTGATGGATGTGGCAACTGGGGATATTCTCTTTAGTAAACAGGCGCATAAACGTCGTCCTCCCGCAAGTACCACCAAAATCATGACCGCAATTTTAGGGTTTGAGTTAGGTCGACCGGATGAAGTTGTTACGGTCAGTGAAAAAGCGGCGGCTGTAGGAGAATCAACCATATTTCTTGACCCGGGAGAAAAGATTACACTCTATGAACTTATAACGGGGGCATTGGTCCGTTCCGGCAATGATGCTTGCGTTGCAATAGCAGAGCATATCGCCGGAAGTGAAGAACAGTTCGTCAAATTTATGAATCGTAAGGCTTTAGCTCTTGGTGCTCAAGATACAAATTTCGTAAATACTAATGGCTTACCCCGTAAGGAGCATTATTCCACAGCCTATGACCTTGCCGTAATGGCACGATATGGTTTGCAAATTCCTCAATTTCAATCAATTACCCGGCAAAAGGAAACGGAAATTCATTTTATTGAACCGGACGTTTTTATGGATGTAAGAAATACGAATAAATTGCTCTGGAACTATCCTTATGCAGATGGTATAAAAACGGGGACGACGACCGCTGCCGGCAAATGCCTTGTGGCTTCTGCCACGAAGGAAGGACGTCAATTGTTAGTTGTCGTTCTCAATGCGCCCGATCGATTCGGAGATGCTAAGAAACTCTTAGAGTGGGGCTTTCAAAACACTGAGACTGTTCGATTGGCAGATGTTGGACAGGTTATCGGAGAGTTTCCTCATATTACAAAGCCGGTCCAAGTCTTAGCGACTGATCCACTCGATGTTAGCATTCCGAAGGCTGACCGCGAGAAGCTGTTAACCCGTATCGAGTGGGAGAAAGCAACGAATCTTCCTATTCGTGCCGGAGAACGGGTAGGTCGTTTCGAAGTTTGGCTTGGAGAAAAAAGGCTGAATAGCGTTCATCTGATAAGTGAAAATGAAATCGCAGAAAAATCGTTCCTTAAAACGATAATTCCTTATCATTGAAGGAAGTACGAGGGAGTGAAATTATTGTATAAAAAGACGTTGTTGCCTAACGGAGTTAGGATTATTACAGAAGAAATTGACCATGTTCGTTCGGCTGCTTTAGGAATATGGGTAGGGGCAGGATCTCGAGATGAACGTGAAGGGTTTGAGGGTATTTCCCACTTTATTGAGCATATGTTTTTTAAAGGAACTGAGCATCGAAGTGCTCGCGCTTTAGCAGAATCACTTGAAGCGGTTGGCGGGCAGCTGAATGCTTTTACAACCAAAGAATACACTTGTTATTACGCTAAAGTACTTGATGAGGACCTCGATCTTGCGATTGATGTTTTAAGTGATATGTTTTTCAGTTCGCTATTTGATGAAAAGGAAATTGAAAAAGAAAAGAATGTTGTAATTGAAGAGATTAAAATGTACGAAGATTCTCCGGATGAGTTAATCCATGATGTCTTTTCAGAGTATGTCTGGAATGATCATCCTCTTGGGAAACCGATATTAGGCACAGAAGAGAGTATAAGATCTCTGAGCAGAGAAAAAATTATGCAGTTTCTTACTGAACATTATGCTCCTGATAATGTGGTGATTTCTGTCGCTGGTAAAATAAAACATGAGGATGTTGTAGCTAAGCTTTCTCCTCATTTTGGCACATTTAACCGAGGCGGGCGAAGAGTACTCGAGGAGACGCCCAAAGGTTTGACGATAGAACATTATCAGAAGAAAGATACAGAGCAAATGCATATCCTCTTGGGAGTGCCTGGACTGGGTCAAGATGATGAAGATATCTATGCTATGCACATATTTAATAATATTTTAGGCGGAGGATTAAGTTCTCGTTTGTTTCAGGAGATACGGGAACAGCGGGGATTGGCTTACTCTGTTTATTCTTATCACTCAACTTACGTTGATACCGGGTTATTTGCGGTCTATGCGGGAACAAGCCCGAAAAATACTCAAGAAGTCATCGCCTGTATTCTAGAAGAATTGATGGAGATGAAGACAAAGGGAATCAGCGTCGAAGAATTGGTGAGAACAAAAGCTCAAATTAAAGGCGGGTTATATCTCGGATTGGAAGCGGTTAGCAGTCGAATGAGCCGCTTAGGGAAGACGGAACTAACCTATAACCGCGTGCTTTCACCGGAGGAAGTGGTAGAGAAACTCGAGAAGGTAACTCAAGAGGATGTTTTACGTGTGATTGGACGTCTCTGGCAAAAGGACAATATAAGTATTATGACCCTGGGCCCAGCCGGACATGATGTGGTTATGCCCGAAATGTTGAAGCAAACAGGATGGGAGTAATCGTAGTTCGCGGTTCGTGGTTCGAATATCTGCACTAGGGCTCGACGTCCTAGGTCTGAAATTCAATATTCGTAATTTAAAGTGGAATAACGAACTACGAATATCGAACATTGAATATCGTTTTGGGGGAGTTTTTCAGTGTCTAACTCTATAAATGTAAAAATAAAAAAAGTGAGTAAAAATTCTTTAGCTCTGCCAAGCTATGCAACCGTGGCTTCAGCTGGAGTTGACCTGTGTGCCGATTTGAAAGACACCCTGACCTTAAGTCCAGGAGAGAATGTTAAGATTCCTACAGGTCTGGCTATTGAACTTCCAGGACCGCATGTTGTTGCACTTGTCTTTGCACGCAGCGGTTTGGCCAGTCGTTACGGAATAGGCTTAACAAACGGTGTTGGAGTGATTGATTCAGATTATCGTGGGGAAATTCAAGTATTGATGCATAATTTGGGTGACCAGCCAATTACGGTCAATTCAGGAGACAGAATAGCTCAAATGATATTTATGCCTATTTTCAGGGCAGTCTTTGAAGAAGTCGCAGAACTGGAAGAAACCGCCAGAGGAACGGGCGGTTTTGGTTCGACAGGTGTGTAAAGAAATGCTTGGCTAGCTCCAAGCTTAGTAACTAAAAAAAATAGAGTGCGTTGCAAACTTCCTTAGGAATCTAAAAACCTTCTGTTTTTTGTTCTAAGGAAGTTTGTCTATTCATACACTCCCCATGAGGGGGAGTGAAAATGCAAGCCCTTGGGGTAATACTTCTAGCAATCGGTATTGTTGTTTCAGTACGTGAACGAAAATATAAAATGATGTGGCGATCATCTGAGCCGCCATCTAACATGCTTGCTTCGGCCTTAAGCCAATTAGTTGGGACCGCCGGGGGGATTTATCTGTCACTGGAACTTTTATTTTCCTTCTTGAAGATACCGGAAGATTGGTGGAGCAATAACTCAATATACTTTGTAGAGCCGCTTGCAGTAATTTCTCTATTTCTGGCTATATTACAACCATTTGTTCTAAAAGCTTGGATAAAATTGAGAAAATAGGGGAGAGGATTAAGATGCTTTTAAGTGATCTGGCAGGGAAAGAAATAATTAATCTCTATGATGGAGCAAAACTGGGACTGGTGGGAGATGCAGATCTTGAGATTTCCTTTAATGGATCTGTTGAAGCAATCATTCTTACTTCCCGAGGAGGTTTTTCAGGTTTTTGGGGTTCCAAAGGAGATAGAGAGCGTGAACAGCTTGTGATACCTTGGCAAACGGTCAAAAAAGTCGGGTCTGAGGTCATTATCGTCGATCTACAGAACAGATCGGAAAGAATTCGCTGAAAATTCAATTTGACAGAGGCCCTGATACCCAATAAAATGAATGGAATAGCTTTAACCCCGCATTGCGTTTTGGCAACGGGGTTTTTACCTTATCATCGCAGGAGGGGTTTCGTTGAAGAAAATTCGTGTTTACGTGGCTGGAGCAAGTGGGAAGATGGGTCAAGAAGTGATCCGTACGATTTTGAAAGAAGAAGATCTCCTTTTAGTAGGGGCTTCAGATACGCGACATCAAGGAATGGATGTTGGGTTTGTTGTTGGTGCTCCGAGGGTTGGTATTGATATTACAGGGCCACTGGAGATTGAGAATTTGCGTTCTTCGCGAGCCGATGTCTTAGTTGATTTCACGAATCCTCAATCAGTTTTAAAAAATTCGAAAACAGCTATAATGGCTGGAGTGGTTCCGATTATAGGAACCACCGGGTTAGATGAAGCTGAGATAGGTGAAATTCGTACACTCGTAGAAAAAGAAAAAACAGGTGCGTTTTTGGCACCGAATTTCTCTATTGGGGCAATTTTGATGATGCGTTTTGCTAGGGAATCTGCAAAATATTTCCCTAATGTTGATATCATTGAAATGCACCATGATCAAAAATTAGATGCTCCATCGGGTACAGCCTTAAAAACGGTGGAAGGAATTTTGGAAGTCCGTGAACCTATGGTCCAAGGACACCCGAATGAATACGAAAAAATCCAAGGGGCCAGAGGCGCCGACATTGCTGGAATTCATATTCACTCTGTACGTTTGCCAGGTTTAATTGCTCACCAAGAAGTTATATTCGGGGGATTAGGTCAGGCACTGACCATTAGGCATGATGCATTTTCCAGAGAAACCTATATGCCTGGGGTTATGCTGAGTATACGTAAATCTTCTGATCTGACAGAACTGGTAATAGGGCTCGATAATTTCCTTGATTAATGATTTAGGCGTAACCGCAGCCTGCATACCCTCATATAATGGATAGTAGTCATAGGACACTGTCTCAAAGGGGGCATAAAAATGAGTGCGGGTTTGAAGGGAATTCGTTTTGCAGTAGTTGGGGGAGATGATCGGGAACTCTATTTAATTTCCGAACTACAAAAACAGGGAGCCTACATAGTCGGGGTCGGATTCGAAAAGGCTTCTCCCATTTCGGGATTAACGCTAGCGCCATCTCTGGAAGATGCTGTTGGGCAAGTGGATGTGTTGCTTTTTCCGATGTTCGGCACGGATGAACGTGGGGCTGTCAAAGCTAAATACTCAGATTCACCCATTGTCTTAAACAAGAAGGTACTTGAATCTATTCCGAAGCATGTACCATTGGTCATTGGTTTTGCACGACCAGATCTGAAAGCAAGCGCAGTTGAATTAGGAATTCAATTAGTAGAAACTGCCAGCCTAAATGAACTTGCTATCCTTAATTCCATACCTTCGGCAGAAGGTGCTATTCAAATGGCGATGCAGGCCACGACGATTACAATTCATGGCAGCAATAGTTTTGTCGTTGGCTTAGGTCGGTGTGGTTGGACTTTAGCTCGCATGTTGCAAGGAATTGGTGCCCATGTAACTGGTGTTGCTCGAAAGCCTTCCGATTTAGCACGTGCTACCGAGATGGGAGTTCATGCGGTACATTTCGCAGATATTGAAGATGAGATTGGTCACGCTGAAATCATCTTTAACACAGTACCTCATCCTGTTTTAGGTCGCATGGTGTTAGAAAAGGTCGATCGAGATGCGGTAATCGTGGACTTGGCATCTGCTCCTGGAGGCACAGATTTCGAATATGCTCAGAATCAAGGTATAAAAGCATTCTTAGCTCCCGGCCTCCCCGGCACCGTAGCTCCTAAAACAGCCGGACGAATTCTTGCTCATATTTACCCGCAACTTATTCTTCGTCACTTGACCACAGTGAACACTACTCGTAAAGTGGAGGTGTAAGGGATGAAGTTTGATGGGTTGAGAATTGGTTTTGCTATAACAGGATCACACTGTACAGTACATGAGGTTACCCAGGTAATGAAGCGATTAGTTGATGAGGGTGCAGAGGTGACACCGATTATCTCTTATTCTGTTGATAGTATGAACACACGATTTGGCAAAGCAGAGGATTGGAAGCATCGATTTCAAGAGATTACTCATAAGGAGCTGATTTCTACTATTCCTGATGCGGAGCCGATTGGACCCAATAAGATGTTCGATTGCGTAGTGATTGCTCCATGTACCGGAAATACTCTGGCAAAGCTTGCTAACGGAATTATTGACAGCCCGGTGCTCATGGCTGCTAAATCCCATCTTCGAAATCAGAGACCTTTAGTTTTAGCAATTTCCAGTAATGACGGACTGGGATTAAATGCCCGTAATATTGGAACCTTACTCATTACAAAAAATATTTACTTGGTGCCGTTTGGTCAAGATAATCCAGAAGTCAAGGCAAATTCTTTAGTGGCACATATGGATAAAATTCCGGATACCATTCTCATGGCTTGTGCCGGAAAGCAAATTCAACCGGTATTAGTGGATTATTTAGTAAAGTGATTATCGTCTGGCAAAACAAGGTGCCTTGCGTGCAGTAAGGCACCCCCCACTGGTCTAATTCCAGATATAAAGTAAGGAGGCACATAATTAATGTCAAATGTAGCAATTGTTGGAGCCACAGGTGCAGTAGGACAAGAGTTCCTTAAAATTCTTGCCGAGCGGAAGTTTCCAGTTGATGAACTGAGGTTATTAGCATCAAAGCGTTCTGCTGGTAAACGTATTGCATGGCAGGGTCAAGAACTAGAGGTTCAGGAGACAACCCACGAGAGTTTTAAGGGGATAGATATTGCGCTCTTTGCAGGTGGATCAGCAAGTACGGAATATGCCCGATCTGCGGTTGACAGTGGGGCTGTGGTCATTGATAACAGCAGTGCTTTTAGACTTGACCCGGAAGTGCCGCTTGTAGTACCAGAAGTTAATCCGGAAGATGTAAAATGGCATAAGGGAATAATTGCCAATCCTAATTGTTCGACGATTATTATGGCAGTTGCCCTTAAGCCTATTTATGATTTAGCTGGAATCCGTCGCGTGGTAGTATCTACTTATCAAGCCGTTTCAGGTGCCGGGCGAGAAGGTATTGAAGAATTAGGTGCACAGGTGAAAGCTTGGTCTCAAGGGGAAGAACTTATTTCCAGTGTTTTCCCTCATCAGATTGCCTTTAACCTTGTTCCGCGCATTGATGTATTTCAAGAGGGCGACTATACCAAAGAAGAGTGGAAGATGGTTAAAGAAACCCAGAAAATTTTCCGCGTACCTAGTATGGCCATTACCGCGACAACAGTTCGCGTACCTGTTTTTCGGAGTCACTCAGAATCTATTAATGTTGAAACAGACAGACTGGTGAGTGTTTCAGAAATTCGGGAGGCCTTAAGCAAAGCTCCTGGTATCGTAGTAATAGACGACCCTAGTAAGGATCACTATCCAATGCCATGGTTTAGCTCTGACAAAGATGAAGTCTATGTTGGACGTTTGCGTAAAGACTACTCCATCGATCAGGGATTTAACATGTGGGTGGTAGGAGATCAAATTCGCAAAGGTGCGGCCACAAACGCTGTTCAAATCGCAGAGCTATTACTTTAATCGAGGATTGCAGTTGGAGATTTAGTGGTCTAAAGTTCTATTGGTTAAAGATATAATTTGGAGTTCGCGGTTTGAACCACGAACATCGAACCACGAGAAGGGGGGATAGGAATTGAATATCCTAGTACAGAAATTTGGCGGTACCTCCCTAGCTACAGAAGAGCGAAGGACTCAGGTGGCTTCTATAGTTTCAGAAGCAGTTCAGGATGGGTATTCTCCAGTTGTCGTGGTATCGGCTATTGGACGATCCGGGGACCCCTATGCAACGGATACGTTTCTGAATATGGTTAAAGGAATACATCCTGATTTACCCAAACGCGAGTTAGATTTATTGATGAGTTGTGGAGAAGTCATTTCAGGGACTGTCTTGGTAAGCACTTTAAATAGCCTGGGGTTGAGAGCGGTCCTCTTGACAGGAGGGCAGGCAGGAATCATTACTAATAATGATTTTGGGGATGCCCGGATTGTTCGAGTGGAGCCGGCTGAGATACTAAAGCAATTGGCAGAAGGATACGTTGTAGTTGTGACCGGATTTCAAGGAGTTACAGAAGGTGGTCAGGTTACAACTCTTGGTCGAGGAGGAAGTGATACTACGGCTTCAGCACTTGGGGTTGCCCTTGCTGCTGAATTTATCGATATCTATACAGATGTTGAAGGGATCATGACTGCTGATCCTAGAATCGTTGAAAATGCTCGTATTTTAGATATTGTTACTTATAACGAAATATGTCAGATGGCTTATCAAGGAGCAAAAGTTATTCATCCACGCGCCGTGGAAATCGCGATGCAACGAAATATTCCGCTGAGGATAAAATCAACTTTTTCTAAAGCCCCAGGGACATTGGTAACCAATATGCATCCCAATCGGGAAGTCGGAACGGATATCACCACTGACCGCATCATTGCAGGAATCGCCCATACACCTAATGTCACTCAACTTCGGATATTAACCGCAGATGCTTCAAACATACATCTTACAGATAAGCGGATTTTTAAAGCAATGGCACTTGCTGATATAAGTGTAGATTTTATAAGTGTGCAACCAGAAGCAGTGTTATATACTGTTTCAGATGAGGTTGCCACAAAAGCAATCCAAATGTTACGGGATATGGACTTTGAACCAGAGGTTTTACCTAGTTGTGCAAAGGTATCCATAGTTGGGGCTGGAATTGCAGGCGTCCCAGGTGTTATGGCAGATATGGTCGAAGCACTCTCGGACGCTGGTGTGACTATCCTGCAATCGGCTGATTCACATACAACAATTTGGGTGCTGGTTCATCAGGGGGACATGGTGACTGCAGTACAAGCGTTGCACAAGAAGTTTGAGCTAGACATATAGTATGTAAAATGGATGTGGGAAGAAAGGATGAGAAAGATGTCTTTTGGTAGAATCTTGACTGCCATGGTAACTCCCATGAACGAAGCGCTGGAAGTGGATTATCAAGAAGCCGTACGCTTAGCTAAGTATTTGACAGACCATGGATCAGATGGGGTTGTCGTGTGTGGTACCACAGGAGAATCTCCGACTGTAACCGATCAAGAAAAAATTGAGCTCTTTAAGGCGATTAAAGGGGCTTTGGGAACGAAGGCAACGGTGATTGCAGGGATTGGATCAAATTCCACAAATTCCAGTGTTTCATTGGCCCGCATGGCGGCGACAACGGGTGTAGATGGTTTAATGGCAGTTGTACCCTACTATAATAAACCTTCTCAAGAGGGAATGTTTCAGCACTTTAAGGCGATAGCAGAGGCGTCATCATTACCTTTAATGCTTTATAATGTACCTGGCAGAACGTCAGCTAATTTAATGCCAGAAACAGTTAAGAGATTGTCTGAAATTCCTAACATAGTTTCTTTAAAAGAAGCAGCAGGCTCCCTGGATCAGGTCACTGAGCTAAAAAGACTGTTGCCGGCTGAATTTGAGGTATACAGCGGAGATGACTCAATGACCTTGCCAATGCTGGCCTTAGGATGCAGCGGAATAATCAGCGTTGCTGCCCATGTCATTGGAGACGAAATGAAAGCCATGGTAGATGCGTGGTTTGCAGGGGATACAGCTCAAGCAACAAAATGGCATCTTGAACTGTTTCCTGTATTTAAAGGGATATTTGTAACCTCAAACCCTGTTCCGATTAAAGCACTTATGAATATGATTGGTATCAAAGCCGGTGGAGTTCGCTTGCCTTTAGTTGAGGCAACGAGTGAAGAAATAACCTTTTTACAAGATCTTCTGAAAACTATAAAAAAGTCAACCCCTAAGAATAGAATTCAGGCACAACTAATATCAGAATTAAAAGTTGCTTCCGAAAAACCTGGACACCCAATCGTCTAGGAGATTTTACGAGCAAAACCCGAAATAACCGAAGAAAATGCTCTGCGCTTTATATATTCTTATAAGAAAATGAACCTCTGCTTACGTCTATGCAGGGGTTCATTTTCTTTATAGCTATTCATCGCCAAGAGTAAACTTCCAACCGCAATAGAATTCTTCAGGGTGAGGGTCTGGCGGGCATGCTATGCAAATCGTCTTGATTCGCGAGTCAATTGTAGAAGCAAATAACGAATACTCGACTTCTCCCACCGGCTTACAAGGATGGTCAGGCATATTCTTTTGTTTTCGTTTAGATTGAACACGGCAATCCTTCATTTGGAAGATAAGGGTATGATCGTTAGGTCTGAAACATTCTTGTACATTGATGAAGGCATAAAGCCGAAACTTTAGAGCTCTTTCCAATGCGTCAAGCCCTCCATCTTTAGGTAACCCAAGGAACTTCATAATGCGTTTAGCCTCTAAGACAGTAAACGTTCGCCAAGCCTTAATATCTAGTTCGACTGCTTCATCAATCCCTCGCACTTGCTCAATAGCTTGGAACCAAAGCCCATCATGCGCTAACCAGCGTACTGCAAAATCTTCTAACAGGGCTAGTGCTTGCTCTCGGGTAAGATCATCTTTAGATTTTAACATCTTTAACCTCCTCATTGTAAATAGCCACAAAATTTTTATAATATTCTTTATTTTAAAATAGTATTCTCTAGCACTATCTAAATTCCTGCCTGTAAAAAATAATATAAGTCACCACCTACTAAGGTGATGACTTATAGAAGAGATATAATAAGGGAATTAATAGATTGTAGAAGATTTATTTATCTCCGGGTTCGTAAAAAGCACATTCAGCTTCACGATCCATTAAGCTGGAGGTGACACTTAATGTTTCAAGTTGACAGTGGCCATCCTCGTTATGATGGCATTTGGTTGCGCTGCAAACAACATTGGTCATGACTATTCCACCTTTCTAGTACTAGTCAGAAAGTACGACTTAAAGGTATAGTTCCCGAATTGTGGTATTTAATACATTATCCATGTCAGAAATAGAGTGATCAAGGTGCTTTAAGAGAAAATGAACTAACTTGCAAGCCTTCGTTTTTCGCGCTATAATGTATTATCTTTATTGTGCGGCTAGTTTCATAGATGATTATCGAAGTACTGGCGAATACTGGGCGTCATTGTGTTCGTTATGTTATTTCGCGTCTTTTTGTTGCTTTATTTTGGGGCTTCGAAGAAACCACGGGGATCCCGTTAGCTTTTTAGGCACATGAGATATAAAGAAAACTTGGCTAGCGCCAAGCCGAAGGTGCAGGCGGTCGCCTAGTTGCCCTTATGCTTCAGAAGTATATAACGTTAAGTTAATACTTTCTGGGTAGTGTAAAGAAAACTTGGTTAGCGCCAAGCCGAAGGCGGTTGCCCTTATACTAGTACAAAAATAGGAGGTGGATTTGATTGCCAAAAGATCATAAATTGCAAATTATTCCTTTGGGCGGACTCGGAGAAATTGGAAAGAATATGACAGTAATACGCTATGATAACCAGATGGTGCTTGTTGATGCTGGATTAGCGTTTCCGGATGAAGACATGCTGGGGATTGATATTGTAATACCAGACTACACATATTTGATTGAACACAAAGAAATGCTTCTAGGTATATTGCTAACCCATGGACATGAAGATCATATCGGTGCCTTGCCATATTTATTGAGAGATGTGGATGTGCCCGTTTTTGGAACGCGTTTGACTTTAGGAATCATACAGTCCAAGATGAAAGAGAATAACTTAAATAATATCCAGGCAACGGTTGTACAGCCTCGTGATGTCATCAAGCTCGGAGTTTTTCGCATTGAATTTATTCGTGTCAATCACAGTATACCGGATTCAGTTTCGATCGCTATCCATTCTCCTTTAGGAACAGTTGTTGTAACGGGAGACTTTAAACTAGATCACACCCCTGTTTCGGGTGAGATACTAGACATTCATAAATTCTCCGAACTGGGAGATAAAGGGGTTTTATGTTTACTGTCAGACAGTACGAATGTAGAAAGAGCTGGATTTACGCCCTCTGAAAGTCATGTTGGGGAAATGATTGATGAAGCATTTCGTAATGCTAAGGATCGTGTCATTCTTGCGAGCTTTGCTTCCAACGTATACCGACTTCAACAAGCGATTACCTCAGCAGTTAATACTAACCGCAAAGTAGCGGTTGTGGGACGAAGTATGGTAAATATAGTTGGAATTGCTGAGGAACTGGGATATTTAGATATTCCAGAGGGGACCCTTATGGATATCGATGAAATTATCGGATTGCCGGGAAATCAGGCTTGTATCTTAACCACTGGGAGCCAAGGTGAGCCGATGTCAGCGTTGACCCGCATGGCAAACCACGATCACCGGCATGTAGCGATTCAACCTGGAGACACTGTGATCATTTCTGCGAGCCCAATTCCAGGTAATGAGAAATCTGTAGCTAAGACGGTTGACCAATTATTTAAATTGGGAGCTAATGTGATTTACGAATCGGCGGAAGGAATGCACGTTTCGGGTCATGCAAGTCAGGAAGAACAAAAATTAATGCTAAGCATGGTTCGACCGCAATATTTTATGCCTGTTCACGGGGAGTATCGCATGTTGATCAAACATGCCCAGTTAGCAGAACAACTCGGTATTCCCAGAGAAAATATTTTTATTACTGAGAACGGTGGGGTTGTTGAATTCACGCGCCACGGGGCAGCTTTAGGCAGTAAGGTAATGGCTGGAAAAGTCTTGATAGACGGGTTAGGGATCGG
Organism: Desulfosporosinus nitroreducens; assembly: GCF_023897015.1. GTDB lineage: Bacteria > Bacillota > Desulfitobacteriia > Desulfitobacteriales > Desulfitobacteriaceae > Desulfosporosinus > Desulfosporosinus nitroreducens. The sequence goes on along the minus strand of NZ_JAMHFY010000007.1, from coordinate 123,309 downwards.
GGACGTAGGCAACATCGTGTTACGAGATCGCAAACAACTCTCACAAGATGGTATTCTAATTGTCGTCATGACCATAAGCCGTTCAAGTGGGGCTATTGTATCGGGTCCTGATATTGTGACACGAGGATTTGTTTATGTACGTGAGTCAGAGACCATGTTAGAAGAAGCTAAACAAAAGGTTAGACAGACGATGGCGCGTTGTCGAGAGAATCGAGTTACTGAATGGGCTGTCTTTAAAAACCAAATCCGAGATACTTTAAGTAAACACTTTTATGAAAAAACACGCCGCAGACCTGTTATTTTACCGATTATTCAAGAGGTTGAATAGTTATAAAGTTGAAAAAATTCTTACTTGACGGTGAAGAGTATTCGTGTTAAATTTATAAAAAGTAAATATTTCGAGCAAGTAATTTTTCTTTATAGAAAAATTAAACAGGGAAGCCGGTGTGAATCCGGCGCGGTCCCGCCACTGTAAATGGGGAGTTTTTGCCGGATCCACTGAGGAAACTTGGGAAGGAGGCAATAAACGATGATCCTAAGCCAGGAGACCTGACTGCTCGTATGCTTTAACTCACGATGGATGAGTGGCAGGAATTTTTGTTAATTCAGCCCTCCATATCATGGAGGGCTTTATATATTATTTTGTGTACATAATAGGTTTCCCGAGGGAAACTATCTGCAGGTATATGTCTTGTTCATGCGGGATCTGCTTTCAAAAATGCGAGCGCGACTTGAAAGCAGAAGAGAACGCACCGTTCGAGATAACCAGTACATTGCTGTCTTTCGGATTAGTGATGTAGGGTTATCTCTTTATTTTTTCCATGAGAGAGGAGGGAAATCCGGAACAGTGAATAAAAGGTATCTCAGATAGTTAAATTAACAAACATTAGGTTTGGCATTTAAAATGTAAGAAGGAGTGATAAAGCTATGTTTCTTCGTAAAAGCAAACATATTGGGTTATTAATAACCTATGTTATGTCTATATACATCATCTTTCCAGACGATGCTTATGCTATGCATATTATGGAAGGATTTCTACCTTTTAACTGGGCAGCTCTTTGGTGGATCGTCATGATTCCTTTTGTCATTGCCGGGGTGCGTTCCATCAAAAAAACAGTCACACTCCACCCAAATTTAAAAATGCTGCTAGGTATGGCAGGAGCATTCGCGTTTGTGATGTCAGCTTTAAAAATCCCATCTGTTACTGGCAGCAGCTCACACCCTACAGGTGTGGGATTAGGGACAATTTTGTTTGGACCCACAGCCATGACTGTTTTAAGCATGATTGTTTTAGTCTTCCAAGCACTTTTACTGGCTCATGGAGGAATAACAACCTTAGGCGCAAATACTTTTTCTATGGGGATTGTTGGCCCTTTTGTCTCGTATGGTGTGTACAAAGGTTTAAAGAAGTTGGGAGCTCCCCAATGGCTCTCTATCTTTATGGCGGCAACTTTAGGAAATTTAATGACCTACGTGACAACCTCTATTCAGTTAGGACTGGCGTTTCCGGCAGCGGCAGGCGGAGTAACTGCTGCTATACTTAAATTCTTGGGCATTTTTGCACTCACCCAGATCCCCTTAGCTATTAGCGAAGGTTTGCTTACGGTGATGGTATTTAATATTCTTTCGGCTTACAGTCAAAAAGAGTTGCAGGTTTTAACTGCATTTACGGGCAAAAGGATATCTTCCATTAAGCGGGAGGTGAAAGCATGAAACTCTTTAACAAAAATATGATAATTCTTGCCTTTGTTGCGCTACTGGCATTTGTCCCACTTTACATAGCCCGAAGCGCCGAGTTTGCTGGTGCTGATACTCAAGCCTCAGAAGCGATCAGCGCACTCAATGCAACTTACACACCTTGGTTTGAGTCATTTTGGGAACCGCCCAGCGGAGAGGTGGAGTCATTCTTGTTTGCCTTGCAGGCTGCTGTCGGGAGTGGATTCGTTTTTTATTATCTAGGGTACACGAAGGGCAAAAACAGTATTAATAAGAGGGATCAAGTGTGATCGCCGTTGATTCTTATGCCTATAACAATAATCTAAAAAGCGTTCATCCAGCAGAAAAGTCACTTTTTGTGATGCTTACAATGGGTGTATGCCTAGCATCTTCAACGATGATTACCCCTCTTATCGTTTTGGCAGTAATGGCCGGAGGAATTATCTTGAAAGCAGGTATTCCAACCCGAGTTTTAATTAAGCTTATGACTGTTCCTCTGGCCTTTCTTTTAATCAGTATGTTAACAATTGTGTTTTCAGTATCGACCAACTCCTCAGGTTTTTGGCTTGCTCAAACGTATAATGGATTTACCATAGGAATACGCTACCCAGATCTAATGACAGCGGCAAACCTCTTTCTCAGGTCGTTAGGAGCGGTATCGTGTCTCTATTTTCTGGCCTTGACTACTCCGCTCACTGAATTGATTACAGTCCTCCATAAGTTAAAAGTACCATTCATAATTACAGAATTAATGGTGCTTATATATCGCTTTATCTTCGTTTTTATGGAAACCGCAACTGCGATTCGGCGTGCACAGTATTCTCGTTCAGGCTATATCTCCGTGAATAGTTCTTTTCGTTCTATGAGCAGGCTCTTCTCTGCACTCTTAGGGAAGGTCTTTGTTAAATCGCAAGACCTTTACAATTCCATGGCTGCACGGTGTTACACGGGAGAGATCAAGGTGCTTACCAAGAAACGGCCGGTTAGCTTCAAAAATTATTTTATAATAGCTGTGATCGAAATCCCTTTAATTTTATTGAATTTGCTTTGGAGGTAATATAGTTGTCAGAGCTCATACTTGAAACAGTTGACTTAGAATATTCTTATCCAGATGGTACAAGTGCTTTGCGCAAAGTAAATTTGCAAGTTCAAAAGGGAGAAAAGTTAGCTATTCTAGGATCAAACGGAGCCGGAAAGTCGACTTTGTTTATGCATTTTAATGGAATCTATCGCCCTGACTCGGGTTTTATTAAATATCAAGGACAAGATATATCTTATAAAAAGAAGGCCTTGACCGAACTGCGCAAAAAGGTGGGAATTGTCTTTCAAGATCCGGACAGTCAGCTATTTTCCGCCAGTGTATGGCAAGATATCTCGTTTGGCCCGCTTAATCTCGGACTTTCAGAGGAAGTTGTAACACAGAGAGTTAAACAAGCCTTGTTAGATACTGAAACCACAGACATAGAAGATAAACCCACTCACTTGTTAAGTTATGGTCAAAAAAAGCGGGTTTCTATTGCGGGGGTATTGGCAATGGAGCCAGAAATTATTATTTTTGATGAGCCTACTGCTGGGATGGATCCTCGTCACGCTCAAGAGTTCATGCAACTTTTAGAAAAGTTAAGTGATGAAGGAAAGACAATTATTCTCTCGACTCATGATGTCGATTTAGCCTATAGCTGGTCAAATAGGTTAGCAATCATGTACCGTGGAGAAATTATCGCGCACGGATTACCCGGTGAACTATTTTCTCGGACAGAGATCGTGAAACGCGCTGATTTAACCATTCCCTGGCTGATAGAGACACATAGTGAGTTGGTCAAAAAAGGATGGCTGCCTCCGTCTGCGCCTTTACCAAAATCAAAAGAAGAATTATTCCAGAACATTCCGGTTAAGAGCGGTCAGCAAAGTGCATAGAATGAGAGCTTCAATGGAGGTCAGCAAATGATATTACTTTTGGGAGAAACAGCTGCGGCGCGTGAAATTAGTGAATGTCTTAATAGCAGAAGGCTTGAGCTAATACGAATGCAAACGTGGAGCGAAAAGATGTGTCTCCATGCGCCGACATTAATCATTGATGCCAGCCCGCCTTCCAGCAGTGTAAAGTTTGCCCCTTTACGCCAATGGTGTGAACCGCGAGGTATTCCTTATCTTCGTTTAGAAAGACCTGAGACAATTATTCCTGTTAGCCCATTAATCTATCCAGTAGATAATTGGGAGGAAGCACTGCTCCAATTGGAGCGGCGCGTGGGTGCTTTGCATCAAGAGAAAGGACGTCCTGTAACGATTTTTGTCACGACGGGAAGTCACCAATTAGAAAGCATAGTACGAAGTTCGTTTGCCCGATTTGCCCGTATAGTTGTCCGGGTTCTGCCTGAGGGACGTTTAGTACAGAAGTGTCAAGATATGGGCATTCCGCCTAGGAACATCGTTGCTATGCAAGGACAATTTTCTAGAGAAGTAAATCGAGTATTCTTTAAATTTTACGGTGCTGATATTCTTTTGACTCGAGACAGCGGGTTTGCTGGTGGGACTGATACGAAAATCTCTGCTGCCTTGGAATTGGGTTTAGAGATTGTATTTATCAAAAGAAATAATCTGAATTTAGGCTTGACAGTTAACAGTGTTCCTGAATTGCTGGATTGGGTAGACGCTAATGTTACTTTGCCAAAATGTACTTGAATTTCGAATATAATCACTAGAGGCGAGGATGCCTGATCCTCGCCTCTTTTTTCAGCATATTAAAATGCTCTCCTAGAATAGAAACATAAGGACAGGAGAATGGATCCAACCATATTTTTCCTTCGAAAAAACTCTGTATCGGGAAAAGCTTGAGGCTTGCAAAAATAATCGGGGGCGTTCAATATAATCTTAATGAGTATATTTAAGTTTACATAAAATTGCTCAATTATCGTCTAGGTTCAAATTTGACAGGGGGTAGAATTATGTTGGATCTTCTCTATAAACGCCGCAGTATTCGCAAGTATGCATCTGCAAAGTTGGATGTTGACACAGTTCAATTGCTTTTGGGAGCTGCTTTATTGAGCCCCTCCTCGCGAGGGTTCCAACCGTGGCAATTTGTTGCTGTCGATGATCCTGAGGTCTTAACTCTGTTAGCGTCATGTAAAAAAGGTGCAGGGTTTCTAAAGGATGCTGCCTTGGGCATTGTTATTTTGGCTGATCCTGCGAAAAGTGATGTATGGATAGAAGATGCATCCATTGCGGCAACGATTCTGCATCTGACTTCAGCATTTTTAGGATTAGGATCTTGCTGGATTCAAATTAGGGAACGCCAGTTCTCGGAATCTGAAACGGCCGAACAGTACGTACGAAGGATCTTGAGCATTCCAGAGAATCTTAAAGTTACTTCGATTATTTCTATCGGATACCCTGAAGAATCAAAGTCGCCTCATGTGGAGGGAGATTTAGGGTTTGATAAGGTTCACGTGAATAAGTATGGGGCAAAATTCTAAGACATAGACGCCATGCTGGTCGATCAATGGCAACACGAACCCGGGGGGCGTAAGAAATGGCCGAAATCTTATTTATCGCATCATTACAAGAGCTGGCTAGTTTGATTAAAGAAGTCAGTTGTTTGGAAGAGGCTTTAGAGATCGATATTAAGGTCGCCCGAATGGAGGAAGGGGTGAAAACTTGCCTTAGAGGCTGAGGAGCAGGGGTACCACGTGATTGTCAGCAGGGGAGTTACTGATTAGATGATTTGAGAGTTAGCCGATACCATAAAAGAAGGGGCTTTGCATCATTTTGAAGCAAAGCCCCTTCTTTAAGTATTCATCACACTAAAGGTTCATTAAATCGAGGTCTGAGAATCCTGCCTCCATGGTGAGGCTGATTTAACAACTCGGAAACAGCTCCGCAGAGACGGAAGATCCCTTCTCGAATCGTCGTTTCGGAATGACGACAGAAACAGAGTCTGATCCTGTCCTTCCCTCCGGAGTTAACGTAAAAAGCATTTCCTGGGACAAAAGTCACTTTCTTTTCCGCTGCTTTGGTAAGCAGTGTTGCAGCTTTCAATCCCGGCGGCAATTCACACCATAAATAATACCCGCCTGCTGGAACGGTCCAAGATAAGCCTTGTGGTGCAAACTCCGTTAAAGCGGTCACCATAGCATCTCGTTGGCGCTTATATTGGCTTCTTACAAGTGGAAGGTGTTTGTCCAACAGTCCTTGGTTGCAAAATTCGGTCATAATCCACTGAGTTGTTGTGCTGGTATGGAGGTCAACGTGCTGTTTTGCTAGGGATAATTGCTCTAGAACCGGGAGAGGTGCTGCGCACCAGCCGAGGCGGAGACCTGGAAAGAGCATTTTGGAGAATGTTCCAAGATATATTACATGTGCGTGCTCATCAAGGGACTTAAGGGAAGGAAGTGGTTGATTTTCGTAATAGAGTTCACTGTAAGGATCGTCTTCTACAATGGGCACATGGTATTGATAGGCTAATCTAAGAAGTTCATGCCGCCGTCCAAGACTCATGGTTGTTCCAGTGGGGTTTTGGAAGGTCGGGAGAGTATAGATGAATTTAGGTCGATGTCGTGAGAGAATCTGCTCTAAGACATCTATTCTTAAGCCTTCCTCATCTAAAGGTATAGTAAGAATGTGAGCCCCGGCTGCCTTAAAGACCCCTATTGCTCCAAGAAAGGAAGGTTCCTCCATTACAATATAGTCACCTGGTTCTAAGAAAACTTTGGTAAGCAGATCGAGTCCCTGTTGAGAACCGGAGGTCATAAGAATTGTTTGGGCTTGAGCATTTATGCCTCGATAACTAAGCCAATCCGCTAAGTATTGGCGTAAAGGATAATGTCCAATGGTAGGTCCGTATTCTAAGGCCTTCCAATTACCAGGACGCATTACTTCCTTGCAAATTTCGTTCAATTCGTTTAGCGGATAGTATTCCCCTGCGGGAGATCCCAAGGCGAAGGAAATCTGATCTTCTTCACCGATCTCATCCAGTATGGAGGCTAATACCGGATTATGCATACGTTCAGACTGACTTGTATAAAAGTTCTGCCAAGATATTGGCTGGACGGGCATACCAAATACCTCAGAATGGTCGAGATTAGACAAACGGTTGAGAAAATGTTGAACTGTCTGGGCTGGACTTACGATGGTTCCTTTGCCTACATGTGGCTGAATTAATCCATCTGCTGTCAGCTCATGGTAGGCGTTGACTACTGTTGTGCGATTGACTCCTAAAGAGGCGGCAAGTTTGCGCTCAGGTGGGAGGCGGTATCCGGGAGGGAGTTCATTAGCTAGAATGAGTTGACGAATCTGACTTCTGATTTGTAAGTAAAGCGGCGTTTTTAGGGAACGGTCTAAGTGCAGTTTCATTGTTGTTTTCCTCACATTACTTGTTTCGATTTAACATGTCTGAAGTCAAATATTTAAAATTGTGGTTCTCGGTTCGACTTATCCCGAATTAGTAATTTGGTAATATGCTTGCCAAACGTTTAATTCCCTGTTTTATTTGCAGTGGGGAGGGGTTAGAAAAATTTAATCTCATGTTGCTGTAAATTTTTCCATCTGTAAAAAAATTTACCCCCGGAACATAGGCCACATTACTAGCCAAGGCATAGGGCAGGAGTTTAAGAGTGTCATACGCTTCTGGCAGGGTCAGCCAAATAAACATTCCCCCAGATGGCTCGGTCCATATAGCTTGATCGTTAAAGTTTTCCTTTAGTTCGTTAAGCATAAGATCTCTTCGTATTTTATAGGCTTGGCGAATCGTTTCGATGTGTTGAATTGGATTAAAATGAGTTAGGTAGTAATGAGTAGCTTTTTGTAATAGAGTGCTGGTGTGTAAATCGGTCCCTTGTTTTGCAACGACGAGTTTGGTTATCAGATCCTTTCCGCCGACAATCCAGCCGAGTCGAAGCCCCGGTGCGAGGGTTTTAGAAAAGGTACCTAGATAAACCACTTCGTCCTCGGTAGAAAAAGACCTAATAGGTAAAATGGAAGAACCATCATAATGAAGTTCGCCGTAAGGATCATCCTCAATTATGGGGATATTGTACTTACTCGCGATACGGAGTACCATCTTTCTCTCCTCAACAGTTAAAGTGGTGCCGGTTGGATTCTGATATGTGGGAGCTAGGTAAATGATCTTGGGGCGGTTAAGCTTAATTGATAATTCGAGAGCCGCACTGTCAATTCCTGTCCCATTTGTAGGGATTGTCTCAAAATTGGCTTGGTAACTTCGAAAGGTTTGGATGGCTCCAAGATAACTAGGGTTCTGGAGGAGCACTATATCGCCAGGATTAATAAATAACTTGGCGATGAGGTCTAAGCCTTGTTGTGAACCGTTCGTAAGAAATATGTTTTCTGCTTCAGCTTGGATGCCTTTAATCCTCATTTGGGCAGCTATCTCTTCACGTAAGGGTAAATATCCTTCCGTAGTTCCGTATTGGAGGACTGAAGGGTCGCCTGTCCCAAAAACTTGAGCATAAGATTCCTGGATTTCCTTAAGAGGAAATAACTCTGGGGCTGGAAGACCACCGGCAAAAGAAATAATCTGCGGTTGTTCAGTAACTTTTAGAAGTTCGCGAATCGCTGAATTCTCCATGTGATTTACCCTTTCGGCAAAGGTGTATGGCATATTTTTCTCCCCCTGTTTAAGTTTTAGCTAATTATATGGGGGAGTTTCCAACCTTACAACATCCAATTGGATGATTGTATAATACATCCAATAACTTTTATTTTTACATTATGTGTTTTCAGCATTTAAGATACCTCGTATTTAAATGGACATGGTCTTACTAAATGGCAGGTATTTGAAATAATATAAAGAATAACTAGTAAGACTATTCTGATATAATCTACAGAAAAGAAAGAAAGTGATGATCGTGATTTACGAAGCTCTAGGGATTTATAAAGTAAAACTGCCCTTGCCATTTAGGTTAAACCATGTCAACTGTTATGCAGTAAAAGGATCACTCGGCTGGTGGCTTATTGATGCGGGCCTTAGTCGAGAGGCCACAGTTGAAGGATGGATGCAATTTTTTGAGGAACACTCCATTAAGCCTACAGATATTAAAGGAATCTATCTTACACATTTTCATCCGGACCATTATGGATGTTCGGGATGGCTTCAGTGCTTTTCTGGTGCTCCGGTCTATATCGGGGAAATCGATGCCGAGCTGATAAAACACTATTGGAAAAGTGAAAATAGCTTCGATGCCTTAGATGCTTTGTTTAGAGAAAATGGCATGCCTAATGATATGGTCAAAGAAACTATGGGTTCCGTAAATGACATTATTCGTTTTTTTACATCTCCACATGCAGAGTTGACAACCTTAAAAGCGGGTCAAGTGGTAACTATAGGGGATTTTGAGTACCAGGTTATCTTGACACAGGGGCATTCAGATGGACATATCTGCTTTTATAATGTCGATCATGGAGTACTGTTATCAGGGGATCACTTGTTACCCGAAATCTCGTCCAATATTAGTTTGTGGCCCCAAACTGATGCTTATCCTAACCCTAACCCCTTGGATAACTTTTTACACGCCCTCGACAGCATCCGCAGTTTGAACTGTAAGCTGGCTTTACCCTCTCACGGTAAGCCGTTCTCCACGATTGAAGAGAGAATAAGTCAATTAGAGGCTCACCACGAAGCTCGGTTGCAAGAAATCAAAAGTTGTACAGGCGGTGGCGCCACAGCTTATCAAGTGTGCAAACAGGTTTTCAGACAGGACCTCAGCTATCACGAGTTGCGCTTCGCCATGACTGAAACTCTGGCCCATCTTGAATATTTAATGTATAAGAGCGAACTGGAAAGGACAGAAAAAGATGGCGTGAGAATTTTTAGAATAAGCAGCTAAAAAGGCTCCCGATTTGAATGAAAGTAGTTTAATACAGTGTAAGGAATCCTACAGAATGATATTATTCGTGAGAATAGTAAGAAATGAGCCATGCCCCTGACAAAAAACATCTTTTTGTTAGGGGCGTGGCTCATTTCTTACTGTTTCAATATCCTTTAATCGAGTACGGAAGGATTATTATCAATAAGCGAAGAGATAAGGTCATGTGAGAGAAGGTTTTCTGTAAAAACGTTCATAGCCTTGGACATTTCATTGTTTTTCAGTCTTATTATTGAAAATGTACGAATTAGCCGCTTCCCTTTAATTCGGATCGCTGTCAATTCTTTGGCCGCCAATTCTTTACGCACTATCCAGCTTGAGACAAGTGCAATCCCCAGACCTGCAATGACTGCCTGCTTAACGGCTTGACTGCTTCCAAAGATATGGGATTTTTTTACGTTAATGTTCCAATCCTTAATCAACTTGTCACTGAAGTCTCGAGTTCCAGACCCACTTTCTCTAAGAATCCATACTCGGTCTTGAAGATGATCAGCTGTGACAATGGGAAGTCTCGCCAAAGCATGTTGGTTAGGGACAACTAAAATGATCTCGTCATCCATCAGAGCTTGAATGTCAAGGTCTGGGTGATTGACCTCACCTTCCACCAGTGCCAGGTCCAAATGATTAGATCGGACAGCTTGGGTGATTTCCACAGTGTTAGCGATTGATGCATCGATATCTACATTTGGAAATTGAGCAGCAAATTCTGCCAATGCAAAAGGTAAAATATACTCACCAATCGTATAGCTGGCACCAACCTTGAGTGATCCTGTAACAGTAGTTGTTAACTCGTTGATATCTTGTTTTGCCTTTTCATACAGTTGCAATATCTGTTTTGCCAAACTATAGAGTATTTCACCTGATTGAGTGAGCTCTAAATGTTTCGGTGAACGATTTATGAGCTTGGAGCCAAGCTCATTTTCTAGATTGCGTATCTGAAGGCTGACACTGGGTTGAGATAAATACAATTCTTCAGCGGCACGAGAAAAATTCTTAAGCTCTGCAACAGTTACAAAGATTTTTAAGGGATCGGCAATCATTGTTTACACCTCAAGTTCATTTAACTATGGAAAATATTGCGGTTTTTATGTTCGTGCACTTCAAGGAAGTACTACATTATAATACAATAACTCTGGAAAAGCGAATAATATGTATTCCTAATGATTGCTGACAGGAACCTATATTGCTCCATTACCTCAATCATTCTATAGTTTTAGATAGAAACTCAGTCCTTTAGAAGAGCAAATGACTAGAATGATGAGGAGGCCTATGGAAAATGTGGTTTCAAGCAAAGGTGGACTTAAGCTTTCAAGAAGCTTTAGTGATAGATCAGGAAAGACGGAACCGTTTTATAATAGGAATTTTATTTACAATGGTTGTTGCCGGTTCTGGTACATGGCTGGCAGCCTTACCGGGAATTAATCGAATAGGAGCAATGCTAAGTGCTATCTTGATTGCCGTTATTTATCGAAATGTTATTGGATATCCGGAAAGTATTCGCGAAGGAATTCAGTTTTCTGCGCGTTACCTGATGCGGTTTGCCATCATACTCTATGGATTCAAGCTTAATATTGATATGGTTATTAATAAGGGCGGGATGCTTCTTGTTTATGACGCAATGACGATTGTTATTGCGATAACAACTACTATGTTATTGGCAAAGTTGTTTAAAGCAGACCTCAACCTCTCTTTGCTTCTTGGAATCGGGACAGGAGTGTGTGGAGCCGCAGCAATTGCAGCTGTATCTCCGATTTTAAAAGCGAATGACGAAGATACTGCAATCAGCGCCGGTATTATTGCCTTAATTGGGACAGTCTTTGCTTTAACCTATACATTTTTGATGCCATTTTTACCCATGAGTGCTGTCCAATACGGGATCTGGAGTGGTGTTAGTTTACATGAGATAGCTCATGTGGCAGCTGCCGCAATGCCAGCCGGCCAGGATGTGTTAGCGATGGGATTACTAGCCAAGCTTGGCAGAGTATTCTTGCTGATCCCCTTAAGCCTAATCCTTTCATTTTGGATGAAGCGCAAAGGAGAGGGGGAGGGTAATCAAAGCGCTCCCTTTCCCTGGTTTCTGGCAGGATTCATAATGACAAGTTTAATGGGAACTTATCTGCCGATTCCAGATTATGTTCTAAACGATATTTCCAAAGCATCCACTTTTCTGCTAGCAGCGGCCATGGTTGGGTTAGGGCTTAATGTCCATCTGTCAAGTTTGCGGACTAGAGCAATGCGTCCCCTTCTGGCAATGATCATTGCTTCAATAGTAGTATCAACAGTATCTTTCTTTACCCTTATGTGGTTTAGCTTGTAAGGTTACAGTCTCAGTAGCAACAGGGAACAGTTACTACTGAGTAGTTTGTAGCTTTTCCTAATAGACCTCCATCAATGAGAAAATGCAAAATGTCTTCGGGTACGGATGTGAGCTTTAAAAGCATAAAAGCTAATTGCATTTTTTGCCTTTGGCATAAACCTAAGCCTAGAGATGAGATACTGTTCATCCTCACTGTTTAGAGAACGCCTGCTTAGGTTATGCTTCTTGCCGAACAATTCTTCGTAAACCATGTCTCTATTTAATGTTAGGCAACGTTTATAGATAAAATAACGTTCTCCGAGCGAAAACTGGATATAAAGGGTGTTCGGATTTTGATTATGAATACCAATCAGTTTTGTGGGCTCAGTTCTATCGATTTTGGACCATCCAGCATATAGATCGCGGATTTCAGCAACCGCTTGGGTAAAGCAACTCGAACAAATAGAGTATACTGCTATTTGATTTTGGTTAACAGCTGGATTAGGGTTAAGAAAAAAGTGTTCTCGTTCATAAACTTTTAGCTGTATAACATTTGGAGCAGAATCTACCTGCGGTACAATCACTAAGTCGACAGGACCTAAGTCTATGATGCTGTTGGGCGAAAATATCTCTTCCAAGCGTTTAGCCCCCCTTTAGGTTTGCGTATCATTTAGTTATTTCCACGTAAAGGTATCTTTAGCCTGAAATTTTTACTGCAATAATATATACTTATAATAAAAAACATAAGGTTAGCACTTTTGTTTGAGTAGGAAAGCAGGGGACAGCCCCTGCTTTTTTATACTTGGAAAGTATAAACTTACGTTATATACTTTCCAAGTATAAGTGCAACTAAGGCTGCCGCCTCGCCGGAGGCTTCTCCGCTAAGTTAACACCTGCGAAGATAGTGTCTGCAAGAAGGCTAATACGTGCGAAGACGGTGTCTTCGTGGGCGCCAGCCAAGTTTTCTTTAGCTATTCATAGCCCTTGACCACTCGGTCACAAACCTATTGACCGAGTGGTCAAACTTAGTGTATAATCCTATCATCCGTCGATTGTTTATCATACTAGCGCAGTCTTACAAGGAGAGATCATGTTGTACGATAATTTTGAAAATCTAAATGAAGATAAAAAGAAAAAGATTTTAGATGTATGTGTCCATGAATTTGCTAATAAAGGATATGATAACGCGTCAACTAACTCAATTATTAAAGAAGCGGGTATTTCTAAAGGGATTCTGTTTCATTATTTTAAGAATAAAAAAAGCTTATTTTTCTATATCTTAGATTACTGCATTCGGGAAATGATTGAAGAATTTACGAGATACCCATTGACCGAGACAAAGGACATTTTTCAAAGGATAAGTGAGTTGGGAGTGATAAAGCTTAAGATAGCTCATAAGTATCCATATATTGTCAAACTATTTATGGAATCACTCGAAAAGGCTCCACTGGACATGCGGCCAGAGATTGAAAAGAAATATCTTCAAACTTCAAAGGATTGGATGCCGTTGTTCTTTGAAGATATTGATTATTCAAAGTTTCGCAGCGGTGTAGAACCCTCTAAGGCGATTCAAATGATTATGCTTTTTCTAGGGGCACTTGGAGAAAAGTATCTCAAGGACTATAAAGGCAAGGAACAGGAGATGTTCCAAGACTACGATAAGATTATGGCAGATTATATGGAGTACATGGAAATCTTGAAGTATGGAATGTACGGTTCAGAAGTGGAGACTAATTCACATGTCTAGGAGGTGAGATGAATGGACGTTCTTATGGAAGGAAAAGACCTTCGCAAGCATTATCGCACAGGTGAAGTGGAAATCGAAGTCTTGAAGGGAATAAACTTCCAAATCTTTTATGGGGAATTTATTGTCGTCTTAGGCCAAAGCGGCTCCGGGAAAACTACGTTACTGAATATTATCGGTGGAATGACCCAGGCATCGACGGGTGAGCTTTATTACAAAGAACAACCGCTTCATGAGATTGATGACCAAGAGCTTACACTTTACCGCCGTAATGAAGTGGGCTTTGTCTTTCAAAACTACAACTTAATGCCAAATCTCACAGCCTATGAAAATGTAAGACTAGCTGTGGAAATTGCTCAAAATCCTCTTTCTGTATCAGACATCTTGCGTGAGGTTGGTCTGGAGAATTGGTCAGATCATTTCCCATCCCAACTCTCCGGAGGACAGCAACAACGGGTTGCTATTGCACGGGCTATCGTTAAAAACCCTGAACTTCTCCTTTGTGATGAGCCGACGGGGGCGTTAGATATTCAAACAGGTATTCAGGTTTTAAAAGCCTTGCAGAAATTAAATCGTGAATATCATAAGACTGTGATTATCATTACGCATAACGTGGAAATTGCCAAAATGGCAAATAGGGTTTTCTATTTGAAGGACGGGTTACTGGATGATGTCAAAATTATAGAAAAACCACTTTGCCCTGAGGAGATATCATGGTAATGCTTAGAAGAAAGACATGGAGAGATATCAGAGAAAATTTTGGGGTTTATCTCGCTTGTATCATGGTCATTGCCTTAGGCTTACTTCTCTATACCTCGATGTCCATTGCTGTGGAAAGTATGGATAAGGCACAGCAAGATTTTTATGTGGAAACAAACTTTGCCGATGGATTTATTACGGTGACAGGGTATCCTGAAAACAAAGTAAACTCGCTTACGTTCCTGCCTGGAATTGATCAAGCCGCAGGACGGATTGTCAAAGAAGTTCGTGTGATAGACCAACAAGAAGACTCTAATCGATACTTGAAAATGTTGACATTGAATGATGCCAATGCCCCTCAAATTAACCAAATTCAGCTTATCGAGGGGCAACTTCCGAACGAAAACCAACCGGAAATCCTCGTAGACCCAAAATTCCTAGCAGCAAATCATTTGTCGTTAGGAGATTCAATTGATGTTAGTATTGATGGAAATCAGGTCTCCTTATATATAACGGGAACTGCGCAAAGCCCAGAGTTCATTTACATTATGAGAAATGCCCAAGACCTTTATCCATCAGCTGAAGAATTTGGGATAGCCTATGTTCCCTTAAGCACACTTAAAGCACTGGTCAAGGAAAAAGGACAAGTCAATGATATTGTGATAACTCTGAAACCTGGAGTTAGCTTCGATTCGGTGAAGGACAGTCTCCAAGCCGAGTTAAAACCCTATGGAGTCAGGAGTATTGTCCCTCGTAAGGATCAAACGAGTCACGCCATTCTAACAAGTGAAATTAAACAAATTCGAACTATGACAAAAACCCTTCCTGTAGTGTTTCTGGGGGTTGCGGCCATTATTCTGTATACAATGTTGCGTCGGCTGATCGAACAGCAAAGGGTGGCAATCGGGACACTTAAGGCCTTTGGTTTTACGGATCGAGAGATTGTCCTGCATTATCTGACCTATCCCGTGGTCATAGGGACAACAGGGGGGGTGCTGGGAGGATTATCTGGAGTTGCTCTTTCGTTTCCCTTAACCACTATGTACAAAGAATTCTTTGCTCTGCCTGGTCTTAAAAGCGAATTCTCTTTTAAATACCTTTTTTTTAGTCTGGCTCTGGCGTTCGTCTTTAGCGTACTCAGTGGGGTAAAAGGAAGTCTGGATATTTTGCGCTTGGAACCGGCCGAAGCCATGAGACCCCCGGCACCAGGGACTGCGCGTAAAACTTTAATCGAAAAATTCACGTGGTTTTGGCAAACCCTCTCATCTCAAGCCCAGATGGGTATTCGGGATGTTTTTCGAACACCAACCAGGAGTCTCTTTAACGTCATAGGGATCGCGGTAGTCTATAGTTTAATGACAGTTTCATGGTCAATGCAGAACATGACCGATTTACTAACGGTGGTCCAGCTGGAACAAGTTCAAACCTATGATGTCAAATTACAGTTAACTGAACCTTCCCCTACTGGGGCAGTGAAATTCGCCCTCGCACATGACGCAGGGGTGTCTAAAGTTGAACCTGTACTGGAAGTACCTGCTTCTTTGAGAAGCAGTTGGTTAAAGAAAGACGTCGCATTGATGGGTCTCTCTGAAGATTCGACACTCTATAACATTCTGGATAAAAGCGGCCGACGCTTGGAGGTTCCTGACCATGGAGTTTTGCTATCAGAACATTTAGCTAAATCTTTAAACGTCAAAGCGGGAGATGTCATCTATGTAGAAAGTCCCTTGCGGAGAGAAACTCTCAGTCAAAAGGGTGAGAACTTACTGGTCACAGGGGTAGTCCCTCAATATGTTGGACTTAATGCCTTTATGAAGGATACAGAATTACAACGATTTCTAAGGCAAGGGGAAATAAGTACTGCAATGTTAATCCAGATGGATTCTGCTGAAATAGGATCCATGAAAAGCAAATATCAAAATGCCAGTAACGTCTCCTCAATCGAATCTCTCAAGGATACGGGGGCTAAGATCCAAAAAATGATGGAATCGTTTGGTTTTACGGTTTGGTTGCTCGCTATTCTCGGCGGCTTTTGCGGATTTGCTCTTATCTATAATGCCAGTATCATCTCTCTCTCAGAACGGAAACGAGAATTAGCGTCTCTCCGTGTGTTAGGAATGACACCAAGTGAGGTATTGCGAGTGATCACTTCAGAACAATGGACCTTATATGCTTTTGGAATCCTGCTTGGAATACCGATGGCCTATGGATTAAGCATGAGTATGGCACAGTCAATGAGCAATGATATGTACTCTCTTCCGGCAGACCTTCCACCCATGGCTTTGCTGGGCGCGGCTGCAGGAACTGCCTTTTCTGTTTTAGTGGCCCAAAGCAGAGCGTACTACAAAATAAAATCACTTCCCTATGTTGAAATCCTTGCAACTCGAGACTAAAGAGCTGACTGAATTGGGATCGAAATCGGAATGTTAATTAAAATATTAAGCTGCGAATTGTAATTTGAAAGTAAGAGGAGGGTGAAAATGGCCATTGAAACCAAGTTTAATCAAACACCTAAAAAATTTAAGTTGCCAAAGGTTAAGCATCGTAAGTTCTTAATTTTCGGAGGGCTTGCACTCCTGATTTTTATTGCGGTCACCATCACTAATGCGATGCCCCTGCCGGTTAACGTTATTGCCCTGCACCCCAAAGACTTCAGCAAAGGGTTCACAGAGGAAGGGGAAGTTATGGCTGCCCAAGAATGGCCGATCTTTAACCCTGTTGAGGGAAAATTGCAATCCCTCAAGGTCCAAAATGGAGACAGTGTTAAAAAGGGACAAGTGCTTTTGGAAATGAACATCAGTGATTTTAAATATCAACTGGAGGGACTGAAGGCTCAATTGCAAAGTCTGGAAGGACAACGCTTAGAAAATGATAAAAGCCCTGATCAGGCACAAATCGCCCAACAAACTTTACTCATACAGCTAGCCGAAAAGGATGTCCAGACTGAGGGACAAAACTTAACTCGCATGAAGGCTCTCTATGACGCCGGTACCATCGCTCGTGTTCAATATGAAGAAGCTGAGAGAACGTTCGAGAAAGCGAAAAACCTGTTGGAACAGCAGAAATTAGGCTTACAACTGATATATGAGCAACATCAGACTTCTCAAGGGACAGAGCTGTATTATAGTAATCAGAAGAAAGCCGTTCAGGCGCAAATCGACCAGTTAGAAGATAAGATCAACAAAGCCGCAGTAGTAGCTCCTCAAGATGGGATTATCAAAGACCTCTCTCTTAAAGAAGGCAACGTCATCCCTCAAGGCCAGCAAATTCTGACCGTGTTCACAAATGAGGGTTACAAATTAGAGAGCTTCGTTCTGGCCAGTGATGCCCTAGATATAAAAGTAGGAAGTCCGGTTCAAGTGATTCAAGCGACCAGCTCGGGTGATAAGTCGTTTGCGGGTACAGTTGATGCCGTTGCTATCTCAGCGATCGAGAGGGTTTCTCCCCTTGGCCTTAAGGAAAATCGTGTTAAAGTTACTATTTTGCTCTCTGAAGATTCTCCCAAAGTTGTTCTCGGAAGCAATGTGGATGTCAAATTCACCACGCTGGAAGTCCCCAATCAACTAATGGTCCCCAAAACTGCCCTTTTTCCTTATCAAGAGGGGGAGGCTGTCTGGCTGATTCGGGAAGGTAAAGCTAAAATCCAGCCAGTGAAAAAAGGCCTGGAAAATGACAGTCAGGTTACTATAGAGGAAGGCTTAATGGAAGGAGATCTAATTCTTCAGGACCCAAATTTAAAAGAACTTAAAGAAGGGAAAAGTCTTAAAGAAACACTTTAAAGAGAAGAACTTTTGAAATTGTGGAGGAGAATGCAAAGGAGGATTGCTTGAAAAGGCATCCTCCTTTGTTAATGTCCACCTTTATTAATCATCGTTTTTCTCTTAGGAAACCAAACGCTGTTTCCGAGATCTTTTTTTCAAATATGAACAATAGTAGACTTAATCTAAACTAGCTTCATCCTTCCAACTTGATACTTTTTCTGTTTGCTCTTCCAACCTGAGAATAGTAAAACATCAGAATACCTACTAGTAAGGCAGCAAGAACGAGAAATATATTACTGTAAATAATGCCATTTGGATAGATATTTGCGGGGTTCCAATGAACATTGGAGCCAAGATCCACCACCTTGCCGTAAACCCCTGAAGCCATTCCCCCTGCAATGAAATTCAGCATCATATATAATCCCATTCCTACTCCAGCCTGTTTCTTAGGCAAGGTCACGGACACTGAATTGGACATAGCAACCATCATAAAGGTTTGCCCCACATTACCGAAAATTAAAAAGATAGCAATAAATACGTAAGTAATTCCAGTGAAGGTTGAAAGTAAGGCAAAACAGGTTAATAGCAATCCTGATGCAACAAAGAATAGATATAAATTCCCTTTTAAGTCTGCCAGCTTACCGCCTTTTCTTCCAAGAATGGCCGAAGCTACTGCTCCAGGAACCATCGCAAAACCGATCCAGCTAGGTGGCAGCTGATGTACATGAGCCAAAAGCAATGGACTTAGAGGATAAAGGGAAAAACCAATTCCACTTATTAGAAAAGCAATCGTTAGCAAGAGAGAATAGCTTTTATTTCTAAAGAGCTCAGGTTGAATAAACGGTTTGGCGGCGGAACGAATTCGTGCTATGAACAAAACCAGAGCTAGCAATCCGCCAATAGCAAACCACCAGGTTCCACTCGTAACGCCTAGAAGCAGCAAGGTCACTGTAGAAGCCAGTAAACCACCACCGATCCAGTCAAGTTTTACGGGATCCCCCTGCTCGTCCTGCTCTTCTCCTAAATTTTTGCGGTAAAAGGGCAACGTAATTAAGATGAAGAGAGGGATACAGAATAACCAGCGCCATTGCGCAACACCTACAATAAATGCAGAAATAATTGGACCAAGAGCATTGCCAATAGCCAAACCAACGAACGCCGTGCCTGGAACAGAGAGACGAAAGAACTAATTTCACGGACATTGCCATTGTGAATTGATAGAAGATTTAATGTGTGAGTGAACAATAACAAAAGATAGAACCACATCGTAAGACGTGGTTCTGTTTTTTTGTTGTAAGTCTTGTGCTCCAAGGTCATTCTTGATGATTTTTAATTGCCTTGATATAATTAACTGGAAAATTATTGGGACAACAACTATAGTTATGGCAAGTAAGCCTGGTTTGTTAAGAGAGTATGGTTGTGTTATCATGAACAATTGACACGGTCGTCCGGGGTGGAAACAAGATGGGATTGCTCAGAGGAGAGAAAAATAATGTTGGAAACAATTAAAAATTCCCCAAATTATCGTTGGTATGTTCTAGCTACAGTGGCGATCGGTACCTTTATGGCTACTTTAGACAGCAGTATTGTAAACGTAGCCTTGCCTACCATATCTAGTCAATTCCATTCGGATCTTTCTACACTTCAATGGGTGGTTAGTGCCTATCTTTTGACAATTACCAGTTTATTACCGGTCTTCGGTCGGATTGCTGACATGTTTGGACGTAAAAGGGTCTTCGCCCTTGGTTTTATAATTTTCACTCTAGGTTCAGTTTTATGCGGCTTTGCCCAAGACATATGGTTCCTGGTAGGGACTAGAGTGGTGCAAGCAATAGGCGCTTCGATGTTAATGTCTAACAGCGCCGCCATTATTACCGCGATTTTCCCACCTAAGGAGCGGGGCAGAGCACTGGGACTGACAGGAACTGTCGTTGCTCTAGGCTCGCTGACAGGCCCTGCTTTAGGCGGAATTATCATTGGCATGACTAGCTGGCGCTCAATTTTTTTCATTAACCTTCCTATTGGCATTATAGGGTATGCGGCAGTTCTTTTGATTTTGCCAAGTGATGTACCGAACAAAGATAAAGAGAGTTTTGACTATACGGGTGCTTTTTCATTTACATTCGGGATGATCTGTGTACTCTTGGGAATTACGAATAGTGAGGCATGGGGCTGGTCGAGTCTTCCTGTTCTTTTAAGCCTGGTGCTAGGCATAACATCGCTGGTCTTCTTCGTTATAACTGAGCGTAAAGTTCAGCATCCTATGATTGACTTATCACTCTTCCGCAACCGTCCTTTTCTTATAGGAAACCTCTCAGGAGGGTTATCCTTTGTAGCTATGTTTGCTAACAACATGCTTTTACCATTTTACTTGCAAGGGATTCTTAACTACAGGCCTTCTCAGGTTGGATTAATGTTAATGGTCTTCCCGGTGGTAATGGCTATTGTAGCTCCTGTCAGTGGTTCCGCTTCTGACAAATTTGGACCTATGATTCTCACAACAGGCGGGTTGGTCATTACTTCATTAGGTTTGTTCTATTTTTCTACCCTTCAGACCACTGCAAGTTTTTTACAGATAATCCCCGGTCCCATACTCATGGGCTTAGGAGCTGGCATGTTCCAATCTCCAAACAACAGCAGTGTGATGAGTTCAGTTCCTCCTCAAAAGCTTAGTATTGCCGGGGGAATAAACAGCCTTGTCAGAAATTTAGGAATGGTGATAGGTATTGCCTTATCCGTTTCGTTGTTCGAAGCATGGGGCGGTGTTACTCTGCCCCAACCTAGTCAAGTAGAAGAGTTTATGTCTGCTTATCACTCCGTTATGTTAGTTTCCATGGGTATTGCCCTTCTGGCGGCAGTGATATCCTATAGCCGCAAAAGCTATGCGAAAGTTAATTGAAACTAATTGTAGAAACCCCTTGACAATAAAAAATAGTAGTGTAGAATAATAAAAACTGTTAAAATGACGATGAGAGGAAATAGTACAGTCCTTTTTACCGTTTATAGAGAGCTGTCAGGTGGTGAAAGACAGTAATGGTATGGGCTTGGAACTCTTCCTCGAGTAGCCGACCGAAATTGTTTAAAGTAGGCTCGGACGGAGCTTCCGCCGTTAAAAGGAAGGAGATATCGGAACTTCGATGTTTGAAGTTCGGTTTTCGAAGTTCGAACCATAAAGTTATTTTTAGGGTCGAACCACGAACTACGAACCACGATTAACTCCCGTATCTTTAGAGAAGACGGCTATTTGCTGTCAACTTGAGTGGTACCGCGAACTAACCCTTCGTCTCAATCAGAGACGAAGGGTTTATTTTATTTTAAGGAGGAATCACAAAAAATGCGCAGATTATATGTATTCGATACTACCCTCAGAGATGGGGAGCAATCCTTGGGGATTACTCTAAATGTCAAAGAGAAATTGGAAATAGGTCAACAGTTAGTGAAGCTTGGAGTGGATGTCATAGAAGCAGGTTTTCCCGCATCCTCGCCTGGGGACTTAGAATCCGTTCGGACGATTGCTAAGGAACTTAAAGGGGTTATCATCTGCGGGTTAACCAGAGCGGTAGTACAAGACATTGATCTTTGTGCGGAAGCTCTGCGCAAAGCGGAATATCCTCGAATCCATACGGGCATAGGAGTTTCTCCTGTTCATATGGAAAAGAAATTAAAACTCACTCCTGACCAAGTTGTGGAGCAGGCAGTTGCTGCGGTTAAGTACGCAAAAAAATATGTAAGCGATGTTGAGTTCTACGCAGAGGATGCTTTCCGCAGTGACCCAATTTTCTTGGCAAGGGTGATTGAAAATGTAATTTCTGCAGGGGCTACTGTGGTTAATATCCCAGATACCGTAGGTTATGCAAACCCATGGGAATACGGGGAACTGATTCAATCGGTTATTCAAAACGTTATTAATATTGACAAAGCCATCGTGAGTGTTCATTGTCACAATGATTTAGGCATGGCAACCGCCAATTCTTTAGCAGGAATTAAAGCGGGAGCGGGCCAAGTTGAGGGAACGATTAACGGTATCGGCGAAAGGGCAGGAAATACTTCTCTTGAAGAGGTCATTATGTCAATTTACACCCGGCGTGACGGCTACGGGGTAGAGAGCAAAGTCAACACCCGTGAGATATCAGCCACCAGCAGACTGGTTTCCCGTATAACTGGAGTGACAGTCCCAGATCATAAGGCGATTGTTGGAGCCAATGCTTTTAATCATGCATCAGGCATTCATCAAGATGGAGTTCTAAAAGATCGAGAAACTTATGAGATTATTCAACCCGAAACCATCGGAGTGTCGCAAAATTTTATCAGCCTTACAGCAAGATCGGGAAGACATGCCCTCCAACATTGTCTGGAGGAATTGGGATATAAGGTAGAAGGTGCTCAGCTTGATGATGTTTATCAACGGTTCTTGCAGTTAGCGGATCTGAAGAAGGAAGTGTTCGATCAAGACCTTTACGTCCTGATGGGGGATTCAGGAAGCACAGCGAATAGTATTGTTCTAAAGAGTATGTCTATTGCGACAAATGGTATCGAGATGGCTACTGCTACCGTGACCTTGGAAATTGAGGGGAACGTGATGACCGATGCCGCTTGTGGCAATGGTCCTGTGAACGCATTATTTAACACGATTGACAGGATAACAGGAAATAATTCGATCCTTGAAGATTATTATCTCAAATCTGTGACACGAAGCAGTGAAGCGCTGGGAGAAGCCACGGTTAAGCTGCGTCATGGGGATGGTCGTCTTGTAGTGGGAAAAGGTTTTTCTACGGATATCATTGAAGCTAGTGCTAAAGCCTATATTAATGCTCTTGAGAAAAGACCAACGAACTGAGTTAGAAATAGAAGAGGGCAATCGTACCAGAATTACTGGTCGACTGCCCTCATAAGTTCATTAAGATTGTTTTTCAAAAAGATTCAGATCAATTCAGAATCAGGCACGCGTTGAGACCCGTTTCGTTTCCCTTGCTGAGCGAGGCTCCTTACTATTTTCATGAACAATCAAAGGAGGAGTCGTTTCTTCAAATAGTTGACTCAACCCAGTAAATTGAGCACCTTGTTCAACTTTAAACTGACGTGTGCATATATCTCCAAATAAGCGCGCAGTAGAATTTAATTCTAAAAGATCCGCAGTTTTTATGTTTCCGTGTACTTCCCCGGCAATGCTCACAGTATTGGCCTCAATATCAGCCTTCAAATAAGCGCTGTTACCAATTATTAAATCCCCGGTTGCTTGTACACTTCCTTCGACTTTTCCGTCAATCCTAGCATTCCCATTGATGATAATTGATCCGGTTATTTGGCACTCCGAAGCAATTAACGTAACGTCACCATTAGATTGAGAGTTCGAAAGTTTTTTGAACATTTGCTTTAAATCTCCTTTGTTACTTCAGTAAAGGTTAAAGGATCTACATTTCTTTCATTAACAACGGTACCGTAATGAAGATGAGATCCCGTACTTCGACCGGAATTTCCACTGTAAGCAATAACGTCTCGTTTTTTTACATGGTCCCCTTCCTTCACCAGAAGCCGAGAATTATGACCATAAAAGGTTGTTATGCCCTGGCCGTGATCAATGTCTACTCTAAGTCCGAAGATTGAGTTTCTGCCAGCAAAGGTGACAACCCCATCTGCAGTCGCTAAAACAGGGGTGCCATAATCACAGGCGATGTCAATTCCATTATGAAACTCTTTTGACCAACCTCCAAAGGGATTTCGGCGATAACCGTGAGGAGAGGTGATTTCTCCATTTACAGGAAGAAGGCTTGGAGTGTGTTCAAGCTGATCTTTTTGCACGATCGCTGCTTCGTAATAGCGCTGTAAGAGAACTAAATGGTCAGCAACAATTTGAGCATTTTGGTCGGGAGTTTGAACCAGAGGGTTGACAAGAATAAAGTTCGGGGCATGAGGGCTGATACCGCGGCTAAGGGATGTCGATGATGAGGATGGTTGTAATGGCAATATGGTAGAAAGTTTTTCTTCGAGGTCTATTATCCGTTTAAGATCTTCAGTGATTTGAGTGGACTTTTCATTTAGATTGGAGATTTTCTCATCACGTTCTTCAATCGTGGATTCAAGTTGAGTAATGTGGTCTATAGTAGGTTGCAGATGACTTATGTAATGACTTAGATAAAGGGTTCGAGCAAACATACCGGTAATTATCAACCCTATAAGAAGTATTCCTGCACCCAGATACCGCTTGCCGAGTTTAGAAAACTGAAATTGGCGAGTCGTCGACTGATCGGGCGGAATGAATATAATCGTATATTTACCTTTCAATCTCATTCCTCCAGAAAAATATTTGAAAATTCAATTCCTATATTTACAATAAACGTCCTAAATGTGCTTGTCAAGAAATCTGCCGTATTATGGCCAATATCAAGGAATTTGAAATTAAAAAGAGAGTATTGGAGGTTATAGTAAATTTGTACGGTTTCTATCAATTTTTGATCTGACTAATTCCAATAATTCCAGATTGGGAGTTAGCACCTATTAAAGAGGATTAACAGGAATACATAATACAATACACGAATAGGGTTACTTTCATTTGGTTTTTTATTATAATGAAATATGTGAAGCTAGGCTGATTTGGTATTGAAATAATGAAGGCGCGCAGGAGAAAATCGATGCGCGCTTTCTGAATGGAGAAAAATGCCTGTATCAAGAGAATGGGTATTTGAACCATATATTATTGTGGGAGGAAGTGTTTGACTGTGGAAACAAAAATGCCGATGGTGTTGGATGTCATAAGTGAAAATATTATTAAGCATGGCAGTCCGCTGGCTTTAAAAGGTTCTGAAGTTTCTTCGTGGGCTAAGGAGCTTGACTTACCGGCTAAAGGGGAAGTGCTTTTCTATACGGGTGGGGAATATCAAATGCTCCCCTTTATCGACTCGTTGGTTAAAACAATTACTCATCTCGACCAGGGCAGCAAGGTTTTTTCTATGATGATGGGCGCTAGAAATATACTGAATAAGACCGGATTCAGTCCAGAAAAGATGTATGCTTCGGTACTTGCTAAGGACAAGGATAGGTATAATTCGGTTTGTTTTAAAGCCGCCAAGGTGCTTCAAGAACTGGGTTATGAGTTCTGTTACTCAGGAAAAGAGGAACTGTACAGCGGAGCCTTGTTGTATGAATTAGGATACTTACAAGACATGGAGGATTATGTAAAGAGAGTAGTGGAAGTGATTAAAAAAAGCGGTGCTAAAACCATCGTTTGCCTCTCTCCTCATGCCGCAGAAGTCTTTAAGTTTGTTTATCCAAAAATGGTTGAGGGTTTTGACTTTGAAATACGTACGTATGTTGACCTCGTCTGGGAACGGCGAGATAAGTTAGCTAAGCTCCAATCTGCTGAGTCAGTTGTGATACATGATTCTTGCCGCTTGGCTCGAGAATTAGGTATTCATCAAGAACTGAGAGATATTCTGGTCAGCATTGGCGCCGATGTGAAAGAAGCTCCTATGAGCCGTGAATGGACGTCTTGTTGTGGCGGACCCATAAAAATTCTGTTTCCCGAGTTATCCCATGTTATTGGTGAACGCCGTGTGACTGAATTGAAGGAAAGCGGTTCATCACATATTCTGACGTCATGTCCGTATTGCCTCTCAGCCTTAGAGGCTGGACGCATCAAGGGTGACTCAGCCGTAGTTGAAGATTTAATTGAATTCCTATATAGGGGGGTTAAAGCATGACAGTGGATTTGAGAAAGGACTTTGTCAATTATGCCAAGTCCCTTAATGCAGCCAGCGAGGATAAAAACATTCGGACAGCGATTTCAAGGGCGGTTACTTCCTATCGCAATACTGTTACCGAAACTTTAGAACGTTTTCCGCATACCCCGGAACTAGCAGAGGAAGTACAAGAGATTAAGCGGCAGTCTATGGCTAATTTGGACAATCTATTGGAAACGGCAATGGCCTCTGTGGAGCGCAACAAAGGAAAAGCGTTTTATGCTAAGGATCATCAGGCTGCTTTAGATATTGCTCTCGGTATTATTGGCAAGGGTAAAACTGTAGTCAAAGGGAAAAGTATGCTGGGAGAGGAACTCCATCTGCGTGAATACCTGGAGGACAATGGCAACGAGGTCTGGGAGACTGACTTGGGAGAGTTCATACTTCAACTGCGTAAGGAACGTCCAATGCATATCCTTTCCCCCTCCATTCATGTTCCACGAGAGCAGGTGGCTGAGGTCTTTACGAAGTTTTTTGGCAAAGTAGTGCCGCCTGATATTGCCGAAGAAGTGAAGGTAGTAAAAGAATTTCTGCGTGAAAAGTATTTTACTGCGGATATAGGAATCAGTGGTGCCAATGTGGTGGCCGCGGATACCGGCGCTATGGTTATTATTGAAAACGAAGGTAATGTTCGATTGGCAACGGGTGCGCCTCCGGTCCATATTGTTATGGTTGGGGTCGAGAAATTAGTGCCGACGTTCCAGGAAGCTATGAAAGTTGCTGAAGTTACCTGGAGATATGCTCAGTATGGTGTTCCAGGTTACGTTAATATTGTCAGCGGTCCGAGCAAAACGGGCGATATCGAGAAAGTGACAACTTATGGAGCGCATGGCCCTAAGGAATTCTACGTCATCTTCGTAGATAATGGTCGAAATGAAATGGCCCATGAGGAAAAGTTCAGTCAGGCTTTGCATTGTCTGCGTTGCGGTGGATGTATGTATGAGTGCCCTGTGTTCCAAGTAACTGCAGGTCATTTTGGTCATACTTATATGGGCGGCATAGGTGCAATCTGGACAGCATTTGTGTCCGGAGGCATGGAGAAAGCAGCTCCGCTCGTTTACTCTTGCTTGCGTTGTGGCAGATGTGTAGAGCGCTGTCCGATGAGTATCAATGTTCCTGCTATGATTGGAGAACTTCGAGAGCGCGTTATTTACGGTAAATTAGAAGGATAAAACTAAAAAAGCCAGTTTCTAAAAACATTTGCGGATAAATCTGCAAATGTTTTTTTTGTAAGAATTGAATTTAACGGAAAACTAATAGCTAAATTTTTTTGAAAATTCATTAATATTTATAAAATATATGGCAATAGTTATCTCGGAATTTCTGAGTACCGAGAAAAGATAATAATAGTAAATGAAGAAAATCCTACATACACAAGAAATCATTGTAATTTATAATTGCAGGTAATATAATAGAGCTAGTACTGAGTAATTTAGCAACGAAGCTTTCTAGAGGTGATTATCTTATCTCTGGGAAGCTTTTCTTGTAAAAGAAATGGGGGGTGAATAACAGACAAATTTATTTAGTGGTGGGAATAGAGAAAGAAAAAGGAGGAAAATTGAGATGAATTTAAAACGAAGAAGTGCAATTTTAGTCGCCTTATTGGTTTCGCTGCTTTTGGTTATTTCCGGTTGCGGTGCCAAGACCCCAGCAACTTCAACTCCAGCGCCGGCTGACGCTGCTAAGGAGAAACTCAAGGTTGCGTTTGTGTATGTTGGACCAGTAGGGGATGCAGGTTGGAGTTTTGCTCATGACCAAGGTCGCAAATACTTAGTAGAAAAATTACCACAAGTGGAGACAACGATTATGGAATCAGTTCCTGAGGGAGCGGATTCTGAGCGCGTTATTACTCAACTCGCTGAAAAGGGTAACAAAATCATCTTTACAACCAGCTTTGGCTATATGGATCCGACCATTAATGTGGCAAAAAAATACCCTGAGGTTACCTTTATGCACAATTCAGGTTACAAAACCGCAGATAATGTAGGGACCTATTTCGGTCGTATTTACCAAGCTCGTTATCTGACAGGTATTACGGCTGGTAAAACTACGAAAAGCAACACTATTGGCTACGTAGCAGCCATGCCTATCCCAGAGGTTATCCGGGGCATTAACGCCTTTACTCAAGGGGTACGCTCTGTTAATCCCGCTGCCAAAGTAAAGGTAGTTTGGACTAATACTTGGTATGATCCTGCTAAAGAAAAAGATGCTGCCAAGAGCCTCCTGACGGCTGGAGCAGATGTCATTGCTCAACACCAGGATACTCCTGGACCTATGCAAGCGGCAGAAGAAGCAGGTAAATATGGTATCGGTTATAATATGGATATGTCCAATATGGCACCAAAAGCAGTGTTGACATCTGCAGTTTGGAATTGGGGTCCTTACTATGTGCAAACTGTGGAATCAGTTATTAATAAGACTTGGAAAAACGATCAATACTGGGGTCCTATGAGCGATGGTATTGTTGATATTGCTCCTTTCGGTCCTATGGTGACCGATGACACTAAGAAACTTGTAGCAGATGCTAAAGATAAAATTGTGAGCAAAAAATGGGATGTCTTTACCGGCCCTATTAAGGATCAAACGGGAGCTGTTAAAGTCCCAGAAGGTCAAGTAATGGCTGACAAAGATATGCTTTCAATGGACTGGTTTGTTGAAGGTGTAGACGGAACAATCCCCAAATAAAATCCGGATATAAATAATTTGTCCATCTTTATGGCAGAGATTATGCTTAGAAGGGTGTTTAATTAACCTTAAAAGCATAATCTCCCATAATTTCGCAGCCTCCTTTTTAAGGTTTCGCCGGAAATTGTTTGTGAATTGAGGGGAACAGAGATGAACCAATCCTTAATCCAATTAAAGGGAATCGTGAAAAAGTTCCCAGGTGTACTGGCGAATGACCATGTAGACCTTGATATTAACCCTGGAGAAATACATGCCATATTGGGAGAGAACGGATCAGGGAAAAGTACTTTAATGTCCGTACTGGCTGGGCTTTACAAGCCAGATG
This sequence comes from Desulfosporosinus nitroreducens, assembly GCF_023897015.1. Classification (GTDB taxonomy): domain Bacteria; phylum Bacillota; class Desulfitobacteriia; order Desulfitobacteriales; family Desulfitobacteriaceae; genus Desulfosporosinus; species Desulfosporosinus nitroreducens. The sequence goes on along the minus strand of NZ_JAMHFY010000007.1, from coordinate 94,470 downwards.
CCGGCAAAATTCTGCTAAACGGGGTTGAACAAAAATTTCGTTCCCCTAGGGATGCCATAGCTTGCGGTATCGGTATGGTCCATCAACACTTTAAATTAGTCGAGCCCTTTACTGTAGCCGAAAATATTACATTAGGTGAAAAGGGAAATTCCTTTTTTTTAGCGAACAAGGAACTTAAAGCCAAGATTAATGAGCTTGGAAAGAAATATGGTCTGGAGATCAATTTGAATGCCAAGGTTTGGCAACTTTCGGTCGGAGAAAAACAGCGCGTGGAGATTGTCCGTATGCTCTACCGCGGTTCTAAAGTATTGATATTGGATGAACCCACGGCGGTATTGACTCCTCAAGAAGCCGGCGAACTGTTTGAAAATTTACGCAGAATGGCCTCCGCAGGATGTGCCATTGTTCTTATTACACATAAGCTTAATGAAGTTGAGGCGATTGCAGATCGAGTTACCGTGTTGCGACAGGGAAAGTTAGCTGGCGTACTTGAACATGACCAAATTAATGCCAAAGAAATGGTCCGCTTAATGGTTGGCAGAGCTGTGGCCTCAAAGTATGAGAGAGACTCTTCTCCTGTGGGTGGGGTCGTACTGGAACTGGATAAGGTAAATGCCTTCAATGACATGGGTCTGCCTTGCTTGCGTAACATGACCCTTTGTGTACGGGAAGGAGAAATACTCGGGCTAGCCGGCGTATCGGGCAACGGACAACGAGAGATGGCGGAAGTCATCGCAGGCTTGCGCCAGGTCGAGAGCGGGAAAGTTCTTTTAAACAACGGGAATATAAGCAACCTCTCCCCCCGCACTATCATTGACCTAGGGGTTGCTTATGTACCTGAAGATCGCTTAGGTATGGGACTTGTACCTGAACTAAATGCCCTGGAAAACCTTATTCTAAAAAATTATCATCAGCCGGAGTACTCAGGGCGATGGTTGTTGAAATCCCAAGCGGTAGCGCATAATGCCGAGACTTTAGTAAAACAGTATCAGGTTAAAATATCCAGCTTGCATCAGCCTATTAAAGTGCTGTCAGGGGGGAACTTGCAGAAGCTGTTATTGGCTAGAGAGATTTCTAGTTCACCCAAATTAATGGTAGTTATTTATCCTGCAAGGGGATTGGATATCGGAGCCACTGAAGCGGTCCATAAATTACTTTTGGAATTAAAGAAACAAAAGACGGCAATCCTGCTGATCTCAGAGGACCTTGACGAGATATTTAAATTAGCAGACCGGGTAGGGGTAGTATTCGACGGTCAGCTAACAGGAGATTTTCCGGTTGAACAAGCTAACTTAGAAGAGGTAGGACTCTTAATGACAGGTTCCAGCTTAGCCAAAGAAAGGATGAATGACAATGAACCGGCTCACCTTTAAACTGGAAAAGCGCTTAACTCCGTCGCCGGTGATGGTTTTTATCATCCCTTTAATATCCGTACTGTTGGCTCTGTTATTAGGAGGGATTTTCTTAGTCCTTACCGGAGAAAATCCACTGACAGTGTATTCGCTTATGTTGGTTGACAGTTTGGGTTCGAAATATGGACTCACCGAGACCATGGTTAAGGCTATTCCACTGATGTTAACCTCATTAGGGGTTTCGTTGGCTTTTAAGATGAAGTTGTGGAACATTGGTGCTGAAGGGCAACTCTACATGGGGGCTATGGCGGCAACCTGGTTGCCCTTAACCTTTCCCGCTCTGCCAGTTTACCTCATGCTCCCGGGAATGATTATCCTTGGAATGATTGCAGGGGGACTTTGGGCACTTTTGACGGCTATTCCGAGAGCGATTTGGAAGGTTAATGAAATTATTACAACCTTAATGCTCAATTACGTGGCGATCCTCTGGGTGGACTTTTTGGTCTATGGCCCCTGGAGAGATCCCGAGGGATCAAATTTCCCCATAACTGCATCTTTTGCGGAGGCTGCCAGGTTGCCTGGTCTGGGTGATTCCCGTGTTCATACGGGTTTGTTCTTCGCTTTAGCCTTGGCCGTTATCCTAGCCATTGTTTTTAAGTATTCCCGCTGGGGATACAGCATTAACGTAATTGGTTCAAGTGAACGAGCGGCGCGTTACGCAGGCATGAATATCAAACGAAATATTTTATTGGTGATGTTCCTAAGCGGGGCAATTTCAGGGTTGGCAGGTATGGCTGAAGTTAGCGGCATTATTGGTAAGCTGCAACATGGAATCAGCCCGGGCTACGGGTATACGGCTATTATTGTCGCTTGGCTCAGCAAGCTTAACCCCTTGGCTATCCTTATAGTCTCGGTCTTGTTTGGGGCGTTGCAGGTGGGAGGATACGCAGTCCAGGTAGAAGGTGTGCCTGCCGCTGTAGCTACGATGTTACAGGGGGCGATACTCTTCTTTGTCCTTGGAGGAGAAGTCCTTACTAACTACCGGTTGAAACTGGTGAGCCAGAAAGGAGAGGAATTAAGCAAGTGAGCATCCAAGAATTCTTGATCCCTTTATTGGCAGCTTCAGTGATTGCCGGTACACCGATTCTCTATGCGGCCCTGGGTGAACTAATTACTGAAAGAGCAGGAATCATCAACCTCGGAGTTGAAGGTATTATGCTGATCGGTGCAGTTTCAGGGTTTATGATGGCAGTAACCACAGGCAGCCCTTGGCTCGGTTTGTTAGCTTCCATGCTGGCTGGCGGAGCAGTGGCCTTAATTCATGCCTTCCTAACCATTACACTTCGGGCTAATCAAGTCGTAAGCGGTTTAGCGCTAACTATTTTTGGTACGGGGCTAAGCGGTTACCTTGGTAAGGCTTATATTGGAATTCCTGTTGAGAAGCCATTTGGTGTTATCCCCCTGGGTCCCTTGGCAGATATACCCTACATAGGCCCCATTTTCTTTCAACATGATGCGTTAGTGTACATCAGCTATGTGTTGGTTGTTATAATATGGTATTTTATGTTTCGTACTAGACCTGGCTTAAATCTCAGAGCTTTGGGAGAAAATCCGGCAGCTATGGATGCCCTTGGTTTAAACGTCTTTTATCTGAGATATATCTATGTAATGGCAGGTGGAGCCTTAGGCGGTATAGGAGGAGCATACTTATCCTTAGCCTATGCCCCAAGTTGGTTGGAAAACATGACGGCGGGCCGAGGATGGATAGCGGTAGCTCTCGTGATTTTTGCCTTGTGGAATCCATGGCGGGCCTTAATGGGTGCCTACCTTTTTGGGGGGATTGATGCCCTTGGTTTCCGTCTGCAAGTTCTGGGCTATCAAATATCGCCCTTTTTCTTACAAATGTTGCCTTATTTGTTCACAGTTATAATCCTGGTTTTTGTGGTAGCCCGTCAAAAAGGACGTCTAACCGCGCCTGGGGCGTTGGGTCTGTCGTATGACCGAGAGGAGAGGTAGCCCCTCAACTTAAAGGTATAAAATTACCCTAAATAAGGAAACACGTCTATGAGGATAGTTTTAGCCATCTCATAGACGTGTTTATATTTTTAATCAATAAAGGCTTACCAAAACTTAGCCTTTTACTTGAGTCGAAAGATTTATGGGACGTGGAGCAGAAGACGGAATTACATTGGCATTCCTAAGTGCGAAAACAACAATCTTTCTCATGATTTTCTCATTAATCGAAGAAGGGTGGGCAAGTTTCATTCTGTCCAAGTAGTGCTGAACTGATTTTGGAGTAGGTCTGAAAAGTTCTGCCAACATTCCTTTTGCTAATTTGAGTCGATTTCCCTTGGCGAGCCCCTTCATGCCTTTCAAGGCACCAGCCAGAGTGATATCAATTTCTGTTAAATCTGTTCCAAACGGGAATTGTGGAAAGAGCCCATGCGACTGATAGGGTTTAAGCAGGGCATGTATCTTTTGTGGTGTATTATTTCTATACTCCTCAGGAACTTCATAATCCAGGGGGAGCTTTCCTGCCTTTTTCGCTTGCGCTACGAGCTGTTTCTGAAACCTAGAATCAGCAATATTGATCATTTCGGCAATAACCTGCTTTTCCGGTTTACTGCGAATGTCAGCTATCCCATACTCTGTAACTACAATATCTCTCATATGTTTAGGGATTGAACAATGACCGTAACTAAAGACTATATTTGATTTAAGGTTCTTACCGGAACCTTTTGTGCTTTTGATCATGATAATGATCCTGGCATCAGGCAGGACATGGCCCATCGCTACAAAGTTATATTGCCCGCCGATTCCACTGACAACTTGACCATTCTCAAGTTGATCTGAAGCGATTGCTCCAAAAACGCTGCCGACCATGCCGGTATTTATAAATCGGGCATCCTTCCGTTGCAGGGTACGCAGTTCTTCTCCGCCATAAAGCTGATTGACCTTCTCGACAGCTGACATGGCAAAGAGCTGTCTTTCTTCCTCGCTCATATCATTGAGGGCTTGATAAAATGCTTTTGGACCTAAAAAGAATGCCCCCAGTATCACGGTACCCTTGAGGAGTTCCTTCCCAAGCAGTTTTCGAATCTCAAGTCTGTTTTTCTCCTCATTCATATCGGCAGAGTAGCGGGTCTCTCCGTCGATAATTGCATAGTTTTCATAAGAAAGGCCCTGTTTAAGGATTCCGAATTCCGTGAGAAAAGCAAAGTCCTTGGCCTTAAGTTTTCTATGCAAGGCTTTTATCTCGATGAGTTGGTCGATAATATCAGGAGGTATGTTATCGGCCGCAAGCCTTCCCGCGTTGATCAATTTCATAAGCGGGATGCTCTCAAAGACTTTCCTTTTCAGAATCTTACTTTTATACATCTGCATAAAGGCATCAACAAACATTTCAGATGAGCCGTAAAGCCCCTTTTCGAAAGTGCCTGTATCTCCCCAGCGTGTGATCAGTTCTTTATATCGTTTTTTTATGCCAGCTTTCTCCAGGATTTCCTGATATAAAGCATTATGTTCATTGCGCATAATAAGTCCTGAAACAATGGCATCCCCTAGGGCTCCAATGCCCACTTGAATGGTACCGCCATCTTTGATTAAAGGGCTGACATTGATAGCGATCATATGATCTGCCAGGGCGACCGAATCTTTAGGTGCACAGAAAAGTTCGTAGTCGAATTGTGGACCCTGAAGAATCATATCATAGGTTTCGGCCTCTACAACGGCATCTCCATACATAAAAGGCATTTTTTTGTTTGCTTCTCCGACGATCACTATTTTTTGACCATTGGCTCTCATTTCACTCATTAAACGAACGGTTTCAAGACAGATATCAGGGTTACAGGCCATAGAATACATAGTTTTGCCATTGATTTCTTTGTAACCTATAAGTTCACCAAAAACGTTTGTGCCTAGGGCTAAAGCATCTCTAACAACATGTGTATAGTGTGAAGACAAATGATGCTGTTGGGCTACGGGATTATTGAGGTAAGTACCTGCTTTAGAGTAAAATTCGAAGACTTGCACATTTTTTGGAAGGGTACCTGCCCTAAAATCAATCATATATTCAAATTCCGGAACACCTGCAAAAACTCTGTCTACAATCGGTTGCATTAGGCGCCGTTCAAGTTCAGAGTTGCCTTTAGGTATCTCCAGAGAAAGAGCAGTAATAATTTTTAGTTTAATTTCGGGGTCCTTTTTTGCTCGTGAGTAAAGTTCATTGATAAAATGAACTGGCTTCCCTAGGGCAAGAGTCATAGCATATCTAATATCCTTCCCTATGTAGTTAATAACTTCATCGACACACTTTTTCGCATCGTCATAGATCATTCCCGAGTTTTCTTTCATTTGAATAGTCACCCACCATTTCAACAAATTACAGAAAATGAGAGCATCTTTAGACCGATTGTTATTTACTCGATGAGCCACATTGTTGTAAATAATACTCTTAATCTAACTTCAGCTAACTGTCCTCCAATCCACATCCAAATAATTGCTACTTTAATAAGCCCATCCGTAAATAATTAACAAAAAATTAAATAATTTACCTGAATGATAATTCATTCAGGTAAATTTTATCATATTTCCCTATAGAATGTAATAGGATTATTCTAAATTGTTTATAAATTTATATTATTCCTATTACTTAATTTGTTGAATAATAAAAAGCTATTATTGATAGACGGAGAGAAACAAAATCATGATTAAACCAAATATTATGAAAATTATGAGTATAAGAATGACGTAAAAAAAGAAAGTGTTTTTGTGAATGAAGCAACTCCCTCAGAAATATCCAATTCGCCTCTGAGGGAGTTGCTTCATCAAAAAGGTTAAAAGCCTTGTGTCAGATCAAATATTACTAAAGCTGTCAAGCTTAAAGGTATTGGATTCTGAGATGACATTTCCCATACTGTCCGTCAACTTAATCTGAATATCTAGAGCTCCAGATTTATTATTCAAGCGCTTAGGAAGACTGGCTGTTATATAGGTGGGATTTTCAAAATCGGTTTGAACGAGTTGTCCGTTTATATAGACTTTGTGGTCAAATAAGAAGTTTTCCCCCGTTATCTCAATAACTGACGTATTAGGAGGGGAGGCATTGACAATGAGCGCCCGCCCGTCCCCTACAATATAATCACTGTTCACTTGAGGTTTGTGATCCGGTTTTATGAGGTAAGCGTACTCGTTGCCAAAGAGAATATCATATTGAAGCAACTGGTACTGACTAATTTCCTTTTGAGAAATATCCTCTCTCTGCAAATGATGCTCACTGATTACGACACTGGAACCGTTTTGAATAAGGGAGTGCAGGAAGTCTGTCGTCGGACTTCCTGGTTTCTTGGCACGTTCGAGGATATATGAACTTAGAAAGTTTGAGGATATACGAAGTTCCTCCTTGTCGTTTGAAAAGTTATCCCAGACGACAAAGGGGACACTGTACATATTTAAGTAATCTTGGTAATTGAGTTCATCTTGAAAGAAATTTGCTTCTTGATAAACGTCAAAGTTTGTCCCAAGCATAGGTAAATGATCCCCGAAAAAAACTGCGATTGAGGGTTCGCTCAACTGCTCTAACCCTTCAATTAATAGCTTAAGGGATTGATCAACATCGGAAATAATCTGAGTATAGTTTTCTAAAATTGCTCTTGACGATGGACTTATATCTCCGCTTACTTTAACCGAGTTTTCTGGGGTTTCTTCGGCAGAGTAAGGCCCATGAGCCTGCATAGAAACAGCATAAACAAAATCTGGCTTTTCCGTTTTCTTCATTTCTGAGAGAATTCTCTGAGAAAGCTCAGTGTCACGGATATATGGGCCATTGTATTCCGGCTGATCAAAGAATTCTTTGCTAATAAACTTATCAAATGCTAAGTTCTTATAAACATTGTTTCGACCATAAAACCAGTTATCATAGGTGTGAATAGCTGTCGTCTCATACCCTTGTTTCTTTAAAACGGCAGGTAAAGCGTCTATAGGTTTACGGAGATATTCAACATAAGGAACTACGCCTTTTGGAAGAAATTGAGTTGATAATCCCGTTAATACTTCAAATTCGGTGTTAGCTGTGCCTCCTCCATACACTGGAGAAAGCATCACTCCGCTGGTTTGATCCTTTTGCAAAGAACGAAAGTAGGGAATGGGGTCTTCGCTAAATGAGACTTCCTTCAAAAGAGTAGGATCCCAAAAGGCTTCACTCATCACGAAAATAATGTTTGGCTTAAAGTTAGGATCGACAATATAAGATGGCGTTGTATTACTAATAATCTCTTTCACTAGTTCCTGTTCGTAATTGTCTGGTTTATCAACCGATAGATAGGTTGTATTGAGGATGAAGCCGAGCAACATGCCATTTTCCTCGTAGTTTAGTTTTTGGCTCCAGTTAATCTGCTGAAGCGAAAAGGTTTTCTCCAAGGATATGACTCCTGAATAAAAGGAAATAAGTAAGGCTAAGGATATCGCAAAAGGAGCTAATTTTCCCCTCCAATTGAAAACTTCTTTAGGTATCACTTGAACTGAAAGCAAAAGAGAGATTGTGATAACACTTATGTATAGAAGTGGAATGAGTTCAGGAGTACCACTAAACTCTTTAGCTATAATCAGGGCATCTTTGCCCAGGATGAGGTCCCAGGGAAGAAGGGGCTCACCCCTCCAAATTAATTTTTGTCTGCTTATAAGGCCTATGAGGGAGAAAAAAGATAGAAATAAGACTCCCATAGAGATATAGATTTTCCGTTTAAAGACATAAAAAAAGTTAATAACTCCAAACATTAAGACATAGCTAAGTAAGAACTGTTTTGAGTATTGTGCAATCCAAGAAAGTGTACTTGAAATACCACCTCTATATACGGTCTCTAAGGAAAATAGCATAAACAAGGGCAGACAAGTAATTAAGCTGAGATTAAGTAATCCGTTATAAAATTTGAAGTTAGTAACATTACTCGAAATCTTTGGAAGAAACATGTGCCCCCCTATTGATAAATTTTATCTTCCATTTCCTGAGAAGTACAACTATATATAGTATAACAAGCTAATGAGTTTAATAGATGGTTAGATTGTTAAGAAATTGTTAAGATTACGATAGCTTAACTTGGCGTCAGCGTACGAAAATAGAAGCATTCGTTGACAAAACCGTGACATAATGTCACGACATAATGTCACGGTGACATTATGTCACGGATAAAGTCATTAAAAACAAGAATGTTCAAAATAATTGATATAGAATAATCTGTGCTGAAGGAACATAAATATAATTTTAAACTTACTCTTTTTTGTATAATAAATGGATTATGTTCCATTTTATGTTTAGAAGATAGTTTCAAGAACAACTATAGAAATAACTAATCCTTACTATGTAAAATTGGTATAGAACTTGCATTAAGAATATGTGAAAGAGATAACAATCAATATTGGAGACTGTGCATGAAGAAGGAGGTGTGGTTTAACTATCTAGAAAAATTCAGAAGATCTAAAAAAGAGTAAAAATCTAAATTTTGGGAGGTAAAAAATGTCTAATCCTACGAACCCTAAAAGTAAATATTCTTTCTTATTGAAGTTTGAAGATTACTGGGCAATTTGGCTTGGAGCTATTATTCTTATCTTAAGTATGTTCCTGTTTTTCGCTAATCCCCCCGCAAATATGGATAAAATAATTGCGGATAGCAATGCTACGATGCAGGCTGAAGCGGAAAAAGCACCATTTAAAACTATCGCCTGGCTTGAGGCAAATGATGCAAAAGCTGGTTTAAAGGGAACCAGTGCTCCTCTGGCTAAATCAGTATCTAAATATTTTACTGTCCCGGGATCATGGAGCGATAATCCGATGAAATCATTTTTCCTAAGTGAGAGTGATGCAAAAGCAAAAAGTGCAGCATCTGCGGAAAAATATGAAAAGGCAAAAGTAGCGACAACCGAGGCGAAGGCTGCAGCGGTTCTAGCAGAAAAAGCAGCCTCGGAGGCAAGTTTTCAGGATACAGAGTTAAACAAAGAAGCAAAAACGAAAATTGCTGCATGGCAAAAGGCCAAAGCAGACGCAGCAAAAGCTAAGTCTGCGGCAGAAACGAAACCTTATAATCATTTTACTACTATGATTCCATTAATGATTGTTTTGGCTCTCTTATTTGGCATAGGAAAACATTTTATGGGAGAATCAGCGAAAAAATTCTTAGTTGCTTTCCCTGTTGTATTTATCGTTGCGGCTCTGTCCTTCTTCTTAGGCGGTCACGAATTTGCTAAGGCTTGGGGACTGGAATACGTAATGTGGGCTATTATCCTTGGTTTTTTAGTAAGTAACACCATCGGTACACCAAAGTGGATTATGCCGGCTGTGCAAACTGAATACTATATAAAAACAGGCTTGGTACTCCTTGGAGCAACCATCTTGATCAATAAAATGATGATTATCGGTATCCCTGGAGTGTTTGTAACTTGGATAGTAACCCCAGTTGTTTTAATCACTACCTTCTGGTTCGGACAAAAAATTCTTAAAATCGAATCGCCCACTTTAAACATGGTTATTTCCGCAGATATGTCTGTAAGTGGTGTTTCAGCTGCTATTTCAGCCGCTGCCGCTTGTAGGGCGAAAAAGGAAGAACTTACTCTTGCAGTTGGTATCTCTATTACGTTTACAGCCATAATGATGGTTGTAATGCCATTGATGATTAAGGCACTAGGTCTGAACCCGGTGCTTGGCGGTGCTTGGATCGGCGGAACGGTTGACTCCACCGGAGCAGTTGTGGCAGCCGGTGAAATCCTTGGACCTGTCGCCAGAGACGTGGCTGCGACTATTAAAATGATCCAAAATATTATGATCGGTTTAATGGCTTTTTGTATTGCTGCCTATTGGGCATTAAAGGTTGATGTTGACAAATCCAAAGCAGATTTGAAAGTCTCAAGTGCAATGCGTGAGATTTGGAATCGGTTTCCTAAGTTTGTCCTTGGTTTCCTTGGAGCGTCCATAGTTTTCACTCTCATTTATGCAGGAATGGGTTCAGACAGCTCAAAAGTGCTTATTGATAATGGTACCAGCAGCTTTTTGGGTAGTCTTCAGAAGTGGTTCTTTGCTTTAGCGTTTGCTAGTATTGGTTTATCGACAAATTTCCGTGAACTAGGCAAGTATTTTAAAGGTGGAAAACCGGCAATACTTTATGTATGCGGTCAGTCCTTTAATATTGCGTTGACCTTTACGATGGCGTATATTATGTTCATGAAAGTTTTCCCTCAAATTACGGAAAAATTGATGCAGTAACGAGCATAGATCGTATGCTGGAGGTTTAAAATGTATGTATTGAGAGAGTTCTTAACAATACCGAGAAATAGATTCAAGCCTAGCAAGTCACTGTCACTGGCCTTGAGTTTAGTACTATTGTATTTATTTGTGACGATGGGGTTACCCTTTTTGTCAAAAGCGGCTGGCTTTTCTGAGGAACATCAATTAATCATCGACGAAAAAATTGAAGCAGGTGCATGGTTTTATATCTTTGTGGAACAAATCAGAGATATAGAACCGCGAGTTACACATAGTCTGCAGTATTCGCCTGGAATGGAAGAAGAGGGTCAGTAAAGCTTACAATTTTATAATAAAGAGCTCTCCTGGGATTCTGGGAGAGTTCTTTATCGAAGAGGGGATGAAAATGACTAATCAGGAACAAGTGATCATAGATGAAAATCATAAGAGCATTTTAGCTTATGAAACTAGGACAGCACAAATAATTACGGCCAGTGTTCTGGAAAAGCCGGAGCTATCTGCTTGGATGATTCTTTTCCCGATAGTTTTTGTCCCATATATGCAACGTCATCGCAGATATAAAGAATCAACAAAAGGTTTTAGAGCAGGCTATCTATACACCAAGGAAATTGCCTTAAATACAGCTTGTAAACTATACAAGAATGAAATTTCCCGTGAGGAAGCTTTGGTAATGGTGGAAAAAACTGTGCAAAAGGATCCTAAAGCCGAACGATTAGTTAAACAAATCTATCATCACCAAATTGAGGAAATAAAACTGCTCTGTGAGCATTATCTGGCATTATTAGCTACAAACGAAGATCAGTATGAGCAAATGATTATAGTTCATTATCAAAGTGAAGATAACTATCTTGGTTTTGTGAATCGATTGGCCGAGACGGAAAAAGAAGTTAATAAAGCAGCTATGGCAACCTTTAAAGATGACGAGGTAAAAGTGTCGGAAATTATGAAAAAAATGGAAAGTTCACTATTAGACCAAAGAGTTCAGGAAGCAAAGACATTCTTCACAAGAGGAAACAATTCATCGTCGTAAAACCTGTTAGAATCTTGCTCAGGCCATGAAAATAAGCCCCTCAATTGAATTGGGGGCTTTTGTTTTTAGATTAGGTGGAAACTAAAGCGAGTGTTTATCCCTGACCTGATCTAAAACAGGCTGTTCGTTAAGACTCGGTTTCTTGAGAAGAGTATTGTTTCTTAATGCGAAAACCACTAGTTTTCGCAGGATCCTTTCTTGTATTGAAGAAGGCTTGAGGAGATTTAATCTCTCCATATAATGATGAGTTGATTCTGGGATCGGTCTAAAGAATTCTTGCAGCAACCCTGTAGCCATTTTTAGACGGTTGCCACTTGAGAGCTTTTTCAAGCCCTTAAGGGCCCCTCCGAGAGCAATTTCAGTATCCGTCAAATCCGTTCCAAAGGGAAATGGCTGGAATACTCCGTGCATCTGATAAGGCTTAAGTAAGGCAGTAATCTTTTCTGGTGTATTATTTCTGTATTCTTGAGGAATTTCATAATCTTGAGGTATTTTGCCTGCTTTCTTGGCCCGATCTAAAAGTTGGTTTTGAAATCGGGAATCAGCGACATTGATTAATTCTGCAATAACCTGTTTTTCAGGTTTGCTGCGAACGTCGGCAATCCCATACTCTGTAACAATGATATCCCTTAGATGTTTGGGTATAGAGCAATGACCATAGCTGAAGACGATGTTGGACTTAAGGCTCTTACCAGAACCTTTTGTACTTTTGACCATCATAATAACCCTGGCATCTGCTAGGGCGTGCCCCATGGCCACAAAATTATATTGACCGCCAATTCCACTGATAACTCGACCATCCTCGAGCTGATCCGAAGCAATGGATCCCAGAACACTTGCCACCATGCCGGTATTGACAAAACGTGCGTCCTTACGTTGCAGGCTTCTCAGTTCTTCATCACCATAAAGCTGGTTAACTTTCTCCACACCGGACATGCCAAAGAGTTTTCTTTCCTCTTCACTCATATCATTAAGAGCCCGATAGAAGGCTTTCGGGCCAACAAAGAAGGCACCGAGGATAACTTGACCACCTAGTAACTTTTTCCCGAGCAGCTTTCGAATCTCCATAAGATTTCTTTCGTCATTCATATCTGCAGAGTATTTAGTACCCTCATCGATAATTGCACCCGATTCATAGGAAAGACCCTTTTTCAAGATGCCGTAATTAGTGAGAAAGACAAAGTCTTCTTCATTTAATTTAGAATGAATTGCTTTCATTTCAATGAGTTGATCTATGACATCAGCGGGGATGTTATCTGGTTCGAGTTTTCCTTCATTAATGAGTTTCATAAGAGGTGCGCTGTTAAAGACCTTTCTTTTTAGAATTTTACTCTTGTACATTTGCATAAAGGCATCAACAAACATCTCAGATGAACCATAGAGACCTTTCTCGAAAGTTCCTGTGTCCCCCCATTCGGTGATTAGTTTTTTGTATCGTTTAAAAATACCGGCCTTTTCTAAAATCTCCTGATATAAATCGTTATGCTCATTACGCATGATAAGCCCTGCTACAATAGCATCGCCCAAAGCGCCAATTCCTACCTGTATAGTGCCCCCGTCTTTTATCAAAGTGCTGACATTAATGCCGATCATGTGATCGGGCAGGGCAACAGGATCTTTAGGGGGACAGAAAAGTTCATAATCGTATTGTGGTCCCTGAAGAATAATGTCATATGTATCCGCTTCTACAACTGCATCTCCATACATAAAGGGCATTTTCTTGTTTGCCTCTCCGATGATAGCAACTTTTTTTCCTTTTGCCCTTAGCTCTTTTAAGACTTTTACGGCTTCCAGACAGACATCTGTGTTACAACTCATAGAATACATCGTTTTGCCATCGATTTCCTGATAACCGACTAACTGGCCGAAGACGTTAGCACCTAAGGCTATAGCATCACGAGTGGCGTGGGTGTAGTTTGTAGCTAAATGGTTTTGCTGAGCTTCAGGACTAGACAGATATCCGCCAGCTTTGCAGAAGAATTCGAGCACTTCAACGTTTTTGGATAGCTTTCCAGCTCTGAAATCAAGCATAAAATCAAATTCAGGAACACCTTCAAAAACCCTGTCTGACAGAGGTCCCAAAAAACGTTTTTCCAGATTACTATGGCCTTTGGGTTTTTCAAGCGTGAGTGCAGTAATAATTTTTAGCTTTATTTCAGGATCCTCTTTAGCCCGTCGGTACAGTTCATTCATAAAGATAATGGGTTTACCAAGGGCTAGAGACATACAAAAGGTAATATCTTTCCCTACATAATTGATAACTTGATCAACACACTTTTTTGCGTCGTCATAAATTGTACCTGGCTTTTGATTCATGTTATATCGCCTGCCATTTCATTTAATTATTGGTTGCAAACAATAATGCGCGTTCAAGACAGAATTTTATGGACACTTTGCTTCCAATATGAGGAAATAGGATGTATAGGAATATATTCAATTAAATGAATTAAGATTCATTTAATTGAATATTAACACAAATTACATTATATTGTATATAAGTACAAATCAAAATAATGTAATAAATTTAGACTATTTTTATCAAAGAAGCATTGAAAAGAACAAAGTGAGTTATACATTGCCGGATTACGTGGAATTGCATCAGATTCTTTAGCGGACCTCTAGATTATTTATCCTTAGAAATCTTAATTGACCTATTGAAATAGACTTTTCTAAGATGACAGCTTAAACAGAAAACTTAAACAAAAAACAACTTGGTTAAAAACCAAGTTGCGGTATTCCGTATTTTACTAACAAAAATAAAACAAGGGACCAGTAGGCAACAGCTTGAATAAGCCAATAAAGATCCATAATACACCTCCTGAATCCTATTATGCTAGATAGAAGGATTTCTATGTAATTGACTGAATCTCTATTGATTTCCCATGGATAGACACGCTCTAAAGTAAGGAGCTTCCCAACCGGGAAGCTCCTTACTTTAAAATAATTGATAGGATTGTGCTCATATCAACCACGAGTCCAACAAAATGAATACTGTTAATGAAGGGATTAGAACTTGCCAATTATAGCATCGTAAATTTTCGGATCCTCCGCACCCAGGTGCCAGATACAAATCCCACGGATATCGTATTTATTAACTAGGTCTAAAAGTGTTCCGAAATAAAGTACATCCACAAACCAAACTTCATGGTTAATGCCAGCAATATCCATATAAGTATAGTGGGGGCCCAGTAAAGCATCCAAGGCAATGGGAACGTTATACTGGTTAGCTTTAACAACAGCGAAAGAATAGGTAACACTCGTCGCCGTTTGACCTAGCGGCCAATCATAACCCGAAACTGGCACGCCAAGTTCTATCTTATTTCTTGGGATAGTTGAAACCGCATAGGCCAAGACTGCATCGACCCAATCGGCTGGTGCCACGGGTCCAGGATCGCTTCCTTGCCAGTGAAAGTCGTACCCCATGACACGAACGGCATCAGCCGCTTGGCCAATTCCAACATAATCATGTGCTTCTGCGCCGCTCCACGCTCCCGCTGCATCAGTCTTAGCATGAACACTCACAATAAGCAATCTGCTCATGGCATAAAGAGCAGCCTTGAGTTCTCGCAGAAAGACTACAAATAATTCGCGGTCTCTAACATATAAATTCTCATAATTAATATCGATTCCTGGATAGTCCATTTGAACTGTTTTGCTGACGATGTTCTGAACATGTCTTTGGCGAAGAACTGGATCATTAAGAACTATTGAAATGAGTTCACTGTCAAAACTATTCGTGATAAGTGGGATTACCCTAATTCCATGTTCTCTGGCATAGGAAAGAATGGTACTGCTTTCTGCACCAGGAAAGCTTAGGACATCACCATCAGATGTCATTACATACCAGAAAGGTGAAATTGAATGAAATATCTCCGGGTGATTTTGAACGGATTGAAAAGCTAGAGATTGAACCCAATAAGGTAACCATCCGCTTACGACACGTGTAAGAACGGGTTCTGGTCCAGGACCAGGAACGGGAATCCTAATTTGTTGACCGATTCTTAATTGATTAGGGTCAACCCCAGGGTTGGCAGCTAATAAACTAGACAGACTGATTTGAGATCTCAAGGCTATTTTGTATAAAGTGTCACCTGCTTGAATTGTGTACATTTGATAGCCTGGCAGTTGACTTTGAAGAGCCCGCCAAGTTATGGGACCAACAATGCCGTCCCGCGTTAATCCATGATCCCTTTGGAACTGAAGGACGGCCTGTTCAGTCTTCGCCCCAAAAACTCCATCAATTGGCCCCGGGTTATAACCCCATTCCAGTAACAGTCTTTGAAGCTCGCTAACCTCGTTCCCTCGCGCTCCCCGCCTTAAGGTAGTCAATATCGTCACCTCTTTACATTCAATATCAGAGACAATTGCCTGTGATTTACTATTTTATGCATTATTTAAGGGTTAGTGATTATCTAAATAGTAATAATGATTTTAGAAATCAAGGACAATTTACATTGTTAATTAATCCGACATATGCTAGAAAAAAGGGGGGGGCTTTGACTTGCATAACAAAAACATAGGTAATTCCAATGGACAACCGCAATGTCCTTTATTAAAAATGGGCTCATCTGGTGCTAACGTGAAAAAGTTGCAAACTAAGTTAGCAGCAGCCGGTTTCAACCCTGGAAAAATTGATGGGATTTTTGGGTCATTGACTAGAGGGGCAGTCCTTGCTTTTCAAAAGAGCAAGGGATTAGCGCAAGATGGAATTGTCGGGATAAAAACCTGGACTGCTTTGGGCGTAGATTGTCATACACCAACCCCGCCACCAGGAAATCACTGTCCAACTCTCCGACAAGGGAGCACTGGACCAGCAGTAGTAAAACTGCAAGGACTCTTGAAAACAAGAGGCTTCTATACAGGCAATGTCGATGGAATTTTTGGTCCTGTCACGCGGGCAGCTGTTGTAGGATTTCAAGGAAGCATGGGATTGGCGCAAGACGGAATCGTCGGGATAAAAACCTGGACTGCACTGGGCGTAGATTGTCATACACCAACCCCACCACCGGGAAATCACTGTCCAACTCTCCAACAAGGGAGCGCTGGGCCAGCAGTAGTAAAACTGCAAGGACTCTTGAAAGCAAGAGGCTTCTACACAGGCAATGTCGATGGAATTTTTGGTCCTGTCACGCGGGCTGCAGTCGTAGCATTTCAAGGGAGCATGGGCCTGGCGCAAGATGGAATTGTCGGGATAAAAACCTGGACTGCACTGGGCGTAGATTGTCATACGCCAACCCCACCACCGGGAAATCACTGTCCAACTCTCCAACAAGGGAGCACTGGACCAGCAGTAGTAAAACTGCAAGGACTCTTGAAAGCAAGAGGCTTCTACACAGGCAATGTCGATGGAATTTTTGGTCCTGTCACGCGGGCTGCAGTCGTAGCATTTCAAGGGAGCATGGGCCTGGCGCAAGATGGAATTGTTGGAATAAAAACTTGGACAGCGCTGGGCGTAGATTGTCATACACCAACCCCGCCACCGGGAAATCAATGTCCTACTCTTGAACAAGGGAGCACTGGACCAGCAGTAGTAAAACTGCAAGGACTCTTGAAAACAAGAGGATTCTATACGGGCAATGTTGATGGGATCTTTGGACCTATTACTAGAGCGGCTGTCCTTGCTTTCCAAGAGTGTATGGGTCTAGTTACGGATGGAATCGTCGGTATTCAGACCTGGACTGCTTTGGGAGTAGATTGTTGTTAAATTCTGATAGACTCCCGGGATGATTTTAAAAAGCAAGAACCCCAAATCCTTACGTTAAGGCTTTGGGGTCCTTCTTTTTCACTTTGTTATCTCTTTTCTCGCGGAATTAGAATTGTTTATACTACCTTGCGGACTAGAGTGTCCAGGATTTGCGTACAATCACTCACCAAATCGATGACATGAACACAACCTTGCCCTTTGCCTAAAAGCCTTGCCAGCTCTTTTTTAGAAATCCCACGTATATCGAGGCCATGCAGGTTCACTAGTAAAGATGCTGCCTCACGGCAAATAATGTCGGGAGTACGCAAAAGAACCCCATCAGCTTCTTTAACTGTAAACTCATCCAATTTTAGACGTACATTAACCTCGTGGAAAGAATCACTTAAATTTCCTATCAATAAGTATTGCCCCTCCCTCAGCTCAAAAAGGCTCTGAGTCTTGAAACGCACAAACAAATTACCAGATCGTTTACTTTCCCCAACGTGCTCATACCAACTCATAGTCACTTTGTCTAAGTTGCTGTAGTACCTACAGGAGCCTAAATAGAAATTCGTCCACTTTTGATCGTATTCATCCTCTGAACTATAGCCACGCTCGCTTAGGAGAAAGGTTTCAGCCTGAATAATCCCTTTAACAGTTTCGGAAAAAAGAGGAACCGCAAGGGGGTCCTTGAGAAACGTTGCTGCTTCTCTAAGTGCCGGACCGGAACTAAAGTAAGCTTCAGAGCCTTGCAGTGGTGTGACTTGACGTGTGCGGGCGCCGATTGGTTTTGAAGATTTCTGTTCTTCCCATAGGGCTTCTTCTATAATAAAGGAATTAACGTCTACCAAAAGATGAGCAGTTGCTTCTCGGGTGGTATCAACATAGCTCGTTTTAGCTTGAAGCTGTCCGTTGTCGCTGCGACGCACTTCAATATACCAATTACGTTGAAAGATATTTTTCATTCTACCCCTCCTTGCCAATAGTATAAAATCAGAGTATTCTGTATAGGGGGGGCTAAATCCTTCAGTTTCCAGACATATTCAAGATCAAATTTTCTTAGCTAAGCAGGAAATCATCGGGCAGCCGTTTAGTGAACTAGTTCAGCTAAAGCTGAACATCGAAGACTTCGGTGGCATAAGTCTCCAGTACGATAGTCTCCGGTGGAACTTATCGCCGAAAGCGCACGGCCCGTAACGAATACAATTGCGCTGAGGATAGACTTATGCCGAAGGGACATATCCACAGACGATTACATTCGCGCCGTAGGATGGAGTCTACCTCCTTCGCGCTAAGTGTTGGGAAAGGCGCTCGGCGATACTCTCCACTGGAGACTATCGTCACCGAAGTAGAATAAGGAACACCCCACAAGAAGTGGGAGTCTCGGAATTGATAAAGACAAAAAAGTAAAGAAATGTTTGTTCGGCCGAGCTTATAAGTTCTAAGGCCATAATTATCTTTAGAGAGGAGCTTAAAATGCGTTACGAAGGAACTGTCTACCGTCCACCAAGTGAAGCAGAAAGCTTACTCATTCAAGCAACTATCGGTTGTCCCCATAATAAATGCACTTTTTGTGGTATGTATCGCAAAACAAAATTTCGAATTCGATCCGTTTCAGATATTAAAGAGGACCTTCGAACAGCCCGAAAATACCATGGGGAAAAAGTCCAGTCGATCTTTTTTCCAGATGGGAACACAATATTAATGAAAACAGACCAGCTTACAGAAATTCTGTATTATGCTCAAGAAATGTTTCCATTCTTGAAGCGTATGACGGTATATGGCTCGGCAAAATATCTCAAATTAAAAAAAATAAAGGATTTTCGCCGTCTAAAAGAGGCAGGCCTAACCCGTATACACTCCGGAATGGAGAGCGGAGATGATGAAGTTCTGCGTAGGATAGAAAAAGGGTTTACGTCCTCAGAAATGATTGAAGAGGGTCTAAAGGTGAGAGGCGCTGGTATCGAACTGAGTGAATATATCCTCATTGGGATTGGTGGACGCGAGCGTACATATGAACATGCAATAGAAAGCGCTAGGGTACTGAATGCATTTACCCCAGACTTTGTGAGGTTGCGTACATATGTGCCTTGGAAAGGAACCCCTCTGTATGAAGATTACCAACAAGGGCACTTTCACCTGCTTAGCCCCCATGAAGCTCTAGAAGAAACCCATCTTCTAGTTGCCAACTTAAAGGGTCCTTTCGACCTTCTCAGTGATCATGTCTCGAATTTTGCTTGGGTTAATGGAAAAATACCGAAACAAAAGCCAGAAATATTAGAAACTCTAGAGAAGCTCTTATCTGTTCCTGAAGATAGATTTAGACAGGTAGATTCTCGCTTATTTTAAAG
Organism: Desulfosporosinus nitroreducens; assembly: GCF_023897015.1. Classification (GTDB taxonomy): domain Bacteria; phylum Bacillota; class Desulfitobacteriia; order Desulfitobacteriales; family Desulfitobacteriaceae; genus Desulfosporosinus; species Desulfosporosinus nitroreducens. The sequence continues at coordinate 74,804 of NZ_JAMHFY010000007.1, read as the reverse complement.
GCGCAGGGATCACTAATCAGATGGAAATCTCTTTTCAATTACAAAAATACGCTAATCTGTGTGTAAAAACTGATTAGCGTATTTTCATTTCTATATGATAGATCAATTTGGAAGAAATTTCTTCAAAGTATAACAAAAAAGATATGATTACAACAATAAAGTTATACAGAATATAACAAAATATAGAATTATACTCCATATTGTAATATAATATATTCAATATTCATCTTAAAATGTTTAATAGTGGAAATGTAAAGGGCGGTAGGGTTACTAATGTGGTACTTTTAGAAAGAAGTGATTTTTTGGCGGATTCTCAAAACCATGTTACTTCTAAATTGACCGGAATGTTCTTAGACAAGCATTTAGAACAGCAATTTCAGGATTCATACTTAACAAGGTCTAAAAACTATATGCGAAAAGTCGCTCTTATAGTAGGAAGCATTTTTTCCTTGTATCTAGTTTATGATTTTTCATCAAACAGCCAATTCATGGTTCTGGCTATTTTTTTTCTATGTCGTTTGACGTTCCTTGGGTTATCAGTGATGTTTTATTTTAAGCCAGATTATTTCCTGAAGTCATCTCCTTTTTTAAAGATCACTATTTATCAACTCATCTTTATTGTACTGTTTTTTATTATTGTTATGAAATATGAGGACTATCATTTTCTAATCCAGGCTTTTTCGATTAATGTGATTGTTTTAGGGATTTTCTTTCTAGTGCCAAACTTACTGCACTATAAAGTATTTCTTTCACTTTTCGCATTGATTGGTTATATGGTTATTACTCTGACTAAATATCATCCACCTTTGCTAGAATTTAGTTCGGTATTTGGGTATCTGTCATTAGCAATCTTTTTTAGCAGCATATCCTCGTACAGTCTGGGCAAGTACATGAGGCTTGATTTTGTTAACAAACAATACTTTAAAGATCTTTCTACGAAAGACTCATTAACTAATATATATAACCGCCTGAAATTCAACGAGGCGTTGAGCAGTGAGATTGAGGGAGCTAGGAGGTACGGAAATTCCTTTTCTCTTATTATGTTTGACATAGACCATTTCAAGCAGTTTAATGATAAAAATGGCCATATTTTTGGAGATATAGTTCTTATAGAGATAGCCAATCTTGTGAAAGGCTTAGTTAGGGGAGTGGATGTGTTTGCTCGTTGGGGTGGTGAGGAGTTTGTAATTCTTTTACCTCAGACGTATTGTCAAGAGGCTTCTGCCCTCGCGGAAAGGTTACGAAAATCAATCTGTAAAGAGTCAATGAAGAAGGGAATGGCTCTAACCTGCAGCTTTGGCGTTACATCATTCTGTACTCAGGATGATGAGGGTTTAATTATGGATCGAGTTGACAGAGCCTTGTACAAAGCAAAAGAGGGCGGCAGGAATGCTGTTGTTTCCGAGCATAACCTTCATTTAAGTTCCTCAATATGAGTAAGAACCACATTCAATACACTGACTGTTGCGGAGGTTTCTAATTCCATTACACGATCGTGAGAGGGGGCGGTAATGGAATTTTGGTTTAAAAAGTTCTGGTATAACTTTTAATAACTTGATATTAAATGTATGTTGTATTTCAGATAATTAATGTATATAATGACGAATATAAAATCTGATGTTACGAAGGACTCATCATCATAATTTAATAAAGTGAAAAGTAAACTTACTGAAAAGTAAGGACACAAAGCCATGAGTCTAAGGTATAAGTACTATGACAGTCAGGTTGCCAAAGGTAGAACACCGTTTTATTGGTGATTTTTAAGCTGTGGCGCTTTAAACGCTACAGCTTTTAATTATATACATAAAAGTCGTATTTTGTAGGAATTGAGCTAAAGGAGTCGAAGAAGTGAACGTTAAAAGTATTCAAACCAAATTGCTGCTGCTCTTGTTGCCCCTTGTTATCGTGGTATTAAGTGTGCTAACTGGGGTTAGCTACTACCTTTCCAAACAGTCCCTGACCAAGAGTGTCGATCAAACAGCCATCGCGGTGGGAACTGATTACAGCAATCGCGTTCAAGCCGATATGGAGCTTATGCTGTCTCGGCTTCAAGACCTGGGTAATCTAGAGGAAATTCGTACGGGTTCCGACAAAGTGCGGATGGTTCAGGCTATGGCAGAGGCCAAAGAACGATTTGGTACTTTTGATGCCGTTGTTTTCGTGGCACCTGATGGATCAGGGCTCACCAGCACTGGAGCGACTTCCTCCTACGGTGACCGCGACTATTTTAAGAAAGTTATAGACACCAAGCAAGCAGTTGTTTCAGACCCCCTAGTTTCCAAGTCAACTGGGAAGTTAGCAGTTGTCTTAGCGGTTCCTGTCAAGAATAATGATCAGTTCACTGGGGTGTTGGTTGGAACATTTTCGGTGGAAAGAGTGTCCGCACTCATTAAAGATCTGAAATTTCTAGATAGTGGCTATGGTCAAATTGCGGATGATTCAGGCATGATCATAGCTCATCCAAAACTTCCTGAAGCGATCGGCAAACTGAATCTTTTGGAGAAGACTATTAATCCTGAACTTAAGTTGCCAAAGGCTGAGCTTGACGACCATCTGATTAACCTGTTTAAGTCGGCAGCAGAGTCAGGGAAACAGCTAAGCGGAGCATATACCTTTGTTGATAATGTGCCAAGGATAGCGGTTTTCACTCCAATCGACTTGCCGGGCGGACAACGCTGGATCATGTCGGTGGCGGCGCCTGAAGTCGAGGCTACCAGGGAAACCACTAGCTTAACCCGAATGATGCTGATAATTGCCGTGGTTTGTTTATTGATTACTGGACTTGCAATAGTATTTATTGCCAAAAGGTTCACAAAACCTGTTTTGTTGATACGAGATGAGTGTCTGCTCTTGGCCCAAGGAGATTTTAGAGAGCGTGAGACAGGGGATTTTGCGGAAGACGAAATCGGTCAACTGGCGAATGGTTTCCAAAAGATGAGGATGCATTTGCATGAAATGGTCACTATGGTCAGCTATCAAGCCGAGCAGTTAGCTGCTGCCAGTGAAGAATTAACGGCTAGCGTCGAACAATCGGCTCTGGCCGTGAACCAGGTAGCAACGTCAATTACCGAAGTGGCGACAGGTGCAGAAGAGCAGTTGAGGGCTGTTGATGAAGCTTCAGCCGTTGTTGAGCAGATGTCAGCCAGTATTCAACAGGTTTCAGCGACAACGACGGAGGTGGCTGGACAATCGGTCCAGGCTGCCAATAAGGCCAACGAAGGGAACAGCTCGGTAAATAAAGCTGTTTCACAAATGGCAAAGATTGAACAAACTGTAAACAATTCGGCCAAGGCGGTCGCTGAATTGGGCGAACGCTCAAAGGAAATTGGGCAGATTGTTATTACAATTTCTGGTATTGCAGAACAGACGAATCTGTTGGCCCTTAACGCCGCTATTGAAGCTGCACGGGCTGGTGAACAAGGACGAGGTTTTGCAGTAGTGGCTGAAGAAGTGCGTAAACTTGCCGAACAGTCACAGGAAGCAACCAAGCAGATAGCCTCACTGATCGGCGAAATTCAGGGAGACACCGATCAAGCTGTCCTGGCCATGGGTAATGGCACTCAGGAAGTTACCTTGGGAGCAGAAGTAGTTAATGCTGCCGGACAAGCTTTTCAGGAAATCACAGAATTGGTGACCCACGTATCTGAACAGGTGAAAGAAATAGCTTTGACCATTGATGAGATGGCTATTGGCAGCCAACAGATAGTAGGATCTGTGAACCAGATTGATGACTTAAGTAAAAAGGTTACTGGTGAAGCCCAGACGGTATCGGCTGCTACTGAGGAGCAATCGGCGTCCATGCAGGAAATAGCCTCTTCCAGCCAGAGCCTTGCTACGCTAGCCCAGAATCTTCAGGAAGCCGTTAGCAAGTTTCAGGTTTAAATGCGCCCATCTTCACCTACTGGTGATAAGAAGGCAGGATGCAATTGTTTTGCTTCCTGCCTTCCTTTTTGCTACTCTTTTATAAGGATTTTTGTAACTTCTGCAATGTACAATGTATGATGGTCAACCTCAGGATACCATTTTTCATTAAGCTCTTGATCAATAAAAAACTCGGGTTTATATTCTTGGGCATAGAGTTTCTTACAAAGAACTGCGATACTTGCTTCTTCAAAATACGGAATATCATCGGTATGAAGAACGGTTAACTTGGAGTTTTTGATTTTATCTTCATCTCTGCCAGACTTTGTGCCAAGATAACTTAATGTTGTTCTAAAGCTGTTATCCAAAAATGTGATGGAAAATGTCTTAGAGTTATCCACAAACTCTTTAGTGTAGCGTTGTGGGCGGAGAACAATATAGGCAACATTTTTACCCCACATTACCCCAAAACCGCCCCACGAGGCAGTCATAGTATTAATCTTTCCATCCTTTTCAGCAGTAATAAGCATCCAATCCTTACCTATTAACTTAAACGGGCTCCGTTCAAAACGTTCTGGATTAATTTCAACGAAGTTAGACATCACACATCTCCCTTTTTGTTAAATTTTCTATTTCCTAAGTAAATAGGTCCGTTCCTAAACTAATAAAGTATATTGATTATGAATATTCTAGTAAGGACGCTTTCTTTCCTCTTTAGTATATCAAATTTTCTTGCTAGTATTAACAGAGTAGGTGTTGATCGTATTGGTCCTTAAATGGTTTCATTATAGTATAAAAACGTTGACAAATATAGTTGCTATATCTACAATTGTTATAACAATAATATACTGAAACATAGGAATATAAAACAAACTGTCAGGAAGGAAGTGTTAAAATGAAAAGCAAAATTGCCAAAGCTATTAAACTCAAAACCCAGCCGGTTGCAGTATTTCGTACAGATCTAAAACCTGAGGGGGCTCTGCAATTTCAGGAGGGAAAGTGGGGCTGTGTTATCTCAATGTTAAATGCAGCAACTAAGGGCCGGAGCGCAGTGTTTGACTCTAAAACCCCTGGGTGCGGAGGCGGAGCAGTAGGGCTGGGTTTTGAACAATTCAAATTGGGTTTTACGGAGTATTTTTTGTCTACCGGCGGGGTAGGCGGCATGGAAGGAGAATTTTATAAAAAGAATCCTGATGTTGCAGCCAAATTTGTAACGGGCTTACCGGTAGTCGTGGCAAAGAAGTATATTGTCTTTAAACCTTTGGCAGAATTAGGGGAGGGTGAAACACCAGAGGTTGTCATTTTTCTAACCAATGCGGATCAACTATCAGCACTGGTGTTCTTTGCTAATTACGATAAAGCAACCCAAGACAATGTAAAAGTGGATTTTGGCGCTGGCTGTCATCAGTCAATACTTTATGCATTGGATCAAGTGGAGTCGGAAAACCCGAAGTGCTGTATAGGTCTAACCGACCCCTCGGCCCGTAAATTTATCGACAAAGATGTCCTTTCTTTTAGCATTCCCTATAAACGCTTTTTAGAGTTAGAAGAGCAAGTGGAAGAAAGCTTTTTGACCAAAGAAACATGGTTGAAAATTGCAGAAAGGATCTAGCTCGGCGAGCAAGGGGGCAATTGCCCCCTTGTTTTTCAAAAGAAGATAATATTTTGAGACGAAGTTTGCTCAATTAAAGATTCATGATATTATTATTCTTTAGATGTTACGAATGAAGAAGGGGAATATATGAAAGATTTTAATATAGATGATTCCTTGGGTTTTATTGTTGCTAAAACAAACTATTTTATGAAAACCTATTTTAGTAAGTTGATAAAAGACAACGGCTTAAATGTTACAACAGAACAATGGGCAATTCTAAATGCTGTTTATCATAATCCGGGAGCATCCCAAACTGACTTAGCCCGTGCATGCCTCAAGGATAAAACAAATGTCACAAGAATCTTAGACTTGTTAGTAAAAAAGGGGTATGTTGTTAGAAATATTGATATAAATGACCGCAGGATTTATAGCATAACTCTTACAGAACAAGGCGGAAATGCCCTAGAACATCTGATTGATATATCAAATAATGCCAACAAAGCATGCATTTCTGATTTGAATAAAGACGAATATCAAGAGCTTGTACGCAGTTTAAGAATAATTTCAAGCTCGATTGAAAAGCTGTTGTAATCTTTCATAGAATATTAATTCAATATTGCGGATAACCCCTCCAGTAAAATGTTACAGGAGGGGTTATTTATATTCGCTGTGAACAGTTCTTCGGAACTCCTTCAAAAATAAAAAATGAAATGGAAAATTAATATTCCGAATTGTCGGCTAAATGACTATCGCTTTTAGGCCTGGTGGTGTATTATAAAAGGAATATAAGATAGGAGGGTAATATATGACAGAGAAACATAGGCCAGGATCACTGGAGGAGAAAAAGATATTTTTCCCTCCTAAGGAATTTACTTCAAATTCCGTAATTAAAAACCCAGAAATTTATAAGCTAGGGCAGGACCGGAATGAGTTTTGGAACGAACAAGGGAAACGATTGGACTGGTTTAAATCATGGGACACCATTCTAGAATGGAATTATCCATTTGCAAAGTGGTATGTCGGCGGAAAATTGAATGCAGCTTATAATTGCCTGGACCGTCATTTAAAAGGAGCGCGTCGGAACAAAGCGGCTCTAATATTTGAAGGGGAACAAGGAGATCGACGAGTCCTTACCTATCAAGATCTTCTGCGCGAGGTTTCCCAGTTTGCGAATGTACTTAAGTCTCTTGATGTAGAAAAAGGAGACCGTGTGACAATTTATATGCCTATGATTCCTGAGACCGTTATCGCGATGCTCGCGTGTGCCAGGATAGGAGCTGCGCACTGTGTTGTATTTGGCGGGTTCAGCGCAGAAGCTTTGAAGGACAGGATTCAGGACTCTCAGTCAAAGGTTGTAGTGACCACGGATGGAAGCTATCGACGAGGGAATAGTATCCCGTTGAAAGCTAATGTGGATCATGCACTTCCCTCTGTAACTTGTATAAATAATTGTGTAGAAAATGTAATCGTCGTCAAGCGGACCGGTCAACCTGTCGATATGATAGAAGGACGAGATGTATGGTATCACGAAGCTGTCGAGAATGTTTCTATAGTATGTCCAGCGGAACCAATGGAAGCGGATGATATGCTTTTTATTCTTTACACCAGTGGAACCACTGGAAAACCCAAAGGGGTGGTTCATACGGTAGGCGGCTATATGGTTGGAGTTTCGACAACGCATGAATGGGTATTTGACGTCAAAGAAGAAGATGTGTATTGGTGTACAGCGGATGTTGGGTGGATAACTGGACACAGTTATTTAGTATATGGGCCATTAAGTAATGGTGCAACGGTTGTGATGTATGAAGGAGCCCCTGATTATCCAGAAAAGGATCGCTATTGGAAAATCGTTGAGAAATATAGGGTTACAATTTTATATACTGCACCAACTGCGATTCGTACGTTTATGAAATGGGGAGAAAGTTATCCCTCAGGCAGAGATCTTTCAAGTTTACGACTCTTGGGCTCGGTCGGTGAACCGATTAATCCGGAAGCTTGGATGTGGTACTATAAACATATCGGACGAGAGCAATGCCCCATAGTGGATACCTGGTGGCAAACGGAAACGGGTATGATAATGATGACACCCGTCCCAGGGATTACACCCCTAAAGCCTGGATCGTGCACGATCCCATTTCCAGGAGTCCATATAGAAATAGTTGATCACGCTGGTGATCCTGTCCCGAAAGGTAAGAGCGGATATTTAGTGATTCGTGAGCCATGGCCAGCGATGCTTAAAACGGTGTATGGTGATGACAAACGATATGAAGATACCTATTGGAGCCAGTTTAAGGGCATGTATTTTACCGGAGACGAAGCGAAATGGGATGAAGATAGTTATTTTTGGGTAACTGGACGCGTGGATGATGTCATTAATGTCTCCGGTCATCGAATCGGAACGGCGGAAGTGGAAAGTGCGTTAGCTGATCATCCATTTGTGGCTGAAGCGGCATGTGTGGGCAGAACACACGAAGTAAAGGGCCAAGCGGTGTTTGCCTTCGTTAGTTTAAAAGAAGGAATTGCGGTTAACGATGAGCTGGTTAATGAACTAAAAGCACATGTTGTCCTAAAGATCGGTTCACTTGCACGGCCGGATGACATCTTTTTGAGTACTGAATTACCTAAGACTCGAAGCGGGAAAATAATGAGACGTCTTTTAAAAGACATCGCAGAGGGTCGAGAAATAGGGGATACCAGCACCCTGGCAGACGTTGGAGTCATTAATTTTCTGAAAGAGAATATTGACGCCCGGAGAATTCCTGAAGCGAAGAATGCTTCCATGAAATCAAAGAGAGATCTGGTTTCGATTCCTGACACTGCCACATTTAATCGTTGTAATGAGGAGTCTTATGATGGGTACAGTTATACAGTATGGTACTGTACTCATCCTAAGGATGGATCACGACATCCAGTTACTCATTTTTATTGCTTTCAGTGGATCGAAAGACTGAAATTAGTGCCTGAGGTTGCCTTGGCTATTACAAATATCATGTTAAACAACAAAAATGCTGCCGAAGCAATATTCGCGGATGGAACACCGGATTTTAGTCATGCGGTGATCAACGAGGGAAATATCAAAGATGACTTATCAGAAGAGGGGCAAATCTGTTTTTGTGGTTCAATGGGCTAAAGACAACGACGTAAATGTTACAAGAGAAAAGGGGTCAATTCAATTCTGAATGATGTCTATGGCAATTCAAGCATGGATATCATAAAATGATTAGCGCTTATGTTGCCTAAATGATAAAGCAAACTTAACAAGAATTCTGGATTTGTTAGTAACAAAAGGACTATCTTATTTAGAAATACTGATTAAATGATGGATGCGAGATTATAAAGCTCAGGGAGATTTTACAATCAAATGTAAGATCTTCGTGAGCTTTTTTATTGGGTAAATTTACATCTTAATGAAGTGAAAACCATACTCCTATTTACAACTGAATTTTCTGATAAAGTAAACCTAATTTTTATAATAAAGTGATATAATGTTCTGGTAAATGAAAAGTAAGGAGTTGAGCGCAGTGCAAGAGGTTTTTATTTTATCTGGGGCTCGGACACCCATAGGAGATTTCGGCGGCTCATTAAAGACCCTGCTCCCTAATGAACTTGCTTTGTTTCCGGCAAAAGAAGCTGTGAAAAGAGCAGGTATAGTCGATAAAAGCCAGTTTGATGAGGTGATCTTAGGAAACTGTATCCAAAGGACAGATGAGCCTAATGTAGCAAGGGTCGTCTCATTAAAGGCTGGTTTTCCCAAAGAGGTAACCGCATTTACTGTCCAAAGACAATGCAGTTCAGCGATGCAGGCCATCGTGTCCGGTACGCAGGAAATTCGCTTAGGAGATTCTGAACTAGTCTTAGCCGGAGGAGTAGAATGTATGAGTTCTTCTCCTTATTTGCTAAAAAGTACACGCTGGGGACAACGTCTTCAGCATGGAGAGATAAAAGACTCGGTCTGGGAACTATTAGAGGACCCAATCGATCATATCTTGATGGGTCAAACAGCAGAAAATTTGGCAACAAAGTACGGTATTACCCGAGAAGAGCAAGATTTAATAGCGCTCAGAAGTCATCAAAATGCCCTGGATGCTATCAAGAACGGTCGGTTTAAAGAGGAAATCGTACCAGTCACCATCGCCTTAAAGAAGGGCAAGTCAAACGTTGTAGATACAGATGAACATCCGAGAGATGGTTTAACCATGGAGGATCTTGCTAAATTAAAGCCAAGTTTTATCAAGGATGGTACCGTCACTGCTGGAAACAGTTCGGGACTCAATGATGGGGCAGCTGCGGTGGTACTGGCCTCAGAAAGAAAGGTCAAGGAACTTGGGGTTAAGCCATTAGCTAGAATAGTGTCTTATGCAGTTGCTGGAGTTGAACCTGAACTCATGGGGTATGGACCTGTGCCGGCCGTTAAGAAGGCATTGCAAAAGGCTAACCTGACCCTAGGTGATATTGATCTCTTTGAGGTGAACGAAGCCTTTGCGGCACAGTATATTGCTGTGGAGAAATTATTGGAGTTGAATCGTTCGATTGTTAATGTCAATGGAAGCGGCGTAGGGTTAGGACATCCGGTGGGATGTACCGGAGCTAGAATCGTTGTTACGCTTCTTTATGAAATGATGCGCAGAAACCTAAGATATGGTCTGGCTACTTTGTGCATTGGGGGTGGCATGGGTAAAGCGTTGATTATTGAGCGTGTTTGATAAAAAAGAGATGATGAAATTAGGTATTGTTATGATCTGAAGGGGCCGTAACGAAACTTGAGATTTTTTCAAGCTCGTGGTGCGTTATCCCAAAATAGAGGACTGTACACCTTTGAAGTGGTGAACAGTCCTCTAATATTAAGGGGATTACAAATAGAGCGGGGATGTAATAAACTGGAAAACAAGTTTCGTTACATCCCCTTTTACTGACTATTGTGCAGCGAACTCAGATCTTTCAGATGTCGGATTATATACTATTATGAATGTCAATGATAAAATACTAAAGTATAGTTAGACAACTGAATTATAAAAGTGGGAGAGCTAATTTGGTAAACGAAAAGGAATTCTTTGCAGATATTGAAAAAAGCGGACTTAATTTAACAACACAACAAAAAGGGGCAGTCATCCATGATCAGGGGCCGCTATTGCTCTTGGCTGTTCCAGGCGCGGGAAAGACGACGGTTCTAACAGTTCGCATAGCCTACTTAATACGAGTAAAAAGGGTGGATCCCCGAGCGATTCTTTGTCTGACGTTCGGACGGGCGGCCGCAAAAGAAATGCGTGAGCGATATATGGAAAGGTTTGGAGTTAAGGCTGACACGGAAAACAAAACTAACAAAGAAATTCAATTTTCAACAATCCATAGTTTCGCCTATGAAGTGGTTCGGTCAGCCTTTCGACAAAGGGACACTCGGTTCGAGATTATTGAGGAACAAAAAGGCCCTGAAAGCAAGACAGGGGTCCTGCGTAGAATCTATGAAAAGCGCAATGCTTCAGCAATTACGGACGAGCAACTGGAAGGGTTACAGAATACCATCTGTTATGTAAAAAATACTTTAAGGCAGCCCGAAGAGTTTAAGAAGGCAGATATCAAGAACTTCCCATTAATTTATAACGACTATGAGGAGTATAAGAGAAATAGTCAGCCAAGGTTGATCGACTATGATGACATGCTTTCCATTGCGTTCCAGGAGCTAAATGAAAACACTAAGCGTCTTGAGGCTTATCGCAAGCGCTTTGACTATATTCTCACTGATGAAAGCCAAGACACTTCTCTTCTCCAACATAAGATCATAGAAATCGTCGCAAAACCTAAAGGCAATATTTTTGCAGTCGGGGATGATGACCAAAGCATCTTTGGATTTAGAGCCGCCGAGCCGGAATATTTACTAAATTTTGAACAAACATATCCTGGTGCAAAGATTCTGCGCATGGAACAGAATTTCCGCTCAACCCCTCAAATTGTGGACGCAGCCCGTGGGTTCATTCGTTCCAATAAGTTGCGTTTTGATAAAGAAATGTTCACGAAGAATCCTGCGGGAGACATACTTCGAATAGAGCACTTTACAGGAATAAGGGAGCAATATCAGTTTTTAATCCAAGAACTTAGAAGTCAAAAAGATTTATCGAAGATAGGGGTGCTTTACCGCAACAATCTATCTGCAATTTGTTTGGCTGAAGAGTTAAGCAGGGCTAATATTCCCTTTTATATGAGAGAGGCAGGCAAGCAGAAGTTTTTCTCACACTGGGTTATAAATGATATTCTAAACTTTTTGCGCTTCTCTTTTAGTGATAAAAGCTTGCCAATCTTAGAGAAGATTTGGTCTAAGCTTAATTGTCATATTAGAAAGCAACAACTTGATTATCTTAAGCAAAGGGCAATTGACCGCTCAATCTTTGAGATATTAGCAGAACAACCTGAGGTTACTTCAAAGCGTAAAAATGAGTATTTAGAACTTAAGAAACAATTTAAGGTGCTTAATACACTTCCTCCTGCAAAGGCCATCCGTTTTATCAGAAGCCAGTTGGAATATGATAAAGCGATTGAACGAATATGTGACTCGCTGGGGTTTTCTGAAGAGTATATAGGGAGTCTCCTGGATATTCTAATCTCAATTGCTCAAAATGAACCTGCCATAGTAGAATTTGCCAAGCGCTTGACCTTCCTAGAAGAGCAAATGAAGCTTTCTTATAAAAATAAGCACAGTAATGCTGTGACACTTTCAACGATGCATTCGGCTAAAGGATTAGAATGGGAACAGGTTTATTTGCTTGACCTCGTTGAGGGGGTTATACCTGAGAACGACCAACGTGGACAGAAAGAATTATTGGAAGAGGAAAGGCGTCTGTTCTATGTAGGGATGACCAGGGCTAAACAGCACTTAACCTTATGCTCGATGGATTATTATAATAATAAACATGTTAAGTCTTCTCGTTTTGTTCGCGAGACTTCTCTGGTTATGAAAGGGGAAAACCCGGAAGAAGTTATCCAAAAAGAAACTGTAACTATGACCAGTGATTTAGGTGTTGGTTTAGTAATAGAACATAGAACCTTTGGAGAGGGTATCATTGCGAAAGAGGATGGGAATATGATTCTGGTTCACTTCAAGGATGGTTCCCAGCGTTCCTTTATGAAAGACATCTGTGAAAAACAAAATCTGATATGGGCAGTTTAAGAACAGCCGGAAATATGAATCCCAATAAGATGATGGGAGGAATGGCTATTAACAGGTGTTCGTTGAAATTATCCGTTCTATAAATTACAATAAAGATTGTGGCTTTTGTTTCAGTAATCTTAAACGTGGAGGAAATTAAGTGAAAAAATTTGAGGCTTACCAGATTATAGCTGAGGAAGTTCAGCAATTTTTTAATGTTGACGCTGCCGTTACACTTTTCGATACTGAGAAGATAGTTGCTTATTACCCGGGAAAAACAATTGATACTAGAGCCAAGATTGGAAATGCACCTACGCCAGGCTCAAATGTGTTGGAAGCTCTTACGAGTGGACAACGCGTTGTACGGCGGGTATCGAAAGAAATTTTTGGAGTACCTTTTGTCGGTATCGCTCAACCGATCATTGAAGAGTCAAAGATCGCTGGCTGCCTTGCCATTGCTTGTTCCCTTGAGCATTATGACAATCTTCTAATAACCGGTCAGGAAATCCTTGATTCTGTGGTCGCGATTTCTTCATCAGCTCACAATTTGTCAGCTGCGACTGAAGAACTGGCGGCTACACTCAGAAGTATGGACGCAGAGACTGAACAGGTAAACAAGGAGATGCTCAGAACCAACGAATTAACACAGGAAATCAAGAAAATTTCCAAACAAAGTAAAATCCTAGGGATCAATGCGGCGATTGAAGCTTCTCGGGCAGGTGAGCATGGACGAGGGTTTAGCATTGTTTCAGAAGAAGTTAGGAAGCTTGCCACAGATACAGACTCCTCTACTCAAGCAATTGAAAGAAATGTCCAAGAGGTTCAATCATCCGTGGGGCTTTTAATAGAGGCTATTAAGCAACTGACGGAGGTAACCGAAAGTCATGCTAATGAAGTGACGGAAATTGCCAATAGTTTGGTAAGGATAGAAGATTTGGCCAAGCAACTCCTTAAAATGGGTCAGAATTAAACAGTCTAAAACAGGCCTCGAACACTCATACAAAAGGGGGTATCCAGAATCTTGGATACCCCCTCTGTATGAGTGTTTAAAAGTAAATTTGAAGGTAAATGTTAGTTAGCCTCGTCACCTGCTGTTCTTCTATAAAATTTCCGATTTGATTGTAACTTGATCATTATATAACCCTAATTTCTTGATTAGATAGGGGATTGCTTTTTCAAAGCAGACGCCATATCTTTTTTCTAGTTCTGCTTTTTGAGTCAAACTTATGCACATATGAGTATAATCTACGGCTATTTGTGTTGCTTCTTCAAGAGAAAAGTTATTTAAAAGCGCAGATAATAAGGCGCTCCCAAATACATCTCCTGTGCCATGAAAGTAACCGTCAATCTTATCATTGAAGGCATAACTAATCTTACCTGTTTCGCTATTAAAGGCGGCTGCTCCTAACTTGTCTCTTTCAAACGAAACACCCGATAGTACAACCATTTTTGATCCCAGGGAAGATAGTTTTTTTAAGGTAGTTTCAATATATTGTTGTGAATAATTTTCCCCAACATAATCCTCATCTAAAAGGAAAGCAGCTTCGGTCAAATTTGGGACGATAATATCTGCCTTAGCGCACAATTTGGTCATGCCCTTAGCCATTTCTGGCGAATAAATGGAGTATAAAACTCCATTGTCTGCCATCACAGGGTCAACCATTACTAAGGTATCGTTACTTCTAAAAGTGTCAAATAGGTCTGCTACTAAGTCAATCTGTTCAAAGGAACCCAAAAAACCGCTGTATAAAGCGTCAAAATGTAAATTAAGTGATTGCCAATGATCTGAGATAGGTTTTATATCTTCCGTTAAATCTCTATATGTAAAACCTTCAAAACCGCCAGTATGAGTAGATAGAATCGCTGTAGGCAATACACTTGTGTCAAACCCTGCTGCTGAAAGAATGGGCAGGGCAACCGTAAGTGAACATCTGCCCACACAAGAGATATCGTGAATTGCAGCGACCCTCTTTTGTTTGTTCATAAACTAATAATCCTCCTTGACAATTAATAGATTGATTATAGAATATATCTGTTACCTCTAATAGTATCAGTTTTTAATATATGTATAGTAACAGTTTGGAGGATGCCTTTGATTACTTTGCCATTATGTACGAATAAAACACCATTATATAGGCAAATTTATGAGTGGTTAAAAGCTGAAATTCAGAGTAAGAATTATAAGCCTTATGATAGAATTCCTTCAAAGAGGAAACTATCTGAGCATCTTTGCGTCAGCATTAACACGATTGATACTGCATACAGCCAGTTAATAGATGAGGGATATATTATAGCTGTCCCAAAGAAGGGATACTTTGTTTGTGATATTGACGTATATCACAGAATAAATGTTACTCAGCAAGAAAACACTTTAAATATAAGTATGTCCAATCTAAAAATTGATTTTTCTCCCAGTGATATTGACCACCAAGCATTCCCCTATAAAACATGGAGGAATATTTTTAAAAGTTGTTTTAACGAATTTGACCATAGCATTTTAAAGAGAACTATGGCGCAGGGAGATGTGAATTTAAGGCGAGAATTAGTTGCTTTTTTACATAGCTCAAGAGGGGTAAACTGTGATGAAAGACAAATAGTTATTGGAGCAGGAACCGAGAGTTCATTGCGTACCTTGAGCCTTGTCTTAAGCAATAATACTTCTATAGCCCTAGAAAACCCTGTTTATCGAAAGGCATATAAAACGTTTGAACATATGGGACATACAATTTTGCCTATACCTATAGATGACAGGGGAATAGAGATTGAACCTCTTAAAAACCTTTCTAATGTGGCGGTTTATGTGACCCCGTCCCATCAGTTTCCTCTTGGAATCAGCATGCCTATAGGCAGAAGGGTTGAGCTGCTTAATTTTGCGAATGAAGCGGATGGACGATTTATAATTGAAGATGACTATGACAGTGAGTTCAGATATATTAGAAAGCCCTTACCATCCCTGCAAAGTATCGATCAAAATGGTAAGGTCATATATGTTGGCACATTTTCGACTTCAATCGCGCCATCCATTAGGATAAGTTATATGGTATTACCGTTAACATTGCTTAAAAACTACACTAGGATATGCAGTGAATTCGGCTCTGAAGTATCAATTCTTGAACAAAGAATCGTCGCGAAATTTATTGCTGAGGGTAATTATGAAAAACATCTTAATAAAATGCGCAAGCTATATAAAGATAAAAGGGGACACTTAATTAGAGAATTATCAATTTTTGGTGATGATATTAAGATTGTTGGTGAGAGCGCAGGGAGTCATTTGTTAATAAAATCAGTAATAAGTAAAAGTGAAAACGATATGTGTAAAGCTGCAGCTGAAAAAGGTGTCAAGGTCTATCCTATCTCTGATTATTTTATTGGCAAAATGTTAGAGAAATATGAGAATACATTCTTATTAGGCTATGGTGCATTGAGTAAAATAGAAATATCAGAGGGCGTAAAGTTATTATACGATGCTTGGAATTGTGGTAATTGAGGGTTTTCACGGAGTTGCGTAAGAACCCATTTTATATTGAAAGCATATAAGAATTTATTATCATAATATATTGTCATTATTACAATAGGTATAGATAATAGATGAAAACTATTAAAAAGAGGTTGGATTACGATAGTTAAAAGGATAATTGAGATATATTTAACCGATCATCATATAAAAAATTAATGATACTATATTCTGGATCTATAGACAGAGGCGGATAGTTGTGCTAATATTCACTCAACGAAGTATTGTCATCAGTTCCCTGTTGACAAACTATGAACCAAGAGGAGGACGAAGAACATGTGGAAACTAGCAGCATCACGTAAGACGGGAAGACAACGCAGGTATTGCTCTCAGATTCAATATAGTTTGCTAGTCCTTCTAGTACCAATGATAATCTTTCTACTAGGGGCTGGCGCCTTAACTACACAGGCACACACTAATTCGCCACAATTCCAGAAGCAACAAACCGCACTCATATCTCAGCAAGAGGCATATGCGTTGGGAGAGACTTTTAAGATAGGAAACCTCCAATATAGAATAAACGGTATCAGGACTTCTGACGGCAATGGTTATGATAAGTCTGCAAGAGAAGATAATACGTACCTTTTTATAAATCTTACGATTGAAAATCAGGGAAGCAATGATATTGAGGTTAGAAGTATGATCGGGTTTAAGCTTACAGATCTGAATAGTAAAAGTATAAAAGCTATTTCGGCCGTTAAGGATGCTATAGATGGAACAATTAAAGCTGGAGGAAGGATGACAGGTGAACTAGGGTATGAGGTGTTAAACAAAACTCAGACTTTTGATTTAACGGTTATTCCTGATCCTTTAAGTTCTAAAACTGCGATTGCAAAGGTTCGTATCTTGATGCAGTGAACTAAGAAACTTTTCGCAACTCAGGCTCCCCTCTAATGCACAATTCAATGTGATAGAGGGGGATTTTTTTATTGTTGCAGGGGATTTTCCCGCCAAAACGTTAATATTAAGGTTCAGCAGAAAAATATCTTTCTATTTAATTTAATAGTCCGGAAAAATTAGCGGATTTAAGTGAAAATTAAATTAAAAAAAATATTTAAAACGAATTAAAAACTAATTGACAGAAAAATGTCGACCAAGTATTATGATTGTATATATAATAGGCGAGTAAATGTTTACTCTCGACGGAGGGGACGCTGTTGTCGAAACTGATACATACTAAAGAAAGCTTAATTTTATCGACGATTGAAGTTATTAGTGAAAAGGGTCTTCAGGGGCTTACGACCAGGGAGGTGGCGAAGAGGCAGGGTATCTCCGAATCAACCATATTTAAGCATTATAAATCGAAGAACGAACTGATTCTGGCGGTACTCGAATATTTTTCCCAATATGATCAGGCAATTATCGAATCATTAAAGCTTAGAGATTATACGCCGATCGAAGCAATTACTTATTTTGTAGAAGCTTACGTAACGTATTATGAAAATTACCCTGAAATAACTGCAATTACCCTATCCTGCGAGGGATTAATGTGTGAACCAGAGCTCAACGCTGTGGTTTATAATATTTTTATCAAAAGGTTTAATTCAGTCAAATCCTTAATTACGGAAGCTAAACATAAAAAAGTACTTGCAAAAGAAGTAGATCCAGGAAGTATGGCCGATCTTATTATCGGCTTAGAAAGAGCAAGTGTGCTGAGATGGCGCATGGATAATTATAATTTTTCGTTAAAAGATCATACTTTATCTGCTCTAAAAATGTTGTTGGATGCTTTTGCATTAGGATAGGGTAAGTAATCCCAGTTAATACGAGGAGTGAAGTTAGATGAAAAAACTACTTATTGTTGATGATGCGGCTTTCATGCGGGTTTCCATTCGAAATATGCTCCAGAATCAAGATATTGAAATTGTCGGAGAAGCCGCGAATGGCTTAATTGCGGTTTCAATGTATAAAGAGTTGCGCCCTGATGTTGTGACCATGGATATTACCATGCCCGAAATGTCAGGTATTGAAGCTCTCAAGTTAATTAAAGCATTTGACCCTCAGGCTAAGGTAATCATGGTTTCATCCATGGGTCAGGAGGGGATGGTGAAACAAGCAATAATTAGTGGAGCAAAAACCTTTATTGTTAAACCTTTTAAGGAGGAATTACTACATAAAACGATTTCCAAAGTGTTGGGCGTATAACAGGTAATTCCAAGTCAAAAGGGGGTGATTAAATTGACTGACCAGTATCACAATGAGCCCATGCTGGAGCTCTTTATATTTGAATCAATGCAACTGATTGAGCAAATGGAGCAATTAATCATTGCCAATGAGAAGTTTGAATCCTACGATTCCGATGCAATCAATGAGATTTTTCGGATAATGCATACAATTAAAGGGTCCTCAGCAATGATGCTTTTTAATAATGTTTCTACCTTAGCCCATTCTATGGAGGATGTATTCTTTGTTCTGCGTGAAGACAAGCCTCAGAATATTGATTCCTCTCAATTATCAGATTTAGTGCTTGAGGGTATTGATTTTATCAAAGTGGAAATTGCAAAGATCAGAAATGGAGATGAAGCTGAAGGGGATGCTGCTGCCTTAATTGAGAGTTTACGAGTCTTTCATGCCACCATTAAAGCTCAGAATTACACGGTTAGAGATCAAGAAATGAAAGATACAGCAACTTCACAGGGATATTCTGCCCCCAAGAAGCAGCAATATTATATTAGTAAAGTAAGAACAGAACCTCAATCCTATAGTAGCTCATTTCAGGCCACTCTTTATTTTGAAGAAGATTGTGGAATGGAAAACCTAAGAGCATTTGGGGTGGTTAACGATCTGGGGGATCTTGTTAAAGAATACTACCATATCCCGGCAGATCTAGATCATGAGGACAGTGCGGTAGTTATTCAGGAACAGGGATTTACACTCTTTTTAAAAACGGATCGCTCTTTGGAAGAAATTCATCGAACTCTGAGCCAGACAATCTATTTAAAGGACCTTCAACTAACACAAGTCAAGAATTGTGAACCATTTGAAGATCTCCATGAAGAAAGGAAAATCTTATTAAACGACAGTGCTAAAATTTTCGCTTCTTCGTCTGGTGAACGTATAACGATTGATCAAAAAGAAAGCTATTCTTCAGCATCTCAGCAAAGTATTATAAGTGTTAGTGTAGCCAAGTTAGACCAGTTAATGGATCTGGTTGGGGAAATGGTGATTGCTGAGGCGATGGTGACTCAAAATCCCGACCTTAAGGGCTTGGAACTTAATAACTTTGAAAAGGCAGCCAGACAACTTAGAAAAATCACTAGCGAGTTACAGGATACTGTCATGTCTGTGCGCATGGTGCCTTTAACAGGCACGTTCCAAAAAATGAACCGTACAGTTCGCGATATGTGCAAAAAGCTTAACAAGGATGTTAGGCTTGAGTTGATTGGTCAAGAGACCGAGGTTGATAAAAATATTATTGAACATATTTCCGATCCCTTAATGCATCTTATTCGCAATTCGATTGATCACGGGATTGAAATGCCCTCAGATCGAGAAATGAAGGGGAAACCCCGTTGGGGAACGATTACCTTAGAAGCAAAAAATGCAGGAGGGGATGTCTTAATCATTATACGTGACGATGGAGGCGGCTTTAATAAAGCTAAAATCATGTCCAAAGCACGTGAAAAGGGATTGCTTCAAGTTCCCGAGGACGAAATCACAGATAAGGAAATCTATAACTTAGTTTTTTTGCCGGGATTTTCAACGAATGAGACTGTTACAGAGTTTTCTGGACGCGGGGTTGGAATGGATGTCGTGGTTAAAAATATTGAAGCAGTAGGGGGAGCAATTACGGCGGATAGTGTTCCCGGAAAGGGAACCACCCTTAGTCTTAAAATTCCACTAACCTTGGCTATCATCGATGGTATGAATATTAAAGTGGGGGATTCGCGTTATACCATACCGACAACCGCGATTAAGGAATCCTTTAGGCCAAAAACCACGGATATAATTGTTGATCCGGATGATAATGAGATGATAATGGTCAGAGGGCAGTGTTTTCCTATACTCCGCTTACATGAAAGGTATCATGTTAATACGCTTGTTAATAATTTTGCCGACGGAATCATTATTATGGTAGAACAGGATGATCAAACTCTTTGTATTTTTGCAGATGAGTTAATCGGTCAGCAGCAAGTTGTCGTTAAATCACTTCCTGCCTATATTAAACATACCAAGAAGGTCACGGGACTCGCAGGGTGTACTTTATTAGGAGATGGAAGTATCAGTTTAATTCTTGATATTGCGGGGCTGTTCACTGTCAAGAAAACCGGGTAATTTACTTGTAACTAATCTCCTTGAGTCGGGCAGCAACAGCAAGGATAAACGAGAATGGGGTTAGTTCTCAGGCGGAAAGGATAGATTGCATGTCAGAGAATGAGGCAGTAGACAGTGAAGATCAAGTTGAAGACACGCAAAAAGGTAAATTCCTCACATTTTGTTTAGGGAATGAGTTTTATGGAATTGAGATTAAATATGTAACAGAGATAATTGGGCTTCAGCCTATCACGGAAATTCCGGAAATGCCTGAGTATATCAAAGGAATCATAAATTTACGGGGAAAGATTATTCCTTTGATGGATGTAAGGTTGAGGTTTAGAAAGCCTTTCAGAGAATATAACGATCGGACATGCATTGTAGTCATTGACATTAGAGAAATCCCGATAGGTCTTATCGTTGACAGTGTTTCTGAGGTGATCTCAATTTCGGATGAGGAAATCGTTTCTCCGCCAAGTCTGAACAAAGAAGGAAATAAATATATCAGAGGTATAGGCAAGGTGGGGAACGATGTAAAACTTCTTTTGGATTCTGGTAAACTCCTGACCGATTTGGAAATTGAAAATCTAGAAAATATTTAAGTGATAGGGAGGAAAGGGTTCATGAAGTGGTTTTACAATATGAAAATTGGTGCAAAAATAATTAGTTCTTTTGTTCTTATAGCTATCTTAGCGGGGGTTGTTGGTGTTGTTGGCATAATCAGCTTGAAGAATACTACAGCCAATTTCGGTAACCTGTTTAATGTATATGGCATAGCTACGGCTGACGTAGGAGAAGTCGGTTTAGCCTTCCAAGAAGAACGGAGTCTCATTAGAGATGTGCTTTTTCATAACGCAGATTATTCAAAAAGCCTCAACACGTTGAAAGAAAAAGACGCTATTATTGATGACGGATTAATAAAGATGGAAAAAAACATGCAGACGGATCAAGGGCGTGAAGTTTTTAAAGTTTTGTCAGACAATTTATCCAAATATAAACAAAACAGAGATAAGGTCTTTCAATTAGTCGAGGCCAATCAGACAGAGCAAGCCGTCGCTCTGTTTTACGGAGAAGGTACTGCTCCAACTGTTAAAGTACAAGAGGCGATTGCTACACTATTTCAATTAAAAATTGATGGCGGCTTGGATAAAACTGCAGAATATGGCGCGACAGCCAATAGTACTATTCAAGTAATGACGGCAGTTGTTGTTATAGCGGTTATCATTGCTATCATTCTCGGAGTATTTATATCAAGAATTATCAGCAAACCAATTAGTGAACTTGTCAGTGTTGCAGAGAAGATTGCGGATGGAGACTTAGATGTAAGCATTCGGGCTAACACAAAGGATGAAATTGGTATTCTGTCATCAGCCTTTGAGCGTATGTCAACTAATCTTAATGAGGTGATGACAAGCTTCAATACCGCATCCGAACAAGTAGCATCCGGGTCTAGACAGGTATCTGCTTCTAGTATGGCCCTCTCCCAAGGCGCAACAGAACAAGCCAGTTCTATCGAAGAACTAACAGCTTCCATTGAGGAAATATCCACACAAACCACGCTAAACGCCCAAAATGCCAGTCAAGCGAATGAGCTCGCCGAGGCAGCAAGACAAAATGCCATTCAAGGTAATCAGCAGATGAAAGAGATGCTCCAAGCTATGGAGGAGATCAATGAAGCTTCTGGAAACATCTTCAAGATTATAAAGGTAATTGACGAAATAGCATTTCAGACTAACATTTTGGCTCTAAATGCTGCCGTCGAAGCAGCCAGGGCGGGTCAACATGGTAAAGGTTTCGCCGTGGTTGCTGAGGAAGTAAGAAACCTTGCTGCACGTTCTGCAAATGCTGCTAAAGAAACAACTGCCATGATTGAAGGTTCTATGAAGAAGGTGGAAGGCGGAACTAAAATCGCTAATGATACTGCACAAGCACTTAACAAAATTGTTGAAGGGGTTAGTAAAGCAACTAACCTGGTGGCAGACATCGCGACTGCATCCAATGAACAAGCTTTGGGAATTAATCAAATCAATCAAGGTATCATGCAGGTCTCAAGCGTGGTTCAAACCAATTCAGCTACTTCGGAAGAAAGTGCTGCTGCAAGTGAGGAACTCTCAAGTCAAGCAGAATTGTTAAGAGATCAAGTAAATAAGTTTAAGCTGAGGAAAATCAATGGGTCCTCCTATAGTGGATTGGAAGACCTTAACCCAGAGGTATTGCAAATGCTGGAAGATATGTCCCGAAAGAAAAGGTTCAACAATAATTATGATAAACAAGGATATTCCGGAGCTGGGGTAACAAACAGTTCATCTCAAATTTCTCTAAGCAATAACGAATTTGGAAAGTACTAACTTAAACTAAAGTTATATTTCAAAAAATGTACAGGTTTGTGACAGAGGTGGTAGACCTTGTTGCAAATATAGTTTTTAAAAAAGGAGAGCCTTAAGGGCTCTCCTGAAACTAATATAGCGAAATCTGATTAAGAAGGAGGTGTAATAATGCTATGCTTTCAATCACAGACCAAGAGTTTAAACAACTAGCTGAGTATATTAAAGTAAATTATGGTATTTTTTTGAAGAAAGAAAAACAAACTCTTCTAATGGGCAGGCTTAGTAATGTATTGATAGAAAAAAACTTCCAAAATTTCAATGATTACTTTCATTACGTTGTAACTGATAGAACTGGAGATGCGATCGTAACGCTCGTTAACAAAATAACAACTAATCATACCTTTTTCATGCGTGAGGTCGATCATTTTTTCTTTTTTAAGGAAAAAGTACTCCCTAATCTCATTAGCAGATCAAAGGAGAGAGACTTACGCATATGGAGTGCAGGATGTTCTAGTGGTGAAGAACCCTATACCTTAGCAATGATCATTGACGAGTTTCTTGGTGTGGATAAAAAATGGTGGGATGCAAAAATTCTAGCCACAGATATTTCCAGTAAAGTTTTAGATATTGCCATTAACGGGATTTACGATAACGAGGGAATTGCCACACTGCCGCAGTCTTGGAAACTAAACTATTTTGAGAAACTAAATAATGACAAATATGTCCTAGTTAATAAGATTAGGAATGAAGTAATATATAGGAAATTCAATCTCATGGATGTTGTTTTCCCTTTCAAAAAGAAGTTTCATACAATTTTTTGCAGGAATGTCATGATCTATTTTGACAAGAATACAAAGATGAAGTTAGTAAAGAAGTTCTATGATTCGACTGAGCCTGGTGGTTACTTGTTTATTGGGCATTCAGAATCTCTCGATCGGAATGAGACAGAGTATAAATATATTATGCCAGCTGTCTACCGAAAGGAACCTTGAACATGAGGAAAATAAAAGTGTTAGTTGTCGATGATTCTTTGGTTTTTAGAGAAGTCTTAGCAAGAGGAATTTCTACTGATCCTTACATTGAGGTGGTAGCTAAAGCAGTTGATCCCTTCGATGCCAGGGATAAGATCCTAGAATATTCACCTGATGTCATGACCTGTGATATTGAAATGCCGAAAATGAACGGGATTGAATTTATAAAGAGGCTTTTACCTCAATATCCGTTGCCTGTTGTTGTCGTCAGCTCGGTTAGTATGGCTGTCTTCGAGGCGATGAAAGCAGGAGCTGTAGATTTTGTGACTAAGCCTAATGTTCAATCAGTTCAAGATGTTCATGGGTTTATTCATGAATTAATCCAGAAAATAAAAGTAGCGGCAAACGCAAAAGTTTCCAGGTTGTCCACACAGAGCAAAAGGAATATGGTGGAGGAAGGCGCTTCAATGGAAGGAAGTCTCATAGCCATTGGTGCATCAACAGGAGGAACAGAGGCAGTTTTCAGGATTTTAAAAGATTTGCCGACTCAAATGCCCGGTATCGTCATTGCCCAACATATACCTCCGGTATTCTCCAGAATGTTTGCAGACAGGCTTAATAACTCCACTCAAATGCGAGTCAAGGAAGCTGAGACGGGTGATTATGTGGATCAAGGAAGTGTACTGATTGCCCCCGGCGGACAGCATTTGCGGCTAAAGAAGTTCGGAAATCGATACAGAGCAGAGTGTTTCGAGGGTGAGAAAGTGAATGGACACTGCCCTTCGATCGATGTTCTCTTTGAGTCTGTGGCAAAGGAAGTTGGTAAGGGTGCGATCGGCGTTATTCTGACGGGTATGGGGTATGATGGTTCAAAAGGGTTGCTCAGCATGAGAAGAAGGGGCGCAAGAACTCTTGGACAGGATGAACTAACATCGGTAGTTTATGGTATGCCGAAAGTTGCCTTTGAAATCGGGGCGGTGGAAAAGCAGGTCTCTCTTGATACTATGGCCCAAGCCCTTGTATCAATCTTAGGAAATAGAGATTGACAATTTAAATCATAAAGGAGGTGTTGAGGATGGATATGAACAAAGAAAAGACGGAGTCAAACAACTTTGAACTAATTTTCAATACCACTCCGATAGGAATGTTTTTACTAAATGAATATTCGTTAATTGAAAAGGTAAATATCGCGGGGTTAGAGTTTTTGGATCACAATTCCGAGAATGTTTTGGGTAAACGTATCGGCAATGGACTTCATTGTTATGGCAGTACAGAAAACATTAAGGGGTGTGGTTACGGGATACAATGTCAATCATGTCAATTGAGATTGGCTGTTGAATTAGCCTTTAAGACAGGACAACCTATAACTCAGCTGGAATGCAGCAAGGTTTTGATACAAAATCAAAAAGAAAAGAAATTTTGGTTCAGGGCAAGTATTACCCCAATAATGAACGTGGGCAAACGCAATGTGGTCATAGCCTTGGACAATATTACGAATAGCAAATTAGTTGAGGATACTGCAAAGAAGTATCAAGTTCTTTTAGAACAAGCACGTGATATAATTTTATTTTTAGATATGGAAGGAAACATATTAGAAGCCAACACCGCTGCGGTCCAAGCGTATGGTTATACGAAAGAGGAACTTCTATCCTTAAAGGTCTTTGATATCCGAGAACAGAATGACTTGACTTTAGAACATATGAGACAGGCGGGGAATCAAGGGATCTTATTCGAGACTTGCCATAACCGCAAAGATGGCAGTGCCTTTCCTGTTGAGGTAAGTACTTATGGTACTTTTATCGAAGACCAACCAGTCTTGGTAAGCATCATTCGGGAAATAACTGAGCGGATACGTGCAGAAGATCTATTAAGATCTAGTGAAAAAAAATATCGCAGTCTTTTCGATATAGCCTATGATGGGATCATACTTCTCGAGATTGAAGCGGACGAACCCCTAAAGACAAAAATTATCGACGTGAACAAGATGGTATGTGAGAGAACGGGATACAGCAAAGAAGAGGTTCTCAATCTTAAGATTACTGACTTTTGCAGAGAAAAAGAAGAGCTTTTCAAAACTATTATCGGTGAAGTAACTGCTAAAGGGCAATACAGGTTTGAGAGTACTTACTTTACTAAAGATGATGAAGAAATACCTATTGAAGTTAACTCTC
The DNA here is from genome assembly GCF_023897015.1 of Desulfosporosinus nitroreducens. GTDB lineage: Bacteria > Bacillota > Desulfitobacteriia > Desulfitobacteriales > Desulfitobacteriaceae > Desulfosporosinus > Desulfosporosinus nitroreducens. The sequence goes on along the minus strand of NZ_JAMHFY010000007.1, from coordinate 48,974 downwards.
AGCTTATCGAGATGGACGGGAAGAGATGTATTTTATCGTTTGCTCGAAACATCGCTGAGCGAAAGAAAACACAAATTGAATTGCTCAAAAGCGAGGAAAAACAAAGACTTTTGTATGAACGATATCGTTCGTTAATTATAAATATGCCCGACAGCTTTGCTCATAACAGAGTAATCTATGATGAAACCGGAAAACCCATAGATTATGAAATCCTGGAGATTAATGAAGCATATGAAAGAATATTTAGAGTATCTCGCAAGGAAATTATTGGCAAGAAATATTCGGAGCTTTTTTCTGGCGAAGATCCTCAGATCTTCGACCAAAGGATGGCTGAATATGGGGAAGTTGCATCAACAGGACTTCAGCTCGCTTTGCCAATTTACTATTCAGCTTGGAGTGAGCGTTGGTTTTCCGTGAAACTATATAGTCCCGAACCCGGCTATTTCGTCTCACTTATCACAGATATGACAGAACGCATACATGTAGAAAACGAACTTCAGTTAGCAAAGAATAAAGCAGAAGCTGCTAATCGTGCAAAAAGTGAATTCCTAGCGAATATGAGTCATGAAATTCGCACCCCTATTAATGGAATCGTAGGGATGATTGATTTGACACTATTAAAGAATATAAGCCAGGAACAGCGAGGTAACCTTGAAATCGCTAAAGACTGCGCAGATTCCTTACTGACAATCATTAATGACATTCTTGATTTTTCTAAAATCGAAGCAGGTAAATTGGTGATAGAAAAAATAGGATTTAACATCCCGGAATTATTGGAATTAACGATAAAAGCACATTTGCCCTTAGCTATGAAAAAGAAGCTAACCCTATGTTGCGACTGCTCCAATGCTATCCCGCAAACTTTGATAGGGGATCCCAACAGGCTTAAGCAAATATTAAACAATCTTTTAAATAACGCTTTAAAATTCACTAAATTCGGAGGAGTTGTTCTTTCTGCTAAAGAACTAGATATAACAAATGAAATGATAGAGATTTTGTTTTCTATTTCAGATTCAGGTATTGGTATATCACCCCATGAACAAACTAAGCTCTTTAGGAATTTTAGTCAGGTAGATGGTTCTATTACAAGAAAGTATGGTGGTACTGGTCTAGGTCTGGCGATTTCTAAGCAACTCGTACAGATGATGGGCGGAACCATAACAGTGGAAAGTCAAGAGGGGAAAGGGAGTACTTTTAGCTTTAGTCTAAAGTTCATGCGATCTGGCAAACTTAATTATCCGACACAAGACACCTGCACCACCCATTCTATGAGACCATTGAGAATACTCATTGTCGAGGATGACAAGGTTAGTTTAACGGTTTTATCTTTAATGCTCAAAGAAAAAGGGCACTTTATAGAATCTGCCACGAACGGGTTGGAAGCCTTAGCATTGCATGCTGAAAATCAGTACGATGTAATTTTTATGGATATTCAAATGCCGATAATGGACGGGATAGAGGCAACTGCCAAAATCCGTGAGAAAGAGGGAGAGAATCAACATACTCCTATCATCGCTTTAACAGCCTATGCGCTTGCTGGAGATCGAGAAAAGTTTCTATCCTATGGACTGGATGAGTATATGCCCAAACCTATCAGGATGGGTAAATTATTCTCCCTCTTAGAAGAGGTGGTGAATCGAAATAGCTCAGCAGATAAACTGCGCGCTGTGCCTAAACATGAGGTAAGGATTAGTGAAGATGGAGTAGTGCTGAATATTGATTCTGAGATGCCCTTGGAATATGATAAAGATGCCATTATCATAGAAGTTTCACGAGATATTGAGGAACTTCGATTTGCACTAAGCTATGAGGATATTAATCTCACTGAAGAAATTGCTCATAAAATTAAACATAATTGTAACTTGATCGAGGCGGATGACCTTAAAACTTTAGCGTTTAAAATTGAATTGGCCGCCAGACGCGAAAACCAGGAGGAAGCGAATAAATACGCTCGAAGTCTAAAAAGAGAATTTGAAATTTATTTATGTCTAAATAATTGAGAGGGTGAAAAAGATGAAGATTTTAATTGCGGAAGATGATTTAGCTAGTCGGCGGTTCTTGTCAAAATTCCTTGGGCAGTATGGTGAAGTGGATTTGGTAGTTGATGGGTTGGAAGCGCTTGACGCATATTTGTTAGCAATTAAGGAAAAGGCTCCCTATGATTTAATTTGCCTGGATATTATGATGCCTAAAGTAGATGGGGTTAAAGTATTGAAGGCCATCCGCGACTATGAGAGTAAACAAGAGTTTGCATCTGAACAGCGGGTAAAGGTCATTATGACGACAGCCTTAGCAGAAACTGATTATGTTAATCAGGCTTTTGAAATCGGGTGTGAGGCTTATGCCGCTAAACCAGTCGATACAAATAAAATGTTAGAGGTCATCAAGAAACTGGGACTGATTTAACACTATTCCAAGCCTTCAAATTGCATATTATAGTAATGGGCATAGATACCAGCCTTCTCGAGCAGTTGTTTGTGACTGCCTCTTTCTTGGATGCCTTCATCGGTAACGACCACAATTTCGTCCGAGTTTTTTATCGTACTCAGTCTGTGGGCAATCACGATGGTCGTCCGATTTTTAGAGAGCTTTTCCAGAGAATTTTGAATGTATCGTTCACTTTCATTATCTAGGGCCGACGTAGCCTCGTCTAAGATTAAAATGGGAGGGTTCTTTAAGAACACTCTGGCGATTGATAATCGTTGTTTTTGTCCACCAGAGAGCCTGACCCCTCGTTCCCCAACATAAGTATCATACCCCTCGTCAAGAGACAGGATAAACTCATGAATATTGGCTTTTTGGGCTGCCTCAATAATTTCGGCTTCTGAAGATCCGGCCTTGCCATAGGCAATGTTTTCTCTGATTGAGCCATCAAACATATAGACGTCCTGCTGCACTATCCCGATAGCATTTCGTAAAGAATCTAGCGTCACGTCTCGGATATCATTTCCATCAATGGTTATTGATCCGGATGTTACATCATAAAATCTTGGCAACAGAGAACAGAAAGTTGTTTTCCCTCCTCCCGATGGTCCGACTAGGGCGATGTTCTTTCCTGCTTTTATAGTTAGACTCACTTTATCTAAAACATTGGAATCATCGTCATAGCGAAAGGAGACATTCTTATAGTTAATTTCTCCTTTAACTTCTGTCAAAGGTTTAGCTCCTGCTTTGTCCACAATATCTGGCGCAGTCTCCAAAACCTCAATAAATCGCTTGAAACCAGCGTAGCCTTTTTGAAATGATTCAGTATAGTTTATTAATACGTCTATGGGATTGATAAAGAGGTTGACATAAAGGACATAAATTGCCAGATCGGAAATTTTTAACGAACCATTGGCTATAAATACCCCCCCGGAAACAATGATCACAACGTAGAGCAACCCTTCAAAAAACGAATTCCAAGCGTGGAAATTACCCATCAATTTGTAGATTCTAATTTTAGAATCCAAAAAATCGTGGTTACTTTTTCTGAATTTTTCTCTTTCTACTCGTTCATTGGCAAAGGATTTGACAACTCGGATTCCAGATAAACTATCTTGCAGGCTGGAATTTACAGCGGCAATTTTCACCCTGCTATCTGCAAAGCTGGGAGCCATTTTAATGTTTTTGTAAATGGTGAAGACCACCATGACTAGAGTCACCACTAATAAAATTAGGGTCATTTTAATATTAATCAACATTAAGATACTAAAGGAGCCAATGATCTTTAGTGTGGAGATAAAAACATTTTCTGGCCCGTGATGAGCAAGTTCGGATATATCAAACAAGTCTGCGACCAATTTGGACATCATCTCTCCAGTATTGTTTCTATCATAATAGGAAAAGGATAACCGCTGAAATTGATTGAACAGATCTTTTCTCATATCGGTTTCCATCTTCGCGCCCATTATATGTCCCCATGAAATAATGAAATACTGGCAAAAATACTTAATAACATACATAAACAGCAGGGCTATGCCGATAAATCCTATGGCTTTCAGAATTATTTCTTTATCTTGAGTAAATAGGTTTCTAGCTAGATAATTAAGGATTTGTGGAAAGGACAGATCAATAATGGAAACAATCAAGGCACACATGATGTCGGCATAAAACAGGTATTTATAGGGTTTATAATATTTGATAAATTTCTTTAAAATAGCCATGACTAGGATACCACTCGCCCTCTGCTTCTTATTTTGTTAGTATCAAACTTCATTATTTATGTCCAATAGGATTACTCTGAGAGGAAACAGAAAACTTCCACTCAGAGTATTTCTTTATAGTAATGATATATCTGATAATAAGATTTTATTTGTAACGATTAACCGTAATTTCGGAAAATAGGTGAAAAGTAAAATAAGTGCTGAAAACTTAATAAAATGTGGAACGTATCTGAGTTAAAAAGCTGTTAATAATAAAGAGGAAGAAAACGCCAAGAAAGATGTGAAAACAGTGCCTATTAATGATTACGAGATTTCTTTAAGGTTATTTTTAGCCTGTGTTTTTGGAGGCATAGTAGGCTTTCAACGAGAACGTCATGATAGCCCAGCAGGGCTAAGAACCTATATTTTAGTGTCCTTAGGTTCCTCCTTAATTATGATTTTATCAATGTATGGATTTTCTGATTTCACCTCAACTGCAGACCCTGCTCGATTAGCAGCTCAAGTTGTTTCAGGGATTGGATTTTTAGGAGCGGGGACTATTTTAAGGGATGGCGTCTCAGTTAAAGGCTTGACAACGGCCGCTTCTCTTTGGGTAGTATCAGCGATTGGTTTAGCAGCAGGAGCAGGCTTTTATTACTCATCCTTTCTTGTAACGATCTTAGTTTTCATCACTTTAGAGCGTTCTATTGAAACCTATTTTTTCAAAGATAAGCAAGTTTTAAGAGTGATTGCTGTCAATAAAACTTGTGCAATCCACGACATTAATAGCATCTTTGAAGCTCATAAAGTAATGGCTCGCAATGTTAGTATGAGACTATTAGAAGAAGAACAAAACAAAACGACCATAGAGTATACCCTGAAAACTCCGTTTTATAAAATAAATACGGAAAAGATTATAGAGGATATCAATGAAATTGAGGGGATCTATTCTGTTGAAAAGGTAGAAGTTACTTAGTATCTTTACTCTTCATAAATTCAAGATACTCCGTTCCCCATTCAAACATCTTATCAATAACAGTTAGAAATTTAATGCCCATATCTGTTAACGAGTATTCCACTTTCGGAGGGACTTCCCGATAAACTTCTCGGTGAACAAGCCCGTCTTGTTCAAGTTCCCTTAACTGCAGTGTTAAATAACCTTGCCGTATTGTCGGCAAAGCTCTCAGTAATTCATTAAACCGCATAACTCCATCTTTAAGTGTCCATAATATTACCAACTTCCATTTTCCGGCGATGACGTTTTGTGTTATACCGACAGGGCATTTAATTTCTAATAACTCTTTTCTTAGTTGCAACCACGACGCCACCTTCATAGTACGATTTTTTATACTAGGTACATAAAATTACCGTACTTGCATTAATCTATTTTATACAATGTTATCACACTAGGTTGATTAATCAACCCTGAAGACAATTTTTTGGGAGGTTTTTAAAATGGAAGAAGTTCTAGGATTTCTAAAAGAAAATCGTATAGGTTCATTGGCAACAAATGAAAGAAATCCCTTTCATTGAATTCACATCAACTTCTAAAGATATGGTAACTGTTAGGTTATCTGGGGAAGTAATTTTCATTTGACTTAAGTATTAAAGAAAAAATTCTGGAGAATAATCCGAACTTAATAGGAATGTACAAGTCAGCAGATAATCCGATTTTTGAAGTTTTTTATATTGAACATGGGGAGATAATTATAGCTGACTTCTCGGGACAACCACCAAAAAAAATCCGCTTCTAAAATAAGAGCCAAGACGAGTCGATTAATTTGAAGGGTCTACCATACACAAAGAAGAGACGTTTTAAGGCGTCTCTTCTTTGTGTTATGGTCAATTCTTCGTTAGATAGTTCTCGATATTATACTCTGCCATGCGATCTTGAAGCCAAGTGTCAAATTCTGTTTCCAATTTTGATTCCAACAATATGTCATTAATTTTATCTTTGCTTTCTTCAAAGGCAGCCTCTTTTGCTTCCTTTTTGTCATCTGCCTTAATAATATGATAACCATAGGTCGTTTTAACCGGATCGCTAACCTGACCAACGATTAAAGAGAAGGCGACCTCTTCAAATTCCTTTTCCATATCCCCTCTTGCAAAGAAACCAAGGTCTCCTCCCAACTCTTTAGAATTCTCGTCAGTCGAATATTGCTTAGCCAATTCAGCAAAATCCGCCCCTGCTGAAAGCTTTGTTTTAACTTCCTGGGCTAATTCTTCAGTCTCAACTAGAATATGACTTGCCTTTACTTCCTCTATGGTTCCAAGGCTTTCTTTGTTAGTTTCAAAGTATTGTTGAATTTCTTCTTCTGTTATTGGGCTATTGGCTTCCATAATTCTCTTTACCTCTAGATTTAAGAGGATATTTTCTTTAAGAGCATCCAGTGTTATACCATTTGTTTCCAGGGCTTGAGTAAAAGCATCTTCGCTCCCAAACGTTTCTTTTAAAATTGTAAGCTCTTTATCAATATCTGACTCAGACACTTGGATCTTCTGTTTTTTGGCTTCTTGTTTAATGATGCTCTGTTGAATCAATGTATCTAAAGCATCTTTTCCTCCTTGTTGCAGTAAAATCTCGTTTAATTCTGATTGAGTGATTTTGACCCCATTAACCTTAGCAACAATGTTCTCTTTGGTGGCATAAAGGACTCCGATTCCAATTACCGCTACTAATAAAAGCATGAGCAGCCAAAGGTAACTCTTCTTAATTCTTTCCAATATCACTTTAAACTCCTTTTTTAGCTGATTAGTTATTAGAAAAATAACTCATAGATTAAGTTTAGCGTAACTTGATAAACCTTTCCTGATTTGTGGGAGGTGTTATCTCTAATATAGACTATATTTGTTGCATTTCCGTGACCTATTTGTGGAGATGCTGTGAAGACTTGTCTGGGTTTTCGTTCTTAGCCATAACCAAAGATCTACTTCCAGTACCGTGATAAGCCGATAAACCATAAGAAGGTCATCGACACGATGCGATGACCTTTTTATAGACCTGGGCGTAATAATTCATCAATTCCGAGACACCCACTTCTCCAAGTGGGCGTTCCTTATTCTACTTCGGTGGGGGTATAATCCCCCACCGAAGTCTCGATGTTCAGCTTTAGCTGAACGAGTTCACTTCACCATAGCTGAAAAACGAACTTGGAATTCTGAACATTAAGTTGGATAACAATAAAATCCTCATAGGTAGTCGTACTTGAGATTTTAGCTGATTAGGTACGTTGCTTAACTTTAGCGAACTTGCTTTAAAAGTCTAGCCATGTTTTTACCAAGGGTTTGGAAGGTCTGGATGCCTTCATTGTCATTTTGAACATCGCCTGGATCACGGGATAAGGTCATATTCCAATAACTTGAACTGCAAATGACCATTTCGGCTATGCCAAAGAAGAAGTTAATAGCAGAGTAGGTAAAGGTGGATCCGGCTCTGCGTACTGAAACGACCGAAGTTCCAACTTTTCCCCTTAATAAGGCACCTCCGTTAGACTTTGATACATAACCACAACGGTCAATAAGGGCTTTAACTTCCGTACTCACATTACTGAAGTACGTGGGGGAACCTATAATGATGCCATCTGCCTCTTCAATTTTCTGGATGAAAGTATTCATTTCATCGTCCTTGCGTACACATCGGTTGTTCATCATTTCGCTACATTTGCCGCAGGCCAAGCAACCAAAGACTTTACGTCCTCCCAATTGGACGATTTCAGTCTCGACTCCTTCTTTTTCCAATTCCGCTAAAACTATTTTTATGCTTTGCGAAGTATTACCATTGACCCGCGGACTTCCATTAAAAGCTACAACTTTCATAAAACAAACACTCCCTGCTATTTAGCCTTGGTCATTGCCTGGTATGATAATAAACGATATAATAATAGTTAGCAAGTACGTACATTTTTGTGCTATAGTACCCAAATGTATACCATGTTAGTTCGAGGGGTATTACACCTAAAGACACTTGAATTTCAGAAGGGAACGCTGCTAAAGGTTGATTATTCCTTTATCAGTAATAACTAAGGAGTGAGACATAGTGATCAAGTTCAAAAATAATGAATATCAATGTTCCATGGAATTGACATTGGCCCTCATCGGTGGAAAGTGGAAAGCCCTTATACTATGGCATTTAGGTGATAAAACCTTAAGATACAGTGAAATGAGAAAAACTATCCCTAATGTCACGCCCAAAATGTTGACTCAACAACTTCGGGAGCTGGAAGACAGTGGCTTGGTCAAGAGATTGATTTATACACAAATACCGCCTAAAGTTGAGTATTCTCTGACTCAAGCAGGTCAGAGTCTCCTGCCTATTTTAGATACCTTGTGTAAATGGGGACAGAACTATGCTAATGATTATGAACAAAACGAGCTAGTATTAAAACTGACCGAAGCAGAATAAGGAACACCCACTTCTGTGTTCCTTATTCTGCTTCGGTGACGTAAGTCTCGATGTTCGGCCTTAGCTGAACGAGTTCAATTCTTAACAAATATCAATAATAATAAACCATATTATTGGACATTCTAAGAATGTTTCCGGCAATAAAATGAATGAGGAGGTCTGGCATATGAGAAGACTGGCTGCAAGCATTTTGGCTTTGGCTTTGTTGGTTCTAAGCGCCGTGCCCGCCTTAGGGGCTGTTGATCAAGATAAATTGAAGGAGATTAAAGCTCTCACTCAACAAATGAACAGCATCAAAGTTCAGATTATTGATAAGGAAGTAGAGGCTGGAATCTTAGATCAAACAAAAGCCGATAAAATCAAGAACGCCATGCAAGAACGTCAACAAAGAATTGAACAAGATATCGACAAAGGCGAATTTCATGGTTTTGGGCAGAAAAAAGGCTGCGGCCGTAAAAACTCTAATGCTCAAAAGGCAGAGTAAACTCATTCACTATTAACCGATGTCGGATAACAACGGTAAGGGGCGAACTCCTAAGTAACGATAGGGGTTCGCTCCTCTTTTGGTCATATTGATAAATGTCTACCTACTTCAGTCGTTACGTTTTTATATACCAAATATTTTTAATTGACAAAAATTACATTGCATCTTACAATTCCTCTATACCTTAGGAGGGTATAGAGGGGTTTCAGTATTTCTTATTGGAAAGGGAAAAAGTATGAACCAAACTATAACTATCGCAAGTTTATTCGTGGGAGTACTAATAATCTGGTTTTATATCAAAAACACAGGGAAGATCGCTCACCTGAAAATTGAACCAAAAGAAGCAAAGAAGAGATTAGATACGGAAAAGGGGATCATTCTTCTGGATGTACGAACTCAGGAGGAATTTCTGGAGAAGCATATTCCCAAAAGTACTTTGATTCCTTTAAATGTTCTAGCTCAGGAAGCTAGTCTGAAATTGCCGGACAAACAAGCCACGATCTTTGCCTATTGTCGGAGTGGGAGTCGAAGCAGAGCTGCTGTAAGGATACTATTGAAGCAGGGTTATGTTAACGTTTTTAATCTGGGCGGCATAATACACTGGCCGTTTAAAACAGTTTCTGGCAAGAAATGATGAATTTTATCAGATCATTTGAATAAGAAAGGAGGGTTGGCCATAATTATGCCAATCCTCCTTTTTTATTTTTGGAAGTTTTTTAAGAATATAATTAAATTACTATAAAAATGGATAATTAATGAAATATGTGCCATAGGCATTTGAATTAATGCCATTTGATACTGATATATACCAAGTAAATTAGATATTATGTCAGTAAAGCTGTTTATTCAGGCAATATTGAGCAATTTATGAGTTCAAGAAATGATTACTCATAATCTAAAGGAGCGTTTGGATGAAAAGAGTTCTAATTTGCGTATTTGTCCTAATAGCCCTATCTCTTACAGGATGCAGTAAAGAGATTATTAACAGTGCAGACCCAAGTCGTTCGCATTCTCAGCAGACTGCTGATTCCAGCAACGGGAATAAAAAGAATATCGCTTTAGTTATGAAAACCCTGACGAATCCGTTCTTTATTGAGATGGAGAAAGGAGCTCGCCAAGCAGAAAACGAGTTAGGTATTAATTTGATCGTGAAAACTGGGGCTAAAGAGACTTCAATCGAGCAACAGATTGCTGTCGTGGGAGAACTTATCAACTCAAAAGTGGATGCAATAGTCATTTCACCGGGAAGCTCGACGGATTTAATCCCGGTTCTGAAAAAAGCATATGACGCGAATATTCCGATTGTCAATATTGATAACAGATTGGACCCAACATTTTTGAAGAGCACTGGAATAGATATTCCCTTTATCAGTGTAAATAACGAACAAGGGGCTTATAAGTCAGCAAAATATATAAGTGACCAAATCACAAAACCGACGAAAGTCGCAATAGTAGAAGGTATTCGCAATGCTAATAATGCTGAGCAACGTAAAAAAGGGGCTATAAAGGCCTTTGGAGAGAATCCGAACATTCAAATCGTTGCTATGGAAACGGCAAATTGGAAGATTGATGAAGCGTATGATATTACTTCATCAATGTTTACCCAATACCCTGACATTGGAGCAGTCTTTTGCGCCAATGATATGATGGCCTTAGGAACTATACAATACTTAAATGAATTCAACCTAAATCATGTAATGGTGGCTGGGTTTGACGACTTAGCAGAGGCACGAGCCGCTATTACTAAAGGAACAATGCAAGTGACGATAAATCAGCAGGCAGATATTCAAGGTTATATCGGTGTCAAATTTGCTTTTGAAATGTTAAACGGAAAGAAACAACCGCAGGAAACTATTATTGATGTTAAATTAGTTACGAAGTCAACTATTAATTAGATCATTTAGTAACCTTACTTGAAAGGATTATCTTATGTTTAGTAATCTTCCAATCAAATTCAATATAGCTCAAAAGCTTTTAATTTATCTAGTGCTTGCCTGTGTCGTTCCTTTAGGCTTTTTTGGTTTAATGTCTTATAGTAAGTCAAAATCCATCTTAAAGGATGAAATCGACAAATCCTCAATAAATTTGATGGAAGAGAAGAGACGCAATCTAGAGGTTATTATGGAAGAGGTTGAAGGGTTGATTGCTAATCTGTCAAGTATTGAAGAGATCAAAGATGTATTGGCTAAGGACGAAAAAGAAGTCACTGATTTTGAAAGACTGTCGACACAAGCTCAAATAGGGTATTTATTGAGTGGTTTTACTAATCTTAAAGGGCTAATATCGATTGATATATACTCACTGAGAGGTGAACACTATCACGTCGGAGATACCTTGAACATTCAGGAAATAAATATTGAAGCAAAAGAAAATTTGTTTGATGAAGCCTTAAAATCAGGAGATTCAATTCTCTGGCAAGGCATTGAAGATAACATTAACTTAAAATCAAAAAATAAGAAAGTTATTATTATCGGGAAAGTCCTTAAGAAGATCGATCCCAACACTTTCACAGAAAAGCCAATAGGCTTACTTTTGATAAACTATGATATTGATGTTTTCTATAATCATTTTACTAGTACATATGAGGATACGGAATATATGATTTTGGATAGGAAAAACAGGATCGTGTATCATCCAGTTAAGTCATGGATTGGAAGGGTACAAGATGGTGAGCTGACTAAACACATAAATAATAATTCAGGCAGGTTTAATACCAACGTTGGAGGGGATAAAAAGCTAGTAATTTATGACAAGTCTATTAAAAACGAATGGATGATTATAGCCCTTATATCTGAAAAAAGTATTTCAAATAAAGTTGAAGCTATCCAAAGATATAATGTTTTTTTCGTACTGGTTTCGTTTTTCTTTATCTTGTTATTCGCTTTGGTGATTTCTAAAATATTTGTCGTACCTATTAAAAAAATCACTAACTCCTTTAAAGAATTACAAAAAGGGACTATGGATTTTGAAACGCGCATAGAGACAACATCTAATGATGAAATTGGGGAGCTATGTAAATGGTTTAATAAATTTATCATAAGTCTGGAACAAGAGAGAAAAACAGAACTGGAGTTAATGCAGGCTAAGGAAGCCGCTGAGGCAGCAAATATAGCGAAGAGTCAGTTCCTTGCTAATATGTCACATGAGATAAGGACACCCATGAATGGAATTATCGGGTATATCGAGTTGCTCTCAGCAATGCCGCTAGAAAGGGAACAAGCTAGTTACCTGGCGGAAGTTAAAGCATCTACAGATGCGCTGCTTTTATTAATTAATGATATATTGGATTATTCTAAAATCGAAGCCGGCAAGTTGTTGATAGAGACTATTCCGTTTAATCTTCACAGACTTGTCGAAGAATCAGTATCCTTATTTTCCCCAAAAGCGAATGAAAAAGATGTTGAATTAGTTTTATTCATTGCGAGTGGAGTGCCCAGTGGAGTCCAAGGGGACCCTGGCAGATTGAGGCAAGTATTAAATAACATTATAGGTAACGCTGTCAAGTTCACCCATAAGGGTGAGGTGGCGGTTAAAATAAAAGTGCTGAAAGAAAGTCAAGAAAAGGTGCTTTTACAGATCGAAATTCAGGATACGGGCATTGGTATGTCCGAGACAACTAAGCAAAAATTATTCCAAGTCTTCACACAAGCAGATGCGTCTACAACACGAAAGTATGAAGGAACTGGCCTTGGGCTGGCAATATCAAAAAGGATAATTGAGCTTATTGGCGGTAATATTAATGTTGTCAGCGTTTTAGGAAAAGGCAGCACCTTCATCATTACAATAGAACTGGAAAAAAGGCAACTCGAAGATGAGCAGAAACCCAGGTCTATTAGCTTAAACAATTTAAAAGTAATGATCGTCGATGATAATAAAAGTAATAGGATGATTTTTCGTGAATATCTCGTTGAGACAGGATGCAGGGTTATTAGTGCAAAAAATGGCATAGAAGGCCTAAAAATCCTTACAGGGTTATCCGCAGAAGATTTACCCCATGTTGTCCTTGTAGATTATATGATGTATGGGATGAGTGGTTATGAATTTGGAGAAGAGTTGTTAAAGGATGAAAGGTTAAGAGATATCAGACTCATCCTTATTACCTCAGCAACTCAGAAAGGGGATGCCAAGTTAGCCAAAACGATTGGCTTTGCAGGCTACCTTACAAAACCTGTCCGAAAGATGGAGTTGATTAACGTTATATCTCAGGTCGTCGTTTTAGAAACTACAGATTCGACGGCATATCTAATTACAAGGCATTCCATAAGACAAGAGATTCCTCCGATTAGTAATATTTCTATTTTACTCGTTGAAGACATGTTGGCAAATCAGAGATTAGAAATGACTATGTTGAGAAACCTCGGTTATTCAGTAGATCTGGCAGTTAATGGGAAACGGGCAGTTGAGATTTGTAATACCAAAAAATATGATCTTATATTAATGGACTGTCAAATGCCTGTAATGGACGGTTATGAAGCGACAGATCAAATCAAAAAAATGAGTATTTTGAATAAAGATACGATAGTCATCGCCATGACCGCCTATACGATGGAGGGCGATCGAGAAAAATGTATTATAGCCGGCATGGATGACTATATTAGCAAACCAGTTACTATGCAAATACTCAAGGGGAAAATCGGAAAGTATTTCGCTTAAACAACCGCTGAAGAGCAGAAGGACACAATTTATATCAAATGGTTTTTTATAGCAAATACAGCGAGTTGAGTTCTGTCTTTAAGTTGAAGCTTTGAGATGATTGTAGTTATGGTGTTTTTAACGGTGCCTCCAGCGATAAACATGGAGGCACTAATTTCCTTGTTGTCTTTACCTTCTACAATCATCCGAATAACTTCCATTTCTCTATCTGTTATCATGACATCGATAGCATTTATGGTAACTTTGTTAGTTTGAATTTTTACTTTCTCTTTGGGGAACCTATTAAATGATTCAGGCCTAAAAACGTCTTTATGCATGATCTGCAAACCATGGAATGTACTTTTTATCGCAAGCATTAATTCTTCTGTACCAACATTTTTCAAAATATAGCCGTTGGCTCCATTGTTTATTGCCTCAGAAACATCTGATTCATCATCAGAAGCTGTAACTATAAGAACTTTGATTTGTGGATAATTAGACTTAATTAACTTGGTAGCCTCAGTCCCACTGCACAAAGGCATCGAAATATCCATTAGCACCACATCAGGATTAAATTCGCCGCATAATTCATAAGCCTCTCTGCCATTCGCAGCACAAGCAACAACCTTCATATCCCCATTGTTTTCTATGATAGTTTTAAAGCTTTCTCGTAAGAGCTTTTGATCATCTGCTATTAGAACCTTTAACATAAAAATACCTCTTTTATGAATAAAATAATTAACATATCTTATCATTATACCATAAAAATTAATAACCTAACTTGAGAGAGGTATATACTTTTGATATGTACAGATCAAGAGCTCTTTGAGAAATGATAGTTAGAAAAGGAATTATAGACAAAATAAATAAAGTAACCCTGTTAAAATTTGGATAAAAATGGCTAGACAAACGATTGAGTAAGAGTATACTAAATGTTAAGTGACTTATTCTCAGGGCGGGGTTAGAGTCCCCACCGGCGGTATCCTAGTTATACTAGGGAGCCCGCGAGCGCCTTTCTTTTGTAGAAGGGGTCAGCAGAACTGGTGCAAGGCCAGTGCCGACGGTATAGTCCGGATGAAAGAGGATAAGGTAGTCTGCATAATCTAATTCACCTCTGTAAATTAAGGTGGAGCTTTTTGGTTTTTGCTTGCTGTCTGTCTATGCCCTGATTCGAGTAAGTCGACTATAACATAGGAGGCGTATTAACTTGAATCAGACTTTATTAACACGTTTTGGAAATTCAGTTGAAAGAGTAGAGAAAGCGCTCGACGCATTACGGAGAGGCCAGGGCGTCTTGGTTACTGATGACGAACAAAGGGAAAACGAAGGAGATATTTTCTTTGCGGCGGAGTCCTTGACTAATGATCAAATGGCCATGTTAATTCGAGAAGGCAGTGGCATTGTCTGTTTGTGCCTGCCAGAGGAAAAGATCCTAAACTTAGGTTTACCGATGATGGTAGAAAATAACACGAGCAGTTTTCAAACTCCATTTACGGTATCCATTGAAGCTGCAAGCGGGGTCACGACGGGTGTGTCAGCTGCTGACCGTGTCACGACCGTGAAAGCAGCGATTGCCGATCAAGCGTGTCCAGATGATCTCCGCCGCCCGGGACATATGTTTCCGTTAAGAGCCAAGCCCTTAGGTGTACTGGAACGTGCTGGGCATACAGAAGCGAATGTCGATTTAATGTGGCTTGCCGGGCTAAAACCTTATGGTGTATTGTGTGAACTGACAAATCCGGATGGCACTATGGCGCGTCTGCCTGAAATCATAGCCTTTGCCGAGAAACACGAAATGCCCGTGGTTACGGTCGATGATATAATAAATTATCGCAAAGCGAGAGAACAGAGCTGTAAGTTAAATTAGATAATCTGCGGTAAAGATCTGAGAAGATAGATCATAGAAACTAAAATTACTCAGCTTGTTTCAAGCTGAGTAATTTTTTTCTTGAGTAACAGCCCAGCACTGCCAGTCTCCAGAGACAATCAAAGTTAGGTTCAGTTTCTATCAATTTGGAAGTTGAGCCTTACCAGCCTGTTTCCGTGTAACATTTGTTAAAAGACCCTGACTTACAAATTGAAAGTAATTTAGTATAATAGGTTTGAAAGTGGGTGTATGACATGTCAAATGAAATGGAAATAGTGGATAAGATAGTTTACTTGATTGTCTCAGGCAAATACATCGCCCATGATAAACTGCCATCGGAAAATAAAATTGCAGACCAATTCAAGGTACCAAGAATTTCAGCCCGGAAGGCGTATGAAAGACTCGAAGAATTGGGATATATCTATAAAAAGCAGGGGAAAGGAAGCTATGTCAAAGACAGATCTAAACAGATTGAGCTTGTCCTTTCGGGTGATGTGAGTTTCAGCCAGAAAATGATCGAGAAAGGGTACGATTTCCATTCGGAAACGATCTTTTGCAGGGAGATTAAATACAATAAGCGAATTTATGACTATTTAGAAACTGATGAAAGCGACAGGGTTTTCAAAGTGGGAAGATTGAGGTATATTGATCAACAGCCTATCGCCCTTCATATTTCCTATGTTGCCAAATCAGTATTTACGGATATCGATACTGTGGGTATGGAGATTACATCTATGTTTAAATATTACAATAGCAAAGGATATACTGAATATTACTCAAAGCCCAGCATCTTAAGTATTTCGTTTCCCACGGAGTCCCAAAGGAAACTGTTAAACTGCACTTACTTGATACCACTTTTGGTCATAGAATCGGGTTGCACAGATAAGAAGACTGGCACTGTATTGGAATACATAAAGATTCTGTATAGAAGTGATTGTTTTTCCTATGTTATACCATAGGTCGATAGCTTCCAGAATATGTTTCGACCACGTCGAAGTTCATCTTTAAATTCCTCTCAAGACATAGCCGTATGCTTTTAAGCATACGGCTAATTTTTTTTGTACTAGTCAGAGAGTATAACTCTCGTTACATATTTTCTGGAAGGTCCCTTCTCGCCATCCATGGCTACAGGGACACTCGGCCATCCGTGGCCAGCGCATCAGTGCAACTAATGGCTGCCGCCTGCGCCTGAAGGCTTGGCACCAGCCAAGTTTTCTAACTAGACTTGTCATCCAGGACGTTCTTTTAAACTCAATCATCTCTGTTATGTGTGGGTTTGGGGTTAGGGTTGGTTGCATAAGGGCAACTATGCCTGCCTCGTGCGCACCTATTGCACTGGAAAACCTAGTTTTTAATAACCTGTTAATACTAACACTGTTCACGAAACCAACAAACAAAAACGAAAGATGCTTTACAAAGATTTAACGAGGTACTTACAAAGTTTTAACATCGGCCAACTTGGCAACAAGTTATGATAATTACATAGTAGTTGAACTTATCCAGGAAAATATTCGATATTCGATATTCGAACCACGAACTGCGAACTACGATTGGTGGTACTTAGGAAAACACTTGCAAAGGAAGGCTGATTAATGATTAGAAAAAGAAGAACCAGGATATTAATCAAGGGTTCATCAGATGTTCCTGCAAAATTAGCCCAAGAGATACAAGACAGTTATGAGGTTAAGAAAATTGAGGAAAGCAATAATGGTCTAGTTATGATCAAGGCTAGGGAAAAAGCAAAACAGAGCCTGTTTTACCTGGGTGAAGTATTGGTTACAGAGTGCAAGGTCATGATTAACGGATTTTTAGGAATCGGCATGGTCCAGGGGCATCAACCAGAGCTGGCCCACAACCTGGCAGTTATTGATGCAGCGTATAATGCGAGTTTAGCTGAGACAGACGCTTGGAAAAAAGTATTGTTGATTGAGGAGAATCGCATCAATAAGGAAAATCAAACTTTTATGAATAAGGTCTTAAAGACGAAAGTGAACTTTGACACAATGAATGTTTAGCTTTAGGCAACGAATTTAATGTGGAAAGGAAATCGCCGATGAAACTGGATTTGGTGCATGACCTGCAAGAAGCTTACCGCAAGACGCTTGATTCAATGTCCAGGCCGGGTTTGATTAGCAATATTCAAGATCAGGCCAGCAAGGTTGCCTTGGAGATCAGCAATTTCAACCCTCCTGCTCCCTTAGTAATGGTACTAATGTTGTTTGATACAGAAGTGAAGTTTAAAGTATGCTCCAAACGTGAGGCTGAAATAGCTGAACTGATAAATCAGTTAACCTATGCCAAAGCAACAGAAATAGAGAATGCGGATTTTATTTTAGTCTTAAATGATGCGGATCCGGAGGAATTTGAGCAGGTTATCAACTCTGCTTGCCCAGGAGATTTGCATGACCCCCACAAAGCGGCAACAATTATCATCGAGGCTGATTCGGTGAGTAATGACAGAGATTTAACCCTAATTGGTCCAGGAATAGAAATAGAAAGTTTTATCTCAGTGAGAACAAGCCACAACTGGGTTGATTTACGAGCTGATAAAAACTCAGAGTATCCCTTAGGAATTGATCTTATCTTTACAGATAGGAACGCTAATATTTTATGTCTTCCGCGAACAACTCAAATATGGCAAGAGGTGGCTGGATAAATGGGTTATGTTGCAGTCAAAGGCGGAATTCAAGCTATCGAAGAATCAATTAAACGCCTGAAGTATGAGCGGCTTAAAAAAGGTACCGTCCTGAAGTTTCAGGAAATTGAAGGCGGAATGCGCTGTCTGATCGACCAAGTAATGTCGGAAAGCAGCCTCTACAGTGAAACTCTGGCAGCCATGGCCATTAAACAGGCCGAAGGAAGCCCTGAAGAAGCTGTATTTTTATTGAGAGCCTATCGTTCAACTTTACCCCGAAAACATTATTCCCGAACAGTTCAGTCAGAGGAGATGTCGGTGGAAAGAAGAATCTCATCGAGCTTTAAGGAAGTTCCCGGAGGACAGATTTTGGGGGCTGCTAATGATTACACTCATCGGTTAATTGATTTTGACTTGAATGAGGAAACCGATGACGAAGCCATCGCATGGGTGCGTGAGTATGCCTTGGAAAGCGGAGTTGACAATGATCAGACCGATTTGTCCGATCTGCCCAAGACCCTGGATTATTTACGGGAGGAAGGGCTGATCCCCACTTGCGAAATTAATAATAACGAGCCAGATGATGTTACTAAAGAAAGTCTGCATTTTCCAACCAGCCGCAGTCAACGGTTGCAGATCTTGACCAGGGGGCAGACAGGAGCAGTTACTTCCTTAGGATATGCAGCCTTGCGCAGTTATGGGGCGTTGCATCCGACAGTGGGGGAATTGAGAATAGGCAAGCTGCCGATCTATGTAAATAGTCCGTTCCATGATCAGAAAGAAGACGAGGATGCTTATTATATCGGAGAAATCAAAGTCACTGAAGTTGAGACTTTGTTTCCCGCAGAAGTCCAAAAGGGAAAAGGAGAAAAAGAGATTGAATTCGAGATTGGCTATGGTATTTGTTATGGACAAAATGAAACTAAAGCAATTGCTATGAGTATTTTAGACCGTTGTTTGGAAACGGGTAATCCAGAGTATCCGCCCCATAATGAAGAGTTTGTCCTGTTGCATATTGATTCTGTTGAATCCACAGGGTTCATTTCACATCTCAAATTACCTCACTATGTGACATTCCAGTCTAAGCTGGACAGTGTACGCAAGTCAAAAAAGTAAGGAATGCCAACAGTGAAAACCTTGAGGAGATGAAGATATGAGAATCGAGTACAATTTTGCCTTTTTCGATGAGGGGTCTAAACGAGAGATTAGAAGAGCAACCTTGAAAGCAGTTGCTATTCCGGGGTACCAGGTACCGTTCGCTTCCAGAGAAATGCCGATTGCCAGGGGGTGGGGAACAGGGGGGCTCCAGCTAACCCTCTCTCTAGTTGGGAAGAAAGACATTTTGAAAGTAATTGACCAAGGCTCAGATGAGTCAGTGAATGCCGTCAATATTAAAAAACTTATCACTAAAACTACGGGTATCAAAGTAACGGACGAAGCGAGCGAAGCAACCATTATTCAATCGAGACACAGAATTCCGGAAATACCCCTTCAATCAGGTCAAATCCTGGTTCTTCAAGTGCCTTTGCCAGAACCCCTGAGATATTATGAGCCGAGTGAATTGGAAACCAAAAAACTTCATGCGGAACAGGAGTACAGCGGTGCTTGGCTCATGCTATTTGAGCAAATTATGAATTACGGAACTATGTCAACAGGGGCAGATCATCCAGCTATGGTTCATGACAGGTATGTTATGGCCCCCAGCCCTATCCCGAGATTTGATAATCCTAAGTTGAATCATTCGAAAGCGTTGATTCTGCTGGGTGCAGGTCGTGAAAAGAAGGTCTATGCAGTGCCTCCGTATACCCGAGTTGAATCCCTCGCCTTTGAAGACTTTTCTTTTGAAGTCGAAAGTTTTAAAAATAAATACTGTGGAATATGCGGCGCCAAGGGGGTATTTTTGGATGAAATGCTGGATGATTTAACGGGTGAAACCTTTTATCAATGTAATGATACCAGCTATTGTTTGCAAAGATTAAATCAAGAATCAGCAGGACGAGGGATTTATAATGACAGAGTTTGAACAGCCTGTTTTGTCCGTAAGCAACCTTAATAAACAATTTGGCAAGGGGTGTCCGAGCTGCAAAGATTTAAATGAGGACAGCTTGAAGAAGAATTATTGTCCTGTCTGCGGTACGGTCTATGCCTGCCATGATATCACCTTCGAGGTGTATGCCGGGGAAATCTTGGGCGTAGTCGGGGAAAGCGGCAGCGGAAAATCAACCTTGATGCAGTGTCTCTATTTTGATCAAGAGGTAAGCAGCGGAGAAGCCTATATCAGTTCCTACAAGGATGGAAAAACGGATGTATTTGCAGAATCGTCCCAACAGAAACGATACATTAGAAACCATATAATGGGAAAAGTTTATCAGAATCCCCTTTTGGGTTTAAGAATAAACTTTACATCCATTGGCAATATCGCTGAAAAATTGATTGCGGCTGGAAACAGACATGTCGGCAAGATGGAAGCCCGGGGGAAAGAATTGTTGGAGCACGTAAACATACCAATATATCGCATAAAAGAAGCGCCTAAGAACTTCTCCGGGGGAATGCAGCAGAGGGTGCAAATTGCCAAAGCGTTATCTAACAATCCACCCCTTCTCTTACTTGATGAAGTTACCACAGGGCTGGACTTGTCTGTTCAAGCCAGTGTGCTTGACTTAATCAAGACCATCCAAAGGGAGCTACAGATCACTGTGGTCATTGTATCTCATGACCTAGGTGTTATTAGAATGCTGGCGGATCGAACCATGGTTATGTTGGATGGAAGAATTATTGAACAGGGTTTGACAGATCAGATTCTTGAAGATCCCCAGCATGGCTATACTCAGCACTTAGTACAGTCCCTGTTGTAGGAAGCCTATGGACGGTAAAGGTGATTATCATACAGGCGATTGGTAAGTTCTACTGAACTGCTATGGACGTTGGAGCCCATCTGAAGTGTCATCTTTATACTGATTAAGTGCGAAAAGGAGCGTGGAAATGAGTAAAAAGCTGGGAATAGAACCACTTATTAATGAGAACTGTCAAGTGTCCAATGCTGAGTTAGGTAAATATGCAGAGATCGGGATTTATAATGTTCTTGAAAATGTTAAGTTAAATGACTTTTCCTATACAGGTCGTTTTTGTACATTGCAAAATGTTGATGTGGGCAAGTTTTCCAACATTGCGGACATGGTGCGGATTGGTCCAGTCTTTCATCCTCTAGAAAGGCCTTCCTTGCACCACTTCACTTATCGGCGGATGAAGTATGACTTGGCTGAATTGGACGATGAATCGTTTTTCCAGTGGCGAATGGAGCAAAAAATTAAGATCGGCCATGATACTTGGATTGGACATGGGGCGATTATCATGCCCGGTGTAACGATTGGCAACGGGGCAGTAGTGGGCAGTGGCGCGCTCGTGACTAAAGATGTTGCCCCCTATCGGGTAGTGGCAGGAGTGCCTGCCAAACCTATTAAGCAACGATTTACTGAGGATTGCGTCCGAAAGCTTGAAGAAATCAAGTGGTGGGATTGGTCGTATGAAATTATTAAAGAAAGGCTGGATGATTTTTGCCTGCCCATTAAGGAATTCACAGATAAGTATTTTAATGCGGGGGGTGATTGAATGGAAAAGATACTGGCAATTGAGCATTTATCCAAAACGTTTGTTATCCATAATTTGAACAAGCAGATTGAGGCATTGCACGATGTTTGTATTGATTTAAAAGAGGGCGAATTTGTCGGTATCACTGGGAAAAGCGGCAGTGGAAAATCAACGGTATTTAAGTGTATTTATCGTACGTACGCGCCACAGCAAGGGTGTATATGGTATCACTCCAAAAAGTTTGGACTTATTAACTTGGCAGAATTATCGGAGCGGCAGATGATTTATCTAAGGAAATATGAGATCGGCTACGTATCGCAATTCTTAAACATTATGCCTAGGACAACCGCGAGGGAACTTGTGAAACAAGCGGTTTTGGAGATGGGGTATGAGGAAGAACGGGCAGAATTGGAAGCAGTTAAGATGTTAGAACATTTTGAGTTGGATCAAGAATTATGGGATTGTTATCCCGGTACCTTCTCTGGAGGGGAAAAGCTGCGTTTGAATATTGCCAGAGCGATGGTAAAGCGTCCAAAGTTGTTACTGCTGGATGAACCAACTGCCAGTTTGGATCCTGCCTCCAAATTGAAAGTAAGAGAACTTATCGAGCAATTGAAAAGAGAAGGCACTACTATGATCGGGATATTCCATGATATTGAATTCATGGAAAACCTCTGTACGCGAGAATACACAATGCGTGATGGGAAACTGGCTGATCTTGAACTTTAACTTAAATCTTACAGTTTCATAATGGGGGCTTAACTATGGTCAGGTAAAATTAAAGAGTAGTTAGAGAAATGGTTAATTCAAGGTATCGGATTAGGAAACTTGCTTCGGTAGGTTTCAACTCCGAAAATGAGAGGAGAATAAACGTGAAAAAAGTTACATTACTTGCACTTGTTATCATCTTAATTTTGTCTCTTATAACAGGGTGTGGATCTGCAAATTCTTCGTCGAATTCCGGTACGGATGTCAAAGACCCCGAAGTCATCACCTTTGCCTGGTTACCGAATAATGCTTCCGATGATTTCAAAGATGCTCGGGCTGAAATCTGCAAGGTCATTGAAAAGGCCACTGGTATAAAAGTGGTAGACAAATTAACGACAGATTACGCTATTACCGTTGAAGCCCTGGCCAGTGGCAATGCCCAACTTGCCTTTGTTGGCGGGGAATCTTATGTGGAAGCTCACAAAAAGAATCCTAAGGTTCTTCCCCTCGTGGTCAACAGCGGAGACTCAGGAACCTTGAAAGATGCCATGTATTATAGTCGGTTACTCGTTAAAAAAGGCAATGAAGATCAATATAAATCCGGCTCAGACTATGTCATTGATAACATAGCAGGGAAAAAGTTCTCTTTCGTATCAACAAGTTCAACCTCTGGATTTAAGGTGCCTTCAGCAGGAATCGTTTCCTATTTCTCCAAGCAAGACAAATGGAAGGACCTGAAGGCAGAAGATCTGCTGCAAGGGGGCAGTGATAAATTTTTCAGTCAAGTGATTTTTGGGGGTTCTCACCAGCTTTCTTTGGTGAACTTGCTCACGGATAAATCGGATGTCTCAGCCGTCGATGATTTTGATGTAGTCAACTATGTGGATCTCACTTCAGGAACAGACAATACTCCGGGAGCTGTCTACACGGTCAAGAAGGACGCTGTTGATCCGTTCAGCAAACTGGCTGGTACGCAATTCGTAGTCATCAAATCCACCCCAGTCATTAATGCACCAATCGCTGTCAATACCGGAGCTTTAAGCCAGAAAACTATTGACGCAATCACTCAAGCGCTTACCTCCGATGAGGTTACCAAGAATGAAAAGATTTTCTTACCAAAGGATTCTAAATATAAAGGGATGTTTAAAGCACCGCAGCGTTTTCTTACCACTGAAGATGGTTGGTATAACCCGATTAGAGAACTGAGTAAATAACCAATAGGATCCGAGAGACTATTTTAGGATAGGTTTATAATAGTAGAACGAGTTCACTGGAGGGGATTGAAAACAACCATAACCATGATGAGATAATGGCAAGGTTGTTTTGACCCTCTCTTTTAATTTAATAAGAGAAAGGAAGTGTAGTATTGGCGTTATTAGAATTAAAAAATGTCACAAAAAACTATAACAATGAATGTTGTGCTTTAGATAATGTTAGTTTCTCTGTCGATAAAGGCGAGTTTGTTTCTATCATTGGTCCTTCTGGAGCAGGTAAGTCGACACTTCTGCGCTGTATTAACAGGATGGTTGAAGCAAGCAGCGGAGAAATCTCTGTTGACGGCGTAATTTCTTCAAGTTTGAGCAAGAAAAAGTTAAGAAAGCTAAGAACAAAGATCGGTATGATCTTTCAGCATTATAATCTGGTTGACCGCTTGACAGTTATCGAGAACGTCCTTCACGGCAGGCTTGGCTATAAATCGACCCTGGCGGGGGTCTTAGGCAGATACAACCAAGAGGAAAAAAGCCAGGCTTACCGAATTATTGAGATTTTGGGCCTGAATGAGCAAATATATAAGAGGTGTGACCAGTTAAGCGGCGGCCAAAAACAACGGGTTGGCATTGCTAGAGCATTGGTGCAAAATCCAAAAATAATTTTATGCGATGAGCCGATTGCTTCGTTGGATCCCAATGCTTCGAAAATAATTATGGATCACTTAAGAAATATTTCTAAGGAGATGGGGATAACAATCATTGTCAATTTGCACCAAGTTGAAGTAGCCCTGAAGTATTCGGATCGAATTATCGGTGTTAACAGGGGGAAAGTTGTGTTTGACGGAGCACCATGTGATCTAACAACTCGACAGATTCGGGATATTTATGGTTCAGAGTCCGAAGATTTGATTTTCGAACTAGGAGAAAGACATGCGGGATGATATTTTTACTAAACGAAGAAATGGCAATCTTGTATTCTTTTTAGCATTATTGATTCTTTCAGTTGGTTCGATTATTATCACTGAATATGATGTGATAAAAGGCTTTACCAGCATCACCAAGGCAGTAATCTGGGGAGGAAGCAATTTCTATCCTGATGCCGAGTCATTAAGGATACTGCCCGAGATATTTCCCAAATTGCAGGAAACAGTGTTGATGTCCATTGCGGCAACAACTGTAGCAGCAGTTCTTGCCTTAGTCTTATCCTTGGCAGGCTCCCAGACGACAAGAATTAACCGTATATTTAGTATTGTAAGTAGGGGAATAGCCTCTCTCTTTCGGAATATACCCATTGTTGCTTGGGCTATGGTTTTGATGATTTCGTTTAGCCAAAGCCCACTGACGGGTTACCTCGCCATATTTTTTGGTTCTCTAGGGTTTCTGACACGTGCCTTTATGGAAACGATTGATGAAGTGGGAAATAACTCGATTGAAGCTTTGCAAGCGACTGGGGCCAGTTATTTTCATATAATTTTTCAGGCAGTACTGCCAGCCAGCATGCCGCAAATGATCAGTTGGTTATTGTACATGATTGAAACCAATATCCGTGACGCTACCCTGGTTGGAGTTCTAACCGGAACGGGTATCGGGTTCTCCTTTGATTTGTATTACAAAAGGTTTGATTACCATGCAGCCAGCCTAGTTGTGTTATTGATCGTGATTACCGTTATTGTCATTGAACTTGTATCAAATAATGTCAGGAGGGTGATTTTGTGATGCAATTTAAAGAATTAATCGTTCAAGAAACAAATAACATTTGTGAGCAATTAAGCAGTTATGAAGATAGACATACCTCCTTTAAAGAATTGTTCCTAACTAAAGATACTATAAACTTTGGCCCAATCAAACTCCTGGATAGGGCGTCTATCGCCATGCGGACAGTAATACTGTTTTTAACAGTATTGACTATCTATTTTTTCTCAACGCTTGATTATCAGAGTATTGATGTTCTCAAGGGTTTTACCGATACCTTCGTCAATTTTAAGACGATGCTTCTGAACCCCTATGCTCAGCGTTTTACTTTAGGAGAAGCTTTCTACAATGTTGTGGTGACTTTAGGGCTGGCCTTCTTAACAACCTTGATCGGTGGAATTGTCGCTTTGTTATTGGGACTGCTGGCCGCCCAGAATTTGGCTCCCAAGCAAGTTACCAATCTTATTAAAGGCTTTGTCGCTATCATCCGAGCAGTGCCAACAATTTTATGGGTTTTGATTTTTGCAGTGGCTGCCGGGCTGGGCAGTGCTGCCGCGATTATCGGCATGAGCTTTCATTCAATCAGCTATTTAACGAAGGCTTATTCCGAGTCGTTTGAAGACTTGGACAGAAGTGTTATCGAAGCGCTGATGGCCAGCGGTGCCAACTGGTGGCAGATTGTTTTTCAGGCGGTTATCCCTTCTTCAGTTACCTATTTGCTTTCTTGGACTTTTTTGAGATTTGAAATCAATTTTGCTAATGCCGTTGCCATGGGTGCGGCAGCCGGAGCAGGGGGAATTGGCTTTGATCTGTTCATGGCCGGCGGTTTTTATTTCGATCTGAGGGAAGTCGGTTTTATCACCTATCTCATTATAGCCATTGCGATTGTTCTTGAGGTGTTTTCTACGAATATTAAGGGGAAGCTGCAAAAAAGTATTTAATCTAATCTTCATCTTTAGTGAACGAGTTCACTAGCACGGAATGGTAATAGAGTAGATATATCATTGTAACGCAAGGAGAATAAACAGATGAGAACAAAAAGAATATGCATTTATAACGCACAGATTGTTTTGCCTGAGAAAGTCGTTAAAGGGTATATCCTTATTGAGGGTAATAGAATTTCAGAGGTGGCAGAAAACGATTTTCCGAGAATTAATTGTTATTCAGATATTACGATGCTTGATGTTGAAGGTTGTTATGTTATGCCTGGAATGATAGATCTGCACAGTGATTCAATCGAAAAAGAGATACAACCAAGGCCAAATACCTTATTTCCTATCAATATGGCCTTCTACGAGTTGGAAAAAAAGCTTGCCGTCAGCGGTATTACAACAATGTACCATTCTCTTACCATGAGTGACGAATGGGGAGTACGAAACGTTGACATGGTTATCGAGGTTATCAATACCATTAACAAGCTCAAACAAACTCGTCCAATGATCAATCATAAAATACATCTCAGATATGAGCTGACCTTTCTAGCGGGAGTTAGTACCCTGGAAGGCCTTATTAAGGATAAGAGCATAGATTTGATATCCTATATGGACCATACTCCAGGTCAGGGCCAGTTTAAAGATGCCCAAGCGCTTAAAAACTTTACCATACAACAGCATGGCAAAAAAGAGCAGGAAGTTGATGACTTTCTAGACAAGACCTTCGAGTGCCGGGCCAAGATTGATTGGTTTAAACTTGTTAGTTTGGCCAAAATAGCCAAAAATCAAGGGATTAAATTGGCCTTTCATGACGATGATACAAGAGGGAAAATCGATACTCTGCTTGCGTGTGGAGGGACAGTCAGTGAGTTTCCTATCAATCTTGATACTGCCGTCTACGCCAGATCCCAAGGAATTAATGTCTGCGTGGGTGCTCCCAATATTATCCGCGGTAAGTCTCACAGCAATAACATGAGAGCGATCGATGCTATTTTAAACAATGCAGCAAATATTGTGTGTTCTGACTATCTCCCGAGTGCTATGCTGCCAGCAGTTTTTCGTCTGGTCAAGGAAGGGATTAATTTCACTGAAGCAGTTAAAATGGTGACCTTGAACCCTGCTCAAGCATTGGGGATTGATAATGACGTCGGAACTGTAGAAGTGGGAAAATCGGCTGATCTGCTGATTGTTGAAATGCATCAGGATTATCCCATACTTCGGAAAACCTTGGTAGGTGGGAATATTATTTTTCAAGCGGACTCCCAGGTATTAAATAACACGGAAAGAGTTGACATTGTATGTTGATCAGACAGGCCATGGAGTCTGATCTGCCAGATGTAAGAGAGCTTCTAAAAGGGATGGATGGAGAAGACGGGATAAGTTCCGGTGAGGCTCAGGCAATATGGCGGGAAATGGTTAAATATCCGTACTATGAAGTTTACGTTGTTGAAGAAAACCGACGAATTATTGCAACCTGCAGTCTGATCATCATTGACAATTTAGGGCATAAGGGTGCAAAACTCGCTCTTGCAGAAAGCATGATCGTAAGTCAGGAGTATAGAGGACGCGCATTGGAAGCAAACTGATGCAATTCGTCATGGAAAAGGCAAAAGAGG
Organism: Desulfosporosinus nitroreducens; assembly: GCF_023897015.1. GTDB lineage: Bacteria > Bacillota > Desulfitobacteriia > Desulfitobacteriales > Desulfitobacteriaceae > Desulfosporosinus > Desulfosporosinus nitroreducens. The sequence continues at coordinate 21,083 of NZ_JAMHFY010000007.1, read as the reverse complement.
AAAACTGCTACAAGCTTATGCTCTCCAGTAACAAAAAAAGGATAGAAGCTCATAAGTTTTATGAGCAACTTGGTTTCCGGCAGCATGGAATCAGTTTTATGATTGAGGTTGGTAAAAATGATTGATTTACACGTACACACAAAAATCTCGGATAACTCCCTCAGCACTGATGAAGTTATTAGACTTGCCAAGAAAAAGGGAATTACACATCTTGCCATTACGGATCATGATACCACTAAAGGTTTACAGGAAGCGGTATCTCTTGGACAGGAAATAGGGGTAGGCATCGTACCGGGGATAGAGATATCTGCCTATGATTATCAGAGAAATAAGAGAGCGCATATACTTGGCATGTATATTGAACCCGGGCATCCTGCTCTGGACCTGCTTTGCACATCTCTCATCCAAAGCAGAAACCAGGCGTCTCATGATATGGTGAGAAAGGTTATGGATGCTGGGTATGATATATCTTGGGAGGCTGTTCAGAAGTATGAAGGGGGAACCGGTGTCTATAAACAGCATATAATGCATGCTTTACTGGAAAAAGGCTATTGCGAGAGCATTTATGGTGATCTGTACAAAAAGCTTTTTCAAAGAGGGGGCACTTCTGAGCCTCAAGGAATTGCCTACATTAAGCTGGAATACGTTGACGCTCAGACGGCGATTCGGACTGTCAGAGAGGCTGGAGGGATAGCCGTTCTTGCTCATCCGGGCCAGCTTAGGAATTTTGATGCGATTGATGATTGGGTGGAGTTAGGACTGGAAGGAATTGAATTATATCATCCCAGTCATAATGAAGAGGACCGGCAAACGTCCTTGCGCTATGCCCAAAAACACAATCTGATCATAACAGGCGGGTCGGACTTTCATGGCTTTTATGGGGAGAAACCGGTTGAATTGGGATGCCCTGAACTGGATAAAGAATGTATCAACGAATTGTTATCCAGGAAAAATAAGTGATGGCCTGCAAATATCAGTCCAGAAAGGGTTAAGTTTTATGAACGTTGAAGAAAGAGAAATGTATGACTTTGCTAACATTTTAATACATTCTGCTGGGACTAAATTGAAACAAGAACATAAACGTTCGGTAATTAAAGTGAGGGAAAAAACATCCCAGATGGACCTTGTTACGGAACATGATTTACTTATTGAGAAACTATTAGTAAAGGCTATCCTGGAAAAGTACCCTGGGCATGGAATATTAGCAGAGGAATGCCAGACCTGGGCCATTTCGGATCTTAGCGGTTATACCTGGGTAATCGATCCCATCGACGGCACCATCAATTATTACCGTTTTGGCAAGGATTACGCCATATCACTAGCCCTGTACTTAGGCGAAAAGCCGATTTTTGGCCTGGTCTTTGATGTAGCTAACGGGGTTATGTTCGCTGCAGGGCACGGTGAAGGGGCAATAATGAATGGGTATCGCTTAGATATCTTGCCTGATCGGCAGGAGAGGTTAAACAAAGCAGTTGTTGGCATTAGTTTGAGAACTATGAGAGATTTTGTGGGTATGGGTATGGATGTTTTGGGAATGTTGTCCACGGTGCAGGCGTACAGATATTTGGGTTGTGCATCCCTTGAGTTATGCAAGGTTGCCAATGGAGAATACGATCTGTTTATTTCTTCAAATGTTCATGAATGGGATGTTGCAGCAGCCAGGGTTTTTCTGGAACAACGCGGCGGAGGGCTTCTGATTCGAAGAAAAGACGATACCAGATCCCGTTGTGGAAAACTGTTAGTTGCAGCCTTCCGTTCGCCATTAATATGGGAAGAAGCTGTTGAATACCTGCCGCAAGGCCTTAGAGATAAATTTGAAGCATAACTATATTAGTCACTTCGATAACCTGTTTGCAACGCTTGAAGCCATATAAGAGTCCGGTTTAACCACACATTGAAAGCCACAAGCTTTAACCCATCCTTTAATTTCCGCAACGTACTGAGAAGTCGGACCATTGTATCCGACATCAACGTGAACTTCGATTTCGTGTGGAATATTACTTTCCTCAAAGGTTTGGCTCAATTTAAGAGCTAACTCAATGCTCATATTTGTTTCATAAAATATCTTTTGTCGTATGTTATTGATTTTTTTGATTTCAATAATTTCATAAAAATAAATGCCACCTTTTCCGACCTTGTTTGTTATTTTATGGATACCTACTGTAACAGGTACCTTCGTAATGTTCGAGTTTTGGCTATCCGTTCCCACAGCAATTACAAATTCCATATGTGGGTCCTGAGCCGAATAAGCTTTGATAATTGAAACCATTTCCTTAAAAGATACTTCTCCGTATGTCAGACTGTACATTAATAATCTCCTTTCAAAATGAACGAATTATCAAGGGGCACTGAAATACGAATTGCTATTCCATATTTACACATAAAGTCATTATATTATTTATGTGTAAATATAATATTATATATTTATTAAGGAATAGATAAATAAGTGGTCAGCTTAATGCAATTCGATAATTGTCATAAGCAGAGACTCGGCCGTCTGGGTAAAGGCCGAGTCTCTGCTTATATAAACATGCCTTTATCGCCAATTTCCAATCATTTTTGGCAAAGCTCTATCTTGGGATTTGGCTAAGCTGTTAAGTTATGTTATGTAAAAAAAGAGCATGTGTTACCTTCTAAAGATAACAACATGCTCTTTTTGGAGAAAGATCAGCATACAAGATATTTTACAGGTTTGGTATGATTATATAATTAAGAAAGAAAATTCTTATGTTTTAAGCGAATGATGAAAATAGACATAGAAATGAAGTAGGGCTTTATTGCCGTGACTATTTGATTTGCTTTGCTAAAGCTGCGGCAATGGCTGCACCGGTAAGGGAGCCTCCAGCAGACAATTTAACGGTGACCTGACTGGCTTTGCTCTCTAATGCTTCGCTTAAAGCAGTCGTCAGCTCCTGTGCATAGCCAGGCATCCCTTTATACATGGAGCCATCAATTGCTACACTGTGATGATGGTTGAGGTGTGGGTCTAGATGTCGAACAATCCCGATCAAGCTAGCCGCCACCAGCCGGGATGAACGTTTTATAAGTAGATTAATGATGTATTTTAGAGCGAAATCCATTTCTTTTGGCACAAGGCGTGAGTGAGAATCCTCATTCAGACAAATTAAAGCCAGGTCTTTGCCGCTTATGGAATAGGGTTGGTTCCAGTCGGCTGGGGCAGGTGGGTTATTAAGTCTGCCAAGCAGCCCCCGCTGAGAAAAATCTAGGACAATCTGACGAAAAAGCTCTCCGAGATATTTGCCGGAGAGCTTTTTTTCAAATTTTTGCTCCCCTGGGTTATCGCTTAGCTGATCTAGGATTTGATCATAGGTGGTTTCTGGAGCGGCAGAGAAATTTCCGGACTCGGTGTTAATAATGATATGAGTGGGAAAGCCTGGAGCTTTTGGTTCCAGGTAGCAGGTGTTGTGCCCTGTGCCAACGATCGAGGCGATGTCTACGGTTGGGTCTTGATAGGCGGCGGTTAAAAAATTGGCCACAGTGTCGTTGATAATGGCAGCAGGTCTAACGACATTGCCAAGTCCCCGGCGCATAAGAGCTGCAGAGAGCAATTTGCCGACGTCTTCTCCGACCACCCCGGAAGTCTTAACTTCTTTGTTCCAGTTGAGGAGAACTCCTTCCTCTAACTTTTGTTGGCGATAGGGAAAAGAAAACGCAAAACCCAAGCTGATCAGCTCGGACGTGCTAGAACTGAGCTTGAGATTCTCAGGAGAGTTATTAAGCACTTCTTGAATGATCCCTGCCAGGAAATCAAAGAGCTCTTCAGCAGTCACAGTTGAAGAACGGTAATCCCGTCCAGACTCGGGTTCTGACAAAGGCCGGGCTAGTCTGTACTGCTCCTGATAATTTCCCTCTCCCTTAAGCTTGACGACAGCAGCCCGAAGATTCGAACCCCCAAAATCAAACGCCAGAAAGGTCCCTGTCTCGGAGCCGCTCGGAGCCGGAAGATAAGAAGGAAACATCTTAAGCGAGCTTACACGTCCACTTAACCCTTGCTCCATGTGCGCCTGAAAAAGGGCGGCAATCGTTAAGATCTGAGTCTGAGAGATTGATAATTCATTCTCTAGTTGTGTTAAAACTTGCTTTAGCAAAACTCATACATCCTTCCTTCCTATGGACTCAACTTCCCCCGAACAATCGATGTTTCTCAGTTTTAGGACTGTATTGCTAATCAAGCAAATATACACGCGCTTCGTATGGGCGCAGGGAGAGTTCATTAAGGTCTTCCGCAACAATTTTTTCGTTAATGTCTGAGTAATTGGCAATCAGCAGTCTGCCAGTTTTAAAGGTGACTCTTTCCGGAAGGGTAAAAACGGCACTCTCCTCAAAGAAATTCAGAATAACCAAGAGAGTTTCTTCTTCCCAATGACGCAGATAAGAATAAATTTGGGTATGTTTATGCAAAATCAGCCGATAATCCCCGTACACCAAGAGGGGATATCGGCGGCGCAGGTCGATAAGCTTGCGGTAATAGTGCAAGATAGAGTTTTGATCTTGCTGGGCTTGCTCTACATTGATTTCCTGATAATTAGGATTTACACTAATCCAAGGAGTTCCTTCCGTAAAGCCGGCTTGAGAACTGTCATTCCACTGCATCGGGGTGCGGGCGTTGTCCCGACCCTTTTCACAAATTACTTCCGTTAATTCCTTCAGGTCTTTGGAATTCTTCAGACCTTCTTCATACATGTTGAGAGTTTCGATGTCTCGATAATGTTCAATACATGGGAAACGGACATTGGTCATGCCGATTTCTTCTCCTTGATATATGTAAGGTGTCCCTTGGAGGGTATGAAGCAACGTCGCGAGCATCTTTGCCGACTCCACTCTGTAGGTGCTATCATTGCCAAAACGGGAAACCATGCGGGGATGGTCGTGATTGCTGAGGAAGAGGCTGTTCCAGCCGCTGTCAGCGAGTTTCTTTTGCCAGTCACTGAGGATGCGCTTAAAGTCCGAAAGTTCCCAGGCTTTTTTCTCCCACTTGCCGCTGGGTCCGTAATCTAGTTCTAAAAGCTCAAAGTGAAAGAGCATATTCAGTTCATGGCGGTACTCATCGACAAAAATGCGCGCCATATCTGCGTCGACCCAACGGGTTTCCCCCACGGTCATAATATCGTATTTAGACAAAACTTTAACGTACATTTCTCTGAGGTAATACCGCAAGCGGGGTCCGTTAATAAAGAACTGGCCTCCCCATTGATAAGGAGAGCTGTCAACGGATGGGGCATCAGGCAGGTCAGGGTGTTTAGCGATCATGTTGATCACATCCATGCGAAACCCATCAACCCCCTTATCCAGCCACCACCTCATCATATCGTAGATTTCATAACGTACCGTTTTATTTTCCCAATTAAGATCGGGTTGATTTTTGGAAAAGACGTGCAAATAATACTCTCCGGTCAAGGCATCATACTCCCAAGCGGAACCGCCGAATTCTGAGGACCAGTTATTGGGCTCTTTGCCGTCTTTGCCTGGTCGCCAAATATAGTAACTGCGGTAGGGGCTGTCTTTGCTTGAGCGAGACTCTTGAAACCAACGGTGTTGGTCTGAAGTGTGATTGACGACTAGATCCATCACTAACTTCATGCCGCGGCTGTGCAGTCCATCCCGCAGTTCCTCCCAGTCAGCCATGGTACCCATTTCATCCATGATTCCCCTGTAATCACTGATATCATACCCATTATCCACATTGGGAGAATGATAAACTGGGCAGAGCCAGAGCACGTTAACCCCCAAGTACAGCAGGTAATCAAGCTTGGAGATGATTCCCTTAAGGTCTCCGGTGCCGTCCCCGTTGCTGTCTTTAAAGCTACGGGGATAGATTTGGTAAACGACACTTTCTTTCCACCACTTTTTTTTAGGCATTAAGGCCAATCCTCCAATTGTTCTTTATTCCATGTCAGCCAGTTCCTGAAGCACTTTCCTCACTTTCACATAATTTGGCAGAAAGTAGCTGGCTTGAGATTTGTCTGTGCCAACCCGAATGGTAAACTTTTTAGGCGCCAAAACCCCGGGCCAAGAATGCTCAAGTGCTAGAATGGCAAACAAGTCCTCATCCGTAGTATCATCCCCGATAGCCAGAATAAAATCATAGTCTTGTTTCAGAGCAAGAGAGAGGCCAGTTGAGCCTTTTGTCACCTCAGAATTTCTTACTTCAATAACTTTATTGCCTTGTAGTATATGAATATCTACGTTGGAAGTGAAAGCCACCAATTCGTCCATGAGTTCTCGTGCGCAGGCGGCGCTAAGCTCCGAATTAGCTTGACGGAAGTGCCAAGCCAGAGAGAATTCCTTCTCTTCAATAAATGAACCAGGGAGTCTGTCGGTATACATTTCGAGCATCGGCATGAGCTGGCGTTTCCAGGAGTTAACTAGAGGTTTGCTTAAACTCCACTGCTCTCCCCGTCTTTTAAGCCATGCTCCATGCTCCCCCACCAGTGTAATATTTAAAAAGCCCAGCCAAGTTTCAAGGATTCCACGATCCCTGCCACTAATAATAACAACTTCCGTACCCGCTTTTGCTAAATCCTTTAGAAGATCCAAAAGTTCCTGATCAGGCTTGGCTTGGTCAGGATTGTTTGTAAATGGCACCAGAGTTCCGTCATAGTCTAGAAGCAACAAGCGTTTATCGGCCTGATGAAAAGCAGTGAGTAAGGCCTGTTTGTGCTGGTCCAAGGGGAGGGTGAAAAATTGATCTTTCTGGACCTGCAAAAGTTCCTGAATAAAGTCACCTGACCAACGCACAACATCATACCCTTTAAGACGATGTTGCATGACTTGGTTGCGCTTTTTCTGCTCTGTCTCAGGCATTGCTAAAGCTTGTTGTAATGCTCCAGAAATTGCTTCTAGGTTGTTGGGATTAATGATCAGAGCCTCTCCTAATTCTTTGGCGGCACCTGCCATTTCGCTCAGAATAAGTACTCCAGTTTGATCAGTCCGTGCAGCCACATATTCTTTAGCAATTAGGTTCATCCCATCTCTTAAGGGAGTAATTAATGCGACGTCACTTTGTCGGTACATGGCCAGCAGAGAGTCAAGCGGCAAATGCTTATATTGGTAGATAATGGGGGTCCAATTCAGAGTGCCGAAGCGACCATTTATCTCGCCCACAAGTTCATCAATCTGTCGTTTCATCTGCTGGTAATGTTCAACTCCAACGCGGGAAGGAACTACGATCATGAGCAGTACTACTTGCTCACACCACTGGGGATTAGTCTCCAAAAACAATTTGTAGCCTTGGAGACGATTGCTGATGCCTTTACTGTAGTCCAAGCGGTCCACCGAAAGAATAGCCTTAAAGCCATGAAGTAATTGCTCCAGTTCCTTCAAGTTATGTCCGAACTCTGAACCAGAGGGAATTGAGTGGTATCTTTGAAAGTCAATTCCCATGGGAAAGGCATCAACTTTAACAGCATGATCCTGGGATAGGATTTGCCCAAGTTTATGTTCATGTCCTAAAATTCGAAGCGTCGACCGTAAAAAGTACTGGGCATATTCCTGAGTGTGAAAGCCTATGAGATTAGCTCCTAAGAGCCCGCGCAGGATTTCACTCCCCCAGGCAGCAGGCAACAGTCGATAGAGTTCATAGGATGGAAACGGAATATGCAGAAAAAAGCCAATGGGAGTATGGGGAAGTTTCTCCCGAAGCAAGCTTGGCAGGAGCATAAGGTGGTAATCGTGCACCCAGATGATATCCCCTGGCTTGATGACCTCTAACACGGCATCTCTAAAGATCTTGTTAACGTCTTGGTATTGGAACCAATAATCCTTGTCATAAACAGTATAGGTGGGGAAATAGTGAAACAAAGGCCAAATAATCTTGTTGCAAAAACCCAGATAAAATTTGTCCATAGCTTCTTCGGATAAGAATACGGGAGACGCGCAGAGATCGCTTAAAACGCTCTTTACTTCGGGTTGCATCTTGTCAGGCACAGTGATTCCAGGCCACCCTATCCAGATATACTCTATGTCTTGGGCCGAAGTACTTTTTAAGGAATCTAAATAGGCGCTCAAGCCAGAGACAAGCCCCCCCGCGCTTTGCTCAAAGATGAGTTTGCCGTTCTGTTGAACCCCGTTTAACGGCAACCTGTTCGAAACAATGAGTAATCTCATGAACATCTCTCCTTTCTACCTTCCCTTATCTCCGTTCTAAGCTTATTTATCCTGGATTGTTCTTCATTATTAAAAACAAAGGAACCGCGTTAGGCGGTTCCGCAAGGTCATCAATCCTTGGTTAAGTATAGTCAATAGCGCAGGCTAAGAAGATTTAATAGCGTGTGTTAAACCCTGGGAAACCTAATAAACTAATTTTACTAAATTTTCCTAACAACTTAATAATAACATTTAAGTTGCTTGCTGTCCAGCTATTATAACGGTGAGCAGGGGCAGAGTTCATTTTTGCATGCCTATCTAATCCATGATTAGTATCAGTCAAATTGGAAATGGAAAAAGTGGTACGACCTGGCGAAACCAGAAGTTGAGAAGTAAAGAACCCTCCCTGTTTCCGGATATCACGGCCACGGGAGGGTTTTTCATCTTTATTTAGCTGATACTGCAGGAGGGGATGTTTTTGAATTATGACGGTGGGAGGGAGTAGTGCTCATTCGTCGGTTGCGTAAGTAAATCAAAAGGTCGGTTAAAACCATTATGAAATTCAGCAGGTATAAATATACAACCACATCGTACTGATTAAAAACTTTATGTAAAATTCCAGCAACATATCCAAAAAGGATAACAATTAGAAAAGCTAGGCTTTTACCTGCGGTGGATCGGGAGGTGTAAGACTTATAAATGGAAAGGGGCCAAGCTGCGCCAAAACAAATCAACATAATGACTTCAAAGATACTCATTATTTCTTACCTCTAATTCAAGTAGTATGTGTTTACTTTCACAACAATAATCTAATTATACAACTTTTTTGAACCTAGTAGTTTGGATTTAGAGAAGTTCTCCAATTCAGAAAAGAATGAATTGAAAGACAGAATTGAGGTATATTTAATTACTTTTAAAAGAAAGGGACATACGTATATTCTCTATAAAATATCATTCGTTCGTTTGCTGGATCTATTTTAGTGAATCTTAAAAGCTCTTTAAAGAAGATCCTGCATTGTTTGGAAGAATGATTTTGCAGGTTATTCTGAATTAAAAATCGAAGTAATATATAAACATTACGACATTGAAGCAGTTTTTTCGGGAGAAGGTGTATCGTTTGATCAACGAGCAAATGCGGAGTGCGAGAGAATTTCTTAATCGTTTATCGATAAGCTCAGGGGTTTCAGGTCACGAAGTCTCGATTGCTTCTTTGGTTATGGAGCGTTTTAAATCGTTAACTGATGAAGTGCAATGCGATGCATTTGGCAATGTATATACTCTTAAAAGAGGGAATAGCAAACCTAATAAAAAAATAATGATAGCTGCGCATATGGATGAGATCGGTCTGATCGTAACAAAGATCGATCCCCATGGGTTTCTGCGCTTTACCTCCATTGGCGGGGTAGACCAGCGAACCCTCTTGTCCCAAGAAGTACTTATTCATGGGCGCCGGACTATCCCTGGTATTATCGGCTCCTTGCCTCCACACCTATTAGAAAGTCTGGATTCGGATCAAGCCGTTAAGATGGAGGATATGACTATTGATGTTGGACTTTCACCCACAAAGCTTAATGAGGTTATTCAAGTAGGGGATATCATTACCCTCAGGCGAGAAACATATCCTTTACTTAATAACGTGATAGCGGGGAAAGCGTTTGATGATCGCGCCGGGGTCGTGGTCATGTTGGTTTGCTTGGAAGAACTCTCCCGCCTGCATCACGGCCACGATGTGATTGCAGTAGCGACAACCCAGGAGGAAGTAGGAATTCGGGGAGCGATTACCAGTGCCTATACGCTTAATCCGGATTTAGCAGTGGCAATAGATGTTACTCACGCTAGTACTCCAGATACGAAGGGCCAAGTCGCCATTGACTTAGGTAAGGGGCCTGCAGTGGCTCTCGGACCCAATATTCATCCCGCCATCTATCGTCAGCTCTCAGAAACTGCTCGAGGACATCGGTTACCCATTCAGATAGAACCAATTCCTGGACATTCTGGAACGGACGCTTGGGTTATTCAAGTAAGCCAAGCGGGGATTCCTACGGGGCTGATTTCAATTCCCTTGCGGTATATGCATACCTCAGTGGAAACTCTCGATATGCAAGATGTAGTTAACTCTGGAAAACTGCTGGCCCACTTTATAGCCTCCTTACCGGACGATCTGGAGGGATTGTTATGTTATTAAAGAGATTAAGTGAATTAAATGGTACTTCTGGCGCTGAAAGCCACGTGCGCAATTTTTTGCGTCAACACATTGAACCCTTTGTCGACTCCGTTAACATCGATAAAATGGGAAATTTGATTGCGGTGAAAAATGGACATCTTACTGGTCCAAAGGTTATGGTTGCTGCTCATATGGACGAAGTCGCGCTGATGATCATCGATATAACCAGTGACGGTTTCCTCAAATTTCGGCCTGTAGGCGGAATTGATGCCCGAATTCTTGTATCCAAACCCGTACTAATTAACGAATCCATAGCAGGGGTCATTGGGGCCAAAGCAATCCATTTACAAAAACGATCTGAACGTCAAAAGGCTTTGACCTTTGACCAACTATATATTGATATCGGGGCTAAATCTAAAGATGACACCTCTGGTAAGGTGAAACTGGGTGATTACGCTTACTTCATGACGAAATGCGAACCTTTCGGGGAGGGTCTTTACAAGGGGAAGGCCTTTGATGATCGGGCAGGGTGTGCCATCTTGGCAGACCTGCTGAAGAAAGACAGTGATTTTCCTTTTGTTGCTGCGTTTACAGTGCAAGAGGAGGCAGGCCTCCGAGGCGCTAAAGTTGCTGCTTATCACCTTGCTCCGGATTTTGCGATTGTTATTGAGGGAACAGTAGCTGCCGATGTGTCTGATCGCGAAGAAGAGGGATGGGTTACCGAGTTGGGTAAGGGCCCTGCTTGCTCACTCATGGATAGAGCAACCCTCTATAGCCCTAAACTTATCCGATGGGTAACGGACGTCGCTCGTCAAAAGGAAATTCCTTTACAGTTTCGGCGCGGAAGCAGCGGCGCAAATGACGCCGGTCCTATTCATGTTAGCAAAGCCGGAATCCCTACGATTGTTTTAAGTGTACCGTGTCGCTACATTCATTCTTTTGCCTCGGTGATTTCAGAAAAGGACTATACAGCTTGCCTTAACCTCGTTTATGAACTATTAAAAGGATTTTCCGCCTATGCTGAGGGTTATCGTGATTGATAAGGAGGATAAAGGTGATAAATTTGGACTATAGCACGCTCGGACACTTAACACAGATATTTGGCCCATCAGGTTCCGAAGAGCTGGTCGCGAAATATATATCCACTCAGTTGCGGCCTTATTGTGACGAACTAAAGACAGACACTTTAGGAAATCTCATCGTCACGCGTCATGGAACTGGTAAAAAAATCATGGTTGCTGCTCATATGGATGAAATCGGCTTGATGATCACCCATATTGACCAAGAGGGGTTCTTGCGTTTTACCCCCCTCGGTGGAGTGCGCATCCCAAACTTGGTTGGACAGAGAGTTGAGTTGAGTAAGGGGAGAGTAGGAACAGTCGGAGTTGAAAAGTTAGATAAGCCAAGCGATTTCAAACTTGATAAACTCTATCTGGATATTGGTGCATCTTCGCGGGAAGAAGCGGAACAGATTGTTCACATAGGAGAAACGGCAGTTTTTATGGGAGATTTCGTGGAATCTGGATCTAGAATTATAGCCAAGGCCCTTGATGACCGGATTGGTTGTTTTATAGCAATGGAAGCCTTCAAACGTACCAAGTCCCCCCATGAATTGGCGTTTGTTTTTACGGCGCAAGAAGAAATTGGGACTCGCGGTGCCAAAACGGCTGCCTATGCTCTTGAACCTGACTTAGCAATTGCTGTGGATGTCACAGCTACCGGAGATACTCCTAAAGCACATACTATGTCTGTTAAGTTAGGAAGTGGTGTGGGGATCAAAGTCCTCGACCGTTCTATGATCACCTCTCCTCAAATTAAGCGTTGGATGGCAGCGGTTGCCACTGAACGAAACATTCCCTTCCAGTGGGAGATTTTAGAGTATGGGGGGACAGATTCTGGAGCTATTCATTTGTCCAGAGGAGGAGTACCTTCAGGAGTGTTATCAATACCGACGCGATATGTTCACAGCTCGGCTGAAATGATTGACACACGTGATGTTAAAGCTGCTGTGGATTTGCTTGTGGCGCTGTTAGAGAGCGCTGCAGAATTATAGAAGAGAGACTGATCGGCGCCTGCAAGGGGCTTCTCGTTTTGACGACGTGAAGTCCTTATTTTTATGCAATGATGTCCTTGAAGTTCACTGAGGGATTGCAAATCATGAAAAGCATATTGAATTTCGAGCTTGTGACATATATATTATTAGCTAGATATATACTTTTAGCCATATAGGCAGAGAGGATGAAACTATGGATGAAACCACAGAGGGAAAATATAGAATCAGTGGGAGAAAACCAGTTCAAGGGAAGTGAGGTTAAGCTAGATCAAGTGAGTAAACAATATACCCAGGGCAAGGAACAAGTAGTTGCTCTGGATAAAGTGAGTATAGAGGTCAAAGCGGGAGAATTCCTAGCCATTATGGGGGCAAGCGGGTCCGGCAAGTCCACACTATTAAATTTATTGGCCGGCTTAGATAAGCCAAGTCAAGGGGATATTTACCTCAACAAGCGGAGAATTTCCGACTGGAAGGATAATCAGCTCACTTTGTTTCGTCGCCAGGAAATCGGTTTTATCTTTCAGTTGTTCAATCTAATCCCCACCCTAAGTGCCGAAGAGAATGCAGCTTTGCCTTTACTAATGGCCGGCCAGCCCCGCTCAGTTTGGCAACCTAAAGTGAGTGACTGGTTGAAGCGGGTGGATCTTGAAAGCCGGCGTAAACACTATCCAGCAGAATTATCAGGGGGCCAAATGCAAAGGATAGCCATCATACGGGCTCTCATTCACCAACCTTCTCTAATTTTAGCGGATGAACCTACGGGTAACCTGGATTCCAAAACCGGTGATCAGATGCTCTTTATATTAAAAGAAATTACTGAAGATCTGGGCGTCACAGTCATCATGGTCACCCATGATCCCATGGTTGCCGCGTACGGTCACTCTCTGATCAGCCTGAAAGACGGACGAATTCTAGATTCGACGGCGAGGTGAGAGAGTTGTTAAGTATAAAGTTAGCTCTAGCCTATTTTCGCCGTCGAAAACTGCGGGCAATTTTAAATACGCTGAGTGTGGCGGTAGCGATAGCGGCGTTGGTGGCTTTGCAAGGGTTGAATAGTAGTATCGATTATGCGAGGGGAGAGTTTGCTAGTTTACTTGGGGGAAATGCCCACTTGGAGGTGAAAGCCCCTCAGGGTGGCATGAGCGATACTTTACTAGCTAAAGTCCAAAAGACCGCAGGGGTACAAGCGGCAGTTCCTTTTGTGCAGAGCTCTGTGCAAGTCAAAGGATTGCCGGGATTTACCACGCTGATGGGCATTGTGCCCGGAGAAGATGCAGCAATCCGTACTTATCGGGTAACGCAAGGCCGCATGCCAGCACAGGATCACCGAGAGATCGCTGTACCGAAGGAATTGTTACGGGGGAAGCCGGTAAAAGTGGGGGATATCTGGCAGGTCCAGACTATGCTGGGAATGCAGGATTTTACCCTGGTCGGAATCTTGGAGGACAGCGGAGTGGCCCAAACCAATGGCGGTGCCGTGGTCTTTATGCCCCTGACAACGGCTCAGAAGGCTTTCGAGCTGGAGGGGAAATTATCGTACATCAGCATTGTCCTGCAAAACCCGGACAATGTACTGGCGGTGCAAAAAGCCTTACAGGAAAGCTTGGGTAATAGAGTAGAAGTGCTCACGCCCTTGGGACGAGACGGGACTAAAGACAAAATGTTGGGTTTCATTAAGAGCCTTAATAATGTCTATGGGTTCATGGGCTTGTTCCTGGCTCTGTATGTCATGTATAACTCGATGAGAGTTGCGGTATCCGAACAACGTCGTCAACTTGGAATCCTGCGTGCCTTGGGTTGGAGACGCTGGGAAATCCATAAATTAATCATAGCCCAATCAATAGTTATCGGTGTAATTGGCAGTTCCCTGGGGCTCCTCTTAGGGACATACTTGGCTCAAGGTTTGCTCAGCACAGTGAGCGAAACTTTGAGCCAAGTGTTCAAGGTGTCTATTCCCCGCATTCGTTTTACGATGCTTGATTACGCCATGATATGGCTGACGGGCGTGCTGTCATGCCTTCTCTCTGCTTGGCTACCTGCTTGGAAGGCTGCCAATATCGCGCCGATCGAGGCCATGAACAGCCGATATTCTAAAATCGAACTCGGTTACCCTCGATGGCGGATTGTAGTCGGTGCTATTCTAATTCTTTCGTCATGGTTGATTCTAGTCTTCGTGAATAACATGTCCTTATTATTCCAAGCTGCGTTAACCGGTATAGTGATAGGAGCAGCCGTTTTGATGCCACCTTTTTTAATCATAGTTTTAGATAAGTTAGAACCTATGGCTGAAACAATGTTTGGCTTGACTGGACGCCTAGGGCTAAGCTCCTTTCGGCGCACTCCAAGACGTTCAGTGGCTACTGGAATGCCCATACTTCTTGGTTTGGCTGTAGCTTTTGGCTTCTTAGGAATCCTCGCCAGTGTTAATCTGACATTTGGCAACTGGGTTAACACCTTAATTTCGTCAGACATTGTGATTACCCAGGGATTACAGACCTTCTCCAGTAATCAAGTAGGTTTACCTGAAGCGTTGTTGGAACGGGTCCGTAAGGTAGACGGGGTAAGAGTCGCTGCCGGATTACGTACCACCGGTATTCAATGGCACGGCAATCCCCTCGATCTTCAAATCTACGATGTCCTAGATAGTCGTCAATTAGCCACTCCCCATGTGCTTGAGCCGGGGAAGGATGAAGCTTGGGACGCCATCAAACAAGAAGGTAATATATGGATTTCTGAATCAATGGCTTTGAAATACGGCGTGCACAGAGGAGAAAAACTGGAAATTCCTACCCCTGCTGGAAACCTTGAGTTTCCGGTTGTTGCCATTATCAAGGATTTCTATAGCTATAATGGCAGTGTGTACATGAACCGCCAAGACTATCTTCGCTATTGGGGTGACCACTCGATTGATCATATCTACTTAACCCTGGAACCAGGCGTATCACCAGCCTTGGTGCGGGATCGGTTGGAGGCAGATTTGCAAAATGACTTCCGGGTGCAGGTAGCCTTGGCTTCAGATTTTCGGGACAGCATGATCAAGTTGAACAGGAGTATATGCGATATTTTCAACTTGGTAATTATTGTAATAGTCCTCGTGGCAGCGGTTGGGACTGCCAATTCTATGCTGATTTCTGTACTGGAGCGGGTTCGTGAAATCGGCACTCTTCGTTCTGTAGGACTGACCCGTGGACAAATCAGAAGTGTGTTGTTAATTGAAGTGGGGTCTTTGTTTATAGCAGGAATAGTCCTATCCATTCCGGTGGCCGCCGGTATTCAGATTGGAGGGACCATATTCGATAAAAACGTCAATGGTTGGGTCTTGGATGTATCAATCCCTTGGGCCAAGAATATCGGAGTTGCCCTCGTCATGGCGTTGGTCGTTGGTCTGAGTACACTGTACCCAGCATGGTTAGCCTCCAAAGTTGATCCAGTCAAAGCGTTGCGTTCAGAGTAAATAATTATGATTGGTTTAAACTCATATAAAAGAAAACTTGGCTGGCGCCCACACACACGAAGACACTGTCTTCGCACGTATTAGCCTTTCTTGCAGACACTGTCTTCGCACGTGTTAACTTAGCGGAGAAGCATAGCGAAGGCGACCGCCTTAGTTGCACTTATATCACGTATACTTTCCAATCGGTACATAAAAGAATAAACAGAATAAGGAGAGTAGTTAGTCATGCCGGTTAAACACGCCATCTTAGGTATTTTAAAAGAAGCCCCACGCCATGGATATGAACTAAAAAGTATTTTTGATGCGCGAATAGGGAACTTCTGGAACCTTAATTACGGACAAATCTACACCACACTAGACAGGCTGGATAAAGAAGGATTCGTTAGCGGAACTGAAGAAGAGCAAAGTTTTCGGCCAGACAAGAAAGTGTACGATATTAGCCCGCAAGGGGTTCAGGAGTTAGAGCGTTGGCTCCGAGAACCGGCTACCAAACCAAGGGCTCTTCGAGATGAACTCTTTATAAAATTAGTGTTCATTAGCAGGGAGAATCCGGAGCTTGCGCTCCAACTCCTTGAACGACAGACTCAAATATACATGGAACAAATGAGAGAACTGACAGAAGCTAAGTACCGCCTGAGCAAAGGTGGGATTAACCGGGAGAATATGATGACTGATCTTCTCACAGATGCGGCATTGTTTCACGCGGAAGCCGATGTGCGGTGGTTGAGCCATGTAGAAGCCAAGATCCTTGAGTATGCCAGGACATAGGTGTTCCTTTTTCCTGAGTTTCCTTCGGTCCCCTTATCCATTTGGAGAAGGGGACCGAAGGTTTTTTCATTGACAGGATCTTAAAATACTAGTGTTCTTAGAGACTGCGATTTGTTGAAGCTAACGCTTTAAAGTTGTTTTTTCGCGTATTATGCGGGGATATAGTATTTAATTAATTTATTTGGTAGTTTATGAAACTTAATGGGTAATTTTACAAGTTATAAAATTATCTATCAATTGAAGTCGATTTTCTCTAAGTATATACTAATAGCTAGATATATACTTTTAGCTATTGTAATATCCTTTTAGCCACGGCGTTTGGGGAGTGTCAAAACGTGGCTTCATAAGGGCTAGTTTATCATAAATCAGTGCCGAGACTGATAACAAGGAGTTATATCAGTTTTAAGGTAGGTGTTAAGGAAGGAGGGAATAAGGTTACAACTTACATCTCGAAAGGAAGTGAACTGGCACTAAAGCTGAGTGAAAGGAGAGAATAAAATGTCAGATAATTTTGCTGCAGTGGGACTGTTACTTGCGTTTGCAGTGGTTTTACCGATCGTAGTGATGACTATTGTGCATCTGCTGGCACCCCATAAGCCGCATAAGGAAAAATTAACAACCTATGAATGCGGTAATCTGCCAATTGGAAAGGCCTGGATTGGATTCAAAAGTAACTACTTTCTTTATGCTATTGTCTTTGCCGCCTTTAGTGTAGAAACAATCTTTTTGTATCCTTGGGCATTGACGTTCCGTAAACTAGGGACCTTTGCATTTGTGGAAATGTTTGTCTTCATGATTATTCTCATCGTCGGTTTTTGGTACGCTTGGAAGGAAGGTGCTTTGGAGTGGATGTAAAAAGGGAGATGGAGCTGCGCGATGCTGAGGCTATGGAAGAAAAAAATATTTTGCTTACCAGCATAGAAAAGTTCTTGAACTGGGGCCGAGTACATTCTTTTTGGCCTAATTCATTCGGTCTGGCTTGTTGTGCAATTGAGATGGCATCAACAGGAAATCCCCGTTATGACTTATCTCGTTTCGGGTATGAGGTGTTCCAAGCTTCGCCGAGACAAGCTGATTTAATGATTGTGGCAGGAACTTTGACGAGGAAAATGGCACCAGTAGCACGGCGTATCTATGATCAAATGCCAGAGCCTAAATGGGCTATTGCTATGGGCAATTGTGCTTGCTCAGGGGGGCCGTTTGCAGACTCCTATGCTGTGGTACCGGGGGCGGATAGCATAATTCCGATTGACGTCTATATACCAGGATGCCCACCCAGGCCGGAATCTTTGATTTTTGGGATGTTACAACTTAAACAGAAGATCCAGAATCCTGCTAAGGCGAGGTTAATTAATTATGGTAAGTGATATTTTGAGAGTCCGAGTGATCGAATTAGCTGCCAGGTTTAACGGAGAAGTTGAAGAGAACCTGGGCGAGCTTGAATTAACTGTTGATGGCCGATATATATTAGAAGCTTTAACAGATGCTAGGAACTTTGCAGATGTCCCATGTGATTTTTTGCATGACCTATGTGGAATGGATCTGGGGGATCACCTCGAAGTTGTTTACCAATTATCCAGTCTTCGCGGTCCTCAGCGTTTACGTATTATCGCCAGAGTTGAGCGAGATAATCCTGTGATTAACTCAGTTACTCAGATCTGGAAGGGGTCAGACTTTTTAGAGCGTGAAGCCTTCGATATGTTCGGCTTGCAATTCAGAGGACATCCAAATTTGAAACGTATCTATATGTGGGATGATTTTGAAGGATATCCAATGCGGAAGGATTATGTGATTGAGAGTCATGAACAACGTGCTGTTATGAGAGTAAGAAAAGAAGGGGAATAGGTGGGGAAACTATGATGATTGAAGGAACTCAAGAGTACTCCTTAAACATGGGCCCCCAACACCCGAGTACGCATGGCGTGTTTCGCATGGTGGTCCATTTGGATGGAGAGGTTGTTACTAAAGTTGAACCCAAAATCGGCTATCTCCATCGTGGTCTGGAAAAAATGGCAGAAAGTCGAACTTATACTCAGTTTATTCCGTACACAGACCGCTTAGATTATCTGGCAGGTCCACATAACAGTCTTGGTTACGTCCAAGCAGTTGAGAAATTGATGGATACAGAAGTGCCTGAGCGTGCTGAGTACCTCCGCATCATCTTTGCAGAATTAGGGCGGATTGCCAGTCATTTGGTTATGATCGCGAGTGGATCTTTAGATATTAGCGGCTGGACTCCATGGAGTTATTGTTTCCGTGACCGCGAGCGGATTCTCGACCTGTTTGAAATGACGGCGGGCAATCGTATGACTCCCAATTACTTCCGAATCGGCGGGGTCAGTCAAGATGTTCCGGAGGAGTTTATGCCTGCCCTTAAGAGTTTTCTAGAGGATATGCCTGAGATGATTGAGGAGTACTATGGTATCTTTTTCGGGAATGAGATTGCTCAATCACGCATGAAAAGTGTTGGGATTCTTCCTAAGGAATTGGCAGAAAATCTGCTGATAACGGGGGCCAATTTACGGGCTTCTGGAGTACAGTATGACGTGCGTAAGGCCGAGCCTTACGGTATTTACGACAGGTTTGATTTCGAGATCCCGGTGTTGTATGGATGCGATACCTATGACCGGCACTTTATTCGACTGCTGGAGATCCAAGAGAGTAAAAAGATTATCGAACAGGCTTACAAAGACATCCCAGCAGGCCCTGTGATGACGAAGGTTCCTAAGGTGCTTAAGCCGCCGGTCGGCAAAGTTTATCACCGAGTTGAGAACCCTAAGGGAGAAATGGGTTGGTACATTGTTAGTAATGGGTCGACGAAACCGGCTCGAGTTCGGATTCGTACCGGTGCATTTGTTAACGTTCAAATGCTGCCTGAGATAGTTAAAGGTTGGAAGATACAAGATCTTGTGACTATTTTCGCATCTATGGATCTTGTTTTAGGGGAAGTGGATAAGTAAGAACTTTTCAATGAGGGGAGAAGAAGATGGACGCTTTAAACAATCTGTTTGTAAATATTGCGGCCGCCATCCGTGGACTTTTTGCCGATTCCCACTCGTTTGGAGCTGACTTGAGCATTAATATTATCGTATTTATTATGCTCTTTTTGATTATGGTCGTTGCAGCTTTGTTTCTTAGTTTGGTGGAACGCAAATTTGCCCACTGGGTATCACAGAGATCAGGTCCCAATAGACTTGGGCCACACGGCTGGTTCCAATTTATCGCTGATGCGGTGAAAATGTTGGGTAAGGAAGATATTACCCCTGCCAATGTGGATAAATTCCTCTTTAAAATGGCTCCCATGATGCTAGTAGGTGTTACCTTGATGGTATTTGGTGTCATTCCTTTTGGTGAAGAAATGGTCGCCATTGACCTTGATCTGGGTATACTTTACTTTTTTGCAGTTTCTTCATTAACAACCTTGGGGATCTTAATGGCCGGATGGGCATCCAATAATAAATACTCTTTGCTAGGGGGACTGCGGGCAGTAGCCCAAATGATCAGTTACGAAATACCCTTGATCTTTTCTTTACTAGGGGTAGTCATGATTACTCAGACCTTTAATTTATCAGCTATTATTGAAGCGCAGAAAACCATTCCTTTTATTTTCCTGCAACCTTTGGCTTTTCTAATTTTCCTGATAGCTGGGATTGCGGAGACTAACCGGGCTCCTTTTGATCATGTCCAAGGGGAACAGGAGATCGTCGCCGGACCGTTCACGGAGTACTCCGGACTTAGGTGGGGATTGTTCATGCTGGCCGAATACGGTAATGTGGTCGCTACATCGGCAATCGCTGTTACGATGTTCCTGGGTGGTTGGTACGGCCCTGAATTCCTACCCGGGTGGTTATGGTTTATTCTCAAGATCTGGTTAGTAATTTTCTTAATGATGTGGGTTCGGTGGACCTTTGTCCGGATGAGAATCGATCATCTTATGCATTTTGCCTGGAAGATCTTACTTCCCTTAGCGTTAGTCAATATCTTCTTAACAGGTCTGGGCATTTATGTTTACGATTTATTCATTGTGCGGATTGGAGGGTAAAAGAGTGTTTGGTAAAGGTTTATTAAAAGGCTTGAGTATTACAATTAAACGTCTCTACGGACCTAATCTTACAGAATATTATCCTGAAGTAAAGCCGATTCTTCCTTCCCGTACACGGAGTTCTATGGTTCTTGAACCCGAAAAGTGTATTTCATGCGGACTTTGTGTCAACGCTTGTCCGAATCAGGTTATTATTCTAACCAGCGAAAAGGATGACAAAAATAAGAAAGTATTACAGACTTACCATATGAACATGGGCCGTTGCCTGTTGTGCGGGTTGTGTACGGAAGCCTGCCCAACCAAAGCCCTTAAACTCTGCCAAGTCTATGAAAATGCGGTCTACCATCGCGAAGAATTACTTTGGGATATGATGGCGCGTTCCAAACAAGCGAACATATCAAGCGGGAAGGTGGAGTGAGGTGAGCACAATCGTTTTCTTTATTTTTGCGATTCTGTCGATTGCAGCAGCTTGGAGTGTTGTGACCTCTAAGAACAT
>NZ_JAMHFY010000079.1 GCF_023897015.1 Desulfosporosinus nitroreducens | reverse complement strand
AAGCAGATGTTTAACGGGCAGTGGGAATCAAACGGGCCAAGTTGCTCATAGAACAGGCAAGAAGTTCAATAGGCCTAACGTCAGGAGTCACCTCCGCGCGTTACGAACTACAGCAGCTCCTTGAACAGCACGAACTGCTCTTTAGACAAATGTGGAAGGAATCAAGGTCTATATTGAGGGTTTAGTGAGCCAAATTCCAGGATCTAAAGAAATGAAGACCATACCAGGTGTCGGATGGGTAACCGTTGCTGGCTTTTTGGCGGAGGTTGGTGATCTAACCGGTTACGATCATCCTCAACAGATTATTAAGTTGGCAGGTTTAAATCTCAAGGAAAACAGTTCTGGTAAACACAAGGGGCAGAGCACCATCTCTAAACAGGCAAATCAATCCACTTAAGAAAAAACAATCACTGATTGCTTTATGTGGAAGACTCATACGAATACTCTTCACATTGGGAACAAAACGTATTTCTTACAATCCACAAAAGGTATTAAGCACAGTCCATTTAGAGCCAATTGCTGCTTAAAAAACGTGATCATTTAATTCTTAACACTTGTTCAAACTCATTCTTAGACTTGAGGATAAATGAAGCACGGAAGAGCTTGGGCAATTTATTCCATACGGGCATTTGACCCAGCATAGGAGCTTACCTAGCCTCCATCCCCTGATAGGTAGAACGAAGGAATGTAAGGGCCGGTAATACGGACCCCGTGAGACATGGGAGGGTAAACCACAGGGGCATTTATGGAGATCCGTTGTGCGATCATATTTTAAGATAATGGCACAAGCCTCTGCTGGAACACATCCCTATCATCCAAATAACTACATTCTTTCAAAGGTAATCCATCAGGACGATAGATCCAAATAGTGAAATATTAAGAATGAGCGAGATAACGTGAGATAATCTTAATTTGAAGAGGGAGGAGCATTTTTATGGCAACTGGAGTTATTAAAGCCGGTGCTTGTGGTTTTACTATTAATGTTAAAGCAGAGAGCGGTGATGGTCACAAAGTAAAACTTGAGATATCAAGTGACTGCCCGAATTACCAAAAAATAGCTGCAGAACTGGTTGATGCCTTTGAAGAGATTTTCAAGAAACTCCATATGGGAAAAGTATATGAAGCCTTTGCTAAGCATAGCCCGCATCCGAGTTGCCCAGGTGTTTCTGGAATTATGAAGTCGATTGAAGTTGCGGCAGGCTTGGCTTTGCCACAGAATGCAAGCATTAGCGTAACTAAGGAATAATTTTTTTGAATCGAAGGGATGTCGCAGAAGGCCACATGGATGATTAATAAGATCGTCTATGGGCCTTTTTTCTGTTGCTAACCTAATAATCAAGATCAGCAACCCGGACAAGGTGATCTTTGCCGACCCGGAAATCACCAAAGGGGAAGGGATTGGCTTTGATCCAGTGGCGTCCGTTATAAGATGGCGGCCACGCAGCCGCCGTTTCGAGGTTGTTCCGCCTAAACTTGGGGCGGATCAAATAGATCGTTAGTCGAGGTATCTATCACCCGGATATCCCGTTTTCCAACCAGTTCGCCGCCGGTCGTAATGAAGATATTTTTCGAAATAATCGTATCCATTACAGCTTCGGCTTCAGCCTTCGTCAGGTCTGCCCGCGGATTGGGCAGCGTGATTGAAAAGGT
>NZ_JAMHFY010000078.1 GCF_023897015.1 Desulfosporosinus nitroreducens | reverse complement strand
GGTTCTTCCTCAAATTTGAGTATAAACACACATTAAACTGTGTATTTATGGTATAATTAATGAAAATAATACCCGCAGAGGTACTTAAATTGAACGAAAACGATGCATTATTTCTAAGCAGTTTTTATCCTAAAGAAGTTAAAATTAATCAAGTTATAGAAAACAACAGTGGTATTACTATCTTGCTTAAATCCATGACTCATAGCCATGTTTGCCCTGAATGCGGACAAACGACAAAATCTTACCACAGTACCTATAGACGCAGAATTCAAGACCTACCGATTTTAGGGAAATCAGTATACTTGAATGTTACAGCGTATCGATATAAATGTGAAAATTCATCCTGCGACCAAAAAGTTTTTTCAGAAGAACTTAGTGGATTTACCGGTAAATACCGAAGAATGACTTCCCGCTTGGAAGACTTTATCATCACGCTTGCACTTAATACGAGTTGTGAAGGGACAGCTCGTATTTGTAAACAGATGAATATTAATATAAGCGGTGATACTGTTATTAAAATCTTGTTACGCAATGCCCAATCAATTGATCCAAAATGCGGTGAGTTCATAGGCGTTGATGATTGGGCTTATAAGAAGGGGCATACCTACGGAACAATTATTTGTGATGGTGCTTCTCATAAACCGATTGCCCTGTTGGATGGCCGTGACGGAAGTGCCTTAAAAGAATGGCTAAAGAATAACCAACACATTAAAATAGTTACTAGGGACAGAGCTAGTAGTTATGCAAAAGCCATCGTAGAAGCACTGCCTCAGGCGATGCAGATTGCCGATAGATTCCACCTCCATCAAAATCTTTTAAAAGCAATCAAAGACGCCCTGGGACGAGAAGTTCCAGCAAGGATAATGATTCCTTCCGAGGACTCAGGCCCTATTTCGTCGGACTCTACAACGGTGGACGAGCCCGATTCAAAAAAAAAATGAGTTAACTGATGATGAGAAACACCGAAGAGAAACGGTTATTCAGATTCAATCTTACTTGTCTCAAGGTTATTCAAGTAAAGCCATTTGCGAAATGTTGCACACAACATATAGACTTATAAGGAAGTTCTCAAAAGGTGATCCGGATATTCTATGCCGTAGAAATCAGTCTAGTTCTTCACGCGTGTCTGGACTTGATCAATATAAACCCATCATTTTGGAACAATTAGCTTTAAATGCTGAAATCAAAGGTATTTATAAACTACTCGTTGAGAGAGGGTATACCGGAAAACTCAGCTACTTCTATGAGTATTGTAAAAAAGTTGTCAAGAACAATAATATTGATCACCATACAAACGCCAATATCCTTGGTGTCAAACGTAAAAATGGCAAACCTAAAGGCCATATCATAGAACGACACCGAATATTAAAATACCTTTGGTCTAAATTCAATATTCCATCGCCAGATATCTCATTCATTTTGGAGAAGTATCCTTTCGTAAAAGAAATGCAGGATTGCATTTCAGACTTTCGAAATATCTATGTCAACAAGAGTGTCACGCTCTTAGAAGAGTTTGTAGAAAAATACTTTAAAAGCAGCAATAAAAACTTGAAATCATTTGCAAATGGTATTATCAGAGATTTTGTCGCCGTTAAGAATTCGATTATCAGTGATTATAGCAATGGTTTTCTTGAAGGTAATAACAATCGGCTGAAAATGATCAAGCGCACCATGTATGGCAGAGCTGGTTTGGATCTTCTCAGGGCTAAGATTATATATTAGCTTTTTATTTTGACCATACATACTCAAATATGCGGAAGAACC
>NZ_JAMHFY010000077.1 GCF_023897015.1 Desulfosporosinus nitroreducens | reverse complement strand
TCATTATAAGTAAATAAGCACAAGCATCCAACCCGTAAATTCGGATCGTTTACTTGTGCTTTTATAGTACCAATGGGTATAAGGGTGTTTATGTTTTTTAGTATCAGTCTGAACTCTTGATATTTCTACCGTATCACCTAAAACCACAGTGATCTCTTCTGTTCCGTAGGCTGGATTACTACCAGGTGGCCGCTGGATTTAACTCCTCTCGGAATGGGTCGTATAATCGATAAATTTGTCCTGATAACGGGAGGCCATACTTTCAGCATCTTCGCCATGTTTTCAATAATCTTACTCGCCGTCTCCCTGTATTTTTCCTTAATCTCCGGATCCGTTCTGTTTAATGCTGTGAGCATTTTCAGCAGCTCATTGTAGCATTAATTATGTTATCGTGTTGAATATTGAATTGTGCAGCCGTCATGACGGAGGATTTCCATGTTTTTGAGCTTATTTTTCAGTTCGGCAATTTTTCCTGGCGGAAAAGGATCACCACAACTCCATAATAGCTCCATCTTAGGCAATCTCCAGCAGTGTGGATTCCGAACGCGGGGAACCCCTTATTGCCCCAGATCTAATCTCACAGTATACGGGTGGAACCCCTCCGGCATGATCACCAGATGCTGTGCGAAGTTCGAAGCGCGATGCTCGAAGTTCGCACTTGAATTGTTTTCTGAAGAAAACAAGAAATAAAGAAGTTATCCTTTATCGCTGTTCTCTCAAAACTGCACAGAGTCTTTTTCTAGTAGTGTCGATTGAATTTGAGCCACTCACCTTAGTCATTAGCAATCCCGAAGCCCTTCGTCCTCAGCCTCTCCGTCCTTTCGAACCTCGTGCCTCGCACTTCGAACCTCGCTTTTAGGTCAAGCCCTCGACCGATTAGTACCAGTCAGCTCCACACGTCACCGCGCTTCCACACCTGGCCTATCAACCTGATCATCTTTCAGGGGTCTTACCAGCTTACGCTGTGGGAAATCTCATCTTGAGGTCGGTTTCGTGCTTAGATGCTTTCAGCGCTTATCCGCTCCGAATATAGCTACCCAGCTGTGCCTCTGGCGAGACAACTGGTACCACCAGGGATTCGTCCATCCCGGTCCTCCGAGTTATTTGACGCTTACCTCATAGCAGCACCTATAACTTCAATCCCCGTACTTAAGAGCAAAAAGCCCTCCAGCTGTTATATCGATATCAATCATTGTCGTAAACTCTCCTTCATCTAAAGGGATATCCCTTGCCTTGCGATTTACCACCTTTCATAGGTGGCGTAGGGTTTAAACGTCTTCATATTCGTCGTAGGAACAGGCGGCCACTCTTTGAGCCTTTCGACCATATATTCAGCAAGCCGGCTCGCGTCTTTACTGCATTTTTCTTTTACCGCCAGATCAAGTCTGGCCAGTTGGCCGAGGGCTTCCAGCAGTTCCTGGAAGGTATCGGCGATCGTTTGGCAGCAAGCGGTGCATCTTTCTTCATATTTCGTAGTAAAAGTTTGGGAGGTTGCAGTTTTTGGCCCGCTTATGGGTTTTTCGGTTTTTTTGACGGTTAGATACTCTATTTTGATATCCCCAGGATTATTGGGCATGGGGGTAACTTGAGCCTGCTCTTTCTCCGAAGCGGTTTGGTTCCGTTCTTTGAGAGCCTGATCCAGTTCCCGGGTGGTCATATCTTCAACATCATGCTCCAGAATAAATTTCTCCCGCTCATCTTCCGGAATCCCCAGCAAGAGAATGGCCTGGTAGTAGGTCAAATTCGTCGGCGCCGACGAATTTGAGCTGCTGCCGTCATCGCTGGCAGCAAACAGTTTATCTCCATATTCTTCAAAGAGCTGCACCAGCCTGTTGGCTGTACGCTGGG
>NZ_JAMHFY010000076.1 GCF_023897015.1 Desulfosporosinus nitroreducens | reverse complement strand
TATCCAGTAAAGATGATATCATGGATATAGAATTGGAGCTAAAAGAAGCCACCGCGCAGCGGTTTAGTACAACACGGCATTCACGACACTAGAGGATGATGGATGTGGTTGGGACGCGTCGTGAATGCCCAGAACGTTAGACGAAACCGCCTTGCATGCAGTTTTTAATAGAAGGAGAAAAGCGATGCGACTATGGAAGATAGGAATATTACTTTTTAATGAGGTTGAGGTATTAGACTTTGCAGGACCATTCGAGGTTTTGTCCATTGCCACTTACCCAGAATCCAACGTTAAACCATTTGACGTTAAAACAGTTGCTCAAACTAAAGAAACAGTCAGAGCACGTAATGGACTTCAAGTTGTACCAGATTATAGCTTTGCGGATAATACTAACTTCGACATCTTGATTATCCCTGGCGGATACGGTGCGGAAGAGATTGAAATTTATAATGATGCGGTTGTTAGTTGGATAAAAGACCAAATGAATAAGGTTACAATAATGACCTCTGTATGCACTGGTGCATTTTTGCTAGCAAAAGCGGGTTTGTTAGATGGTAAGAGTGCCACAACTCACTGGATGGATATTGATAGGTTAGAGAGGGAATTCGAAAAGATTGTAGTGAAACGAGGCGTTAAGTACGTTGACGAGGGTTCAATAATTACATCTGGCGGAATCTCAGCCGGAATTAATATGTCCTTTTTTCTGATTGTAAAACTCTTAGGAGAAGAGATTGCTCGTACAACTGCAAAGAGAATGGAGTATGATATTAGTTTTTAGTTTCAGGAAACGGGCGGCTACGTCTAACAAGGTGTTCCCGTAACTAGTAAATATGAACGTAGTATGACGCTACGGGAACACCCAGAACGTTACCCGAAATGTCCTTACCCACGCATTCTAATCCTGCTTCATTTACTTGGGAGGTTGCTAAAGTAGTCTTTTTGAAAGTAGGTGCTAAAGCAGAATATAATGTGCATATGAATGTTTTGTTTTGCATGATTTGTTTTTGGGAATAAGAAAAGACCCCCTCTGTGCAGGGGATCTTACTAATTATCGTGAATATGTTCGATTTCACTCAACAAGATATCAAAATCCGTTACGTGCATTTTCCCAAGAATATCCTCTTTCTTAACCGAACCCATAAGTTCTTGTCTCGTAACGTGTATTAATTTAAAACCAAGACCCCATGAAGGTTTTGAAAACCCTGATCTTCGCCAATTAAAAATGGGTATTTTGAATTGATCGAAATATTTGGGAGGATCATTCGGAGGGACACTTGTAGTAGATACTAAGATGAAAAGGTCTTCACCTTCTTGAATCATAATTATGGCGGGTCTTCTCTTGGATTCCTCTGGTATATCGTCGAACCCAACATCAAAATAAAAAACATCGCCTAAACTAAACCAATGCATTTGAAACCTCTTATTCTCCCTCGTTTACAATATACCTGTGGTCTTTATTCTTTCTATCGAACAGAAATTTCCCATCTTTAATTGTCACTGGGCGAACAGAGATTTCCTTTAGTTTTTGTGATGACAGTGATGTTTTTCTATATCCCTGGTCTTTTACAGCACCGTTCATGTTCTCGTCCTCCTCGTTTGACAAATTCTCTTCCTCTTTGTCCATATCATATCACCTTCCAAATACTGTTTCAATACTATATGGCTAGTTTTGCCAACTTAGAAGGGGATAGTCACATGGTTGTAGAATAATGTAAATTATTAGCATAAGTACCTAATTTTATTGCATGTTTTTCTCACAAGCAGGACACTTCGGGTAACTTCTAGAGATTTATGAGGTTCCTTAAAAGAGAAAAAGCCATTGATCAACATCAATAGCTTAAAGGTAAGCAAT
>NZ_JAMHFY010000075.1 GCF_023897015.1 Desulfosporosinus nitroreducens | reverse complement strand
ACTTCAACTGGGATACGGGCTTTGTACCAGAGCTTGGCTTCAGGACAGGACCAGGTGATGGTTCTGGAAGGAGACCTTGCACTAATGAAACAAAAATTACTTTATAAAATAAACTCAACTATACTGCAACCTAAGAAAATTTCTGCAATATCCGGTTTTACTACAAGGGTCTGCACCAGCAACATTTTAGAGACAGTACAAACTGCTTTATTAAAAATAGTATCTAAATTACTCAAGATTAAGATTGAGGATATCGATGCCGACACCGAACTAAGTGAATATGGATTTGATTCTATTGCACTCACAGAATTTAGTAACAAGCTTAATCAGGAATACAAGATTGGATTAAATCCTGCTATATTCTTTGAATATCCAACCCTACATAGTTTCGCAGAATATTTGATAGCTGAATATCAGAATATATTTATGTCTCGATTTAAGTTGTCAACAACTAAGGAAGAGGTTATTGTGCTAGCCCCAAAAAATGGCGTGCATGACGAAGGGAAAGAGAGCGTAGACAATTACAACAAAAAACTACGATCAAGGTTTACGAGAGCATTGATCGAATCAACAGCTAAACCCCAAAAAAGTATTCCTGAACCTATTGCGATTATTGGCATGTGCGGTGTATTTCCTATGGCCAGAGATGTTAATGAGTTTTGGAGAAACCTTAAAGAAGGTAGAGATTGTATAACGGAAATCCCTAAGGACCGATGGGATTGGAGAGAGTACTATGGAGATCCAACAAAGGAAGTAAATAAAACAAACATAAAGTGGGGTGGGTTTATTGATGGGGTGGATGAATTTGATCCGTTATTTTTTGGAATTTCCCCTTGTGAAGCTGAGCTTATGGACCCACAACAACGCCTAATAATGACTTATATCTGGAGAGTTATTGAAGATGCTGGCTATTCGGCTCAAAGACTCTCGGGAACTAAAACAGGGATTTTCGTAGGTACGACGAGTAGTGGCTATAGTAGATTGATTTCACAGACAAATATAGCCGTTGAAGCATACACTTCCACTGGTATGGTACCTTCGGTAGGACCGAACCGAATGAGTTATTTTCTCAATATTCACGGATGCAGTGAACCCATTGAAACTGCCTGTTCCAGTTCATTAGTTGCTATTCATCGGGCAGTAAGCGCTATAGAAAATGGAGACTGCGAGATGGCAATTGTAGGTGGTGTCAATGTAATATTGACACCGGAGATGCATATTAGTTTTAACAAAGCTGGCATGCTATGTGAAGATGGTCGATGCAAAACTTTTTCGGATCAAGCTAATGGCTATGTACGAGGTGAAGGAGTGGGCATGATCTTCTTGAAAAAGCTTAAAGATGTAGAGCAATCAGGAGATCATATTTACGGAATCATTAGAGGTACTGCTGAGAACCATGGTGGCCGTTCAAATTCATTGACTGCACCTAATCCGAAAGCACAGGCTGAAGTAATACGAACTGCTTACATCAAGGCTGGAATTGATCCGAGGACAGTTACTTATATTGAGACTCATGGAACAGGCACAGAACTTGGAGATCCCATAGAAATAAACGGACTGAAGACAGCTTTCAAAGAGTTGTATCAAGCTAC
Source organism: Desulfosporosinus nitroreducens (assembly GCF_023897015.1). Taxonomy (GTDB): domain Bacteria; phylum Bacillota; class Desulfitobacteriia; order Desulfitobacteriales; family Desulfitobacteriaceae; genus Desulfosporosinus; species Desulfosporosinus nitroreducens. The sequence continues at coordinate 360 of NZ_JAMHFY010000075.1, read as the reverse complement.
AGATGGCCCAAAGGTTGTTAGCACTCATTGTGGTTTGGGTTCAGTGAAGTCCAATATTGGTCATTTGGAACTTGCTGCAGGAATTTCGGGTGTGATCAAGGTCTTACTGCAACTCAAACATAAAACGCTGGTAAAAACACTACATTGTGCCAAAATTAATTCATATATCCAAATTGAAGATAGTCCATTTTATATAGTCCAGGAAACTAAGGAGTGGAATCCGTTACAAAATATTCAAGGAGAAGACATTCCAAGGCGAGCTGGTATAAGTTCTTTTGGGTTTGGTGGTTCCAATGCCCATGTAGTGATTGAAGAATACATACCCGAGAATCGGGAACGGCCTACCATTACTACTCAAAA
>NZ_JAMHFY010000074.1 GCF_023897015.1 Desulfosporosinus nitroreducens | reverse complement strand
ACCGCTCGGATGAGTTTATGGGGAGAGAGTTCGTGTCCGATCATGTGTCTGGGGCAAAGCTCGGTACAGAAATTGCATTGCTCGCAGACGGTTTTGGCAATGCGCAAAATATTATCGACAGTCATTTGTTTGCGTTGGATGAGCATGTGGTCCTTTGGCAGGGCTATCAGCCCGCCCGTGGTTTTGGTTACCGAGGCTGAAAGGTCTGTAATAAGGGTTCCCATCATCGGCCCTCCATTGATATAGGCAAGCTCCTTACTCACTCCGCCAGCCAGTTGGAAGACATCCCGGATTGACGTTCCGATCGGGACGGTCACAGTAATGGGATTTTTGACAGCTCCTGTTACAGTTAGAGTCCGCGTGGTGACTGGGATTCCTTCGACGGCTCTTGCAACATTGATTAGGGTTTGTACGTTATTAACAACCACTCCGATGTTTAATGGTATTCCACCCGGAGGGACTCGTCTGCCAGTCGTTAACCAGATAGTGATAACTTCGTCTCCTGCAGGATAGATATCCGGCATAATAGCCAACTCAAGGTTGCTTCTCTTCTTAATCCAGGGTTCTAACGCTGCTACTGCATCTTTATATTTGGCCTTTAACGCAACAATCCCTTTTGAGGCACCCGTTGCCTCCATAGCAAGGGTTAGACCTTTGACGAGAACCTCTGGGTAGAGTGCTGCCAGTTGTTGGTCGGTCTTCTGCAGTGGCTCACATTCTGCTGCATTGACAATGACTGTCTCTGCTTGCGCTGAGAGCTTGACATGTGTTGGAAATCCTGCCCCTCCGGCCCCGACTACCCCTGCGTCTCGTACTTTTGCGCTAATTTCTTTCATAGTTATCTCGCTCATTTTTCCACTCATTTAAGCTCTCACTTCAAAGGTCTCTTTATCAATAATGCCCACGATGGTGGCATCAACGGGGATGCTATTGTTCGCCAGACCCTGCCTGGCTGAGGACCCGCTGGCAACCATAACAATTTCATCTTCTCCCGCCCCTATTTGGTCTGCTGCGATCAGGGTATGCCCAATTTCCTGAAGCCTTGGTGTTCCATCCTCATGATAGAAGAGTGTGACGGGTTGGACGACAAGAAACTTCAGCCCCCTTAAAGATTCGTCCTTTCGAGTTGACCAGACATTTCCAATCACGCGGGCTAGAATCATCCTCTTACCCCCTCCTTCGCTATACACAGTTCAATGCGGCGCAGTTTTAGAGTGTCGCGAGCGAGTGGGGAGATGACGGTCCCTTGTTTCACGTGAACTCTCGAATCTTCCGGAAATCCGAAGGCTTGTTTATCCCCCAGAAACTTCTTAACAAAGTGAATCTCCTCTCGCGTTGAGGCACTTTCTTCATAGAAGGCCGTTTTCTTCGATTCACAACTCCATGATGTCTGCTCAGGATGAATTATTTGTTGTTGGACTATTCTTTCGATGCTTGTGCCTTGTAAGACAGGAACTGTCCTATTATCTGAAGCGAAGGTGCGATCTTCCTCCAGGGTCTCCCTGAGAATGAAACCGTAAGTCTGTACTTTTTTCAGATATCCTTCATAGAGGTCTCTGTAGGCTTGAGGAGTTCGTGCCGTTAAGCCAAGATACTCCGTCACAAGCTCGATGGAGCATCCTTTACTTATCCCTCGCCCAATCATCTCACAGATGGGGTTATCTCTTATTCCTAAGGCGGCTTTAGCCAAGGTATTCGGGGAACAGGTTGGCAGAATTAGTTTTTGCCAGTCAGACTTACCCAAGGCGTCTTGAACCGTAGTCCAAGTCATGCCTGCAGGCAGTACCGGCTTAGTTGTGAAAACCTGGTCACTTGGCAAGATGCTAAGCTTATAGTTGGCTCCCCACTGTCGTTGAACTGCAGTTAAGACCCGTGGAAAATCCGAGACATAGTTCAAGAGGACTAAGGCTTCGGATCTAACGGTCTGATTCCCTTCCTGGCCTCCGTTTCCTTGGAGTAACCCTTGCAAGGAAGGCTCTGACAGGATACGGCGCAC
>NZ_JAMHFY010000073.1 GCF_023897015.1 Desulfosporosinus nitroreducens | reverse complement strand
ATATACTTGATGAAACTGGGGTTATTTGTGTGCGAATGAAGGGATTTTCATCGAGGGTTTTGGAAGGAGCAGGGGTTTATGTTGGATAAAATACAAGCTAGTTTGATACGATCTGTAGCTGAAATACTCAAAGTTGAGGTTAATGATATTGATAGCTATTCAGAGTTAAATGAATATGGGTTTGATCTAGTTATGCTAACTGAATTTGTTAACCAACTTAACCAGAAGTATAAACTTGAATTGACTGCTGACCTTCTTTATGAATATCCAACAATCCATAGTTTTGCGGAATATTTAGCAAAAGAATATAAAGCTGTTTTTATAGAACAATTCGAAACCAAAGCATCATCAATCCAAACAAAGGCAAAAATTCAACAAGTGAAGCAAGGAGTACTCCGGGAAAAGACCTTACATCAACTCAAACTACTTTTTGGAGAAGTTACAAAGTTAGATGCTAGCAAGATCGATACTGATGAGCCTTTAGAAAATTACGGAATTGATTCAATGCTGATAATAAAGCTTAATCATAAACTTGCTAGTCTTTTCGGCGAATTGTCAAAAACGTTATTTTTTGAATATCAGACGCTGAGAGCCTTAACGGAATATTTTATTACAGATTATACACAAGAATGTATGAAGTGGACTGGAGTGTCAGAACAGATATCATTAGCACTGGAAAAGCCTTCAACAGTATTACATTTTGCTGACCAATTCACTGTACTAACATCAGTGAAAGGAAGAAGGACGCTATCAAGAAGCTTAAATGCTATGGTACCGAATATCAGAACTCAGGAGTCTATTGCTATAATTGGAATAAGTGGAAGATATCCTCATGCTAGAAATCTTACAGAATACTGGAATAATTTAAAATTAGGTAAAAATTGCATTTCAGAAATTCCTGCAGAGCGTTGGGCTTTAGAAGAATTCTTTCATAAAGATCCGCAAGAAGCCGTAGCGCAAGGAAAAAGTTATAGCAAGTGGGGAGGTTTTGTGGAGGGGTTTGCGAATTTTGATCCTCTTTTTTTCAATATTTCGCCTCGGGAGGCTATTAATATGGATCCTCAGGAACGGATGTTTATTGAGGCTAGTTGGCAGGTATTTGAGGATGCAGGATACACTAGAGAGCAACTTTTAGCACAATATAATGGTCGAATCGGTGTTTTTGTGGGAATTACCAAAACAGGGTTTGATTTATACGGACCTGAATTACTGAAACAAGGTGAAAAAATATATCTCCGTACATCATTTAGTTCAGTGGCTAACCGTATTTCCTATTTGTTTAATTTACAAGGTCCTAGTATGCCGATTGATACTATGTGTTCCTCATCATTAACTGCGGTTCATGAAGCTTGCGAGCATCTACACCAACGAGAATGTGAAATGGCTCTTGCAGGTGGTGTTAATCTGTACCTTCATCCGTCAAATTATATTGAATTATGTGCACAACAAATGCTTTCATCAGACGGGCAATGTAAAAGCTTTGGAAAAGGAGGAAATGGATTTGTACCTGGGGAAGGTGTTGGTGCTGTTTTATTGAAACCTTTGTCTCGTGCGATTGCAGATCACAATCATATTTATGCTATTATTCGGAGCACCAGTATTAATCACGGCGGAAAAACTAATGGATATACGATTCCTAATCCAATTGCTCAAAGTGAACTTATACGGACGGCACTGGATAAAGCAGGGGTAAATGCCCGAACAATCAGTTATATTGAAGCTCATGGAACAGGAACGGAACTTGGAGATCCGATAGAAATTACTGGGCTTACCCAAGCATTTCGAAAGGATAATCAGGATTCTCAATTTTGCGCCATTGGTTCAGTAAAATCAAATATTGGACACTTGGAAGCAGCATCGGGTATTGCAGGAATTACTAAAATTGTACTCCAAATGAAAAACCAGATGCTTGTTCCAAGCTTACATGCTGAAGAATTGAATTCTAATATTAATTTTGAAAAAACACCCTTTGTAGTTCAGCAAGAACTAGCTGAATGGAAGCGACCAGTGATTAATATGAATGGAGTAACAAGGGAATTCCCAAGGATTGCTGGTATCTCATCTTTTGGAGCAGGTGGTTCCAATGCCCATGTAGTGATTGAAGAATACATACCCGAGAATCGGGAACGGCCTACCATTAC
>NZ_JAMHFY010000072.1 GCF_023897015.1 Desulfosporosinus nitroreducens | reverse complement strand
AATTATCCAGTAAAGATGATATCATGGATATAGAATTGGAGCTAAAAGAAGCCACCGCGCAGCGGTTTAGTACAACACGGTATTCCCGACACTTAGCATAGATGAAAGTGGTTGGGTCGCGTCGGGAATCCCTGGACGTTATCGGAAAGACTGTGCCCGAGCTTAGTCGTTCGCCATCCTTGGCTCACTAAGTGAGGCTTTGAAGGTGTATGTCGGATAATATTAAAATTGACATAAGAATAGAGGAAGTATGTTTGAATAACGATAGCAAGATTATTGACATTAATAGTCGAAGAAAAGAACTTGATGATAATACTGGCGAGGATGGTTGTGAAGGTTGGGAAGATGACTATAGCCTCATTAGTAAAGGGGATTACGAAGGATTAAAAAGACTTAGACAGGAAACGGCAAAGAATGATCCCGAGGATATCGATGCACAATGGCGATTGGGAGAGGCATATGTTTTATGTAAAGAATACGAAAAAGCGATTGATTATTTCACACCTTTATATAGAGAAAATCCGGATAATGGTAATATAGAGTATTCAATTTTAGACGCACTGTTTGCATTAGGCAAAAGTGAAAGAGACTTTAAATGGGTATCAGTACCTGAGGTTATAAGATTGAACAATGAAGTTTCGGATTTTTGTTATGATTATCTAAAAGGAAAAAGGAAAGCAAGAGTTTTGGCCGATTTATATTGTCAATTAATTGTTAAGGGATATCTCACCTTTAATGAAGAAGAATTGTTAAATCATTTGATTAAAGATGGAAGGTTTGAATTTCAGAATGATGGAAGCGTTCATATTACTTTACTAAAAGTTAAAAGGATGAGTAAAAAATAGAATAGTGGGGTTAAGCTTCGTAGAGACGCTCCGCCATCCATGGCTCCGCTGGGCACAGTCCATCCGATAACAGAGGGTTTGCAACACCGGAGAGAATATGAACGTAATAACCCGACGTCGCAAACCCTCAGGACGTTATACGTCATAACTAGGTCCCTATGTTTGTATACTGTTTTTATGTGGGAGAGGAGGAGAGAGTTTGGCGACAATTGTTGTACATAAGGTTACTGGCAAGCATTACGCACTTGTTGGAACAGGGTATTCATTTTTCAAAGACTCTAGACCGAGTGTATTGGGAGGTGTGTTGTTTCCACATCAAGAAGAAGGGGAATCCATGCGTGCTGCCATAAGTGATGAATATGGTGTGATCCGTTGGGTTCAGACCAATGAAATTGAAGTAATTAATATTGATGGAGTCAGAATAGGAGAAATACTAGAGCCTTACCAGAATTCGTGTTTATCAACGAAGAGCAAATCTGATTCGTTAGGAGATTGTTGTCCGGCTTGTGGTATTGGTGTATCCGCGCAGGACAAAGAGTGTCCGTCATGTGGACTTCTATTAATGGATTAAATTCCACTCTGTAATTGATTTCGTAAGATGACACTTATCTAAAGTCTGTTTTGCATGTGGCATTTGCCGTTACGACGTATAACAGAGGTTTTGCGACATCGGGAAGACATTTCAGGTAGCAACCCGACGTCGCAAACCCTCGGAACGTTATCTGTCATTCACGTGTCGGAGTAGCTTATGGGGTTATTTAAGAGGGGTGATGGATTGTACATAGCTATTTACTTTTTTGCTGTTATGTTTGTAATGGGCCTTCAAGTGTATGGTGTGATTCCTCAAAACTTTGCAATAGCAATATCCATAACTATTGGCATAATCATTCTTATATTAGATGTATATAGAATAGAGGTTTTTAAACGATATACAGGGAAAATCTTAATTCAGCTGGAAAGTGATTTAAAGACCTCTAAAGTTGCATTACCTCTTGATATATTAATAGTTGCATTAATAATTACATATGTTTATTTCAGCCTAACCAAAATACCAAAATTGTGGCTTTTAGAACATCCTGTGAATCTAGTTATCTTGTATAGGTTAATTTATGAGCTATATATTGACTTCTTTTCTAAAAGGTTCTTTATGGATAAGGGTTTATTTATTGGTGGCAAACTAATTAAATGGAACAAGATGGAATCATATGATTGGCCTGAGAAACAAGTATTTTTATTGAAAGGCTACTCAAGATTATTAATTAAGAGAAAGACAAAAATCATGATAGGAGAAGAACTTAATCTAAAAATTAATACTTCTCAAATCACGGAAATAGACAATTTGCTCCGAAAAAACATTAGTAATAGTGAGATTGTTGGGTAGCGCGAACGACAGATAACTTCTAGAGATTTATGAGGTTCCTTAAAAGAGAAAAAGCCATTGATCAACATCAATAGCTTAAGGGTAAGCAATTGCTCAGTGCAGAGTACAGAACCTCATGAATCTCATGTTGTACTAAACCGTCTGCCGAACGCACTTGGTCTATATGGGAATTCAATCTTTTCTATTTTGGTATTAATTCTCTAATGAAGAAG
>NZ_JAMHFY010000071.1 GCF_023897015.1 Desulfosporosinus nitroreducens | reverse complement strand
TGTGAATGGTAAACTAAACCATACACATTTACGCCCGTGAAAGCATACAAGTTTCTGCCACAAACCATACAACTTTTTGCCAATAACCATACAACTTAAATCAAATACAGCTATCTGACTTTGTTAGAATAGGAACTAGCAAAGAGGTCAGGAGCTGTTGGAATGAAAGGATTTAAGATGTATAAACAGATACAGCAACTAAAAGAGATTGGATTCACTCGGTCTCGGGCATCCAAGCAGCTGAATATAAATCGAGAAACCGTAACACGGTATTGGAATATGACGGCGGATGAATTTGCCAAACAGCTGTATGGCATTAATCGGGAGCTGCTACTTTCAAAATATGAAGAGATTATCATCAGTTGGCTCAAACAATACCCAACAATGACAGCCGCGCAGGTATGCGATTGGCTAAAGGAGCTTTATCGAGAGGATATCAAAGAGCGCACTGTCAGTCGGTATGTTAAGGGATTAAGAGAGAAATATCATCTCAAAAAGTCCAATCATCCTAGGGATTATGAGGCAGTCGAAGAGCTTCCCATGGGACAGCAATTACAGGTGGACTTTGGTGAAAAGTGGCTACAATCCATTGATGGGCAACGTGTGAAGATTCGCTTTGCAGCCTTCGTATTAGCTCACGCAAGGTACAAATGGGCATTTTTTCAGAGTCGCCCTTTTACAACGAACGATCTGGTTCGCAGTTGTTATGAGTGCTTCAGTTATATCGGAGGAATGCCGCTGGAGCTGGTATTTGATCAGGATAGTATCGTCAGTGTCTCAGAAAACTATGGAGATATTATCCATACGTTTGAGTTCGAGAAGTTCCGGCAGGAATGCAATTTAAAAGTATACCTTTGCCGAGCAGCTGATCCGGAAAGCAAAGGCAAGATCGAGAATGTGGTTAAATTCATCAAGTATAATTTCCTTGAAAACAGGCTCTTTGCCGATGAGGAAATTCTCAACAATTCATTTTTGGCCTGGCTGGATAGAACCGGCAACGCCAAGATTCATAGCACTACCAAAAAGATACCGGAAAAGGTATTTGAGGATGAACGTGAACACCTTCGGCCCCTGCTGGACATCCACTCAAGTAGTGATGTAACCATCTACAGAAACGTTCGAAAAGATAACACCATCGTGTACAACAGTAACCGATACTCTTTACCGCTCGGTACATACAACCACCAAAAAGAGGTCAGCATCGAGGCCAAGAGTGGAAAACTGACCATTATGACTGTATTTGGTGAGTTTATCTATGAACATCCAATCTCAACCGGCAGAGGTCAATTAATTAAAAGCACCAGTCATTCCAGAGATGTTACTGACTCTATGGATAATGCTCAAAACACGGTTGATGAACTACTTCTGTTCAAAGCAACAACATTTTTGCAAACCATTCGAACAGAAAAGGCACGCTATGCCCGTGACCAGTTCAGGCTGTTACAGACATTATGTGATAAGTACGGAGTAGATGATGTACTTAATGCCATTAGTTTTTGTGAGGTGAGCAAGCTTATTGGAACAACCTATGTGAAAGATTTTCTAGAGCACAATGCCAAGCCTAAGCAAACAATTGTCCTTAACGCTATTCCAGTTAGCAACAACAAGTACCACGTAACCACTGAAAAGCGCTCTCTGGATGTTTATGCAAAGGCAGGTGGCAGCCATGAATGAACGGATTGAACGGGTTAATGCGTTGGTGTCAGGAATGCACTTGCCCGCCGTAGATTTGGAAAGCCTTTTCGCTAAAAGGAACAATCTGACGCCCCTAGAAAGCATTGAAGTTTTTCTTACTGAACAGCAACGTCTTCGGACGGAAAAACAAAATCTAATTCGTAGGAAAAGAGCCAATCTACCCGCCGAAAAGACACTTGAAACCTTTGATTTCGGATTTCAACGCAGCGTGTCCAGAGAGCAGATGCTAAGGCTATCCGACATGACTTGGGTAGAGCAAGCATTTAACATTTGTTTATTAGGGCCACCGGGTATCGGAAAGACACATTTGGCCTTAGCATTGGCTGTACAGGCTTTAAACCTAGGTTATGCCGTAGCTTTCACTACCTTAGATGAACTTATGATTACCCTGAAAACCTCGCAAATCTCAACAGCTAGTAAAAGACGTATAAAAACATTCAACTCAGCAGCCCTGGTGATCATCGATGAGATCGGGTTTATGCCACTGTCGACGACAGAAGCCAATTTGTTTTTTGGTTTTGTGTCCTCAATGTCTGAGAAAACATCACTCATCATTACCTCAAATAAGGGCTTTGATGAATGGGCTGACTTTTTAGGGGATGCCACAATTACGACTGCAATTCTAGATCGGTTGATCCACCACTGCGAGATTTTAAACATGACAGGCAACAGCTACAGACTTCAACACAGGAAGACTATTACTCAGAGATAAAATGTTGTATGGTTTGTGGCGAAAAGTTGCTGGTTTTACTTGACTGCTTACA
>NZ_JAMHFY010000070.1 GCF_023897015.1 Desulfosporosinus nitroreducens | reverse complement strand
CTATTATTTGAATGGAAAAGTCGCTTAAACCAGTTAGTTTAGGCGACTTTTTGAGCTAAGTTTTGTTACGGCCCCTTCTCTTGGATTTCTACTTTTAGTTTTATGAATTTTAGCAATGTTTATCTGAATGATCGATCTGGGTTGGGAAGGTCAGTCGAAGTTAGATCAAAACGATCATCTTTTCTTGCATGGTTTTGAAGACACCTCCTACTGCTGTTGTAGTTTGGTGCACTGCTTCTGAATATTGAATATTGAATATCCTACCGCACATAACCACCGAGAAACAACTTGGCAGTATCATGGGTGTGCCAAGTACTGATGGAATGCAATTAAAGAAACGGCTCTATGTTATCTTGAGGGTTTTTCTAGTCGTTTTAATCTCAAGTGCTTTTGTGGGCAAGGTGATGATCGATTCTGCGGGGATCGATACCGTAATCAACACCGTACCAGGACCTGCTTTCTTTACTTCTAGAGGGTTGCACATCGGTAGCGTTGCAGTATTTGGGAAAGTTGGATTTGGAACCGGCTGAATTGGTTGAGGGCACGCCTTAGGAGTTGGGGTCTCTCGAACCCAAGTAGGGATAAAAGGAGCAGGTTGAATCCATTGATGGGGGCAAGAACAAGGACAATGCTTTTTATCAGTCAATGTTTTCTCTTCCTTTCTAAATTAAAGAAATAGGACAAGGTCGCTACCTTTACAAATAAGTTGATCACAAGTTTTTGTAAAGGAGAAAACTTTTATTTATCCCCTCAGGAAGTCAATAACACAATTCATTTTTCGACGGGGTAAATTTTCTTCAAGTAGGCTAGTCCTCTTTATATTAATTAGGATATGTCCAACAAAGGGGATTGTTCCGGCATTAGCGCAATTTAAAGTAACAATATTAGGACATGAACAATACAATAAGTAAACCCATAATTTAGGAGGTGGGAGAATATATGCCTTATTTAACAACGGGTTTGTTGGATAACGCCTCGGTTGAGGGCGTTAGTCAGAGTTCAACGCTCTCGGTAAATATCTCGAACGATGATACTTCTACAGTAGCAATTCAAATTGAGGGATTTTTTCTGAATGGAACGAAAAAAGTGAAGTATGTTGAAGAGTTTTTCACTCTTTCAGCGGGAACAGTGGCCTTGAAAAATTATTTCGTCCTATTTAATGCCTTTGAGTTTGTATTCTTTGTTAGCTCACAGGCTGTAGAAATCTCTGTGTTGAGAAAAGACGCAACTGGAAACCTCACTTCAGCTCATTTGGTAATTGCCGAAGCAAGCGTCTGAATAAAGAAAGCTGTAAGTAAGACAAGTCAAAAACCTCTTATAAATTAATTGATTAAAAATTCAAAAAGTAACGAAAATTGGACGAGTACAATACAATGTATAAACCCATAATTAAGGGAGGTTAAAAAATATACCTGATCTAACAACAGGTTTTTGAAAACACCCCGGTTGCGGGTGTTAGACCAAGTTCAACGCTTTCGGTCCTAATTCTCAAACGATGATACCATTAGCGTTACTTCGGCTCATTGGCTTGTAGCTGAAGAGGTTATCCAATTTAAGAGGCGATCCTAATAAAATTATAAATGGAAGGAGACGGGTTAATGGCTTCATTTACTACAGGATTGATTGAAAATACACTTGTCAACGAAGTAAGACCAACTATAACGTTTACAGTAAAAATCACCAATGATGATACAGTTGATGCTACCGTTTTTATTGAAGGGTTTTTCGTGACAGGGATTACGAAAACAACTTATGTCTTAGAGTTATTTATCGTAGCCCCCGGGGAGGTAGCAGCAAGAATCTACGACACTCCGTTTGACGAATTTGAATTTCAGTTTATGACCAGCTCTGATGCTGTTGAGATCTCCGGTTGGGGAAAAGATGGAGCCGGGAACCTTACTACGGCTCATCGAGTTGTAGCTAAAGAGATTAATCCAATTTAACAGGCAATTATAAACAAAATTAATGTAAGAAGGCGAGAGAATGGCAGAATTAACTACCGGATTGATTGAAAATACGCCAGTCAACGAAGAAAGACCAACTACAACGTTTACAGTAAAAATCACTAATGATGACACAATTGCTGCTACCGTTTTTATTGAAGGGTTTTTCGTGACAGGGATTACGAAAACCCTGTATGTTCTGGAGTTATTTATTATGGCTCCAGGGGAGGTAGCAGAAAGAATTTATTACGCGCAGTTTGATGAGTTTGAATTCCAGTTCATCACCAGCTCTGATGCTGTAGAGATTTCCGCTTGGGGAAAAGATGCCGCTGGGAATTTGACCGCAGCTCATCGCTTGGTACCTGCAGAACTTGATCCAATAGGGCCCGATGGAATCACAGGAGCAACAGGAGCAACAGGAGAGCAAGGAATCCAAGGAACGCAAGGAATCCAAGGAACGCAAGGAATCCAAGGAACGCAAGGAATCCAAGGAACGCAAGGAATCCAAGGAACGCAAG
>NZ_JAMHFY010000006.1 GCF_023897015.1 Desulfosporosinus nitroreducens | reverse complement strand
GCTTTCTTTAGTGGTTTTATTATATCAGGTTCATTATCTTTTCAAGAAATCTTGTCGAGTTTTCCTAGACCATTATAATCTTATGAATATCTTGGTCAATAGATAAAAACTGAACTGACTTCGACAACCTTGAGAATTAGATCTTAACACTGACAAAATAATCATCTGAACTTCCTTCTACTACCTCATTGCTTTTTGCATGGTTGAAAAATTATCCATAACATTAATATGCAAGCTACTTTCCAGATCACTTCTTTCCTTGCTCGCGTATTTCTACATACCCTTGTTTCTTTAATTCGTGATACAACAGGAAACCTAATAACTTTATATTCCACTATGGTTAAATTACTACGAAGCCAATATCATTTATTGCTATGTTATCTATGTACTTTACATTCCATCATGGTTAGATTACTACTAGTTGGCATTATGTGCGGAGCGTTTGGAGCGATAGTCTTTACATTCCATCATGGTTAGATTACTACTCTTCTAGGACTTTCATGGTGCACGATTCTACTGTATTTACATTCCATCATGGTTAGATTACTACGTGCGTAGAGGATTTAGGATGGCCCTTGTAGAGCGATTTACATTCCATCATGGTTAGATTACTACTCTGGTGATCGTTATCTATGCTTTAACTTAGATTTATTTACATTCCATCATGGTTAGATTACTACCCTATGGAGTGCTTCAGAATTATTACAGTGGTTGGATTTACATTCCATCATGGTTAGATTACTACGGATATTCCGGCCATGAAGTCACGGGACGGATATATATTTACATTCCATCATGGTTAGATTACTACGTATTGCTACAATTGGAGGTCATACCGCTTTACTAATTTACATTCCATCATGGTTAGATTACTACGATCCATTAATCATAACAGCAACAGCTTTAGACAGATTTACATTCCATCATGGTTAGATTACTACAAATCTTTTGGCTAAAGAATCGCAAGCCTAAAGAGGTAATTTACATTCCATCATGGTTAGATTACTACAATGCCCTAACGGATGGACAGACTGTGCCGCATGTAATTTACATTCCATCATGGTTAGATTACTACTGCCTTTAGAATACCATAGAAAGAGGTAATAACAAATTTACATTCCATCATGGTTAGATTACTACATTCTACACCTGTAGATGTAGGTGCGTTTGGATGGATTTACATTCCATCATGGTTAGATTACTACACAGCACAGCAACAGACCAGTAGCATTATGGATGAGATTTACATTCCATCATGGTTAGATTACTACCAAAACAGAGTTAGTGGATGGCGGTAACGTCATGTTATTTACATTCCATCATGGTTAGATTACTACATGGCAAGGCTCTGCTTTATATTATAGTTCAAATGGATTTACATTCCATCATGGTTAGATTACTACTCAATGCAAAGTCGATGTTGGACCGTCTAACTATATTTACATTCCATCATGGTTAGATTACTACTGAGTTGGTACTTGAATACTACGAAGAGATCTATATGGGTAGATTTACATTCCATCATGGTTAGATTACTACAATGATGGAATGAACGGCGAAAAAGGCGGACTATCAATTTACATTCCATCATGGTTAGATTACTACGACAGCAGATGGTACAGAGTGGGGCGAGGTAACGGAATTTACATTCCATCATGGTTAGATTACTACCAACAAATATGTTTTTTACTGCTGACGCTATTTATATTTACATTCCATCATGGTTAGATTACTACGTCCTAAAAACGGATCTTATGCTCCGGGTGATGTGAATTTACATTCCATCATGGTTAGATTACTACAGTCCTGGAGAACGCTTATCATTAAGCATATAAGAATTTACATTCCATCATGGTTAGATTACTACGGTGAAGAAATATAATCGCGTCAACTAAAAATAAAATATTTACATTCCATCATGGTTAGATTACTACAGGGTTTTAGTTGTTGGTGTTTTTAAGGGGGTATATTTACATTCCATCATGGTTAGATTACTACTTTTCCCTTTTCCTAGATTGTATACAGCTTCAAAAGATTTACATTCCATCATGGTTAGATTACTACTCAATTTCTGAAACTATATTGACTATTGCTTTACTATTTACATTCCATCATGGTTAGATTACTACGGCCATACTTGATGGGGCATCAAGAACTGTAACCATATTTACATTCCATCATGGTTAGATTACTACTGCACAAGAGATGAACAAAAAAATTGTCAACATTATTTACATTCCATCATGGTTAGATTACTACTATTCGTGTCTCTGTAAGCTTGTTTAAATGCTCAATTATTTACATTCCATCATGGTTAGATTACTACTGGATTGAATTCTAGAATTAAAACTGAATATTACTATTTACATTCCATCATGGTTAGATTACTACTTCAACGACTAGTTATCATTTAGCTAGTTTAACGAATTTACATTCCATCATGGTTAGATTACTACCTATCAACCTCTTAGTTACTTCAATATCTTCCTTTGAATTTACATTCCATCATGGTTAGATTACTACGCTTCGGCCTTGAAAGCGCATAGTTCTAAGGATTTTACATCTATTTCTGTCGACCATAAGTTTTCATATCTCATTATATTCAATTCTATTGATAAGAAACAATTGATTATATCAGCGATTACTGCAAATTGGGCGTTTGTCGCCCTACTGGTCAATTTGCATCATTGGGAATCGACAGAGAAATACTATCTCAAAAGAAATTGGAGGTTTTATCATCTTCTTTCCCCCAAAACTCTTTTTGTAGCCAACGCTCTTCTCTACTTTTGAATATTAATACTGAATCTCTATCCACACGAATATACTTTGACAACTCCATTTGCAACTTTTTTAATAAGGCTGGTGTAATCTCACCTTCAAAAACAGATTTCTGAATATGGGTTAGATATTTCTTACTAGTTTTGAAAATCCTCCTTGACGCCTTCGCTCCACCATCATCCATCTCAATATCATAAACCAATATAATGTACATCGTCACCACCAAATACTAAAGCCTTCATATTTTTTATCTCCCATCAAATGCTTAATTAGTTTATAGCATTCCAGACGAATTAAATGCCGGTATGAGACATTTTTATTCAGCCCTTTGTGTTGGATCGTCCTCTCCAGAGCTTCGTCATATTCCTGCAACAACCTCTTACGTGAAGCATCCTTAAGGTAACAGAAGTTTGACCCCCGTTCAAAATCCTTTTCCGTCAGCATGTTCTTATTTAACATAGAAAATATCAGACGATCTGCAATTAGGGGTTTAAACACTTCCGAAATATCTAAACACAGGGAAAAACGTCTCTCTCCTGCACTATGCAAGTAGCTCACAGCCGGGTGCAACTGAGTTTTATAGATTTCAGTTAAACATGTCACATATACTAGAGAATTTACAAAAGAGATCAGAGCATTGATCATATTATCCGGTGGACGTTTAACCCTTTTTTCAAAATCGATTTCTTGATTGATAATCTCCTTCCATCCACTATAGTAAGTTCGCCGAATACTCCCTTCTACTCCCATCAATTCATTAACATCCTGCGTTCGAGCAATGCCTCTTCTTAAAGCTTTGATATCATCGATACAAGTTTTTAAGTCTTTGTTTCTTCCATTATAATAACGCAGATTTCGTAAAATGTTATAACTTGCCGCCTCAATGAATTCCTTTGCAATTTCCAACCGCTTATCTTTGTCAGTATAATGATTTACTTGCTCAATCAGCAATTTGCCGGATACGTTTTCTTCCTTCGGATAAAAACTTCCAGTATATGAGCCGTAGTAATTGAAAAAATGAATAGGCATAGATAACTGACCAGCATAGTTCAGACATTTTGTATTTAAGCTAAGCTCTCCAAATACATAAATGTCACGTGTCATTTCTACCTTAATATCTTTAAATCGACCATCGGGCGTGGTAACCCGCAAAACATTGTCTTTCCTATGCAATTCTCCATTTGCAAACAAATAGAAACTCTCCGCCATACTGTACCTCCTTAAACGTAACAATATTCGTAATAAGCGCAGTTTTTACAGATTTTGGAGTCTATAAGTGGCGGCATCTTTTCCTGAGAAACGATTCTTTCTATACCTGATATAATCTCTTCGATTTTTTCCGAATCACCTTCCTGGAAGAAGATCTCCTCACGTTTTTTGAGTTTTGGATAGTCCAAAATGCCTTTTTCAATTTGAATTCCCCTTTGATTCAGGAAATACAAATAATACTTTACCTGCCAAATAGATGCCTCTTCTATACTTTTGCTCTTTTTTACTTCATGCAAGACCTTCCAATCCTTGATGAAATCCAGATTGACCGTTTCGTCGATCATTATATGTTTGTGCTCTCGCCCATAAGCAGTCTCATCAATCAACTTGCCCAGCAGTACTCTATCACTTTCATTCTCCAACCTGATGTTATTGTAAAAGCACCATAGTTTCCGCGCACAGACAAAATAATAATAAAACATCGTTCCCGTAATACGCATAACACCAGCCTCCTTATCCTCTGAAGAATCCTTCAAATTAGAAAGAATGGGCTGAAAAATCCTCAAGTTCTGCCTTCGGCTTTAACACAGGTCTGATAATCCCCTCTTCGCTGTTGTATCCACATTCAGCAATGAGGATTTTTTCATAATCATTAATTATTTGTGGCATTATTTCGATATTCCTTGCTAAGTATGAGGAAATAGTCACAGTTTGGGCAGAAATCCTACTCCGTGCTTTTGCTTTAAGTGTTTTAACTTGGCTTTTATCTACTCCGCTGTAGACTTTTTTCAATTCATTAATGGCAGCGTTGATGTCCTCTTTATGTTCTTCAAAAACCTCGCGTGGAATCACGCTGACTGTGTCGATGTAGCGGAATCTCTCACTCGCCTCTTTTTTATTAAGTTCATAAGCTTGATAGCTTTGCACATAACGAATAAGATCCGTCATAGCGACATAGTACTCTGGCAAGTTTTTCTTAGTGTAAAGTTCTTCCACCATAGCCACTTTCCGTTCTTCTCCAATTACACCGTCAACACAAGACAGCGCCTCCTTGGAAAGTCTGTGAATTTCCTTATCAATAAACACACCTACCCCGCTACAACGTTTGTCGCCGCCAGTAAATACAAAACAGTTGTAGGGGAGGTCCAACTTCCGTTTCCTATAACATCTTCCCATCCGTTGGAACAAGCCATTTAAGTCGGATAACTCTGTAAATAAAAGGTCAAAATCGATATCCAGAGAAGCCTCCACGATTTGGGTTGAAATCCATATACCACTTTCTGTACTCTCTCTTTGCCCCATTTTCAAAATATGCTTTTCTTTGTGTGCTCTATCCGCTTGAGTAAAACAGCTATGGAGAAGATGCACTGACTGTTTCTCATCACCTATTTCCTCTTTAAGCTGGTGATACAAATTAACCGCACTTTTTACAGTATTACAAATCACTAATAGTTTCTTACCACCGTATTGACGGCTAAAACTGACAATATCTTCAGTATTGATATCCTTATTCAACACTTTTAAGCTATGACGAAGACGATGGTCTGTAAAAACCCGAGGAGTTTCAAATTGAATTTTTTGCCCTCGTAGCAAATCAATAAAAAAGGTTGGCAATGTAGCCGTTAAGATGGCAAACTTGCCGCCCATGCTTGTAATATAATTCAACCCAAGAGCTAGATAAGCCATTAATTCGGGAGAGTACATCTGTACCTCATCGATAATTACTTTTGCATAAGATAATGTCGCCAATTTCTGTTCAAATCCCCTATAACGAAAAACAAAGCTAAATAGTTGATCTAGAGTACAAATGGTCAGTGGCAACGAAAGTTGTCTTGTTTTCGTGTAATAGATATCTAGCGATAGGTCCTCTTTTTTATCATTCTGTTCTTCTTTATCTCCAAGCTCACTTTGCTCAAGATAGCGAATAAACGTGTCTGAATGAAGCATTCCAACCCGTTCTTCCTTATCCTCCAACACAATATCTGTTGTTATACGATTATAAATCGCATTGATGGCACTTTTAAGTGGTAGAGTAAAGAATCCTTTGTCATTCCCGAGCCATAAAAGGCCTGCCTCCGTCTTACCCATTCCAGTTTGAGCAATCACAATGACATTCTTGTCCGCACTATTTTGCATATAATCCTGCAACTCATTCCAACGTGCTTTTTTATCGCTCTTTATCCACCGTCCCATCAACCCATCCATAGCTGCCTTGAGGAAATCATTGCGATTCTCAATCGGAATATGTGCACTCGCAGCATAATCCAGACGGTTCAGCAATCCCTCAAGCATGATAAAGCGAAAAAACAAGTCCCCCTGCTCCTCATAAAATCGTTCGTTTATACTGAAATAACGCTGATCGATGTACTCGGCTATAAATATTTTTTTTGGCAACTTATCGTATTCAAACAGTTCAGAAGGAGCACGTAGTCCTGGGAATTCCTCTTCAATATCAGAATTCTGGAACGGCATTTTCCGATCATGGTGATAAGCCACAGCCTGAAACAAAAGCTTAAGGTCATTTCTGTCATACACTTTTTTTAGCGAATTGTAGTCAATAAAGGCTAGACTCAAAAGGCCATGAGGGACTTCATTTGGAAAACGCTTTCCAGTTTTAATTCGTTCTTGAAACTTAGAATTTAATTTCCCTAAATCGTGATAAACACAAGCCCAACGTAGCAACTCCCAATCTCGATCTGAAAGCCGATCGGGATATAGATTTCGTAATAAATCGAAGTTTTTCAGTAATTTATCGGTATGTGTCTGGATATCCTCTTTGGGATTAGACTTTGCCAACGCACGTTCGTCCACAACAATCCTCCTAAACCATGAAAGCAACCATATTGTCTTCATCTACCATAAACTTTTCATCAGCCAAGGCAGTTGCACTTCCATAGATTACGTCGACCTTATTCCAACGTCTGAAAGTTTTAGGAGTCTTCTCACTCCCGTGGTTTACCAGTTCGTAGTTCTTAGTCAACTTGTATCTTGTTCCTGAGTGAGCTAAACCCTGAATCTTATGAGTCAAATTCACACTCTGTTTCTGGACCATTCCATACGGAATATAGGCATAATAATCTCTGTAAGCAGGAATCTGGCGTTCCAATTCCTTTTGAGAAAGATTCACAATTTTTACCTCATCAATGGTTGCCAAATCCTCCCTTCGTCCCAATGACGGATATTCCTTTGGTTGGACAAAGGCAACATAAATCTCCTCAACAAGACTTTGATCTTCAGGTGCGATGTGGAGCATTAACTCCACATCAACCAGCAACTCCGCCGTAGCCACACCTTGGCCAACACCATAATCCCCTACTTGCAATTGGTGTCTGGCCGACTCGTATTTCATGGCATTTTTGAATTCATAACGTGTATACAAGTCATTGACCTTAGAAAAATATTTCCCCTGTACGCTAACCTGCATTGGATGATATGCAGTATAGCCACACAGGCTGTGTACCATACCGATAACGGTCGAAAACGGCGGCAAAGGATAGGTTTCCTTAAGCTGAAAACTCGTAGGCTTTTTGTAATTCACCATATCCTGGCGCAAGCGCACCCTAATTGCCTTCATAATACAGATCCACCTTTTGCTTCAAGACTGCAAAAAATTCAGGCATAGACAGAGCGTTCAGTTGCTCCTTCAACTCAATAGTATTGGCGAAACTCTTATTCACGACGCCACAATACGTATCTTCCTTAATGCTTTCGTATAGTACCCCTTGGATCTCAGAAACATCAATACAGTTGTGCTTGATACTAACAACATTTTGGAACACAGGATTTTTGATATTATAGACTCCTCCAATGGCAAACAGGGGCTTTAAGTCCTCTCTACGGCCGCGAATATCTCGGTACAAGAAAGATATCGTATCCAACAAGCGTTTCACTCTACGCGCCCGTTCCTGATTATCCAAGCTGATACCGTATACGACATCTTCTCCGATCTGGTCTAAATCGGCCGTGATGGTATAACGATAATAGGAATGGTGAATTTCTGCTTGCGCAATATTCATATTTTCGCCGATCTTATCCGCCTGTCCCTTATTGGTCAGAAAGTCCAGATCCCCTTTGTAACTTTCTAAAGAGATTGCATTGGAAAGCCGGACTTTAGCACTGCGTTTTTTCCCACCTGAGCCTTTTTCTGTTTTCAAATAGCCAAAAAAATCAATTTCTGGGTATTTGTCAATCGTCGCCTCATCACTAAATTGCACAACTTTCTTATCCCCGCTGCCTTCTGCTTTAACCGGAGCCAAATCCTCACCTAGTTGTTCGACAATATTATAACGAATCGCCTGTCTCGAAATGTAGGTGTATTGATCACCTTGCCCCCTAGACATTTTCTTCAGTGAAGCCACATTACCAACGCTTTCTCCATAATTGGCACTTTCAGCCTGAACTATTAAGGTTAATGTCATCCCTTTGCTTTTCATTTCCCTTCCCCCTTCACTTTTTTCGTTGAACTCTCTTGACTATCCTGGGCGTCTATCATTCCAGCGACAAAGGCATAACCCATGGTACTAAAACTCTTATCTTTGCCCAATACATCCGTAATGACTTTTGGGACTTGACTCCTTACATACAGATAGCAATTAAGTGTTACATCCATAAACATATCGGTGTTGGATGTTTTGAGAGCATTGAGCAAGCGATAACAAATTCCTGGAAGTTTATTGCCTGAACCCTTGTTGGTGTACTCCCCGCGAAGATAATAGCCAGCCGCTTTGGCGTTCTTGACTAGATCAATGTTTTCCTGCACTTGTTCCCCAGCTTTATCCATCTTGATCCCTCCTAAACTTATATAAATTCTTTGGTTGATCTTTAATAGATGAGTCACATGCGCTCCATTAAAATAGCATTTTGACGAATCGGAAAGTTTATAATGCAACATCCTGTGAATCAAGGTGAATAAATTTTGACTGTTAAAGATACGAGTAACGACCTCATCATGGATTTGGACGCTTACACCATTTTCGCTGAAAGCCGTCTTAATGAGACTGTTCAATTCCTGCTCGAACGCTACGATAATTTCCAGCATTTTTTGGGACAAGATATTGAATCGATAGCTCTCATTTTCATAACGGACCACCTGTACATCGGCAAGCTCGTATTTGGCCGAATTATTTTCTTTTTCATGCAACGCGCCCACCAATGCATGGTACACTGATCGCATTCCGCCCTCTTGCGAGCTCAAAATATCCTTTTTGATTTTTAAATTAATATTCAGTGCATCTTGCAGGCGGATATTCGCATTAACATAAATACCCCGGTCATAAATGTAGGTCATACCTGCCGGCAAACAAGAATATATCAACTTACATATTGGGCAAATGGCTATGTCATTTTGAAAATCCCAAACATGAGAGGATTTCCTCGCAACATCAAAGCCGGTTGCGTTTAAAAAGCTCAAATCATTACTCATATCCTTAATGGGCGCATCACACACGAAACAATTGAATTTGTATTTACTCTTATTACTTTTTAGATAATCAGTCCCCGTATCTACAAAATATGTTTTGTAATCAATATAGACATCTTTTTCCTTCGTCTGGGCGTTGAGGAAACTCACCCCACTCCAAGCATTTTTAATCACCGTGTAAATGACATTTTTGGCACCAATATACCGTTTGCTTTCCACACTGTCGCAGTAGTCAATTATTTGACGCAAAATAGCTACAACCTGTTTCACCTCTGCGATCAGTCTGTTTCTATCGACATCGAACTGTTGCTGACCTTTAGGCTCTTTAATTGTCGTTAAGTGTTTTTCTAGAGACAGCATGTCCACATTCGAATCAATCAGCTCGTAAGCAGCCTTATAACTATTGCTTTTGGTATAACGTTTAACATCTTTTATGTAAGTATTTAAGCTCTGAAGTGCCTTCAAATTGAAATTTTCAAAATTGCTTTCTTTGTAGCCATCCAGTTTGTTTTTAAAACTAACTATTTTGCTCCATGATAACGTTTTCTCATAAGCATGTATAAGATATGCGAAGTATTTGTCTTCAAATCCATCTAGCACGTCTGATGTAAACTCCACTGTATCATCCATAATGTGAACATTTTCTTCTCCAACAATATTAATAAACCCAATTAACGCTGCGTTCCACTGCCAATCGCCCATTGTAAGTCGAATAGTATCACTGCTCATTTCACCCCTCCTTACACTATATCTAAGCAGCCAAAGCCCATCGCCCTTTTACTTCCGGCTCCAGCCTTATACAGGTATTCCAGTAAATATTTTTCCCCTTCCACTACGAGGCTACCGATGGTACAAGGAATATAAATTCCGTAACTTTTTACAACCGTCTTTTTTAGACGAATGGGCTTGATGCGTAAGGCATTAATATCATCGCAGACATCTCTACCAAAGGCCTTTTGAAACTCCGTCTTTAAGTTTCGTTTCCAAATCACCTCAAAGTCATCATCTTCAAACGTTAGATACCAGTCCCTCCCCTTTTCTTCATCGTGATCTCGGATGACAATGGGTGAAAGAATTTTAAAATGAACGGCATTGGACGTGATCGAATATTCCTGTACTTTAGTTATAGAGAGCACCTTCAACTTATTATTACTATCAGCCATAGGAAACCACTTGTTGCGGCGGGCCATAAAAGCATTGGCCAGGTGCACCCCTATCAATACATCCCGCGTGGTTAACCAAACATGAAATCGTTTACTGTGTAGAGTGATCCCATCTTTTGCAATAGTCACTTCAGGTGCAAAATAGATACTGAAGCAAAAAGACTTGGAAGAGGGTCCTTCTCCGTATAAAGCAGCAAAAAGATCCTGGTTATAATCTGCCAAAGCACCCTTTAAATATGATATGAATTTTCTTCGATAATCAATGGGCAGATCTTCGCACTCGGTTTCAAACTCAATTTTAATTCGCATGGTTTCGCCTCCTTACTCATTTTCTTAAATTCCATGGTGGTTAAATTAAATAAAAAGACCTATTAATTAAACATATTTACATTCCACATATGGTTAAATTTACCAATGTTTAATTAATATAAAATTATCACTTTTTCATATTATTGTCAACCTATTTCGCCTTTTTCTATGTCTCCGTAAATAGTAAATTTAAGAAATACTGCGATACGTCCATCATAACATTACATCTAGACATTTTTTTGTTCAGGGGACATGGTAGTCATAGGGGAATTTGGACGAAAACCGAGGATAAGTTTTAACTTATCCTCGTAGTAATTTCACAAATAATGATTTGTATATATTATTTTTTGGGCCTGGAAACCACCTTATGGTATTGAGTAGCACTCTTCACTTTCAAACCGTCAAGCAATTCCCTATTGGTCTTCTCTTATTTTTCCTTGTTATTACCGTATATTTGCTTCTCAAAAAAAACAACGTGCTACGTTCACGAAATATATTTCCCATTTGAGCCCCGAAGTAACAACCTTTTTCAGCCGAAGCCCTCTGCGATATCTTCCCTGAATAAAACACGCCACCTTTGACCTTGTTACTTATTTCCCTTTAATTGGATTAGACAACTTCTCCACGGCGTTTGCCTTATCCTGTTCAGACGGCTGAGTATAAGTTGTGTAGTATTCAAACTCTTTTGCCCCAGAATTTCCGTGACTATTTCCAGTCCTTCTCCAGTTTTCAGTAGATTCCGGGCAAACGTATGCCTCGGTGCATGGGGGTGAAGTTGGGAAGTTCCTGCCGAATACCACTAGCTGATAGACGACCTGTTCCTTTACACTTTATTAGCTCTGTAAACATAGAATATTCCTTCAGGTTATCTTTCTTATCAAATCCAATAAACTTCAGGAATAACTATAGGCTTTCCGAAGGAATCTACCGAACACCACTCCCATTTTAACCATTTATCATATGAAAATAGTTTCCCATTTACCTTTTCAGATAGTATTGAGTTAATAATACTCTTGAATTTCGACCAATTAGTAGTGTCAAGCGAAAAGTTTATCACCGTGACAGCTAAAAATTTGACCACCCCAAGGCATTTTTTAAATCCCCTACAATATCCTTAAGAATTTAGCTCCTGTGATTCATTAACCGCTTCATGTTATAGCTAATACAGTCTATTAACCTGATAAACCAAAACACTCACGATGGAATGGCCTTAAGCGGGATAAAATGTTCGAGATGTCAGGATGGCGATGTTGTTCTTCTTAGTTGAGTAATTTCTCGAGCATTTTTGGCTTCTTCAGCTTAAATAAAGGATTGTCTCCATAAGTTATATAACAAGATATATCTAATTGCTGATCAATCGAAAAGGAATTAGTAACTGATTTTTGAAATCTTCATGAAGAATATTATAATACTTCGCCTCTTAAAGATTTATTATTATCATTGACGATAAATCTAAATAGTGAAATACTACTGAATAAGTGCGATAACGAGAGATAATATTAATTTTAAGAGGGAGAGACTCTATTATGAAAAAAAGTATTAAAATTGTTATTGTCGGTGGATTTATTTTGTTATTATTGATAATAAATTCATGGACGAAACAGCTTAGCGAAGTACGAATAGGAAAAGAATACGAGAGCATAGGGTGGATGGGAAATAGCCCGGAAATGGCCGCAAGTCTAAGATCAGGCATAAATCAAAAATACGGCCTTTGGACTATTATAGTTGTATTAGGAACTGTTGTTTTTATATACATCAATAAAGATAAAAATGCTAGCAAGAGTAAACTCCTTATGTTTGAGTCAACCCAACCAAGTAATTTACAATCAGAGATCGATACATTGAAAGCTAAAATAGCTGAATTAGAAAAAAAGTAAGTAACCTAGCGAGCATAGTATTCATAGAATACTGTTGGAACATTCCAAAATCGTAGTCATCTTTCACAGATAACCGAACTTCCCAAGCCCTCAGATTACTTCTTCAATACCGATTCTACATTCCAATTGCATATAAATAGGAATTTCAAAGTTCATTATCGTTAAAACGCGATAGCCAAGGGCTTGTACGATACTTTTATCTGGATGCTCTCTTGCGAATTAATTAATGTCTTTGCGACAACTTCTCCATAGCTTTCGCTTTATCCTGTTCAAACGGCTGAGTGTAAATTCGTGTCGTATTGAGACTCTTGTGACCCAGGATCTCAGCGACCATTTCCAGTCCTTCACCAGTTTTCAGTATGTTCCGAGCAAATGTATGCCGTAGACCATGGGGATGAAGTTCGGGTAATTTCGCAAGGTAAGCGTACTGATCAATTACCTGCCGAATTCCGCTGGAAGATAAGCGACTGTTCCCTTCTCCCGCTGACTTAAAAACAATGTTCCTTTTGTTCTACCGTTTATATAGTCGCGCAGGACTTTCCGTCTGTCACTATTAAGGGGGACAGTACGGAATTTACTCCCTTTCCCCAGCGGTACCTTGAGACTGCCGGAGCGCTCCCCAATAATGAGATCGTCTATATCCAATGCAGCCACTTCGCTAATACGAAGACCAGTGTTTAGCATGAGCGTAATTAGGGCAATATCCCGTGGGATGCTTTCGCGTTCCACAGCACGAGTAAATGATCGTTGGTCCAACCGCTCCGACCTTGAGGTTCAGAACGTACCTCTTCCACATATGACGGCATTGGTACATTCTGACCGTTAAAGTCCAGTCAGTTTGCAATCGCAACAAAGGAAAGATTGACTGTCGATGGAGTACGCTTAAGGTTTATTATTAGGTAGGATTTATATTCACGCAGGTCTGTTGGAGTGACACGCTCAGGGGTAAGCAATTCTCCAATAGTTGATTCAAACCATTCAGCAAAATGCAGCACTCTCTGGCTATAGGCACGGAGGGTGTTTTCGCTTTTATTAGCTTCTCGAAGGCGTTCGATCCATGCGTTAATTTCCGGTACGTTAGTCTGTAACAAAAACATCCCCTCTTTTTCCTTTGGTTAACCTTATTATTTCCTCTATGTTTCGGTTGTGAAATCTTATCTCCTGAGTTTTTCGGTCCTTAGCGACTCAATCAGCAGCGAGTATTTTGCCTAGAACCCGCAAATCATAAGTTTTTTCTAAAATAAGTCTATCACAATTGCACAAGAACCCAAGAGATAATGTATATTATCTCTTGTACTTATCTCTTATTTCATCCTTGTGCTTCATGAGATCCTCTCGGAATATAACTTCCGGCAATCAAGCAGATCGTTAACTCCATCTCATATTTTCCCGAGTGAGGCTATTATTTCGCTAGCATCTTTATCCGACATTCGCCTCCCCCCTTTCTCTTGAATTCCAAGGCATAAAAATAACCGTCGATTGACGGTGAAAATAAACTTGAAATATTTTATTCAACCTATTGATATATGCGTGCGTGGTAACTTACGTTAGATTGTGGAATTGCTTGCGGATCTCAAAGAAGATCGAAGCACAAAGGAGTTTACTGGATGATTAAGGTATATAGTAATTATGTTGCGTGTGACACTCACACGGAAGCCGTGGAAGCTCAGTCGATTATAACCGATGCTATGTGTCATATCCCAATTATTTGTAATGATCGTGACATGTTTCTGATCGAGCACGAACTTGGCGAGCAAAAAATGCAGGAATTGCTGAATCAAAGAGGTTTTACATGCAAATAGGACTAACGAAAAACGAAAGCAATACTTAGTCCAATAACGCCTTTCGGGGCGTTATTCTCATGATCTCCTTGCTGCGCATAATGGGTGTGCAATAAAAGACCTGCTTGATCTTTATATCAAGTACAGGTCTTTTACTGAATATAATAAGAATGATGTTCATTAGTCTGCATTAGTATCTTCACCTAACTAGGAACCAAATAATAATTAAAAAGGCAACAGCTAATATTCTGTTAATTATTAAATACACTTCACTCGGCTCAGCATTTTTGTATTTCCATCCTTCAGAAATCATCCAACCGATTTTCGGGTTAAAAATATAAATAAGTAGAAATGCACTTGCAATAATTTTCAAAAAGAAAGGCATTTCAATTCCCTCCCCACTTTTCATTCCTGTTTGACCCATCTCCAAGCAAAGGGGATAATATGGAGTTCTCTTTATTGAGGATATTCTACACTTTATATAAACAGTGCGACAAGAGCGTATTTTCCTACTTCCATAACTTAATATTACCATCAATCGGCTTAAATGGTAAAGAAAAGATTAAGTCACATAATCCGTCTACTGTGCAATAAAAGACCTGTTTGATTTTTATACCAAGTATACCAAGTACAGGTCTTTTACTGAATATAATCAAAAGAAAATAAGCTAACTCGATCTTCCATAATGCTCAAAACACGGAAATATTATCCCACAACCACTGCCTAAAATAGTGCAGTTGTTCGACAGTATGGAAATAGTGCTCCCCATCTTCCAACACATGTAACCTGCAATGGTAACGTTTTGCAAATTCAGAAACCACATTAAACTCAGAAAGATTGTCATTTGAACCATAGAGAATCGCAGTAGGTTGGTTCCAAGTGTCAATAGGATAAGATTTTACATAGTAGTAATAATCCCAATAAAGTGTCTGTCCGATTGGTGTTTCAATTTCTTTTTCGGCTTTTAATCTATCCTCGCTTACGTTGAACCATGTCATCATATTGTTTATGATTCGCTCCATGTCTAACACAGGAGAAAGAAATAGACATTGTTTGAGTGGCAAATCTCTGTATGCAAGTAAACTGAAATATGAACCCATACTGCAAGCAAATACGCTTATATTACTTGAAATAGTTTTGACATACTCCACAATGGCTGTAAGGTCACTAACACAGTTTTGAACCTTGCAAGCATAGCCTTCACCTTTACGGTCACCATGATCAGGCAAATCAAAGCTAAGTACCTGATACCCTTTGTCAATTGCTTCTTCAGCAAAAATTACAATTGAATCATCATCCTTGCTAGACATGTTTCCGTGAACAGCAATAAATATTTTATCAGATGGTTCTCCCCACAAGATTGCAGGAATGCCTTCAACCTTCAAATCAATTTTTAACATTATTCTTTCCTCTTTCAAGAAATATAATAATCTTTACTTCGCGTCATCCTACTAGGGGTAGGGCCAGCTTAATGACGGAAAACCCACGTTAAGGAAATATATAGTAACCACCCTTTTTTACAGTCATTGCGTCCTATAATTAACCTTATGAAAAGATCTGCCACATATTTTTTTAGGAATTTCGACCTAAAAATTAACCGATTTTATCCATCTACTTGTAAGCGGTAGATTTCATTTAAAAAAACCTCCCGTCTGATCACTTGCTCTTAATGTATCAGAGGGAAGGCTGTTTTACATGACGGTATTTGTTCCACCGCTTACAGTTATGTTAACTAATAGCCCCCTCGTCACTTAGTTTATAACGATGGGGCTTCTAATAGCATGAATTGTCTTTATAGGTAAATGGTATATTTTATATCGTAATTTGTTAATAATTTTTTGAAGTTCAAATGCCTATGATATATTCTGGATCAATCGATTTTAGAAACTTATCAATCTTATCAGTATCTAAGTTACCTTTTATTATGTTATAGTAATATTTTCCATCTATAATCATTGGATCAACAAAGGTTATACTCATTGCTTCTTTGTCGTTGATATAAAATACAGCCTTATGTATCCACCCTGCTGAGGGTACCGGATTTTTTTCTTTTTTAATTACATAACCATCTAGATAACCCATAAATTCCTTAATCTTTTGTTTATCTTCAATTGTTAATGGTTCGTTTCTTCCACCCCTACCGTCATAAAATACTATTTTCGTTATATTATCATCAGACTTTATATTAATAACATCACTTATCTTTTTTTCTTCGTAATCAACATTAGTAGAACCGATAATAGCCATTTCTGTTACACCTCCAAGTACAACAATATTATAATTAATAATTGAATTATTATTTAAAAAATATTTTTGTGATATTGAATTTTCTCCAACTAAAAGCAGTGGATTACAATTTACACTTGCTAAAGCAGAACCTGAAAGTCCATCAGCAAAAGTTTCACCTGTAGTTAAGTAGATAGCATTTAGATCCATTTCACTTTTAAATTTATCAATAACAGCTAGGTTTCTCTGATATTTATCTTGTCCATTTATTTGTTCAACATTAGGCAGCTCACTTACCAAAGATTCGTCTAATGAGGAACCGACACCAATAACATAGGTTTTAGATATTTTATGAAGTTTTATATATTCCTTTACGATATCTGGTATCACATTGTGAGGAACTAATATAATAGGCATCTTTCTTTTGGCGGCTATAGGAGATATAGACAAAGCATCAGCAAAATCTTCTCCTGTTACAATTGTTATTTCACTAACATTTTCTAGTTGGTAAGCAACGCTTATACTAGTTTCATATCTATCTTGTCCACTTAATCTAGTAGTTTTAACCCCTAATGAAGTCAATTGATTTTCTACAGACGATGAAATCACTCCGGTCCCACCGATAATAAAAATTTCAGAAACCTTCAATTGTTGTATTACGTTTAAAGTATCTGTTGGTATAGAATTCGTCTCAGTCAAAAGTATAGGTGCATTATATTTCTTAGCTAAAGGGGCTGCAGTTAAAGCATCTGGGAAATTTTCGCCATAAGCGAGTATTGCATAATTTGATTGTTTCCACCCATCTAATGCAATTTTTGCTGAAGTAAAAGCAGAAAATATATTTCTTCAAAACCTGATATTGCTAAAAAAAATAGAGAAAATCTAAGCCAAAAAGCGTCTATATCTTCTATGATTACTCCTTTAGCTGTAACAAAAAGAATATTAAAAGTACCTGATTATAAGTGGTATAAAGGTTGTACACCAACAAGCGCAGCAATGGTATTGAGATTTAGTTATGAAGATCTACTTGAAGATATTACTACAAAAACTTTAATTGAAGACTTAGCGACTGCTATGAAAACGAATTCATCCGGTGGAACTAGGGTTTATGATATAAATTTAGGTATAATAGAAGCCATATCAAACTATGAGGATGGTGCTAATGGTCGATTATATTGCGAGACTGATTATTCAACTACTTTTGCAGAACTAAAAACCCAAATTAATGGTAGATTTCCGTTTTTAGTTACTGTCTTAAACTGTACTGCAACTTCTCCAGCTTATCCTGATGGATTTGGAAATCATACTATGGCTTGTGTCGGATATAATATCAGTGGAACCAGTTCCTATATGGTTGTTCATGATACAAGTGTTGGTGGTAATGTTTATGTTAACTATGATGGTTCAGTAGTAGGAATTGTAACAGGGACATATGTTAGACCAGGCAAGACTAGCCAAGGATAAATGCCATAGTTACCATTTGTTTGGCATGATTTTATTATGATAAATTAGCAATTGTCTTAGTTTCAAAAATAACCTGAAGCAGCCACCCGAGGGGGATTTTGCATTTCAAGCAAGTTCTTACCTCAGATGGCTGTAATTAATAAATAATATTTTCAAAAAAGGGGTAGGGCCAACGAAATGACGTAAAACCCCACACTAAGACAACAATAAGCTGATTTTTCTAACCCTTCATAGAGTACGGGTTGTTCTGGTATATAGGCATAGTTTTTACTCTCTCCTGTGAATTCGACCTTACCATCCATCACTGGCAACAACCCCATGATCGCCTTAATCGTAGTGCTTTTCCCAGCTTCGGTAGGACCAATCAGTCCAACCAGTTCACCAGATTTTACTAACAAAGCCACGTTTTTGACGATATCCATGTTGTTGTCAGAATGCCCTGCGTGGTTAATTATATACACTAAGTAATTCCATCAATTTCATCACTTCTTTTTATTTTATCTGTCCTCGATTTGGAATTTCTAAGCAACGAATTGTCTCAGCAAACTCAATTCGACAGCTATGAATAATTTACCTTTTTAAAATTTGTGTCCTATAATGAGAATTACGTACATTTGCGACAATACCATTTCCTCGTTTTTAGTCAAATTTCTCCTTGACAGCCGATTTACATATTTTCGTTTTCTACAAATTTATATCCTAACAAGCGTGTTTTCACTTTAAGGATCAAAGTCCATTTCCTCTCACTAGCTTTGATTTACTAGGGTGTTCGTTTCAGTTTTTTTTGTTCGGATCATTCTCTATCCTTGAGCTATGGACTATTATCCAGGTTACGACTTGAGCGACGTTGGGGTGTATTGTATTTATTTTTTAACAATAAAGATGGTTTGCCTTAGAATGGGGAAAACTGGCTTCTTTTTGTTAAATATTGTCTTGCGAGTGTTTCGCGTCATTTGGTTGGCAGTACCCAAAAAGGTATAGTGAAAAGAAAGGAATTATTTTAAATCCCTTTCTTTTGCTTCGTATTCAGCTACTCTTCTATAAAATGTATTCCTCTTCATGCCGAGTAGCTCCAAGAATGTACAAAAGAAGTCCTCGGCTGGCTCTGCTGGGAATAAGTTCGGAAGGAGAAAAAACAATGAACGAATACCTTGTACATAGAGCAAAGGAACAGAATGAGGACTTGCAGACAGATAGGATAAGAAATGATTTAAAGGTCAGTCTTACTGATAAAGAGTATAGCAGTTTAAAACTACTGGCTTACAAAGCGGGATTCAAGAGTGCTGGAGAGCTTTTATCGTCTTTCGTTGGCGACTTAACTGATTGGCATACTAACGGATCTGATGAGAGTGACCTTGCCAGTGAGTGGTATGAGAGAGCCTTTGGTATGAGTGAATACTATACCAACTTTATTCACTACCTCTATAACAATGACTATACACTGGAAGACATTGCCGACATTCACGAAGATGAGGATTATTTTGAGGATGTATATGAAAGATACATCAATGAGGATGCGGGTAAGACAAACCAGACCAGGGAAGAGTGCATGAACATTATGAAAGAGCTGATAGCCAAGGCCTAAAGTGAAACGGGCTAAGTCCAAAACTGAGTCTATGAAAGCTATAAAAGAGAAGAAACCAGAACAGGGGTCAGAAGAATATGTGAAGGTCAATGAGACAACAAAATTAGGAACATCCAGCGCGTGCTGGGGAGAATTGAAATGTTCATCAAGTGTTATCTTACGCCCATCCGCCATGTTTACTGGTAGTAAAGGCCAGCTAGAGAGTACTGAGCGTATTTGTGGTTTTTAGCGACGGCCATCTCAAACCAATCCGCTGCTTCTTCGTAATTCTGAGGTGTTCCTAAAAGAAGAATTAGATAAAGTTAGAAAAAAATAAAACTACCACCCAAATGGGCAAGGTAGTTTTTTGTTTTTATATTCGACATTAATTATTACATTTCGACTGTGGGTGACATCTTGAAAAGACTTTGGGATATTGTAAATAAGGAAAATGTCAAAATTAGGTATAAGGACTTTTCGCAGTTACCAGAGAATATTCATGGTCTTTACCTTTACGATCACAGGCTCGGCCCAATAATTGTCCTGGATAAACAGCTCCTTCATACGCACCGGTTACACAAGTGCGTATTAGCAGAAGAGATAGGACACTTTTACACAGCAGCACGCACGAACCTTCTCTCGGTACATACTTCGGCCAATTTACAGACCATGGAGGCTCAAGATGAAAGGAAAGCTGCTCAATGGGCTACAGACTTCCTGATTCCCAACTGCGAACTTGTAAAGGCATTAGAATCTGGCATCTGCAGCTGCTTCGAATTAGCGGAACATTTTGATGTTACTGAATGGTTTATGTATCGTAAACTCGGTCTGCTAAAAATGGTTTTCGACAGACAGACTTTAAGTAAAGGGACAGGATTTATTTGATATTTGTATAAACCATGTCATTTTAGTCAGATATCCATATGTACTATTTAGTAACATACGAAGGAGGAATACAATTAATGACATCATTTAGGGAAGAACAAGAAACCTGGGAAAGAGATAATTTATGTGCAGCCGCCAAAAGGTCTTCGGATTCTAGGCGCTGGAAAGTTGAAGAACCAGATCCTTATAGAACTGAATATCAACGTGATATCGGTAGAATCTTATACTCAAATTGTTTCCGTCGGCTAAGAATGAAAACCCAGATTTTTAAAGCAAGTGGATCTGATCAACACAATAGGACTCGTTTAACTCATTCTTTAGAAGTCTCCCAAATTTCTAGATCTATTTCACGACCTTTAAAATTAAATGTAGATCTTACTGAAGCTATTGCTTTGGGGCATGATTTAGGACATACCCCTTACGGCCACGCTGGGGAAAAGGCTCTTCAGGATTGTCTAACAACTATGTCTTTTAACCACAATGTTCAAAGTGCCTGGATATTGCGTAATACTTTGTGTAATCGCCTTGATTTAAATGGAAAACCTTATCCTGGTTTTAACCTAACATATGATGTTGTTGAAGGAGTTCTGAAACATACGAAATGCAAAGTGCTTTTTAATGAGCTTCCAAGAATTGAACTTTTTAATTTAGATGAGCCCTCATCTCTTGAAGGACAAGTTGTAGACATTGCCGATGGAATTGCATACTTAAAGCATGATATTGATGACGGCATAAGGAATGATCTTATAACGGAATACGAATTTAGAAAATTATGGGACGACAACACTGATCTTCCCTTTAATAACAATTGGATTGATCACTTAATCCTCGACGTAATAAACTCTAGCAAAGACAAACACCAAATTACATTTAGTCCAGATTTTGAAAAGCTTCATGATAAGATCAAAAATTTTATTTTGAAGAATATCATACTTTCTCCAATGGTTCAGTCTAGAGATAAGGAAGGT
The DNA here is from genome assembly GCF_023897015.1 of Desulfosporosinus nitroreducens. Classification (GTDB taxonomy): domain Bacteria; phylum Bacillota; class Desulfitobacteriia; order Desulfitobacteriales; family Desulfitobacteriaceae; genus Desulfosporosinus; species Desulfosporosinus nitroreducens. The sequence continues at coordinate 226,825 of NZ_JAMHFY010000006.1, read as the reverse complement.
ATTGAAAAAATAAATGCCATATTCCATTTCTGCATGCAGAATCCTGAATTTATATTAAAAAGAAATTCGAAAGTTAATCAATATAAATTGGAGCACCATGGCTTAGAACGAGTGATCGTTGACTATATCCAATGGCTTGGCGATGAAAACGCTGACATGACTTATAAGAGTATAAAAGATAATATATACCATGATGATCAAATAAACGAATTAGATGATTACTTTGAAGAAAAATCAGCTATGTAAAAACCTATACTAAAACTAAATATTTATTAAGAACCTTAAATGATAAGCAACAGATGAAAAAGGTGATGGTTCGTGAACAAAATTCGTATCCGTGCAGCTCTCTATGCACGCTATAGCTCGGATAATCAGCGTGAAGAATCCACGATAGCCCAACTTCGAGCAGGACGGGAACATGCTAAGAAAAAAGGCTATTTGATTGTCGCAGAATATAAAGATGAAGAACTAACAGGTAGAAATGATCGAAGAGATGATTTTCAAAGGATGATTCGTGACGCAAAGCGTGGTCTTTTTGATGTAATTATCATACATAAATTTAATCGCTTTGCCCGCAATAGGTATGACTCAGCTATCTATAAGCGCATGCTAAAAAAGGCCGGAGTTCGCGTAGAAAGCGTACTCCAGCCTTTAGATGATTCCCCTGAATCAATCTTATTAGAAGCCCTACTGGAAGGAATGGATGAATACTATAGTTTAGACCTTGCTCGAGAAGTTATGAAAGGTATGTTTGAAAATGCGGACCAAGGAATACATACTGGAGGGCGACCTCCTTATGGACTCAAAGTTAATCCAGAAACCCGTAGATATGAGCTTGATGAGACTAGATATAAAGCTGTCCAAATCTATTTTGAAGGACGGAGAGACGGGATATCACGTAAGAACATTGCTGAAATGCTTAACAATTTAGGGTATAGGACACAAACCGGAAAAAAATTTACTAGAGACAGCTTTTATGGCTGGGATACTAATAGAAAATATAATGGGGACTACGTGTTTAATGTGGCAAGTTCTAAAGATGTCGACGGCCGGCGTAATACTAGCAAAAAGAAACCCATCGAAGAACAAGTTATCAAAGAGGGAATTATCCCTAAAGTTCTTAACTCTAACCTTTTTGGGGAAGTGAATGAATTGATAAACAAGAAGAAATATAAGCCCGGCCGAATGAAAGCTAAAGTAAACTATTTACTTACCGGAAAAGTCTTCTGCGGAAAATGTGGAGCTCCTTATAATGGGAACTCTTATAGGAATTCTAAAAGCAAAGAGAATACCCTTTTGTGTTATTACAAATGTTCCGGAAAATGCAAAAATTCTAGTATGCGGAAGGAGGATCTTGAACGCATAGTAATCGAGCAACTTGCCTTTCATTGTTTCTCACAAGTGGCCATGGATAGCATTGTCATAAGGGTCAAAGAACTTTATCAGGAGCGAAGAAAAGAAACTCAGGATGATATCGGCCCGATCAAGAAGGAGATAAAAGAGCTTGAGTCTACTATTGAAAATTGGATGCAGGCATTAGGTAAAGGTATAAAAGGGCTTGAGGAAAGAATTGTGGAAGCCCAAAATAAAGTTGAACTTCTTCGAGAAGAACTGGATCATATAAATATACTCCAAAAGGAAACAGAAATTAATGATAAAGCAATTTATAATTTATTAAAAGAAAAAAAGGATGCTCTCTATTCGAATGATGAAAACGAAAAGAAGAGAATCCTTCAAGAATATGTAGATAAGGTTATCGTTAACCCTTCAGATAATATTAACACTCTTGACGTAGAAATAACCTACAGGGTTTTTAATGGTGGAGGCGAGGGGACTTGCACCCCTGTATCGAAGAGCTGCCACATAAGCGTCTACGCGTGTGTCCTTTAATTTAAATTTCGCCAGTCTTGACTCCTAAAGGCAAGGATTCAGTTCAGGCTAGCTCGATAATCTTAGCTAATGTCTCCGAGCATTGACATTAGAGCGTCCTACTTAATTGACACCCTGGTTCTTCATCGTAGGTTCTGAAGGCAGGATGCTAGCGGCACTTAAGCAGCTAGAGCGTAATTATTTTCGTTAACTATTAGGTCCACCGTTTAACGAGACCAGGTGGAATCTCGACGCGCAACCTATGCCACCGCTTCCCCGAGCGAGTCTAAAACGCCCCCATGTAAAAGTTCCATATGCATAGTATAACACATTTAAGCATAAAGCAAAGCGAATATCCATGGAATCTTTACATTATTATGGAAAGATGCTCATTTAAGAATGCCTACATTCTTTTAGTTCAATCTTTCCCGCATTATCTTTTTTTGTTTGAACTAAATTTCATTTCTAGTAAGCTTTATTACGATCCCTTAGTGCCCGCTCAATGTCACGTTTACCTTCTCGTTCAGCAAGAGCCTGCCGTTTATCGTAATTTTTCTTTCCTTGACCAACCGCTAATTCTACTTTTGCCATACCCTTCTTTAAATATATTTTAATGGGGATCAGGGTTAGCCCTTGTTGCTGAATTTTGCCAATCAGTTTATTAATTTCGGCACGATGAAGTAAAAGTTTTCGCGGTCTAAGTGGATCATGATTATATCTGTTTCCCTGTTCATAAGGGCTAATATGCATCTGGTGAACCCAAACTTCGCCATTGTCCAAACGTGCATAACTATCTTTTAAATTTACCCGTCCGCTACGAATAGATTTAATTTCTGTTCCAGTAAGAATGATCCCGGCCTCCACTCGGTCTTCGATATGATAATCGTGGAAAGCCTTTCTATTGTCGGCAACAACTTTAATTCCTTCGGAAGGCATACTACTCCTCCTCTCATCTAGTATTTCAGTATATCACAAATTACCTATTTTAACCAAATAATGTTATTCTAGAATACTTGGGGTCCTCATGAATTATAGTTCCAAGGCCTCTGATATCCCCTGCATTGCTTCTAAGCCAAATCCCAAGAACTCTTCCAATGAAAGCCCTAGCTCACTACAGGTGAGAATCTGTTCCCGATTTGCTCCCTTCGCAAATGCTTTTTGATCGAATTTCTTACGAAGAAAGGGAACATCCACCCCCGAAAGCTTCTTATCTGGTCGAATTAGTGCTCCAGCGACAATGAGACCTGTCATAGGGTCAGTTGCGTAGAGGGCCTTATCTAATAAGGAGTTACGCAGGAGTCCGTGCCTCTCATTGTGAACTTTCACTGCATACACCAGCTCTTCCGAAAAACCCATATTCTCTAATATTTCTGCTCCTTTAAGGGAGTGTTCTTCCGGCAGTTCCTTTGTGTCCTCATAATCGATATCATGGAGAAGGCCCGCCATGCCCCACAAATCGGGGTCTTGATCAAAAAGCTTAGCCAAACGGATAAGGACTGCTTCTGTTGAGATCATATGTTTTAGTAAGTTTTTATTGTCAACATACTTCGTTAATTCCATATAAGCTTCTTCACGCGTCATCATATCCATCTCCAGCTCACTTTCCAAATCAAAATTATTTCCTTACTATAAGGACCTATTTCCCAATTATGTACCCTTTAACGGTAGCTATTATTGGGTTACACAATTACATCAGTTTATGTCTTTCAAAAATATCCGCTCATGACTGTTGTGATTCCTTCTTCTCGACAAACCTCTGAATAAATTCATGAACCTTTAGTACAACCTCATCTCGTTCCTGCCCAAGTGTTAAAATATGTCCGGATTTTTCCCAATAAATCACGCCTGGGTTAACCTGCTGAATTTTCTTCCTAATGATTTCAACACTGATAGGGTTAACTGTTAAATCTCTTGTACTTTGCATTAATAAAGCCGGGCACTTAATTGTATGAAGTTTACTGCGCACCTGGCGAATCCCTCTATTCAAAGAAATCAGGGCATCCACCGGAATCCGTTCATAGACAAAACGCTCCGCTTTTGGTTCCGTTACTGATGAGGCTGTTTTTGATTTAGCTACGGTTGCAACTGGTTTTGATTTTGGTTTTTCAACATACGTCATAAATGGTCTAACGAACCGGACGAAACGAGTTCTCCGGTCAGCAAGTATCATTGGAGCATTCATAGTAATCAGACCATCGATTATGCCTAGAGTCCCTAAATGAAGTGCTAACAATCCTCCCATCGACAGTCCTACTCCGATGACAATATCACAAGACTCCCTCAGCTTTCTAACCCCAACTTCTGCGTCTTTAGCCCAGTCCTCCCAGTTCGTTTTTGCCATCTCCTCAGGGCTTGTTCCATGCCCTGAAAGTTTCACTCCAAGGACTGACCATCCAAACTTAGTTAAACGTTCACCCATTAAACGCATTTCTGAAGGAGATCCCGAAAAGCCATGAATGAGCAAGCAGCCTACACGGTTTCCTAGGAAATAAAAGGGCTCTACTAAGCGTCTTTGTGGTTCCACCAAAGCACCTCCTTAGTCGATGTGCGATACCCGAATATCCGACCGGACTACTATTATTTTGTGTAAAAACTCGAGCAAACTCATTTAAACTCTCGGTTAAAGCTGAACATCGATGCGTCAATAACGCAGAATCAAATAAATGAATTTGCTAGAAGGATCTATGTGTTAGAGAAGCTATATCCTTCACCGCTAAGTTTTCTATGGATAGGCCTTGGCGATAACCTCCATTGGAGATCATCCTTACTTAAAACTATCCTTATTTAAGAAGTTCGAAACACATATTTTTATAGAAAAAATATTATCCGCAAGTGGATAAAGAATAGCACAGAAGGGCACCTCATACGAAGTGCCCCTCATTGATTTTGGTACAGTATAAAGAAGCAATCTAACCTCTTAGACTTAAGCAATAATAGCTAGGCCTAAAGAACTTAGTAAGAAGACACCCGCTAAAACTCCCGTGAGTTTGGCGAATAATTCATCCATACCTTTCTTCTTACCAAAGATAGCTTCGCCGGCGCCAGTAATAGTTCCTGATAATCCTGCACTTCTTCCAGACTGAAGCAGTACTGCTGCAATCAGTCCTATCGAACTGAGGATTAAAAGAATTATCAAAGCAATTTGCAAAATAATTCACCCCCCTAAGATAACCCTTTGTTATATATCACTACAACTTTGTAAATTATCAATAGGCTCATTTTAGCACAAGCGCCTGCAAAACTCAATCAATCCATGCATAGGGGGGTTGAATTGGGGTATGTATTTGCTTTCTGCTAACTTGCCTAGCTATTATCTCGCTAAAGCTTTGCGACCGCGATACACAGCGCTTTCTCCAAGTTCCTCTTCGATTCGGAGGAGCTCATTGTATTTGGCAACCCGTTCTGTCCGAGCAGGAGCCCCTGTTTTAATCATGCCCGCATTCACAGCCACGGCGATATGCGCTAGGGTAACGTCTTCAGTCTCACCGGAACGGTGTGAAACTACTGACGTATATCCTGCCCGTTTGGCCATTTCGATGGCATCCAAGGTTTCCGTCAGGGTTCCGATTTGGTTAAGCTTAATAAGAATCGAGTTGGCACACTTCTCTTCAATCCCACGGGCCAAGCGTTTTGGATTGGTAACAAACAAATCGTCACCGATAAGCTGCACCTTGTCTCCCAAGCGCTTAGTCAGGTTGTGCCAGCCTTCCCAATCCTCTTCATCCAGGCCGTCTTCAATGGAAAGAATCGGATAGCGCTCGATCAGACCCTCATAATAATCAATCATCTCGTCCGATGTCTTCTTAACCCCTTCCCCGGCTAAATTATAGATTCCATTTTCGTAAAGTTCTGTTGCTGCCACATCAAGGGCTAAAGCAACGTCTTCACCCGGCTGATACCCTGCTCTCTGAATGGCATCAACTATGCATAACAACGCATCTTCGTTGGACTCTAGACTAGGTGCAAAACCGCCTTCATCCCCAATTGCGGTGGCAAGAGATTTCTCCTTGAGAACCGCTTTAAGACTGTGGTACACTTCTGTCCCCATGCGAAGGGCCTCGGCAAAGCTTGACGCTCCGACGGGCATTATCATGAATTCTTGAATGTCCACATTATTATCAGCATGTTTACCACCGTTCAAGATGTTCATCAAAGGCACGGGCAGTTCTTTAGCATTTACCCCTCCTAAATATTGATAGAGAGGTATTCCTAACGACTCTGCTGCAGCTTTAGCTGCCGCTAAGGATACTCCGAGAATTGCATTGGCTCCAAAATTCCCTTTATTTTCAGTTCCGTCAAGTTCAATTAACACTCGATCTAAGCCGGGTTGGTCAAATGGATTTAGTCCCTCTACTTCTGGGGCGATTGTCAGATTAACATTCTCAACCGCCTTCAATACTCCTTTACCCATGTAACGGGTATCATCTTCATCCCTAAGTTCAACAGCTTCAAAAGCCCCTGTTGAAGCACCTGATGGAACCGCTGCACGACCTATAATTCCATCTGTGAGAACGACATCGACTTCTACTGTTGGATTCCCCCGTGAATCCAGAATCTCGCGTGCATAGACATCTGTAATAAAGCTCATTGATCAATGTCCCCCTTTTTTATTAGAAATCCCAACTGAGGAGTTTCTAGCTTAATTAAAATATAAGAAAAACTTAGCTAGCGAAAACCCAGGCGCAAGCGGCAGCCTTAGTTGCACTTATACGTTGGCCATGACTCGAACTTAATGTTCGGGATTAAAGGGCCGCAACGATGGCAAGGCGCCGTGATGGCTGAGTGCTTCTAGCGCCATTGAATGGATAGAACATATCTGCCTATGTCTTAAGCCTCGTGAATTCCAAGGCTAGTAAATAGCTTAAGATTCGAGCAATGGCTTTCCTGTCATTTCCTTAGGAATGGGAATCTGAAGTAGTTTTAAGATAGTGGGAGCCACATCGCACAATGCTCCACCCTTGCGCAGTGCTTGTCCTTTAACCCTTTCATCAACAAGAATAAACGGTACACAGTTAGTGGAGTGGGCAGTTATGGGGAACAATGTCTTAGGATCCACTTTTTCTTCAGCGTTCCCATGATCCGCAGTCACGAGGAGGGTAGCATTCATTTTTATAAGTTCCTCATAAATTTGGCCCAAACATTGGTCGACCACCTCTACTGCTTTGACTGTTGCCTCAAACATCCCCGTATGTCCCACCATATCGGGGTTAGCAAAATTCAGAATGACCACATCATACGTCGATTCCCGCAGCTGTTTAAGGACAGCTTGAGTTATTTCCGTGGCGCTCATCTCAGGCTGCAGGTTATAAGTAGCGACTTTTGGCGAAGGAATAAGGATTCTGTCTTCGCTTGGATAAGGTTCTTCGAGCCCGCCATTGAAGAAGAAGGTTACATGGGCATATTTTTCTGTCTCTGCAATTCTTAACTGCTTTAGCCCTTGATCTGAAAGCACTTCTCCTAAAGTGTTGTCCAAGTTCTGTTGAGGAAATGCTACAGGCGCAGGAATCGTCTCATCATACTGAGTCATACATACAAAGTGGACATGGGGGCGATTGGGTCGTTCAAATCCTGAAAACTCTTCATCTACAAAAGCACGTGTGATTTCACGAGCTCGGTCCGAACGGAAGTTATAGAAAAGGACACTGTCACCCTCTTGAACTCGGCCCACCGGGTTCCCTTCCTGATCGTCGATTACCGTAGGCAACACAAATTCATCGGTGACACGGGTATCATAGGAAAATTCCACTGCTGACAGGGCCCCTGCGGCGTGCTTCCCTTCCCCGTAAACTATCGCCCGATATCCTTTTTCTAGGCGTTCCCAACGCTCATCCCGGTCCATTACGTAGTAACGACCGCTTACTGATGCTATCTTTCCCACTTCCAGTTCTTTAATCTTCTCCTCGAGTTGGACAATATAGTCTTTGGCACTCTGAGGTAAGACGTCCCGGCCATCGAGAATAACGTGGATATACACCTTTTTTAAGTCCTTTTTCTTAGCCATCTCCAGCAGTGCGAATAAGTGATCAATATGAGAATGAACCCCGCCATCGGAGAGCAGGCCCATTAGATGAAGTCCCTTGTTATGTACTCGGGCCTGATCCATGGCCTCGAGCAGGACGGAATTCTCAAATAATGTTCCATCCTGAATCCCTTTGAAAATACGAGTTAACTCCTGATAGACGACCCGTCCTGCCCCCATGTTCAAGTGACCAACTTCAGAATTCCCCATCTGTCCGCCCGGCAGTCCTACGGCCTCTTCAGATGCCTGAAGGGTAGTATAAGGATAGTTACTTTCCAGATGTTTGAAATTAGGAATATTCGCCTGGGCAATAGCATTGCCTTCAACAGCGTCTCGGCAACCCCAGCCATCTAGAATCATGAGAAAAAGTGGTTTGGCAACTTCCATTACTATATTCCTTCCATGCGGGCCACGAGAGGACCTGCGTTTTTGATAAGCTTGGCAAAACTAAGCGGATCAAGACTTGCCCCACCGACTAGAGCCCCGTCGACATCAGGCTCTTTCATCAGTTCCCCTATATTTTCAGCCTTGACACTTCCGCCATAGAGAATAGGCACTTTCTCCGCGGTTCGTCCCATAAGTTCAGTCAGAGTGGCACGAATCGCGGCACACATTTCTTGGGCGTCTTGACTCGACGCTGTCTTCCCAGTGCCAATCGCCCAGATAGGCTCATATGCAACTATTATACGACTCAAATCTTCAATTGATAAGCCGGAAAGAGCGCGAGACACTTGACCTTGTACCCGCTCGACTGCCTGCCCTTCTTCACGAAGGTTCAAATTCTCTCCACAACAAAGAATGGGAGTTAATCCTACCGCTAAAGCTTGCTGCACTTTCTTAGCAATTTCCTGATCCGTTTCTCCGAACATTTCCCGCCGTTCCGAGTGGCCGAGTATGACATATGTACATGCTACATCAAGCAACATCTGAGCTGAGATTTCTCCAGTATAAGCACCCTGGTCTGCCCAGGCCATGTTTTGAGCACCTATGTGGACAATACTTTCTTCCAGTTCATTTTTAAGGGCATGAAGGGCTGTAAACGGAGCACAAAGGACTATATCCAGATCAGTAACATCCTTAACCTCATCCAAGAACTTTACTGCATAGTCCCCTGCTTCACTTATAGTTTTGAACATCTTCCAGTTGCCGGCAATAACCGGACGTCGATTAGCCACTTTGTTTGATACCTCCATCTTAATAGTAATTTGTATCTTTTGCATTTTAATTATGTAAATATGCTCAGTTCGATAACGGTTCTTCCCACTCTATGCACGAGGTGCAACAAAAGATCTCCATTCATATAATTAAACTTCAGATTATTCTTTGTCCTGCAGAGCTGCGACACCCGGCAACACTTTCCCTTCTAGAAACTCAAGTGAAGCTCCGCCCCCTGTAGAAATATGGGTCATGCGATCCGCTACTTTCATTTTCTCTACAGCTGCCACCGAATCTCCTCCGCCAACAATCGTGATCCCGCCGCAAGTTGCAACCGCTTGAGCGACTCGCTCAGTTCCTTTAGCGAAGGCCTCCATTTCAAAAACACCCATCGGGCCGTTCCAAATCACCGTTTTAGCCGTCGAAATGCGGGCCTCAAATTTCTCAGCACTGGCCGAACCTATATCTAGGGCCATTTCATCTTCCCCAATTTCAGACACTTTCACCGTACGATGAGGGGCATCCGCTTGAAAAGCAAGAGCTGCGACCACATCAATCGGTAGTTCCAATTCAATCCCTTTAGCCTTGGCCTTCTCAATGAGTTGCTTTGCCAACTCCACTTTTTCCTCTTCAAGAAGGGATTTTCCCACGTTAAATCCTTGAGCCTTAAGGAAGGTATTTGCCATCCCCCCACCGATGATCAGTGCGTCAACCTTTTCCAGAAGATTTTCAATGACGCCGATCTTGTCGCTTACTTTGGCACCGCCGATAATGGCTACAAAGGGACGTTCCGGCCGTTCCAGAGCATTGCCCATGAAGTCAACTTCTTTTTGCATCAGTAAACCGCAAACGGCTGGTATATAGTGCGTAACCCCTTCGGTTGAAGCATGGGCACGATGAGCGGTTCCAAAGGCATCATTGACAAACAACTCTGCCAACCCAGCTAATTCTTTCGCAAATGCAGGATCATTTTTCTCTTCTTCTGCATGGAAACGGACATTTTCTAGTAAGAGGACTTCCCCGTCTTGCAACGTACTGACAGCTTCCATCGCTACATCCCCAATACAGTCTTTAGCAAAGGGCACTGCTTGAGCCAGCTGTTCGCTTAAATGCTCAGCAACAGGCGCTAAAGAATACTTTGGATTAACTTGTCCTTTAGGGCGCCCCAAGTGAGAGGCAAGAATGACACGTGCTCCTTCTCTTACCAGATACAAAATAGTAGGGAGTGAGGCTTGTATTCGTTTATCATTAGTAATTTGTCCTTGCTCATTTAAAGGGACATTAAAGTCTACTCGAACAAGTACTCGTTTTCCACGTACCTCTACATCTTTTACACTCTTTTTGTTCATACAAAAATCCCCTTTCACCTTGATCCAAGGGTTCAGAATAAAGATAAAGAAAACTTGACTAACGCTAAGCCGTCAGGCGATGACCAAGGATTGCTACTTTACCCCAAGATTCATACTTTCTGACAGTACAAAAATATACCTTAGTATACCGTAGAAAGACCCTTCTTACTCCCCCGGGGAATTAATAATTCCAATTAACCCAACTTATACTAATTCTACACCAAGTTGCCGTTTCCTGCCCAGCAAGGACTAATCATACAGTTCTTCCTGCTCTGCACTGCTTTTAGCCGCCTTAGCGTGTGGATCATTTCACAATATTATAAAATACTAACCGTTCCCTCGTAAATAACCCCTGAAAGGGCATCTACTGTGATTCTTTGTCTCTCAGAAATCTTAGTCAGAGCATCTTGAATGCCTATAATGGCTGGAATACCGTATTCTAAAGCAGCAATAGCCGCATGTGAGGTCAAACCAGACTCTTTGATTACTAAGGCCCCTGCCTGAGCAATTAGCGGAATAAATCGAGCATCGGTAGAGCCAGCAACAAGAATGTCGCCCTTTTCAAAGGTATCCTGCTCAGGCTGATGGACTATCCGAGCAGTACCCATATATGATTTTCTGCCTATGCCAGTTCCTTTCGCCAAGATTCCACCTACCACTTGGACTTTAATCATATTAGTTGTGCCAACCTTACCTACCGGAACCCCTGCCGTAATCACGACAATATCCCCAGTTTTAATGTACTGTTGTTCAATCGCGGCAGTTACTGCCACTGACAATAATTGATCTGTCCCAGAACTTTCCTGAACCACTAACGGTTCTACTCCCCACTGCAAAGTGAGTTTTCGGGCGACCTCAGGAAAGGGAGTGGCCGCTACTATAAGGGCCTTTGGACGATATTTAGAAATCATCCTTGCAGTTAATCCAGATTGTGTCGGGGTTAGAATCGCGGTTGCATTAAGATCTCTGGCAATACTATAGCTGGCGCAACTAATAGATTCAGCTACATTAAGATGGGAATAGCGAGTTGTCTTATTGGCTAAAAGCGCCGTTTCTGTGCGTTTGGCAATCTTGTCCATCATAATTACTGCCTCAACCGGAAATTGTCCGGCAGCGGTTTCACCTGACAACATAATGGCATCTGCCCCGTCCAGGATAGCATTCGCCACATCGCTGGCCTCCGCTCTTGTTGGACGTGGTTGACGAATCATGGAATCAAGCATTTGAGTTGCTACAATAACTGGCTTACCGAGTAGATTACATTTACGAATCATCTCTTTTTGATAAACAGGGACTTCCTCTACCGGCACCTCAACTCCTAAGTCTCCGCGAGCAACCATCACCCCATCAACTACATCCAGAATTAAATCCAGATTATCTATTCCTTCCTGGCTTTCTATCTTAGCAATAATTTGAACAGTTGCTCCCATTTCCTCTACAATCTGGCGTACAGCCAAAATATCGCTTGCTTTTCTCGTAAATGAAGCAGCTATGAAGTCAATTCCCTGAGTAACACCAAAACGAATGTCGTCAATATCTTTTTCCGTAACACCAGGCAATTTAATCGATACTCCCGGGACATTGACACCCTTTTGTGATTTTAGAATCCCCCCATTACGCACTATGGTCTTAATCTCTTCTTGTTGTACCGCCAGAACTTCTAGATCCAACTGTCCGTCATCAATTAGAATATGGGTCCCCGGAACAACATCTAGCCATAATCTTTTATAAGTAATTCCTACTCTTTCCGATGAGCCAAGAGCAGTTTTCGTATCCAAAATAAACTCTGTACCTTTTTTAAGCGTAATTCCTGACTCAGAAACCCTACCTGTACGGATTTCCGGCCCTTTAGTATCAAGCAAGATTCCTAAATGTTTCCCCGCCTTTAACGCTTCCTCTTTTAAAACAGATATTCGCGAACCATGTTCTTCATGTGTTCCATGAGAAAAATTCAATCGTGCAACATTCATGCCTGCCGTAAATAAACGTTGGATTTTTTCTCTAGATTCGCAGGCCGGACCAATCGTACAAATAATTTTTGTCCTTCTCATTACAGTACCTTTCTTATACCATCCATATTATCCTTAGTGGGCAAGCTCAAAACATTCTATCGACAAAAGCCCACGGCCCTGTACGAAATACCATCGACCGAGAATTGATTTCGTCGAAGTTGCGAGGAACTTACCCGATTTTTTTAAGTAAAGTGGGAGAGCTCTTAATAGTCCATATCCCATAAATGCCGCAAACTGGTAGATACAGCATCAATCCCCTTTGACAAGGCAAGCCTTACGTCTTCTTCAGTTTTCAATAGACCTCCTCCGAGAACCGGGATACCCAGAGCATCCTTCATATCTTGAATTACAAAGCGCGGGACGGTTGCTGGTAAGATTTCAACCGCGTTCGGTTTCACTGTGGATGCCATCTTGATACCTGTTTTAACAGACTCTGAATCCAATACAAACAAGCGTTGTATTACTGTCATCCCTTCTGCGCTGGCAAATTTGACTAAGTTCGGTTTAGTCGTAACAAGCCCTCGCAGGCCCATTCTCGCAAGTAAGTGTATCCCTGCTTTATCCTTACCCACTCCTTCGAGCATATCGAGATGCACCATTAAAATCTTATTATCCGCTTGAATCTTTTTTATTATTGAGGGTAGTACATTAATGTCTGCACCCAAAAGAAATATTGTACCAATATTGGGGTGGTGAATTGCCTCATTCAGATCCTCTATTTTTCGAATCGTTGCGCCAATTTTCTTATCTAACATAATGGTTTTCAAAAAATCCATTTTGCCATCCCCCTAGCACTCAAATAAAGCTTCAATAACATAAGCTTTTCCGTACCTATCATGCAGAAACCCTTCGGAACGTCTTAGAACATTTTTCAAAAGGATACATACCCTAAAAACGCACTTTCTACTGGTAAATTCCGCAGGAACTATCTCCTTTGTATCTATTGTGCAGAATGGTTTACCCGCTAGCCTTTCGCGACAATCAGCTTGACTAAATCCAAAATGCGGTTCGAATAACCCCATTCATTATCATACCATGCCAACACTTTAACCATGCGTTCCCCAATCATCATCGTGGATAATCCATCGATGATTGAGCTGGCCGGGTTACCATTAAAGTCACGGGATACGAGGGGTAATTCCGTGTACTCGAGATATCCTTTTAATTTGCCCTCTGACGCTTCTCGTAAGGTTGAGTTTACTTCTTCTTTGCTTGTTGACTTGGATAAATTTGCGACGAAATCAACTAAAGAAACATTCGGTGTTGGAACTCTGACAGCTAATCCATTCATTTTGCCTGTTAATTCCGGAATGACTAACGTAACTGCTTTGGCCGCACCCGTGGTCGTCGGAATCATAGATTGATAAGCCGCTCGAGATCTGCGCCAATCTGAGTGTTCCAGGTCTAAAATTCGTTGATCATTGGTAACTGAATGAGTTGTAGTCATCATTCCTTGTTCGATCCCAAAAGCATCCAGTAGAACTTTGGCCACGGGCGCGAGACAATTTGTAGTACAAGAAGCATTAGAAATAATATGGTGGTTCAGTGGATCATAGTTATCATCGTTAACTCCCATGACAACAGTAATATCTTCGTTTTTGCCGGGAGCAGAAATAACAACTTTTTTAGCGCCGGCTGTTAAATGTTGAGCGGCAGCATCGCGCTTCGTGAAACGTCCGGTCGACTCAATGACAATATCTACTCCCAGCTTACGCCATGGTAAATCCAAAGGGTTTCTCTCAGCCAAAATTTCGATACTTTTCCCATCTACAATCATCCTGTTTTTATCAAGCTCCACCGAATTCGGAAGAACTCCGTGAACTGAATCATACTTGAACAAATGAGCTAATAAATCTGGACTTCCTAAATCATTAATCGCCACCACTTCAAACGGAAGGGATTTATTCAGGGCGGCTCGCAATGTAAGCCTACCAATTCTGCCAAAACCATTAATTGCTACTCGTACACTCATTTAAATAACCTCCTATTAATTTCAAACTTATTTTTCCATCACAACGATATATTCGTCTTTAATCTATCAGACGATATGCTTTAGCCAGGATGTGTACCGGATGCTCAGTAGGAATTCCAGTACCATGCACAATTTGCACTTTACACACACCACATTCTGTCGTCATACTTTGGAAATCGCCGTGTTGCGAACCTACATTTATTGCCTCAAAAAGGCTGCTTCCTATTTTCATAGCTTTTTTATATTTTTCAGCCTTAAAACCGTAGCTGCCCGATAAACCACAACACCCTGCATCGAGATTACGGATTTTCACTCCCGGGATTAACCCCAAAATCCGCAACGCTGGCGTTCCGATCCCTTGTGCCTTTAAGTGGCAGGGGGGGTGGTAACCGTAGGAAGCCCGGACCTCCTGAAAGTCAAGGGGCAGTTCCCCTTTTTCATGGAGTTGCCACAGGAATTCAAACAAATCATAGGCCTGCGCTCCAATGAGCTGAGCAGAACTTGTCTCCAATTTTGGATAATCTTCTTTCAGTGTTAAACCGCAACTCGTACAGGATGTAATAACCGGTATGCCTGCTTCTAGATAGGGCCGCATTAACTCTAAATTATAACGACCATTTTTGTCGGCCTTTCCAAACTGGCCGTTAGCCTCTAAGGGTAAACCACAACAATGGAAATCAGGAACTGTCGTTTTATATCCCAGATGCTCTAAGAGCCGAATTAGGATACGCCCTGTATCCCCTTCATTAAATCGCGTATAACAACCAGGGAAATAAACAACCTGTTTGTTGGTATTTGTACCAATTCCGACTTTATCCGGCTGTATTTTTAGTGGCTTTCCGTACGCAGGTAAAGGTCCATTCTTGCTGATAGACAGTGTTTTATCGAGAGCTAAACGCACTAATTTAATCTTTAAAACTTGATTAGTCAGAGTGGGCCATATAACTCCAAGCTTGCCAAGGTATTCATTCCGACCCAAAATATACCCTCTTAGGCCCAACCTTAATCCCATTGTATTTTTATGCCGTGCTTTACTAGCAGCTCTTCTTGCCCCGAGAATCATCTCCGTTATTTTGACGCCGGAAGGGCACGTTAACTCACAGGTCTTACAATTACTGCAATCATCCAACATTGTTTCATCTAGATTGATTTGACCCCTGCGAAAACGTTCCATATCCGGGCCTAAACCTTTTGGCCCAATGAAACGCGGGTTAACTTTAGCCACCGGGCATTGAGCAGTACACATATTACATTTTTGACAAGCATCCAGTCGAGCTGCCAATTCATCTCTTGAATCCACAGTCAAGGATCCCCCTTTCCTTTTAAATGCTTCGTCAAACTAAACTAATTCAGCTGCAACGTAACCAGATGTGACCGATACCCCTCCGCCACATCTTTGGGTCCAAGGATCCCAGTGGGCAAGCATTCTTCCGACGACATGGACATTATCCCACACCACTTCTCCACGTGCGGGATCAAGCGGACGCATTAATTCATCTGTTTCTACGCCGATCTGGGCAAACGGTTGAGAAGCAAAGAACTGGGGCTCACTCCATTCTTTCGGTACAAATAGAGGCAGATCAAAAACCCCTTCGTGTATCGATTTTCTTGCCATACCAACTTTGATTCCCCCTCCTAAGAGCCCGCCTGTAGCTAGGATAAACTTCTTGCCTTTTAAACAAAGCGATTTACCCTTGCTATTCACTATAACTTCCTGACACGTCCTAGCCTTATTTTCCGACGGTGACTCTTGGTTCAAAGATACTGCACGAGCCCCGATCATTAATTCACCGCCTAAATCAGTGAACCTATGCTTCAGATATTCAGCAAAATAACGGCCATGCGGACTAGGCACAAATGAACTCATTTCCAAGACCGGCAGAGAAAATTCCTCTATACAAGGTTTTGTGCGAGAAAAATCAACGTACTCCTTTACCAAACTAGGCAACACCACGACGATTTTCTCCTGCGGCTTGTTCCCAACTTGATACTGTCTTTTAATCTCTTCAATTTCATGGGCGAGAACTCTTTGACCCTCTTCTGACCTCCAGATAGCCGAATAATCTATGCTTGATACACTTTTACCCAGTTTGACCCACTCCGCAAGGGCATCCACTCGCATCCTCTTTGCACTTACCTGCCAACCCGGGAATTCTCTAGCCATGTTAGCAATAACAACCTCTGGAAAGAAATCTTTCAATCCTTCGGGCACTAAGAGTACGAACCTCCCCTGCTCCTGTCGATCCGGAAGAATCATGTTGCGAGGCATGAGATCGCCTTGACGCACGGTACCTAAGACAGTGAAGGCAGACTGTGGTGTTTCATTTATAATATACTCCGGACAGATTTCTTGAACGAAGTGTTGTCCCTGAGCAATTGCCTCTGAATTAAATAATGTATAGGGATGTTTGGGCAAATGACGCAAACCCTCGATATCTCCATAATCAAAAATCCCCGAGAAATAAAAGAGCGTTCCGACCCCTTCCGTGACTAAAAGCACCTTTTTACCCCGTTGGGCGGCTCGTATCCCTGCTATCCAACCGGCTAAGCCGCCCCCCACCACTACGGCATCCCACATCTCATTCACCCCTCACTCTCTTCAGCTTTTAGATCCAGAACGTTTAAAAATAAGGCACGTGCTAATTCACTTTCACGAAGTTGCTCACCCCAAAGTACTGGAGTAATCCCTCGCCAACGTTCTGCCAATAGAAGCCGATATTCTTTTACGGTTCTCTCCCACCCGCCGAAGGCTTCATGAATCATAGGGGTCGCTCTATAGGAGCAGTAGGCACCTTGACACGTTCCCATTCCCAATCTGGTCTGACGCCGAAGATCATCAAGCGAGTTAACTGCAGGATCTTGTAAGGCATGAATAACTTCCGCTTGAGTGACCATTTCACATTCGCAGACAAACTGCCCAAGCAGCGGTTGACGAGCTATCGCTTCAACGACGGCTCCAGCTTGTTCATTTAACCGTTCCATCATTTTGTCTGCAGCGGCAACCCCTATTAATTGACGAGCTTTATCCCAAACTTCTGCAGATTGTTCATTGAGCAAGGGTTCTTCTGCGGTTCGGCATGCTGTATGCACCCCTAATTTAGCGGCAACCCAATCTGAAACTTTCTCAGCCATCAAACGATAAGTCGTTAATTTACCACCTAGAATACTAACGAGCCCCTGAACTCCATCCATCTTTTGGTGATCTATGATTACAAAATTACGGCTAACCCCTCGCCCTTCCTGATCTTGGTCTTCAACACTTTCATACAAAGGGCGAATACCAGCGAACGACCGAACAATACGCTGTCGTTCAATCCCTTCCAACAAGTTTTGGCCCAATTCGATCAAATACGTTATATCTTGCTCATCGACCTGATGATCATCCGGCAATTCCACCGTATGTGAAGTCGTCCCAAAAACAGTCACCGTTTGATGTGGTACAAAAATATCACCATCACCCGGTACCCGCAAACGGTTAATCACTCGATTAAACAAGCGTTGGTTAAACACAAGCAGAGACCCTTTATCTTTTAGAACATCAACATTAAAACCTGACATTGCTGCGATTTCAGCAGACCAAGGACCCGCAGCATTTACTACAATTTCGCTGCGCACTCTCAGCGTTTCACCGGTGATGAGATCTTCGGCATAGACTCCAATCACTCGCCCATTTTCTAACCAAAGCGATTGAACTTTACAGTACGTTTGATACGTTCCTCCATATTTTTCTGCAGATTTCACGTTTGACCATAGCAATTTAAAACCATCAACAGTAGCATCGGGCACTTCGAAAATCCGTGCTGCCTTTCTTGTTAACAAAGGTTCCAGACGAAACCCCTCTTCAAGCGGAACCTCCCTAACAGGTATTCCCACTTGATCACACCCTTGAAGCCAAAGCTCCAAATAGTTTGGATCATCTCCCTTTAAAAATACAAACCAACCATAGGTATCTTCAATGCAGTGTGCTGCAATGGTTTTCAATATTATATTTTCCTCAATACACTCTTGAGCTGCTTTATCATCTTTGACTGCATAACGCCCGCCACTATGCAAAAGACCGTGAAATCGCGAACTCGTCCCATGTGCCAAGTCTCCTTGTTCTAACAAGAGCGCTGGTATTCCACGCATACTTAGGTCTCTCAATATACCAACCCCTGTTGCTCCTCCTCCGATTACTACAACTTGAGTACTGATCTCACGCATCCCTATTTCCTCCTTTGCTCGAAATTAAGAAGCACCAAAGAAACCGTTGTATCTCAATGGTTTCTTTGGTGGCTTCACTTATTCTCCGAGCCGCCTTATACAATTTTTTTCACTAACCTCAGATCTCTTGCCATCGCTTCAGCGTCAGAGTCTGCGTTTAGTGCTTAGTCATCTTCCCAATCCTTAGTTCGCTCAACTGCCTTCAGCCAGCCCTTATAGAGTTTCGCCTTCTTCTCTTCTTCCATATCAGGTTCAAAGCGCCTATCAAGTAACCAACGGCTCGCCAGCTCTTCTTTGCTCTTCCAGAAGCCAACGGCTAAACCGGCTAAATAGGCTGCTCCCAAGGCTGTTGTCTCAATGATTTCCGGTCTGTCCACTCGAGTTCCTAAAATATCTGCTTGGAACTGCATGAGCAGATTGTTGGCGACTGCGCCTCCATCGACTCTTAAGGACTTTAAGGATATTCCTGAATCGGCCTCCATGGAACCCAAGACATCTTTGGTTTGATAAGCCAAGGAATCCAAGGCCGCACGAATAATATGGTATTTTGTAGTTCCGCGAGTCAGTCCAAAAATACCTCCTCGAGCGCGCATATCCCAATAAGGAGCGCCCAGGCCAACAAACGCTGGAACAAAATAAACTCCATCTGAATCTTTAACTTTTTTAGCATAATACTCGGAATCTGGTGCAACATCAATTACTTTCAACCCATCGCGCAACCACTGGATCGCGGCACCGGCAATAAAGGTACTGCCCTCTAAGGCATATTCTACCTTACCATCAATGCCCCAAGCAATAGTGGTCAATAAGCCATGTTTCGAGGTGTAAATTTTACTTCCCGTATTCATGAGCATAAAGCAACCTGTGCCATAGGTATTCTTGGCATCCCCTGGCTCATAACACGCTTGCCCAAACAATGCCGCTTGTTGGTCACCGGCAACCCCTGCGATGGGAACCTCAAAACCCAAGAATACCCCTGCATCTGTATTACCATAGACTTCACTGGAATTATGAACCTCAGGCAAGATTTCCTGTGGCACATCAAGCATTTCCAACAGTTCTTTATCCCAATCCAACTCTCGGATGTTAAACATCATGGTTCGGGAGGCATTCGAATAATCTGTGACATGCACTTTTCCACCGGTAAGTTTCCAGATTAACCATGTATCCGTTGTACCAAACAGCAACTCGCCTTTCTCTGCTTTGACACGAGCTCCTTCAACATTATCTAAAATCCATTTTACCTTTGTTCCAGAAAAATAGGCGTCAACAACAAGACCTGTCTTTTCTCGAACCATATCTTCATAACCCTTATTTTTTAAATCATCGCAAATGGCCGTTATCCTTCGACACTGCCACACGATGGCGTTATAGACTGGTTTTCCCGTATTTTTATCCCAGACCACCGTCGTTTCACGTTGATTTGTGATCCCGATTGAAGCAATCTCATCGACTTTAATGCCAGTTTTTGCAATAAGTTCAGCAATAACTCCATACTGTGTGCTCCAAATTTCATCAGCATCATGCTCAACCCAACCTGCCTTAGGGTAGATCTGAGTGAACTCCTTTTGAGTCACTCCCACAATCTTACTTTCTTTGTCAAAAAGGATTGCTCGGCAACTAGTGGTTCCTTGATCAAGAGCCATAACATACTTTTTCATGGTGAATCCTCCTTGTTTAATTATATTGAAGGTTTTCAAGAGTTACTAGCCCAAGTACACTATTTTGTATAGAAAAGCGCCAAGCACTCCACCGATGACCGGACCGACAACAGGCACCCACGAGTATGCCCAATCCGATTTTCCTTTTCCCGCTATTGGCAATAAGAAGTGGGCAATTCTGGGTCCTAAATCACGAGCCGGATTGATTGCATAGCCCGTAGGCCCACCAAAGGATACCCCAAGTCCCCATACCAAGAATCCCCACAAAAGTGGATTAAGTCCTGTAGCCGTGGCTGTTTCAGAAATCCCAATAGCAAGTCCTACAAAAACCAAGATAAAAGTACCTATCATTTCAGTCAACAAGTTCGCAGGATAATTTCTGATTTGTGGTGCCGTACTAAAAACGCCCAATTTCAGGCCAGGATCTTCAGTTGCTTCCCATTGGTTCAGATAAGCTAAGTAAACTAACACTGCGCCGATAAATGCCCCCAAGAACTGAGCCGCAATATAGATTGGCACCTCTGCCCAAGGAAATTGCCCAATTGACGCTAAGGCAATCGTTACGGCCGGGTTTAAGTGTGCTCCACTGATTGGAGCTGTGGCATAAATCCCTAAAAGAACTCCGACTGCCCACCCTAAGGTAATCATAAATGCGCCGCCGTTATTTCCATTAGTCTTGTTTAATAAAACGTTAGCAACTACCCCCGAACCAAATAAAAGGATAATCATAGTACCTATCATCTCAGCTATAAATTTTGCTTCCATCTCAACATTCCTCCTCAATTTCAATTTTCGTCGGAATTTTAATTAATTTTTCCTCTAATTCCCCTTTTTTTAGAGCTTTGTTTTTAAATTATCTCCCCCTTCATCACGATTGGTACATCCTGGTTAAATAAGGATAAATCGTCCTAACCTAAGTCAACTGCTAGCAATACCGTTAGTTAGAAAAAATAAAAGCCGAATTATACTAGTCATTCGTCATTCGAATTTCTAGTATAATCCGGCTTCTCTAATACTCTAGCCTTAATATATAATTATATGAATTATATGAATTATTCTCTGGTCTTTAACGCTTGTATGACCGTCTCTAATATCAGTATATTCTATCTTTTCCTCTATTTCAATACCCTAACAACAAAAATTTCGGAAAATTTGCATTCCTTATTTTTCCTTAATTGAAGCCGTCTAATTATCCCTTGCCTAATCCTAATACCTCTTCCTGACCGTCGTCGCTGCAATTCCTAACTCATCACGGTACTTTGCAACTGTCCGTCTAGAAATCTCCATATCTCTAGCCTTTAGGAGGTCTGCTAATTTCTGATCAGAGTAAGGGCATTTAGGATTTTCTGAGGCGATAATGTCACGCAGAACTAATTTAATAACATCAGTAGTTACGCCTGAGTCATTTTGAGTACCACGCCCCATACTATTAGCAAAGAAGAATTTGAATTCGAAAATCCCACGGGGAGTTTGAACGTATTTATGGGCAGTTGCTCGGCTGACCGTCGACTCATGAACTCCAATTTCTTCTGCGATATCTCTTAAGGTAAGCGGTTTTAGATGACGAATTCCACTGCGGAGGAATTCATTTTGCCACTTTACAATAGCATCCGCTACTTTATAAAGAGTTAGACGTCGTTGCTCGATGCTTCGTATGAGCCAGGCAGCCGCGTTTAATTTCTGTTCGACAAATTTGCGAGTGTCAGTTCCCTCATCCTGGCTCAAGGCATCACGGTATGCCTTATTGACTCCTAAGCGCGGAACAGTAATATCATTAACAAGAATAATGAATTGGCCTTCAATCTCTTCAATAACTACATCAGGGACTATATAACGAACTTCCCCCGGGCCAGAAAAACGGAGACCCGGTTTAGGGTCGAGCTTCCTTATTGAGTCAGCCAATTCTTGAACTCGACTTAGGGAAACTTTCAAAGCGTGGGCAATCCGTTGCAACCGTCCTGCTGCCAAGTCTTCCAAATGCTTTAAAAACTCTGGTAATTCAGGAGGGCAATTTATCAGGAGAGGTAATTGCAACGATAGGCATTCCTCTAAATTCCGGGCCCCAACACCCAATGGGTCCAGACTCTGGACTGCTGTCAACGCGTCTTCGACCTCTGCGAGGGAAACATTCATTTCCCGAACAATATCGTCTAACGACAATGTAAGATATCCTTTGTCATTCAGATTCCCGATAATATATTCAGCGATATCTAAAGAACAGGTGACTCTTTGAACATGGAGTTGTTCTAGTAAATGTTCCTGAAGCGTCGGGGCAGCCGCAATAAAGGGATCAAACCGTTGTTTGTCTTCTGTAATCACTCGTTCTTGGCGAACCCGATTTTCATCCTGATCATGAAAATAATCCTGCCAGTCAACTTCCCATTTGTCAATGGGCGGACTTTCCTCCACCACAGGGGGCTCTGCTTCTACCTTACTGTCCGTACTCTCTTCAAGATTTTCCAGTAAAGGATTCTCCAAAAGCTGTTCCTCAACATACGTGGAAAGGTCAAGTGCGGACAACTGCAAAATCGTAATTGCCTGGCGCAATTCTGGGGTCATAATTAGTTTTTGGGTTTGCTCGAGACTCAGACCATATCCTAACCGCACCTTATTCCCCCCTATATCTATATTTATTCTATCCTTCCATTTTTTAAGTTCCCATCTTCTGGTTCCTGATTCGATCTGCTAACTCATCGATTTTTCTCATTCGATGATTGACTCCAGATTTCCCTACCTTAGGTCGCAACATTTCTCCAAGTTCTTTTAAACTGGCTTCCGAGTAAGCTAACCGCAACTCAGCTATCTCTCGCAAGGTGGGTGGCAAAGACTGAAGCCCAATCGTATCAGCTATAAATTGAATGTTCTCCAATTGGCGTACAGCAGCATCAACAATTTTATCAAGATTAGCAGTCTCGCAATTAACTAGGCGATTTACTTGATTACGCACGTCTTTAAGAACTCGAACATTTTCAAATTCTAGTAAAGCATGATGAGCTCCAATGAAACCAAGAAAATCCACAATGTGTTCACTCTCTTTGAGATATACCACATACCAATGCTTGCGCATGCTCACCTTGGCACCTAGTTTAAATCTATTGATTAATTGACATAACTCTTTGGCATGTTGTTCATCATTACTGACAATTTCAAGATGATAGGTACCTTCCGGATTGTTGATCGAACCCCCGGCTAAGAAAGCTCCTCTCAAATAGGCCTTTTGATCACAACGCTTTTTAATAAGACCCGGTGCAATTCCCAAGTAAATTTGGCCCTTACTATCAACCAGACCTAAGCTCTGTAAGTCCTCTAATCCGCGGGGATGGATTCTAACCAGGTATGAATTGTTTTTGCGAAGTCTCAGCTTGCGTCGTACCACAATATCCACCTGGCGCTTTAGAACATCTTTGGCTAAACGATAAATCTTACGAGCAACAGGTGCACTCTCTGTGATCACATTCAAAGTATATTGTTGATTTCCACTAATTTGCAGTGTTCCATCCATACGGACCAAAGCCGCCAATTCTACTAAATCACAACAGGGTCTCTGACTGTCTAAGCGGGCAAGTTCTTCTTTCGTAACAGCACTAAAGGACAATTCTCCAGCCCCCCTTTGATCGTGGTCGATGTTCAAATTCGCAGTTCGCCTAAGAATTCCGAGTATCGATTATCACACCAGAATTTATCCTATCTGTGTTCAACAAATCTACAGGTGCCTAAACTAAGTTCCTAATCTAACGGTTAATTTACGAATTTTTACGAAGTTTCCGAGTGAGCAAATAGGCATCGACTAAAGCAATACGCTCTCCTATTGGTTTTAAACGAAAAAGTAACCGAATGAGTTCCTTCGCTAGTCGATCCGAATCGTGACGTACGACATTCCTCTCCTGGACTAAATTCGCTTCAAAATACTTCGCCCCTAAATGCTGAACCATTTTAGGATCAGTAACCACCGGAACAGCTTCTTCCTTACTGTAGCGTTTTAAAAGCGGAGCAGTAATTTCACCACGAGAGGCAAGCACTGCATCTACAAAGCCTGCACCACAGTGATCCAGAATCGCTTGCAGGTGATCGGAGACTTTATAGCCATCTGTTTCCCCTTTTTCTGTCATAACATTACATACATAAACACAGGGAGCGCTGGCTTCTCGAATCTTTTCTCTAAGCCCTAGGACCAATAAATTTGGCAAAACACTGGTATAGAGACTTCCTGGCCCTAAAACTATAAGATCTGCTTCTTCAATTGCCTGTATGGCTTCTGGTAAAGGGGTACAATCACTAGGCTCCAGATATACTCTCTTAATTTTACCCTCAGTGACTCGAATCGAAGTTTCCCCAACTACACGGGTTCCGTCTTCTAAATCTGCCATAAGGACTACTTGATCCAAGGTAGTAGGAAACACCTTGCCACGGAGTGCAAACACTTTGCCGACCTGTTCAATTCCCTTTTGAAAATCACCAAAGGTATCGGTTAATCCTGCTAAAAGTAAGTTCCCCAAACTATGTCCTTCGAGTGCTCCACTTTCAAAGCGATAAGAAAAGAGAGTATCCATGATTTCCTCTGTCTCAGCCAATGCGACCATGCAATTGCGCACATCTCCGGGTGGTTGTATGCCCAATTCATCACGCAGTTTTCCAGAACTTCCTCCATCATCCGAAACTGTCACAATGGCAGTAAGATTACAGGTGTATTCCTTAAGACCACGCAAAAGGGCAGAAAGTCCTGTCCCTCCGCCAACCACTACAATCTTCGGTCCCCTTTTCAAATGATGGCGGGAATAGATCCTATCCACAATTCTCACTTCATTTTCCGGGAGCACAGAAGAAATAATCGAATAAAGCATGCGTTTAAAACCAACGATAATTGCAAAAATTCCCAGGGCGCTAATAATTGCGCCAGTCGGAACGGCAATATGCTTAGTACTTCCCGTCAATCGGTAAATAACCTCTCGGAATTGCAACTCCGCATAGCCGATAGCCACCCCATCATTCATGACGGAAAATCCTGTTGCAAAAAGGAAGATTCCCAGAACGGCGAGGATAAACCACCTTTTTACTTTCAAATCGGGGTAAAGCCATTTTAGATATCGATAAAAGGGTTCGTATCTTTTTGGGTTCATCGCGTTATTCCACGCTTTTGGTTTTTTATGGCATCCCTATGCTTAACAGTGATGGCATAATCACGTTCTATTAAAAAACTCCCTACTCTTTCTGCAATAGCAACGGAGCGATGTTGTCCACCCGTACAGCCAATCCCAATAACCAAGTGAGTTTTTCCTTCTCTAATATAATTGGGAAGGATGAACTCCAATAAATTCAAGTATTTTTCCATAAATTCCTGGGCCATTTGATTGCCAAAGACATAGTCTCTGACCAATTCATGTTCCCCAGTTAGAGGACGTAATGATTCCACGTAAAAAGGGTTCGGGAGAAACCGTACATCCATAACCAAGTCTGCATCCATGGGCATTCCATATTTAAAGCCAAAGGATATCACTGAAACAGCCATTTGGCCTAACCCCTGAGCTTTGCAAAAAAGCTCCGCTACTTGACTGCGAAGTTGCTGGGAACTCAAGTTGGAAGTATCTATAATGTTATCTGCCCGAATTCTAAGTTCTTCCAGTTGTTGCCGTTCAGCCTGAATTCCATCTAATACTCGCCCCTGAGGAGAGAGTGGGTGCCTGCGTCTTGATTCTTTATAACGACGAATTAAGGTTTCATCCGATGCATCTAGAAAGAGCACTTCCAGACGGAAGCCTTCCTTCTCCAGATTGTTTAAAGCTTCACTGAGCGAGGAAAAGAATTCCCCACCTCGCAGATCACAAACAATAGCTGCTTTAGAAACCTTGCCTCTGGACTGAGCGCAAAGCTCAGCAAATTTGACCAGAAACGTTGGGGGTAAATTATCTACACAGAAAAACCCTTGGTCTTCAAGGCTTTGCATTGCCTGAGTTCTTCCAGCTCCTGATAAGCCGGTAATAACAATAAGTTCTAATCCTTGTTTATTCATTTTTTCACCTCCTCTTATTATATTATGGCTGCCCCTTAACCGATAAAACTTTTCCAGCTTGCTCTTGGGCATTATTTAGCGCATCCTCAGGAGTGGCATTCCCTGCCAAGACATTACTCCATGCTTCATTTTGCAAGGGAATCAACTTCCATTCCTGTCCGTTCCCCTCCAAAACCCAGGCTTTGGTCAGAGCAATATTTGCCTGAGGAAAAACGCCTTTCTGAGCTTCTGGACGTCCATAATAACTCATATTAGCTGGAAGAAGACTTCCAGCAGTCTGCATCGCTGCTTCAACTTCTGGTGAGAGCAATGCCTTTTCAACCGTTTGAATAGCATCCAGCATCGCTGGAGTGGTTTTAATTGCAGAATTAGCAATTCCTAACGTTGTCCCTATAAGCGCTTGCCCTTGTCCACCCAACAAATCGGAAAGAGGCATGCTTCCCCAAGGGACATTTAATTGTGTCAAATGTTTTGCGGTACTGGCTCCTGCGATAACATAGGGTGTTTGACCATTAGCAAACGCGGTCAGAGCGGCCGGATCAATACGAAGGACATTCGTACTCCGCCAAGTTAAGATTTGTTGAAGAAACGCCAAATTGTTTGGTTCATTAAAACTAATGTTTCCGGCATTCATCAACCGCCCACCCTGCCCATTCCACCATGCTGAAAGTGTGGCGGTATCTGGAGAGGCAATAGAAATCCCATTGACTGAAAACAGCTCCGCCAGACTGGCAGGCACTGAAGCAGTATCCGTTCTAAAATAGAGCAAAGGAATATCCGTCATCCAAGGAAGTGCATAATCCACCTCTCCAAATCGAAAGGCGGCTAATGTTGCAGGAAATGCCTCTTTATCGTTATGCGCGGCAGGGGCCAATGCTCCTTGCCCATAAAGCTCATGGATAATATCTCTTGAAGCTATAAAAATCTCCGGGCCTTCCCCGCCTGCTTCTGCTTGGTAGGAAAAGGCGGCAAAGTTCTGAGCCGGCACATAGTTAAGTTTAACGATAACCTCAGGATTTGTCTTTACAATCGTTTGAACCTGACCCTCTAAGGCATCCGCCTCTGCCCCTTGCAAAGAATGCCAGATGTCCACAACTGAGGGGGCCGGTCCACCTGGTTGTCCCGTCTGAGGGGCAGACGAACACCCCGTGACAAGAATGAAACTGACTAGTATATAGAAAACTTGGCTGACGCCAAGCCGCCAGGCACTGTCCATGACTCGAACCGCACTCCATTCATGATTCTTCATATCGGTAGGCCTTCACTTTCCCCTGTTGATAGTGAAAAAGATACCAACAAGGTCTGTTGGATTCTTGCAATAAATCCGACGTAAAATATGCAATCGCTGTATTGCGATTCCACTGCCGCCGGTCCATTTTTTTAACCTCTGGAATTATTATCTCCCAATAAGCATCCTTGCGGATCTTATCCTGCATTGTCTTCCACTGATCTGTTCTCTTCTCCAGCTCCAGGCTGTTTTCATCTTCTAAATAGTCAGGGATGATATTCGGACGTTCCCACATGTAATAATCAAACCTCAGGGCGTCACGGATTATATTCCAACGAATGATGTCCATCCCTTCCCTTTTTTCGGCATCCTGTACGTCTTGGAGAAATTCCCACAGTTTATCAAAGAGGGCTTTGCCTTGCCACTGGCGAGAAAACCAATCCTTCTTGTGCCAAAGCTCTGCAAACTTATGATAAAAATCAAAGGGGGTCGGAAAGAGTTTGAGGACATATCGCAAGGCGTGCTCAAACTTCCCTGAATTATAATATTTATCTAAAATACTTTCCATGCGTTGCAATTGAAGTATTTCATTATGTGATAAGTCCTTAGTCTCTAAAATTGTATAGGGTGGGTCAGGTACAAACAAGAGTCCATAGCGACTGCTTTGCAGACGCAAACCAGATCCTTTAAGGACTTTGAGAAAGCCTAGCTGAAGCATATCCGGATCTGTCTCATATACCTCATTAAATGATGTCCGAAAGTTTAGCCAGTTTTCCTCAGGTAATCCAGCGATCAGGTCTAAGTGAAGCGGTATTCCAAAGCACCGCATTTCAGATATATATTTCTTCCACTCTTTAAACCTTTGTGGACGTGAAACTATCTTCAGAGTTGGCTGGTGTGTAGATTGTACTCCTATTTCTAATTGAACTAATCCCCGTGGATAATTTCTGAAGTAGTCCATCCATTCCGCATCTAATAAATCTCCTGCCATTTCGCAGTGAACTCGAATCGACTTGGCATCAGAGTGCAGCTCACTTTCCTCTCGTACAATGTCTAAAATTCCAAGAGCATGCCGTTTATTGGCATTGAAGGTTCGGTCCACAAACTTTATGGTTCGGGCACCATTTTTCAACAACTGACGGAACATCATTCGAAACCTCTCAGGCTCCAAAAAACGGACTCCTTGAAAAGTAGAGGATAAGCAATACTGACAGTTAAAAGGGCATCCCCTAGTCGTCTCAACATAGACCAACCGTCCTGTGAAGTCTTCGTCTTCAGTATAAGGAAACGGCAGATCGTTCATGCTAAGAGGGCTGACTGGAGCGGGATTAACCATAATTTTCCCGTCCTTTGTCCAAGCAATGCCTTGGACATGAGAGGGATCATGACCATCCTGCCACGTCTTTAACAGCTCTAAAAAGGTTTTTTCCCCTTCGCCAATAACAAGAGCATCTACTTCAGGATGCTCCAGAAGAAACTCCTCAGACTCGAAGGATACTTCCGGGCCCCCTAAAACAAATCGAATATTCGGACAGACCGGGTGAAGCTGTCTAATCACCTCCACGGTCTCTTTTAGGTTCCAAATATAACATGAAAAACCAACGACATCGGCCTTGGCTTCATAAATCTCCCCTGCAATCCGATCCAGGTGATCGTTAATGCTAAATTCTTTAAGCAAAACATCCGGGTATAACGTACGAACTCCCTCTCGCAAATAGCGAAGGGCTAAATTCGTATGAATATATTTCGCATTGAGGGCAACCAAAAGAATACGCAAAATCGCAACCCCCTTCGCCTTAAGTATAGCGGTTTAATGCTCCCAATGCAATTGTTATGCCAGATTGATAAGGCATAGCGAGACAACAATAAGGTCTTCAGAAAGATTAATTATTCTAGAACACGAGGCTGATTGTCCAATTATTTAGAATTAAGATACACACGCTTTGTACATTTCCCATTTCCGATCTTAATTCAATCCAGGATGTTAATTAGGGCTTGCTAACCAAACCCCTTTTTTTCTCTTAAGCAACCAGAATCTTGCGATTTTGGAGACAAGCCCGGCCGGGTCTGGCGATAACTATTTGGTTTACGATACATCGTTTTTAACCCCATGTGCACGGTTTGACGCCAAAGGCTGTTTTTTCATGCACATATATTACGCAGAACTACCCGTAAATCCGTGCAAAATCTAGACTCTTCGATAAATTAGCAAACCCTAATTATACGATTAAATCATTAGCAAACTAACTTCAAGGTTAGAACACCGTCACAACTTAAACAAGGATGGTGAAATGAAAACAAAAAAGGTGCCTATCAATAAATTGATACAGGCACCTTTTTCGTTCTCTTTATTGGCAAGTCGCAACTGCTAATTTTAGCTGTTAAATCCACCTGGAAAGAGAATTGGAGCAACTTTCGGCGTAATCTTACCGAAGGAGTATCCTTGTTCTTTTAAGAAATGAACAATCATCGGAAGCGCCTCAATGGTTGTAGTTTTACTTTTCGAATCATGCATTAAAATGATGACTCTTGTTTTGCCAGGCACTTGGGCCTCAATGTTTTTGACAAGTTGCTCGGTTAAAACAAGCGGTGCCGCCGCATCCCCACTGCTGACATTCCAATCATAAACCAAGTAGTCTTCAGCATCTAATGTATTGTAATAGTTTACATTGAAATGCCCCTGAGTACCTCCAGGCGCCCTTACCATTCGGGGGCGGATTCCAATAACCTTAAAAATGACTTCTTCAGCTTGTTTAATCTCTGCTAAAAAAGTCTCCGGACTATGATAAACCGAACTGTAATCGTGTGAATAGCTGTGGTTTCCAATCCCGTGTCCCTGTACATATTCGTCTTTCAGAAGTTCCGGATAACGCTCAGCCTGTCGCCCCAAAACGAAAAATGTTGCTTTAACACCTTCTTGTTGAAGAATTTTAAGAAGGTGAGGGGTCGTTTCCGGATAAGGACCATCATCAAATGTAAGGTAAGCAATTTTTTCAGGCTCTATAGCAAACTCTCTCTTCCGCATGGCAAGTCCTGGTGCACTCGGCGGAGTTCCGTCTAAACTATAAAATGGATGGATTGGAGTATCGGGAGGGGATTTTTCCGGCAAAGGGATGACGGGTTTTGCTTCAACTTTTTGATTGGGAACCGGCTTAGCAATTGGTTCAGGACCGGATTCTGTCTTTGGCTTATCTTGTGTATCTTGCGTTTTGGGGATAGAATTATCGTCCTCTTCACTAACTATGTCTGGCTGGGCGGATTCGATCGCTCCTGAGGAGGTAACGGATGCTTTGGGCAACTTATCTGATTGACATCCGCCTAGATATACACTCGTTAGAAGTATCAAAACTGCTAACGCTGCATTCCACATTCGGCAATGTTTTGTCCACATTATGTCTGTCCCACTTTCACGAGGTTCGATTTAGGTATTTTTGGCGCTAACTTAATTAGGTGGAGTTTTTTAATCTCCACCTAAATTAAGTTTTTTAAACTTAATTTTTCTCGATTTAAACTCGAAATAGTAATTTCTTTGATAACTAACTCGTAAAAGTTTTCCTTTTAAAAAAACACATCCATATCAATATTTTCAAGTGTTTGGCAGCCAGTCAGAACCATAGCCTGTTTTAGTTCATTCGTCATTCTCCTTATCGCTAAGGCAACTCCTTCTGCGCCTCCACCGTAACCAGCGATAATAAGGGGTCTCCCGATCATAACAGCATCTGCCCCTAAAGCTAACATCTTCAGAACATCAACTCCCGTACGGACTCCACCGTCAACAATCACCGGGATGCGTCCATCTACAGCCGCAGCGATTTCCGGCAAGACCTCCGCCGTTCCTGGAGTGTAATCAAGTACTCTTCCACCGTGGTTTGAAACGACAATTGCGGCAGCACCAACTTCAACAGCTATTTCGGCTTCCTCAACTGTCATGATTCCTTTAATAATGAAGGGTAATGACGTATTATCAATGATCGTTTTCAGATCTTCCTTGGTTTTTGGGCTGACAGGGATGGTAACTAAGCCTGCTGCATCTACATCCATACCCACTGCAAGAACTCCTGCTTCTTCTGCCAGACGCAGATAATCAAATACTTCCGGCAATTCCCGCGGTTTCATAAACGGAATACCTAAACCCTGGGCTTTCGCAACCACACCAAGACCTGCCTTATACATTGCGGGGTCAGGCGCATCACCTGTAGATCCCATGGCCCCTGAAGATAGGCAACCTTGAATCATAGCCTCAGCCCATTCTTCTTCATTCAAAGCCCCGCCCATATTGAAGTTATTACCGGTAATCGGAGCGCCAAAGATTGGGGTTTTTAATTCTTGACCAAAAAGTTTGATCTGTGTATTGGGCTTTTTAACGCCGTGCAATGTCCTCAAATTAATACGATAGGCTGCTAACGCTTCGACATTGTTTTTAAACGATGTCCCTGTGCCCATCCCCCCCATACCTGGAACTTCTCCTGCACAAGCCTTACCATTACACTCTGGACAGACTCTACAAAAACCCTTAAGTTTTTCTCGTGCAGTTTGGCGAACTGTTTGGATGTTCATTTTTTTATTTTCACTCATTTTTTAGCCTCCACTCAAATGCTTTTTCTCATTTGCGGTTCAAAACTAGGGTTCACGCTAAATCTTACATCCGATAATTATTTCCATTGCAAATGTTATCCTAGCAAAACATATTGTTCGATAGCCTCTGCCACTCCGTCTTCCTCATTTGTGAGTGTCACGATATCTGCCTGTTGCTTTATTTCTTTGCGGGCATTTCCCATGGCTACTCCAACCCCGGCATATTGAATCATCTCTAAATCGTTAAAACTATCCCCTATTGCCATTACGTCTTGTCGGGATATTCCCAAGCGCTCTGCCAAAGCAGCCAGAGCTACTCCTTTATTTACAGTGCCCTCTATTATCTCCAAAAAATGGGGTTTTGATTTTGTAATATGCACTTTTTTTCCATAGCGTTGATTTAACAGAGGGACCAATTGATCTAGGTCAGACTCTTCCCCGATAACGAGGATTTTCTCAACCCCTTCCGGTTCTTGGGCAAGAATGCCTGGAAGGTCGGCTTCTTCGATGTGAACACTCGCGATCCGCGCATATTCCTCGGACCATTCATTAAGTGTCTGGGCGATAACGCGATCCTTGAGATAGATCTGCGCATAATTCCCCCTTCCCCCTACATCTTGAACAATCTCAGAGGCTAAAGCGCTGGGAATTGGGCGCCGGAATAGTATATCTCCACTGATAGCCTGTTGGATCATCGCCCCATGATACGTAATCACAGGAACATCCAGCCCCAGCTGCTTTGCATAAGGACGTGTCGAGATAGGCATACGTCCTGTGGCAATCGTCATTTTTACTCCCTGCATCTGGGCCTTTTGTATTGCTTTTACCACTCGAGGTGAAATTGTGCAATCATCTCTAAGCAATGTATCATCGAGATCCATGGCTACTAAACGAATCGTCAATTTTTTCTCACTCCTCTATCCGAGTCACAAGTACGAGGCTCGATGTTAAAATCGTTGTTTAGACTTTCGGCCAAACTTATCGAGGTCGTGCTTCTGGTTAGCTCCAATCTATTGATGCCTCTTTATGAATTAGCAAATAGTTTTACCCTATTGAGACTTTAGGTTAAATAGCGTTTTAAATACTGCCCGGTATAGGATGCCGGGAAAGACGAAACTTCCTCGGGCTTCCCAGCGATCAGCACTTCTCCGCCCCGATTCCCTCCCTCCGGACCCAGGTCAATCAGCCAGTCTGCAGTTTTGATAACATCCAGATTATGCTCAATGACAAGTACGGTATCTCCCCCGTCCA
Source organism: Desulfosporosinus nitroreducens (assembly GCF_023897015.1). Lineage (GTDB taxonomy): Bacteria > Bacillota > Desulfitobacteriia > Desulfitobacteriales > Desulfitobacteriaceae > Desulfosporosinus > Desulfosporosinus nitroreducens. Next base: position 193,524 of record NZ_JAMHFY010000006.1, on the reverse strand, counting down.
CTAAGCGGTGAAGAACATGGAGGAGTTTATCAATATCTGCCGTGTGTAGGCCTGTTGTCGGTTCATCAAGAATATAGATTGTTCTCCCCGTACTGCGTCGGCTTAATTCAGTAGCAAGCTTAATGCGTTGGGCTTCTCCTCCAGATAAGGTGGTTGCAGGTTGCCCCAGGCGAATATAGCCGAGCCCCACGTCTTGGAGTGTCTGGAGTTTTCGAGCAATCTTCTGGACTACTTGGAAAAACTCCACCGCTTCATCAACTGTCATATCGAGAATTTGCGCAATGGTTTTACCTTTATACCGTACTTCCAAGGTCTCCCGGTTATAGCGTTTTCCCTCGCAGACTTCACAGGGAACATAGACATCAGGCAGGAAATGCATCTCAATCTTAATGATTCCATCTCCACGGCAAGCCTCGCAACGGCCCCCCTTAACGTTAAAGCTAAACCGACCTTGTTTGTACCCTCGCATCTTTGCTTCTGGAGTTATAGAGAAAAGCTCACGAATAAAATCGAAAACACCGGTATAGGTAGCAGGGTTTGAACGGGGCGTCCGACCGATTGGAGACTGGTCAATATCAACGACCTTTTCCAGATGCTCCAAACCTTTTAATTGATCGTGCGCTCCTGGGCGAACCCGAGCTCGACTGAGTCTGGATGCTAATCCCTTATAGATAATCTCATTGACCAAAGTGCTTTTTCCCGAGCCCGAGACTCCAGTCACACATGTAAACAAGCCCAAGGGAATACGCGCATGGACATTCTTCAGGTTGTTCTCTCGAGCACCTAACACCTCTAGCCACTTTCCGTTCGGTTGACGTCGCTCCACCGGCACGCTGATTTTCTTGGCACCACTCAAATACTGCCCGGTCATCGATTCTTTATTGGCCTTAATTTCCTCAATAGGGCCTTCAGCCACTACTCGCCCGCCATGGGCCCCAGCTCCGGGACCGATATCAATTATATGATCTGCGACAACCATCGTATCTTCATCATGCTCGACCACAATCAAGGTATTTCCGAGATCACGTAACCGTTTAAGGGTCTCCAACAATCTGGCATTATCTCTTTGGTGGAGGCCAATGCTCGGTTCATCTAAAACATAAAGCACACCCATTAAACTTGACCCAATCTGAGTCGCCAAGCGAATCCGTTGTGCTTCTCCACCGGAGAGCGAACCTGCAGCACGGGACATGGTCAGGTAATCCAGTCCTACATTCATTAAGAAACCCAGTCTTTCCTTGATTTCTTTCAAAATCTGGTGGGCAATGGTCTCCTCTTTGGGGGTGAGATCGAGAGTATTTACAAAGCTAATCGCTTCGGTAATTGAAAGACGAGACAAATCGTCAATTGAGATCCCACCTACCTTCACCGCTAACGCTTCTGGTTTCAGTCGCTTCCCTTGGCACTCTGGGCAAGGGTTTTCGCTCATATACCCTTCAATTTCAGCACGTACCATATCCGAGGTCGACTCGCGATAACGACGCCCAAATAAGGGAACCAGCCCTTCAAACGTGGTGTTGTAGGTTTTCAATTGATCAAAAATATTTTGATACTGAAAGGTTATGGGAGTATCCGTCCCATAGAGCAACCCCTTCCATTGGTCTTCACTCAAGTCTTTTAAAGGGGTATCTATCCCAAATTTGAGGTTTTGGGCTACGGCCTCCATCATTTTTGGGTAATAACTTGAGGTTGATTTAGCCCAAGGCGCTATTGCTCCTGTTGCCAGGGACAGGGAACGATTGGGAATGAGCAGGTCAATATCAACGACAAGGTTTGCTCCTAGTCCGGTGCACGCTGGGCAGGCTCCATAGGGACTGTTAAAAGAAAAAAGACGTGGAGAGATTTCCTCGAGCGCAATCCCGCAATCCGGACAGGCAAAGTTTTCACTGAAACGTAACTCTTCTCCCTCAATGATGTCTGCAATGACGTTTCCCTCTCCCAGTTTAAGAGCTGTTTCAAGAGAATCTGCCAGACGTTCAGCACTTTCGGGTTTCAATGAAATGCGATCTATCACGACTTCAATAGAATGCTTTTTGTTTTTTGCCAGTTCAATTTCTTCACTGAGGTCCCTAGCCTCCCCGTCTACTCTTACCCGAACATACCCTGCCTTTCGAGCGTCTTCTAAGACCTTGTGGTGTTCCCCTTTTTTTCCTTTTACGAGTGGGGCTAAGATTTGCACTCTTGTCCGTTCTGGGAGATTCATCAGCAGATCCACCATTTGTTGGACCGTCTGCTGGGAAATAGCTCGGCCACACTTTGGGCAATGCGGATGACCGATCCGAGCATACAACAAGCGGAGGTAATCAGAGACTTCTGTTGCAGTCCCCACCGTCGAGCGGGGGTTACGGTTAGTCGTCTTCTGGTCAATGGAAATTGCAGGAGAAAGCCCTTCGATGGAATCTACATCAGGCTTGTCCATCTGCCCCAAGAACTGCCGTGCATAGGCAGAAAGGGATTCTACATACCGCCTTTGTCCCTCGGCATAAATTGTATCAAAGGCTAGGGAAGATTTTCCCGAGCCTGACAGCCCTGTGATTACTACAAGTTTATTGCGTGGAATATCGATATCGATGTTTTTCAAATTATGAGCGCGTGCACCGCGCACGCGTAGGTACTCTTGGGTCATGGTTTTCCTCCTAAGTGATGAGTTGGGAAGAGACATTTGATGTTCGCCCAAACAAACTTTCGATTCAAATCGAACATATACGAACTTATTATAAAGTATCCAATATCATTATACAACCGTTCCGATTCAAATTCACCGATAAACAACGCACTGTCCTCTCGCTTTGCTCTTCCTATTTTTTACTTTTTCGAGAAGACCCCTTTTTCTGTGCTTTATGGTCATACCGAGTATTTCTTTTGCTCCCGCCTTGTTGACTCGTCATTTTATATTTGTTTTCTTCCCCTTTTAAATCAATCATAGCATCTCGAATTTCAGCTGCCCGCTCAAAATCTAAGTCTCTTGCCGCTAGCCTCATTTCAGCTTCCAGGCTCTTAATAAGTTGTGCCAGCTCGTCAGGAGGAAGCTTTGTCCCATAAGCCTTTTTGAGTTCCGCGACTTTCATTGCCTCTGGAGCATCATGAACTGCCTTGCGTATGGTTTGAGGAGTAATTCCCGACTTTTCGTTCCAGGCCATTTGAATTTCACGGCGTCGGTTCGTTTCATCCAAGGCGTTCTGCATCGAGCGGGTAATTTTATCTCCATACATAATAACTTTACCTTCAGCGTTACGGGCTGCACGACCTATGGTTTGAATGAGTGAGCGATCCGATCTAAGAAACCCTTCTTTGTCTGCGTCGAGAATTGCTACGAGGGAAACTTCCGGCAAGTCCAGGCCTTCCCGTAAAAGGTTAATACCTACGACTACGTCGATCTCGCCCAGGCGAAGTTCTCGAAGAATTTCCACTCGTTCGAGGGTCTTAATATCTGAATGCAAATACTTTACCTTGATTTCTAAATTTATAAAGTAATCCGTCAAATCCTCTGCCATTCTTTTTGTCAAGGTTGTCACGAGGACTCGTTCATCTTTCGCAATCCGTCTTCTCATTTCTCCTAGCAAATCATCGATCTGACCTTTGGTAGGACGGACGATAACCATTGGATCTAATAACCCGGTGGGGCGAATAATTTGCTCTGTAACCGTCGGGCAATGTGCTAATTCATAGGGTCCAGGTGTTGCACTGACATAGACACTTTGCTTGATCGTTCGTTCAAACTCGACAAAGGTCAGTGGTCGGTTATCCAGAGCGGAAGGCAGACGAAAGCCGTAGTTTACTAAGGTAGTCTTACGTGACCGGTCTCCCTCATACATTCCTCTCACCTGTGGAAGGGAAACGTGAGATTCATCAACAAAAAGGAGAAAGTCATCTGGAAAGTAATCTAGTAAGGTGTAAGGAGTCTCTCCTGGCTCACGAAATGTTAAGTGACGAGAATAATTTTCTATTCCATTACAAAATCCCATCTCTCTGAGCATTTCCAGATCATAGCGAGTTCGTTGCTCAAGACGTTGTGCCTCAAGCAACTTATTTTCGGAATTTAATAGATTCAGTCGCTCTTCCAGCTCTATTTCAATATTTTCTGCTGCCTGCATAACTTTTTCTTGGGCAGTTACATAGTGCGAGTTCGGAAAAATTGAGACATGATGCCGCTCCCCTAAAATCTCCCCCGTCAACATATTAATTTCATAGATGTGCTCAATTTCATCTCCAAACATATCAACCCGAATCACTTGTTCACTAGAGGAAGCCGGATAAATCTCTACAATATCTCCACGCACACGGAAAGTTCCCCGAGTAAACGCTATATCATTACGGTCGTATTGAATTGCTATCAGCTTGCGCAAAATTTCATTACGATCGACCACTTGCCCCTGTCGCAGGGAAAGGACAAGATCACGGTAATCTTCTGGTGAACCTAAACCATAAATACACGAAACACTAGCCACTACAATCACATCGCGACGCTCCAATAAAGCAGCGGTTGCCGAGTGTCGCAGCTTCTCGATCTCTTCATTTATCGATGCGTCCTTTTCGATAAATGTATCACTCGAAGGCACATAAGCCTCTGGTTGGTAATAATCATAGTAACTCACAAAGTACTCCACGGCATTCTCTGGAAAATACTCTTTAAATTCACTGTAAAGTTGGGCGGCCAAGGTTTTGTTATGCGCCAATATCAGAGTTGGTCTTTGAACTTTCATGATGATATTGGCCATAGTGAAGGTCTTCCCCGATCCCGTGACCCCCAGCAACGTCTGGTGGTTTAAGCCTTCATTCAGACCTGCAGCCAGCGCATCGATAGCCTGGGGTTGGTCTCCGCCAGGTTGGTATGGGGCATGTATACGAAATTCCATGCGCCACTCTTCCTTTCGATTATATAATAAGTTGCTCTACTCTGTATTTTACATCTACCCTGGTGCTTATACAAATCGAAGCACAAGAATAATTACCCTGCAATGTCTGTTTACAACACAATATATATTTGGTTGAATTTCCAAGAATTTTAGTTTCTGGAGCTTTTGTCCGATAACAAAGAGACAGGATGTTATTTTACCAAACAACAAATCTGTCTCCTTATTTTGTACTTCGTTTTTACTTTTCCTCTTTTTTCGAATCATCCTTCGCCTGATCTCCCTCAGCTTTTTCAGCATCTTTTGGTTGTTCTGCTTGTTGCTTTAACATCTCTGGCGGAACTGTTTTCACCTGTTCATTAACGGTTTTTTCTGTGCCTATTACTTTCCCTTCAGCATTAAGATAATCTCGTGTTGTTTCCGTTTTTACTCGTTCTGTAACTTTCTCAACACCTGGAGGAACAGAATTTTGCTTATCACCGGACTGCCCTTCTTCTTTCTTATCGGCTGCTTGATCTTTCTCTTGATCTTTTCCTTGGTCCTTCTTTTGATCCTTTTCTTCCTTCCCTTTGGACTCCGCTTGCTCTTTTTGCTTTTTATCTTTTTCCGCAGTTTGCATAGTTGTAGTATAACTTTTTTGAATGACCGCTAAATTAGATGAAGTTACTGCCTTCACCGCTATAACTTTAGCAGGTATTTCCCCTTGCTCGCTGGTAATTGAATTATTAACTTCTAGAGGTTCTTTCTTAATTATTTTCTGAGCCCATTGATAGGCATTGGCACCCTGTAGATAAGGAGAGGTATCAATATCTCCGATTTGAGAACCCTTAGCCATCCTCTCTAAGGATGGAATACTAGCTTGTCCACCAATCAAACTAATTTTTTTGTCTAACTGAGTTTGTTTGAGAACTTCGCTCGCCTGTACCGCCAAGCTTTCATTATGGGCTAAAATCCCTTGCACATTATCAGGGTTCTTTTGAAGAAAGTCGACTAAGCCTATCCTGGCTACTGATTCAGATCCTTTAGGACTTGAAATGGTATGTATGGTAATCTTAGGATACTTGCTAAGAATAGCCTTATTTCCTGCTAAAAGTTCTTGGGACCCACTTTCATTAGGATCTCCTTGCAGTATAACCAATTGACCCTCAGTAACTTTTCCCACTAAAGTCTGGGCCATAAGCTCTCCGGCTTTTTCCTGATCAGGGATAATTATACCTTCAGGTTTTATTCCTGACGGAAGTTGGGTTAAAGCTAAGATTGGAATTTCTTCAGATTGAGATTCTTGTAAAATGCTCTCATCTCCTCCTTGATAAATTAGGATCTTAGCATCTTTTAAAGGAGACTCTTCTTTTGATTCACTATTTATATACTTTACCTTTACATCTTCTTTCTTGGCCAGATCTTCGATTCCTTTTGAAATAAGCAGTTTGTTAGGGTCTTGCTCATTCAATGAAACTGCTATAATTGGTTCACTTTCCTTTTTTGCAGAAGTTTTATTTTTATTTTTCCCTAAAAGATCTTGTAGACTGCAGCCAGTTATGGTTAAACTAAGACATACTGCAATTAAGACAACCAAGAATCGCAATCTTTTTGACATGTTACGCACTCCTTTCGGGGTTCTCAAGCAATTCTTTAAATTAGTTTCCCCTAGTCGTCATAAAAAATCCCTGTGAAAAACTTCCTTTGAATATCTGCAAAAATTAAGGAGGGCCTATAGTTGACTATTAAATTGGAACATGTCTTAAAGCGCGTACAAGCTCTTCCGCCCCTGCCCACATCTGCTTTGCGCGTTATTGCCTTAACCAAAAACCCCGCAACAACCGTTAAAGAGCTAGAAACTGTTATCGGCCAAGACCCTTCACTCACAGCTGGTATCTTACGACAAGCCAATTCTGCGTATTATGGGTACGCCAGACGAATCTCCTCTCTCCAAGAAGCTATCGTCATGCTTGGTTTTCAGGTGACACAAGGGCTAGCAATGGCTTCCGCAGTTGCCCCTTTATTGAAAAATAATCTTATAGGTTACGAGATTGAGCAAGAGGGCCTTTGGAAGCATTCTATGCTTACCGCTATGACAGCGAAACGTCTTTGTCAATATCATAAACTCCCTTTTGGAGATGTTGCCTTTACTGCAGGCTTGCTTCATGATATCGGAAAACTAGTTATCTCTATTTATGTACAGGAAGTGGGGCCTTTTCTTGTCGAGAAAGTAAAAGAGGTAAAACTATCCTATTCCGAACTTGAGGAAAAAGTCATAGGGTATAATCATGCAACTGTTGGTGGGTTCTTGGCCAGGACTTGGTTTTTGCCGGAAGATCTGGTATCTGCAATTTCCTATCATCATTCTCCGTCACAAGCGCCAAGCTACCCCGAACTCGCCTGCGTAATTCATGTTGCTAACGGGCTTGCAAGTTTGCTCGGTATTGGCGGCGGTGTGGACAGTTTATTAAATCCGATACAACAGGAAGCGCTCGATAAACTATGGCTTAAAGAGTCAGACCTTGAGCTTTTGATGGCAGATCTTGGGGAATTCCTTATAGACCCAACCCTATTCAGCTAATGTAATTATTCTAGATTAACTTTTGCTATTTAAATCACATAAAATCTGGTTCAATATGGTTTCACGACAACTGTCTACTTGATCAAAATTAACCGCCTCCATGTAGATAGCCTTAAGCTGTGCCCTATTGATTTGCCATGATGCTAAGGTTTCTATTAACGTTTTGCTTAAAGGACGTTCTAATCCTTGGTCTTGCAAATTTTCCGGATTACCTTGCCAGATCGCTAAACGCCTCTCTGGAAAGACTATCCCGATGACTTCATCTGGATTGAGAGGGTGCAAGACAATTTCAATTAATTGCCCTAATTGTTGAGCCTCACGAAGCACCCAATCTAAGGCATCTAGAGTTTCGTCTCCTTCCAACCGAATCTGATCAAAATCCGTCAAGAAATGCGGGGACAGATTAAGCCATCCTTCCGCAGTTAGGCCGTGCAGGAAAAACGGATTTACAACACTTTTTTGCAGTAATTTAAGAGCATTTTCCGCTAGTGGCCAAGGACCTGTATTCTCTTTTTTAACTTTCAGCTGAGCTGAGTTCCCGAGAATCCAAGAAATGTTCCCTTTATCTAATGGAGGCTTTGTCGTCCTGGACCCTATTAACGACCCTAGTTCAGAAGCCAGCTCTTCTTCCAAAGTCATTTGCAGTTCTTGAAGCCGTTTTTCAATCTCAATTATTGAAGACCTTTGCTTCTCCAACTTCACTTCATCACAGAACAGACTGAAATCAGTGAATTTCTCAACAACACCCGGGGCTTGCCAACGAAGTGGAGAAACCTCCATGGCATCTAACATACCTAACCCCATCCGAGGCATAATAAACCCTGCCATCGAATCCGGATCACGTACCGACCGTAGAAAATCAATGTCATATCCTCGATCCAACAATTCTAAACCAACAATCTTTATCAACGTTGATTTACCGGTCCCAGGGCCTCCTAACAAGATATAGGCACGTTTCCAACTTGGCATCATGTTTGGCAATAAAGATATGTAACCCCTGGTGGTCAGTCCCTCGGCAAAGTAATGTCGCACACCAGTCTTATTTCTCATGCTTCTTACCCCCGTCGTTTTTTTCGGTCAGCGTAGTCTATGCAAGAAGGGGTACGAAGGTGAAATTGAGGTTCGGCCGATAAAAAAGACACGCTCTGGCGTGTCTTTTTTATTAATTCATTTTTTTACTTTAGTTTCCCTTGCAGTGTTTGCAACGCTTTCTGAAGTTGAGCATCAAAGTTGGTGTCTTGAGGGGTTATGGTAGCTTGTTGTCCTTTCCCTAATTCTACCACAACATCGGGCTCGATTCCCTTCTTATGAATATCCAACTTATTAGGCGTTAAGTATTTTGCAGTAGTTAGTTTAACGCTAGTTCCTCCGTCCAAAGGGAAGATTGTTTGAACAATCCCTTTTCCGAAGGTTTTTACTCCCACCAAACTTGCTGTTTCTTTATCCTTAATCGCGCCTGCAACGATTTCAGCCGCTGAAGCACTTTCTTCATTCACAAGGACCACCATCGGCATCCCCAGATATGTACCTGTTGACATCTTAGTGTCAACGTTCTCTTGCTTATCTACTATATAAACAACCGGACCTTCTGGAATGAAGTAGCTGGCAACTTGTACCGCAGCATTGAGCTCGCCGCCGTGGTTATACCTCAAATCCAGAATAAGTCCTTTGAATTTAGTAATGTTCATGGTATTAAAGGTGTCCTTAAGTTCTGTCCCTGTATCTGAGCCAAACTGAGTTATGCTGACATAGGCAATATCAGGGTGCCCAGGCAATGCTTGCCCATCAACGGTTGGAACAGTTATGTTTTCCCTCGTTAGACTCACAGTAAAGGTCTTGTTACTACTCTCTCGATATAGAGCTATATCCACTTTTGTTCCGGGCTCTCCCCGCATCAACCCCACCGCTTTATCCTGCTCCATACCTAAAGTATCCGCATCATTAATCTTACTGATAACATCACCCGATTGAATTCCAGCCCTGCTTGCCGGGGAATTTTTGATTGGACGCAGTACTACGAGCTTTTTAGGATCCTTGAGACTCAGGACAATTCCTATCCCGCCAAATTTTCCTTCAAGCATTTGAAACAGTTCTTGGTTCTCCTGAGCATTCATGTACGTTGAATACGGGTCTCCTAAGATTTCTACGATACCTTTAGTTGCGCCTTCTACAAGCTGAACAGTCGATACATTTTCTAAGTAGTCATTTCGAATAAGTTGTACTACATGCACAAGCCGTCCTACGTTATTGACATTGGCAATTACTACCCCGCTCACTAACGTGGTTACCAATACAGAAAAAACCAGGAAGATGACTCCGACGTTTTTGGCTATTCGTTTCATGTTCCACTCTTGCAATCCAGTAAACCCCTTCCCTTTCTTGCACTAGTCAGAAAGTATAACTTTCTGAATGTCCCTTTTTGCCATCCATGGCGTCGCTCTAACCTCGAACACCAGGTTCGAGGTTAGACCAGCGCATTTAGTGCAACTAGGCGATCGCTGACCAAGGATGGCGAAAAAGTGACGCCTTTCAAGGCTTAGCACCAGCCAAGTTTTCTTTAGACTTGCTCTATTATATGCTTATCCTTGCGTAGAAATACTGCTTATCCATTTTAGTTAGGGAAATACTGTAAAGGATCGGTAGGGTTTCCACCTACCCTAACTTCAAAATGCAAGTGTGCTCCTGTACTCCACCCTGTTGAGCCGACAGCCCCAATGACTTGATTAGCTTCAACGGATTGCCCTTCGCTGACATCCAAGCGCGACTGATGCCCGTAGAGCGTCGATATCCCACTGCCATGGTCAATAATTGTCATATTTCCATAGGCCGTGTTCCAACCCGCCATTATAACTACCCCTGCTCCTGCAGCATGAAGTTTAGTCCCCGTTGGAGCGCCAACATCCGTTCCGGTATGCATACTTCGTTTTTTCGTAATAGGATGAGTCCTCCAGCCGAAGGGGCTAGTTATCTCATAATAGCCAGGTACCGGCCAAGTGGAAATTGTTCCATTGCCTGACGGAGATCCTTTTCCTGCCTGTGTTGCCTGTAATTTACGAATTTTCTCCGTCAATGCCTTTGACTCGGCTTCCAATCGGTCAATTTCATCAAAAGCAGCTTGCTGGGCTTTCTGATTCTGTTCTAAAGCATTACTTTGCAGAGATTTTTTCTTCTCAAGGTCTGCGGTAACTAACGCAGATTCTTTTTCAAGCTTTGCTGCTTGATCCCTTTTGGCCTGTAATTCGCTCTTTTTCTTGGAAATTTGTGCTTTCTGGGATTCAATATCCTCAAGCAGTTGACGATCATTGTCCACTAACTTAGAAAAATACTCCATTCGCGTAATGAAATCACTGAGATCTGTAGACTGAAAGAGAAGTTCCAAATGGCTAATCTGACCACTTTCATAAATTCCACGTGCACGTTTTCCCAGTGCTACACGTCGGTCATCAAGTTCTTTTTGTTTTTGATCCAATTCCTTTTGTGCAACGGTAACTTGGGTTTGCGCTTGCACATAGGCAACCTTATTTTGATTCAAAGCGGTCTGAGCCGCAGCAACTTGGGTTTCTAATTGAGCCAGTTGAGTCTTCATCTTTTCCGATGTATAGGTAAGCTTATTTAGTTGTCCACGAGCTTGATCTTTTTGACTTTGAATATCATTTTTCTGTTGAATACTTTCCCCCAGTTGATCAGCCCGGGTAGGCAATGCCGACGTCCCAAGCAAAAGAAGACTTACTAGCACAGTTGGTATGACTTTCTTCCCGAACAAACAACCCCACCGTCCTTAAATAAAACTTTATCATAGAAATGCTTAGTGACATTTGCACTTCAATATGCCCAAGCAACGGCACAGTACGTGCCTAGTGTCGAATATACTGCATATGTATACTGGAGTTGTCTACTCAAACAAGGATGTTTGATATTAGAACACCAGCCTATATGGCAAGGTGTCATGATGGTGAAAGGGCAAGACGAGCAACGAAACTTTACATGTAGACGACAGTGTCCTGCAGACACTGTCGCTGAGTGTGCAGGCCCCACAGAGTAAGACACTTCCGATCCCTATGCACGCAGGAATTTCTGCAAAGAAAATAAACTTCCCAGAGCTCCCATCACCATACCCCCGAGTAATAGACCTATAGAAACCTGACGAAAGAGAAGTTCATTTTGAACCACTGGCAAAAAAGTCAGTGTTGATTGAACATACACTGTAATCCAATTATAGCCAAGTCCAACAATGACAGCTGCTAATGTCCCTCCAGCGAGGCCTAAGGCTAACCCTTCAATAAGAAAAGGCCAACGAATAAAACTATTACTGGCGCCAACTAATTTCATAATCTGAATTTCTCGGCGACGAGAAAAAACATTCATTTTAACATTAATAGAAATTAGCACAACAGCTGCGACGCCGAAGGCGGCGACTACACCAAAGCCAATCCATCTCAACCATTGTGTGAATTTAAGAAGCTGATCCACAAAGTCCTGTCCATAACGTACTTTGTATAACCCTGGGTTGCTCTCCAACGAGCTAGCCAAAGCTTTAACGTTCTGTGGATCGGTAACTTTGACTGTCAACTTGTCTGGAAAAGGATTGGTTCCTCCTACATCAGAAACAATATTACCTTGTGATCCCCCTATTGTTTTTCCAAATTCTTCCAGAGCCTGTTCCTTTGTTACCAAGGTCACTGACTCTACTCCCGGCATCTGTTCAATCTGGCTTTTCAAGTCCTGTACTTCTTCTGGCGTGTATTCAATTTGCACAAATGCACCAATCTCTAACTCAGATTCAAAGGATTTAGCCATATTAGCGGCATTAGCTAAGAAAAAAATCGAGTAACCCAAGATCACTAGAGAAACCATGACCGTTACGACGGATGCCAGGCTAAGCCACGGATTTCGTTTCATAGAGTTAATCGTCTCTCTAAAAATATAACCAGAGGAATTAAGCATCGTAGCCATATCCCCCTTTTTCTTCATCACGCGCTACTCGGCCGTTTTCTATAGCAATGACACGCTTTTGCATCTTATTTACAATAGCCCTGGCGTGAGTAGCCATCACGATGGTCGTACCACGTTTATTGATATCATAAAGTAACTCCATAATATCCCATGCAGTATCTGGGTCGAGATTGCCGGTTGGTTCATCTGCCACCAAGAGTGCAGGATTATTAATAATTGCCCGGGCTACGCAGACCCGCTGTTGTTCACCGCCAGACAGTTCATGGGGGTATGCGGTCTCCTTTGCCTTAAGCCCAACAAGTTCTAATGTCGCCAAGGTACGGTTTCGAACCTCACTCTTGGCAACTCCGATTACTTCAAGTGCAAATGCAACGTTTTCAAAAACCGTTTTGTTAGGCAATAGCTTGAAATCTTGAAAAATCACCCCGATATTACGCCTTAGATAAGGCACTTCCCGGTCTTTCATTCTAACTAAATTTTTGCTGTTGATCTGAACCTGCCCACGGGTCGGAGTCTCTTCACGATATAATAACTTGATTAACGTCGATTTACCTGCCCCACTAGGACCTACCAGAAAAACAAAGCTCCCTTTGCCAATTTTTAGATTGACATCGACAAGGGCTCTGGCACCATTGAGATAAATCTTGGACACATTTGTTAACTGAATCATACAGTCCTCCTTGATTTTGTACGCAGCGCCCCTTTTTTCTCTATAACTCTTATTTTATTCGACACCAGCCGTGGATTTCCTGTTTCTAATTCCAAAACATTCTTATGTTTTGTTCTTAGTCAGTAACCGCTTAACACTCAAGAGTACCAAAAAAAGGAACTCACTTAGGTGAACTGCTACTCTGCCTAAAGTGAGTTCCTGGGGCTTACGTCACATATCGACCCTATTCGAGGGTTATTATCGGTTATCCATCGGTAGAACAGAAAAAGAGACCAGCACTTCAGTATTGCTGGTCCCATTTTAAATAATTAGATCCACTTTAGAAAATAGGTTTTGCCTTAAATTACTTTTGCTTTTTTGCAAGAACCTCATGAACAGCTTTGATCAACGCCGCTTTAGTCAAACCGTACTTTTCGAGAAGTTCCACGGGTTTCCCTGATTCCCCAAAGGTGTCTTTTAGTCCGACGCGAACTATAGGCGTAGGTTGCCTTTCAGCAAGCACTTCTGAGATCGCGCTTCCCAACCCGCCGATAATGTTGTGTTCCTCTGCTGTCACAACAGCTTTAGTGGTATTAGCAACACGTACAATCGTGTCTTCATCTAACGGCTTTACAGAAGCAACGTTAACCACACTCACCTTAATCCCCTCGGCGGCTAGATCAGAGGCCGCTTCCAGGGCCATAGAGACCATAATACCATTAGCCATGATGGCAACATCTGTTCCTTCTTTAAGGACATTTGCCTTCCCAATTTCAAAATGATAATCCTCGTCAAAAAGCAGGGGAACATCCAGACGACCCATCCTTATGTAAACAGGTCCATAATATTTAGCAGAGGCTAAAATCACTTGGCGTGTTTCCTCTCCATCAGCAGGGACTAAAACAACCATATTGGGAACAGCGCGCATGATCGCCACGTCTTCGATGGCCTGATGGGATCCGCCGTCTTCCCCAACCGTAATTCCTGAATGTGTAGCTGCAATTTTTACATTTAGCTTCGGATAAGCAATAGAATTGCGAATCTGTTCAAATGCCCGTCCAACTGCAAAAATTGCAAAGGTGCTGGCAAATGGGATCTTACCAGCTGCAGCTAGGCCAGCAGCCGTTCCCAGCAGGTTTGACTCAGCAATCCCCATATTAAAGAAACGTTCTGGATATTTTTTACCAAAGTCAGCAGTCTTAGTTGACTTTGATAAATCCGCATCTAAAACTACGACGTTTGGATTTTCCGCCCCTAAAATCAGGAGAGCTTTACCATATGCTTCACGTGTCGCTTGTTTATCAGCCAAGGTTCGCCGCCTCCTCCCGCAGTTCTTTGAGGGCCTGTTCGCCTTGCTCAACTGAAGGCGCATTACCATGCCAACCTGCTTGGTCTTCCATAAAGGAAACCCCTTTACCCTTCACTGTCTTGGCAATGATCATAGTTGGCTTTCCTTTGACCGTTTTTGCCTCAGCAAAGGCTGCTAGCAACGCATCAATATCGTGCCCGTCTACTTCAATCACGTGCCAGCAAAATGCCTGCCACTTCTCTAAAAGCGGAGACGAACACATGACACTGTCTGTTTTGCCATCAATCTGCAACCCGTTATAATCTATGATAGCTGTTACATTATCCAGTTTGTAATGGGCAGAAGCCATCGCTGCTTCCCAAACTTGTCCCTCTGCCATCTCACCATCGCCCAATAAAGCATACACTCGGTAATCCTTGCCATCCAACTTTCCTGCGAGGGCCATTCCATTGGCTGCCGAAAGTCCTTGCCCTAAGGAGCCTGTAGACATATCCACACCGGGAGTCTTTTTCATATCAGGATGTCCCTGTAACATATGCCCTGTTTGACGAAGCCCCTTTAACTCTTCCTTGGAAAAATAGCCTTTTTCCGCCAGAGCAGAATACAGCACGGGAGCTGCATGCCCTTTTGAAAGGACAAAGCGGTCTCGATCCGCCCATTTTGGATCCTTGGGATTAATTCGCATTTCGTTGAAGAATAACGTTGCCACGATATCCGCAGCGGATAGGCTTCCGCCAGGATGCCCAGATTTCGCAGTAACAAGCATGGATATAATGTCTTGCCGAATAACATTTGCGACTCGCTTTAATTCAATTGTGGTCACTCGATTCCCTCCTTTAGCACATCTTCTAAATCTGCAGGCTGTCACTTTGTGGGTTATTGCACAGTTTTAGTCTTCTGAAGAAACGCCGCAATAAATGCATCGATTTCCCCGTCCATTACTGCTGAAACATTTCCAGTTTCCACATTCGTACGATGGTCTTTAACCATGCTATAGGGATGGAAGACATAGGAACGTATTTGACTGCCCCAAGCATTTTCTTGTTGCTCGCCTCGAATTTCGGAAATCTCCGCTTCTTGCTCTTTACGTTTAAGTTCCAATAATTTTGCCTGTAAAACCCGCATGGCTGCAGCTTTATTTTGGGTTTGAGAACGTTCACTCTGGCACTGAACTACGATCCCGGACGGCAAATGCGTAATTCTGATAGCAGAATCCGTCTTGTTAACGTGTTGTCCGCCTGCTCCGCCGGATCGATATGTATCAATCCTTAAATCCTCAGTATCAATATTTATTTCGCTGTTATCCTCAGCGACTTCCGGTATTACATCTACAGAAGCAAATGAAGTATGTCGACGCCCTGATGCATCAAATGGCGAAATCCTTACTAATCGATGTACACCCTTTTCAGACTTAGCATATCCATACGCGTTTTCCCCACTGAAGGACAGGGTTGCACTTTTGATGCCTGCCTCCTCCCCATGTAAAAAGTCCAGGGTTTCCACCTTATATCCATGACGCTCGCCCCAACGAATATAAAGTCGATAAAGCATTTGAACCCAATCTTGTGCTTCTGTCCCGCCGGCGCCAGCATGGAGAGTTAAAATGGCATTGTTTCGATCGTACTGGCCTGAAAGCAATAACTCTATTTCCAAGGCCTCAAACCTTTGATTAAGCGTTGTTATACCCTGCGCAATCTCGGGTTCCAAGCTCACATCGTCTTCCTCCGCAGCTAATTGCCAGAGAGTCGAAGTCTCCTCAAGTTCCCGCTCAAGCTCCTCATAAATTTTAACTTTGCCTTGATGCAAGGCCAGCTCCTGCATGATTTTCTGAGCATAGACCGGGTCATCCCATAGATCCGGTCTATGGAATTCCGTCTCTAAAGCACTAATTTTATCAATACGCTTAGCGACGTCAAAGGGAAACCCTCAAATCTGCCAAAGACAATGATAATGTTTCAAGATCCTTTTTCCAATCAGAAAGCACTCATATTCACCCTTTCTAAATCCATTTGCTTTCTAAGAAACAATGCGCTAATGGCATCCCTAGCAATTAGACCTACGCTCCTGGACGTTGCTTTTTCTTTGCCCCGCAACACTTCTTATATTTCAATCCGCTTCCACATGGGCAAAGATCATTGCGTCCAATTTGGTCTCCTGTGTGAACTGGTTTACTCGGTTCACCTTCATAGCGGTTTTCTGTTACATTACGAGGCTGCTCTGCAACTTCTTCCCGGACCTGCGGTGTCACCCGCATAACATAACGGACAATATCATCCTGAATGGAGTCGATCATCGCTTGGAACATTTCGTACCCTTCACGCTTATATTCTACGAGTGGATTCTTCTGACCATAGGCACGTAACCCAATCCCCTCTCGCAACATATCCATAGCATCAAGATGATCCATCCACTTGCTGTCTACCACTTGAAGCATTACTGCTCGCTCAACTTCACGCATTAGGTCAGCACCAAATAACTCTTCGCGGCTCTTATAAAGTGCTTTCGCTTTTTCAATCAGCATTGCTTCAATTTCTTCAGCTGAAAGCTCTGCTAACTCTTCGGGTGATAAATGGATTCCAGGCAGAAAAAATCCTTCTACATAATCAGCTAAGCTAGACAAATCCCATTCTTCCGGAAACGTGCTTTCCCCACTAAACATGCTAATACTGTTTGTGGCTGCCTTTTCTATCATGTCCATGATATTATCATGCAGATTTTCTCCCATGAGAACTGCACGCCGCTGAGCATAAATAACCTCACGTTGCAGGTTCATGACATCATCATAATCAAGTACATGTTTACGAATTTCAAAGTTGCGGTTCTCAACTCGTCGTTGGGCGGTTTCAATAGAACGGGAAATCATTTTAGAGGTAATAGGTATAGAGTCATCCATCCCTAATTTATCCATGATGCCCATAATATTATCGGCACCAAACAAACGCATTAGATCGTCCTCTAACGAAATAAAGAATTGAGTTGATCCGGGGTCACCTTGACGTCCCGCACGCCCTCTCAATTGGTTATCAATTCGTCTGGACTCATGTCGCTCTGTCCCAATAATATGTAACCCGCCTATTTCAGCCACGCCGTCACCGAGAATAATATCTGTTCCTCGACCAGCCATGTTTGTGGCAATTGTAACCATGCCGTGTTGTCCGGCTTGAGCAACAATTTCAGCTTCTTTTTCATGGAATTTGGCATTTAGGACTTGGTGTGGAACCCCTCGCCTTTCTAACAAAGTACTTAAGTGTTCCGATCTTTCGACGGAAACCGTTCCTACCAGAAGCGGTTGCCCTTTGCTATGTCGTTCAATGACACTATCCACAACCGCTAAGAACTTACCTTCCTCTGTACGATAAATAATGTCCGGCTCATCTTTACGCAACAAAGGCTTGTTGGTTGGAATTTCTACAACGTCCAGTTTATAAATCTTGCGAAATTCTGGTTCTTCCGTCATAGCCGTTCCGGTCATGCCCGAGAGCTTTTCATACATTCTAAAGTAATTTTGAAAGGTAATCGTGGCTAACGTTTGTGATTCTTTTTCAATCTTGACGCCCTCTTTAGCCTCTATGGCTTGATGTAATCCTTCACTGTAGCGACGCCCAAACATCAGACGTCCAGTAAACTCGTCAACTATAATTACTTCCCCGTCTTTAACCACATAGTCGCGGTCACGTCTGAAAAGGGTTTGCGCTTTCAAGGCTTGGTTAACATGATGTGCGAGCTCGCTATGAATATCTTCATAAAGATTGTCAACACCTAGCATGCTCTCCACTCGACTTACGCCTTTTTCTGTAAGGGTGACGACACGTTCTTTTTCAATGACCTTATAATCCTCTTCGGTTTTTAGGCGCGGAATAATCATAGCCACCCTGAAATATAACTCAGTAGGCTTGTCCGCTTCACCAGAAATAATCAGTGGTGTGCGTGCCTCGTCAACGAGGATCGAGTCTACTTCGTCCACGATAGCATAATGCAACTCACGTTGAACCAAGGCCTCAGGTCTTGTAACCATATTATCCCTGAGGTAGTCAAAACCAAATTCATTGTTTGTACCATAAACAATATCTGAAGCATAACTGTTTCGGCGTTGCTCATAGTTCAACCCATGAACAACTAAGCCCACGGAGAGACCAAGAAATTGATGAATACGTCCCATCCATTCACTGTCGCGACGAGCTAAGTAATCGTTGACCGTTATGACATGAACCCCTTTTCCTGATAAGGCATTCAAATAGGCCGGCAAAGTGGCTACAAGAGTTTTTCCCTCCCCTGTACGCATCTCGGCAATCCGGCCGTCATGAAGGACCATCCCTCCAATTAACTGTACATCATAGTGTCGTTGGTCAAGCACCCTTCGGCCAGCCTCTCGTACAACTGCAAAAGCCTCCGGAAGCACACTCTCCAGACTTTCTCCCTGCTCCAAACGTCCTCGAAATTCAGCAGTCTTACCACGCAATTCGTCATCATTCAAAGCCTGGATCGTCGGTTCAAAGCTATTAATCACTGCAACGCGTTTTTGATATTTTCGTATTTCGCGTGCATTATCATCGAATAAATCTAAAAACCCCATTATGTCCACCTTTCTCAATCTTTGTATATTCCTTAATTCTAACATCCTTGAGATACGACTGCAACCAAGCCTCATGATTAACTCATGGGATATTTTTGTCATTTACGTTCGAACCAAAATAAAACCTGCTGTTCTTTCAATATATATGCAGAAAGGCCCGCATATGCGGGCCTTTCGCTCAATTATTAGCGGCAGATCAGTCCGATTACACCACGCGATTTGCTCGAACTCTGGCTGATTACGTCTGAGGTTGCAATAACCCATAGTCTCCATTATTGCGCAGATAGACTACATTCATTTCTTGGCTTTCAGCATTTGTAAACACAAAGAATGTATGGCCTACTAAATTCATCTGCATAATCGCCTCTTCTACGGACATTGGCTTAGCAGAAAACTTCTTATTTCGAACAATCTCCTCACTCGGTTCATCGCTCATTGCAACTTGTTGCTTAGGATCATGATCCTTCAGGACCTTAGAGCGCATCCGTTTATTAATACGCGTCCGATATTTATCAATTTGGCGTTCTAATTTCTCAACGACCATGTCAATTGACGAATACATATCTTCGGTTTCTTCTTCGCCACGCAAAATCATACCATTGAGTGGAGCAGTAACCTCCACCCGATGCCGGTCACGCTCGACAAGCAAGGTTACTTGAACGTCCATAAACTCGTCAGAGTATTTAGCTAACTTACCCACTCGTTTCATAACATACTCTTTAAGGGCGTCTGTAAGTTCGATATGTTTACCACGAATATTAATGTTCATAAATTCAACCCCCTTCTATGCTGGTATATAAGTAATATTCCCGATTTACACAAAAAATCCTGCCTATTTAATATAATGTTTTTAGAAATGATATTTCTCAACTAAATTCCTAAAGAGAGAATCGCTGACATTATATCAACGATTCTCTCTTAACAAATTATACTTTCTTAGGATTAACGGACCATTACATTGGATGCCTGTTCCCCACGTGGGCCTTGAATGACATCAAACTCAACATTCTGTCCCTCTTCCAGGGTACGGAATCCATCCCCCATGACCGATTGAAAATGTACAAAGATATCTTGCCCATTTTCTTGCTCGATAAATCCGTAACCCTTCTGTTTGCTAAACCATTTGACTTTGCCTACCACGTAAAAAAACCCTCCTTGAATTGTCGAATTCCTAAAGCTTACGCTTCAACTCGACTAATACTAAGGAGGATACCCAACATTTAGGAAATTTAAACCTTAAACGAGTCATAATTACACTCCCAAATATAATGCACTAAAATTAAAGATCCTAAATCCTCAACACGATTTCGAATCCAAGAAACACGCTAAATCAAAACGACCACTATTTCGTCCAAAAACCACCCCCAAAGAGCGGTTTCTAATAAGCAGAAAGCACACCGACGGTTCACAACCCCGTAGCGCACTGCAGGCCTTGCCTCGACTCGAACAGGACGCGGATGGCTAGAGATGCCGTTGGCTGATAGCGCGGTGCCAGGGAGTGGTAAGGAACGGCACAGATGCAACAGAACCGGACGTTCCTAATTCGTTGCGCTAAGGATGGAATAGCATAAGGCCTTCCATCCCTAAGGTTCGGACGCCGCTAGCGAACCCTCCAGTGCGTCAGCGGCGTAACGTGCTGACGCGTACAGAAACCGCTCTTCCCAAGAGCATGACATGCAAAGGCGCCTCCACCGCAACCCACCCCGAGAAGCGCCGTTCTACTAAGCGACCACATTCACTCCCTAAAAGCCCTACCAGAATGCCTTTCTGCAAAGCACCACAGTACACCCCTCAGAAGTCCACCCCAGAGGAGCGGTTTCTGCTAAGCGGATGTATCTGTGAAGCCGCGGTCCAGACGTGCGCTGAGGGTTCGCGTCCCGTAGCGCGCCGCAGGGCTTGTCCATGGATGGACTGATGCCGCGGTGCCAAGGATGGCAAGGAGCGGCGTCACATGCATCATACCCTGAGGTTCGGACGCGCTCGCGAACCCTCCAATACGTCAGCGGCGTAACGTGCTGACGCGTGCAGAAACCGCTTTCCCCCACAGCATGACATGCAAAAAGCGCTCCTCGGCCCTATCTAGGGCACAAGAAGCGCAGTACAATAAGCTTCTCTTATAAGATTTTACTCAAAAACGCCTGAGTCCTTGGATTCTTAGGATTCGCAAAAACCTCGTTGGGCTCTCCCTCTTCCATGATAATCCCCTCATCCATAAAAATCACTCGATCACCAACCTCACGAGCAAATCCCATCTCATGAGTAACTACGACCATAGTCATCCCTTCTCGTGCCAAATCCTTCATGACCGCTAAAACCTCTCCCACCATTTCAGGATCAAGAGCAGATGTAGTCTCATCAAAAAGCATAATCTTTGGCTTCATTGCTAAAGCACGAGCAATAGCAACCCGTTGCTGTTGTCCACCAGAAAGGCGATCAGGGTATTCGTCCGCTTTATCATAGAGACCAACTTTAGCCAAAAGCTCTAGGCCAATCTTTCTTGCTTCCTCTTTATTTGTCTTACGAACCACTTCTGGAGCAAGCACAATGTTTTGAATTGCAGTCATATGTGGAAAGAGGTTAAAGCGTTGAAAAACCATACCCACCTCTCGTCGTATCGCATTAACATTGACCTCAGAGTTAAGAGGAATTCCATCGACGATAATCTCTCCACTAGTAGGCTCTTCAAGTTTATTTAGGCAACGCAGGAAAGTGCTCTTCCCCGAACCACTGGGGCCAATGACAACCACCACTTCTTTTTCACGAACATGGCAATCAATTCCTTTAAGAACTTCAAGCTTACCAAAAGATTTATGCAAATTCTTAACGAAGATCATTCTTGCCCAACCTCCTCTCCATATAGGCAACCCATTGGGCAATCAACTGAGTCATTACTAAGTAATACAAGGCAACGGCCATATACATTGGAAGTGGTTGGTAGGTTCGTCCAACTATAATCTTTCCGGTATAAAAAAGTTCCTGTATTGCAATTATGGATAACAACGAGGAGTCTTTTAGCAAGGCAATAAACTCGTTACCCAAAGGAGGAATCGTCCGTTTAAAAGCTTGTGGAAGGATAACATAACGCAACGCTTGAGCTTGTGTCATCCCTAGCGATCGTGCAGCTTCGGATTGACCACGGTCTATGGACTGAATGCCGGCTCTAAATATTTCAGCAATATAGGCGCCTGAATTAAGGCCCATCGCCAATATTCCTGCCGTATACTGATAGTTATCGGGCATAGTCTGCCATTTAAGAAGCATTGGTATTCCAAAATATACTAGGAATATTTGTACTAATAATGGAGTCCCTCGAAAAAAATCTATATAGGCAATCGCCCCCGCGCGAACAACTTTGTGCTTAGACAGCCGAGCTAAAGCCATGAATAAACCAATTACAACCCCGATCGCCACCGCTCCAGCCGTTAGTTCTAAAGTAAGCAACGCCCCTTTGGCGAGAATAGGCATATTATCTACAACGACATGCCAGTTCATTCCCACAATAATCCTCCTATCTTCCTAATCTTCCAATTCTTATTCTTTATACTTTATTGCTCTCTTTTCTCCACTTTATATTACATCGCCTTAAAATTATATATTTTACCGCAAATTTTTACAAGTAAAACTACATGGCTATTAACCGCGTCGATAAAGAGTATATCCTTTATAAATTTATGAAATGCCTTTCCGCACCAACGGGTTTTAAACAACTAAACAAAGTGTGATTATACATGGAGGCAGGATTATATTCAAGGACCAATTTAAACCATTTTGAGTCTATTGAGACTAAGCGTATGTCAGCCTTTTAAGGGTTAAGAGGGTTAAGGGCAAACTAAAGGGAAAGCACTTTTTTATTTCAGTGCCTTCCCTTTAGCAAAGTAGTCAAACATGTTTAAAAGGATTATTTGATTGTAGGAGCATCCACTTTGAACCATTTCTTGTAAATCTCATTGTATTTTCCATTTTCCATGAGTTTTTTCAATGAGGCATTCATCTTTCCTGCTAATTCCGTATTTCCAAGCTTCATGGCAATTCCGTAATATTCTTCACCGGAGTCTGCATTTACAGATTCAATTTGGGCTGTAGGATTTTGGGCTTGGAACCAAAGTACAACTGGTGAGTCAGCCACAACAGCATCCACTCCACCGCTTATTAGAGCGTTCATAGCATCCGGGGTTGTGTCATACTTATTTGTTTCCATACCTTTTTCCTCAACTGCATATTGCCCCGTTGTATTGAGTTGAACTCCGATTTTCTTTCCTTTTAGGTCTGCTAATGATTTAAAATTAGCCCCTTTTTTCATGGCTATATATTGTCCGCTTAAAAAATACTTGTCACTAAACAGGACACTTTTGGCACGTTCCTCAGTGATTGTCATGGCAGAAATAACCGCCTCATATTTCCCTGCCTGCAAGGCTGGAATTAAACCGTCAAAAGCTGCTGTCTCGATATCTACTTTTGTATAGCCCATATCTGCGCCGAGAGCCTGAATAAGCTCAATATCAAACCCTGTCGCTACTTGCTTTTCATCCATAAATTCAAATGGTGCATAGGCAATATCGGATCCGACTCTCAAAACCTTTTCCTCGGGAGCTGGATTCGAAGATGGAGCGGGTGTGTTGGTACTTCCGCATCCGGCAAGTGTCAAAAGACTCAAACTAAGTACTGCAGTTAAAACAAAACGAATTTTTGACCTAAACATTTTTATTCCCCTCTCTTTTGGATGTCTTAGCAAACCCCTCTTAAAGCTTCGGTGTTATGCATCAGCTTATCCTTCTTGCTTCCGATTATACTTAGTTGCGAATAATTATACAATACTTTTTTCATCGATATCTAAGACACCCTCCTGTTATTTTTTCAGGTGCAGATCTAAAACCTCCCTTAGTCCATTCCAAAGTATGTATTCGCATCATAAACTAACTTATTATGTTGTTTTATCCAGCGTCCTCAAGAAGTATACTCCCGTTGGATGAATGCTAAATCCACTAATGCTCTTGTTGGAGACAGCCATATCCAAAGAGTTGCTAATAAACACCCATGGCGCATCTTTTACAAGAATTTGTTGGGCCTCAGTATAATTCTTAATTCGCTCTTCATTACTTGAACTTTGCTGTGCCTTAAGAAGCAATTCATCATATTTAGGGTTGTTGTACATTGCATCGTTTAAACGACCATTGCCAATTTGGTTTGAATGAAGCAGAGCATATAAGAAGTTATCAGGATCCCCATTATCACCAATCCAGCCGCACAGATATGCTTCCCCTTTTCCGTTATTCACGTTATCTTTGTGCTCTTTCCAAGCCGCAGAAGTAATATTAACAGTTACTCCTGCCTCCTTCAGATATCCTTGAATCGCAATAGCCAGATTGTCTCCACCTATTGCATTGTAAGGACGTGCATCCGTATAGCTGATAAGTTCGAAACTTAAACTATCATCATACCCGGCTTCTTTCAATAATTCCTTAGCCTTCGCCGGATCATACGGATAGGGTTGCAACTCTTTTACATAGCCAAAGAGGACTGAAGGCAAGGGGCCATTGGCCAGTACAGCGTTTCCTTTGTATAGGCTATTGACTATTTCTTCACGGTTAATCGCCATGGATATGGCTTGGCGAACTTTAGGATCGTTAAAAGGTTTACGATCTGCGCGCATTCCCATGTAGTTGATGTTCATACCTGGGACTGTACTAACGTTAAGTTTGGCATCCCCTTTTAGACGTCCGACATCATCTGGGTCAATACCATCAATAATATCTGCTTCGCCAGCTAATAGTTTATTGGCGCGTACGGAGTTTTCTTTAACAACTTCAAAGATTAGTTTATCAACTTTTGGTTTGCCATCCCAATAATCTTGGTTGGCTTTAAGGGTAATCTTGGTGTCCTTTTCCCAACTTTCAAAGGCAAATGGGCCTGTACCAACTGGGTTTTCCCCAAAGTCTTTGCCCATCTTTTTAATAGCTTCTGGAGAGCAAATAGGAACGCTGAGCGACATAGCAAGGTTTAGCAAAAACGGTGCATAAGGATTCTTCAGAACAAATTTCACAGTGCTTTCATCAACTGCAACGACTTTATCCACCATACCCAACGTAAACTCCGAATACGGCATTTCTGCTGTTTGATTAGGCGGCAGTTGTCGCTCTACATTGAATTTTACGGCTTCAGCATTAAATGGAGTACCATCATGGAACTTAACCCCTTTTCGGAGCTTAAATGTCCATTCCTTTTCGTCATCTGAAGTAGACCATTCTGTAGCAAGAGAGGGTTCTACCTCGGTGGAACCCTCTCTATACCTCACCAAGGTGTCAAAGACGTTGGCCACAACTTTAGCAGATTCTCCGTCTTCGATGAGTGCCGGGTCTAAACTAATTGAATCCGCTCCCCGTGCAAAAATAACGGTTTTCTCCCCCGCAGTCTGACCTCTGCCAATGGAATTAATTACGCCACATCCAGTAAGCAACGTGCTCACTAGAAAAAGGGAGGCAAGAACCCCTGCCAATCTCCTTCTCATACTATCTCCTCCTCTTCAATGCCCCTTCTTCTCTTTTATACAAGCAGGAATAATCTTCTATATATTCGATCTTCTTTACACAATCTCCTCTTAGAAAGTTGTCTTTAAACATTCACCTATTTCCACAGTTCCCCTATAAAGTCAGATATCCTATTCATGGTGATACTAATCACTCTAATACCCCTTTTTTAGCAATAAAGATTGACTCTAGTTCTTGGGTTGACCATTAAAGTTACTTTATCCCCCTAAGTTACACACAGGAGTGTGTGGATAGTGTGGATAAGTATCGTTTTAAGCCTATTTTTTCGAGAAATCGCTGTGGATAACCTTGTTGATATTCTTATGCAAAGTAATATATTAATGCAAACAGCAACTTTTTAAAGAAAAAATAAAAAGCATTGGTCGGCGAATTGCCTACCAATGCTTGTCAATATCAAAATGTTGAAATTTCTAAATTAGTATTGATCGCGAGCTGGGCGATGGTGCTGATAGCACTCACGGCAGTATACTGGACGATCAGATGTAGGTTGGAAAGGAACCTGAGTTTCTACTCCGCAGTCCCCACAAACGACCGTAAACATTTCACGTGATCTTCCTTCTTGGGAATTACGGTTTTGTTTGCGAATGTTGCGGCATTCACGGCAACGCTGAGGCTCATTTTCGAAACCTTTCTCAGCATAGAATTCTTGCTCCCCAACGGTAAAAATAAAAGTCACTCCGCAGTCTTTACATACTAGATCTTTGTCTTCAAAGGCCATGAAAGATATTCCCCTTACGTAAAAAAATGTAATAGGCTGTGCCCATCCATTTATAATTATAACTCTAATCAGACAAAGGCACAAGTTTTTTTTCAAGGCCAGCGGCTAAGCACAAGCCATAAATTGCTCTTACTCCACTTTCCCTAAGAACCCCTGCAACCGCTTCGAATGTGGCTCCTGTTGTCGTTACGTCATCTATAATCCATACGGTTCGACCTTGATAATACTTCGGTTGTCTCACAACAAATATGCCTTTTAGGTTATGAAGTCGTTCTTGACGGGAGAGTAAAACTTGAGACGATCTTGGCTCGATCCGGTCGACACCTAGAAGAATCGGCAATCCTAATTCCCAGTGTAAAGCAGAGGCAATCACCTCCGCTTGATTAAAGCCTCGTTCTGCCAAGCGGGTTTTATGCATTGGCACTGCAACTATACCATCTACGGCTGGAAGCTGGCTAATAGCCCAATCTGAAAAAGGTCGAGATATCTCTCTAATTAGTCGTGGCTGGGCTTTAAATTTGACAGTTTGAATAAATTCCTTCAATTCTCCTGAATAATGACCCCAGGCAGTAACTTGATCCAGTTGTTTTGGTCCTCTGCCCGCGGCACAATCAAGGCAATATAACTTCTCCGACTGAACCAACTTTCCACACCTTCCGCAACGCCTTAGGTCGGAACGAAGATATTTAGTCCTGCAAGTCATGCAAATTGGACCTTTTTCAGCACCACACAGTGCGCAATATTGTTTATCCGCGTACCAAAGCGCGCGACCGACCTTAGATGCTTCCCTCCACAACTCCTTCAAGCCTTCAACCTTCTTTCTCCAAGGGGTCAATCAGTCCTAATTCCAAAGCACGTTTGTTTTGTTCCTCAATCCATTGCACTGCAGTCTTCATCGCTGGTGTGATCTGCTTAGCCAAAAATAAAACCCCTCCCCCAGGCCTTTCCCTGGTTCGTCCCACTCTTCCCGCCATTTGCACTAAAGCACGCTCATCAAAAATTGGATGGTCTGCCCCAAGAACCACTACTTGAATCCCAAGCAAAGTAATACCTCGCTCGAGAATAGTCGTACTTATAAAAATATCATATTTGCCCTGTTGCAAGTTCTTTATCTTCATATTGCGCCCCGGATCCGAACTATAACTCCCATCGACGCACCAACCCGAAAAACGTTGTTTAAAGGATTTGATCCATGGATCAATCCAAGATATTTTGGGGACAAACACCAGCACAGACCCCTGACCTCTTAATGATTCAATATCTTTAGCCCATAAACCTATACTCCTGTTAGCTTCTAGCGAATTTCCAACCCTTATCCAAATTGGAACAGGCAGAGGATTTCGATGATGTCTTGCCGGAAGGCGAATGAGCGAAATTTGCCCTTTTCGAACAGCCTTTAATCCTTCATGAGAAGGAGTTGCCGTTAAGTAAAGTAATTTGCCTCCTGGTCGCAAGGCTTGATTCAGCCCCCATTCCAATGCTTTGTTCCCATGATAAGGAAAGGCATCCATCTCATCCATGAAAATTACATCAAAACACTGCCAAAATCTTAAGACCTGGTGCGTAGTTGCCAGCACGAGTCCCCCCACTTGAAATTTAACCGTGGTGGTCCCAGTCAAAACTTGAATCGGATAATTTAAAAAGTCCCGTTGAAGCCTTGGCGCAATATCATGAATAACATCCTGACGAGGCGCAGCAAAAAGTACTGATCTCCCTTGTGCCAGTGCCCAAGCAGCTGATGGAAAACACACTTCAGTTTTTCCTGCTCCGCATGCAGCCCAGAGAAGCGCGACTTTTTCAGATGTGCCTTTGATAAACTCCGATACTTGATCACTTGCTAAACGTTGGGCCTCGGTCAAGTTCCAGTGAGGTTGAAATAAAACCACAGAAGGACCGTCCAAGATAGAACGTTTGTCTCGATAAAGCACATTCAACGAGTTACTCACACCTATGCTTTGACAACTTTGGCACGTCGCAGCCACTCCATAAAAACTGGGCCACTCTTCTAAATCCTGTTCTCCACAACGTTGACATTGCCAACCCCTTTTATTTTGTTTTACAGAAGGAACCCATTGCGCACATCCCTGCTCAACATTGTAATGAGCAAATCTTGTGATCACTTCATCCCTCAGTTCGAGCTCTCGAGCAAGTTCTCGCAGATCCCCTATTGAAAGTTGCCTGCCCCGTACGAGTTGATTAAAGGCTTTCCAGGCCTCATTCCCAATTTCTTCTGCACTAAGGACTAAGCGCTCTTCAGGCAAGGAAATAGCCTCAGGGATCTTCCTCCAAGTTAAATCCATGTCCCAACTAAAATCTTCGATAATCTTGGAGATACGGCTCTGAATAGCTTGAGGACTCTTTTTAAAATTAAGGGTATTCTTCTTTGTTAGGCGCTCTAGAACCACTTGAATAATTGCTAACGGAAGAGGCTCACTGAGATAGCTGACTGCTCTCGAATCCCACTCAAGCCTTTCTTGAAACGGAAAAACACCAACCTCATGGTTATCGTTTAACGTAAGAAAAAAGAGCACCGAAACCCCTCTCCCTGTTCACACCGTGTGATCATTTCTCACATCCTGCTTATCCTCAAGCGAGTACCCACTAATCTCCATTTCTGAGAACCGACGCTGCAGACATGCTATGTATTTCTCATTTTGTTCTAGAAACAAATCCGAATTAATCTTAACTTCAATTGATAACGGGAGTTTATCGCTCTTTTGCAGATTAGGTAATGCCTTCTGAAGAAGCCAAAGTCGCTTCTCCATCTCTCCATTTTCAGAGCCGCCGTCGCAAACTAAGAAGACGCTATGTGATTTATTGCTAAGCCGTTCCCGCCATGCACCAATAAAGTCCTGCCACTTATGAGGAATACTCCACTCATAGCGTGAATTCGCTGTCCAGCAATAAATAGCTGCAACTAACATAAGCCCAATTAAAAAAGTCATATTTTCTCCCCCTGCTTACAACTTATGTTGTGGCAGAAGTTGTGTGAGTTGTCTTTGGCGAGCATAATCTGCAATGAGCTTAATATGTTGGGATGGCAGAAAGTTCTTGTGCCCTTGCCAAAGCCTTAGATCCAAATCATTAAGGTCATCTACCCTTCCTTCAATAGCTTCAGGCACTTCCGCAACCCACTGATAAAGGAGCATAGTCATTTCCGGTTGTGCTTGTCGATTTACCTCGGCCGCATCCCAAACAACCGACTGCGCCCATTCATAAGCTTCTAACTCAAATGGTTGCCATAAAAGAACTTCTTTCACAGTCTCTAATCCAGAATCTAGGTTCCCCTGTCTAAGCAAATGCTCTGCCAACTCTTGACGCACCTTAACTTGGGTCTGATCCCGCTTCAAACTCTTACCCCATAGTTCAACACTTTTTTCAGGGTCCTGCTCCCTGCATTGGACAGCCTGCGCATTCCAAATTTGCTCTCTCTCTATCATTTGCGGATTCAAGAGGGCGCTCCCACAAATCAAACAGAAGATAAAACTTAAACCCAACATTCCCATGTTGTTCAGCATGGGAAGTAATTTATTTTGTTTTGAAAAGATCGTTCTAAAATAATCACGCCGTTTATGCAGAATGCCAAAAAGCAACCAAAACAAAATCCCTAAGGCCCCAAAAGAAAAGTCTGCGTCCACTAAACTATGTAGTGCTAAAAAGATCAGGGCACTTGACACCTTAAGTTGTGCTTTTGCTTCTTCCAATTCAGTTAATGAACTGATATGTTGTTTATTCCTTCCCCAAATCTTCCAAGCCTTAGCTAACGACAAACTTCCCCAAACCCCCACACTCACAATTCCGAAAAATCCCTGATTCAACAAGATATGAATAAAACTCGAATGGGGATCTGCTGTCCAATATGGAAAGTGTTGAACTGCAGGAAAAGCCAACCACCCTCCTGCCTGAGGATAACCCCCTGAATTCCAAGCTAATCTAATCCCATCTTGAAAATAAACTATTCTTTCCTGCCAACTTGAAGAAGAAAAGCCCCAAGCGGTTAGGTTCTCCCATGCTGATTTATAATAGAGAGGCATGAGAATTGTTCCCGCAATTCCCAGCATAGCCCATACCAGTCCTCTAAGATATCTGCTTAGTATTTTTGGTCGCTGGTGAAATCTCTGTCGTATGGATAGGCTGGAGCTGTTCTTTTGTAAGTTAACTCTTAAAAAGATCTGTTGAACTCCTAGAACTATAAGAAATAATCCCACACCAGCACGTGAACCAGTCCCCACTAGAGAAACAGCCAGAAAGATTAAAACTAGCTTTCTTTGTGGATAAAGTAAGAGTGCAGCTCCTAAAAATGCTGCTGCAGCATTAGGGTAACCAAAGACAGAACTCAATCTGCCCCCCACTTTACCGATCCAAGGCAACCAGCCAATGACCGCAATTGCAATGGCTATCCATTCAATATATTGCAGCAAATACCTTTTGGCTTTTTTATCAGAAGAAATTCGAACCCCCAACCGATAGACGAACCAAAAGACTCCCCAACGTAAGGCTTCAAGCAATCCATCTGTATATTTAATGGGATGAAGAAGCCCTAATAAGGAAAAAATGAGAAATCCCAAAAGTAGGGAATCAGTTAGGCCCAAACCGGAATACTCCTCAGTCATAAAAATAGATCTTTTGTATATAAAAGAAGACATGATATAGGCAGAAAGAAGAAATCCAAACAAAAGCCATTCTTGAGGATAATAGAGACCGTGGATAAAAACACTAAATCCTAAAAAAAAAGCTAGGAAGCGTACTGTGTTGCTCCTAGCTCTGCTGTCTTGTTGTAATGATGCCCCAATCACTGGGCCGGGTTCTTCCTCTCTAGGAAGAATTTAAGGGTTCCTTCTGCCGCCAGTGCATCTCCGACATAGGCGACACCTCTGGCAACTCCATAAGTCTTGCGCAGCTTCACTAGCTCCACCTCTAAGCGAAGCTGATCTCCTGGAATAACCTGCCTCTTAAACTTGACATCATCTAAGCCGGCAAATAAACCTAAGTAACCTTCATATTCTGGCTTTTTTAGAATAGCTACCGTTCCGACTTGAGCAAGTGCTTCAATAATCAGCACTCCTGGCATAATGGGGTGCCCTGGAAAATGGCCCTGAAAGAAGGAATCATTTATTGTAACGTTCTTGATTCCCACCGCCCTTTTTCCTTCTTCAAGTTCTATGATACGATCTACTAGAAGGAAGGGGTAACGATGTGGAATGATCTTCTGGATCTCTTGGCTTTCTAACACTGAAATTCCTCCTTATTAATCGTGGTTAGTGGCACGCATTTCAAATTGCAAATATCGTATTACCAACACGAGTATGGCAGATATTAACCACTTTGTCTAATGATATGTCATACTGGGTACAAGCTGAGGACAGTTCTCGACTTGCATTCGAATTGCATTCAAAGGGTCATGAATTGTGACGAACTGCGAATATCGAACTGCGAGTTGAGAGTATCGCTTGCAGATGTGAACCAATATGTCTTATGATTAAGTATAATAAAAGTATATAACTGCATGCAAACAGTATAACCAAGTTTAGGTCTGAAGGGAAGATGGCAGGGGTATGAAAAAAAAATACAAGATTCTACATATTATTGGTGGCGGTGAAATCGGAGGAGCCGAGCAACATGTGTTATCCCTGCTCAAGGAAATTGACCGGACTCACTTTGATCCTCATCTTGTCTGCCTGACCAAAGGTCCTTTCGCCGACCTAGCCATAGAAAATAAGATTCCCGCCACTACATTCCCTATGCGTTTCCCCCTTGATCTTACTCCCCTGCCCGCTCTTATTAACTGGTCAAGAAAACAAGCAATCAGCGTCATTCACACCCATGGTTCTCGGGCCAATCTTTTGGGGCGTCTAAGTGCCAGATGGTTAGGCATCCCCACCTTAACCACTGTCCATAGCTCCCTTGCTCACGATTATCTCTCACCTTTATCTGCCCTAATAGCTCTAAATCTTGATCGTCTAACCCTGCCTCTAACCTCTGGAATTATCACTGTATCTGAATATTTAGCACAAGAAGTTACGTTAAGAGGCGGTCGAAATATTGAAACTATTTATAACGGCTATTCCTCAATTTCCTTTGACGAGCCTTCAACTACTCGCCGCTATTTCCGCGAAGAGTGGGGTATCCCGATGGATGCTCTTGTTGTTGGAACGATCGGCCGGCTCCATCCTGCTAAAGGACAAATGAATTTAATCAAAGCCGCAACACAACTTCACTTGAGATTCCCAAATCTCCACCTCTTGCTTATTGGAGATGGTCCTCTTCGCCAAAACCTAACTGAAGAACTTCAAAGAAGCGCTATTCCTCATACAGTCACAGGCTACCTGCCCAAAGCGTATGAAGCTCTTCGGGCAATGGACCTTTTTGTCTTACCTTCAATCAGTGAAGGAATGGGGCTGGTTCTCCTCGAAGCAATGCAGGCTGGAATTCCGATTGTTGCGAGTGCTGTCGGAGGAATTTCAGAAGTTATTCACAATGATAAAGAAGGGCTGCTTGTCCCTCCTGGAGATGTTGCAGCGTTAACCGCCGCGTGTTCTTCTGTTCTAGAAAATCATACCTTAGCGCAGTCTCTGGTTCGAGCGGGCCAGAACCGCTGGCCTATGTTTTCCATTGATAGTATGATCAGAGAAACTGAACAGGTATACAATCGATTATTAGAACGAGCCGTTAAGTAATATCAAATAATGAAAAATTCAAGAGACATACGAGTAGAATAAGGAACACCCACTTTAAGAAGTGGGTGTCTTGAAATTGATTTAAAGGTTGATCAAATAAGCTCAACCTTTGATTCTTCTATTACCGTTTTTCGCGACTATCGAGACTGCTCTTGTCTAGTTTATCATTTTTAGGCTTATTCTCACCCTTAGTTTGTAACAATTCGTACTCAAGGGATGATGGATTCCCTATTCTTAAAAAGCTTGGCAGATTAACCTTTTTGTTCGCAGCTTTATCATCGCTAGTACTTATATGGTCCCCATCTCCCTTACCTTGTTGTCCTTTATCTTTCTCGTTCTCT
Organism: Desulfosporosinus nitroreducens; assembly: GCF_023897015.1. Classification (GTDB taxonomy): domain Bacteria; phylum Bacillota; class Desulfitobacteriia; order Desulfitobacteriales; family Desulfitobacteriaceae; genus Desulfosporosinus; species Desulfosporosinus nitroreducens. Next base: position 160,346 of record NZ_JAMHFY010000006.1, on the reverse strand, counting down.
ATCCTTTTGTCTTTATTGTTCCATATCTCTTTTTCTCTATCGCTCCCTACCCCTTTGTCGCTATCGTTACCTTCAGGTTGACTCTTCTCGTCCTTTTTCTGGTCCTCAATCTCTTTGTTCTGTTGTTTATTCTCCGACTCTTGATCTTTGCCCTTATCAGGCATCCCACCTTCGACCGATGGATCTTCATGCGCCTTCTTATCCGCTTTCACCTGAGCCCGAACTTTTGGGTTCTCAAGTAACTCAACTCGTTCTAAAGTATCTCTTAATTTTTCAGGCTGAGTGTCTACCCCTGCCTTTTCAGCGGTCTGCCAAAGTGCATACTCTCCTAATGTCAGATTCTCCTTTTGAGCAAGTTCCCTATCCTGAGGTGTTAAGGTAAAGAAGGTAACTTGCGGAGTGAATCCATTTTCCTCGGTATCCTTTTTAAGCCATGAGACAATTTGATCCTCGCTGAGATTCTTGTCTGCTTGCTCTGAAGTGCCAATGATTAGAGGAGAATAGCCTACTACAATCCAAGGTTGCTCAGGGTTAAGGAAATTTTGATTATGGGCCTCCGTTACTATTTGTTCTAAAACCTTAGCAATTGGTTCTCCTTTTAGTTCAATTTTACTAATCAGACGTTCCGCATCCTCGTTTTTAGTCTTTATTTTTAACAAATTCCCTTGTTCATCAATAGTAAATTGTATACTTGGATTAATATCAACCGAGAGCAAGGCTACTGCAGTTGGAGCTTGATACAGGTTCCATGCCAAGAGAGTGGTTAAAACCATAAGAAACAGCGCTGCAACCCCAGCCCAGGCGCGCAAACCTCCCAAACCCTCCAGAGAAGCCAACTGAATTTCAATCTCTTCTCCCACTTCGGCGTTTTGCCGTCTATGAACATGGCGAAAGGTACCATTTTCAGCTAAGACCGTATAGCGAGATCCGGATTTTTCCAGAACAACCGCTTTTATTTTTTTCATCCCTTCGCCTCCTTTTTCCGTGGAAGGACATACTCCCGTAAATAAACATAGTCGTTTTGGTTCGCTAAGAGTAAGGCTACAGCCAGAATATACTTTCGACCCCGTTCCAATACCTTTGGATGAATCTGTGTTCTCAAACTTAATGCTTGCATCGGAACTTTTCCTTTAGATTCAACCTGATGCCACAGCTCTAAATCAAAGGCTAATTCTCTAGCTGCCCGAAGCAAAGTCTCTCTAGAATCACGATGTTTAGGGGATACTTCTACCAAGTCCTGAAAGGTGAGCTGGAAAATTCCCAGTGCTTTAGAGAATTGCCGAATCTCTTCCGCTCGCTCACGGTTCTGTTCTTGCTCCCGGAAATCGTCTATTCCCAGATGGACATCCACCCGACGTCCAATGTCGTCTTGATCAAGCGAAATTGACTGCCGCAAACGTTGCCTGCGATGATAATCAATTAACCTGCGTTTCATCAAAACTCGTGCATATGCTAAAAAAGGTACTCCTCTATCCTCAACAAACAGGTCTATCGCCTCATTAAAAGCGATCAACGCCTCTGATAACTCGTCGTCTCGACCCCATTCCAGAGAGCGAAAACAAGCTTGGCTAGCTACATGACGAATAAACGTTTGAGATTCGGCTAAGAAATCCTCTCGAGCTTCTGAGTCCTCTTTCAAACGCTGCCAAGAACATAGTTCTTCCCATTCTGGCATTTTCTTTCTTCCTCCTAATCTCTTATACGAAACTAATTTTCTCTATTAGGGGGTCATATTAGTAAAACCTCTGCCAAAGAACCTTCATTACAAAACGTGGCAACACACTTTGACGTTTCCAACGCCAAGGCTCTTTCCACAAACGATAGAGCCATTCCAATTGAAACTCTTGAACGCGCTTTGGCGCTCGAACAACATTACCCGCAAGCGCGTCGAAACTACCGCCGACCCCTATACTCACAGTTGCCAAATCTCGATGCTCCGCAATCCAATATTCCTGGCGGGGAGCACCCAGTCCGACAAGAAGAATATCCGGACGAAAGCCTCTGATCCTTTCTATTACTTCAGTTTCTTCCTCCATGCTGAAGTAACCGTGAGAATCCTCCCAAGTTATTCCGGGATATTTCTGGGCAACCTGGATTCCTGCCTCCCGGGCTATGCCTGGTTTCCCTCCTAGAAAGAAAATCCGCCATTTATTCTGGTCCGCCACAGGAAATAATGCCTGGATTAAATCTATCCCGGTCACTCGTTCCTGAACCGGAGTTCTTAGCCGCTGAGAAGCCCAAACAACACCGATCCCATCTGCCGTTACTATATCTGCAGAATTAATCAGGTTCCTAAGTTGCTGATCTTTACCAGATGCATAGATCATTTCCGGATTAGCTGTAACCACACGTATCTTTAGCCTGTTTTCTACAGCCTTCCGAATCTCTTCTACAGTTTCTTGCATAGAATATGTATTTACGGTGATCCCGAGAATATCAACCCTCATGAAAAATCTATTCCTTTCGGATGAATGAAATGAATTGTACGCTCACCAAAGCTTATCCACTTCCTCCTAATGATAAAGCCCAAGGAAAGGGAGCCCCTATCCGAAAAGATTCTGATTTCGGATCGACCACCTATCCTCGGACAATTTTGTTTGTTAATAGTTTTTAATTAAAATCATGCTCTGAAACACTAATACTTTCCTGTCAATACCTTACCCGTACCTAAGGCCACACAAGAAATCGGATCCTCAGCTAAGCTAACCGGCAAGCCGGTTTCACGGGACAGACGGGTGTCAAAGCCATACATCATAGCTCCCCCGCCCGTCATAATTATTCCTTTATCAAGGATATCAGAGGATAATTCGGGGGGAGTGCGTTCTAAAACTTCTTTAACCCCGGCGACAATTGCATCGATAGATTCCTCAAGTGCAACGAAACACTCTTGAGAATTTACATTAATGGTTTTAGGCAAACCCGTAATCAAATCTCGTCCACGTACATCAATATACGCAGACGGTCTGCCCTCTGAAACTGCTGAACCAACAGCGATCTTGATTTCTTCGGCAGTACGTTCTCCAATCATAAGATTATGCTCCCGTCGGATATACCGACTAATAGCTTCATCGAACTTATCCCCGCCGACTCGAAGGCTTCGTTTGGCCACTATTCCATTAAGCGATAGAACTGCGATATCCGTAGTTCCTCCACCTATATCTACTACCATACTGCCTGCTGGTCCGGAAATATCCAAACCAGCTCCCAACGCCGCTGCATATGGCTCTTCAACCACCTTTACATCTTTAGCTCCGGCCTGGTAGGCTGCTTGCTTAACGGCCCTTTGTTCCACTTCTGTAACTCCTGAGGGAATGCAAACGACAACTCGAGTTTTAAAGAATGGCCATCTCTTGGCTCCTGCTTTCTCTAGGAAATATTTCAGCATGAGTTCCGTGGTCTGATAATCTGCGATCACTCCATCACGCATTGGACGTACAGCAACAATATTTCCTGGTGTACGCCCAATCATTAACCTGGCTTCTTCTCCTACTGCAATTCGTTTATTTGTGTTTCTGTCGATCGCAATAACAGAAGGCTCATGCAGGACAATCCCTTTTCCTTTAGCATAAACCAAAACACTCGCTGTCCCTAAATCTATTCCCAAATCAATCCCAAAATCAATTCCCAACATTATCGGAGATACCCCTTTCGTTAAGCAATAGCTTGTCCATCTAAATAATACTATAAACAAATAGCATAATCTCCCTCTCGGGAGATTCGCTACTTATAATCTTCTTACTGAATTCATTCGCGATAAAATCGCTAATCCCTTTTGATATCCAACTTTTTTTCAAATTACCTTAAAGTTCACCCTTCTTCAACTAAAATTCCCCTATCTAGTTCTCTTGGTACTTCTTTCGAGTCGCCTCTCCTCCACGAATATGCCGTTCTGCTTTGTTTGTCTCAAGAATATGCTTTACTTCCATGGATAACTTTTCATTTACTAATGGCAGGCGTTCCGTAACATCTTTATGAACTGTTGACTTAGAAACACCAAAGACATCAGCCGTTTGTCGAACGGTAGCACTCGATTCTAATATGTAAGTTCCAATATCGAGCACCCGTTTGCGTATATATTCTTGCACGCAGAGCCCTCCTTCGTCCACAAGTGTAGTACATTTATATGCATTCCCAACAAAAAAAGACATCCGTAAAAGGATGTCCTCACTTGGTAAATACTGAGATGTTTATTATTGCTCACTTATCTTGTACCTTATCTCCATGCCATACTTCAAAATGACGTTAATTTATCGCTTTTCGCTCCGATCATTGTTCCTGCTGGTTCGAAATCCTGCATACCCAATAAAAATAGACATCCCTAAAAAAGGATGTCCTGACTTAGTAAACTGTGATTATTTGATATTAGGGCACTAGCCTCTGGACCTGCCCGTTGTGCCATAATTCGTAATGAAGCTGTGGTTGATCACTTTCTCCTTCCGATCCAGGAAATAATCCTACCTGACCTAGCGCTCCCTGAGTTTCTATAAACTCTCCTTCTTGAACTCTAAGGTTATCCAGTCCTCCATAAGTGATTAGCCAGCCTTCTCCGCAGTCTAAAGTCACTTTTTGACCCTGGATAGGATCTGGTCCTGCTTCAATAACCGTTCCTCCGTGTGTAGCTCTAATCATTGTTCCTTCTGACAGAGCATAATCTAAGCCAGCATGATATACATAGTTTCCGAATGCCTCAGAATAGTAATTACCCACGTTTCGAATAGGCTTCCCATTGACCGGACTTGGAAAGTCCTTTATACCGATTGATTCATTGACGGAATTCTTCTCTCCAAGGACAAGCTTTATTTCTTCCTGTAATTCTGGATCTTGATTAAGACTGTTCGTCATCATCTGTTCTGATTCGGTTACTGATACACCGTTCGCTCCATTATTATCTGTTTTTATAGCTGGAGAAACCGATACAGCACGAGCAGCCTCGTTAGTTAACTTCTGTGGTTTTTCTAAGGAAATTTCCGCCCCAGAACTTAGATACCCAATATAAAGGATCAGACCAGCTAATATGAAGGCAAACCCCCATACCAAAACCCAGTCTTTTGCTATATGCCAACGTTTCATTCGACTCACCTCTAGATCTATTTTTGCCGAATGTTCCTGCTTTTAGACAGATAAAGCTCACCCTTCAATGCTCTAAATGTTACCTAATGTATTAAGTTTTGTTCCAGGATAATAGTATGCTAAAATTTCTTCTGCTTTGATACTCTTTTTGGCCAAATCATTGGCTCCCCATTGTGACATTCCTACAGCATGCCCGTTTCCATACGCAGTAATCGTAAGGCGTTCCGGTTGAATGGCATATTCAATATCCGTCGAGGAGAGTCCTAACATAGTACGGATTTGAGTTGCTGGATACACCCTGCCTAATACTCGAACAGTCTTAGCTCTTCCGGCCGATGTCTTGCTTAACACTTGAAAATCTGTTGCAGCCAAAGACCGCGGTGACTCTCTAAGTCCCAGCTTCTTATAAAGATCTAGGGTGGTAAATACAGTTTTCTTAATATAGCGTTGTGAATTTTCCTCACCTGAATTCACATTTTGTAAATAAGGTCGAGATGAGCTCCATACCTCTTCTGATCGCTCTGTGGGCTTTCTTCCGCTGCTGCTGTGGTATAAAGCTTCGATATATTCTCCATTGAACATTAGGACCATTCCTCGAGTTCCAAGCACAGCTTTTTGTATCTTAGTCCGATACCGCCAGTAATTAAGCAATCCCCAATTTTTTCTCATTTGTGTATCCGACAGCCATGCTTGTGATAACACCGTGGTGTCCACATCATATCCCACATCTGGCAGGCTGCTTTGTCCTATGCGTTTTGCTGCATAGGTCCGCGATGCAACAGCCTGAGCTTTTAATGCCTCAAGTTCAAATTCCGCAGGCATTTCTGCTGAAACTACCCCTACTAAATATTCTTCAAGAGGCAGTTTTATAACTTCTTTATTAGGCATCAGAACTCTTATTTGTACATCTTCCGGAGTAACCTTCTCCTTCTGCCAGCGCAAGACACTCCAGGGAATTACGAAGACAATGCAGAGTGATAATGCAATGAGCCATATCCAATCTTTTTTCATTGAACCCTCCTGCAGTACAAGCATTTTGCTTAAATCTATGCAGCAGGAATACAGAATATGGCAGACATTGAATAAAGAATAACTCTTCATTGCCGTGATGCCGAGAAGGGACGGCCAGCCATGACTCGTACAAGGATGGCGGGAAGGGACCTTTCGGAAACTACATACGATAAGTTATACTTTCTGACTAGTAAAAAAAGAACAAGAGTAGAATAATCTACTTCTTGTTCTTTATACAGGGAAAGCACATTGTACCCTGACGTTAGATACGCCAATAACGAGTACTTTAACGCCACAAAAATGAGTGTCACCGAGTGCGCTATGACCTATAATGAACACTTATCGAGTAAGATGCTAGGAAACTGACTCTTCCTCGCGGATAATATTGGCACCTAATCGAGATAGTTTTTCCTCTACCATTTCGTAACCTCGATCAATGTGATGAATCCCCCTAATACTTGTTGTCCCCTCAGATGTCAGTGCTGCTAAGATCAAGGCCGCTCCAGCCCGCAAATCTGTCGCTGTCACAGGCGCAGCATTTAAGCGATTTATTCCCTGAATAATTGCACTTCGACCTTCAATCTTGATATCCGCTCCCATACGCTTCAGCTCATCGACATGCATAAAACGATTTTCAAAGACGGTCTCTGTAATCAATCCCGTTCCCTTTGCCCGAGTTAAAAATGCCATAAATGGAGCTTGTAAATCCGTCGGAAAACCCGGGTGGACCTGAGTTTTAATATCGACCGCATTATAAACGCCGTCTCCACTTATTCTAATCCCATCGTCTTCTTCCTTCATGTGAATTCCGGCTTCTTCCATTTTCGCTATCAATGGCTTTAAATGGTCTGCAATCACATTCTGAACTAAGACGTCTCCCCCAGTTGCTGCAGCTAAAAGCAAATAGCTTCCTGCCTCAATGCGGTCAGGAATCACAGTATGATTTGTACCATGAAATTCCGGAACCCCTTCAATATAGATAATGCTAGTACCTGCGCCACGAACTTTGCCACCCATCTCATTCAAAAAGGTTGCAAGATCTACAATTTCCGGCTCTTGGGCAGCGTTTTCTATAAGAGTTGTGCCTTGGGCCATCGATGCAGCCATCATTATATTTTCTGTGGCACCTACGCTTGGGTAATCTAAGTAAATTCGGGCTCCTTTTAAACCCTTTGTTGAAACATCTAAAAACCCATGATCCATTCTAACTTCGGCACCCAAAGCTTCCAAGCCCTTTAGATGCCAGTTAATTGGACGTGATCCAATTGCACACCCTCCTGGGTGAGAAATTCGCACGTGCCCTTTTCGTGCTAATAATGGTCCCATTGTAACTATGGACGCCCTCATCTGAGAGACTAGGTCGTACGGGGCCTCAATACAATCTATCTCACGGGCATGGATACTCAGTGTTGAGCCGTTACGCTCCACTGTCGCTCCCAACGCAGAAATTACCCGATTCATTACATTTACATCTAATAAGTCTGGAGCGTCATCTAGTCGTATCGGTTCTTTACATAGCAAACTTGCTGCAATAATTGGAAGAACAGCATTTTTTGCACCGCTTACTGTAATCGTCCCTTCAAGTGGTTTACCGCCTGTAACTGTAAGCTTACTCAAATTCTGAAGACACCCCCCTATCCAAGGATTATGTTAGTTATGGCCTGGCGCCAGATAAGTTTTATTTCGACTTGTTTATATTCTCTTTGACCTATCAAATTTCCTGCATAATTTCGACTTTTTTCTTGTTTTTAAAACTAGAATTCCTTGAGCAAGGCGGGGATAGCAAGAACAGATTGCCCTTCGTTCCCTTTTCCGCGACTTAATAGTTGTATATTGATTTGATCTTGACCCGCGATAACACTCGTCCCAATATTTTTTTGATAGGCTGCGGTAGAAATCATATTATCTATGAGAACCCACTGAGCAGGGTCCGCATTCGTCTGGCTTAGATAGGCGGAGATATCTACAGCCTGATTGATACGCTCATCCAGATAAATTTCGCCTCCAGCCTTTTCAATTTGCGGGACCATAGTAGTATACCACGCATAAAGACTATTTTCCTCGCTTTTATTCAGTATTTGCTGTCCTGTCAGTGTTGCTGATACTTCATTTTCCATCTGCAATTCCTTATAAGTCCATATCCATTCAGGTGTGGGTTTACTCGTTCTGATTGCGACAGGTATATTTCTATCTTCAAACCACAAAATAACGCTGACTTCTGCGTCTTGTGCCTGTGCTATACCTGAATTTAGCAGTAAGGGTGCCTCTGACTTTGCTGTCTGTCCGGCATCATTATTATGTGTCATTACTCTTAGGGTCTGGCCTCCAAAACAAATCATCAATGTCCAAGCTAATATAACTATTTTTAATCTAATACGATCGAAATGACAGGCATTTGTGGACTCGTAACTCATGAACATATTATACCCTCTTTTCTCTCTTTCTGGTATCAATCTTAGTTTTACCAAATAGTGAGAAAGCTAACATACCTGCACTGAATATTACACATATTATTTTTAAGTCAACGCGCAAAATAGAAAAAAGGCCCCAGTAATAAGGGCCTTTCATCATTTCAAAAATGAAATTAGCTATATGAGCTTATTTTTTGTCTCCAGCAGCGTTAAGTCGAGCCGCAGCCCTTCGCAACGCATACTCAGCACGTTGTAAATCGATTTCGTTGGTACGAGACCCTAATCGCTTCAAAGCTCGTTCTTTTGCTTCTACTGCTCGTTTCACATCAATCTGCTCAGCAAGCTCAGCACTGTCTGCGAGAACGACTGCCGCATTATCAACGACTTCGACAAAACCACCTGCGATTGCAGCTTGATTAGTTTTCCCGTTAAGGGTGTACCGTATAACTCCTACATCCAGTCCTGCAATTAAGGGCGCGTGATTTGGTAGAATTCCTAGCTCACCTAATCCTCCAGGAAGAACAACAAACTCAACATTTTCTTTCAGTACGTTCCCTTCCGGAGAGACAATGCGTAGAGAGAATGTTGCTGCCATGGCTTATTCCCCCAATGTCTTGGCTTTTTCGATCACTTCTTCTATGGGCCCAACCATAAGGAAGGCGGCCTCAGACAAATGATCGTATTTTCCATCCGCAATTTCGTTAAAGCCACGAATAGTTTCTTTTAGCGGCACATACTTTCCTGGCGTACCCGTAAATGCTTCTGCAACATGGAACGGCTGTGACAGGAAACGTTGGATCTTACGTGCTCTAGCTACGATAAGTTTCTCATCTTCAGATAGCTCATCCATACCAAGAATAGCAATGATATCTTGCAATTCTTTATATTTTTGGAGGATTTGCTGAATACGTCGTGCAACACCATAATGTTCTTCCCCAAGAACTAATGGCGAAAGAATACGGGACGTGGAATCTAGCGGATCCACGGCAGGGTAAATTCCTATTTCGGAAATAGCACGGGACAGAACTGTTGTTGCATCCAAATGCGCGAACGCAGTTGCTGGTGCAGGGTCTGTCAAGTCATCAGCAGGCACATAGATTGCTTGTACAGATGTGATCGATCCTTTACGTGTAGACGTAATCCGCTCTTGCAATTGACCCATTTCTGTAGCCAAGGTTGGTTGATATCCAACCGCAGAGGGCATCCGACCGAGCAAGGCCGAAACCTCAGATCCAGCTTGTGTGAATCGGAAAATGTTATCAATAAACAGCAGTACGTCTTGACCTTGATCATCACGGAAGTATTCCGCCATGGTCAGACCCGTCAAGCCAACGCGAAGACGAGCTCCCGGTGGTTCGTTCATTTGACCGAAGACCATAGCAGTCTTGTCAATAACACCGGACTCTTTCATTTCGTTCCAAAGGTCGTTTCCTTCACGAGTACGCTCTCCAACGCCGGCAAATACGGAAATACCACCGTGTTGTCTAGCAATATTGTTGATTAGTTCCATGATCAATACTGTCTTACCAACTCCTGCACCGCCGAAGAGTCCAATTTTTCCACCCTTGGAATACGGAGCAAGTAAGTCAATGACCTTAATTCCAGTCTCCAAAATGCGTGTTGAAGGTTCTTGATCTTCAAAGGCAGGAGCTGGCCGATGGATCGGATAATGAGTGTCAGCTTTGACTTCTCCACCGTTATCGATAGGCAATCCTAAGACACTTACCATTCGACCGAGAGTCGCTGGACCAACCGGGACCGTAATCGCTGCACCAGTGTCAATTACATCAGTACCTCTTTGTAATCCATCGGTTGAGGACATTGCCACAGTACGCACTGTGTTATTTCCGAGATGTTGAGCGACTTCTAAAGTTATGTTAATATTCTGGTCTGGAACCTTAATCTCAAGGGCGTTATATATTTCCGGCAGTTCGTCGGGCGAAAACTCAACGTCAACTACCGCTCCCAAAACTTGCAAAACCTTGCCGATATTCACAGGCGCGAAACCTCCTTTTTGGGTATTTATGGCAGATTATTCTAAGGCAGCTGCCCCCGAGACGATTTCGGATATTTCCGTGGTAATAGCCGCCTGTCTGGCTCTGTTCATCGCCAGCGACAACCGACCAATCATATCCTTGGCATTATCCGTTGCCGAACTCATTGCCGTCATCCGAGCCCCTTGCTCACTCGCTTTTCCTTCAAGGATCGTCCGAAATATCTGTGTTTCAACATACTTCGGCAACAGAGTGGTAAGGATTGCCTCGGGTGAGGGTTCAAATATATACTGCTTGCCTTGTTTTCCTTCCGGTTGTTTGATCGGAAGTAATTTGACTTGCGTGGGTCTTTGGGTCATCGCTGTTACGAATTCGGTATATAAGAGATATACCTCATCCGCTTCCCCTTGCTCATAAAGGCGAATCACTTCCTGAGCAATCTGTTTCGCTTGATTATAACTCGGCTCATCCCCGAGTGCTACAAACTCAGCCAAAAACTCTATTTTACCGCGTCGAAAGAAATCTCGACCTTTGCGGCCTACCGTCACCAGCTTAACCTCTTGCGGTGTTTCGGCAATCAAGCCCGCGGTCTTACGAATAAGGTTTGCATTGTACCCTCCGCAAAGACCACGATCTGACGTTATCAACACATAAACAACCTTTTGCACTGGCCGCTCTTTCAAGAGCGGATGAACAATATCCACAGGAGCCTGTGCTAAGCGTTCCAAGACTCCCTGCAATTGGCTGGCATAGGGGCGGGCAGCGTTAAGTTTTAGTTGGGCTTTTCTGAGTTTGGCCGCGGAAACCATTTTCATCGCCTTTGTAATCTGCTCCATATTGCGGACGCTGCGAATCCTCCGGCGAATATCTTGTGCTCCTGCCACCTCGTTCACCTACTCCTTTATAATCTAGGCTAAAAATCCCTGCTTAAACTCATTAATCGCTTTTTCGAGCTCGGCGATCATTTCTTTGGAGAGCGCCTTCTCAGTTCGAATTTTCCCCAACAGGTCAGCCTTCACGGAGCGCATGAAGCGCAGGTATTCCTCTTCAAACTTCCCGATCTTTTCCACATCAATCTCGTCAACAAATCCTTTAACCGCTGCATAGATGACCACTACTTCTTCTTCGACGGGCATAGCTGCGTACTGACTTTGCTTGAGAATTTCCAGCGTCCGCTGACCTCGAGTGAGTCGCATCTGGGTGACTTTATCCAAGTCAGATCCAAACTGTGAGAAAGCAGCCAATTCACGATAGGAGGCGAGATCCAAACGAAGTTGTCCAGCAACTTGTTTCATCGCTTTAATTTGAGCGGAACCCCCTACACGAGAGACGGAGATACCGACGTTAATAGCAGGTCGGAAACCAGAGTTGAAGAGGTCAGCTTCTAAAAAGATCTGACCATCTGTGATGGAAATCACATTCGTCGGAATATAGGCTGACATGTCTCCCGCTTGGGTTTCGATAACCGGGAGTGCCGTCATCGACCCGCCGCCGAGTTCATCAGACAACTTTGCAGCTCTCTCCAATAAACGAGAATGCAGATAGAAAACGTCTCCGGGGTATGCTTCACGACCTGGTGGGCGTTTGAGCAACAAGGAAAGTTCCCTGTATGCAACGGCCTGTTTAGAAAGGTCATCATAAACAATCAATACATGCTTCCCATTGTACATGAACTCTTCGCCGATAGCGCAACCTGAATAGGGTGCAATATAGACCATCGGCGCAGGTTCAGAAGCAGTAGCTGCTACAACAATGGTAAATTTCATAGCATCGTGATCTTCTAACGTCTTAACCACGCTAGCGACAGTGGATGCTTTTTGCCCAACAGCAACATAGATACAAATCATATCTTGGCCTTTTTGGTTGATGATCGTATCAATTGCCACCGCGGTTTTACCGGTTTGACGGTCCCCAATAATCAATTCGCGCTGACCGCGACCGATTGGAACCATGGCATCAATGGATTTAAGACCAGTTTGCAAAGGCTCATGAACCGACTTCCTAGCCACTACGCCTGAAGCCTGGGATTCAATCGGTCGAAACTTATTCGACGCGATTTCCCCTTTGCCATCGATGGGTTGTCCAAGTGCATTAACGACTCGGCCGATCAAAGCCTCGCCTACTGGAACTTCCACAATTCGACCTGTCCTCTTGACTTGGTCGCCCTCTTTAATACCTTTGAATTGACCTAGAATAACGCAACCGATATTGTCTTCTTCAAGGTTCATTGCCATACCATAAACGTTGCCAGGAAACTCCAAAAGTTCACCGGCCATGGCTTTTTCGAGGCCGTAAACACGGGCAATTCCGTCTCCGACTTGGATAACTGTCCCAACATCTACGATTTCGACAGCCGTATCATAGCGCTCGATTTGCTGTTTGATAATAGAACTAATTTCTTCTGGACGCAAGTTCATCCTGTTATTTCACCCCTACTTCCTGAGGTTTATCTGAGGTTTTTCGTAAATCCTCACGCATTCTATTCAAAGCGTGGGCGACGGTCCCATCCATCACGCGATCTCCGACCTGAATGAGGACTCCCCCAATGAGTTCAGATCGTACTTCGCTGATAATACGGACATCTTTCCCAGTCATCCGGCCAATGGCCTTCTTGAGGTTGTCAAGTTGAGAGTCATCCAAGCTAATGGCACTAACCACCTTGGCCTCTACGACTTGACGGGCTTCATCCGCCAGCCGAGTAAACTCACGCTGAATAACCGGCAAGAGATATTCTCTTTTTCGATCAATCAATAGGTGGAGGAACCGACGTGTTGTCTCCCCAAACTCTTCTCCTAAAATTTTGTCCATAATAGACTTTTTGTCACTTGAAGAGATATGGGGATGCAACAAGGCGTTATTAACCTCTTTGTTTCCCTCTACTAGTTTTGTAAGCTCACGCAAATCGGTATCAATCGGATCAAGAGCCGTCTCAGTCGCAATTTTAAACAAGGCTTGGGAATACCTACGAGCAAGTGAGCCATTTATCATTGCATTTCCCCTACCTCTTGAATGAATTGATCTATTAATTTACCTTGAGTCGTCATGTCAAGTTTTTGCCGAATGATTTTCTCTGCCACTAAAACTGACAGATCGGCTACCTGTGCCTTGACCTCAGTGATCGCCCGATCTCGTTCACGTTCAATATCTACAAGGGCAGATTTTTTGATCTTCTCTGATTCTTCATGAGCAGCGGCTAAAATTTCAGACGCACGAACTTCGCTTACCTTAGTAGCCTTAGCAATCACTTCTTGGGCTTCCTGGCGAGCTTTACGCATTTCCTCTTGGTATTCGCGTTTTATTGTCTCCGCCTGTTGCCGTTCGTTTTCTGCCTGTGTAAGCATGGATTCAATATTAGTCCGCCGTTCTTCCATCATTTTCATTAGCGGTTTCCAAGCATATTTACTTAGTAAATAAACAAGCAACAGGAAAGATAAGACAGTAGCCGGTACAGTATAGTCAAATTGAATAGGATTCCCACCCAATGGTCTACCCCCCTCTCGAGTCTAATTGACGTCGGGATGATTTTTTTCAAGGGAGAACTCTCGTTCCCCCTTGAATTAAGATGGGCGTAACCTCTGCCCATCATGTGAGCTTACTTTGTAAACATGAGAAGCAGGGCTAGTACCCAGCTAAGGAGTGGCAAAGCCTCGATCAAACCGACACCAATAAACATGGTAGCTTGTAATGTAGCTTTAGCCTCCGGTTGACGACCAATACCCTCTACCGTTTTACTAATAACATTACCATTACCAATTGATGCCCCAAGAGCTGCCAAGCCAGCAGCAATTCCTGCACCAAGTGCAGCAGCAGCAGACACGTCCATGGGATTTCCTCCTTTCTTGTTTCCAATAATTTTAAAATATTATTCCCTCAGTGGTGTCGAGCATCACTGAAAACCGGCACAGAACGAAGTGCTTAATGGGATTCCGAGACAGCCTGCGATACATAGGCTGTTGTCAGCACTACAAACACATACGATTGAATTGCACCCACGAAAATACTAAAAGCTAGCCAAATAGTCGTAGGCAAAATCCCGGGCAGAACCCAGATACCAGGCAACATTAGTATAACCCCTAGTAAAATTTCGCCAGCAAAGATGTTTCCGAAAAGACGGAAGGCTAGTGTCATTGGCTTGGCAAGCAAGTCAATAAGGTGAATGATCGCGAACACTTTGAAAGGCTCCACAAAATGATGGAAATAATGGAGTCCTTTAGCCTTAATACCCAAATAGAGAACCAAAAAAATGGTCAACAAAGCTAAGGACATTGTAGTGTTGATATCTGCGGTCGGAGACATCATGCCTGGTGTGGCGAAAATATGACCTAATTGGGCAAAATGAACGTCGTGTAATAGACCAAAAGTGAAGTTCGGGATAAGGCCAAGCATATTGGAAAAGAAAACAAACATGAACAACGTTACCAAATAGCTTAGCAATGGACGCCCCTTTTCATAGTCCATGTTATCATTTATGATGCCACGGACAAAGTCCACGATCCACTCTAAAACGTTTTGCATTTTACCAGGTTTTCCACTGGTTAAATTGCGTACTCCAAGTAAGACAAACACCATAACAGCGGCCATCGAAATCCAAGTCATGACTAGTGTTTTACCATGAAATGTCATACTCCCCAAATGCCACAATACTGTTTCATGCACTTCTTTTATCACCCCTTTCTCCATAGTTTTTTTGTATTGCCACAATGATAAAGGATATTATCACCCCTGTAACAATCCCTAACGCTAAAGTAAACAGCCAACTTGACTGGAACCGAGCAACAGCGACGACAATGAGAGTAACCATGCCTAGCCGAGCCATAAAGTTCCTGCGCATCCGTTTGATCGCTGATTGAATATCAAGCTCAGAACTTAGTACCGCTTCACGATGAAGCCATAGAGTATAACCAAACCCAGCCCAATATCCCAGCAAACTACCGAAGAAGACCTGCCTACCCGTTAAAGCTACCCCAATTAACATACAGGCTGTTCCACTCAACAATGCGATAAAGCTACTTCTTATCATCGGATGCTCCCAACTTCATTAAAGTGATTACTAAGTAGCTTCCTCCGAGTACCAATCCAATTAACATTAAACCTATTGTGAATAATGGTTCTGTTTGCCATCGAGCATCGAGGTATCTGCCTAGGAAGAAGCCTCCCCCGACAAGAATAGCCAAGGATGTCGATATATTCGAACCGACTACGAGCGCTTTTTGCCAAGATCTTTGTTCCTCAGCCATATTATTCTTTCCTTATGTATCGAATTTTAAAAAGTGAAACTAAAACTTCTTAATTAGAATCAGCTATTTCAACCTGCGTTCAATATGCTAATTTTAACAATTCCTGCTATATTTTATATATTAGCATACTTCAAGAGGACTTTGTGCTTTTTTTTACAGCATTGAAGAATTTTATGTCCACTCTTAATTTTCTGCAATTATTTCTACAATTCGTGTAGCCGCAGTTCCGTCTCCATAAGGATTACTGGCCAATGTCATTTTTTGATAAGCATTTTCATCCCCTAATAGATGCTTTAGTTCTAAAAATACACGTTCGTATTCTGTCCCCACGAGCGAGACAGTCCCCGCTGCTACAGCCTCAGGACGTTCCGTCGTGTCTCGGACTACCAACACTGGTTTCCCTAAAGACGGGGCCTCCTCCTGAATCCCACCCGAGTCGGTTAAAATCAAATGTGCCCGTGCCATTAGGTTTGCAAAGGGCTCATAGTCCATCGGTTCAATAAGATTGACCCGAGGATGAGACCCAAGGACCTCTGTGACAACTTTTCTAACAATAGGGTTTTTATGAACTGGAAAGATAACGTATGTATCAGTAAAGGTATCTAGGGTATTCCTCAAAGCCTGATAAATTTGGCGCATTGGCTCACCTAAGTTTTCCCTGCGATGCGTCGTAACAAGAATCATTCGTGATTCTTGTCGTTGGCTCAGGATCTCTTGAATTTCTTTGTCAACAAAACTGTATCCCGGGTTCACCGTAGCAAGTAAAGCATCTATGACCGTATTGCCCGTGACAAAAATCTTCTCTGGAGGAATTCCTTCTTGTTCGAGATTTCTTTTTGCCGTCTCTGTAGGGGCAAAATGGTAGTCGGTTAAAACACTCGCCAGTTTTCGATTCATCTCTTCTGGAAATGGGGAATACTTGTTGCCGGTTCGCAATCCAGCCTCGACGTGGCCAACAGGAATTTGCGTATAAAAAGCAGCAAGAGCAGCCACAAACGTTGTCGTCGTGTCCCCATGTACCAAGACCAAGTCAGGAAGTTCACGTTGGAAAACTTCTTTTAGTCCATTTAATGCCCGAGTTGTGATTTCAGTTAACGTTTGCCCCTGCCGCATAAGGTTTAGATCAAAATCCGGGACGATTTTAAATAACTTCAAAACTTGATCTAACATCTCTCGGTGCTGAGCAGTTACGATAACTTGACAGAGAATTGAATCTTTCTGTCGGAGTGCTCGGATCACGGGTGCCATTTTTATAGCCTCTGGGCGTGTTCCAAACACTACCATCACTTTTTTTCGTTTATTCACTCGGATTACTCCCTTCGATAATCAATCGTTAATCCGACTGCTGACTAAATTAACCTAAGGCTAATTCCTTCACCTTGAATTAAAATTCCAAGAGCAACATACATTAGCTAAGAAATATCTTCTCCAAATTTCACCAAATCCAATCCTGCTTCTCTAGCCATTTCGACTGCCAGCTGATCAGGATACGAATGAGTGTATATTACTCGCTTAATGCCAGCATTAATCAGCAGTTTTGTGCATAATACACAAGGCTGATGAGTGGTGTACAGATCTGCTCCAGTAATAGCGACTCCATGCTTTGCTGCTTGTACTAAAGCATTTTGTTCTGCATGCACAGCACGGCAGATCTCATGGCGTTCCCCTGAGGGAACGCCTAAGCTCTGCCGTAAACAACCAACTTCATCACAATGTTGGAGTCCAGAAGGACTCCCGTTATATCCGGTACTTAGGATTTGTTTATCCTTAACCAAGACAGCCCCAACTTGGCGGCGCAGGCAAGTTGAGCGTCCGGCTACTACTTGTGCCATTTGTATAAAATAGCTGTCCCAACTAGGACGCTTACCTTGACTCATCATTTCGTGCCAAACAACCGGTCCCCGGCATCCCCGAGACCCGGTACAATATAACCATGGTCGTTCAACCGCTCATCTACCGCTGCGACAAAGATATCCACATCAGCGTGTGCGTTTTGCACGGCTTGAATTCCCTCCGGCGCTGCGATCAGGCACATTAATTTAATGTTCTTGGCGCCACGTTCTTTTAAAAACGTTATTGCTGCTGCCGCCGAGCCACCCGTTGCCAACATTGGATCAATCACAATAAGATCTCGTTCCGCAATGTCGGGGGGCAACTTGCAATAGTATTCCACAGGCATGAGAGTTTCAGGGTCTCGATAAAGTCCGACATGTCCCACTTTTGCAGCAGGAATTAGGCGGAGCATTCCATCGACCATTCCTAAACCTGCACGCAGAATCGGAACTAATCCGACTTTTCGACCTGCAATCACCTTGCTTTTTGCTATTGCTACAGGGGTCTTCACTTCAATTTCCTGAAGTGGAAAATCACGAGTTACCTCATAGGCCATTAACATCGAGACTTCTTCGACTAGTTCCCTAAATTCCTTTGAACCTGTTTCCTCATCCCGTATTAGAGACAACTTGTGTTGAATTAAAGGATGATCAAGTACTTGAAGCTTTGGCATCGTTTTGGCTCTCCTAACTCCTAATCTAAATTAGTGTATAAGGGAAATTCAGCGCATAAAGAACTGACTATTTCCCGTGCTTGTGACAGTTTATCAGGTTCATTGTGCGAGGTCAAGGCAAGGTCCATCGCTTCCGCTATCCGCTTCATAGCGTCTGGGTTCATGCCCCGCGTTGTGACTGCAGGAGTCCCAAGCCTGATTCCACTGGTGACAAAAGGACTTGCCGTGTCAAAGGGAATCGTATTTTTATTTACTGTAATACCAACTTCATGCAGGATGCTTTCTGCTTCCTTACCTGTTAACTGTTTAGTCCTTACATCTACAAGCATTACGTGATTGTCAGTTCCCCCTGAAACAAGGCGGAATCCGCGATCCGTAAGTGCCTGAGCCAAAGCCTTAGCATTCTCAACAATATTCGTTTGGTAGATTTTGAATTCAGGTTGAAGAGCTTCTCCAAAGGCAACTGCTTTAGCCGCAATAACATGCATCAAAGGGCCGCCTTGAATACCTGGGAAAATTGCTTTATCAATGGCTTGAGCATTTTCAGCTTTACAGAGAATTAAGCCACCGCGCGGTCCTCTCAACGTTTTATGGGTAGTAGAAGTCACAAAATCTGCATAAGGCACCGGAGATGGGTGTAAACCCGCCGCCACAAGTCCCGCAAAGTGGGCCATGTCAACCATTAATAAAGCGCCCGCTTCATCTGCAATTTCACGCATTTTGACAAAATCTATAATTCTTGGATAAGCACTTGCTCCTGCAACAATCATTTTTGGATGATGTTCAATAGCCAACTGCCGAACCTGATCATAATCAATTCTTTCCGTTTCTGGGTCTACTCCGTAAGGAACTACATTGAAATACACTCCTGAAATATTGACCGGGCTCCCATGGGTCAAGTGCCCCCCGTGGGATAAATTCATGCCGAGTATTGTATCTCCAGGTTTCAAAAATGCAAAATATACAGCCATATTGGCTTGAGACCCAGAATGAGGCTGTACATTCGCATGCTCCGCGCCAAAAATCTCCTTAACTCGTTCACGTGCTAAATTTTCGGCCACATCAACAAACTCACACCCGCCATAATATCTCTTACCTGGATATCCTTCAGCATACTTGTTGGTGAGTACAGATCCTTGAGCAGCCATCACTGCTCGGCTAACAAAGTTTTCAGAGGCTATTAGCTCAATGGTATTCTTCTGACGATTTTCTTCTTGCTCGATGGCTTTAGCAACTTCGGGATCCTGGCTTTTTACCCATTGATTAATATAATCCATGTTAGTTCACTCCTGTTCACAATTTCCTTTAGCTGGGGTCGCGAGGTTTTTTGCTAATATGTAATAGGGGCATTTCTCGACTGGCATGTATTAAGCATACGCGGCTCGCGGGCCGCCAATAAGGCGCGGTCGGGTGCGTGCCAAGGTGAGGTGAGCTTCACCGAGCTCTTTGACATGTATGCGAATAGGTATTGCTACTGGTCTAAGGTGCATGCCAATAAATGTATCGCCAATATCAATCCCCGCATGTCCTTGAATTCTTTCTACCATAACTGGAGAAGAAAACTCTTCCCATGCTTTGACAGTCATAGCTCCTCCCGCATGAAGCGCCGGAAGAACTGTAACTTCCTCCAGTCTGTAATGCTCCCGGCAAGCACCTTCTACCACTAAAGCACGGTTGATATGTTCACATCCTTGAACCGCTAAATAGATCCCATGCTGGTGCACCCGTTCTAACAAAGGAGGAAGCAATACCTCTGCGATTTCCAAACTGCTTCCCTGCCCAATTTGATGTCCGGCGACTTCACTCGTACTGCACCCTAAGATAAGGATTTGTCGGGACCGGAGTTCAGCCTTTGAGAAGAAGGCATCTAATACCTCATTCCATACTTTAGCCATATCTTGAAGTTTTTCCGCGATGTTTCTGTCCATAAGAAAGGTTCCCTCCTCTCCTTAGTCATTGATTCCATGAAGTTTCGAAGTTAAATGTCTTCCCCTCGTTCAATATTAGAAATCAAACTTACACGGAGAGCATGCCTGCCACCTGAAAATGACGTCTTCAAGAAAATATCAACAATGTCAAGGGCAAGTCCTGCTCCAATAACTCGAGCACCCAGGGCTAAAATGTTAGCATCATTATGTTCCCTTGCCATTCGAGCGGAAAAAGTCTCAGAGCAAACCGCAGCACGGATTCCAGGAATTTTGTTAGCAGCCATAGAGATTCCCAACCCGGTTCCGCAGACGGCAATTCCTAAATCTGCTTCTCCTTTTGTGATTGCACTGCCTACTGCAAAACCGTACTTTGGATAATCAACAGAATCCTTAGAATGGGTTCCAAAATCGAGAACTTCTATTCCCTGAGTCTCTAAATGCGTTCGAATAGCTTCTTTAAGTTCGTATCCACCGTGATCAGCTCCCAGCGCAACTCTCACTCTTAAACCTCCCTCTTTAGTTCATTACTTTATTTCTCTAGATAGTTGTAAAAGTCCTGCAAAAACACAAAATATAGCGACGTTTCACGCCGCTAGTGTAGACATTTTTCTTCTATCTTATGCTTTTTTCTCAGTACTTTCATTACCTGTAAGCAACTGCCTTTTTAAATTGCTCAGCAATTCTCTGATTTCCTGCGCCGTCTGACGATAAACTTCTAGTGAACCCATCCACGGATCTAGTATATCTCGTTTTCCATCTCCCCAATCCCCTAAACGCCGGATTTTATGATTACATTGAGGAAAGCGACGCTTTAAGCCTTCTTCTTGCGCTTGAGTCATAGGTATAATCCAATCAGCATCTGCCATAAGTTCATAACTAACTCTTCTTGCACCATGCTGAGAAATATCTACATTTTGTTCTTTAAGAATCTTTACCACGTGAGTACTGACATTGTCTCCATCCCACGCATCCATTCCCGCTGAACTTACTTGGACTAAGTCTCCAAACATTGCCCGGGCCATCCCCTCCGCCAACGGACTGCGACACGTATTTCCTGTACAAACAAACAAAAGTTTCGGCCCCAATAAATTCACCTCATTATTACAAAAGAAGTTTGATTCCAATTAGAAACAGTGCCAGTCCCCCGAATAATTCGGCCTTCTCCCCCAACCGGGTTCCCATTATTCGACCCAGAACCAAGCCCATTCCTGTCATTAATCCCGCAATCATGCCAATAATCATAACCGTCATAAAAATGTCTGCTCTAATCGTCCCTAGAGAAAATCCTACACTCAAGGCATCTAAACTTACACTTGCTGCCAAGACATAAATACCATAGCCTTTAAGCGTACTGTTACCGGTATTATTCTTGTGAAAAAGGGTCTCCCTAGCCTCCCCGAATGGAAAACTCTGCTTGGTTGGCCGGTAGACTTTATAAAGCATTCGCCCGCCCAAACCAATAAGGACCAAAGCTCCTAACAGACTGGCAAATTGTCCGAGAATCGATCCTAGTGCTTGACCAAGTATCATCCCGCTTAGCGGCATGAACACATGAAATAAAGCCACTATAAAAGACAATCTTACCATCATGCTTTTTCGGATACCTGCTAATCCAATTGCCAAAGCCAGGGAAAATGCATCTGCACCTAAAGCAGTTGCAACAGCCACAACCCATACTAAATTCATTCCCTTTCCCTCCGTTCTCCCTATGTATATGCATTGGAAAGGGTTGATTAGACGAATTAGTGACTATATGTGTTGCGTTCGTTTGCCAGCCGCTTTTTCTAAGCGGTTCATAACGGCACTCCCCAGGCCTGCTTCTTCGATCCCTTCGACCAAAATCAAATCCATTCTTCTTTCATCACACAACCGTAACCCTTCAAATATGTTGCTTGCCACTTCTTGAGGTCTATCTTTAGAACCTAGAACAAATAAAAGATCGGGAAACCAGTTATGTAAAAGGGATGCACTCTCTAACGTACACAGTACACCGACCTTTTTTAACCTTGCCTGTCCTCTGAGAATTTCTTGTCCCATGCGTTGTACAACTCTATCTCGCAGTCCGCTGACCAGAAGCAACTCGCCCTGTGGAGCGTAGTGCCTATATTTCATGCCCGGCGCTTTGGGAGCCTGGTTTTCCGAAGGAGTGTCTGCACGGACTTCACCCAACACCTCTTCTAACTGTTCCTTGGTAATCCCGCCTGGGCGAAGAATGGTGGGAACGCCCCCGCTCACATCGAGCACAGTCGATTCCAAGCCAACTTCACACGCTCCTGCATCAAGAATTAGGGGAATCTTCCCTTTCATATCACGCCAGACGTGACTTCCTCTTGTCGGACTCGGTTTACCTGAAAGATTAGCACTTGGCGCAGCAATCGGAAAGCCGGCTTCTTCGATCAAGCGAAGGGCAACTGGATGACTGGGCATACGTATTGCAACGTTAACTAGTCCAGCAGTTACAATATCCGGTACCAAGGCCGTTTTTGGGAGGATTAAGGTTAAGGGACCTGGCCAAAAATGCTGAACACAAAGTTCTGCCTCAGACGTCCAACTTTCAACTAGATTATTTGCCATAACACGATTGCAAACATGAACAATTAATGGATTATCTTGAGGCCTTCCCTTTGCTTCAAAAATCTTAGCACAAGCGGAAGCATCCAGGGCATTTGCCCCTAACCCATAGACGGTTTCCGTTGGAAAGGCAACCAGTTCTCCTGCTTTCAGCCACTCAGCGCCCTCATTAATAAGTTCAGCTTCAGGGTGGAGTCTGTCAATAGTACTTCTTTTTGTTTGCATCAATGCTCACCTCGCTAAGATCACTCTGTCCCGCCCCGCTAAGTCCGGGAAAACTTGTGTTTTGAAACCCTTCAAGTGAAAAAGACTACAGACGGCTTCGGCCTGATCCCAGCCAATCTCCATTAGTACTTTCCCTTGAGGCCTCAATAAGGGACGTATCTCTTCTGCTAAACGACGATAAAAATCCAGACCATCTGATCCCCCTAAAAAGGCCATAGCAGGTTCATGGAAAATCTCAGGAGCGCATTGACGATAGTCCTCTGTTGAAACATAGGGAGGATTTGTAATGATATAGTCCCAACATTCTCCCCGAATAGAATCCACAAAATCCCCCTGACGCCACTGCACTATAGCTCCCAATCGTTCGGCATTTTGTCGGGCTACCTCTAAGGCATCTAAAGAAAGGTCGATTCCAACCACCTCTGCGACAGGATAATAATGGGCAATAGAAATTGCAAGCGCCCCGCTTCCTGTACAAAGATCAGCAACCTTAATCAGTCGATCCTGACCTATATCATTTTCCTGCCTTACAATATCCAGCCACTTCTCGACTAATATTTCGCTGTCTGCGCGGGGGATAAGCACCCTTTCATCAACATAAAAAGAGAGTCCCATGAATTCCTGTCGCTTTAAGATATATTGCAGTGGCACGTTCGAAGCACGACGCTGGATAAACGCCCTGAATTGTTCATTCTCTTGCTCAGACAAATTACGATCCCAATCAAGGTAAAGACGATCTCGCGTTACCTTTAGCACTTCCGCTAATAACAAGTCTGCGTCAAAGCGAGCATTTTCAATCTCTTTTTTCAAGAGTTCAGTCTCGCCCCAACGCATTCCATCAACTATCTTCAACCCACAAAGCCCCTTCTCGATGTTCGAGATTCGCAGTTCGTGGTTCGAATCTCTACTTTACACATATAACGCCCGAAAAATAAGTTCCCTAAAAGTTAAATAACATTACATATTATTTAAGCTTAGGTTCCTTTATTGAATCTCTGCTTTTAATCTTTCCGCTTGGTCTGATGAATTCAGAGCTTGGATAATCTCCTCCAAATCTCCCGTCAGGATCGTCTCTAGGCGATGGAGGGTCAAGTTAATCCGATGGTCCGTCACTCGTCCCTGTGGGAAATTAAACGTTCGAATTCGCTCACTCCGATCCCCTGTACCTACCTGACTGCGACGTTCAGACGCCTGTTCTCCACTCGCTTCTTCTTGAGCTTTCTCTAAAATACGAGCACGCAAGACACGCAAAGCCTTTTCTTTGTTCTTAAGCTGGGATTTTTCATCCTGGCAAGACGCAATAATTCCAGTAGGAAGATGCGTAACACGTACCGCCGATTGGGTAGTATTTACACACTGTCCGCCTGGTCCACTCGAACAGTAGACATCAATACGCAAATCATTCGGATTGATAGAGACTTCCACTTCTTCTGCTTCGGGAAGGACCGCTACTGTAGCAGTAGAGGTATGAATCCTGCCTGCCGATTCTGTGGCCGGTATCCTTTGAACGCGATGCACACCACTTTCAAACTTTAATTTACTGTAGGCTCCATGTCCTTCAATAAGGAAAATAATCTCCTTATATCCCCCTGCATCAGAGTAACTAACACTAAGAACCTCTACTTTCCAGCCCTGACCTTCAGCATAGCGGGTATACATCCGATGAAGATCGCCTGCAAATAAGGCAGCTTCATCCCCACCGGCTCCTGCTCGAATCTCCATAATAACGTTTTTCTCATCCAAAGGATCTTTGGGCAAGAGAAGAATTCGAATTTGCTCCTCAAGTTCCTGAGATTGGTTTAAGAGTTTTTCTCGTTCCTGCTCAGCCATCTCCTGCATATCAGAGTCAAGCTTTTCTCGAAGCAACGATTCTATCTCCTCTTGTTCATGAAGCACTTCCTGATATTCCCTAAACGTTGTGACAAGATTCGTCATCCCCGCCTGAGCTTTAGCATATTTTTGCCATTCGCTCTGATTGGAAATTATTTCCGGGTCACTGAGGAGCTCTGTAAATTCATCATATTTCCGTTCAATTTCATAAAGTTTTTCTAACATTTTTACACCTCAAAAATTACGTAAGTTCTTTACCTGAAATCTAATACGCCCTTTAAGGCCGCCAGGGCTACTTCTAATTGAGCATCGTCCGGTTCCCGAGTCGTTAATTTCTGTAATAACAAGCCAGGAACAATAAGCCACGTAACCGCCACCAAAAAGGATACAACCCGACAAAAGCAAATACAAAAATACTTACAGCAACGACAATATGGAGAAAACTCGTCCCACAGCGCGGATGCAACCTAGGGAATGAACGCGTATTATCTACAGTAAGATCTTGCCCTGCTTCATAGTTAAATATTGCTTTATGCTCTGCACCATGGTATTGGAGGAAACCCGCTGAATGTCTTTGAGTTCCTCTTCTCCACCCTCTTCCTCTCCCAGAGAACGATTGACGGAAAAGGTTAATGCACGTATTCCTGCTATCAAAGAATCTATAAGTGCAACGAACCCTCGAATCACCATTCGGCAGCCTAACTGCAATGGCGCTCTCCTGCGGTCCACGCATCATAACCCCTTCTATGACCGCCTGCCGGCTATATTAAACTGGTCTGCTCATCCTACGTCCTCCTCTATTATATCGAGGCGAGATGCGGGAGGTTCAATGTTTGAGGTTAATGATAAAAATATCCAGCCTCACTTCGAACATTACGCAAAAAGCAGAGCTTGCGCTCTGCTTTTCCACCAGCAACGACCGCAGGCCGTTGTTTACATCCCATATTTCTTTTTAAACCGATCAACCCGTCCGCCAGCATCGACAAACCGCTGTACCCCGGTATAGAAGGGATGGCATTTTGAACAGATTTCCACTTTAATGTTCATTCTTGTGCTCCCTGTTGGGATAACTTCTCCACAAGCACATGTAACAGTGGTTTGTTCATATTTTGGGTGAATTTTTTCTTTCATGTCTTCACCTTCTTTCCCATTTGGATCGAGGCGCTCTTTTGTCGCACCTTAAAATACAATTCCAGTCAACTCTTACTATTCTAGCATAAAGATCATTAAGCGGTCAAGGATCGTGTTCCTAAATTTATCGTTACTCCTAAATTAACAACCTTTCATGGCATAGCGAGGTTTTTTATCGAAGCTGTGACGTGCTTCAATAAATCTAACCGTCCCGGTCTTTCCTCGAGCCACCACGGTATGTGTTAATGCCCCTTTAGCTGTAAAGGTAACCCCTCGCACCAAGGGACCTTCAGTAATTCCAGTTGCAGCAAAAAAAACATCATCACCGCTTACTAAGTCATCCATTGTCAACAATTTACTAACATCATCAATTCCTAAGGCTTTCGCTCGTGCTACATCTTCCTCATTTTCCGGCCAAAGACGCCCTTGCATTTCTCCTCCAATACATCGAAGGGCTGCGGCCGCGAGAACCCCTTCCGGCGCTCCGCCTATTCCCATCATCATATCCACACCAGTGTCTTCAAAGGCACAGGCCACAGCTGGGGAAACATCTCCGTCTGTAATAAGACGAATCCTCGCCCCACAAGCGCGCACATCCTGAATCAGCTTTTGATGTCTTGGGCGATCTAAAATCACGACCGTTATATCCTCCATGCTTTTCCCTAACGCTTTTGCTACATTTGAGACGTTCTCGGCTACTGTAGCATCTAAGTTAATCCGCCCAACAGCTGCCGGACCTACGGCAATTTTATCCATATACATATCTGGAGCATGCAGCAGGCACCCCTTCTTAGCTATTGCAACAACAGCTATCGCCCCAGCCATTCCTTTGGCAACAATATTAGTTCCTTCAAGAGGATCGACAGCAACGTCCAATTGGGGTTTGTCTCCGTTTCCCACTCGTTCTCCAATGTATAGCATTGGAGCCTCATCCATCTCCCCTTCGCCGATTACCACTGTACCGTCCATGTGAATAGTATCAAAAACGGCCCGCATAGCTTCAACCGCCGCATTATCCGCTGCATCCTTATTCCCTAGCCCAACCCAACGCGCCGAAGCTAAGGCCGCAGCCTCAGTCACTCTAGCAAATTCCATTGTAAGTTCTCTCTCCAATTTCAATTCCCCCTTAAATGCTTAACCTCTGCTTTTAAAACTATAATTATAATAATTTATATAGCACATTTTAAATCTATCACCTTATTGTGACATGCTTTTAGAGGTTTTTCAACAACGATTAATATGTAAAACCCTATCAAACGCATAAAAGTTGGCATCAACTTATCTGTATGCAGACAGGCCAATGCCAATTTATATTAAGAAAAGGCCATAAATGGCCGAATGTACCTATTTCTATCGCTTTTTCCAATCCGCCAAGAATTTTTCAATCCCAGCATCTGTCAATGGGTGACGGAATAGCTGTCTCAAGACTCCAAAAGGGACTGTTGCAAAATCTGCTCCTATTTTGGCTGATTCAGTTACATGAACGGGATTTCGAATGCTGGCAGCAATAGTTTTGGTTGTAATTCCATGAGCCTGATAAATCTCGCAGATATTTGCTAATAAATCCAATCCATTTTCACCAATGTCATCTAGTCTGCCAAGAAAAGGGCTTACATATGCGGCACCTGCCCGTGCTGCCAGTAACGCTTGGTTTGCCGTAAACACGAGTGTAACATTTGTTTTAATTCCCTTGCTGCTTAATACCTTTACGGTTTTAAGACCATCTTCAGTCATCGGAATTTTTACTACAATGTTTGGATGAATAGCAGCTAAGACATGTGCTTCCTGCAACATCCCTTCATGATCAAGGGCTATTACTTCTGCACTGATAGGGCCGTCAACGATCCCAACCACCGTATTAAGAAGTTCATGAAAGTCTTTTCCTTCTTTAGCGACTAAACTGGGGTTTGTCGTTAGTCCTCCTATGACTCCCATATTCCAAGCTTGCTTAATTTCTTCGATATTTGCAGAGTCTAAAAAAAACTGCATTCAGCTACCTTCTTTCTAAAAAGTTTATCCGATTCGCTAACCGCCACTAACACTCTTGAAAGGAAAAATTAGCGGTCCCTTCTCGCCATCCTGCAAGAAGGCTAATCCGTGCGAAGACAGTGTCTTCGGGCTACAGGGACACTTGGCCGTCCTTGGCCAGCGGTCCCTTCTCGCTGTCCTTGGCTACAGGGACACTCGGCCAAGCCTGGATAACTTCAACTGAAGTATGTTTCCTTTATGCCTTACCGGTGCTCCCAAAAATCCGAATTTTTTCTCGGATTATTGCAGTTGCGGCTTCACGAGCAGGACCTAACATTTTTCGCGGGTCAATTTCCTTAGAATCTCCTTCAAGCACATGGCGAGCAGCCAAGACAAAGGCTTCACGAATATTAGTATCAATGTTAACTTTACAGATACCTCGTGAAATCGCCTCGCGAAGCGCTTCCTCAGGTACCCCTGATGAACCATGTAAGACTAGCGGAGTAGAAACTCTTTCCCGAATTTTTGTCAGTCGTTCAAAATCAAGTTTCGGAATCCCTTTGTATTGACCATGAGCCGTTCCGATTGCAATTGCTAAGGCATCCACTTGCGTTGCTTGAACAAAATACTCCGCTTCTGCAGGCTCTGTAAACAACGCCTCTCGCTCGGTGACCGTAATATCATCTTCGGTCCCACCTATTTTACCCAATTCGGCCTCTACAGAAATACCCAAAGGCCGAACAGCTTCAATCACTTTGTTGGTTAATGCAATATTATCTTCAATAAGATGCTTAGACCCATCAATCATGACAGAAGAAAAACCATTACGTGCACACTGCATTACCTGTGCAAAACTTGTCCCGTGGTCTAAGTGCAAGGCAATTGGAACGTTTGCCTTTTCAGCAGCTAATTTAGTTAAGGTTGTAATGTACTCAATTCCGGCGTATTTTATTGCACCTTGGCTCGCCTGGATGATTACTGGTGCATTTTCAGCCTCAGCTGCGGCCACGATCGCCTGCACAATCTCCATATTATTACAGTTGAAAGCACCTACGGCATAATGTCCTTTTTGTGCCTGATCTAATAACTCGACCATCGATACTAACGCCATTTCTTCTCCTCCTCTATTGTACGTGAAACATGCTGGCCACGTAACGGACTATTGATAAGCCAAGTCTTATTCTCTTCTAAATAAACAGATTTTATTCCTTCAATTTGACGAATATTATCTGAACTGTCCGCGTAAATAACTCCCACTGCTTCACAGCATTCACAATAAAGCTCCACACGATCCGGCAATAATTCAAAAGTTAACTGATGATTTCCACAAGCACACCCTAAATCCCC
This sequence comes from Desulfosporosinus nitroreducens, assembly GCF_023897015.1. Classification (GTDB taxonomy): domain Bacteria; phylum Bacillota; class Desulfitobacteriia; order Desulfitobacteriales; family Desulfitobacteriaceae; genus Desulfosporosinus; species Desulfosporosinus nitroreducens. The sequence continues at coordinate 131,117 of NZ_JAMHFY010000006.1, read as the reverse complement.
TTGCCTAGCCAGACGATGAAGATAATCTAAAACCCAAAGCATTACTTCAGGATTCTCGAAATCTTCCTCATACCCTAACTCTAGGGCTAATTCCCCAATGGATTTTTCACGCTCACGACAGGCCTGGGTGACTTTTTGCTTCGGTCCGATATACCCAACTGAAGCCCCTACATCAGGGCAAGCGAGTGGTAACGCTTCCTTCCCCCAAATTGCATGGTTGTTTAATCTCAAATAATGGGTCTCCCCACAGTAAGCACAAGCGTAAGCGATGTTGAACTGTCGTCGGTTCCTGCTGGTTAGCGACATCAGTTGACAGCCACAACCACAATGCAGATTCTTGCGTCCTTGACTAGAAAATGCAAAGAGAGAGAGGGCATAGAATTCTAGCTCCCCACATTGGGAGCATTGTATAGCAATAGTCGTATTTGTCGTTAGAATCATAATTCCCACCTCTTCCTACAGCTTATACTTCGTCATGGAAGAAGATTTTCCTGCCTTCCGTTAAAGAAAACTAAGGTAGCCCCAAAACCACAACGAAGGCCAAGGACGGCCGAGTGTCCTGGGCATTCGGCACGAGATACGTACTGTAGAGAAAATGTCATTTGGCGGGAAACACTACTTAAGGCTATATCTCGGTTAATATATCTCTTACTCGTTCTCTCAATTCAAATAAATCAAAAGGCTTACCCAAGTAATGAAGAATTCCAAGCTCCTTAGCTTGCTCCATATTTTGAGCATCACCATAGGCAGTCATCATAATCACGCCGACTTGACGGTCTAAAGCACGAATTTGCCTTAAAGTTTCAATACCGTTCATCCCCGGCATCTTCATGTCCATCAATATAAGATTAGGCTTGAATGTTTTAAGCATCTCAACGGCCTCTTCTCCGTCTGCAGCCATCTCAACCTCATGTTGATCCCCTCGGAAGGTCTCAAAGAGTAGGCGACGCACACCAAGTTGGTCATCTACTATAAGAATCTTAGCCACTCCCCACATCCCTTTCCTTTATCTAATCTAAAATGAATATTCTGTATACGTTGATGAAACTCCTTCTTCAATAATTCGTTCTGACAAAATTCGTCCATCTTGTTTATATTTCCTATGTATCCTGGGATTGGCTACTGTCCTGCGCAACGGAATCCTAACCTCATCTCCTAACGCGCAGTCTTGCATACCCACATCAATTACTGTAAGCTGCATACCAATCTTTCCAGCAACACGGACAGTCCGCCCCTTTAATTCTACTCGCTCTTGGCTAAGAAAAATACCTATCAAAGCCGCAAAATTTTTAATTATAATCTTAAGAAAATCAATCCATCCTTGGGGAACAAAGTGGGGAGCTAAACCTAATCCATCTGCATACCCTGCTGGGATCACGGCGAGCTGGGTAACGGACTTCGTACGATAGATGCTTTGATACCCTACATACGTTCCTTTTGGTACTTGGCGCAGATGAACAATCCGACTTTTAGCAACCCATGGGTCTCTTAATACTATTTTCCCGCCAAAACCCTGCCCGGGATAATGCCCAATCAATAGTGTCCCGATACGGACAAAGTCAAGATGCCATTCAGGATAATCCAGAAAAGCAGCACTATTGCAGACGTGTTTCCATACTGGATGAATCCCCAATTCCTCAAGACGAGCTGTGAGGAGCGTAAACTGTTCATATTGCTCTAATGTGTAGCGTTTGTCCCTTTGGGCTGCTCGAGCAAAATGAGTATATACCCCAACAACCTTAAGCTGAGGAGCACTCGCCAAGTTCCTAGAGAGCTCATCCAGCTCAGATAGCCGAAATCCCGTTCTCCCCATGCCTGTCTCCAATTTGAGCTGGACTGATACATGCTGGTTCAAGTCTTCACAAACTTCATTCAACTTGGCAATTGAGGACAATTCGGTAAGCGTCAGTTGCAATTGAGCTCCAACAGCCTCCGTCCATTCCTCCTGTGTGGTCGGACCTAACACTAAAATTAGTCCCTTTATCCCATGCTTACGCAACATTAAGCCCTCTTCAACCTTGGTAACCGCAAACGCTTCACATCCAACTCGCTCCAAGGCAAGACCTACTTGAACCGCGCCTAAACCATAGGCATCCGCTTTTACAACTGCCATACATTTCGATTCGGGATGGAGGTGCTTAATTATTTCTTGATAATTGCTTACTATGGCATCCAAGTCCACTTCTATCCAGGTTCCAGCCATGGCGTTATCTCCTCCGCACTCGCCGTAACTTTGATATTAATCCCTTTATAACATCAGAATACAGCGGTTCTAAATGATTCCAGAGAAAATAGGTAACTGGGCGATACACTAGATCCCATTCTCCAATAAACTCAGTGTACTCCCCGTTAAACCCCTTCTTAAAGCGATAAAGTCCATAAAGCGGATTATCTTCCGTCAAGTGTCCAGGGACCCCTCGGAAATCATAAAGCGTACACCCCAACGACTTTGCCCAGCGAATCATCTCCCACTGAATTAAGTAGTTAGGCATAACATTTCGATGAGCATTAGACGAAGCTCCATATATATACCAGGCTTTATTTCCAATAACAAATGCCAAAGTACCAGATATGATATTCCCTTCATATTCAGCGATAAACAATTCTCCTAAGCCAACTGGCACTAAAGAATCGTAAAGGTCTTCAAAATAGGAATAAGCCCGCACTAAGAAGCGGTCACGTTCGGTAGTTTCTTTAAGAACACGATAAAAGTCCGGTAAATCATCGCGCGTCCCTTTTCGAATATGTACCCCTTTCTTCTGGGCTAGACGAATATTGTACCGTGTTTTTTGTTGCATATTACTGAGAAGAGTTTCCTCATCCGGTGAAATATCCAGACGAAACACATACTTAGGCTGAACCCCTTCAAAACCCTTGCCACTCTCAGCAGATCTAAATCCTCTGGAAAGCAAATACTGTTCCAATTCCTTTTCAGAAGACGGCAAATCAGGATCAACCTTGAGGAAAATCGCTCCACGCGATTTTGCTAACTTACGAATCTCAGCCAAAACCAAATCAAACAACTCGACGTTCTTCCAGTCAACCACCGGTCCACGAGAAGCATAAAAGATAGGGATTCCTACAACGGGAATCTTCCGCTCAAGAATAGAGACCGCCGCCACAATTTCACTGCCCTCTTCAACAACCAATCTCCAGGGCACCCATCCCGTCCTGCTCTTAATCTCTCCCCATTCCCAAGACTGGAGTACATGCCCCTTCGAATGTTTAGCTAAAAACTCATTAAAGCGTGTATGTTCATTTTTATCGATCCACCTAGCAACATAGGTCATCGGTTCAGTCCCCTTCCTCTCACCATTCTTTCCATGGTTTTACTCCTCTAATCAGTAACTCAATATTATAAATAGCTTGGCTGTCACCAAACCACTGGCGAAGGCAGTAGCCTTAGTTGAACTTATTCGCTTGCCATGACTCGAACAAGACGTTCGAGGTTAATTGCACTGCCATGAATGGCAAGATGCCGTGATAGCCGATTGTCCCTGCGACAAGGATGGCGAGAAGGGACCGCTGGCCATGGACGGCCAAGTGTCCCTGTCGCCCACGAAAACACTGTTTTCGCACGGATTACTCTTCTTGCAGACACTGTCTTCGCACGGATTAGCCTTCTTGCAGGACGGCGAGAAGGGACCTTCTAGAAAGTAAAAACGATAAGTTAACTTTCTGGCTTAGTACACAGGAAGAGTTCGTGCCAGACCCTTAATCTAGGGTTTAGCAGAACTCTCCTAAGTTAAATCTATGATTTCAATATATGTACATCGAACTTTCAATACTACCATTGTTCATTGCCCCATTCTAATTCCCCTGTTCGAGACACAGCGACACACGTGAGACATCTTTGCATTAACACAAATTCAACTCTGCGTAAGCGCCCCCAGTCATTGCCCAGTATTCACTGTCCCCTTACCCCTTATGGTTCCGGGTCACTCACTCATTCATAGACGGTGCACACAAAAGTGCCGTCTCCCAAACTCCCGTCTCCCGACCTAAGCCCGGGACCCCGTGCGAGACGAGCGCGAAGTCTCAACGTAAGCAGAATAGCAAACTTCCGTTAAAGCGACCCTAGATACGGGGCAGTGTACAAGGTCCCCTCCCGCCATCCATGGCTCCGGGGACACTAGTCCATCCATGGACGTCGGATGTACACTGCCGCCAGTGGGCCACGGACGGCTCGTCTGGCACGATAGTCTCCAGTGGAGATTATCGCCGTAGGCGGGTTCTTTAAAATGATACTATCGCCGAAGGATGAACCCCGCTCCCCAAAGCCAAGAGCTTTAACGTTTAGTTTTGCTCTGCGTCGTAGGCACTGAGCGCTGTGTCCCGCAAGTCCTCTTACTTCAACGTCGCCCTAATAAACTCCCTAAACAGAGGATGTGCCCTGTTTGGTCGAGACTTAAACTCAGGATGGAACTGAGAAGCTACAAACCAAGGATGATCTAAGTACTCAGAAATCTCAACCAAACGACCATCCAGGGAGGTTCCGGAGAACCTTAAACCTACCTTCTCTAACTCCGCTCGGAACTGGTTATTAACCTCATAACGATGACGATGGCGTTCATATACTACTTGGTCTTGATAAGCCTGATATGCTTTGCTGCCCTCCACCAACTTTGCTGGAGAAATACCTAAGCGCATAGTTCCGCCTTTGTCTTCGATGTCTTTTTGCTCGGGGAGAATATCAATAACCGGGTAGGGTGTATCTGCATCAAATTCTGTACTGTTGGCTCGTTCCATGCCGCAAAGATTACGGGCAATTTCTATAATAGCAGTTTGCATACCTAAGCAAATTCCCAGAAAAGGAATTTTTTGCTCTCTCGCATATCGAATCGCTTCAATTTTCCCTTCAATCCCGCGGTTTCCAAAACCTCCTGGGACAAGGATTCCATCGACACCATCTAAATACTTCTCAGCGGATTCTTCCTCGATGTTTTCTGAATCAATCCAACGCACTTTTATTTTAGCTCCATGCTCAGTCCCTGCAGACCGCAAGGCTTCTGCCACACTTAGATAGGCATCGGGAAGTGCAACATATTTGCCCACAATGGCAATCTCTATTTCTCGTGTTGGGGATTTGATTTTGTCCACCATATTCTTCCATTCAGTCATATCAGCTGGAGGGGCTTCTAGTCCGGCACAACGCAGGACAATATCGTCAAAACCTTCTGCTTGGAGCATAAGAGGAACTTCATAAATCGTCGACGCATCCAAGCACTGAACAACAGCTTCTAAATCCACGTCACATAACAAAGCTAACTTTTCCTTCATCTCTTTGGCAAGGGCCTTTTCCGTTCGACAAACAAGAATCGACGGTTGAATGCCAATTCCCCGTAACTCTTTAACAGAGTGCTGAGTTGGCTTTGTTTTCAACTCGCCAGACATAGCTAAATAAGGGACTAAAGTAACATGAATATAAATAACATTCTCTCGCCCGATATCGTTTTTCATTTGCCGAATTGCTTCCAGGAAAGGCAAAGATTCTATATCCCCAACGGTCCCGCCAATTTCTGTGATCACGAAGTCAGGATGGCTCTCACGAGCAACTCGATAGACCCGTTCTTTGATTTCATTAGTGATATGTGGAATAACTTGAACCGTTCCGCCCAAATAATCCCCCTTACGTTCCTTTCGGATAACCGACCAATAAACCTTCCCTGTTGTAACATTGCTGTTTTTCGAAACTGGCACATCAATAAAGCGCTCATAGTGGCCTAAATCTAAATCTGTCTCTGCCCCGTCATCCGTAACAAACACTTCACCGTGTTGATATGGGCTCATTGTTCCAGGATCAATATTAATATAGGGATCAAACTTTTGTATTGCAACTTTAAAACCCCTATTTTTTAGGAGACAACCAAGGGATGCGGCCGCGATTCCTTTGCCAAGGGAAGACACTACTCCGCCCGTTACGAAAATAAATTTTGTCATGCGCTTTACCATTTCCTTTCAGACCTTTAAATGTAAACAAGTTCCTCTATTTCTCAAGCAGAAGATATATTCCTTACCAGACTATCTTCTGCAACAAAACACATAAATAAAGCTAGTCCGAGAGCCGCACTAGCTTTATTTTTTCGGTCAGAAAAGACTATGTTTTGTGTAAGGGGCAACCAAGACAAACGACTGTCAATGCGTTAGCTTAGTTTTCTTTATCTTCCTGTTCTATTTTAGCTAGACTTATAAAGGATGTCAAGATAAAGGGCACTTGACACTAAAAAAGTCGTTCCTCAAATCACTTATCGCTAAAAAACAAGACCCCCTCTCTTAAATTGAAGGGGTCTTTATCATCGACTGAGCTTCATTTATTAATTCCGAGACTCCCACTTCAAGTGGGTGTTCCTTATTCTACTTCGTGGGAGTAGACTCCCTCACCGAAGTCTCGATGTTCAGCTTTAGCTGAACGAGTTCACTCGCCGTGCATCCTTACAAATGTGCTAAACATTTACCATCCGAGTGAACTTTCTTTTCTGTCGATTATGAACTACCACTTTTCTCCGCGTTGCCCTTCATCGGTTTCATCAAATACTTCATCGCTTTCCGAACTGTCTTCATCTAAGGAATCTTCCTCTAATTCTTCTGTATCTAACTTGTCATCTTCATCCAAAGACGCTCTGTTCATCAAAGCAACCGCAGGCGACCGACGAGGCATTTTCGCAGGTTCCCAAACCTTAAGACCCCATTCACCTCGCCCAATAAATGTGAATCTGGTATCCAGATTAATCTGAGTGAGTGCCGCTGCAATCCGTATAGCCTCCTGAGAAATCCCTAAACGTCGAAGTACTTCTTCGATTAAGTTTTGATAATGCATGGGATTACCCTGAGCTTTTAAAACCTCATAAGCTATATCTGCTTCCGTCGGCTTGTCTTTTTTACTTAAAGAGTGGGTCAAAAAACTCCACCGCCCTTCGTCGTTTTGAATATCACTATATTCGGCCCACCCCTAAATATTTCCTGCTTATCGAAACTTTAAACATAATAAATTTACATTCTTTCTGGGGCTGATACACCTAATATAGCTAATACGTTTCCAACAATTTGTTTTACGGCTCGAACTAAGTTCAATCGAGCCCTTCGTAAACCGTCATCTTCAACAAGTACTCTCTGACTGTTATAAAAAGTATGAAAGAGACCCGCTAAATCAAGCACATAACGAGCTAAGCGATGAGGTTCCATGAGACGTGCAGCGACAATGATCTCGCTCGGCAAATCTGCCATCTTCTTGAGCAAATCCCGCTCCTCCGTGCTGTCAAGTCTTAACAAGTCTTCTTCAGTGGGCGGAGTGCCCAGGTCGCCCAGTTCCTCGGATTGCCGTAATATACTGCATAAACGAGCATGCGCATACTGTACATAGTAAACTGGATTATCAGATGACTGTGCTCGGGCCAAATCCATATCAAATTCCACTGTGGAATCCGGATCCCGCAGATTAAAGAAGAAACGCGCGGCATCTTTTCCCACTTCATCCATCAATTCACGCAAAGTAATATACTGACCTGACCGTTTAGACATTTTTACTACTTCGCCGTTTTGTATAAGACGCACGAGTTGCATTAAAATAATTTGAAGATTATCCGCCTCATATCCTAAGGCCGACATCGCGCCTTTCATTCGAGCGACGTGACCATGATGGTCAGCTCCCCAAATATTGATAACTTTATTAAATCCACGGTCAAACTTGTTGCGATGATAGGCAATATCCGCCGCAAAATAGGTGGGGGATCCATTGCTCCTGATTACTACCTCGTCTTTTTCATCCCCAAATTGAGTAGACCTGAGCCAATGAGCACCTTCTTTTTCGTAAATGTACCCTTTTTTCTCGAGTTCTTCCATTGTAGAACGAACAGCTCCAGAATCGTGTAAAGATTGTTCGTTGAACCAAACATCATATTCGACACCAAAATCCTCCAGTGTTTCTCGAATATTACGCATTTTTTCATCTAAGGCATACCGCACCAAAAACTCCCGTCTTAACCCTTGTTCAACCGATAGATACTTATCCCCAACTTTGGCGATTAAACCTTTTACAGTATCAACCAAGTCCTCCCCATGATATCCGCCTTCTGGAAAAGGGACATCTTGACCAAGCAGTTGCAAATACCTAGATTCCAGCGACAAACCAAAATTATGTATTTGATTCCCAGCATCATTAATATAGAACTCACGAGTAACTTCATACCCTGCCTTTGATAATAGCGAAGCTAAGCTGTCTCCTAATGCCGCACCTCGGGCATTACCCATATGAAGCAACCCTGTGGGATTGGCACTCACGAACTCAACTTGTATCTTTTGACCCTTTCCGATATCTACTCGACCGTAATCATCACCGGCTTTTAACACCTCACCAATAACGCCTGTAAGCCACACGGGGTTTAAACGAAAGTTAATAAAACCAGCCCCGGCAATTTCAGAGGATTCTATCCATGTTCCGCTCGTTTCCAAGTGTTTTATGAGTGCAACAGCTATATCACGGGGTGAGCGTTTCGCTTGTTTGGCTAAGACCATTGCGAGATTGGTTGCCAAATCTCCGCGCTGCCTTTCCCTCGGTTCTTCCAAAACAAAACTTGGCAATTCCTCAAAATTCAACTCTCCTGCCAATTTCGCCTTATTCGCAGCTTCTAGCAACTGGCTTGTAATCTTTGTCTTTATATTCTCGTAGAGACTCATCAGGGGATATCCTCCTTTACGTTTACCAACAGACCATTGTGACTCACCAATTTATCATCGACAAAAAGGTCATATTCTAGACTAATACGTCCCCCTTGGACTGTCAAGTCATACTCTACTTTGTTAGGCATAACACTTAACCATATTTTACCATAACAAGTGGTGTAAATACTGTTGTTAAGTACACCCTTTCTAAATTCCTGCGTAAGATCGATCGCGCCTTTTCGATTTAATACCACCGACTCATCTTTAATCGTTATAAATGTTGTCACTTCACCAAGATCCGAAGCATCATTTCCAGCTTCCTTATATACTACATAGAAAACCCCGTTTCGTTCATAAAACTTCCCAACCGTAAGCAATTCCTGTTGATTCTCATGCCCTTCCGGATACTTCTGTTTACCGTTGATTTGGATAGTTGCGTTTATTTGCAATAGAATTGCTCCTTTCTGAAGGAAGTGGGGAGCTATTAGGATAACCAATTTTGCAACCACTTAACCTGAGATCCAATAATCGGCAAGATACTAATGAATTATAACGTATAAGTGCATAAGTGCCTATTCTCGTTAACTTATAAAAATCCTTTTTCCTTATTAAGAAAATTAATTCTATCTATTCAAGAGCGAGAGGGAAGTTCCCTCTCGCTTGTTTTTATAATCGATTGTTACTTAAGATATTCCCCTCGTGGGGTCTTAATAATTCGTTGGATCTTCTCTTCTGCACCGTTAGAAGCATTTAGGTATATAAGATACTCTTCCCCCTGGTATCGACCTCGAAACTCATAACAATAAACTTCTTGGTTCCCACTTTTAGCAATTACGGCTAAGCGACTCTCCAGAACCTGAAAATTCAGCCGTAATTTGCGTACTGCTTGTTCCATTGTTAGTTTCGTTGGAAAAGTCCGTTCGTGATGGAACGCATAAAATGGCGAAGCGTCAAATCCGACAAGCTGACCGTTGTCCAAAGCGATCATTAAACGCACCTTGTCTGGGTAAATCCTTACCCCGTCTTTTTCCACAACGGCATCAAATTGAACATAAGAGCCGAATTCTTCACTTGACGTTATCGCAAGCTGCCAGCCTAATGACTGCAAAACTGCCTTGGCTTTATTTGAGGCTTCTTCAACACTCAGAGTCTTGGGCTCAATTGATCGTTGATCACGGTAGAGAGTAATAACACCGCCTTGACGGCTAACTTCCAAATAAGATTCTTTGAAATTCCAAATATAACCGCCCAGTGGCCCCTGAGATTCCCCTGCAAATTCTGGAGAAGCATCAGCATAGCCTGCTTTGTTCAAGAATTCCCGTGCTCTTTCAAGGGATTGATCTCGTGTAACATCCCCCGCCGGGAGGCCCAAGGGCTTTTCAACAACCCGAGTGGCGTACTCTCCTGTATACGAAAACGGTGGAAGCTTCTGTAGACTCGCATCTAACTGATCTAAGCCAGAGCGTACGGATTTCGAAGGAGCTTCTGACCCATCTGCAGCTGCTTCTGCAACTTGAGTGCCTAAACCAAGCCGTTGCCTTAATGATGGATCTGGGTCTGTCCAAACTAACTTTTCCGTGTCCATTCTGAGAATTAAATCCTGAACCTGTTGATTAACCGGCATAAGGCGTTCATGCATATCGCTAAGAGTCTTTTCCTCTTCTGCCGAAATTGTTCCTCCCCCAGCAATTCGCTGGGCCATAGTTCGGGTAAAATCACCGGACTGTGTCAAAAATTGCCCAACATAACTGAGTCCCGTTTGCTGAGCCGGAATTTGTGCGAAGTCTTTAAGTGCTGCATCACTTTTACTTGAAACTTGGCTTAAGTAGAGAATTTTTTGAGCCGGGTTACTAGCTACATTTCCTTTAGCCATATCTGTTTCCACCTGATCGAGATGACTCGCAAAATCGTTTAATGCTCGGCGGTTATTATTTTCTGCAGCAATACGATATTCCCCCGCCAGACGGTATTCATTCCATCCCCAGCCCAGTGAGATTAACAAGGCTAAGCCTAAAGCACCAATCCAAAATTTTCTGTGCATGTTGTCCCCCTACTTCGTAAACATATGGTTACCGATTTGCTTAATCTGTGGGCGTGACCATATATATTTGTTGGATGTTTTCGCCGGATTAAAAAAGAAGACTGCTCCGCCAGAAGGGTCTGATCCACTTATTGCTTCTTGAGCAGCACGAATTGAAGAAGCCGAAGGTGCTAAATTAATCTGTCCATCATCAACACTGGAAAAGGCTCTGGGCTGATAGATAATATCCGCAACTGTTTTCGGAAACGCAGGATCCTTAATCCGATTCAAGATCACGGCAGCCACGGCGACTTGTCCAATGTAAGGTTCTCCCCTTGCCTCCGCACTCACAGCGCGTGCTAAAAGGTTTGTGTCGATATTTTTATAACCCACAGCCTTTCCTGAAGCGTTTGTGCTCTGCCCTGTAAGGCGCTTTAATTCCTTGATGGTTTGTGTTCCAGCCAATCCATCTACTCTTAACCCATGTTCCTTTTGAAAGCGCCGAATCGCAGCTTCTGTTTTTGATCCGTACTTTCCGTCAACTGTTCCAACAGTATAACCCAACTGGACCAATTTCTTTTGCAACTCAGTTACTTCAGAGCCTTTACTCCCTCTGCCTAGTAAACGATCCCCTAAAGCTGCATAGGCAAACCCAGACAGAGCTATGCTAAGTAATAATCCGATGGTGATAACCATCCCCCAAGGTCTAATGTGTAATTTCATACCCTCACCTCACTTTGTTTAATAGTCTTTAGTGTGGCAAAGTTCATAGAAATTATCCAACATTACCCTAATTATTCCGCGAATATGATTATTAGGGTTTTGGGGGAAAATATTTGCGTTGGCAATAAAAAATAGCCACAAGGTTTTAACCCGTGGCTGGATCAGTGAACTCGTTCAGCTAAAGCTGAACATAGAGACTTCAGTGACGTAGGATGGACTCTAAAAACTGTATTAAGTCTCGAACTTCTCTCCGTATAAAAGGATAAGCATATCTCTAAAATATGCTTATCCTCAGAACGTTTCTTTAAGAACGAGGGCCTCTAAAAGGTTGCAATGCTCTTGGTTTCCCCAGGATTTCCGCCCAAATAACTCCTTGAACGAGTTCCTTTTTTGTGATAGAAAAACTGAGACCATTCATTACTTGAGTTCCTCTGGGTATACTCTTACTGCGATCTCTCTCTGCATCACGATTTGTTTCCGCTCTGTCCCGTCCTTGGTAGGCACTGGTTCCTTCGATTCCTTGAGTCCCCTCAACTCCCTGAGTTCCTTCAACCCCTTGAGTTCCCTCTGTTCCTTGAGTCCCTTCCATTTGAACAAAGTTCTCTATAGAGCCCCCCGGTTGAGGCAATTCCAAAGATTCTGCTTGAACAGTCCTCTCTTGGCGAGAACTATTCGTTAACGATTTTTGCATCTGTTCCCGCCATGATACTTGGGGCGGGTCCTGCAAAGCCTCTCTTATTGTTCGACCATCGGGTAATTTAAATCGATCAGAGAAATTTCCCGGTGTTTGTTGTTGCTTACTCTTCTTCAAAAGAGAGACGCCTAACTGATATATTACCCAAATGATAATTACAACCGTGAAGGACGACATGATTTCACCTACTTCTTCGTTGTGCTATCATTGCCTGATTCGCATTTTCCTGTTTGGGCAATGTTTCCTCTCATCTGGGTGTCCGATATGATATTTTGCATGTTGTAATAATCCATAACGCCTAGTTTACCTTCTCTGAGAGCCTGGGCCATAGCTCTTGGAACTTCAGACTCTGCTTCAACAACCTTGGCTCTCATCTCTTCAACAGCTGCTCTCATTTCTTGTTCTCTGGCAACCGCCATCGCACGCCGTTCCTCTGCTTTAGCTTGGGCGATACGCTTATCAGCTTCGGCCTGATCCATCTGGAGTTGAGCTCCGATATTTTTGCCGACATCAACATCCGCCATATCAATGGATAAGATTTCAAATGCCGTTCCTGCGTCCAGACCTTTAGCTAACACTGTTTGAGAAATCAATTCTGGCTTTTCTAAGACGGCTTTATGCGACTCAGATGAACCAATGCTCGTCACAATTCCTTCTCCAACTCGAGCAATAATTGTTTCTTCACCAGCACCTCCGACAAGTCTGTCGATATTGGCGCGTACTGTTACCTTGGCTTTAACTCTAAGCTCAATACCGTTTTGTGCCACAGCAGATACAACAGGAGTCTCAATCACTTTTGGGTTAACAGACATCTGTACGGCTTGAAGAACATCCCGCCCTGCTAAATCAATGGCTGCCGCCCGTTCAAAAAGGAGGGGAATAGCCGCACGTTCAGCAGCAATCAAAGCATTCACAACCCTATCGACATTCCCACCTGCCAAATAGTGAGCTTCAAGCTGATCTGTCGTAATCGGCAAACCTGCTTTATGTCCTTTGATTAACGGGTTGACGATTTTTGACGGAACTACTCGTCGCAAACGCATTCCTATTAAGTTGAAAATCCCGACGTTAACCCCTGCCGCTAATGCCGATATCCAGAGTCCAACAGGGATAAAGGTGAGAATTACACTTAAGACTACAAAACCGAGGAAAAACAGAGCAAGTGTTAAATATAATGGGTTCATTCATTGCCCGGTCGAAACCGAGCTCCACCTCCTTATAATTTTTATTTTTCTTCCCTGACAATAATTCGGGTACCCTCAACTCCAATTATTTTAATTGCGGTCCCGAGTCCTATATACCCTCCTTCCGTAACCACATCTAATTTTACGCCATCAAAACTACCTGTCCCAGCTGGGCGTAACTGAGTAAGAGATATTCCTACTTGCCCCAGATACATTTCATACTGAGGTTTTGGGGCAACATACCCCTCCTTAGCTGTTTGGCGAGTGCTTAACGAGAATCTCTTCCATAAGCGCCTAGTCCTGGGTAACCGAAAACTTAGGTAAATTATAATGCCCAAGACAGTTAGCGCTCCAACTGTGAACATTAAACCTTCTAACAGCGAATCTGTTACCAAAAAGATTCCCGTAATTAAGGATGCCATTCCAAGAATTCCGCTAACTCCAAAACCGGGGATGACGAACACCTCGACAGCCAACAGAGCAATTCCTATCAGAATCAGCGTTATAATAATACCCTGCGACACTGCCCTCTCCTCCTTTTTCTATGCTAAGCGTACTCTCTTACTTTAGTTCTATGTCTCTAAACTACTCAACCAACGCTTAGCAATTTGTTTATATAAATTGGCTCTCGCCAATAAATTTAGAATAACCAGCGTGGTAACAACCTTTTCCCGGTCTTCCTCAGGCATCTCTTCTTCAGCAAGTGTTTCTTCGACTTCTTTTTCTAAGCCATGCAATGATTTTTCCCAATCCAGCTGAGAACAATCAAAAATTTCACTATAGTATCGATAAAGCTTGGTAGGATTAATTCGGTCATCCGACGTATCTAAAAGGCTTTCATTGACATAACCTAACAAATGAGAAACCTCTTCTAATGACAGTATATCGCGTAAATCATTCATAAGCAGAACGTTGGCAACTTGTTCCCGATTATATTTCCTTTTTAAGGGATTAGGAAGGTACTTACGTCTGACCCAGTTCTGAACATGTGTAGGATTAATATCGTTCTGACTTACCCTCTTAGCAACTTCAACAACCTGTGCAAGCATCATGGAATCTAATTCTAGATAAGGAAGTGCTTTCTGCTTGGGTTCCAAATCATTCAACACATTGCGAATTGCTTGTAAATGCTTTAAATTCATCATCTCACCTACTCATGTTAATTATTAATTTGTTTAGCCGTTCAAGCAACTTGTTCTTTATGACATTATTATACGATCACTCCGATCATATGTCAATACCATAATTCCGCTTTTCAGTATCACTGTAATACTATATTTGATTTGTACTATTAAGTTTATCTGCTATTTCATGCAGGTATTTACCGTACCGTTGTAGAACAAAGATTCAAATACAAAAAGTGTTGGGAGATGGTAACATGTTTTACGAAGGGAAAATTTTCCGTCCGCCGAGTGAGGCCAAAAGTATCATCTTACAAATCACTGTTGGATGTCAGCATAACGCCTGTACATTCTGTACCATGTATAAGGATAAATCCTTTCGGATCAAATCTCGGGAAGAAATCAACGATATTATTTCAATAGCACATGCCCAAGATTCGGACGCTGAACGAATCTTCTTGGCAGATGGAGATGCGATCGCAGTTGATACATTATTGCTAATTGAGATTCTTGATCAACTTTATAAGAAATTCCCACATCTCCAGCGAGTCGGAATTTATGGAGGTCCCAAAGACATTCTCGCCAAGAGCCCCGAAGAATTAGCCGATTTAAAAGCTCATGGACTTAACATTGTCTATTTAGGTGTTGAAAGTGGCAATGAAAGTATTTTGAAATCAGTTTGTAAAGGCGTCACTGCTGATCAGATGATCTCAGCTGGACAAAAGGTTAAGGCGAGCGGTTTAACCCTATCTTGCACGGTTATTATTGGCTTGGGTGGAAAAGCCCGTTCACACGAGCATGCTGTTGATACAGCACGTGTTATCAGCGAGATAGATCCCCAATATTTGGGGGCTTTAACTTTAATGTTGGATCGCGAAGCACCTCTGGCCAAGGCCATTAAAGAAGGCACCTTTCAACAACTCAACCCCTTCGAATCTTTAACAGAGCTTCGAACTATGCTCGAAGCTCTTAACGTATCCCATTGTGTCTTTCGGAGTAATCATGCCTCAAACTACCTGCCGTTGCGGGCTACACTTCCTGAAGACCGAAATGATCTTTTGCAGACTCTTGACAGCGTCATAAAGAATCAAACTACGGAGCGGCTTCGCCCAGAGTATTGGAGAGGGTTCTAGCAACAACGTAAAAAAGTGGAAGCCAAAATTGATTACTCAATTTTGGCTTCCACTTTTTAAATCCACTTTGCAGTGTCCCATCTCGCCGTCCTTGGCCAGCAGTCCCTTCTCGCTATAAGACAAAGGTATTTCAAATAAGCGCCTGGGCCTGTGTGCTTGGGGCTAGGCAAGCATTCTTTTATTAACTAATTGAAGCATCTCTTCCACAGCACGTTCAGTGGAATGACCTGGTAAGGCAACCGCTGCCTTTTCCCGCATTTTCTCGACTTCCCCTGGATTCATTAGAAAATGGTTTATAAGCTGTCCCAATTCGGCTTCAGTATGAGCGACTATTCCCGCACCAATTTTTTGTACATAATGTGCATTTTCTTCTTCTTGGCCGGGTATCGGCTTATAGATAACAAGCGGCAAGTGCTTGGTAAGTGCCTCAGAAACCGTTAAGCCGCCTGCTTTTGTAATAATCAGATCAGAAACCGACATCAATTCTTCCACATTATGAACATATTCTAACCTTACTATAGGGTTACGGGCCTGAACGATCAGTTCTTTTAAGGATTGATACAGCTTTTCATTTTTCCCGCAAACGATAATAGCTTGGACTGGAACCTTAGAATTTGCAAGCTTTTTGCAGATTCTATTTGCACTTTTTAAAACTCCATATGATCCTCCCATCACTAAAAAGGTAGGGAGATTTGACTTTAGGCCTAACTTGGAAAGTATGTACCCACGATCTGTTTGATCTTCAAATTTTGGGCTTACAGGGATACCGGTCACATGAATACGAGATCCTTCAATCCCCCACGCTATTAAACTATCTTTAACCTCTGTGCAAGCAACTATATATCTATCGACACTTGGATGAACCCAATGACTGTGAACCGTATAGTCTGTGATTATCGTAACCACCGGAACCTTTAGGACCTTTTCGTATCTTAGTTGGGCCAAAACTGAAGAAACGGTAGGATAAGTACATATAATAAAATCCGGTTTAAACACATTAATATATCTAAGAAATTCTTTTCTTCCCAATTTATTTAAAAAACGCTGGCTTAGCGAACGGGGCTGAACCATAGATGTTTTATAATAAAAACGTCCCCAAAGTTTTGGAATATGGTTTATAATTTCACCATAGATATTTTTGATCATTGTATTAATCGGTTTACTCAAAAAATCTCCAAAATCGAGATGCATAATTATTGCAGAAGGTTCCTGAATTCGTATTCCTTCGATAACAGCTTCAGCTGCCCGCAAATGCCCGTTTCCGAACGAAGCGGAAAATACGAGAACCTTTAATTTTTTCAAAGTTGTTACAACCTCCCCTCAACCTTTAAACTTGCAAGAGAAAATTTAATTATACAAATTTACAAGCTCGCAAGATTATAACTTCTATTATAGGGATATCCTTCTTAAAAGAAAAGCAGAATTAGTCTCTGCATCGAATTGATTTTAAAAAGTACCCTTTTAATTACATCATAAGGAGCGGAAAACATGTCTCATAAAACAAACGCAGCTCGTATTCTGGATAAGGGTAGAATACCCTATGAATTAAAGGAATATGTTGTCGATGAATCTGATTTATCTGCGGTAACCGTTGCTCAAAAGGTTGGTTTAAGCATTGAACAAGTATACAAGACTTTAGTCGCCCGCGGCGATAAAACAGGTATCATCGTTGCTTGTATCCAAGGAAATCATGAGCTCCATCTCAAAGGATTAGCAACCCTTAGCAGGAATAAAAAAGTTGAGATTGTCTCCCTAAAAGAAGTTCAACCTCTGACTGGTTATATACGAGGCGGTGTTTCTCCCATCGGAATGAAAAAAAACTATCCCGTCTTCATTGACTTAGCCGTAACTAAACAAGAGAAAATCTCTGTAAGTGCTGGTTTACGCGGGCTTCAACTCTATCTCAGTCCCAACGATTTAATTTCTATAACCAAGGCTCAGTTAGGAATGATTTCGGCAGCGCTTTGACGACTCCCAGGAGCTTCGACATAATTCCACGTTAATTGACCGCTCCCAATGGGGAATTAAGAACATCAAAAAAGGGGTACCTTTCGACACCCCAAAACTTTAACTTCTTTAGTTAATTACATACAAAAAACGGATTGCATCCCTGCAGAGTTATTAAAACTACAACAAACTTCAGAGATCAAATTACTCGTCTGGCTCCTACATAAACGGATTTCCAGTACGGTCCAATTGTATAGATTGTTACTCCTTTAGATGAAGAAGAATTAATAAATTGCCCTCCCCCTAGATAAATTCCATCGTGATCTACAACGCCATTTCCGGAAAACGAAAAGAACACTAAATCACCTGGTTGGAGATTTTCGAAGGATACCTTAGTTCCTACTGTATATTGATCACGTGAAACCCGCGGCAACGTAATTCCATTTTGCTTAAATACATAGTAAACAAATCCGGAACAGTCAAAACCTGTTGAAGGTGAGGTCCCCCCCCATTGATACCAAACGCCAATATATTGTTTTGCAGTACTCAGAATGCTATTAACTTTGTTCTGAGTTTGAGTTTGGAGCTGAGTTTGGGTCTGTTTTTGTAAGTAGACTTTATAAAGTGACTGTACTGTCATGGGACCAACTTTTCCATCGACCACTAGACTGTTTGCTCTTTGAAAATCCATGACGCCCTCTTTGGTCATATTTCCAAAGATACCATCTGCCTTACCCACATTGAAGCCAACATAATTAAGTTTTGTCTGTAACTCCACAACATCCGGGCCTCTAGAACCTACCTGGAGTAAAACATCCCCAAGTGATGCCTTAGCAGTCCCAGGCAAAGAAAGCATGAGACAAATTAAAAAGAATACAAGGACAATTTTCTTTTTCATTCTTTTCCTCCTTAATTGTTAAACTTACTTTTTAGCGGATATCTTACGAGTGAAAAACTCCACTACTTTTATATCGGAATGTATGGTGTATAATCTCATTCTAAAAATGTCCCACTTTTTCAAGTTATTTACAACTAAGGAGACAGTGTGAATAAAGCGTCCTTAAACCTGGCATATTCTCTTGAGGCATAGAAGGCGGGCCCTTTGCCCTTTTGGGCACTGCTTAGAGCTCAGGCACCTGTCAAGTTTTCAAATCTATTAGGCAAACTATTCTTACATGTTTTTACTTTATTTTTCATATTTGGGTAAAATAAGTTGAGCTATGTAAGGAGGGTGACAAATGAACTTTCAAATACCGAAATATAAGCAGCCAAATTTTGAGCAAGAACCTTTTCTATCTGCACCAGACGTCCAGATTGTTGAGGTTAAAATCGATGGGGTGGCGCCAGAGCACTATCACGGCCTCTCAATATATCCAGAGTATTTTAAAATTAGTGGCGAGTGGATTTTAGCCAGCGAAAGTAGAATGGATGGCGTACCAGTCTTAGGATCAGATGGAAACATCCACGTTGTTGAATTTAGAAATCTGAAAATTGGAGATAAAGTAATAGTTGGTCGAACTGAAGATGGCCGTGAGGGAATCTTCGTTTATGCTAAGGGTTTCAGTTCGAACGATACCGATTCGGAGTTATTCGCATTTCGGTCTGGTCGTTCTAGAGAAACGGCTTATTCCAAGGATTACAACGAACTCTATGAACTCTTAAATTATGAGAAGGATAATGGCTATATTGTCTGGGTCTTGGGTCCAGCGGTTGTCTTTGACTTCGATTCAAGGCAAGCCCTTTCCAGCTTAATATCCAATGGTTTTGCTCATGCTATCCTTGCCGGAAATGCCATGGCAACCCATGATCTTGAAGCCGCTTTGTTCGGAACTGCTTTAGGTCAAAATACCTATGACCAACAATCACCTCCGAATGCTCATTACCACCACTTAGACTTAATCAATAAAGCGCGGAGAGCTGGTTCAATTAAAGCACTCATGGAAAAGGAAGGCATTAAAGACGGGGTTGTCTATTCTGCCATTACAAATAACGTGCCCTTGGTCCTTGCGGGCTCAATACGTGACGATGGTCCGCTCCCACCCGTTATCGCAGATGTATATCAAGCTCAAGATGAGATGCGAAAGCACACCCGTAAAGCTACTACACTTATTTGTTTAGCCACTCAGCTTCACACCATCGCAGCCGGAAATATGACTCCTGCCTACACACAAAGAAACGGAGAGATCCGGCCGGTATTTATTTACTGTATTGATATCGCCGAATTTGCAGTAAATAAACTTAGAGACCGTGGTTCGTTGGAGGTTACAACTTTAGTAACTAATGTTCAGGATTTCGTAGTACATGTAAAAAATAATCTTATTAAAATTGGGGTCGGCTCCTGAGTTGACCATATCTAAAAATTCACAGCAGAGCCTAATTCAAAGGCCGCCTACATCTTAGATGCAGGCGACCTTAAGTGCATTTGATTTGAAATAAGCTGTAAGCTAATTAGGGCTTGCTAACACCAACCCCCTTTTTTTCTCTTAGGCAGCCAGAATATTACGATTTTCCGCCTTAATATCCAACTCAGACTTTGGGCAATCCGACAAGGGTGGATTGGCGCTATAGCCCTCACGCTTGTCTGGGGCTCGGCATATCCTATAGCGGGATCTGAAAAGACATTCCATAAAGGGGTTGGCAGCCGGTATGAGGAGGGAAATTTCCAACAGGACGCCTGAGCAAATCCCGTCCGAGGTTAACTTTGTCAAGGAACAAAGCAGCAAAATGCTGCTTAGAACGCCGTTGGGATCGGACGGCGTTTGACGGAACCAAAGAGCTGGTACCCCATGGGGAGTGGCTCAAATGGCTGACTGAATCAGTGAGTTACTCCCCCCGTCGGGGAAGAGAGGCCAAATGGTGCACCGGTGCACCATTTGATTTTAACTCCATGTACACGGTTTTTGACGCCAAAGGCTATTTTTTCATGCACATATTAGGCAAAACTACCCGCAAACCCTTGCAAACTCTATACTTTTCGATAAATTAGCAAACCCTAATTAGGACATTCTTACCTTAATGAAGCAATATTAAAGCTTTTGTAAATGCTGTTATAAATAGCAAAAGAGTAGAGACAAATTTCTTCTTTGTCTCTGCTCTTAAATACATACTTTACTGTTTTAAATAATCAAGAAAATGTCAGCTCTTTGACCTCAGAATTTCTAAGTTTCTGCTGACTGAGCCCGATAGAATCATCTAATTGATTAGTTAGAGTACCATTTTCATTGCCTTCATCCACCTTGGCTTCGCCCTGATCAAGTACAAATTCTTCGTTAGGCATACCTTACCCCCTTTAATATAGTTTCTTCCAGTATCCCCAATAATACTAAAAAAAACCTGATTTATGGGGTAAAGTTAGGAATGCTAAATAAAAGTGATTAAAGGAGACATTTTTATTGTCAGAACCCTCAATTAGAATTTCATAAAAATCGCACTAAAATCCCCCGCTATGAAGTGAAGCGAGGGAATCTTTAGCCTTTTTTATTTAGTTAATTGAAAGGAACTCTTCAAGGATACAATTCTATTGAAAACAAGCTTCTCCTGTTTAGAACTTATAGGATCGACGTTAAAGTAGCCATGCCTAAAGAATTGGAATTTATCTTGGGGCTTCGACCCCTTAATATTCGGCTCAACAAAGCCTTGAACTATCTCTAAAGACTGGGGATTAATATGCTCTATAAATGAGCTCTCGTCGTCCTCATCTTGATCTAAAATCAAAGGTTCATATAATCTAAACTCTGCAGATACGGCTTGCGCAGCATTCACCCAGTGGATCGTACCTTTGACCTTTCTGCCCGTGAAACCTGATCCACTCCTGGTCTCAGGATCATACGTACAGTGCAGTTCAATGACTTTCCCACTCTGATCCTTAACTATATTATTGCATTTAATAAAATAAGCATTTTTCAGCCGGACTTCGTTTCCAGGGAAAAGCCTAAAATATTTTGCAGGTGGGTTTTCCATGAAATCATCTTGCTCAATATAAATTTCGCGTGAAAAAGGAATTTGCCGAGTACCCATTTCCGGGTTTTCCGAATTAATTTCAGCTTCTAACATTTCCACTTGGTCTTCCGGATAATTTGTAATGACAACCTTTAGTGGCTCAAGAACAGCCATCGTTCTCGGTGCTTTGAGCTTCAAGTCTTCTCGAATAAAAAACTCAAGCATTTTGCTGTCCACAACACTGTCAGCTTTGGCAACCCCAATTTCACGGGCGAAGCTGCGAATCGCTTCTGGCGTATACCCTCTGCGCCGAAGTCCTGAAATGGTAGGCATTCTCGGATCGTCCCATCCATCTACAACATGCTCGTCGACCAGTTGCTTAAGCTTCCGCTTACTCATAACGGTATTGGTAATGTTTAAACGGGCAAATTCGTATTGATGAGGTATCTCTTCCATTTCACATTCTCGTATAACCCAATCATACAGGGGACGATGATCCTCAAATTCCATCGTACAGATAGAGTGAGTAACTCCTTCAATAGCGTCTTCCAACGGATGTGCAAAATCATACATTGGGTAAATACACCACTTATCTCCAGTATTATGATGAGTTGCATGAGCAATTCTGTATAGCACAGGGTCACGCATATTGATATTGGGAGAAGCCATATCTATCTTAGCGCGTAAGACTTTTTGGCCATCTTTAAATTCGCCTTTGCGCATACGTTCAAATAATGACAAATTTTCTTCTGCGGACCTGTCTCGATAAGGACTTTTTTGTCCCACCTCTATCAGAGATCCTCGCATTTTGCGAATTTCCTCGGCTGTAGAATCACAAACGTAGGCCATACCTTTTTTGATTAGAAGCACGGCGCGATTATACATTTCCTCAAAATAATCTGAGGCAAAAAACAAATTGTCCCATTCATATCCCAGCCACAATACATCTTCCTTGATAGATTCTACGTATTCTGTGTCCTCTTTCACCGGATTAGTATCATCAAAACGCAGATTAGTCTTACCCTTAAATTCATCCGCCAATTCAAAGTTCAAAATGATGGACTTGGCATGACCAATATGTAAATAACCGTTAGGCTCCGGTGGGAACCGTGTGATAATGTGATCAACTTTACCTGATTTCAGATCCTCGTTAACAATGTTCTTAAGAAAATTCGAGGAGGGCTTGTTTTCCATCTGTTATCAACCTTTCTCACTATGCTGATCCTAATTCTGCCAATTTTAACCTTACCCTAAATAATACTGCATTCATGGCGAGAGTTCAACTTCTTCGCCTCTTTTTTCGTTCAACAAGATATATGACAAGAAACCAGACACAATCTTTGACACGAAAAGGATGCCTCGACCTGTCCCTTGTAACTCTTCTTTAACAAATAGTGTACTTCCAACAATCGTATCAGGTTGAAATTGCTGCGATAAAGCAAGCAATATCGACCTCGACGTGTGGCCAAGGCTCAATTCTATAGGGTGCAGGAAGATGGCCGATAAATCCACTTCTCCCAGCCAGCGAGCAAAGGTCAAGTTTATTTTGTTCCATCCTAACTCCGGTACTTGCAATCAATTTACCCCTCACCATCCCTCTTTAAATCAATCCTATTATTCCTTTCAAAATTACTGCCGAAGTCCTTGTATTCAGGCATCAAGAAATAAGGCTCTAAATCGTATGCTTGAGCCTTTTCTTTTTAGTTTACTCTATATATTTGGAAAATCCGGAGTCAATGCAGGTTCCGGATCTTTAAAAAATTAGGCAGACAGCAGTAAATGCACTTCTTTGTCTAACAGCGTCAAATATCGCTCTTTTCTTTCATTAATCCTTAGTAGTGATTTTTATGATATATCTTTCGCCATTTTATTACAATGTACTAAAGTACAGCCCCCATTAATAAAACTTTCTCTTCCAGGTTGCACAGGCCTAATAACAGTAGATTTGTACAATCTAAAAAGCCTGTAACTTCAGTTGTTTATCAACCTAAGTTACAGGCTTAAGAAATTATCCCTCTATTGCGACTTTATTTCCGTAAGTACTACAGAAACTTCCACGGTCTTATTATCTCGATAAACTGTGACTGTAACCGTATCACCCGGTTTATGCTTCAATAACTGATGGGTTAATTCCAGCGAACTCTTAACTGCTATTCCATTAATCTTAGTCAAGATGTCCCCAGCACGAATTCCTGCCTTTTCAGCCGGGCCGCCAGGAGTAACTTTGGAAATATAGGCACCTTTCGGCCATCCTCGTTGACTGGCATATTCAGGAGTATAACTAGGATCAATTTGAACATTAAGTCCGGGATGACTGGCATATCCCTTCTCAATTAGTTGTTTGATTGTTGGTAAAGCATCTGTAATAGGGATAGCAAAACCCATTCCCTCAAATCCTGGTTCCTGATTCTTAGCCGAATTTATCCCGATCACTTGACCTTGATAGTTCACAAGCGGCCCGCCACTGTTCCCAGGGTTTATGGCAGCATCAGTTTGGATGAGGTTAAAACTTGCTTCTCCCGGAATATTTAAGATTCGATTTGTTGCGGAGACAACGCCTGTAGTAACTGAGCGAGCAAATTCTTGTCCGCCAGGATTTCCAATCGCTACCACCGGTTCACCAACTTGAAGTTTTGATGAATCCCCTATTTGCGTAGCAACTAAGTCTTTAGTATCTGCGATCTGAACCACCGCTAAGTCTGTTCGTTCATCGCCGCCTACAAGTTTTGCATCAAGATTGCGGCCATCAGCCATACTTACGATAATCTTTTCTGCTCCAGAGATTACATGATTATTAGTGACAATGTAACCATGTTGTGCATCGACGATAAACCCCGAGCCACTGCCTACTTCAGTCGACCCACTTCCTCCAAATAAAGATCCTCGGGATTGAAAATTAGCAATCCCGACAACTGCCGGGCCAGTGGCTTTAGCAATCTGAGTTACTGGGAAATTTGCGCCACCGTCTGTTGGAATGGATGGAGTCGTTGGGCCTTCATTCAAACTAACTTGGCTCGTGGGCGTCACTTGTTTATTCCCGTACACGGATGGAACCAGCGCCACGGCGATAATTCCGCCTAATAAGGCACTGACTAAAGCAACTAAAACCGTCGAAAAAAAGCCAGGACCTCTCCGCGAATAATTATTATCCTTATAGTAGTCCATAACTTACCTCCTAATTGCTATTATTCCATTAACCTAATCAATTCATGCGGGGAATGCCTTGGAGCAACATCAACAGGGAGCTTTGAATACTCTTTCGATCTTTTCGAGTCTTGAAGAATACGTAAAACAGTAGCCAAAGCGATTTCCGGAGTATTGTTTTCTTGACTTAAATGGGCCAGCACAACTCGTTGGGTGTTTTCCTTAATCCACTCTAAAAGCCCTTCCGCTAACTGTTTATTTTCCAAATGGCCATATTTTCCCCTGATTCGCCTTTTCAGATAGGCCGGATATGGCCCATTCTGTAACCGCTCATCGTCATAATTCGCCTCAACAACAAATGCATCACACCCTTGCAAATGTCGATGCATTTCCTCTGTAATCATGCCGCTGTCCGTGGCAATCCCGACTGCCAAGTCCCTCTTATTCTTCTGCTTGGGTCGTGAGACCTTCAGACCATAACTCTCTCGACTGTCATGTGATGTAGGGTAGAGCAAGACATCCATACCTGCGCAAGAAAATGATTCTTGAACCTCAATTCGTTGACCTTCTTCGATCTTCCCTAAGGAATGACTCATAACATTCCAAAGTCCAGCTGTAGCATAGATTGGGATTTTTAATTTCCTGGCTAGAATACCCACTCCACGTATATGATCTACATGTTCATGCGTAACTACAATTCCCTCAATGTCTGAGCAGGAGAGGTGAATCTGGGAGAGGTTATGTAACAGACTCTTTCCACTAATTCCACAATCCACAAGTAAATGTCGATTATTCTCTCCAACAAGAATTGCGTTTCCGGAACTTCCGCTCGCCAAGGTTGTAAAATGCAATATTTGTTCCTCCGTTTTCAGCATATAAAGAAACCTTTTTTGGGTGAAGTTCTTCTTAAGCAAAGTTAGTGAACCTATTAGGGTCTAATAGTCACTAATAGAAGAAAAAGATCAGTGACGCCAGCCTTATTCATTGCCGATTTTACTCGCCGTTTTTTAAGATAGGATTCGACACGCCGTCCGTTGTCTGATTAGCATTGAGTTGGCTTTGAGCTTGACGAATCATCTCCTCGATAGTCTCTTTCTCCGAACTGTTCTGAGTCAATGGCAGGGCTTTTTGCCACTGATTGATGGCTCCAGCCCAATCTTGCTTTGCTTGAGACAGGAAAATTCCATAGTTAAACAAGGCATTAATGAAATCCGGTTTAATGACTAATGCCTCATTATAACTTTTTTCTGCTAAGTCATAATCCCCGCTATAAAACGCAGAGGTGGCCATATCTACTATGATATTAGGATCTTTATTTGTTTTTAATACCTTTTGGTAAGCCTCAACAGCCTTTTTGAAATTTTCTTGTATCTCAGTAGGAGCAACCGTTTGAGCTGACATTCCTGCATTATAATATTCATTTCCCAGAGCCGTTTGTAACGGAACATTCTCAGGGTCTTTCTTAGCCTGCTCCACCATCGCATCTATGCGCAACTTTTGAGCTTGGTATTCTGCTTCAGCATTAGCTGCACTATAGGCTCCTGTATTAGGTAAAGGGGTATCAGAATCAAAAAAATAACCGATAAAAGCTGAACCAACCATAGCAATACTTACGAGTACAGCAAGAATGCCAGCAAAAATGCGTTGTGATTTTTTATTCAAACAGTTCGCCTCCTTGACCATTTAATCCCAAATACCATTGTACCATGTCTTTTTAATCCATCCAACTTTTAATCTTCAAAGTGTTCTTATGCCGTTTTCCTCTCTGAGAGTAAATATAATGCTGGTGTTTAAACTTTTACATTAAATCTTGTTGGATTTCTTTAATCTTTATATAAAATGCTACTTCTAAACGCTTTTTCTGAAGCTCACACCCCAAAGTATAAACGTCTGTTAAGCTTTGAGTAAAGGAAACGTTAGCTGCATGGCATCCCCCACTGCAGGCAAAGCGAGCCCAACATTCTCTGCAAAGCGGCTTACTATATACATGAGCTGAACGAAAACTCTTCACCACTTCGTCCTTTAGTTGATGAGGGTTTTCATCGTAAAGTGACCCTAGTTTGTAGGCCTCCTGCCCAACAAACTGGTGACACGGATAAAGATCTCCCTCCGGAGATATGGCCACATACTCATGACCAGCTCCGCATCCTGAAAGGCGTTTAATCATGCAAGGTCCCTGATCTAAGGCAATATTAAAGTGGAAGAAATTAAAATCTCTATCTTGAGCACGGCGTAATAATAGCTCCTCACCGAGGCGATCATAGGCTTCATGTATTTTTTCAAGATCTCCCTCTTGAAAAGCATAAGCGTCCTTAGGGCTTGCTACAACAGGTTCCACAGAAATTTGTTTTATCCCTAAATCTGCCATGTGCAAAACATCCCGATCGAAATCCAGATTAAAATGGGTGTACGTGCCCCTAACATAGTAATATGTCCCCTGCGCATAAGGTGAGCTTTCTGGTCGTTTGGCAGCAAACTGTTTGATTAGAGGGGTAACTTTGGCGTAGCTCCCTCGACCATCAGCGTAGGGCCTCATTCGGTCATGGACTTCTGGTCGACCATCTAAGCTCAAAACCACACTGATTTCCTCTTGCTCAAGAAATTCCTGGATTCTGTCATTCAGTAATACGCCGTTAGTAGTCAGAGTGAATTTGATGGTTTTACCATGGGCTTTTCCAGCCTTTCTGCCGTATTCGACTAAGGACTTGATCAACCCAAAATTAAGTAATGGTTCACCGCCGAAGAAATCAACTTCACAGTGATCCCGATGTCCCGACGACTCTATAACAAAGTCAATCCCCTTCTTACCGGTCTCCACATCCATCATCGTTCGACTTCCGCCAAAAGCCCCTGTCCCTGCAAAACAATATTCACAGCGTAAATTGCAGTCATGAGCCACGTGGAGGCAGATGGCCTTGACAATTGGCTTTTCTGGGTACATCGGAAGCACGTTCTCCGCCTCTGCGGAAAAAAGTGTACCTTCCTTGCGCAGTTCCTCCAGCTCATCAAGAATCTCAGAAAGTTCTTCCGCGATTACTGTTTTACCTGCTTGCCTAAGGATCTGGCAGATCCCCTCTGTGGTTACAGTTTCCAACATCTCCTGCAACTTCTCAATAGCCTTAATTACATCATAAGCTCCCTCATCAAGGACATGTAACGAGCCAGAATTGACATCATGTGCGATGAATAAGTCTCCTTGGCGATAACTGTGTACATTCTTTTTAATAGAATAATCCTTGAAATACACTAAATTTAACATTGATATCCAAATCCTCTCTTTTCTGACCCTTGCCAACAGTTACTCTAAATAAAAACAGAAACAGAACCCAACCCGGTATGCGGGGTGGGTTCTGAGATCCTATGTTTCAAATTAAGCCTGAAGGCCTTATTTAACACACACTTGGTTACCAACCGTGCACGACGTCTTACAAGCAGATTGACAAGAGGTCTGGCACTTGCCACATCCTCCAGTTTTTGCAGTAGAACTTAAGTTTGCTTTCACAATTGTCTGAATGTGTTTTGCCATTCAAACACCCTCCTCTCGAGACTATCACGTCATTTAATTCATTCTCGATTATAACACAATATTAAGCGGAAAGGCAAAGCCTAACCTTCGTCAAACAGTCTTCTCTTAGTGTATTTTATCTCAAAATATTCTCAATATATTTGCAAAGTAAGTCAAAAGAAAATCCTTTAGAAGTAGACCTTAAGTTATTAAAAATTTTCATAAAATGTTGACGAATTTGCTAGGTTATACATATAATGAAGTGTCCCATAAATAATCTCTGTTAGGTGAGGCTCCTGCATAAACATAGGCCACTGCCCAGAAATGTCGAGAGACGCCAATTGGGTAGAACAGGTATTGCCGACATAAGGTTTTACTTAAGGTGGCTGAGAATACTCTACGCTATGCAGTGCTAAAGCTCAACGAGTAGGGAGGTCAAACGTTTGTTGAAGACCTTCTATTTTGCCATAGAGGTCTTTTTTATTTTACCCAATATTTTATCTTTTTTAGGTTCAATAAAGGAGGTGGATTTATGGATTCTGGCCCTTATCATTCGTATTATCCAATAATTTATTGCGTACAGAGTCGCTTTGACATTAGGCGCCAGACTCCGTCGCTGAAAGGAGGAAATTAAATGGAGGACTTGAAAGTTCTAGGAGAATTTTACTTCAGTCAATTGCTTAATAAGCCTATTCGAGATGATAAAGGACGTCGGATTGGTCGATTACTTGACATGGCCATCCGTTGGGACAATGTCTCCCCTCATGTTACAGGGATTCGATATACCAAAGGGGTTCATGATTTAATTCCCATCAAATTTGTCGCCTCTTTGGATCATGACGGGATGCACCTTAATACCACTTTTAATCCCCTGCTGACATGCCCTTTACACGAGGACGAAACTTTTATTGGCAAATGGCTGTTAGATAAACAAATCATCGACTTAGAAGGCTCAAGATTAGTTCGTGTCAATGACATCTCTTTGTCCTGGGTCTCTCACGATGATCATAAATATCTCGTTTTAGTTGCAGTAGATATCGGTGTGCGAGGCTTATTTCGCCGATTAGGTGTAGAGTTTTTCTTGAGTCGGATTGAGAATAAATTTGTAGGTTGCCAGTATATTAAACCTTTAGAAAATCGAACTTCTGCCCTTCAACTCACTCGGGAAAAAGAACAACTTCGTCAACTTCATCCTGCAGATATCGCAGACCTTATTGAAGACATGGACTATAAACAAAGAGCGACTTTCCTCGATGCTCTTGATTCACAACAAGCCATCGATGCATTGGCTGAGATGGAATTGGATGTCCAGGTTGAAGTGATCACTCAAATGGATGAGGAACGGGCTTCAGATATCTTAGAGGAGATGCCCCCAGATGAAGCTGCAGATATTTTAAGCGAATTGTCCTCAGAAAAATCCGAAGAACTTCTGAGCTTAATGGAATCGGACGATGCCGAAGATGTTCGAGAATTAATGCAATACGAAGAGGACACCGCCGGCTCGCTCATGACCACTGAATATATTGGATTACCGATTTGGATCACTGCCGAACAAGCTATCAACGAATTAAGACGCTTAGCTCCCGAGGCAGAAACAATTTATTATCTATATGTTGTGGATGAACAAGAAACCCTTGAAGGGGTTCTTTCCCTGCGGGAACTTATTATTGCTTCTCCCGAAACTACATTAAGAGACTTAATGCACACAAAAATTGTGAAGATCTCTCCGTATGACGATCACGAAAAGGTTGCCGATATCATTCATAAATATGGTTTACTGGCAGTGCCCGTTGTAAATGCTCAAGACCAAATCTTAGGGATCATCACGGTTGACGATGTATTAGAATTATTAATGCCTGATCGTCCACGGGTCGAAATCTACTCCACCTTGATCGCCCGCCGCCGCCAAGCGAAAGGAGGGCATAGTGAATGAACCTAAAAGCACGTTTTGCACTATTCTTTGCCATCATGGGGCCAGGAATAGTCACAGCCTTTGCGGATAATGACGCCGGAGGAATTGCCACTTACGCTGCGGCAGGGGCTAAATATGGCTATTCGCTTATCTTCACTATGCTTATTAGCACGGTACTTCTGGCCATAGCCCAAGAAATCTCAGCCCGTACCGGAGCAGTAACCGGTCGGGGACTATCAGATTTGATCCGAGAAAATTATGGGGTTAAATGGGCATTCTTTGCTATGAGTGTCCTCTTGATTGCTAATCTGGGGACAACTGTTTCTGAGTTTTCCGGGATTGCCACAAGTTTTGAGATTTTTGGAATAAGTAAGTATATCTCAGTACCTGTCATGGCTTTTATCATCTGGTGGCTAGTCATTAAAACAGATTACGCTAAAATGGAGAAAATACTACTGTTCCTCTGCTTAACCTTTTTTAGTTATGTCATCTCAGGGATTATGGTTAAACCTCCCTGGCCTCAAGTTCTTGTAGAATCCATTACTCCTACACTCCTAGGCACCCCTGCCTTTTTACTGATGGTGATCGGAGTGATCGGAACCACAATTACCCCTTGGGGGCAATTTTATGTTCAGTCTTCAGTCGTTGATAAAGGAATAACCGCCCTGGATTATCGCTATACGCGCTGGGACGTTCTCATCGGGACCTTCTTTACAGGATTTATCGCTTTCTTTATCATAGTATCCACTGCAGCTACGCTTTTCGCCAACAATATCCCCATAGAGACTGCTAAAGATGTCGCCCTCGCGCTAAAACCGTTAGCTGGGGAATATGCCAGTTTACTGTTTGGTTTTGGATTACTTGGCGCATCTATGTTAGCTGCCTTTGTACTTCCACTAAGCACCGCATATGCTGTTTGTGAAGCGTTCGGCTTTGAACATGGGATCAGTAAATCCCATAAAGAAGCTCCCGTGTTCTTTAGTCTTTATACTGTCCTTATCGTCTTAGGGGCAGCAATTGTCTTATGGCCCGGATTATCCTTGTACCACGTCATGTTAACAACCCAAGTCGTCAATGGAGTACTATTGCCTCCTATACTCATCTTTATGGTTCTAATAGCCAGTAAGAAAAGTATTATGGGCGAGTACGTTAATTCTAAATTTTTTAATGTCATCTCTTGGACTTTTACCTTAATATTAGTATTTCTCACCCTGCTTTTGCTTATATCAACCTTATTTCCTGAATTTATAACCAGTGTTTTCAAAGTCTTGGGTTTTTAGTTGAGAAGCATTGCTAGTTGTCATTCTCACCCTTTCAAGACGCGATATGACGTGTTTCAGTAATTGAATAATATTTATTGATTAAACTATCTAGTCTTTGGCTCATTTCGATAATACTAGGATCAGTAAGGCTTCGATGTTTTGCTGAAGCATTTAACTTTACTCGTGCATCTTCAATTAAGTGAATCAAGAATTCAATATCTTCGAATATCACAACTAACACCTCCTTTCTTACGATTTGACTTTTCACCATATACTATTAAGCAAAAGCTCTTAACGAAAGGCCTGTAATTTAATTACAGGGCTTTTTGTTTTAGGTTCAAAAGAAGAGATAATTCCTTGACTATAGGTCTTTATGACAGTTCAAGTCTACTTAGATTTGTGCCTTAGCTGTATTCTTGGCTTTATACATTTCCATATCTGCATTTTCAATAAAGGTATGGCGATTACTCTCAGTTAAGGCAACCAATCAAATACTATGCAAATTTTATCATAGAGGTCATTTGTCCTAAAAGAATTTCGTAGGGTAGCGAGTGTTTGCTCACCCTATCTCTGAAAACATTATTACACATAATCAGTAAAAAACGTGTCATAAATAGTCGAGATGACTTAAATGACCTTATTTTCCTGTCGTTAATACCCATATTTTACCTCTCAATGTAATAAAAGTTTGGGGATATATATCAAATCCCTGCTTGGCTGTCAATAAAATGTATATTCCTTCGAATAACGCTTAATCTAGCAGCAGAGATAAATGAAGGAGTGTATTTTATGGGTTTAGGACAGTTGGCATTAGAACTAATTATGGGCTTTTTTAGTTTATTACTTTTTACTAGATTAATAGGTAAAACTCAAATCACACAGCTTACTGCATTTGACTTTATCTCGGCTCTAATTATGGGTGAGCTTCTAGGTAACGCAATCTATGATGATAATACGGGCGTTGTTGAAATTTTGTTTGCTATTTCTGTTTGGGGTCTCCTAATTTTTGCTATACAACTTGTGGGTCAGAAATCCATTACATTTAGAAAGCTTTTAGAGGGTGAACCTTCCTTAGTCATTAAAAAAGGAGTCATCGATCGCCAAGCACTTAAGAAAAACCGTATGAACATCAACGAGTTTCAAAGTTTACTAAGGGATAAGGATGTTTTTTCGTTTCGAGAGGTTGAATATGCTGTACTCGAGGCAAACGGGTCTTTAACTGTTTTACGAAAACCCGAATTCGATGCCCCTACACTTAAAGATCTTAGTCTTAAATTAAGCCCTAAATCTCTACCTATACTTCTTGTAAGTGATGGGATAATTCTCTATCAAGACTTGCTGAAAATAAGTAAAGATGAATCTTGGCTAAAAACTGAACTAGAAAAGCAAGGTTATGTTAATATAGATAATATTTTTTGTGCTGAATGGAGGGAGGAAGATGGTTTATTTGTCATCGAAAAAGATCAATTAATTAATGAAAGTTAAATGCTCGCTTAAAAGATCCTATTGTCGATTGAACTCAGTATTCGAGAGCGCTCTAAGCTCCAATTCAGGAGCCTTGTTCTAAACAAAAACTCTCACGCTTTTCATTCAGCTGAAAACCGTGAGAGTTTTGATATTAATGGCTTTTGCCTTCTAAAAAAACACCATACTAAAATAGGTTATTGAATTAGCGCCATTGTTATATTTGATATTGCATAGAGGAGCTTGTTCAATAACCATAATCCCGAAACTCTCTGTCGCAGGAAACATGCGATTCGGATATCTGCATAGTTTTTCTGGATAAGTACATTTAGGGCATAAGTTACATCCTTCAGTAGATAGAATTAGTGCCTCTCTAAATTCATCTCGAAAAATTCGAGCTACTTGCTCGGTGATTAATTCATGAACTAGACGGGTTTCACTCCATTCGGCCATATCATACTTCTTCTTAAGTTTGGCTAATGAGGTAAACATGAAAGCATTTTCAAAATCAGTACATCTGTTTTTACACTCTTCGACACTTCCAACAGCAGGGGGACAAGCCCAAGAAGTGCCATACATGCCACAGACGTTTTTTTCACATAATCGTCTTACCTCATCCGAAAAGATTACTGTATTGGATTTCATAAAAGCATATTCGTGAATGTTTAGATTAGCTTTTTCTCGAGAAATTATTTCTTCAATTTTGGACATTCGCACCCTCGTTTCATTAATAGACTATCGGTATTAGCTACGTTAGATTTACCAAATAATTTCTTGTATTCTATTTCCATCGTAATACTTTTTATTTCTAGATTGCAAATCGCTTTCATTTGCTTAGATCCAAGATATCAAAAATAAAACGAGATGTATATAGATCATCTCAAACTTTGAACTTCGCATTTCGGTATTAGACTCAAACAACAGAAACACCAAAATCAGGCGCTGATCTGGTGTTTCTTGTTGTGTACCTTTTTTATCAAATGCGAACAGTGATACACATGGAAATAAACTATTAGAGACTAAGATGACTATTTAAGAATACATATTTATTCGGGTCAGGGGCCAAGTATTATTAACCCCCTTCGTAAACAAGAATTGATGAAGATCGATATTACCCGAATGGAAAGAAGCGGCACATGAGTTTAGATAGAGCCGCCACATCCGGATAAAAGTTTCATCTTTGATCTTCATGGCTAATGTGAGGGAACCCTCAAAATTCCTGCTCCAGTGTTCCAAGGTTCGAGTGTAGTGTTCACGAAGGCTTTCTAGGTCAATGAGATAGAATCCATTGGCGGCCATTAGCGAAACTAGTTCTTGCACTGCAGGAATATATCCGCCAGGAAAAATGTACTTATTAAACCAGCTATTAATTGCCGATTCTTTATATCCTGTAATACAGTGTAAGAGAGATACTCCGTTTTCATTCAATAGGGCGCTTACAGCCGAAAAATAACTATTAAGGTGCGCCTTACCTACATGCTCAATCATCCCTACACTTACCACCCGGTCAAAAGTTCTGCCCTCTAATTCCCGGTAGTCGATGAGCTTAACCTCAACCATATCTTGTAATCCCTCGTTTTCAATTCTTTCAGCGGTCTTATAGTATTGTTCCGAACTAAGAGTGATCCCGAGAGCCTTGACCTGATAATCTTTTGCAGCAGCAATAATAAGCTCTCCCCACCCGCAGCCTATATCGAGCAAGGTTTGACCAGGCTGTAAATTCAATTTGCGCAGGATATGCGATACTTTGTTACGTTGAGCCTGAAGCAAACTATCTTCTGGAGACTTAAAATACGCGCAGGAATAAGTCATAGTTTCGTCAAGCCATAAACTGTAAAAATCGTTTCCAATGTCATAGTGAAATTGAATATTCTCTTTGCTTTCTCGAATACTGTTCGAGAAAATTTTAAACAACTTTTTATAACCTTTTTTCTGATGGAGAAAGCTGCTCTGATTCTTATAGAGAGATTCAATGACCTTTTGGACAGTTCCCACAATATCAATCTTCTTCAACATATACCCTTCGCCAAAGGCCATATAAGGATCACTAAAAACTTCTAATTTAGCAATTGGCTTGTTGAAATTAATTCGAAACTGAGGGATCCCCTCTCCATACTTAACAACTTCACCATCCCAAAATCTTACTTCACAAGGATCTGCAAACAGGTTCTTCATTACATACCGGTAAAATACTTTGTCAATATCCATTTTCCCGCCTCCATAAATGGCCTACCAGTTCCTCTTAAGAGATAGTCCATAATATGCATAGCTTGGCCTATGTGGAACAATATGAATATGATAACTCCTATTATTTGCGTTCATGATGGTATATCTTTTACTTATATCCCTATCAAAATATATGCAAACAATCTGTCGGGATGACAGGCGAGACAAAAGATCGGTTTTAACCCGATCTTTTCATTTTGAAGCGTATTTTTACCCAGTTGCAGGAAAATTGCAGTCAAAAGGGATTTTTGAGATTTGTAAATACAAATAAAAAAGCACTGCAATTCCTTGCAGTGCCTACATTACATATGGAGCGGACGACGAGATTCGAACTCGCGATCCTCGGCTTGGGAATTCGATTCCTATGGTTTAGGGGTTTTTCAATTAATCCTCTGCCCCTTGGTATTACTGGCTTTTCTGCTATTGATCTACAATTAACTTCTATCCTTTTTCACTTTCTTTTGTCGTGGTTGCAGTACTCTTTGCAGTCAAAATTCTATTGAATACAATATTAGTAGTTTCATTTCTCGGACTGGCAAATCCGTCAAATACGAAGAGCCGTAGCTGAACAGGGTTGAGTGGCAACGAGGCGGTACTGCTGGTAACCTAAAAAGATCTCGCCCGTTCTATTATTCTTGGTTACCTATTTTCCGGCAAGTGACAAAAGTCTCGATTGTTCTCGACCGTCCTATCCGACAGCTTCTTTGAAAGTGTTACAATCCACCTATTAAATTGCTTATAGCTTAAATATTTTTATTACATTGTTAGATATGCTTTTGAAGCGCGTAATGAATCTATTTACCTTCTTAGAGTTTAATTCACTATTTTTTGCCGTATTATAAACCTGTTCTACTCTTTCATTATGCTTTTCTTCTTGATTTTCTGGTTTTCCGACAGTTGGATCTTCCTTTTTAGCTGCTTCCCCATAGGCACTACCCTCTCGAAAGCTTGCATGGCTCTCTACAGTGTTCCTTTTTTCTAAATTCATTTGCCTGATGGGTTCGTTTACTCTTTTAGTTGTAATTTTTGGGGTCATTACTTTGTATTGAAAGAGTTCTTTTAACTCTTCTTCTTTCATCTTAACAATGCTTAAGTCACTCAATGTATTTAGATAGTATATATTTTTCGGCTCGTAATAATTAACTGTACCAAAGGCAATTATATAGTCATTTTTTCGGATATTTGTTTTATTTTTTTCTGATGGATATTAAAATGAGGTTGCTAAATTTATACCACTATATTCATATGAATTTATATAGATTGTTCCCTTCTGAACTTTTACACTTTCAACTTGATAAATAATAAACCTCTGACGTCGATGTAAGCATGGTTCTAATTCATCAACTAGTTTGACGACTTCATTGATACTTAATTCTTCGTCACCCATCTTATATTTAAATTTAATCTTATTGAGTTCATCAATCGTGTTTTTCTTAATTAATTTCTTCATCTGAGTAACTGTACGAACAATATCGCGAACAACCCTTTGATACTTTAAGTATCTGATGTATCGTTCTTCTTCACCAGATGAATTATCATTTGGTTTAACAGGCTTAGTAGTTTTCTGAAGCGTTCTTCCCATATATCCCAACTGATTAATGTCAATTTTCACCTCGATTTTTCCACCTTGGAGACCTATTGTCTCTACCAGTTTACGACCTTCCCAATCCGCATCTAAATAAATCGCAGCTCTTCTACCACAATTATGACCACCGCGATTAGGAAGAGCACGAAAAAATTTGTTTTCTACTCCTGTTATTTCTAAAGGTGGATTGCAAAATGGACAAAAGACTTCTCCTAGTCTATGGATTGACTTATTATAATCTTCAATTCTTATATAACCATCCTTAAATTTTGCAACTGTTAAACTATTCATAGTGCCTCCCAATATTCTAATTTAAATTTCAACTAGTATCGTTTATCCATTCTATTATCTCCTTTGGCTATATAGATTGACAAACAATAAACAAAACGCGTTACCAATTTCTCACTGATTGATGCTATGTTTGTGCTCATCTTCGAATTTAAACATTTAGCCCTTCACCTTTCTAAACTCCAGCTAAAATATAAACGAGCCTCATTGTGATAATAAGGCTCGTTTCTTAACTACTCCTAGACTTGTTTCAATCTGTCATTTGAAACGTGATGTTACGTTTTTACTAAGGGGTTTATCTATTGTGCATTGCAATTTGATCAAATACCTCAAATGGAATTAGCTGGTTCCTGGGCATATATTGTGTCAATGTTCACAAAACACTTATAAGAGGTGGCAGTCGGCAAGTATTTTTTCAATCGATTCCCAAATTGAAAGGGACGGATTCTCTTTATAATATTTGTACCCTTTGTATTCGTGGAGTGTGTAACCAGCTTGTGCGTTTCTCTGCATAATACATTTTGAACGAGTAATTGCATCCTTCACATCAGCTAGGGTTAGTTTGCTTAAGACACGATGAAAGTTTGTTTCTTGTTTATACTGATCTAGATTCGGGAAATTCTCTATATACGCACGATTAATTGATTGAAGGTATTGGCTTCTACGTGTAAATGACCGATTGCAATCCACCTTGTGTAGAACCATCCAGAGTTCAAATGTGAAGTTGCTATAGCCCAACTGATATTTAATTTGCTTCCCCAAGCGCTCAGATTTTTTCATTGCGTCTAACGTGTCATAAAACTGTTTGGTGTGGACTTCTTCTTCGCTTTCTCGATCAAAAATATGGGTAATCACAGTTTTGTTTTTTACGCCAGTTAAGATTAATGACTTAGCCCGCTTCAGAGGATTTTTTTCGATCGGGCAATTTAAAGTAACTGTATGCGTTGAAGAAGCCTCATTGTTAATTTGACCCTGTAACCATAGTAGGTACCACCTTTCTGTTTCGCCTTCCACAGTAAAGTAGTATTTTTTATTCGATTTCATCTTTGCCAACTTTAGCTAACACCTCATTTTCATCTACAAGTTTTTCGAAAATAGAAGTAAAATCGATGTCATTAATAGCTCCGTACTGACTAATGAAATAATTGTGCATGTAGTCTTCGTGTAGACGTACCCCTTTTTCTCCAGTGGTTCCAAAGTCAGATAATGAGTAGTGCTTGCTAAAATGTGTTTCATCATCGCGTTCAACAAATTTAATCTCATCACGCCTAAATAGATTTGAGTTCAAAAAAATCGGATTATGGGTATTAAAAATAAGTTGTGCGTTTTTCCTATTTATATCATCGTTGTGGAAAATGCTAATAATACTCATCAGCGCCATTGGGTGCAAGGAGGCATCAAATTCATCAACAACCAATGTTCCGCCGGTTAATATTGCCTTGATAACAAGCGGAAACATATTTACGAATCGAATAGTACCATAGGACTCAAACATTTCTGCGGCTATTACTGCTTTTTTATTTTTGAAAATCGAGCATAATTTGGCCTCTAGATCATCTTCTGAAACTACGTATCCAAGGGCGTTAGAGTTGATACCAAACAGTTGTGCAGCATCGTTTGTTGTTTTTTCGATATATACTGTATGCTTTCTAGGATCAGCGAACTTCTGAATCAAATGAAGAGTGTCAGCGCGATATATAACCATGAATTTATTTTCTAACCAATTGAGGATTAGATTTACAAGTTTTGAACTGAACATTGCCTTGAATCCATTTGTCAGGAACATCTCTTCTTGATTTAGATTGCTCCTGGCCAAAGATGTTGCACTATTAGAATTCTCCTCAAACTCATTGATTAAATAGTCTTTTATAGTTTTTAGCGAACCAAATTCTAATTTTTCCTTTCTTGAAAAAACCATCTCTTCATTTACGGTTAATGTTTCGGACAAAATCCTCCGTGGGTATTCAGCATCTAGGAAATTACCAATATCGATAGAAAGATCATATTGAATTAAAAGTTTGTTTTCAATGAACTTAATTGCAAAATCAACGGGATTTAGTTCGGTCAAACTGCTGTTTGGTATTAGCTCTAATGTGCTTCCCGCCGGGTTTGGGGCATTCTTTACATCGGCGTTACGAATATTACCTCTCAGGATAATCGATTTGTAAGCCTCCATTGCCCCAATAATATTCGTTTTACCAGAGGCGTTAGGTCCATAGATTACTGCAGAACTTAACCCTTTATATTTTTTAGAACCAATCTTTTGATTTAAAATGCTATAATTGAGCCCTTTTTGTTTAGGCGCAGGAACCATTGTAAAAACCAATTCATCTTTAAAGGACTTATAATTTTTGGCTTTAAATTCAAGCAACATATTTTTTTCCTCCATTCTGCAATAATTTTGCAAAATTATATTTTATTATATGACTTATCCTGCCCCACAGTCAATGGTTGTATTCTATTTTGCAAAATTTCTACAGAATGAATGATATTATTTGTGTAAATACGAAAAAGCGACGTGTATTTAGAAGGTATACCCCCCTTTTTTTCAAATTGTCGCTCTCTGATCTGGAAGCCCCTCGAAAAGGGCTTTGAATCAGCCCTAGAAGTAGTAAGCAAAAACAGTAATTGGACGCTCAAGCCTTAATTTGAGCGAATATGAGGAAATGAACTTGAGTCAAAGACTCTAATGCAAGGTAAGAATCTAAGCAATAGAATAATTTTATATAATAACTCAAAAATATTAACTATTTTTCACTATGTGTTAACCGTTTGCCAGTTCAAATATGACCTAGCGTGTGATCTGGAGTGTATATGACAGTGATTCCTCCGCAAAATGGCAATTCTTCACCATCGGAAATTGCTTTATTTACATTGGGTTCACTATTTTCATAAAAGGCTTTGAGTTTCTCACCCTGGATATGCTTTTCTTCTTTATGGGCAAGTACTTTGACACTATTAGGCAACTCTCTTAGAATGCATGAGAGGCTTCCAACATGGTCTTGATGAGTGACCATTACCATGTTAAGTTTATCAAATGATATCCCTTTATACTAAATTGTATTTTATCGAGCTATTGTCATAACGACGTTTAAGAATTGTTTAGCAACTGACCTACGCTAAAGACCCGTTTAGTGTACATAATGCAATTGGTGCTAAAAAGGGGTTGCCTCAAAATGATGTCTATGATCATCACGACAAGGCAGTTCCTTCTACTTCAGTTGATACCAAATAATTTTTGAGAGACCACCTTCTAACCTCGGCATTATCTTAAGGCACCGGGATCGCCATCATATTTAATATTGACTTTGTCCATACCAGAGCGTCTGTAGCCTTTACCGCTTACGAGCCACTTAAAACCTTCAAGGTGAATTTGCACGGAAGCATTGTGACCTATACCAGCAACTTCTCAAAGCAAGATCAAACTTGCACCCTCGACTTGGGAATTCAATTCCTGTGATTTATCTTGATACTGGCTAACCTCTAAAATCCCTATGTAAACGTTTTAAGGCTTTGGGCAAGATTGATGTTATGCCTTTTTGAAGCTTTTTTGGGGGTAGTTGTCGTCAAAATTGTCGTCAAGCGAATGCATCTTTATGAACAGTTTCCATCCTACATTTTTAACATTATTTTAAACTATATTAAGAATTAACTATTAAGATCAATAATCGACCAGCCAATGTAAGATGCCCCTGTTCTAGACTCCTAAATAGTCGATGAACCCTAAAGTAAAATTCATATTTTTACTCAAATTACATTGATACATAGAATTTACCGGATTATTTTTCATATATAGAGAATATTTTACAAATAATTCACTAAGTTCTATGTTATGATTATTTCAAACAATTAGCTTTTTCTAAAAATGAAAGGGGATTAACTATGTACTATCTAAGAAAATTCAAAAAGGTAATAGCCGTTTTAATTTGTACAGTATTATTTGTTGCGCCTGTTTTTGGTGGGAGTTTAAGCGCTAAAGAAATGAGTTCTAAATCACCTTATACAAATATTAAAGAGCTTTCAATCTCTGAAAATGTTCAAAAGTTTAAAGCTGTATCAGAGAAAGATCAATATAAAGAATTGCAAAAATCCATACTGGTCGGAGATTATAAAGTTGGTAAAACAAGTTTGATCGAAATAATTGATACTTCGGATAATACACCTGTCCAGGTATTGTCTACAATTTTTGTTAAAGACGGCAAACCTGGAATAATGGGTATTGCCACAAAAAATGGGGAATCTTTTGCTGGTGCAATCATTGGAGAATCTAGCGATTCAGAAGGGATTAATGTTTCTGTAATAAATGTTGATGCTAATAAAAAAATTATTACTGAAACTAATAGAATTCCGAAAAAAGAAAATAAAATTTTGAGCTATTTCATTAAACCTGCATATGCAGATTCTTTTTGTGAAGAATTCTGTAATGGTATGTGTACTATGGGAATATCAATGGGAGGATGTTATGTTTTCTGCACTTCAGCATCTCTTGGTGCAGGAGTATTCACATGTGCATTTTTGTGTGCTGGATTCACTTGGGGAGCGTGCACTTATGGATGCCCTTGGTATTGTGATAATCTATAATCTAAAATTATGGGAGTTAATAATATGACTTTATTTATTTGGCTCGGAGTGCTAGTTGTCGGTATTTTTCTGTATTTATTCTCAAATACACAGATCTATATTGACTTTATAAAGAAATTATCTAACGATATGGATTCAGTAATTATTAAATCCGGGAAAGTGCAAGCAATAATTTTAATAACAATTGGTCTATTAAATGTAATAAAATTATTGCTTTAGGAATATTCAAGAAAAAGCTAATTGTTTTAATATACTTTTCGAACTTGGCTATTTTTACTAAGGATTAGACCAAATGCAAGTTAAATTTTGTTCCTATAAATGGATTATACAAAAAACTGCTCAACCATTCGCTAAAGGGATTCATCATCTATTGGTTCAAAAGAAAGGAGTAATATATAAGGTTATGAATATGAAAAGCATAATTAAATTCCGCAGTCTACTTATTCCTTTTATTTGTTTAATCAATATTATTCTTATAGCTTATACTACTTGGGATAAATATAGAACAAGCAGCTGTGCTATATGCCATAATGTTCCTTACCTACCTATAAATGAAAAGACATTAGCTATTCTGGCAATCGCTTCTATTTTATTATTTTTAATTTTATACTATTTCTCAGATAAATTTAAAATTATTGCTTATATATCCCTATTTTTCAGTATCTTCTTCGTCGGATTTAGTAGTTTTCTTCAAATCAGTCGTTACGAACTTTATCAAGCTATCTGTACAAATTGTGTGATTTCTTCTATTCTTTATTGCT
The DNA here is from genome assembly GCF_023897015.1 of Desulfosporosinus nitroreducens. Taxonomy (GTDB): domain Bacteria; phylum Bacillota; class Desulfitobacteriia; order Desulfitobacteriales; family Desulfitobacteriaceae; genus Desulfosporosinus; species Desulfosporosinus nitroreducens. The sequence continues at coordinate 88,970 of NZ_JAMHFY010000006.1, read as the reverse complement.
TTATTCTAGTGATAATGCTTTACGATATTATTCTAAAACCGATATGGAAAATGAATCCTTAGTAAGGTTATTTTCTGAACCGAGTGATGAGAATTAGGGCGAAAATAAAAAGACTTAAAATGAAAAGTTCATTGAAATTCCCCCGGTTCGAAGAACCGGGGAATTTTGTTGTCTAAACGAAAACCACGTGCTGAACGGATGGTCATAATTATGGAGTGTTGACTCAGGATGATCGTAAGCGTCAAATAACTCGGTGGATATAAAAAAAGCAAAAACTCGTGTAAACTGAGTTTTTGCTCTATTGGCACGCTTCTTGAACTTCTGGACTCCACGGAAGGTAATCTTCAAGGAATTCCGGATGTGGACCAAACTGCACCCCCGGCAATTCACTAAAGATAAACTGAAGAATTTATACGGATTGAGACTATTTGCCTTAGCACTTTCGATGATGCTGTATACGGCGGCACTTGCTGAAGCTCCTTTTGGACTTCCGCTGAATAACCAGTTTTTCCGTCCGATGGTAAAAGGCCGGATACTGTTTTCCGCAAGGTTGTTAGAAATGGAGCAATTGCCATCCTTAAGATAATTCATAAACTCTTCCTTATGGTTAAGAGCATAAGCCAAAGCCTCACTCAGTTTGGATTTTGGCAGCACCTCACCTCTAGTCGAATCAATCCACGCCCAAAAAGCCTCTAAAACGGGTTTTTCCTGTTTCAGACGCTCCGATTTGCGTTGTTCGGTCGAAAGACTCTCGAGAGTCTTTTCAATCTCGAAGAGTTTGTTGCAGAATGCAATGCCTTGGCTTGGAAGGGTGGCTTCCGGGTTATGGATATCTTTCGGAAGGGCATCGACGAAGTTCCTTCGAAGATGTGTCTTATTCCAGTTCTCGAATAAGAGCCATTATCCAAGAGAAATGATTATCCGAGAAGAATCCCTGCATGTAGCATAAATGCCAGAGATTCTTCTCTTTTTCTTGGATAATCATACACGGTCATTTTAAAAAATCAGGTATATTATCCTTTTTGGTATGTTCTTCTTCGTTCGTCATGTTACGAGGAAACCATTTTTCATTCCACTCTTTTAAATGTTTGTCTACGGTATTTTGAGAAATCTCCGCATAAATCTGAGTTGATTGGAGGGAGGCATGTCCTAAGAAATTTTTAATAACAACCAAAGGAACTCCAGCTTCCAACATGTGGCTTGCCGTTGAATGTCTCATAGAGTGGGGTGGATAACTGTCTTCTTGAAACAACGATGGATTTCCCTTTTTGGCAATGCTTACATATTTCTTAAATATCTCTTCGATACAGGAGACCGTCATCTGCTCATGTGTCTGACTGGAAAAAACATGTCTTTCAGGTTTGTCGTTGAGATTTCTATGGGCCATATAACGTTTTAGCATGACTGCACATGCATTGGGAATACCAATCCTCCTGGTCTTTCCGCCTTTGCCCTTTATATTTAGTGAGGCCCTCTTCGGATGGAACTGTATGTTTCCTACTGTAAGATCGCAGATTTCCTGAGCCCTGGCTCCGCTTGCATACATCAGGCTGAGAAGGACTTTGTCTCTGAGACATGTTTCTTTAGAGCTATCTGGTAACTTTAGTAGTATTGTGACCTCTTGCATTGAAAAAACAGCCCTTTTCTTTTTTGATGCTTTTTTCATAGGAATCTTATTGATACTGTTCCTGAAAACCGATGCTGCCGCAAAGTCACGGTTCTGGGCGTATTCAGAGAAAGATGCCAACGCTGACAGCCTCTGGTTCTTTGTAGATACGCTACAGCCACGTTCTTCTTCGATCCACGTAAAAAACTCCATTAACGTCTCATAATCAAGATTTTCGAAAGCGATCTTATCAGCCTGGATTTCCTTCTGTTGGTACATAAATTCAATCAGCAGACGAAAGGCATATTTATAGGATTTCACAGTGTTAGCGCTTGCTCCGACAGCACGTGGAAGATAACTGGAGATATAAGCATTAAGGAGTTCCAGAAATCCAGAGGAATTATTCTTCATAGTCAACCTCCTGAAAAATCTGTGCAGTGTAATCTTCAAACAATTCCATTGCTTCAGGATACAGTTCGCTACTGAATTTAAGATATTTTTCTGTTTCCTTCAAACTGTCATGTCCAAGATAAATGGACAGGTAAGGAACCGAATCGTTTATCCCACGGCCATCCTTCTCTGCCTTTGCAAACGATTTGAAAGCAAAAACGTGGCGCAAGCAATGTAGGCATGGACCTCTTTGATGTTTTCTTCTCCCAGGTAATGAGATATCGGACAGCTTTAAGATGTTCTCAAACCTATGGAGCGCAGTTTTTGTTGACATAGGAGTGTCCGAAGAGGTACTCGGGAACAAGAATGAATCTGTTTTTCCTATCAATCCCATTGCCATGCAATAGCTTCGCAGAATTAAAACCAGGGATATATGCATCGGCACAAGGCGTTGTTTGTCTCCTTTGGTATGTCTCAGTGTGAGCACCCCGTTATCAAGATCAACGTCCTTCATTCTTAACGCAAGTGTTTCTCCTATGCGGAGTCCACAGCCATACATGAGTCTGAGAACCATAGGATATTCAAGCTGGATATAGGGATTCGGTTGACTTTTCGTCATTGTAATGTTGTCTACAAGTATAAAAATCCTATCCAACTCTATATCTGAAAAAATATATGGAACATAGTCATCAGCAACTTTAGGAACCGGTGGAATGTACGCCTGCATTCCAATGCTGTTGAGACGACTGAGAAAAATCCTGATAACAATCACTTCATTTGCAATGGAACTGCTTTTTCCAGTCAGGGAACTCACCCATCCCATGATCGTATCTTCTGTAAGTTCTTTAATGTAGCATCCGCAACGTACAAGATAATCGTCAAATTTTTTTAGGTAATGGCAGTCATGGTCAAAGGCGTTTTTACTTAAGGATACTTCCCTGATTGACAGGAATTCCGACAGTTCATTTTTAAGGATACTTTCAAACCGAATCATGATTGTATCCCTCCATCAAGGAATTCCTTGAAGATGCCGGATGGCTCTGGCACTTCTATGGCACATTCTCGCAGCCTTTCTATATCCAGTTTTGCATAGTGTTTGACTGCATCCGGATCTGTATGTCCGAGAATACTACGGACAACATCATACGGAATGTCATCATTGACCATAGAGCTGGCCAATGATGAACGGAAAGTATGGGGGCCATGCTTTTTACCGGATATATCAATTCCTGCTTCCTTGAAATATCTCGTTGTAGCAAACCTTAAGGCAGACGTGGTAATCCGCTGGTAAGGCGCATTCATCCGTAAGAAAACATAATTCTCATCAACTTTGGGGCGGCCGTTTTCAATGTAATCATCGAGAGCCTCTTTTATTTCCGGCAACATAGGCAGATCCAGAGGCTGGCTGGTCTTTTCTTGTATCAGATGAATTGTATCCTGCTCAAAGTCCAACTTATCCAGCGATAGTTTTGCAATGTCGCCGGAACGCATCCCTAGTCTGGTGGCAAGGAGTAGCATTGCATAGTCTCTTTTGCCGGTGGCAATGGTTTTGTCAATCGCTGATTCAAACCTATGAACTTCATTTTCGGAATATGTAACGGGTATAATTGTTGCTTTCTTATAATGAGGAACCAGTGTGGAATAGTCTGCATCAACCAGATCACTCAGATTCAAAAATTTAAGGAACATACGGATGACAGCCCATTCGTCCTTGTTCTCAAGCTTTGCATATGTATGAAGAAGTCCATTCACTGAGTTCTTGGCATCCTAAATCGGACAAATACATAAGAAATCGGCTACAGAATGATCTTTTCGCTACAATGGTTCCTTCCTTATTCCCATTTTTCCTGCAGTACGACAGGTAAGACTTCAACAAACCTTCATAGCTTCCCGGAAGGAGTACTATTTCCTGTTTCCTTTGTATGGCATAATCAGTGCCATTGTAATAATCGTTTAACCGATTTACCATAGTAGCAATGGCTTTTTGCCGCGAAATGCCAAGATTATGTTTTGAAAGATAATCCGTGATGAATGCAGTTCCGACCACCGGTGTGTATGTAGCAATTCCATTATCATACATATATGATTCGAGTATTGTCAGCGTACGCCTGTAATTATTTAAAGTTCTTTCTGTGTAGGATTTGGCCTGGAGTATCGCCAACAATCCCTGTTTCAAATCAACAATCGACGGGGTTCTTAGTTCTTCTTTTTTCATGGGGTACCTCCTGTACAACGAAATGGTATTATATGGTTTCTAATTCATTGTACAGGGAAATATATTTATTTGAGAAAAGCAAGAAAAAATCCTGCATTTATGCTACATGCAGAGATTCTTCTCGGATAATCATTTCTCTTGGATAATGTGTCCAACAGAGGCACCTTGTGATGTCTGGAATCTTCTTGTACACAGAGTATGCATCCGAGTGAAGGTATCCTTTGAACCCTTTTAGGAACTTCTGAGGGTATTTGCCGCTCCTGCCTGGCTGGTACTCGAAGATTCTGATGGGGTGTTTGCAATACTGGCCTGTGCTGTATACCCACATGTAGGAATCGGTGGTATTCTTCCGTCCCTCTTCATTCATAACTTGAACGGTTGTTTCATCCGCATGTAGATAATTTTCTTGCAAGAGCTTCTGATGCATGAGCTCTACCAGGGGCACCAACCAGTCGCGGGATGCGGCTAGAATCCAATTGGCCATGGTAGCACGACTTAGGTTCACCCCCAGTGTCTTCCACTCCTTTTCCTGACGGTAAAGGGGAAGGGCGTTGACGAACTTCTGATGCATGACCCATGCCACGGTGGAAGGTGAAGCCATGGAATGTTGGATGACCGGGTAAGGCATGGGTGATGGCTCCATGTAGGGTTCCCCGTTTTTACGACAGGTTCGGCACTCGAAGGTTTCGCGGTAGTAATCGATCACCCTAACTTTGGCAGGAATGAACTCGATCTCATTACGGATGAATTCTTCACCGACCGACACAAGAGCGGTGTTGCACGTTTCACAAAGGCGGTCTCGTTCATCAAGGGTACAAAGACGTTTAACATGAGGTATATCCTTCAAAAGTTCCTTACGCTGACCTTTGAATTTCTTTTTCCGGTAACCCTGTACTTCCTTAAGGTCAGGCTCTGGCGCCAGTGGATCGGCTTGGGTTTCAGCCTCATCAAAAAGAGACATCTGCCCCAAAGCAAGGGACGATGTCTTCTCGTACTTCTGCCGAAGAGCTTGCGCGTCAAATAGTCAACACTATCGTGGAGTCGTTTGTTTTCTAGCTCCAATTCATCTATGCGTTTTTCGAGTACGATTACCTGCTCTTCTGCGCTCATGAATCCAGTTCCTTTAGCGTTTTCTACTGGTTTCATTGATGTGTACCCCATGTCAAGGACAATTTGGGCCACTACTGCGGCATTGACGGACAATCTCAGTCCACTCGCTTAATCGATATTGACTAGTAACTTCCCTTGCGTTCAACTCTAAACCTCCTTTGAAGTTTTTCAAGTTACTTGAAAAACTTTAGTTTAGAGGATTGTCCCACAGTTTTAGGATTGTTTCTATACACTATCTTACTAGACGCTTACTATTTTTCCCCGTTGCAGTAAAATTGCAGTCAAAAGGATTTTGATATACTGTTGCAGTAAATAATAAAAACACCGCAATCCCTTGCGATGTCTACGTTTTCTTATGGAGCGGACGACGAGATTCGAACTCGCGATCCTCGGCTTGGGAAGCCAATGCTCTACCGCTGAGCCACGTCCGCTTAATTTTATAAAGGGTTAATCCTTTGAGCCTCTTTTAGACCATCAGGCCCTTTTCCCAACAAAGAAAATTATAAGCGCTAGGACCGAATATGTCAACTCATACTATTTTATGAAGTTAGCACTTAAAACAATAAGCGCTATTCCTGTTATTGTATTTCGTCTCTAGTTCACTTTCAGTTACTCTAAATTGAGTCTGCCCAATTTGCAAGATCTCCACGAAAGTTTTTCGTCAGTGTTAGAATCTTGCAATAAGGTTGACTCTTAAAGTGTTCCATATATGGGACAAAACCACTTTTAGCAACAGGAATGTCAATTTGACCTGAATGGCCAATACATATAACTTTGCATGAATCATGCACTCTAGTGAATATTTTTCTTAATTCTTGAACCGTAAAATTCTGGCACTCATCGATAATTATAGTCATTTCCTTAAGATTAGTGCCTCTAAGAAATAAGGGAGTTTTAGGATAACACCAAATGCTATCCATTACCCGTTTCATACTTACCTTCCTGCGAATAGCTTCATTGACCAGTGCCTCTTCATTATATACACACTGAGCAGGATTCTCATTGATCTCTAAGAGAGCATCCATCAATGGTTGATGGTAGATGCTTTCCTTCTCAGATTGGGTTCCCGGTCTGAAACCCATCGCAGATTCTTGAACTGGATTAAAAATATATGTTAGTGGTTGCTTAAAGAGTTTAGCACAAGCAACCGCAAGAGTTGTCTTTCCAGTTCCTGCTTTAGCATTGACCATCACTAATTGATAATCGAATATCGCATCAACATATTCCCGTTGTTCTACCGTCAATCTTGGCGCGAACCCAAACAGTAAATTATTCTCAGGTAATGGCACAGATTTCACCAACCTTATTCTATAAGTCTGATTACGGAAAATCTTAAATTAAATATTCAATAAAACTTTGTCGGCTTTCCCGCACTTAAAGACGATCATTCTAGTATTTCTCATAAAGCAAACTTAATTCAAGATTGCTATAAACTTAAGAAGCGGGGGGCACTCTGATAAGGTAAATGCTACAAACCAATGGTAAACACCTTAAAACTTCAAATTACGACAAAAAAGGTTCTGTTATTTCCCAGCGGAAATTACAGAACCTTGAGAGCTATTTTTTATAGTATAAACAACTTGACTTAATTTCCTTAGCTAGACATTATGGTGCCTCAGGACGGAATCGAACCGCCGACACGAGGATTTTCAGTCCTCTGCTCTACCGACTGAGCTACCGAGGCATTAAAGTTTTTGGTGACCCGTACGGGATTCGAACCCGTGTAACCGCCGTGAAAGGGCGGTGTCTTAGACCGCTTGACCAACGGGCCTTATAAATGTCAGAATCTCAATACTCTAAAATACTTTTAAAACCGACTTAAAGTAAAGAAATATTTAAAGGACACTCACAAATATGAATATTACACTATGTTGCTATCTCTGTCAAGACTTTTCTATAATTCTATCGAGCTTTATAGTAAATTTTAAATTTCTACCTTTTTTGAAAAACAGAATTCACTAGGTCATCTATTTTTTTCGTCTAAATACACTCTTAAATGTCAAGAAACTACTCAGGAACGACATTACTAGAATAGGAACGATACCACATATCGTTCCTATCTCTTTAGGTCTTGAACATAAGTTGCTTAATAATTAAATTTCTTCAAGGTTTGTTGCAGTTCCTCCGCCATATTAGCTAACACGTGACTCGAAGAGGCAATTTCTTCTACCGAGGCCGACTGTTCCTCCGTCGCAGCAGACACAGTTTGTGTCTGGCCAGTAATATCTCTACTCGTCTCATATATATCTGAAACCGATGCGACTATTCTTTCACTACCCATAGCCATTTGTTGGATCTCTTCCGAGATCTCTCCAATCTGGGCCGAAACCTGATTAATTAATGACGTTATTTCATTAAATGCTTGGCCTGCGGTCTCAGCTACTTGTGTTCCCAATTTAACTTGTTGTGTGCCCTCATTGATCGATAAAACCGCCTTTTGCGTATCTTGTTGAATACCACTGATCAGCGTGGCAATCTGTTTAGACGCTTCTTGCGATTGTTCTGCTAATTTCCGGACCTCATCAGCTACTACAGCGAATCCTCTTCCTTGTTCACCTGCTCTCGCAGCTTCAATTGCTGCATTTAATGCGAGAAGGTTTGTCTGAGCTGCTATACCGGAAATGGTATCCACAATTTGTCCGATTTCTTTAGAACGCTCTCCTAAATTGGTAACCATATCTGCTGACCCTGTTACTGTTCTTTCAATATTGACCATTTGCTGAATCGTCTTGTCAATGGCTTGAGTTCCCTCAGAAGCAGAAAGAGCAGTTTTTTCCGAGGACTTAACGACTACTTTGGCATTCTCTAACATATGCTGGATTCCTGCTGACATCTCCTCGACGCTTGCGGATGTCTCATTAACTGCACTCAGCTGTTTTTCAGCCCCCAAGGAAACTTCCGATATTGATAATGCAACTTGCTGAGAGGCTTGTGCAGATTGTTCTGCTCCTATACTCAATTGTTGGGATGAGGCAGCAACTTGCCTTGAGGACGATGACACTTGTTCAACAAGCTGAATTAGGTTTTCAGTCATAGTTTTAAAAGCTCTTCCTAGTTGACCTAATTCGTCTTTAGAACTAATATTGAGACCCTCTACTTTAAGATTCCCTTTGGCAATCTCCTCTGCACTAGTTGCCATCGCAACGATCTGATTGGAAAGCTTTTTACTCATAATCGTCCCTAAGACGATTGCTATTCCTAAGGCCAATAAGATTGATATTAAAGTATAGATTATACTTACTCTGCCCTTTTGCTGATAATCAAGTTCCTTCGCCGCAACAAGTTTATCAATATCATCAACCCAGTTCCCAGTTCCGATCACCCAATTATAGGGTTGAAATAACAAAGTATAACTTCTCTTTGGTAACGCTTCAGTTTCATTTGGTTTTGCAAATTTATAATCCGAATAGCCTCCATCGACCTGTGTACCATTCTTGATAAAGTCCTGTACGAATAGTTTGCCATCACCGTCTTTGGAATCATAACGCGATTTACCCTCGGCAGTATCTCTCCCGAGGAGAACAACATTTACCCCCTCTGTGGTATCAATCCAAAAGTAGTTGCCATTATCGAACCGTAAATTTCTCACTAAATCGGCTGCTTTCTTCTTTGCCTCTTCAGGAGTTAATTCTCCTCTTTGCTGACTGGCATAAATATCTTGAACTAAACTGTGAGCAGTCTGAACTTGAAGCTTAATATTTCGATCAAACTGTTCGTACAGTGTATCTCGATATTGTTTTAGGTTAGTTTGTTCTGCTGCTACTAAACTATAAATACTGTACCCTCCGAGAATTGAACCCATAATAAGTGCTGTTATCACTAACAAAAGAATAATGCGGTACTTTATTTTCGTCATTTCTCTCCCGTCCCCCTTTATTAATTTAATTTAAAATAACCTAAATAAAAAGGCCTCATAATTGTTTTGACTACAAAAAAATCGCCCCCCTTAAGGCACGACAGAGTCCCTGATTGGCAGCTCGGCTATCATCACCCTTACGTGGAAGACCCGTAGCTTTGCGTCCTCAGCTTTCGCTAAGTTTGCCTTTGTCAATAGCCTTATGTAATATCGGAAAGATCCTTTTCGATATTTTATTGTTCCTTTTATCTGACTATAGCACAAGGAAAACAATAATTCTATATATTTTCCCAAATTTCATCAAATTCTGCTTTTTTTATGATATGAGCCCAAAAGAAGGCATTTTGCACGAACAATAATTATATATTGTTTTCACTTCAGTTTATTCGATGTTGGTTTTAAGGAAAACTTAAGAAGACAGTCACTAAACACTTTCTGTTTAATCACGTCTTCTTATAATTACAAATTAATACGCATCACTTATTCATTCCTACGTGATTGTTTAGTCCCTATCTTTTGGCTTTAACTAGATTTAATAGTTTTTAATACTAAACTTCTTTAAAGTTTCCTGTAATTCTTCCGCCATATTAGCTAATACCTGACTTGAGGAGGCTATTTCCTCAACTGAGGCTGATTGTTCTTCCGTTGCTGCAGACACAGTTTGTGTCTGTCCAGTGATTTCTTTACTAGTCTCATTAATATCCGATATGGATGAGACTATTCTTTCGCTGCCTGCAGCCATCTGTCTAATCTCTTCTGAGATCTCCTCAATCTGAGACGAAACCTGGTTAATTAGTGACGTTATTTCGTTAAATGCTTGGCCAGCAGTTTCAGCAACCTCTGTTCCAAGTTTGACTTGATGAGTTCCTTCATTGATCGATAAAACTGCCTTTTGCGTGTCTTGTTGAATTCCACTGATCAGCGTGGCAATTTGTTTGGACGCCTCTTGCGATTGTTCTGCTAATTTTCGGACCTCATCCGCAACTACAGCAAACCCTCTCCCTTGTTCACCTGCTCTCGCAGCTTCAATCGCTGCATTTAGGGCGAGAAGGTTTGTCTGTGCTGCTATACCAGAAATGGTATCTACAATTTGTCCAATTTCTTTAGACCGCTCTCCTAAATTCGTAACCATATCTGCTGACCCTATTACTGTTCTTTCAATATTAACCATTTGCTGAATCGTCTTGTCAATGGCTTGACTTCCCGCAGAAGCAGAATGGGCAGTTTTTTCCGAGGACTTAACGACTACTTTGGCATTCTCTAACATATGCTGGATTCCTGCTGACATCTCCTCCACGCTTGCGGATGTCTCATTAACTGCACTCAGCTGTTTTTCAGCCCCCAAGGAAACTTCCGATATTGATAATGCAACTTGCTGAGAGGCTTGTGCAGATTGTTCTGCTCCTATACTCAATTGTTGGGATGAGGCAGCAACTTGCCTTGAGGACGATAACACTTGTTCAACAAGATTAATTAAATTTTCGGTCATAGTTTTAAAAGCTCTGCCTAGTTGTCCTAATTCATCTTTAGAACTAATATTGAGACTTTTTACTTTCAGATTACCCTTTGCAATTTCATCTGCGTTATTCGCTATCGCAACAATCTGATCAGATATTTTTTTACTCATGATCGTCCCTAATACGAGTGCAATTCCTAAGGCTGATAAGATGGATACTAGGGTATAAATCATAATTACTCTACCCTTTTGATGATATTCAAGTTGCTTTGCTTGAACAAGTTTATCGATATCATCCACCCAGTTCCCAGTCCCGATCACCCAATTATAGGGTTCAAATAGCAAAGAATAACACCTCTTCGGTAACGGTTCGGTAACGGTTCGGTTTCATTTGGCTTAGGGAATGTATAATCCGTAAAGTCGCCTCCGACTTGAGCTCCATTAGTAATGATCTCTTGAATAAAAGGTTTACCCTCGCTGTCTTTGGCATCATAGCGCGATTTCCCCTCAGTATCGCGCCCAAGAAGAACAACATTTATTCCCTCAGTGGTATCAATCCAAGGAGTCTGCCCTAAGAAATATTGTTCGTTGAGCCCTTAATGCAATTTTAGCCATGCTGGACAAAGCTTCCGACTTTATAGAGTGAGATTAGAATTTCTCACTGCCGTAAATCATTTGCGATGCCAACATGGCTAAAACGTTCAATTCTGTTATGGTGGGCCATCCGCGACTCGAACGCGGGACACCCTGATTAAAAGTCAGGTGCTCTAGCCGACTGAGCTAATGGCCCAATATTTGTACCACGAATTAGAATTTTACACGAAAGTATTAGAAGTGTCAATGTTTTTCTTAACTAAAAATTTCCCCACGTACAATTGTTTGCTCACGTCCAGGACCAATTGCCACCAAAGTAGCTGGTACACCCGACAATTCCTCAATCCTGAGAATATAATTTTGGGCTGCCTGGGGCAGGTCCTCGAAGCGGCGGACTTGTGTAATATCTTCTTTCCAACCAGGCATTTCCTCATAAACTGGTTGGCATTTCTTGAATATCTTTTGACTTTGTGGAAATTCTCGGATAATCTCATCCTCTACACGATACCCAACGCAGATTCTTAACGTCTCAAATCCGGTAAGAACATCAAGTTTTGTTATAGCAAAATCCGAAATTCCGCTCACACGAACAGCATATCTGGCAATAACCGCATCAAACCAACCGCATCGACGCGCGCGGCCGGTGGTGGTTCCAAACTCATGTCCATTCTTCCGCATTTCTTCGCCGGTCTCATCTAGTAACTCTGTAGGGAAAGGGCCTTCTCCCACACGCGTAGTATAGGCCTTAATAACCCCAATTACACGATTAATACGCGTTGGCCCAACTCCGGCTCCTATACAAGCTCCTCCGGCTATCGGATGAGATGATGTAACAAACGGGTAAGTACCATGATCTATGTCAAGCAAGGTCCCTTGTGCCCCCTCAAAGAGGACTTTCTCTCCTGCTTGAATGCTTACATCAATGGTAAGTGAACTGTCAGTCACCATCGAACGAATTCTATCCGAATAACCCAGATAGGTTTCATAAATTTCTTCAAATTCAAGTGCTGCCTTACCGTAGACTTTCACGAACAAATTGTTTTTCTCGACTAAATTACGCCGTAGTTTCTCAGCAAACTCATCCTTATCTAAAAGATCAATAATTCTAATCCCAATCCTCGACGCCTTATCCATATAAGCCGGACCGATTCCACGTCCTGTGGTTCCAATTTTATGCTCACCGCGTGCCTCTTCTTCCAAGCCGTCAAGCACTCTGTGGTAGGGCATTATGACATGGGCATTACTACTAATGACTAGCTTTCCCGTCTTAATACCTCGCTTGGCAAGGTAATCTAATTCCTCTAACAAGACCTTCGGATCAATCACCACTCCATTACCAATCACGCAAGTCTTGTCTGCATAGAGAATTCCCGAAGGAATTAGATGAAGTTTAAACTCTTCTCCATTTGCAACAACCGTGTGACCGGCATTGTTCCCGCCTTGGTACCTTACAACAACATTCGCTTTTTCGGCTAGGAAATCCGTTATCTTGCCCTTTCCCTCGTCCCCCCATTGAGAACCAATTAAAACAACAGCAGCCATATAGATTTTCCTCCCATCTTTCAAGCTCTAATTTTCTAATTTCAGTCGTTTAAAGATATTATCCACGTGCTGTAGATGATATCTTAAATCAAACAAGCCCTGAATTTCTACTATGGTCAAATAGTTTAGAACACGAGCGTCCTTGGAAACAACTTCTATGAAGTCCAACCCTTGATCCCAGGCTTCAAATGCGTTCTGTTGAACCCAGGCATAAGCCTCTTCTCTCATACAACCATGTTCGACTAAGGCCAAGAGAACGCGCTGGGAGGATGTCAGTCCAAAGGTTTTCTGGAGATTTCGCTTCATGTGATCTTCACGAATCTTAAGCCCGGAAATAACTTTTGTCATCTGTCGAAGCATATGATCTAACAGAATGCAACTGTCCGGAAGTATGATCCGTTCAACAGAAGAATGAGTCATATCCCGTTCATGCCAGAGCGCAATATTCTCCATAGCGGCCACCGCATTGCCTCGAAGAAGCCTCGACATTCCTGATACTTGCTCACAAATGATCGGATTCCGCTTATGCGGCATTGCAGAGGAGCCCTTTTGTCCGTCTGCAAAAGGTTCCTCTACTTCAAGGATATCTGTGCGTTGTAAATTGCGAATTTCTGTTGAGATTTTTTCGATAGAGCCCCCAATTAAAGCTAAGGTTGTCACAAAATGAGCGTGTCTATCCCTTTGCAAAATTTGATTGCTCACCAAAGCAGTCTCCAGACCCAGATGTTGACAAACAGCCTCTTCTACTTCTGGTGAGACGTTGGCATACGTTCCCACTGCTCCTGAGATCTTCCCAGCACTTACAGAAACTATAGCCTGATCAAGACGTTCGATTTGACGATCAATCTCGGCAATCCATAGTGCCAGCTTTAAGCCAAACGTTAGTGGCTCAGCATGTATACCATGAGTCCGACCGACCATCACTGTATATTTGCTCTCCAAGGCTCGTTTAACCAATGCCTCTCGGAACTCTATTAAGTCTTTTTTCAGCAGAAGACCTGAATCTTTTAACACCAGGCTTAACGCAGTGTCTTTAACATCTGAAGAAGTCAATCCCAGGTGTAAGTATTTTCCGGATTCTCCAACCTCCTCTACAACTGCTTGCAGAAAAGCAATTAGGTCATGACGCACTACGGCCTCAATTTCTAAAATCCGTTCGGAATTCACTTTTGCCTTAGCTCTAATATCTTCCATGGCCTTTTGAGGGATTTCCCCACGTTTTGCCATAACTTCAGCAACAGCCAGTTCAACTTCTAGCCAGCGATCATATTCATATCCGTCCTGCCATAACTTTCCCATTTCAGGATGAGTATATCGATCGAGCAACAAACTTCGCCCCCAGTCATTCTTTCCTCTTAAATGATAATTTTGATTATCTTCCACAAGGGAGTGTAAATATTAATTTATTTTACCTTGGCCACAATATCTCGGGCAACAACAATCCCTGTCGCCGAAGCTTGCATTAACCCGCGTGTGATTCCCGCTCCATCCCCAATTGCATATAACCTAGGTATTGCTGTTTCAAAGTTTGATTTTACCTTTACTTTAGAAGAATAAAATTTAACCTCCACTCCGTATAATAACGTATTCTTAGAATACATACCGGGTGCGATCTTATCGAACGCCTTGAGAGTCTCAATAAGGGAAGTCAAGTACCGCTCCGGGAGCACATAACTAAGGTCTCCCGGAACAGCAGAGAGAAGCGTAGGAATAGTCGTAGATTTTCGCAAACGACTTTCCGTCGTCCGCCTGCCCTGCAGAAGATCTCCCAGGCGCTGTACCATTACTCCTCCACCTGTTAGCATGTTCGCCAGCCGGGCAATATATCGTCCATATTCAATGGGTTGATTGAAGGGTTCTGTAAAGCGAGTAGAAACCAATAAAGCAAAATTCGTGTTCTTGGTCTTCTTCTCAGGATCCGCATAACTATGCCCATTTACTACAGCAATATCTCCGTCGTAGTGTTCCTCTGATACCACTCCGCCCGGATTGACGCAGAAACTCCGTGTTTTGAGGTCATAAGTATCTGAATAATATACCAGTTTAGGTTCGTAAAGTTCACGCGTTAAATTGTCAAGAATTGAGTTTGGCACTTCGACCCTTACTCCAATATCGACTTCATTGTTTTCTGTTACAACGCCTAAGCGAACAGTCTGATCCGCGAGCCAATTTGCTCCCCCTCGACCGGGGGCAGCAACCACATAACGAGCAAACACTTCATCCAGCTCTTGTTCATCTCGACGTTGGATAGCAGCCCCTATTGCTCCTTCTGAGTCGGCCAAAATATTCTTAACTTCGGCAAGTTCCCAGAAAATCGTGTTTGTTTTTTGCATGAGATGTTCATACATCCCCTTTAAGACATCATAGGCCAGCTCCGTACCCAAATGCCGTACTGGACAATGAATTAGCGCAATATTGTGACGAGATGCTTCATACTGAATTTCTTCCACCCGGCGGTTATCTAAGCCATATACTGTTTCCTGAGCACCAAACTGACGGTAAATTGAATCAGCATAATCAATCAACTCTTGAGCCTGTTCCTCTTTCATATACTCAACCAAACGACCGCCTACCGCAGGACTCAAAGACAGTTTACCATCACTGAAAGCTCCGGCACCCGACCATCCCCTAGTGATAGCACAAGGATTACATCCTGCACAAACCCCAGTCGTACGAGCGGGGCACTTTCGCTTTTCTATGCTTCGACCATTATCAACAATAAGAATCTTCAAATCTTTATCGTGCTTTGTTAACTCTAAGGCCGTAAAAATTCCGGCCGGACCGGCTCCGATAATTAAGACATCTACATTATGTTTCATTGTTTTCCCTCCTAGAGCCGTTTTCTTTTCTAAATATAAAAAACCCCAGTCGCAAACAATTTTATCTTAACAATCCAGCTCCCCCTTGTCAATCTAATAACCGAACATTAATCAAAAAAATACATAAAACATTCGACATTCTCGTTTCTCTATTTCGCCAAAACAGAACTTGCCATAACAATTATAATATCTATACTTATAAAAATTCCTTCATGTGCTAGTCAATGGATGTATTCTAGTACCTGCAAGCGGCATGTGGCTCTGACTAGTGCAGAAAAACCCCTCGCCGACAAATGGCAAGGGGGATTGTTAAGCACTTTGATGTTGTCGATCCAGGTTTACAAACTTGGTGAATTCTCTAAGAAACCCTAATTCAACGGTTCCTACTGGACCGTTACGGTGTTTTGCAATAATCAACTCTGCTATTCCTTTTTTTTCTGACTCCGGATGATAATAATCATCCCGATAAATGAATGAGATCACGTCTGCATCCGCTTCAATTGCTCCTGACTCCAACAAGTCTGACATCATAGGCCGTTTATCTTGGCGTTGTTCAACCCCTCGATTAAGCTGTGACAAAGCAATGACTGGCACTTTTAGTTCACGAGCAAGCCCTTTGAGAGATCTGGAGATTTGTGCAACTTCCTGTTGGCGGCTTTCAGACTTTTTCCCTACAGACAAAAGCTGCAGATAATCAATAATGATCATCCCTAAATTATGTTCTGTCTTCAATCTGCGAGCCTTCGAACGAAGCTCTGCCAAGGAGATCCCTACGGTATCATCAATAAAGATCGGGGCATCCGAAAGAGGCCCCACTGCTCTCGTCAACTTCGGCCAGTCTGCATCCAGTAAGTCTCCCGTCCTTACACGCTGTTGATCAACCATCGCTTCTCCACAAAGCATTCGTTGTACTAATTGTTCTTTGGACATTTCCAAGCTAAAAACTGCAACCGGGACCTTCGCCCGAACTGCCGCATTTTGTGCCATGTTTAAAACAAGCGCCGTTTTTCCCATGGAGGGCCGAGCTGCAATAATCACCAAATCAGAAGGTTGCCAACCCGAAGTCATTCGATCTAATTCCGTAAAAAAGGTTGGAACACCCGTTAGATTTCCTTTATGAGCATAGAGATACTCTATCTTTTCAAAGGTCTCTAATAGAACGTCACGAATAATACTAAACCCATCTTTAACACGTCGGCGAGAAAGATCCAGAATTAATTTTTCTGCTTCTTCCAGAAGGCTGCGAGCCTCTTCCCCCGGCTCATATCCCCGTTCCAGGATACTGCTTGTTGCTCGAATAAGTTGACGCAACAGAGCCTTTTCCGTTACAAGTTTAGCGTAATATTCTACATTTGCTGCAGAAGGTACAGAACGGGCAATTTCAGAGATTGTCGCTATTCCGCCCACTTGTTCCAGACGCCCCTGACGACGTAAAACTTCTGCAACACTTACTAAGTCAACCGGGTCTCCCTTTTCAGAGAGATCTTGAATTGCTGAAAAAATCAAACGGTGATTATCTCTATAAAAATCATCCGGTTGAAGTATTTCAAAGACAGAACTCCCAGCCTCCGGATCGAGCATCATTGCGCCCAAGACCGCTTGTTCGGCCTCTAAATTCTGTGGTGGAACTTTTATGAGTTCCATATCTTCTCTCCTCCGGTCATACTAACTCTAATATTCTACATTAATATTTAAATATCAAAAACATGGCTCATAGCCTCTTCGATCGTCCTGACAGGCACCACTTCAATGCCCTGTAAACTTAGAGGTACGTCCGCCATATTTTCAAAGGGGATCAAAACCTTCCGAACTTCAACCTGCTTAGCACCAAAAATCTTTTCATAAATCCCGCCGACTGGTTTAACTTTCCCTTGAATAGAGATCTCTCCAGTCACAGCAACATCCTGCCTGAGCGGTTGTTTTTTTAATGCACTGTAAATGGCCAAGGTTGTTGCCAGTCCTGCTGATGGACCGTCAATTTTTGCCCCGCCAATTATGTTAACATGCACATCGTAATTACGTAAATCTTCCCCTGTAAGATCACGAATAACAGCGGCGGCATTAAATACAGCATCTCTAGCCATACTTCCAGCAGTTTCATTAAACCGGATCGTGCCTTTTCCATCTTGTCCTGTAAAGGTAATCGCTTCAATTTCCAATACTGAGCCTAAGAATCCAGCTACCCCCAGCCCTAAAACTCGTCCGATTTCCACGTTGCTTTGGACTTTTCTAAAAATAAAAGGGGTCAGCCGAGCAGAGCGCAGGACTTCATAGACATCCTCACTTGTTACTCTAACTTCCTCTTGTTCTGGGTTGCGATACCTGGCCAGACCGTAAGCATCTGTCAGAATACTATTAGCCTTGCGCCCCTCTATCACATATTCACTAATAATTTCAGGGACATTATCTTCCAAGCTCACGCCAAGCTTATCCCCTGCTTGACGTATAATGTGTTGAACATCTCTCGGTTCTAATGGCACGAAGAAAACTTCTGAACAGCGAGAACGCAAGGCAGGATTAAGTTCAGCCGGATCCCGCGTGGTTGCCCCAATCAGAACAAAATCAGCGGGTGCTCCCTCATCAAAGAGTTTCTTTATCCATTGAGGAACTTGACTGTTTCCGGGATCATAATAGGAAGAATCAAAGAATGCACGCTTATCCTCGAGCACTTTAAGCAACTTATTTAAAAGTAAAGGATCCATTTCCCCAATTTCGTCGATAAAAAGAATCCCTCCATGAGCATCGCTCACCAGACCCATTTTAGGTTCTGGTATACCCGTATCTGCCAGGTCATGCTTCGCACCTTGATAGATCGGATCATGTACCGAACCTAAGAGAGGATTGGTTACATCCCTGGGATCCCATCTTAAGGTTGTACCATCCACCTCAATAAAGGGTGCATCCTTAGTAAAGGGAGAGTAGGGCCGGTTTTTAACCGTTTCTAAAGCAACCCTGGCTGCCGAAGTTTTACCAACTCCGGGTGGACCATATATCAACATATGTTGAGGATAGGGTGTTGCTAATTTGGCCAAAAGTGCTTGTACAGAGCTTTCCTGCCCTACAATTTCTTCCACAGTTTGGGGCCGTAATACATCAAACGCCGATCGTTTAAGTGAAACAGTATTCATCTTCTCGAGAATGGCTAACTTCTTTAGTGTTTGAGCATTTTCCGGTCCAGCAGTTTCTTTTAGCACATTCATTTTAATTTCTTTAACGTAATCCTGATGACGTTCCTGCATCTTTTCTGAAACTACCCGTTCAAGTCGATCTTCAACTGCACGTCGAGCAATAAGATCTGCTATTTGTTCCTCAATTTCATCTAATATCTGGGGTATCTCCTGCATTTTTGGTATCTGTTGAGCCGTAGGATCATCAGATACGATTTTTCGTAATCCGGCGACACGTTCAACAAGTTCATCCGAGCGCATGAGCTTTAGTGCTTCCAATCGACTGGCCTTAAGAACTAGCTTGTCAGTTCCATAATAATTTGAAAGCAGTACATAAAGTGCTTCTACTTCTCGAATCCACTCTTCCTCATCTTGTAACCGATCGCCGAGATTTGTTTGATTTAACCATTTTGTCAAAATCCCTTTCATTGAGGGGACCCCTTTCACGAGAACAGATTATCGTTGGTCATGTTTTGTGTCTTCTTTTAGATAGCACTTACATGTACCTGGAGCTTCGCAATCACTTCCGGATGGATCTTCACATGCACTTCATAGCTGCCAAGAGCTTTAATAGGCTCTTTAATATCCAATTTCCGTTTATCTATTTCTACACTATGCTGTTTCTTTAAGGCATCGGCAATTTCTTTACTTGTCACAGACCCAAACAAGCGACCGCCTTCACCTGTTTTTGTCTTAACTTCGATTTGAAGGGCATTAAGTTTATTACCTAATTGAATTGCATCTTCTTTTTCCTTTACTTTGCGGCGATCTTCCAGAGCTTTCTTATGTGAAATATCCTGAATATTGCCTGTAGTAGCCTCAATAGCTAATTTCTTAGGGAAAAGAAAATTTCTGGCATATCCATCTGCAACCTCTAAAATTTGTCCTTTTTTACCGGTTCCTTTGACATCTGCTTGAAGAATAACCTTCATATAAAATTCCTCCTTACGATTCTTCCGGTAAGCGCCGAAAATTCATTACTAAATCAAACAGTCCAAATATAATTATACTGACAAAACTAAACATGAAATATATGAAGTTAACAAGAATTAAGGCCCATTTAAGAAACCTGGGAATCCTTGGGGATTGTAACAAATAGAGATACGCAGAAATCCCCAACACCAGGGTAAATGCAGCGTAAACAACCATAAGGTTAATTCCTATTCCACGAATAACAGGCCAGGAAAACTGATCCCCTAAGAGATAGCATGCGATTCCCAAAACCGCTCCCCAAACCGCATACCAAGGGAGGCGCCAACGGGTGAATGGAATCCATTCCATGTCCCCTTTAAACAAACGCCTCATAACATAGAAGACAAACCCAAACTCAATTATGGCGAGAATCGCGGCAATACTTGGAATGACTAAAGCATAAATGTCAATTCCTTGTTGCAACAAATCTCGGATCTGCACCTCGTTTATGCCTTGTTGTTTCATTATTTCCAACAATCCAGACGCGTGGTATTGTTGAACTGTTGTATTAATCATGACATTTGCCGTATCAGCATCAAATCCTTGTAAAACAAACGGCAGAGTTTGTACCATACCTAAAACTGCTGCCACGACAGCACTCCAAAAAAAGTTTACACGTATCGGCCAACCCTTTTGCCACCCAAAAACGCCCAGCAATCCCGCTAATGGTACAAAGCCAAGGTAATTAATAGCTTCAATCTTAAAAATCACCAAGGCTGCAATATAGCCAATCGCCAAAAAGAATGCAACAGTAAACACTCCTTTTCGACGACCCACAATAAACACACTGAATAACAAAAATACTTCCCAAAAAAAACCCCATGTTCCCATCGCGATTCCCACCCCGGGAAAGGTCAAAAGAATCATTCTCGCTAAGTAATCTCGTGCCAATTCATCACTTATAAACATTATCTCCAACTTTCTCCTATTAAAAGTTAATCCTCAGGGGCTAGATAACTTAATAATAAGCTCAAATCTCCCCATTGCTTTTCAAGATTCATTTCGTCCGTATTTTTTAGACCTTCCAAGCGTTGCAACAACATACGATCAAGTCGAGAAAAGTCAAAACCCAACCTTCTTGCTAATAAATAGCTCATTCCTACAAGGTCTGCCAAGCCCTGAATCATTTCATCCTCAGAACCGCTCAGAGTTCCATGTTGAACAAGCCACTGAGCCTGAATTAGATTAACCTTGAGTTCATCAATAGCTTTTAAGCCTTTAACAACATCTACTTCAATATCCAGGGATGCCCCCTCCTAATCTCTATCCACTTCAGAGACTCCCACTTCTTTTAAGTGAGAGTTTTTGTTCTCTGCTTCCGATGTTCAGCTTGAGCTAAACAAGTTACCTTTTTGTACGTTATACTCTCTAAGAAACAAACTGTGCCTATCGAATACAGTTCGTGATAAACCTACGAATCTCCTGCACCTTTATTGAATGAAAATTTAACCAAGGAACCTTCCAGAAAGTTATATTTTTTTACGGTACCGTAATTTTATACTCTTTACTAATTTTATACTCTTTACTATTATAAAATAGAAAAGGGAGCTCTCGCTCCCTTTTATCTACTCTACACTATATGGCAATAAGGCAATACTGCGAGCCCGTTTGATAGCCAAGGTTACTTGGCGCTGATGCATAGCGCAGTTTCCAGAAATACGACGAGGCAATATCTTGCCGCGGTCAGTAACATACTTACGCACTTTATGAGTCTCTTTGTAATCCATTGACTCCACTTTGTCTACACAAAAACTGCATACCCGTTTACGTGGGCGACGTCCGCGTTCACGTTTCATACTAATTCTCCCCTTCCCCTGTTAGAATGGGATGTCATCATCCAAATTTACTTCATGTCCAAACGAACTATTTCCGCCTGAAGATTTTGATTCTGTGCTTCCTCCGTCTTTAGGACTCAGGAAACGAACATCTTCAGCAATAACCTCTGTAACCCAGCGTTTTTGACCGTCTTGTCCAGTGTACGAACGCACTTGAATTCGTCCATCTACCGCTGCCAGTTTTCCCTTCGCTAAATAATTAGCACAGAGTTCAGCAAGTTGTCGATAGACCACACAATTAATAAAGTCTGTATCTCTTTCCCCTTGAGCATTTTTGTAATTGCGATCAATCGCTAATGTAAAATTGGCGACCGCTACACCTGTTGGCGTATAACGCAATTCGGGGTCTTTCGTCAAACGGCCAATCAAAACGACACGATTTAACATATATGCCCCACCGTCCTTTTAGTCATCTTTTCTAACGGTTAGGAAACGGATTACATCGTCAGATATTTTCATAACCCGCTCAATTTCCTGAGATGTACGGCCTTCGCCTTCAAAATTCATCAGGATATACTGGCCTTCTTTGTAATCATTGATTTCATAGGCTAACCGACGTTTACCCCACTTTTCGACGGTTAGATTTGCTCCGCCATTGCTGGCAACGAGCCCTCCTAAACGATCAACTAGTGCCGTGGTTGCCTCCTCATCTAGATCTGGCCTGATGATATAAAGTAATTCATACGCTTTCATATTTGCACCTCCCCTCGGACTAAACGGCCCCGATTTTACGGAGCAGGGATATTTAGACTACCAAGCAGAAATTATACCATTCTATCCCTTAAAAAGCAACTTTTCTGTTTCAATTTCTTTATTGGTGAAAATACTTCTTAAGTTTATACGTTAAAGCGGAAGTGAACAATATCTCCATTGTTCATAATATATTCCTTACCCTCTAAACGAACCAGTCCTTTATCTCTTGCACCATTTATACCGTTGTACTCCACGAAGTCCTTGTAAGAGACTACTTCTGCGCGAATAAATCCATGTTCAAAATCAGTATGAATTACCCCTGCAGCTTTAGGAGCCTTTGTTCCCTGGTAAATCGTCCAGGCTTTGACTTCGATAGGTCCAGCTGTAAAAAACGTCATGAGGCCTAATAAATGGAAGGCTACTCGAATTAATCGGTCTAGTCCTGATTCTTCGAGCCCCAGGTCTTCCAGAAAAGCATCCTTTTCATCTGCCTCAAGCTCTGCAATTTCCGCTTCAATCTGTGCGCAGACTACAACAACTTCGGCACCCTCTTCGGCAGCAATCGCCTTAACCTGTTGAACATAGGGATTATCAGCTGCTGTAGCTAGTCCAGTTTCACTAACATTCGCTACATAGAGCACCGGTTTTAGAGTCAAGAGCGAAAATCCCTTTAGAATATCCCGTTCCTCATCTGTAAAGGTCAATGAACGAGCCCCTTTACCCTGATTGAACACTTCCTTCAAGCGTTCTAAGAGTGCAATTTCCCCTTGAGCCTTTTTATCTCCCGTTTTCAAGAGTTTCGATGTACGCTCAGAACGCTTCTCTATACTCTCCATATCCGCTAAGACTAACTCAAGGTCAATCGTCTCAATGTCCCGCTTAGGGTTTACATTACCTTCAACGTGGATAACATTCTCATCTTCAAAACAGCGCACGACATGCACAATTGCATCGACCTCGCGAATGTGGGACAAGAACTTGTTCCCCAAGCCTTCCCCTTTACTTGCTCCCTTAACGAGTCCGGCAATATCTACAAACTCAACAGTTGCAGGAACAATCTTCTTAGGATGAACCATATCCGCGAGTTTTTGTAAACGGGAATCAGGTACTTCTACCATTCCAATATTTGGATCTATCGTGCAAAATGGGTAATTTGCGGCTTCGGCACCCGCTTGAGTAATGGCGTTAAACAACGTCGACTTACCAACATTCGGCAAGCCAACAATTCCTGCATGTAAAGTCATGACTGAACCTCCTCATAATACACTGACGAGCTATCTTAACCGATTATATGTGATGTTTTCTTACTCTGCAACCACTCTGCTCATTTTTCATCAGCACGCTGAAGAATTTCCTTTAAATTGCGTTCGAGTTTTACTCTGGGAATCCAAGCTTGATGCTGACATCCTAAACACTGGATACGAAAATCCATCCCTGTTCGCATTACTTTCCAATCTAGACTGCCACAGGGATGAGGCTTACGAAGACGAACAATATCTCCCACATTTAACGGAATCATCACTAATTCCCCTCTCTAAATCGAGGTTCGAAGTTCGAGGCACGAAGCACGGATATGAAAATCGCACATCATTTCTCACCTTGAATAAACTTAAACTTTTATAAAACAATTTTTATATGTCAGTTAAGAATATGTTTTATCACGTCTTTTCTTTATCGCGTTTCAAGGGATCAGACATAAAAATATTTTGTTGTGGTGTTCGAATTCCTTCTTTTAAAAAAGCGCTGTGAATTTGACGACGCAGTTCTCGCTCCAAGCTCCATTGTTCATTAGGTTGAGTAAATCCAATCACTCTCAAAACAGCATTTCGTTCTCCAAACTGGATGACACCCTGCACTGCAGGGGGATCAATAATTTTATCCTCAAACTCCGTACTGACTGTCTCGCAAACAGAATGCATTACTTTCATGGCCCTGTCTAAGTCTTCATCATAGGGAACCAGTATATCAACTAAAGCCCTCATCTTGCCACGGCTGAAATTGGTAACGGCTGTAATGCTGCCATTAGGAATAATATGAAGTTCGCCGCCCCAGTCCCTTAGATGTGTTGCCCGAATCCCAGTCTCTTCTACAACTCCCGCAAATTGTCCAGTTTGTATATAATCTCCAACGGAAAACTGATCTTCGAAAAGGATGAAAAATCCGCCAATTATATCTTTAACCAGGCTTTGCGAACCAAAACCTAATGCTACACCCAAGACACTAGCCGAGGCTAGAAGAGTCCCAGTGTCAAAATTAAATATGTGTTTAAGCGTATGTAGAATAGCAGTAAAGGTAATTAAATAAAACGACATACTTCTAAGAAGCGAGAACATTGTATTAGCCTTACGTTCATCGAGGATTTTTTTTCCTTTGTGATCCAGTAACGTTCTTCGTAATAAATAAATTATTAACCAATAAGCGACACGCGAAATAACAAGTATTATTACAATATATAATATCGAATTTAAGGCAGCAGTTCCGAATTGCTGCCAATCAAAGTGGTTCAAGCTACTCTGAATCCATGCACTATTCATGTATAAGTCTTCCCTTTCAGTTAATCGGTTAGCTCTGATATTTCAGAAATGCATGATACCCACGTATCATCATCACTAAATCAGCAATCGAGGAGATTTCCCAAGGAGCATGCATACTTAGAATTCCCACACCACAATCCAAGACTTCCATTCCGTATATGGCCATATATTGGGCAATTGTCCCACCGCCCCCTTGATCAACTTTCCCTAATTCGGCTGTTTGCCACGAGATCTTAGCATTATCGAAAATTCTGCGAACTTCAGAAACAAATTCTGGGTTGGCATCACTCGTACCATATTTCCCTCCAGAACCAGTATATTTACTGATAACCAAACCTCGTCCTAAAAAGGCTGAATTACGTTTATCCATAACATCGGCGTAATTAGGATCATATCCACCTGTGACATCCGCGGAAAGTGCTTTAGCTCGAGCCAGAGAGCGCCTGACCATTAACCCGTCGTAGTTTCCATTTTGCAATGTGATAAGTTCCGCAATAAAGTTTTCTAAGAAACGAGCTTTCATACCTGTATTGGAATCGCTGCCAATCTCTTCTTTATCCGCAAAAAGAACAATCGTTGTCCACTCCGGTTGCTTTATTTCTTCAATCGCTTTCCAAGCAGCAAAAGAACAGATTCGATCATCTTGTCCATATCCGGCAATAAAGCTGCGGTCCAATCCTGCATAACGAGCCTTTCCGGCAGGTACGACCTCTAACTCTGCACTTACAAAATCGTCCTCTTCGATACCATATTTGTCCTTAAGAAAGAGGAGTATCGCTGATTTAACCCGTTCATCACCCTCTCCCGGGGAAGGATTGTGTCCTAACAAAAGATTAAGTCCTTCTCCAGCTATAGCCTCGCGTAATTTCTTGTTATATTGATCCTTAGAAAGGTGTGGGAGTAAGTCCGAAATTGTGAAGATTGGATCTTCTTCATCTTCCCCAATCACAATTTCAGCCTTATGCCCATCGCGCAGGATGACAACACCATGAAGAGCCAGAGGCAAGGCCATCCATTGATATTTCTTGATCCCTCCATAGTAATGGGTTTTTAGAAAAGCTAATCCTTCTTCTTCATAGAGAGGGCGTTGCTTAATATCTAACCTGGGAGCGTCAATATGGCTCGCAATTAAACGGAATCCTTCATTTAATGGTCGGAGCCCTGCAATAGCTAAAATGCCGGCTTTTCCCCGAACAGCCAGACGAACCCTCTGACCAAGCTTAAAGTTATCCACTTTATCAAGAGGTATAAACCCGCTTTGATGAGCCCACCCTTCTATGATCTGCCAAGATTCCCTCTCCGTTTTTCCCTTACTCAAAAAGGAGAGGTATTCAATCATCGCTTGATCTTCTTGCTCCGACATCCCTAGTTCATCCCACGCTAATTTTACCTTTTTAAAGCCCACGAGAATCACCCCTACCTGAATTAACTTGGCAAGATTATGCTGCCAGATACTCTAAGTCTTCTTCTTCTTCGTTTGATTTATACGATAGTATGTCCAGCTAAACTCCAGTTGCCTGAAGTAGCTTTCCTAATATACCATGACTAACGGCTGCCTAAATCCCCGCTTCCTAAGCAGACATTAATTAGCGCTTAAAACCAAACTCCCTTACCCATTGATAGTGGTTCAAGGAGCTTTTCCCTAAGTTGTGCCGAAAATATCTGGTCTAAGGCGTTAAAAGTCTCTACCAAATAGGGGTAAAGGTATGAGTTCAGGACGAGCCCACTAAAGCTATGATTCACATCTATTTGTAACAGTGGTGTCAATATACCTGCCAATACAGATAAACCAATAAGGGAGCTTAGTCCACCAAACAAAAGTCCCCCTCCGCGATTAAACGACCCACTCCAAATGCCTAATGGGCGAAGGAGAATAAATACTAATAACTGCATTGCTAACACCACACAATAAAACACAAAGCCAAAGGCTATTAGGCTTAAGATACTGTCAGTAATCGTTCCAGCTAGGCTATGAGTCATTTGTTCAATAGTTTGAGGAATTTCTACACCAGGTAATTCTGCAGAAGGGAGCATACTGCGCCATTCTTCGGGTATTACGCCTATTATGTTACCTAGTACTTTTTGTTGTAAAGTTAAGGCCTTAGACTCTACAGAGGGAAGCAGAGTCCGATAAATTACAGGCTCTATCCATTCCCGAAGCGGAAGGTAATGTTCTGTCCAGCGAAGAGCAGCCATGTATTGCCACGATGCCACTAAGAAGCCGGCAATCCAAATGAAAAAATTAAAAATACTTGTTATTAAGCCTCTTTGATAGCCATGCAACGCTCCTAACAAGACAAACCCTATAATAAGCACATCAATCAGATTCACATAGTCCCCCCCTAATAAATCATCCGCTTATCTTCTTATTCTTATGTCAAAAGGCAGCCTCACGCTGCCTCCAAATAAACAAATAAAACCTTACTAGATTTAGTTCTTCTAAGACTGTCCAATAATTAGACCAAAATGTACACTCCTAATAATTCGGACCTTGGTTAATGGCGGGGATGCGTGCGAATCGAACACACCTCGGAACGTTCTGCGTCCCGACACGCGGATTTGAAGTCCGGGAGCAGCACCAGCCACCATCCATCCCCCTGCTAACGTCAATAATATTATCACATTCATATATATTTGGGAAGTAAATAACTCTACCGAAAGATATTGTTTATTAATACGCTATAAAATAGGTTTAAATTTCCTGAATTTTGTGC
The DNA here is from genome assembly GCF_023897015.1 of Desulfosporosinus nitroreducens. Lineage (GTDB taxonomy): Bacteria > Bacillota > Desulfitobacteriia > Desulfitobacteriales > Desulfitobacteriaceae > Desulfosporosinus > Desulfosporosinus nitroreducens. The sequence continues at coordinate 61,467 of NZ_JAMHFY010000006.1, read as the reverse complement.
ACACTAATTATGTGTAAGAAGATTCAAACTCTTTTAATGCTTAAACAAAAGGGGGTTAAAAATCATCATGAATCGATCGGATGTTTTATTTTCTAACTTAACTAGTGACCAGATTGAAGACCTTAAAGCCTTAGAAAACAAGTTCAATGGTAAACAAGGACAAGAAACCATCTTAATAGCTTATACAAGTCCAAAATAATACATACTTTACATTAAGATAAAATTTCATACTGCGAATCAACTTCCTGCAGAATACAGTTCCTCCGCTAATTCACTAATTTAACCCTGCAGATTAGCAAGTCTGCTCATTAGATATAGTACTTACATTAACGCTTTAACAACATTTAAACTTACCTAAGTAATTCTAACGATTTTTAGATCATTATCATTTCATTTTTAGGGATATCTACTCGGCTTATAAAGAAGAATTGAAAGCACTGAGTGAATTTACATTCACTTCAGTGCTTTCTTTAGTCGTACACTAACCTCTATTTTTTGATCTGGTATCCCTTTTTTTCTAGGGACGCTTCAACTTCAGCTACTTGATCACCTTGGAGGCGTGCAAGAATTTGAATTTGATTATCTCTGAGATGATATACGGCTAAACTTCCAATATTAACATCAAACTCCTTGGTTGATAGAGCAAGATCTAGCATAACACCAACTTGATCCTTAGTTTCAATCATTACGCGCTGTCCTGGGCTACGAAATCCCATAATATCTAAAAAAGCATCCATTATATCTGAGCCCGTGATAATCCCGACTACCTTGCCTCCATCTACGACAGGCAATCCTCCAATTTTGTGATCTCGCATTAACAAAGCTGCGTCCTCAATTTGAGTGTCAGGGTGACAGGTCACAACCTTTTTAATCGCTACTTCACGAATAGGGGTTTTAGCTATGAGATAGTTGAGTTCAAAAATACTCAAAGTTGTTGCCGGGGAAGGAGAGACCTCGCGAAGATCCCCATCTGTTACTAATCCAACAAGTTTCCCCTTTTCTACGACCGGCATTCGGCTAATCTTCTTTTCTCGCATAAGAGCCATGGTATCTGCAATAGTTTTTTCCGGAGTGACTGTGAAAACTTGAGCTGTCATAAATTGACGAACATACATGTACAATTACCCCTTTCCACTTTAGATCTCAGCCTTGTTAATGTCACTCTTTGGCACCAAGCTAGTGTAGCCGGCAGATGCTTAGAAGCCGCTTTTGTCATGTCCATAAGGCCAAGTGCCCCTGTTGCCAAAACTCAACCAAGGATGGTTGAGATTAGAGCACCGCCATGACTCGAACAAAGATGTTCGAGGTTAGTACACCACCATGGATGGCATAGTGCCGTGATGGCTAGATGGGGCAGATCTGAAAAATCTGCTCTCTGCCTTGTCTTTATATATGCATTTAGCCTCCTAAGTAGGCCTTACGGACTTCTTCACTAGCCGCTAATTGTTTAGCATCTCCTGAAAGCACAATTTTACCTGTCTCTAATACGTAAGCGCGGTTGGCTATAGAAAGCGCCATATGAGCATTCTGTTCTACAAGTAAAATAGTTGTTCCGCTAGCATTAATTTCTTTTATGATTGAGAATATTTGTTTTACCAAGATTGGAGCTAAACCCATTGAAGGTTCATCGAGAAGAAGCAACTGGGGTTTGGACATTAGGGCTCGACCCATCGCTAGCATTTGTTGTTCTCCACCAGATAAGGTACCCGAAAGTTGGCTTTTCCTTTCAAGCAAACGTGGAAATAACTCATATACTCGTTTCATATCTTCTTTAATACCTGCTTTGTCTTTACGCAAGTATGCTCCAAGTTCCAAGTTCTCGATAACAGTCATATTGGCAAACACTCGCCGTCCTTCTGGAACCTGAGATATTCCCTGGGCAACAATAGTTTGCGGAGCTATACTGGCCAGGTCTGCACCTTTAAACATTACCTTGCCATCTTTTGGTCGCAACAATCCCGAAATAGTCTTTAAACTTGTACTTTTCCCTGCACCATTTGAGCCGATTAGGGTTACAATTTCGCCCTGATTAACCTCGAGGGAAATCCCTTTAAGGGCATGAATGGCACCATAGTAAACATTGACATCTTCAAGGACAAGCATCAGACAACCTCCTCCCCTAGATAAGCCTCAATGACTTTGGGATTGCTCTTGATTTCATCTGGTGCCCCTTGAGCTATAATCATTCCGTAATCTAAAACATAGATGCGTTCACACACACCCATAACTAAAGACATATCATGCTCGATTAACAGAATCGTAAGCTTAAACTTTTCCCGTATCCAACGAATAAGATTCATCAGGTCATGTGTTTCTTGAGGATTCATACCTGCAGCAGGCTCATCCAGCAATAGGAGTTTAGGCTCAGTTCCCAGGGCACGAGCAATCTCCAAGCGTCGTTGTTCACCATAAGGCAAATTCTTCGCAATTTCTTCTGCCTTATGGTCAAGATTAAAGATCTTTAACAACTCCATAGCCTTTTGTTGCATCTCTTCTTCACCAGCGTAATAGCTTGGCAGGCGAAGGAACGCACTAAAAACTCCATATGAACTCCGTTGATGATAGGCTATCTTGACATTATCTATGACGCTCAAATCGCTAAATAATCGGATATTTTGAAACGTCCGTGCCATTCCTCGCTGGGTGACATGATAGGGTTTAAGCCCTCGCATATCCTTATCCTGAAACAATATTTTTCCTTCTGATTGTTCGTACACTCCTGTGAGTAAATTAAAAGCCGTAGTTTTTCCGGCCCCGTTCGGACCTATCAATCCGATTAGTTCCCCTTCGTTAATCTCAATATTTAGATTTGAAACTGCTTTTAATCCACCAAATGACTTAGAGAGTTTTTCAATCTTTAGAAGAGGCATTTTTCTCACCCTTCTTTCCGAGGAAACTTAAGCTAAATTCTTTAGTTCCTAATAGTCCCTTCGGTCTAAAAATCATCATTACTATCAAAAGTATTGCTGTAATCACAAGTCGCCATTCCGGCCAACCAGATAATGCTGCGGAAACAACCGTCATCACCACTGCCCCAAGAATGCTGCCCGTTAAGCTTCCTAAGCCGCCAAGTACAACCATAACTAAAATATCAAAGGATTTAAGAAAACTGAACGTTAATGGTTGAATAATGTATAGATAATTGGCATAAATTCCACCCGCTAATCCAGCGAAGAAGGCCCCAATCGTAAACGCCATGATCTTATATTTAGTAGTATTAATACCCATGACATCTGCAGCGATTTCGTTCTCACGAATAGAGATGCATGCTCGACCGTGCGTAGAATAAATAAAGTTCCGAATAATGATAACACTTATAACCATGAGCCAAAAAGCCCAGGTCCAAGTAATTGTTTTCGGCACTGAAAATCCTGAAGCCCCTCCGACATACTCCATATTCAAAAAGATAATTCGTACAATTTCCCCAAATCCAAGGGTCGCAATCGCTAGATAGTCTCCCTTAAGCCGTAACGTAGGCAGACCAATCAAAAAACCCGCCAATGCAGACACCAGTGCCCCGGCAAGAAGCGCCAGCATAAGCGGCCCTTGAAATTTAACAACGACAATCGCAGCCATGTATGCCCCAATCGCCATAAAACCTGCATGTCCAATTGAAAACTGACCGGTTATCCCATTAATCAAGTTTAAACTAGTCGATAGAATAATAAAGATACAAACCTGAATCAAAGTAAGAGCTATAAAAGGAGGTAAAATATCCATTAGAATACTGCCCTGAACGATGGCATAGACAAGTAGGACCCCCAGTAAGGTTACAACACTTTGACGATTAATTCGCTTACCCATGTTTGTCACCTACACTTTCTCACGGATGTTCTTACCAAAGAGCCCGCTTGGCTTAATGATGAGAACAAGAATTAGAATTAGAAATGCTACTGCATCTCGCCAAGTCGAAGCTCCCAGACCGCTGACAAAGGATTCTGTAAGCCCTAAGAAGAATCCTCCGACCATTGCACCAGGAATAATCCCGATACCCCCTAGGACTGCAGCCACAAACGCCTTAAGTCCAGGGATAATTCCCATCAAAGGATTAATGGTATTAAAGTATACCCCCATTAGTACCCCAGCTGCAGCGGCAAGTGCAGATCCGATTGCAAAAGTCGCTGAAATCGTGTTGTTTACATTAATCCCCATCAACAAGGCTGCTTCATTATCAAAAGATACCGCACGCATTGCTTTTCCTATCTTTGAATACTTTACAATGACATGTAAAAGTATCATAAGAATGATCGAGGTAAGAATCATGACGATATCGCCATATTTAATGATAATCCCACCGACATTCCAAATCGTATCGGGAAAAACAGGAGGATAAGTACGCATCTGTGGAGATACAACTAACATGCCCCCATATTCCAAGAAAAACGAAACTCCAATAGCCGTAATCAATGATGCAATCCGTGTAGCGTTGCGCAAAGGTTTATAAGCGATCCGTTCAATCAACACGCCAAGGATTGCGCTTACAACCATTGCTATAAGTAACGCTGGAATAAACGACAAATGCAATGTCGTTGTCGCAAACCATCCGGCATAGGCTCCGACCATCATTACATCGCCGTGAGCGAAGTTTATAAGCTTAATAATACCGTAGACCATGGTATAGCCTAGAGCAACTAAAGCGTAAATACTTCCTAGCGAAAGACCATTCACTATCTGTTGCAATACTTGCTCAGTTACATTTCCCATCTTTTCAACTCCCAACTCCGAATAACTATTAAGAAAATATGCCTTGCGCAATTAACAGATACCTGCCATGACTTAAACAAGATGTTTGAGTTTTGTAACGACGTCATGGAAGGCGAGAAGGGACCGTTAGCCAAAGATAGCCGAGTGTCCCTGCATCAATGACTCAACCAAGGATGGTTAAGATTAGAGCACCGTCATAGACTCGAACAAGGATGCTCGAGGTTAGTACACCCTATGGATGGATGTCATAGATGCCCTGATGGCGAGAAGGGACCTTTCAGAAAGTATAAACTGACTGGTACAGTCAGTTTATACTTTTCATTCATGGAAAACTCTATATAATATAGATCTTAGTGAGTAGTTCTCCATCCGTCAGGTGTACTACATGGCGGCATGGGAGTCTGACTTTCTACAAAAAGGAGGGAGGGTTTGTCCTCCCTCCTTTTTGTAACAATTGTGACTTTATCCGATAGTTAGATAAGTTTTACTAAAGTTCGGTTATTATTTTGGATTTACCTTTGTCATAAATACACTCTTGCCGTCTTTGAATTGCAAGATGGCGGCACTTTTGACTGGGTTGTGGGTCGCTGGATCTACATTCAATTCTCCACTAATGCCTTGGAAGCCCTTCATGTTTTCCAGAGCACTCCTCAACTTTTCGGATTCTGTACCTCCAGCATTCTCGATCGCCTTAATTAAGAGGTTTGCCGTATCATACCCCAACGCCGCAAAGGTATCGGGTTCGGAACTATATTTTTCTTTGAAGTCTTTAATAAATTGGGTCATTCCTGGATCATCCATTGCTCCGTGATTGACATAATAAGTATTCTCAAGAGCTGCTGCTCCAGCAACGTCCACTAATTGAGGGGAGCCCCAACCATCTCCGCCCATGAATGTTTGCTTCATCTCCATTTCACGAGCTTGCTTAACGATTAGTCCGACTTCTTGATAATATCCAGGGACAAAGACTACATCTGGATTAGAAGCTTTGATACGTACCAAGGTGGCACGGAAATCTAAATCACTGCCAGCAACATACTGTTCTTCTTCAACAATTTTACCGCCTGATTTTTCGAAATTCTCCTTGAAAGAAGTAGCTAAACCTTTGGAGTAATCCCCTTTTTGGTCAATAAAAACTGCAGCGGTCTTTGCTTTAAGTGTGTCCGTTGCAAAATTTGCGGCTACTTGACCTTGGAAAGGGTCTATAAAGCAGGCCCTGAAGATCCATGGTTTTACTTTTCCGTTTTCAAATGTAACATTATCCGATGTTCCTGTTGGAGTTATCAAGGGAACTTTGCTATCTGTGACCACTTGAACGGCAGCTAAAGTATTTCCACTTGTCATAGGTCCAAGAATGGCAACTACTTTATTTTGTGTTGCTAGCTTAGTTGCAGCTACGGTCGATTCTCCAGGGTCAGACTTATTATCCGCGGATACGTATTCCAATTGCTTTCCAAGTACTCCGCCTTTAGCATTTTGCTGATCAAACGCTAACTTAATAGCTTTCTCAGCATATTGTCCAAAAGCAGCTGCCCCTCCACTAAGCTCTAAGTTACCACCAACCTTAATAACTTCGGCTGACTTTTGTCCGCCAGTTGCTCCGCAACCAGTTACGAGAGCAAGACTTAATAAGGCTGCAGTCGCTATTGAAAACATTCTTCTCATCTTTATACCCCTCTCTATATAGGCCCTTTATCGACCTTTCTTTTTCGATCTTTCTTTTCCATCCTTTAACGAATTATGTGTATTCTTTTGATTTCTTTTCCTCAATTCACCTCCAAATTGATATGCCCCCAAAGAATTTAACTTGTGTAACTATTAATAAAACCCCAATCAAATGACAACTCTATTGATCGGGTTACCCTTGAGTCAGAGGCTGTTAGATAACAAACCTCTAATTATATATTCTATATATTATAGAACCATTTGACAAGCTATTACCATACAAAGTGTCGCTAATTTTAATAGCTATATAATTGGCAAATATTAGGTTTTATTCTGAGGGACTTAACTAGGCTCCTAAATAAATTTAAAAGAGTAAGCAGCCTTAAATCCAAAAGTCTGCTTACTCTATATGATTTACTTCTTTATGTTCAAAATAACTAATCAATAGAGAGTTCTTTTATCTCCCTTACGTTGTGTTAGGCGTTTTTGATCAAAATGCTCTAGTAAAGGGACTGTATATTTTCGAGATGTTTCCCATAACTCTCGAACCTCAGCGACCCCAACTTCCCCTTTAAGTTTTAAAACCTCTAACAAACTTAACTTAGCCTGTTGAATGTCATCACTTCTAAAAAAGAATCCCGTGATAGAGACCCATTCTCCTTGCTCACATAAATAAGCAGCGTATTCTTGTATCTCCGCCTTGGGTATTCCACATGTTTCAGCCACTGTTCCTAATTCAGGAGGCATTAGTTTGACATTTTGCCAAATGGCTCGTAATCCATCAAGTCGTTTAATAACTTCAGGAGGAAGTTGCACTCCTTCGTTTGTTCTAACTTTGCTCCCAGAAATACGATAAAAGTTACGTGCATCTCCTTGCTCTAGAATTATTTGCCAACGTCGGTGTGTCCAAGTTATTCCGAGGCGTGTTTTTAATTCCTCTCTGCTGATCCCTCCCCGTAAGGGGTATTCCTCTTCGTGCGCCCTTACAACGCCAATTAGTTTTGACCTCCAAGCTTCTGCTGATGCCTTTCCCCAGTAGAGACAGACCTCATCTTCCATCCAAATTTCCAATCGCTCTGATTCTTTTAGAGAATTTAGATTATCTTCTAAATCAGCTGAATTTACATGCAAGCGAACTGCAAGATCTGCGACGCTTCTAGGTTCGTTCATCTCTCTTTCTAAAAGGTCAAGCGGATCCCCTTGGTCTTTAACCCTCATTTGGTCCAATACGCTTTCTTTAAACCGTTTTAACTTAAACTCTGCTACGCTCAGTATTTTACCGCCTGCAATCGTATGAGTAGGCGAATAAAACCTTAACACAAAACGGTCGCCTGGCGCAGCAAGAACGGGTTCTTCAAGGAGTATTTGTGCGAAACCCTCCTCCCCCGGGGGGATCGTTTCCTGTTCCAAAAGATGTATTCGTCCTAAAACTTCTGTTGTCCCAAGATGAAAACGAACTCGCTGTCTTTGGACTAAGGGCTTTTCTGCGGAAGGAAGATTTGTTATTTTTAAATCTAAAATCTTCCCTACTTTAAATGTCTTTGGTTTTACAATAACTGAACCTCGATCAACTTCTGAAACATCTACTCCGGCAAGATTTACGGCTACCCTTTGTCCAGCTCCTGCAGAGCTAACTTTATTATTATAAACTTGCAGTGAACGCACCTTAGCTATTAGGTGGCTAGGCTCAATTGCCAGCTCTTGGCCTAATTCCATAGTGCCACTATGCAAGGTTCCTGTCACAACTGTACCAAAACCTTGAATGCTAAAAACCCTGTCAATTGGCATTCTAACTGGACCAGTCGATTTTTTACTTTCTACTTCAGATAATAAATCATCAATTGTTTTTCGGAGTTCATCTATACCTTCACCTGTTTGAGCAGAAACACGGCATATTTGTGCCTGGTTAAATGCAGTTTTTTTAAGTTTTTCGCGGACCTCTTCTGCCATCAGTTCAAACCAATCTTCATCCACAAGGTCTGTTTTATTCAAAACTACAATTCCTCGGGGTATCCCCAACAATGTTAAAATATCCAAATGTTCTTGAGTTTGGGGCATAATCCCTTCGTCAGCCGCAATGACAAGTAATACAATGTCCATGCCGCTTGCCCCTGCCAACATCTGACGAACAAAGCGTTCATGCCCAGGAACATCAATCATCCCGACTTGCCTTCCACTTGGCAACAACATATGTGCAAAACCAAGTTCAATAGAGATACCACGTTGTTTTTCTTCTTTAAGACGGTCTGTATCCATACCGGAAAGTGCCCGAATTAACTGTGTTTTACCATGATCCACATGCCCTGCGGTCCCTACTAAATAATGTCGTTCATCCATTTTCTTTCCCCTTATCCAGTTCATGAATCCCACTTCTATATGAGGGTGTTCCATGTTTTGCTTGGGTAACATAGTCTCGATGTTTTGCTTTAGTTGAACGAGTTCACTTACGTCTCTTAGACCACAATTGTTTAAGCCAACTCATGAAGGTTTGTTCTTTAGGATTAAGAGCCTTCTTATTTTCTAATCGTTTTGCTGTTCTTATCTCACGAATGAAATCTCCATAACGGTGGAGTTGCTTGTATACTACGCTTAAATTATTATGGGGCAGCGAATAATCAGGATCAATGTGAATTGCTTTCTGATAATATGCCACTGCTTGTTCTAAATTTCCCTCTTCCTGAGCAATATTACCCAGGTTATTTAAGGCATGTACAAGCCTAGAATCGTGATTCAATGCTTCTTTGAAGCATTCCTTTGCTTCATTACGGTGAAGCTTTTTGGCTAAAGCAACACCTAGTTTATTATAAGCCATTGCATCGGTTGGATTTTTACTAAGGTATTCTTTCAGGGTTGTTTCAGCCTCATCATAGTCTCGCGCTTCCAAATGATCTAATGCTCTTTCATATAAAGATTTCATAGGCCCACCCTTTGTCATCGTGCTGTTTGGCAACAATTATATTCTATAACACAATATGTAACCAACTGATTATTATCCTGATGCACCTAATCTACTATAGCAAAAATTATACTTGTAAAGCAAATCTCTTTTTTAGTTAATTAATAACCTCTTCTCCAGAAATAGAGAATTGTCGGCATAAAAACAAGACCCAAATAGCCAAACAGAGGATATGCCAGTTGTACAATTTGGGAGAATTTAACCCCCGCTATCGGTAAGAGGAGAATAAATAATATGAGCGTTGCCTTACCATAGCTTAACCTACCAGAATCAACAACCCTGCTGATAAGGCTGAAACCATTGCCTACTGCTGCCGTAATCATCGCTAACCATAAGACTACGACGTAGAAAAAGGCTGGCCAATCTCCTAACTTACCTGCAATTCCAACCATAGGTATTTCAAGACCCAATATATCTGGAAAACGAAGTAAAGATGCTCCTATAGAGAATGCAAACAGCCCCAGAGCTATCCCGCCTACGATTGCTCCCAATCGTGCACCAGCCTTTTGAATTTCTCGCCCCAGCGATGCAAATACCACCATGGCTAAAGTTACATTAAATGACACGTATAAGATGGCGGAGACCACCCAATTACTCACAATAGGATTTGCTAGCATTACGATTGGTTCGCAGTCTCGCGAAGTCGTGATAAAAATCGCTGCTGTAGCAATTCCCAAGCAAAAAATAAACTTTAAGGGTATAAGGACTGAGTTTATCCATAATACTCCTTCTCCGCGATACCATAATGCCAGGGCTATGACACAGCCTGTCAAGAGAATACCTAACCATCTAGAGAAGCCAAAATACTCGTAAAAAAGTGCTCCACTTCCTGATATCATTGCCAGCATTCCTACAAATAAGAGGACACTTACGAGCATGTCTGCCCATCTCCCTAAACGCGGGCCCAATAAATAGTCAAAGAAGTCATTGTAGGAAGTGATTTTCCAACGAATCTGTAAGTCTAACATGCCACATCCTAGTAGCGAAAAAAGCACAGAACTAAGAACAACTCCTGCTAAGCCCCAATAACCAAAGCGGGCAAAAAATTGCTGAATTTCTTGTCCAGAGGCAAATCCAGCTCCCATGACTGCTCCCACATAGGTTGCAGCTACCTGAAATGTCGTTTTCCACTGCATGATTACTCCCTCCTCGCCATCATGCTTATGGCCGGAATGGAGATCTCATGCATAAAAATTATATCTTTTGGGAAATAATTTAGAGAATGCTATATTTTTATCAATTTCAGGTAAGGAGGTAGCTTGTGAGTTTATTTTCATTATTTACTGAGACTCAGAAAATTAAGGCCCACGTAGATGATTATACTGCTAAAGCAAGACTAGAGATGCGGCTTTCTGATCTATTTGTTTCCACTCAGAAACGCCCAGCTGTTATTTTGTGCATCGGAACTGATCGCTCGACGGGTGATGCTTTAGGCCCATTAATTGGCACACACCTTTCTCGCCTTAAATTACCTCAGCTTAATGTCTATGGTACATTAGATGACCCTGTACATGCGACTAATCTTGAGCAGAACATAATTAATATACAACACAGTTTTACAAATCCATTCATTATTGCAGTCGATGCCTGTTTAGGACGTTTAGATTCTATCGGCTGTATTACACTTGCGGATGGACCTTTGAAGCCAGGGTCAGGTGTTAATAAATCTCTTCCAGAAATAGGCGAAGCCCACATGACGGGCATTGTTAATGTGGGCGGATTCATGGAATATATGGTTTTGCAAAATACCCGTCTCAACTTAGTCTGGCGACTGTCAGAAAATATCAGTTCTCTAATAACTCGTTCTTACTTAAAAGTACGTGTATAAGCATGAGAGAAGCTTTAGACTTTTTGTTGCCCTATCATCGCTTTTGATATAACCTCTTTTTCTTCATCTGAAAGCGAGTAGACAGACTGTCCTCCATTAATCGGTTTGGCATATATTCTTGCTTCCTCTCGGCTGTAAATGGAGCTAATAACTAGTCCATTACAGTCTTGATTCAAGAACGCTACTGCAAAGCTTAAGTCGCTGCCTACATCTTCAAAGGCTCTAAAACGCAGTAATTCGGCACGATCTATGCTGGCCCTTAATTTTAGTTCAATTGGAGTAAGCCTTTCATTACAACTATTAACATTCTCCTCTATTTCAGTAACTTTATGAACATACTCATTTAATAATGCATCCATTTGTTGTCCATTCATAAATGTCTGCAAGCTTATATATGAACCTTCAAAACGTTTCATTCGACGATATAGTGCAATAGATAGTATAAACACGATAAGTAATAAAAAGGCTAAGACACTTACAGCCCACCAATATAATGGCATTATACCCTCTAGCATTGCCAATTATTTGCCTGGTTTTCAAATTCGAACTATTTATGTTCCAATTTTCTCCTTGTTGACTAAACAAAGTGGTAGATTGAAAGCCTCTTGCTTCCTAATTAGCTACCTTAAACCAGGTTTATTCACTTCCTTTCAATTTCAACTTAACCAGCATTTCAGAAATAATATAATCATTATCTAAACTGCCATTTTGTACTTATTATCTTTACATGCCTAAATGTAGTCTGGTAAACAAAACAGTTAACGGAATAGCAATAAACAATCCTGGTAATAGATTGCCCACTTTAATCTCTTTTATTTCTAAAATATTAAGGCCAATTCCTACGATGAGTAACCCTCCGGTAGCACCCATTTCAGTAATGACCTGTGGTGATAGAACTCCTTGCAATAGTCCCGCCGAAAGAGTTAACAACCCTTGATATATGAACACTGGAATTGCTGAAGCTAATACTCCAATTCCCATTGATGAAGCAAATACCAATGCAGTTACTCCATCTAACATTGACTTCGCGTAAAGTATTGTGTTGTTGCCGGTAAGTCCGCTCTCGAATGCACCCATAATAGCCATTGCGCCAACACAGTATATTAGGCTTGCTGTTACAAATGCCTTTGTGAATCCTGCTTGCCCATTTTTTGATAGTTTTCGCTCAAGCATTTGTCCAAATTTTTGCAGCTGGTGTTCTATGTCTATTAATTCTCCTACTATTCCACCTAATACCAAGCTTGCGATAACTACTAAAGTGTTTTTAGTTTGCAAAGCCATACTTACTCCAATCAGCAAGACGGCAAGTCCGATTCCTTGAATCACGGTTTTTTTGATTTTATCAGGTAAGGTCTGTCCGAACAATAGTCCTAACAGACCTCCAATTAATATGGCTATTGTATTAACGACGGTACCTAACAACTATATTCCCTTCTTCCCTTCTTTCTAATAAATGCACCCATATGTTCCACGTGGAACAATTCTACTTAAAAACTTTTTAATTATGTGAAGAAAGTAATTAATAAATGTTCCACGTGGAACATTTATTACTAGCTAGAAAGCACAACATATAGTTAACACATAATATAAGATTTCTTCCCTCAGTCCTTAGCTACAGGGACACTCGGCAGTCCTTGGCCATGGTTCATTTCCGCCATTCAGGGTACCCGATTCCATCTATAGCGGTGTACCACCCTCGATCATCCTTGCTCAAGTCGCGGCGGTGCTCTTATTACAACCATCTTAGGTTGAGTCATGGCTATGGGGACACATCGGTCCATGGCCAGCGGTCGATTTACGCCATCAAGACACCTATAACATCAATGGGGTATACTAACCTCAATCATCTTAATTCTAGTTATGTTTGCAGGGACACTTGTCTATAAATATGCCGGCGCATAAGGCTACGGAGACCGCTTAAGCAAGTGTCTTGCCCTTACAACGTATAATTACTCAATTTTGATGTTCCATAATTCTAAAAGTCGGTTTAACTCATCTTCGGAAAAATATTGCACCTCAATACGACCGCGTTTATAATCTCCTTTAACAATAACTTTGGTCTGGAAACTGGTCCTTAATTTATCTTGTACATTATGAAGTAAAGGATACCGTTCAGGAGCAGGTTTATCCTTTTCTACTCTTTCTGTAAGCCTATTAATAAGATTTTCGGTATCTCGTACAGACAATTGTTCTTTTGCGGCCTTTTGTGCTGTTAATACCTGTAATGAAGTATCTTTGACTCCAAGTAATACCTTAGCATGGCCTAAAGAAATCAAATTATTTCTAAGTAAGTCGAGAACTGCCTCTGGTAACTGTATTACACGTAAAAGATTAGTCACAGTTGTTCGTGCTTTTCCCACACGCTGTGCAACTTGCTCTTGACTTAATCCATATTCATTAATTAATCTTTCATAGGCTAAGCCTTCTTCCACTGGAGACAAATCTGCACGTTGAATATTTTCAATCAAGGCTCGTTCAGCCATTTCTTGATCACTGCAAACTTGGACTATACATTTAATTGCAGTTAGACCGGCAATTTTGGCGGCTCTTAAACGTCGTTCACCAGCAATAACGAAATATCGTTCTCCAGCCGGCCTTACTAAAATTGGCTGTAAAAGGCCATGGAGTCGCAACGAGTCTGCCAGATCATTTAACGCTTGTGGTTCAAATTCTGTTCTCGGTTGTTCGGGATTAGGATCAATAATAGTAACAGGAATTTCCTTGATGCCTGGATCGTCACCTATTTCATCAGGAAGTAAAGCTTGAAGTCCACGGCCTAGTCCTTTTTTAGACACGTTCTAAGACCTCCTTCGCTAAATCACGATATACTTCTGCACCTCTAGAACGAGAATCGTAAGTATTAATTGCCTTTCCATGACTGGGAGCTTCACTAAGGCGAACATTTCGCGGCACAATATTCCGGAACACCTTCTGCGGAAAATATTTTTTGACTTCATCAACGACCTGAATAGAAAGATTAGTACGAGCATCAAACATTGTTAGAAGGGCACCTAAAATATTTAATTTAGGGTTAAGATGCTTGCGAACTCTATCCAATGTATTCATCAAGAGAGTTAACCCCTCAAGTGCGTAGTATTCACATTGGATAGGAATAATAACATCCGTAGCTGCTGTTAAAGCATTCAAGGTAAGAAGCCCTAATGACGGTGGGCAATCAATAAGAATAAAATCATATTCATTCTTAATAATTTCGATAGCATTTCTCAATTTACACTCACGTGAATTCTGTGTGACTAGTTCTATTTCTGCACCTGCTAATTCGATTCGAGCAGGAACAACCTTTAAGCCCTTTTGTTCAGTTTTCATAATGACTTGATCCAGAGGGACGTCATTTATAAGAACATCATAAATGCAACGAGTTAGCTTATTCTTGGCAACTCCCATACCACTAGTAGCATTTCCCTGCGGATCCAAATCTAAAAGCAGAACGCGTTTTCCTAGTTCAGACAAACAAGCACTCAAATTTATCGCAGTTGTAGTCTTAGCGACACCACCTTTTTGATTAGCGATAGCGACAACCCTAGTTATCAATAGCCCACACTTCCTTCATCACTCATTACTAAAACCATAATAATTACTATACTCTATGATAGTATCAAACCCCCCCCAATAAAAAAAGCGTATTTAACGCTTTTTTTAAAAATATAAAAAATATTATTATTTAATTTATGATCCAACAGCAATAATTTTTGGTAAAGGTGAGTATCGACTCTCTTTAAGAGTCTCAGTTTTAATTACTTGTCCATTCATCTTAATTGTACGAAAAGATTTAACAATATATCCAGGCTGACCTTCCTGTTTAATAATCGATTCGCCATGAGCAAGAGTCTCATCAACAAGACGTTGTTCT
Organism: Desulfosporosinus nitroreducens; assembly: GCF_023897015.1. Taxonomy (GTDB): domain Bacteria; phylum Bacillota; class Desulfitobacteriia; order Desulfitobacteriales; family Desulfitobacteriaceae; genus Desulfosporosinus; species Desulfosporosinus nitroreducens. The sequence goes on along the minus strand of NZ_JAMHFY010000006.1, from coordinate 46,443 downwards.
ACAAAGGGAATAACAGATTCAATCGTATCCGAAATGAGTACTTCCTGTCCAGGAATTACTTTTCCGTACAATTCGATAGTAACAGCATTATTACTCATTTTAGCGCGTACGAGCAAATATCCGCCTGTGTTGTTGTTAAATTTTAAGTCTAAGTCTGGATAAGCCACCGTAGCATCTTGTCCGAGTGGAACATAAGAAATAGCCAAATCGTGATTGCTTCTTTGAGTTACGGCTAAATTTGCAAGTAATCCAGTGTTATACAAAGTGCTGGAAACTTGACATATTCCTCCCGCTAATCCAGGAACAAACTTACCGTTAACGATTATATAGGCATCTTTATAACCTGCTTCTACAGTTCTTTCGCCCACAATCTTATTAAAAGATAAGGTATCCCCTGGCTTGATTATTTTCTTATCCATCGCGAGTGCCGCCAGTCGGACATTTCCCGATCTAGCGGTTTGCGCTGGATCAAAACGCGTTGTATAACTCGCTAATAAACCTGTAATTTTTTGATCTTCTAATTGAGCCGCAGTTAAGAGAGGAAGTTGCTCTTTATATTTTACAGTGATTTCTGGAGCTTTAGTAAAAACGTCAATATCTTTAATTTTAGAGACTAAATCCTCAGTATCAATAACTCGTCCAACTTGCTCCTTTTTAATAATCATCGAATTTTGAGGAGAAATCTCAACAGAAGCATCTGCAGCTGGTTTATTAAATGACTCCAAATTTTGATTAAGCTTTTGTAATAATTTTTCGTTATCCCACTCTTGACTTAAAGTTAAGTTTACTCCTTTTTTAGAAGTAGACAATTTATTGATCAACTTGTTCGCAATTGAACCATTCCTGCTAATTTCGTAGGCTTCCTTCAATGCTGAATCAGCAGAAACTATAAGACCTAAATCTTCAAATCTAAGATCTTGCGAATAATGATCAACTTTCAGTGTTACATTTTGTCCCATCAAACGTTCAATTTCTTTTTCCATTGTCTCTTTTGCTTGGTCCTGTGACATATTACCAACATTTACATCTGAAATAGAGACACCTTCTGCTATGAGATGGTGGTCCCAAGTATAAAGCAGAGCTGAGAGAGCAGCAAGAACTAATACTGTAAGAATAAGTCCTAAAGAAATATAAAACTTCTTACTCTTTTTGAAATTTAGTCCTGTCCTAGGTCTCTTTGCAGTACCCCGATTTCTTCTGCCACTATCAGTTGCAGAAACTGCATCATCATTCTTTCTACCTAGCCCATGATTTTGTGATTCTTCCAAATTGCCCACCCCTATAACTCCACTAATAATGTACTATATTCATAAATTCGACGTTCTATCGTCATTTTCCTTCACTGTCCATCATAAAAAGACTATTACATATAAGGAAGTAAATGGCGATTACTAAAAATATCAAACAATAGGACTTTTCGAAGGAGTTCCTGCCTTACGCGGGTATTGTGAAGGGGTTTGTCCAACCTTTCGGATTAATATAACAGCTCGATGTTCCGCACTGCCTCCTAAATTAAAATGTTCAATTCCCTCTGACATGCCACCTAGAATCTCTAAAGCCTTACCTGACTCTGCCAATTCTTGATCTGCCTGCAGTCCTTTAGCAGCTAGAAAACGACCCTTAATTTTAAGGACAGGAAGAGCATACTCTAATAGAATTGGTAAACGTGCCACAGCACGCGAACTAACTGTATCAAAATATTTCCTGTATTTTATATCCCTTCCAAAATCTTCCGCCCTTGCATGAATCGTATTAATGTCTTTCAAATCTAACTTTTCAATAATAACATCAAGAAAATCTAATCTCTTCTTTAAAGAATCTATTAGTACAACTTTCAGTTCTGGACGCAAAATTTTTAACGGAATGCCAGGAAACCCTGCCCCAGTACCCAAGTCTGCTAAATGAATGCCTTGAATGAATTTCGCAAGAACCATCGAATCAATAAAGTGCTTTAAAATCACTTCTTGAGGATCGGTAATCCTCGTTAAATTTAGTCTCTGGTTCCACTCAAGCAAGAGATCACCAAATTGGCAAAGTTGATTGACTTGTAACTCTGTTAATTCACACCCGATGTGCCTATAGGTTAACCCTTTAATCAGGGCCGCATACTCATTGAACACCCATTACTTCTCCCTTCTGCGCCGCTGTTCTAGGGAAACAAGTAAAACGGAAATATCTGCAGGGCTTACTCCAGTAATACGAGATGCTTGTCCCAGATTTAAAGGATTTACTTCCATAAGTCTCTGTCTTCCTTCCGTAGATAAGCCTCGAATTTCTTCATAATTGAGGTTTATGGGCAGTATTCGCTCTTCTAACTTGGAAAACTTTTCGATATCAGCCCATTGTTTTTCAATATAACCAGAATACTTTGCTTCAATCTCGGCCTCTTCCAACACTTCCATATCATAGCTGTCTAACTCAGGAAGGAGCATAATTAAATGTTTAAGAGAAATCTCCGGCCTTCGAATTAAATCTTGAGCACTAATTCCTCCTCGTGTCGGAGTAGATTTTGCCTCAATCATTACTTTTTGAAGTTCTTCACTTAAAGGAGAGAAAAAGGTAGATTTCAAAAGCACTTTGATACTCTCAAAGTTAATCTTCTTTTTATTAAACCGTTGCCAACGTTCCTCATCGACCAGTCCAACTGATCTGCCTTTTTCAGTCAGCCTTAAATCAGCATTATCTTGTCTGAGAACAAGCCTGTATTCAGCTCGAGATGTTAAAAGTCGATAAGGCTCTTTGACCCCTTTTGTAACTAGATCATCCACTAGAACCCCTACATAACCATCTGAACGACGGATGACAAAAGGATCCCTATTTAATGCACGCAGTGCGGCATTAATTCCAGCCATTAAACCTTGAGCAGCCGCCTCCTCATACCCAGAAGTTCCATTTAACTGACCAGCTGTAAATAATCCTTTTAATTGGCGAACTTCTAAGCTAAGAGAAAGTTGGTGAGGCAGAACATAATCATACTCAATTGCATACCCAGGCCGTAACATTTGGACATGTTCTAACCCAGAAATACTTTGTAATATTTTAACTTGTACCTCTTCAGGCATACTAGTTGATAGGCCCGCAACATAAAGTTCATCGCTTTGCCATCCTTCAGGTTCTAAGAATATTTGATGCGCTTCTCGTTCTGCAAAACGTACCACTTTATCCTCAATTGAAGGGCAATAACGAGGACCTATGCCCTCAATTTTACCTGAATATAAAGGTGCACGATAGAGGTTATCACGTATAATGTCATGGGTTTTGTTAGCTGTATATCCCAGCCAACAGGCCACTTGTTTAGAAGTATCCCCTTGCCAAAAAGTGCTAACTGTAGGCATAAAGGAAAAACGCCAAGGAGTCTCGTCACCCGGTTGTATACGAAATTTAGAATAATCAACAGACTGACGATGTATTCGGGGCGGTGTTCCTGTTTTAAATCTTCCTAATTCAACTCCAAACTCTTTGAGCGAATCAGACAGTGACATTGCAGGCATCTGACCGTTAGGTCCGCCTTGATACATAGAATCACCAATGATAATTCTTCCACGCAAATAGGTACCACTTGTTAAGACAACATTGCCTGATTCAAATCGTGCTCCTGTGTGAGTCACTACACCGTTCACCGCACCATTTTCTACGACAAGTCGTTCAACTAACCCTTGAATAACAGTCAATTTTTCTTGAGAAAGTAAAGAATTGCGCATATGAGTTTGATAGGCCTGCTTATCAGATTGTATTCTCAACGCATGAACAGCCGGTCCCTTGCCAGTATTTAGCATTTTGACCTGTAAGGACGTCTCATCTGCGATAATTCCCATTTGGCCGCCTAAAGCGTCTATTTCTCGAACCAAATGACCTTTGGCTGGTCCCCCAAGAGAAGGATTACAAGGCATATGTGCAACAGTGTCTAAATTTAATGTCAGCAAGAGCGTCTCACACCCAATTCGTGCGGCAGCAAGCGCAGCCTCACACCCAGCATGTCCGGCTCCGACAACTATTACGTCGTATTTTCCAGCAAAGTATTCCAAAGCAAATCCTACTTTCCTATACAAAATCGGGAGAAAATATCCTCGAGAAGAGATTCTTGAACATTATGACCCGTTATTTCTGAGACATATTGTAAGGCTTGTCGGATATCAATAGAAAGTATATCCCAGGGCATTCCCTGCTGCAAGCTCTCCATAGACTGTTTTAAGGCATTGTCACAATTCATTAACGAGGAAATTTGTCGCACATTAGAGAGTAACGGATCTGTTGAGAGAACAGTCTCTCCTTGATAAACCCTATCTCTAATTGCTTCTTCTAACTCAGAAAATCCTTTATGCTCCCTTACAGAAAAAGGGATCCACAGCCCTTTTTCATAAATTGAAACAGCTTGCTGTTCTTCTTGTAGTAAATCTATCTTATTTAAAAGAACAATAACTTTGTCTGAGTATGTACTTAGTATTTGATATTCTACTTCTGTAAGAGGAAGATTGGCCTGAACCACCAATAATATCAAGTCTGCAGTTGTCAATGCCTTCCTGGCTCTTTCAATTCCCAGACGTTCTACGAAATCATTACTCTCACAAATGCCAGCGGTATCCACCAATTGAAGAAGAATCCCACCCACACTGACAGATTCCCTAATTTCATCTCTTGTTGTTCCAGGAATATCAGTAACTATAGCTCTATCCTCATTTAGCAGTGCATTAAGTAAACTTGATTTACCAACATTCGGCTGACCAACAATAACTGTTAATAAGCCGTCCCTTAGTATTTTACCAGTTTTACTACCAGCTAATAGAAGAGATATATCCTTAAGAGTTTTATTAATAAGAGATTCCAGAGTTGTTCTATCCAAGGTTTCTACATCATCTTCTGGAAAATCAATACCTGCTTCAATAAAAGCCAGAATTTCTAAAATTTCTTCCCTCAAATTAGTAATTTGATCCGAAAGACCACCATTTAACTGAGATAAAGCTAGATTTGCAGATGTTTCAGTTCGGGAACTGATTAGATCAATAACTGCTTCTGCTTGAACTAAGTCAAGCTTGCCGTTTAAAAATGCTCGTTTAGAAAATTCTCCGGGCTCAGCTAATCGTGCGCCATGACGAATGCATGCTTGCAAAATTCTTTGAGCCACAAATGGACCTCCATGGCAATTGACTTCATAAACATCTTCGCCGGTATAAGAAGAAGGAGCCAACATTCTGCCGATTAAAACTTCATCGAGAACCATGTATCCATCATAAAACTTACCGAGATTTAAGGTAAAGTTTTCATTGAGAGACCAACGTTCTCTATTCTGAGGAGTAAAACACTTTTCGAGAATATGTCCTGCTTTAGAACCGCTCAATCTTAAAACATGAATACTTGCTTCCCCCATGGCCGTTGCCATTGCAACGATTGTATCTTCCAAAGCATTCATCTCCATTTTCAAAAATATAACCATTATCTATCAGATTTCTAACCTCAAATAAAACTTAAATTAAAGTAAGTCTCCTATATTCTTATCTGACATGTAATGTCACATACCCTTTTAAAAATAAAAAAGAGGGGTTTACCCCTCTTAGCTTCTTTTAAGTGATATGACAACCCTTCGATTTGGATCATCGCCCTCACTAAAGGTTGAAATTCTAGCTTCTTCCTGCAAAGAAGTGTGTATAATCCGCCGTTCATGAGGGTTCATCGGCTCTAACACTATTCTGGTGCCTGTCCTCTTTACCTTTTCCGATAATCTCTTTGCAAGACGAACCAACGTTTCTTCACGTCTCAACCTATATCCTTCTACATCAACAATAATTCGAACTCTTTCAGACAGTTGTTTAGCTACTGCTAAATTCGTTAAATATTGAAGTGCATCCAGTGTATCTCCCCGCCGTCCTATCAGAATCCCAAGTTCTGGACCAGTAATATCAATATGCCAATGTTCTCCATCTTTACTTACCTGGGTATCTGCATTGACTTTAATAGCTTGACAGACTTTCTTAATAAAATCTGCTGCCAACATACCTGGATTTTCCTCGTAAGAAACACGTACCCTTGCCAGACGCGTTCCAAAGAGGCCGAAAAAACCCTTCTTGGCAGGTTCCTCCAGTACCTCTACCTTTACTCGATCACGATCTACCGCTAATTCCATAATTCCAGCATTAATAGCCTCTTCAACTGTTTTCCCAGTTTTCTCTGCAATCCTCATGAACGATCCTCCTCACGCCTTACACGTTCCTATATTGCTTTTTTAGTTTTATTAGCTAACCTGCTATTAATATAAAGTTGTTGAAAAATCGATACAACGTTCATCGTTACCCAATATAAAGCTAACCCGGCTGGAACTGTAACGCTAATGTAAGCAAAAAACACTGGCATGATATATAACATTGTTTTTTGGGTAGGATCTGTGGTAGCATTTGGACTCGTTAATTTAGTTTGCAGATAAGTTGTGGCTGCAGCAAAGATCGGTAAAATTATATGATATGAGAGAGCAAACCCATATACAACTGTTAAGTCAAAGCCTAAAAACAAATGAGCGGAAGGATTTGTTGGGTCATAAGGAAAATGTAACAATGTACTGTATAAAGCCCAAAAAATCGGCAACTGAATGATAATAGGAAGACAGCCGCCCAAAGGATTTACTTGATGTTCTTTATACAGCTCCATAACGGCTGCATTCGCCTTTTCTTTATTATTTTTATGTTTTTCTTGAAGTGCTTTAATTTTTGGTTGTAAATCCACAGTTTTTCGCATTGAAGCCATTTGTTTATAAGTTAGCGGAAAAATCAAGGTCTTAATTAAAATCGTCAAAAGTATAATCGCAACACCATAATACGGTAGACCTATAGCAGCAGACATACTATAGAGTATGTTTAATAAATAAGTCATTCCTTCAACAATAGTACTCACAGAAGCCCTCCTTAAACTGGGTCGTGCCCACCTGGATGAAACGGATGACATTTTAATATCCGTTTAATTGATTTCCAACTTCCTTTAATTAGGCCGTATTTTAATAGAGCCTGAGCAGAATATTCCGAACAACTTGGATAAAAGCGACAAGTTTGTCCCTTTAGAGGAGAAATTAAAACTTGGTATAAACGAATCATCCCAATTAAAATACGTCTCATTAATTTACTCACTTTTTATTAAGGTATTGGCTTTTTTTAAAATATTCATCATATTGCTTTCGACTTCAGAGTAGGAAACTCCTTTGATTCTTGCTCTTGCTATACAAATAATTTGTATATCTTTCCTGATTTCCTGCAGATGAAGCCGGATGACTTCCCTCATAAGTCTCTTTGCTCGATTTCTTTGAACAGAATTCCCTACCTTTTTAGAGGCAATAAAACCAAAACGATTAGGGCCTTTGTAAAAAACATATATTGCAACATATTTTACAGAGTAATTTTTTCCGAGTTCGAAAATTGATTTGAAGCCCGATTTTTGACGCAAGCGAAACTTTCTTTGTAGCATAACTCCTCCAGGCTTACATACCTTCTATCATATTCTAACTCACTATGCCTTAGTTTAAACGTTTTACGAGCTAGTATGACAGCTCAGAAAATTTATTTATCAGATAAACTTGGTTTCCGTCAAGCCACAGGCGTTGGCGGTCGCCATAGTTACACTTAATCGCTGGCCATAGACGGCCTGAGTGTCCCTGCAGCCAAGACTCAACCAAGGATGGTTAAGAAAGAGCACCGCCATGGATGGCACTAGGTACCGTGATGGCGAGAAGGGATCTTCCATAAAGTATGTAACGATAAGTTATACTTTGAGACTGTAAAAAAAAGGCCACATAATTGCGGCCTTAAACTGATAACTTCTTCCGACCCTTTAAACGACGGCGCTTTATTACATTTCGCCCCGTTGGCGTACTCATCCGACTTAAAAAACCGTGAACACGCTTATGACGCCGATTCTTCGGTTGATATGTTCTCTTCAATTTAACGACACCTCCTTTATTTCAAACGAAAAAACATTCGAAGACAATCAAACTTACTTAGAGATTATACTCTAATAAATTTTAATCTGTCAAGCAAATGACTTTGACACAATGTGGATAACTTAATAGGTAAAAAAGTTATCCCCTGTGAATAATTTTATAAACAGACGATATTCCTGTTGATAACCCTACCGAAACTTGATATTATATTTCTACAATACCTGACGACAACAACAAATCGTGTTTTCTGTTATTCACAACACGTAATTTGTTTAAGTTATCCACAAATGTGTATAAGTTTGTGTATAACTTTTTTATTGTCATATTTCTTTCATTTTTAGACAAGGGAGGTCCATCAATGCCACCACAGTCGAACTCACTCCAATTATTGTGGCAGGAAACGCTAGAAAAACTAAAAAATGAACTTTCTAAGCCGAGCTTTGAAACTTGGTTGAGTTCTACACGACTTCTTAATATTGATGGAGATACACTTGTCATTAGTGTCCCCAATGAATTTGCAAAAGATTGGTTAGAAAGTCGTTATGCACCTATGATTAGGTCTTCTGTTCAATCCGTTTTAGGTCATTCTGTAAGTCTTCGCTTTATTTTATCTTCTTTAGGAGATACTTATAGTGATGATATATCCTCAACTGAGCCTACAGTTGCAGTTTCTAAACATAATGAACCTATTCCTAATTCACTGAATACCAAATACACCTTCGACACTTTTGTTATTGGTAATAGTAATCGTTTTGCTCATGCCGCTTCCTTAGCTGTGGCTGAATCACCGGCCAAGTCCTATAATCCTCTATTTATTTACGGTGGAGTAGGTCTGGGAAAAACCCACCTCATGCATGCAATAGGGCATCATGTCCTTCAACGATCACCTAATACTAAGGTTATTTATGTTTCTAGTGAAAAATTTACAAATGAACTGATAGATTCCATCAGAGACGAAAACCCCGAAGAATTCCGCAATCATTACCGAAACGTTGATATCCTGCTAATCGATGATATTCAGTTTTTAGCTGGCAAAGAACGAACTCAAGAAGAGTTCTTTCATACATTCAATGCGCTTCATGAAGCTAATAAACAAATTATTATTTCATCTGATCGTCCTCCAAAAGAAATACCAACGTTAGAAGACCGTTTACGATCACGTTTTGAATGGGGTTTAATAACTGATATTCAGGCACCCGATCTAGAAACACGCATAGCTATTCTTCGAAAAAAGGCAATGATGGAAAACCTCCAGGTTCCTAATGAAGTAATGGTTTACATTGCTGACAAAATTCGTTCAAACATACGTGAGCTCGAAGGTGCACTAATAAGAGTAATGGCTTTTGCCTCCCTTAGTCTAATCCCTATAACTGCAGAAGTAGCAGTAGAAGCATTAAAAGATATTATCCCAGCAAATAATACTAAGCAAATAACCATTGATATTATTCAAGAATCTGTAGCAAGATTTTTTAACTTATCACCTACTGATTTTAAAGCTAAGAAAAGAACCCGTGCCGTTGCCTTTCCCAGACAAATCGCCATGTATCTTTCTCGTCAGCTTACAGATTTCTCTTTACCTAAAATAGGAGACGAATTTGGGGGAAGAGATCATACGACTGTAATGCACGCTCACGATAAAATCACACAAGCCCTAAGCAATGATCCGTTGCTCGAGAAAAAAGTGAATGAAATAATACAACGTATTCAATCCGATTAAAGCTTTAAAATATTTGTTCATAACCTGTGGATAAAATAATAATAAATTTTTAAATGTGGACACGTGGATAATTTGATCCGGTTGTCCACAACTTTTTCAACATAGCTTTTATCAGTCGTTTAGACATGTCAGTCTACTTATACACATGTTGACAAGCGATACTACTACAACTACTAACTATTATCTTATTATTAATAACCCGGATTTAGAACGAGCAAGAAATAGAAAAATCAAATTAAAATTTCCTTACTCAAAATTAGCGATCAATAAAAAAACTACTTCATATTCTGAAGTCTATTTAATCTTATCCCGGGGATAAAATTTATAGGAGGATTCGATTCATATGAAAATCTTCTGCTCAAAAGATGCACTGCTTTCTGGTGTAAATGCTGTTCAACGGGCTGTTTCTAATAAAAACCCATTGCCGGTCCTTCAAGGAATTTTAATTCAGGCCGATAATCAGTCTTTACAATTTGCAGCTACTGATCTTGAAATGGGGATTCGTTGTGACGTTCCAGCGCAAGTCACTGAGGAAGGGACAATGATCGTTCCTGCTAAACTCTTTACAGAAGTTGTGCGTAAATTGCCAGATACTACAATCACATTAGAAGAAAAAGATCAACAAATAACAATAGGTTATTACCAATCAGAAATTATTTTGCATGGGTACGATCCTGAAGAATTCCCTTTGCTTCCAGATCTTATAGAACCCTTATCCTTTGAATTACCTACTATGATCTTTAAAAATATGATTAAACAGACCATATTCTCCTGTGCTGCAGAAGAAAATAGACCAGTTTTTAATGGGATACTCTTGCAAATTGAGGGTACGAATATTCGACTAGTGGCCACAGATACTCATCGATTAGCCTATATTATTTCTGAAATAACTAATTCGGGAGAATCACGTTTCAGCGGCATTATTCCCTCGAAAACTCTTTCAGAAATTTATCGTTTGTTAAGAGATGAAGATGAGGTCTTGAACATTAGTTACAGCAGTAATCAGGTAGTTTTTCAATTTGGTTCAATTTATTTAATATCAAGACTTATTGAGGGTCAATTTCCTAACTATAAACAAGTTATCCCTCAAACATGTGAGACAAAAGTTTATTTATCAGTTAGAGAATTTCTTGACGCGGTGGAACGGGCTTCATTGCTTTCTCGCGACAAAAGTGGTGCTAATATTATAAGGATAAATGTAGAAAATAATGAGTTGAGAATTGATCAAAGTTCTGAATTAGGCAAAATATCTGAGCAAATAGGCATAGAAATGGAAGGTAAGGATGTAAGGATTGCTTTTAATGCAAAATTTTTGATTGATGCTTTAAAAGTAATAGACAGCGATCGCATTTTATTTGAATTATCTGGACCATTTAGCCCAGGTGTAATGCGACCATTAGACAATCCGAATTATATTTATCTGGTATTACCGGTAAGAACGTCTTAATAATAATTATGATGATAAATAATATGCGCTTACAGAATTTCCGTAATTATGAAAATGAAACTATCCAATTCATGCCTGGAACAAATATTTTAATTGGAGATAATGGTCAGGGTAAGACAAATATTATTGAAGGAATTTATTACTTATTGACTGGTAAATCCTATCGAGTACATCGTGAACAAGAATTGTTACGTTGGGATCAAAGTGAATTTCATCTTTATGGGGATTTTTTAATGAATGACCGCAAAGTATTGTTGGAAAGTCATTATAAAGATAAAAGGAAAATGGTCAAAATAAATAAAGTATCTTGTCAACGTTTATCCGATTTTGTTGGGACCATAAATGTAATCTTCTTTTCTCCGGATGACCTTGTTATGATAAAAGGGGGGCCTTCGGAAAGAAGAAGATTTTTGGACTTGCATATCGCACAAATGCGCCCAGGACATGTAAGTATTCTAAACGCGTATAATAAAGTGATTCAGCAGAAAAGTGCATTATTAAAGTCTTTTACTGACAAGCATATGAAATACTCACAATTACAGCTTTGGAATGAACAAATTATTGAATTGGGAGAAAAGATTATTCTCAATAGAGCGGAGTTAACGCAACGCTTACAAGATGCAGCTGACCCCATTTATGGAAATTTGTCCTCAAAAAAAGAAAAATTGATGATCCTCTACTATGCTTTAGGTAAAAGAACTGTAAATGAAGCTATATCTGAATTTCCAAAATTACTAAATGATAAATTAGATCAAGAGATAGAACGTCAAATGATTCTTGTAGGACCTCATCGTGATGATTTACAGATACTCCTAAATAATAAGCCAGCACGACTTTATGCATCACAAGGGCAACAGCGGTCTTTAGTGTTGAGCTTAAAACTTGCTGAACTTGAGCTAATACGTCAAGAAAAAGGGGAATACCCCCTTCTTTTACTTGATGACGTGTTGTCTGAATTGGACCGTTTTAGGAGAGACTATTTAATAAAGTTCATAGAGTCTTCACGCATACAAACTCTTATAACTATGACAAGTGCTGATAATCATCTTGAGTTAGGAACGCTTTATTTTGTGGAACAAGGGCACATAAGGAGGGAAACTTAGTTGTATTTACATCTTGGTGGAGATGTTTTGATTAAAAAAGATGAAATTGTTACAATTATAGACTTAGATATGACAAAAATAAGTCAAACTAACCAAGTATTTTTAGATAAAATGAAAAATCATTATAAAAATATTTACTATATTTCAGATAAAGGTAAGGAAAAAACCTTAATTGTAACGATAAAAGATTTGTATTTTTCTCCAATTTCTTCGATTACATTATTTAGGCGTTCTTTTACCGAAATTGGAAATGAAAGTTAAAAAATTAAAGCATTTAGTTTAAATTAGCTTTAAATTGATACATCTTAAATTTTAGTGTACAATAATAAGGTTGAAGGTATTTTTTGGTACTAGTCAAACTTTCATGCTAATAAGACACCACTGCCATCTATGTGATGCTCTAACTTTGAACATTTCTGTTAGAGTTATGGCCTGCGCATAAGTGCGACTATGGCGAACGCCGGCGAATAAAAGTCTTGGCGCTAGCCAAGTTTTCTATAGGAGGAAACAGCTTTGCAAGAAAATAAAGAGCTACAAGTTCAAAATACGGGTGATAATTATAATGCAGGGCAAATCGAAGTTCTTGAAGGTTTAGAGGCTGTTCGTAAACGTCCTGGTATGTATATTGGGACCACAGGTCCTCGTGGTCTCCATCATCTTGTCTATGAAATCGTTGATAACAGTATTGATGAAGCGTTAGCAGGATATTGTGATAAGATTGATGTGCTAATTCACTCAGATAACAGTATTACAGTTATCGATAATGGACGCGGAATTCCAGTAGATATACATCCTAAAACAGGTAAACCTGCTGTTGAAGTTGCTTTGACCGTATTACATGCTGGGGGAAAATTTGGTGGAAGTGAAAGTGCCTATAAAGTATCAGGGGGGCTTCATGGAGTTGGTCTAAGTGTTGTAAATGCATTATCCAAATGGTTGGTTGTTGAGGTTTCCAAAGGAGGCCATGTATATCATCAGGAATATGCCAAAGGCAAACCAACTACAGAACTGGTAAATATCGGGACAACCGAAAATAATGGAACTAAGATATCATTTATCCCTGATTCAGAAATATTTGAGGAGACTGTTTACGACTTTGATATTTTGGCTCATCGACTTAGAGAACTATCGTTTTTAAATAAAAGTATTACTATTAATTTAACGGATGAACGTACTAATGTTAAAGAAACTTTTTTACATACCGGTGGTATTCAAGATTTTGTAATGTACCTCAATAAAAGTAAGGATTGTTTGCATCCGCAACCAATATATATTGAAACAACAAAAGACAATGTTCAAGTTGAGGTTTGTATTCAGTATAACGATAGTTATGCGGAAAATTTGTTTTCCTATGCTAATAATATTAATACTCAAGAAGGGGGAACCCATGAGGCGGGTTTTAAGTCGGCTCTAACGAGGGTAGTCAATGATTATGCCCGCAAAAGTAATATGTTAAAAGCTGCAGATTCTAATCTTTCTGGAGATGACATCAGAGAAGGATTAACTGCTGTAATTTCGGTTAAGGTTCCTGATCCTCAGTTTGAAGGACAGACGAAGACGAAGTTAGGAAATAGTGAAATACGAGGTATAGTGGACTCTGCAACAGGAGAAGGCTTAAATATTTTCCTTGAGGAGAATCCGTCTATTGCTAGAAAATTTATTGATAAATCAGTTCAAGCAGCCCGAGCACGGGACGCGGCCCGAAAAGCGAGGGAGTTAACTCGTCGAAAGAGTGCCTTAGAAGGTACCTCTCTTCCCGGTAAACTGGCAGATTGTTCGTGGAAGGAACCTGATTTGTGTGAAATGTACATTGTCGAGGGAGATAGTGCAGGCGGCTCGGCAAAACAAGGCAGAGATCGTCGATTTCAAGCCATTTTGCCCTTGCGCGGGAAAATTATTAATGTAGAAAAAGCCAGGCTCGATAAAATATTAGGAAATACAGAGATCAGAGCAATGATTACTGCGATGGGAACAGGTATATCTGATGATTTTGATATTACAAAAGCACGCTATCATAAATTAATTATTATGACAGACGCTGACGTAGATGGTGCTCACATTAGGACTCTATTGCTAACCTTCTTTTATCGTTATATGAGACCCCTCATCGAAAATCATTATGTTTATATTGCTCAACCGCCACTTTTTAAGATAAAAAAAGGGCGAGACATTCAATATGCTTATTCGGATGTTGAATTGGCAAATACCCTTGAAAAAATAGGTAGGGAAAAGGTAGAACTTCAGCGTTACAAAGGTTTGGGAGAAATGAATCCTGATCAGTTGTGGGAAACCACTATGGATCCTGCAAATCGGACTATCTTACGGGTGACTATGGAAGATGCTATGAGAACTGAAGAAATGTTTACTGTATTAATGGGTGATAAGGTTGAACCTCGTCGTGACTTTATTAATCGCTATGCTAAAGATGTTCGTAATCTAGATACTTAAAGGGGTGCTCATTCATGGCGGATGAACTATTGGGAGGGAAGGTCCTTCCCATTGAAATTGCGGAAGAAATGCGAAAGTCATTTATCGATTACTCTATGAGTGTTATCGTTAGCCGTGCTTTGCCCGATGTGCGAGACGGGCTCAAACCGGTACATCGCAGAATTCTTTATACTCTTCATGAGTTGGGTTTGACTCCGAACAAGCCTTATAGTAAGTCGGCACGACTTGTCGGAGATTGCATGGGTAAATTCCACCCCCACGGGGATTCTTCAATTTATGATGCGGTTGTTCGTTTGGCTCAAGATTTTGCAAGTCGCTATCCGCTTGTTGACGGACACGGTAACTTTGGTTCAATTGATGGAGACTCTGCAGCTGCTATGCGTTATACTGAACTGCGAATGGCTAAACTGGCGACTTATATGTTGGCAGATATCGACAAAGATACTGTTGATTTCGGCCTTAACTATGATGAAAAACAAGAAGAACCTACAGTATTGCCTTCAAAATTTCCAAATTTGCTTGTAAACGGTTCTTCAGGAATTGCAGTAGGAATGGCAACGAATATTCCACCTCATAATTTATCAGAAGTGGTCCAAGCGACAATTGCTTTAATGGAAAATCCTGAATTATCAATTGATGAACTAATTAATTATATAAAAGGTCCAGACTTCCCAACAGGTGCAACGATCATGGGTCACGAAGGAATCAGATCTGCTTATCTGACTGGAAGAGGTTCAATAAAAATAAGAGCTAAAGCACAAATTGAAAACATGGAAAAGTCAGGTAAGACTCGTATCCTTATCACAGAAATTCCATTTATGGTCAATAAAGCTAGAATGATTGAAAAAATTGCTGACCTTGTTCGTGATAAGAAAATTGATGGGATCACCGACCTTAGGGATGAATCGGACAGGTCAGGGATGCGTATTGTTATAGAGCTAAGACGGGATGTCAATCCGAAGGTTATTTTAAACCAACTCTATAAACATACTCAGTTGGAAGATACTTTTGGCGTAAATATGCTGGCCTTAGTCAATGGACAGCCAAAAACTCTTACGCTTAAGGATATGATTCATTATTTTATTGAACATCAAAAAGATGTAATTGTTCGAAGAACTAGGTTTGAACTCAATAAAGCAGAGGCAGAAGCTCATATAATTGAGGGACTGAGAATAGCACTTGATCATATAGATGAAGTTATTGAAACCATTCGCTCTTCATCTGATGAATCAAAGGCTAGAGAAAATCTATCAATGCGTTTTGGTTTAAGTGAAAAACAAGCTCAAGCCATAGTAGATATGAGATTAAAGCGCCTGACCGGATTAGAACGAGAAAAATTGGAGAATCAATACAAGGAACTGATGAAGACTATTGATTATCTTAAATCAGTTCTTGCCTCAGAAGCTATGGTTATTGGAATTGTTAAGGCTGAATTGGAAGAAATAAATCATAAATTTGGAGATTCTCGACGGACACAGATAACGGTTGATGTCAGTAAAATGGATATTGAAGATCTTATTGCGGTGGAAGACGTAGTTGTCACCGTTACTCATTATGGGTATATCAAACGGTTGCCTCTAAATACATACAAGAGCCAGAACCGAGGGGGCAAAGGGGTCCATGGGATGGCTACTAAAGAACGAGACTTTGTTGAACATCTCTTTACAACGACCACCCATCACTATATTCTTTTCTTTACTTCCCAGGGAAAAGTGTATCGACTGAAAGCTCATGAGATTCCTGAAGCGAGTCGAACTGGTAAGGGAACTGCCGTTATAAACCTCTTAAATTTAAGCCAACATGAAATGATAACAGCAGTTATGGCAATTAAAGAGTATAGTCCTGACTTCTTCTTGATCACAGCTACTAAAAACGGCATCATGAAGAAGACAGCATTGCAGGAATATGATTCATCCCGAAGAGATGGGTTAATTGCTTTAACCTTAGATGAAGAGGATGAACTTATCGGGGTTAAGTTAACCCAAGGATTGGATGATATTCTTTTAGCTACTAAAAATGGAATTGCCATTCGTTTTCCAGAGTCTGATGTACGTTATATGGGACGTACAGCGCGTGGAGTCAAAGGGATAAAGCTTGAAGCAAACGATTTAGTTGTTGGAATGGATGTTATTGGTGACGAAGGTGAACTCTTAACAATGAGTGAAAACGGATTTGCTAAGCGAACTAACCTTAAGGAATTCCGTGTTCAAGGACGTGGCGGCCGAGGAGTTATTGTCATGAAATTGAATGCTAAAACGGGCACTTTAGTTGGAATCAAAGTTGTTCAAGTAGAAGATGAGCTTATGGTAATTACCAATAATGGAATTATGCTTAGAATTCCTGTTTCAAGCATTTCGAATCAAGGACGATCTGCACAAGGAGTTATGGCCATGCGGACCGGTGAAAGTAGTGTTGTAGCGATTGCAAAAGTCTTGATGAAGGATGATGAAGAAATTGAGGAAGGTGATAATTCCGAAGACTCAGATGATGAAGTCTAAAATTGACAAAATTTGAGCAAGGTGTTACCATGTCTGAGATTCATAGATTATGTTTATATACATAATCTATTGTTTAACAATTTATCTTGAGGAGGAACTATTATAATGACTGATATTGGCTCATTTAAAGTAAAGACTGGACTTGCAGAAATGCTTAAGGGTGGCGTTATTATGGATGTAACCACTCCTGAGCAGGCAATAATTGCAGAAGAGGCTGGAGCATGTGCTGTAATGGCTTTAGAGCGTGTTCCTTCGGATATTCGTGCAGAAGGTGGAGTTGCACGGATGGCGGATCCCTCAATTATAAAGAACATAATGGAAGTAGTGTCTATTCCAGTCATGGCTAAAGCACGTATCGGACATTTTGTCGAAGCTCGAATTTTAGAAGCTTTAGGTGCTGATTATATTGATGAGTCTGAAGTATTAACTCCTGCAGACGATTCTTATCATATTAATAAACATGATTTCAAGGTGCCTTTTGTTTGCGGTTGCCGTAATCTGGGTGAAGCATTACGGCGAATCGGAGAAGGAGCCGCCATGATCCGTACCAAAGGAGAACCTGGAACAGGTAATGTAGTTGAAGCAGTTCGTCATATGCGTACCGTAATGAGTGAAATGCGTGCTTTGACATTGATGCCGCAAGAGGAGCTTATGACAGCAGCCAAAGATATGGGTGCTCCCTATGATTTGGTTCTTTATGTGGCGGAACACGGTAAACTTCCCGTCGTTAACTTCGCAGCAGGGGGTATAGCTACGCCTGCTGATGCTGCTTTAATGATGCAACTGGGAGTGGATGGTATATTTGTAGGCTCAGGAATCTTTAAATCAGGTGATCCAAAAGCACGTGCTAAAGCAATTGTTATGGCAACGACCCATTATAAGGATGCAAAATTGCTTGCGGAAATCTCTAAAGATCTAGGACAACCTATGTCGGGAATTGAAATATCTACCCTGACCGAATCTCAGCGTATGCAAGAACGGGGTTGGTAAAAATGAAAAAGCGTGTTGGCGTATTGGCACTGCAAGGTGCTTTTCGCGAGCACCGGCAGGTTTTAGAAAAATTGGGCTGCGATGTTACAGAGGTGCGTCGAACAAGTGATCTTGATGGAATACAGGGTCTCATTATTCCAGGTGGAGAAAGTACAACCATTGGTAAACTCCTGATAATTGATGAGATGGGTGAAAGAATTAAGGAGCTTGGCGCTAAGGATATGCCAATTTTCGGAACTTGCGCAGGTATGATTCTACTTAGTAAAACTATTGTAGACAGTGATCAGTATCGCTTGAACCTTATGGATACAGTAGTAGAACGAAATGCTTTTGGAAGACAAGTAGCAAGTTTTGAAACGGATCTCCAAGTACCTGCCTTAGGAGTTAATCCCCTGAGAGCTGTGTTTATTAGAGCACCCTATCTTAAGGAAGTGGCCCCTAATGTAGGTATATTAGCAGAGTATAATGGTAAGATTGTCTTTGTGAGACAAGGAAATTTATTAGCCAGCGCGTTCCATCCGGAACTTACTCCAGATAATAGAGTTCATCAGTATTTTTTAAACATGATTGATGAACATTAAGTTCACTAAGGCGAACGCCAAGCGCCAGAAGGGGTCCCTTCTCGCCATCCATGGCTACAGGGACACTCGGCCATCCTAGGCCAGCGCTTGGCGCTATCCAAGTTTTCTTTTTACAGGCATGGGAGGGTGTTAGTATGTTGGATCTCAAATTTGTTCGTAATAACCCTGAAGCAGTTAAAGAGGCATTAGAAAAGCGTCATGTTTCTATTAGTCTCGACCACTTCTTAAAACAAGAAGAAGAAAGGCGCAAACTGCTTTTTGAAATTGAGACTTTAAAGGCCCGTAGAAATTCGGTTTCTGAAGAAGTTGGGCGTCTCAAGAAAAATGGAGAAGATGCTGAAAGTCTTGTTCTAGAAATGCGAGAAGTTGGTCAAACCATTAAAGACTTAGAAGAAACATCAGCGGACATTGTACGAGAGATGGAAAGAGTACTCTATGAAATTCCAAACATACCTCACGCTTCTGTGCCAGTAGGTTTAGACGAAAGTGCCAATGTTCAAGTTCGTGCATGGGGAACCCCTCGAATTTTTGATTTTGAGCCAAAAGCCCATTATGAAGTCGGTGAAAAGTTGGATGTTTTTGATTTTGTCAGAGCTGCTAAGGTTACTGGAGCACGGTTTACCTTTTACAAAGGGTTAGGTGCTAAGCTGGAGCGTTCTCTTATTTCATTTATGCTTGATCGTCACACAACTAGGGGATATACAGAGATACTTCCTCCCTATATGGTCAATCGTGCTTCTATGATGGGTACAGGTCAATTGCCCAAATTTGAGGATGATGCCTTTAAAATTGTTGGAACAGACTACTTTTTAATTCCTACGGCAGAAGTGCCTGTGACAAATCTTTATCGTGATGAAATATTAGATGGCAGTCAATTGCCAATTCGCCACTGCGCATACAGTTCATGTTTTCGCTCTGAAGCGGGTTCGGCAGGGCGGGATACGAGAGGGCTTATTCGCCAACACCAGTTCAACAAAGTAGAACTGGTTAAGTTCTCACTGCCTGAAAATTCTTATGAGGAGCTTGAATTACTGACAAAGGATGCTGAAAGTATTCTTCAAGAATTAGAACTTCCTTATCGAGTCATGACATTAGCTACAGGAGATCTCGGCTTTACGTCTGCCAAAACCTATGATTTAGAAGTATGGTTGCCCAGCTTTAATACCTATAGGGAAATATCTTCTTGCAGTAACTTCGAAGACTTTCAAGCGCGCCGGGCAAATATTCGTTTTCGCAGAGGACCTAAGGATAAGCCAGAGTTTGTCCATACCTTAAATGGCAGCGGATTGGCGATTGGACGCACAGTTGCGGCTATTATGGAGAATTATCAGGATCAGGATGGCAGAGTTCGTGTTCCTAAAGTGCTGCAGCCTTATATGGGCGTTGAATATATCGGTTGATAGATCATCAAAAATCCTATGTAATTTCCAATTAATACTAAGCATTGCTAGTTGATATTTTTGGACATATATGATATGCTTTTATTCGGTTGTTTTACTTGGAGGGGTGTTCGAGTGGTTTAAGGACCCGGTCTTGAAAACCGGTGACTTCGCAAGGGGTCCGTGGGTTCGAATCCCACCCCCTCCGCCATTAAAGTTTACCATTATGCGTTCGTAGTTCAGCTGGATAGAGCGTCAGACTTCGAATCTGAATGTCGGGGGTTCGAATCCCTCCGAACGCACCATTATTGATGTTCGTGGTTCGATATCCGAGATTCGTATATCGAACTTTTTAATCTATTTAAACCATTCTAGACATTATTTGATGGCTATTAATGTTGCTGTTATGTTCTACTATGGCCTCGTAGCTCAGTGGATAGAGCGGGGGTTTCCTAAACCCTGTCTTGCGGAGGTTCGACTCCTCCCGGGGTCACCATAATCGAGGTAATTATGCTTCATCAAGATTGGATGCGTATGGCGCTTGAACAGGCTCAAATGGCTTTTGAACAAGGAGAAGTTCCGATTGGAGCGGTAGTTGTTCATAATGGTCAACCAATAGCCTTAGCGCATAATGAAAGAGAACAGAAAAACGACCCTACAGCACATGCTGAGGTCTTAGTAATTCAACGGGCAGCCAAAGTATTAGGAAGTTGGCGGCTGACGGATGCCACCTTGTATGTTACGTTAGAGCCTTGTCCGATGTGCGCAGGAGCTATCATGCAGTCTCGCATAAAGCAACTTGTCTATGGGGCAATGGATTTAAAAGGTGGGGCTACAGGTTCAGTTATGAATGTCTTAGACTATACTCTATGGAACCATAGAGTCGATGTAGTTGCCGGGGTTCTAGAAGAAGAATGTGCTGACATTTTAAAATCGTTTTTCAGAAGATTGCGCTGAATTTTCAGCGGTATCTGATAGTATAGTTTTGGGTGACGCTATATACGGAGGAGTATCGAAGTGGTCATAACGAGAGCGACTCGAAATCGTTTGACGGTGTGAGCCGTCCGTGGGTTCGAATCCCACCTCCTCCGCCATTACATAAATAAATCAAGTGCCTTCGCGGGTGAACGCGAAGGCACTTTTACGTAACTTTAAAAATATATTTCCTTTTCTTAAACCCTGTTTACATGGTTGTTTTGCCTAACATAATTTGGACGTAATAGGAAACGTTTAGGACGGAAAAACTAAACTGAAATATTACACACGAGAAAAAAATGAGAGGTGAAGCTAAGTGAAGAAAATTACAGACAGATTTTGGTTAGGTGTGATATCTGGTTTAGGTGGTAATTTGGCTAAAATAGTCGTTGAGCAGGTTTCTAATAGAAAAGGATTTTCTAAGAGTAA
Organism: Desulfosporosinus nitroreducens; assembly: GCF_023897015.1. Classification (GTDB taxonomy): domain Bacteria; phylum Bacillota; class Desulfitobacteriia; order Desulfitobacteriales; family Desulfitobacteriaceae; genus Desulfosporosinus; species Desulfosporosinus nitroreducens. Next base: position 24,961 of record NZ_JAMHFY010000006.1, on the reverse strand, counting down.
TGGTTACACTACAGCAGCTGGTATTTTTCTAAAAAAACTCGATATTTTATCTCCATATGGGAAAGCCGTAGGTATTATTGCCGACAATATGATTGCAATGGGACTTGGAGTCACCTGCATATATTGGCTTACTCTAATGGGGAAAGACAAGCACTTTATAAAGGGAGCTGGCTTAGGTGCTGCTGAATGGGGCGTTTTATACGGAGTTGCCTCGAGGCTCGGTGCAACTTCCATTTTTCCAGTCAAACCCAAAGATGCCATAGCTACTTTCATATCTCACCTGGCTTTTGGAGTAACTAAAATGACTATTGCAGTGAATTTAGGAGATGAGCGTTTGTTTAAACCTAAAAATTTGACCATGGAAATTGATGAGCCACAAAATTTACTTTCCAAAATTTAATAAGACTAGTGAGCCGATTCATAAAAATGGCGAGAACTTTTAAACACACCAGTTTTAATAGCTTCTCGCTATTTTATAGTTTAGACTCTAGGGATGTTCCTCCCATGGAATATTTCGGCCATTTCTTTGGTCAGACGCTGTTTAATTCTTTTCTTTTCGTTGGGAGAAAGTTCTTTTTTCGCTGTGCCAAATAAATAATTATCGAGATTAAAATCTTTTAAGATCATTTTAGTATGAAAAATATTTTCTTGATAGACATTTACATCAATCATTTGATAGAGCTCTTTTTTTTCCTTAGCTACGTAATTTTGAATGGAATTTATTTTATGATCTATAAAAAACTTTCTTCCTTCAAGATCACGAGTAAATCCTCGAATTCGGTAATCGACGATAGCAATGTCGGAAGAAAAACTCGTCAGAAGATAATTTAGTGCTGTCAGAGGAGAAATCTTACCGCAAGTTGAGACATCAATATCTGCCCTGAAGGTGCTAATCCCTTTATTGGGATGGCTTTCTGGATATGTATGAACTGTAATATGACTTTTATCAAGGTGGGCAACAACATCTGAAGGAAAGGGTTCATTGAGATCTGTTGAGGATGTTGTTTTTTCTAAAATCGTATCTTCCTGTTCTTCTGAAACAAGCATAGTAACGCTAGCCCCTTGTGGATCGTAATCTTGTTTAGCGATATTTAAAACATGTGCACCAATGATGTTAGATACTTCTGTAAGAATCCTTGCCAGACGTTCTGAATTGTATTCTTCATCAATGTATTGAATATATTCCTGTCGATGCTCAGGTGACTTGGCATAGCAAATATCATACATATTAAAACTCAGAGTTTTTGTAAGGTTATTAAATCCGTATAATTTAAGTTCTTTGAGTTGTTTAATTTCCATATTTGTCCTCCAAAAACTTATTAAATTTTAGTTAATAGTAATTAATAAGCAATAAATTACTATTAACTAAGTTTTGACTTTAGATTAATCAATGGAGTAAGTAATAGTCGTATCTTAAACCTCGAACTTATATGTGATACACAGCATACTGTACGATATTTAGGGTGAAAATATTCATTAATCATTAAATAAGCAAGGGAAATAGGATAATACATATATTTACAGGCCTTTAGGCATTGACGTGTCTGCCTGTTTGCGATATAATCACTCTTGTTCACTAAATTCATTGAAAAGCAATATGTTTTTTTAGTTTAAGGGACATTGGAGAGGTGGCTGAGTGGTCGAAGGCGCCCGCCTGGAAAGCGGGTACATTGGGCAACCGGTGTCGAGGGTTCAAATCCCTCTCTCTCCGCCATTTTAGAGGTTTTGAGCCAAAGTATTCGACTTAGGCTTTTTATTTTGCTATAATTGATTTAGCCGTACTAGATGGGGAGGTAGCGGTTCCCTGTAACTTGCAGCCCGCTCTAGCAAGGTGGAATTCCCGCGAAAGGTCCACGCCTGTGAAGCTGTCTTTGGAAGGCAACGATGAGATTTTGGTCTCACGCAACAGGACACTCCGAACCGTGTCAGATCTTGACGGAAGCAGCACTAAGGAGAGCGTTTTGTGTGCCGTGAGGTTGCCTGAATTGAGTTTGCCGACCAAGGTAACGTTCGGAGGCGATGGTTCGATCAAGGGTGTACGGCTATTAATTTGAGATAAAGGTGGTCATGTACCATCTTTTTTGGTACTAATCACAAAGTTTAAACTGACTTTTACCAGTCAGAAACAATATAATACACTCTGTTTATCGAGGGTGAAAAAAATGGCTTATTTAGCACTTTATCGTGAATGGCGCCCGAAATTATTTAGAGACATAGTAGGACAAGAACATATTACTAAGACCTTGCTTAATGCTCTAAAACAAGAGAAAATCGCTCATGCCTACTTATTCAGTGGCCCGAGAGGTACGGGTAAAACGACCGCTGCAAAAATCTTAGCTAAGGCCATAAACTGCGAACAGCGGGATGGTGAAGAACCTTGTAATCAATGCTCTTCCTGTATCAGTATTGATCAAGGCTCAGCCATGGAGGTTTTCGAAATTGATGCTGCTTCAAACCGCGGTATTAATGAAATCAGAGATTTGCGAGAAAATATTAAACTGAGTTCGATACAAGGGAAACATAAGGTTTATATTATTGATGAAGTACATATGTTGACGACAGAGGCGTTCAATGCCTTGCTTAAGACCCTGGAAGAACCTCCTCCGCAGGTAGTTTTTATTTTAGCTACGACAGAAGTACAAAAAATACCTTTAACAATTTTGTCACGCGTACAACGTTTTGAATTCCATCGGATTTCAGTTGAAAATATCCAAAAGCGATTGACTGAAGTATGTACGTCTTTAAAGCGGCAGGTTAATTCAAGTGCGTTAGTGGTGATTGCACAGAAGTCTGAGGGAGGACTTCGAGATGCCTTAAGTATCTTAGATCAATGTCTTCTCCAGGATGATCCGATTGGAGTGGAAGAGGTGTATCTGGTACTGGGGATGGTTGGGGAGACCTATAGTTCCCGGTTAGTGGATGAATTGGCTTCTGCTGATTATGGCAAATGTTTAAACTTTTTATCTGAAGGTATCCAACAGGGACGAGATCCCCGGCAGATTATCAGGGAACTCTTAGATTATCTGCGTCAAATGTTATTAACTGCGTCAACAGGAGAAACTCCTTTAGTGGCACCCCATATTCAAGATTGGTTGATTAAACAGAGTGGACAAATTGGGATTTCCCGAATTCTGCGCTGGATTTCTATACTGTTACAAGGAGAAGGCCAGCTTAAATATGCGTCTAATGCTCGATTAGCTGCCGAACTCTTATTGGTCCAGACCATTCATGAAAGTCAACTTGTAACATTTAATGGGCAGGAAGAGATTTTGAAGCGGTTGTCTGCCATTGAACAACAGATACAAGGGGCACCTGTAATTAGTAAAGAAAATCCAGACGTGAAACCACTTGTCAGTTCTAAAATGGGTGGAGTGAATACACGAAACGCCGCAGTTAAAACTGTTGAATCAGGGAACACTATAATCTCAAAGAACACTGCAACAGATAACAAGCTTGACTTAAGTATAGAGGGTATCCAAGCACGTTGGAATGATGTTACGGATCAGGTCAAAAAAATAAAAAAGTCTACTCAAGCCTTTTTGATGGAAGGAAAACCAGCCCAACTTAATGGCAATACATTGATAATTCTATTCCGCGAAGGTTGCTCCTTTCACAAGGACAAAGTTAATCAAGTTGAGAATAGACAGACCATCGAAGAAGTTCTCAAACAAATATTTGGTACCGCCTTAATAATACAAAATCACATGGAAAATGAATTTCAAACTATTGAAACTCCTGAGAGCCGAGACTTAAAAAATCAAGAACAGGCTTTAATAAACAAGGCTAAGGACATGTTCGGTACAGATCTCGTGGTGGTTAGAGAATAATAGTGATTAAGAGTAATGCTTAGAATAAACAAAGATAGGAAGTGTTTTAAAAATGGCAGGTTTCAAAGGAATGGGCGGCGGCGGTATGGGCGGTAATATGAGCCAGATGTTAAAACAGGCTCAAAAAATGCAAGAAGATATGGCAAAAATGCAAGAAGAACTTCAGACTAAGACCGTGGATGCTTCTTCCGGGGGAGGAATGGTTCAAGTAGTAGTGAGTGGGAAGATGGAATTGGTTGAGTTAAAGATCAAACCGGAAGCTGTCGACCCTGAGGATGTAGAAATGCTGGAGGATCTGGTAAAAGCAGCCTTAAACGAAGGCTTAAGGAAGGCACAAGAAATGACTAGCAACGAAATGGGCAAATTGACCGGTGGTTTAAAAATCCCCGGATTATTCTAGGTGATCTATGGATTTCTTGAAATACCCACAGCCTTTAGCGGATCTCATAAGCAGCTTGGCCCGTTTACCTGGGATTGGACCTAAAACAGCTGGACGGTTAGCCTTTTACCTTCTTCAACAACCTCAAGTTTCTGAGAATTTAGCAAAAGCTATTGTTATAGCTAACCGAGATATCAGGAAATGCTCAATTTGTTCGAACTTTACGGACCAAGACCCCTGCGCAATTTGTAATAATACACAAAGAGATCAAACCGCTCTCTGCGTCGTTGAACATCCCAGAGATGTAGTTTCCTTGGAGAAAACCAGGGAATTTAAAGGAGTATATCATGTACTCCACGGTGTGCTTTCCCCCATGGATGGCATTGGGCCAGAGCAGTTGACTATAAAGCAACTTTTAAAACGTTTAGACGGCATCAGAGAAGTTGTTATGGCAATGAATCCTACTGTCGAAGGGGAAGCCACGGCATTATATTTAGCACGCTTGCTAAAGCCTATGGGAATAAGAGTATCCCGAATAGCGCACGGTTTACCTGTGGGTGGAGATTTGGAATATGCTGATGAGATTACTATTGCTCGGGCATTAGAAGGCAGAAGAGATTTATAAGAAACTAAATAGAGACTTTCAATGTGGTGTATTTTAGAATCACTTAAAGTCTGTAAACTAATCTAAAGGCTAATGCGCCACTAATCAGCTGCTTAATAAGCGGGAAATTAGTGGCGTTTACTATTTAAAAATATCAGTTCAGGGATAGCTGCTATTTGTGAAAAACTAAACTTGTCAGATATAGATTTTATTATTGACCGGTATAATAATAAAAGATATACTGTGTCAAAGGGAACTATTTAGGGCAAGGCCTGAATGTGTTCCCTCAGTCTTTTTTTGTATCAGTTTTACAAACATTCAATCTTTTCAAGGCATGGTTTTCTCTTCCTTAACTTGCTTAACGGAATTGAAAGCGAGATTGCCATAAGTAGGATTAATTAACTACGAGTCCTAAAAAAATTAAATTAATCACATAATTAGGAGGAGAAAAATTATGGCTAAAATGAAGACTATGGATGGGAACGAGGCGGCCGCTCACGCTTCATATGCGTTTACTGAGGTCGCTACTATCTTCCCAATCACTCCATCATCGACGATGGCCGAATTAGTTGACGAGTGGGCTGCTCATGGACGAAAAAACGTTTTTGGACAAACAGTGAAAGTCGTAGAGATGCAATCTGAGGCAGGAGCCGCAGGTGCAGTTCATGGATCACTGCAGGCAGGGGCTTTAACAACTACATACACGGCTTCACAAGGCTTACTTTTAATGATTCCTAACATGTATAAAATTGCTGGGGAACTTTTGCCTTGTGTATTCCATGTGAGCGCTCGCGCTTTAGCAACCCATGCACTATCTATTTTTGGTGATCATCAAGACGTCATGTCCGTACGTGCTACGGGATTTGCCCAACTTTCTTCTCATAATGTGCAAGAAGCTTTAGACTTAGGTTTTATTGCTCACTTAGCGACTGTTAAATCCAGAGTTCCGTTCCTTCATTTCTTTGATGGATTCCGCACTTCTCATGAAATTCAAAAAATTGAAGTGCCAGAATATGAAGAGGTTGCTAAACTCTTAGATATGGATGCAGTTCAAGCTTTCCGCGATGCTTCTTTGAATCCTGAACGTCCTGTACTTCGTGGAACGGCTCAAAATCCTGATGTATACTTCCAAGGTCGAGAAGCTTCTAATCGTTTTTATGATGTTATACCAGACATGGTTGAACATTATATGCAAGAATATAAGAAACTTACTGGCCGCGAATATCATCCATTCCAATATTATGGTGCAGAAGATGCAGAATATGTTATTGTGGCCATGGGCTCGATCTGTGATACAATTGAAGAAACTATTGATTATCTCGTAGCCAGAGGAGAAAAAGTCGGCGTTGTTAAGGTTCACTTATATCGTCCGTTCTCCAGCGATTACTTCTTTAAAGTATTGCCTAAATCCGTTAAGAAAATTGCAGTTCTTGATCGTACCAAAGAACCAGGAGCTAATGGAGAACCACTTTATCTGGATATAGAGGATATTTTCTACTCCAACGATATGAAACCTGTGATTGTCGGCGGTCGTTATGGTTTAGGTTCTAAAGATACGACTCCTTCTCAAGTCCTGGCTGTTTACAAAAACCTTAAGTCTGAAAGCCCTAGAAATGGTTTTACCATTGGTATAGTGGATGACGTAACTAATAAATCTTTGGCAGAAGACGAAATCATTGATACTGCTCCAGAAGGTACAATTTCCTGCAAATTCTGGGGTCTGGGTGCTGATGGTACTGTCGGTGCTAATAAACAAGCGATTAAGATTATTGGAGATCATACCAAGCTTTATGCTCAAGCGTATTTCCAATATGACAGTAAAAAATCCGGTGGAATTACAGTTTCCCATGTGCGCTTTGGTAAAAAGCAAATTAAATCCCCTTATTATGTGACTGGTACGAATTATATTGCATGTCATAACCAAACTTATGTCTACCAATATGATCTTTTAAAAGGGCTTAAACAAGGCGGCAATTTTGTTTTGAATTGTCAGTGGACTCCAGAAGAACTGCAAGAAAAACTCCCTGCTTCAATGAAACAGGCCTTGGCGAAAACCAAAGCTAACTTCTACATCATTGATGCTGTATCAATTGCTCGCAAAATTGGTCTTGGTTCCCGCATTAACATGGTCATGCAAGCTGCTTTCTTTAAGCTTGCCAACGTCATTCCTGTCGAAGAGGCTGTCGACTACCTAAAAGCCTCCGTTGTAAAAACCTATGGTAAAAAGGGTCAAAATATCGTTGATATGAATATAGCAGCTATTGATCTTGGAGTATCTTCCCTCGTCAAAGTTGAAGCGCCTGCTGCTTGGGAAAATGGTGACAACGCACAAGCACAAGCTGCTGCGGCTGTTGAAGAACCAGATTTCATCAAGAACATTCTTCGTCCAATGAATGCATTAGAGGGAGACAGCCTCCCGGTAAGTACGTTCGCAGGTCGTGAAGACGGAACTTTCCCAGTCGGAACTGCTAGTTTCGAAAAACGCGGTATTGCCGTTATTGTTCCAGAATGGCAGATCGAAAATTGTATCCAATGTAACCAATGTTCTTATGTATGTCCGCATGCAGCGATTCGACCGTTCCTAATTGATGAAGCAGAAGCAAAAAATGCTCCTGAGACCTTTGTGGGTAAGAAAGCAATCGGTAAAGAAGCAGCTGGTTTGCAATTCCGTATGCAAGTGAGTACGTTGGATTGCACAGGGTGTGGAAACTGTGTTGAAGTTTGCCCAGCTAAAGAAAAGGCTCTGATTATGAAATCAGCGGCAGAGCAGATGGAACAACAAACTAAGAACTGGGAGTATGCCATTACTCTTAAAAACAAGAGCAAGCTCTTCGATGTAACGACCGTAAAAGGCAGCCAGTTTGCACAACCGTTATTAGAGTTTAACGGCTCGTGCCCAGGGTGTGGTGAGACAGCCTATGTTAAACTTATTACCCAACTATATGGTGATCGCATGATGATTTCCAATGCTACCGGCTGTAGCTCCATCTGGGGCGGCAGTGCTCCATCAGTGCCATATACCACGAACCAAGAAGGCAAAGGACCCAGTTGGGCTAACTCCTTATTTGAAGACAATGCTGAGTTTGGCTATGGTATGTACTTGGGTGTTCGCCAACAACGCGAAAAACTCCTTGATTTGATGAAGCAAGCCCTCGAAATGGAGATTAGTGTTGAGTTAAAAGAAGCATTCCAAGAGTGGATTGCGGGTTGGGACGATGCTGACGCTTCTAAAGCTGCGACAGCTAAGATCCTTGCAGTTCTCAACGGCTACGCAGGAGATAACAAAGTCCTCGCTGAAATCAATGCTAAGAAAGATCATCTTATCAAAAAATCCCAATGGATCCTCGGTGGAGACGGTTGGGCTTATGATATCGGATTTGGTGGCTTAGACCATGTACTAGCTTCTGGAGACGACGTAAATATCTTCGTTATGGATACCGAGGTATACTCCAATACTGGAGGACAATCCTCCAAGTCAACTCCTCGTGCAGCTGTAGCTAAATTTGCTGCTGCAGGGAAGAAGATTCGTAAGAAAGACCTTGGCATGATTGCCATGAGCTATGGCTATGTTTATGTTGCGCAGATTGCTTTAGGTTCTAACATGGCTCAAACGATTAAAGTTATTAAAGAAGCTGAAGCTTATAAAGGACCTTCCTTGATCATTGCTTATGCTCCTTGTATCAATCACGGTCTGAAGGCTGGTATGACGAAGAGTGTACAAGAGCAGAAGAAAGCGGTTGACGCTGGTTACTGGCACCTCTATCATTATAATCCAGATTTGATTGATCAAGGTAAGAATCCATTTAGCTTAGATTCCAAGGAGCCCAGTGCCTCATTCCGTGACTTCATCATGGGAGAAGTTCGTTACTCTTCCTTGCTGAATACTTTCCCGGAAAGTGCCGAGGAACTGTTCGTAGGCGCTGAAAAGTATGCCAAGGTTCGTTATGAATCCTATAAGCGTTTAGCTGACCAAAAGTGGGACTAAGAAATAGTAAACATGTAGCATAGATCATTACACTCAAAGAGAGCAGGCAAAACCCTGCTCTCTTTTTGCTTTAAAACTCTATTGAGTTTAAAGCAACTAAGGAAACATAATGATTGGCTGGTTCTACTTTGTCCTTGAGAGCATATGATGTACTATGCTTTAGGCAAAGGAGGATTTTCATGACCTTTGTTTTTTTAGGACTATTTATAATTTTATTAGCGTTAATTGTACGCTCTTCATTAGGACAACCTCGATTAATTCTCAAAGTCCTGATACATATTTTAGGGGGAATTGTTGGGTTGTGGCTTTTTAACTTAATACTAAATGTCATTGGATTAGATATCCCGATTAATCTCTTTACAATTCTAATTGTAGGTTTGCTGGGTTTTCCTGGTGTTTTAGCTTTATTAGTGTTACAGTTGCTTGGGATTTAGACGTCTTGCTTTTTACCTAAGAATTAGATTATGAACTAGTAAATAATTACGGAAAGGATATAGAGAGTGTATGGAGTGTATGGGGGACTACTTACTGTAGTTCCCCATGTTTCTTTTTTATATAGAGTTAGTAAAAGGCCAAAATTTAAAAACTAAGGCGGAAGAATAATTGGTGAATCAACAAGGGGAAGGGGTTAGGTTACACGTAATAAGGAAGAGAACTGAAGACTGACGCATAATCAACTCTTTGTCGGACAAAATAAGCTATCGGAGGGAGTAATATGCGCAGTTGGCTGAAAATGATCAAAGAACTTACCATTCGTCCAAAAGGAGAGCGAAAGGTAAGGAAGTCTCCCTCGTATTCAATTGACGAGGATTTGAAAAAGCCCTTATCAGGACAGACGGTGAAGGAAATTTTATCGAAGAGCAGCGATATTGTATTTCGTGAGTTTTTCCTCCAAGGGAAAGAACGAATTCCCTGTCTGTTAATAGTGGTAGATGGACTGGTTGATAAAAATCTGTTGGACGAATTTGTCTTAAAACCTCTTATGGTGGAATTGGTTGGACATCCAGAATTAGCTAAAGCGACATTATCCAATGTTATCGATATAACAATTCAAAGTCTGCTCCCTGGCGTAGAGATTAAGAAAATATCCGAAATGAAAGATGCTGTAAGTTCAATTTTATCAGGGGATTCGGTTATCTTTTTTGGTGATTCTTCAGAGGCGATCGTCATTGGTGCCAGGGGATGGGCTCATCGCGGCGTCAATGAACCAATAGCGGAGTCAATCGTCAAAGGGCCGCATGAGGGTTTTGCGGAAACCCTTCGAATTAATACCTCGCTTTTGCGGCGCAAGATTAAACACCCTTCCTTACGTATAATATCTTTAAAACTGGGAGACATGTCTAATACGGATCTTGTGGTTACTTATATAGAGAAAATAGCAAGTCCTGATATTGTCTCCGAAGTGCTAAAGAGATTAGCTAAAATCAAGATGGATAGTGTGATAGACGTTGGATATATCGAGGAAATGATTGAGGATAACCCCTACTCGCCTTTTCCACAAATCGCTTATACAGAGCGCCCGGATGTTTTGGCGGGAAAGCTTTTGGAAGGGAAAGTAGGAATTATTGTCGACGGAACCCCCATAGTACTTGTGGTACCAGCAATATTAACGCAGTTTTTAAATGTCAATGAGGATTACTACCAAAGAGCCATGACGGCAATTCTTTCTCGTTTTGTGAGGTATGTAGGAGCATTTGTAGCCGTTGTAGCCCCTAGCGTCTATATAGCAGTGACGACGTTTCATCAAGAAATTATACCGACAGATCTTCTGATGAGCATATCGGCAGGTAGACAGGGAGTGCCCTTTCCAGCTCTCTTAGAGGCCATAACAATGACGGTAGTTTTAGAAATATTGCAGGAAGCGGGGCTTCGCTTACCAAAACCAATTGGACAGACGATTGGTATTGTAGGGGCGCTTATTATCGGCGATGCGGCGGTGAACGCCGGCCTTGTCAGCCCACTGATGGTTATCATCATTGGACTGACTGCTGTAGCGAGTTACGCCATTCCTTATTACGATCTAAGTCTTGCGGTCAGGTTGATTCGATTCCCACTTATGATCTTGGCAGGTATTCTTGGTTTTTTTGGGGTAGCTGTGGGTCTTTATGCTATCATGATCCACCTGCTAGGCCTTCGTTCATTCGGAGTGCCATACACTAGTCCGATAGCCCCGTTGCGTATTCGGGCCTTGTTGCAGGATACGTTCGTTCGGGCTCCTTGGTGGGCGTTAAAGAGTCGCCCCCAACTCATGGACGTAGAGGAACCCCGACCAAATGGGAAGGGGTAACAATGGAAAGGATTTCACCACATCAATTTACAACTCTAGGAGCGGCAGTACTTATGGGTACAACATTTCTTCCTGTAGCATCGTTAGTGACCGGAGTTGGCGGACGAGATGGCTGGATGAGTGTTCTACCAGGATTTGCAGTGGGGATCCCTTATAGTTTGATGATACTTTCCCTTTCAGAACAGTATCCACGCAAAAATTTATTACAAATTTCAGAGGCGGTTTTTGGAAAGTGGATAGGAAAAAGCCTAGGTTTTTATTATACATTAATTGTGGTTTATCTTGGAGGCTTGTTGCTGGGACAAATCGGGGATATCTATCAGGCATCAACTATGCCCGTAACCCCTCTCTGGGTGTTCTTCCTAGGCGGGATCTTTCTTGTTTTGTTCTTGATAAAGTCTGGGATCGAAGTATTTGCCCGTTTTTCTGAGGTAGTCTTTCCACTGATCGTAATCGCATTACTTTTAAATGTTGGGCTTTCTGTACCAAGAATCGAACAAGGGGAACTTCTGCCTATTCTGAGTGAGGGTTTTAAGCCGATCTTTTTGGGAGCGACAAAAGTAATACCCTTTGTGATGACCTATATGCTCTTTCTAGCAGGAATTATTGCTTTTCTCCCTACCGGTAAGCAAGAACTTAGTCAACTAAAAACTGGAGTCTGGCGAATTATTTTCTTGGTGGGTATCCTAGACACTTTCGTAGTCTTAATTCAACTGCTTATTTTTGGACCAGCCGAGACCATTCGTATAGTCTATGGCCTGCTTGTTTTAGGGAAATTGGTGGAAGTAAGCAGGACGGTTGCTGGAGTCGAATCCTTGTTTTTGGGTGTTTGGCTTTCTGCGGCGGTCATTAAAATAGGTTCTCTCTTTTACGCAGTAATTTGGGGTTTAGAAAGTGTCTTTGGCTTGAAGGGAGTTAATTGGAGACATGCAATAGCAGTCGTATTTTTAGGAATCGCCTTCAGGTTTGTAAGGGGACCTTCATTGATTATAGAGATTGGACTTGTTGACGAGTATCTGATTATGCCCTTTGTATCTCTTTGGATACCCATTCTTTGGGGAGTCTCGCGCTGGAAGAGGGGAGCTGGCATTTGACGAATGGAAAGAATCTCCTCACATCAATTCATGGTTTTAGGCGCAGCGGTACTTATGGGTACAACATTTCTTCCCATAGCCTCGATGGTGACAGGGGTCGCCAGTCGGGATGGCTGGATGAGTGTTCTGCCAGGCTTCGCTGTTGGAATTCCTTACAGCTTAATGGTTATTTCACTGCTGGAACAGTATCCACAAAAAAACTTACTGCAGATTTCGGAAATATTGTTGGGAAAATGGATCTGTAAAATCATTGGGATAGTTTATATCTTAATCACGGGTTACTTTGGGGGGCTGTTGCTAGGCCAAGTTGGGGATATCTATCAGTCTTCAATTATGCCACTGACCCCCATAGGGATGTTCTACCTCGGAGGAATTTTATTGGTTTTTTGCTTGATCAGATCGGGGATTGAAGTATTTGCGCGCTTTTCCGAAATAATCTTTCCATTGATTGTCATAGCATTGGTACTGAATATGGGACTCTCCATGCCGCGAATAGAACAAGGAGAATTTTTGCCTATTTTAAGCGAGGGAATAAAACCCATTATTTGGGGTGGGCTCAAAGTAGCACCCTTTGCAATGGAATATATTCTTTTCATAGCGGGAATCCTTACCTTTCTACCTACTGGTAAACGAGAGCTTGCCCAATTGAAGAGAGGGGTTTGGCAAGCAGTTTTTTGGGTCGGATTTTTGAATACGTTGGTTGTCTTAATACAAATTTTAATTTTTGGACCTGGAGAAACTGTAAGTTTGGTCTATGGCTTACTTGTCTTAGGGAAGATGGTGGAAATAAGCCGGACCTTTGCAGGAGTTGAATCATTATTTTTGGGGGCTTGGTTTGGGGCCTTGGTTATAAAGGTTAGTGCCTTCTTTTTTACAGTGAATTGGGGCTTAGAAACCGTCTTCAATTTGAAGGGATTAAAATGGAATCTCGGAGTAGGAGTCGTATTTATGGGGATTGCATTTAAGTTTAAAAGAGGGCCTGTCTTAGTTATGGAAATTGGATTTGTTGATAATTATTTGATTCTCCCTTTTGCATCCGTATGGATACTTACCCTTTGGGGAATCTCGCGCTGGAAGAAGGTAGCTGGTATTTCATGAAAACCGATAGAAGCAAAGAACAGAAATTTATTCTTATATTGACCGTTTTTGCTTGCCTCTTGTTTTTGACGGGATGCTGGGGAAAGAAGGAAGTAGAGGATTTGGCTCCTTTATTAGGAATAGGGTTTGATGTGGGAGAAAAACCGGGTACTTTCCTTATTACACAACAATTTGCACGGCCAAAAAAAGATAGTTCAACTGGTTCAGAGATTGAGGACCGGACATTTAGCATAGAGGCCTCGAGTTCCAGGGAAGCTTTCGAGAAGTTATCTAAAGTCACCTATCGAACACCGTTTATGGGCTCATTAAAGGTTATAATATTTAGTGAGGATGTCGCAAAAGCTGGCGGTTTTAATAATATGTTGGATTTTGCTCAGCGTTATGCTGAATTTCGTCGATCTATGTACCTAGTTTTAGCTAAAGGGAAGGCTCAAGACATCTTAAATTTGAAGTTACGCTCTGGACTAATACCAGCTATGGCAATTAAAAGTAACATTGAAGGTGGAGATGAAATATCAATTTTTCCGACGGTACGGTTAGGGCATTACCTTACAATTTTAGGTACAAAAAGTACGGCACCGATTCTTCCAGTAGTTGAGAGTGTTAAGTCCGGAGAGGATATGGAATATAAAGCGGATGCCAAAAATGAGGCAGGAGAGATACGGATACAAAGTGCCGGGGTTATGCGTGGGGATAACTTGGCTGACTTTCTGACTGACGAAGAAACCAAAGGGTATATGTGGTTGGAAAATGACGTTATACATCGTTTAATTAATACCGTAGATCTTGAAGAAAATAGCGTAAAGTTTGGAGGGCAAGTGCTAGAATCCAGAACAAAGTATAAAGTGAAAACTAATAACGAAAAAAAAGAGTTACAATATCAGATCAAGACAAGTATTGCAATTGATGAAATTCTGGGACTAAAGAAACAACTGTCAGGGCCGGAGTGGGTAGAATTAGTTAAAGAGGCAGAAAAGGACTTTGCCAAGGTTATTGAGAAAGAATGCGAGAGCTCGATTAAAAAGCAACGAGAGTTAGGGCTTGATTTTCTGGGAATTGGACGGCATATTGAACAGAAAAATTCAGCGTATTGGAAGACGATAAAGGATCAATGGGAGGAGGAGATTGCGGATTTTTCGGTTTCTATAGAGGTAAAAGTCACGATTCATCATTCCGGAATGTCAAGCAGCAGTGCGACTAATTTAGTGGGAGAGGGGCAAGACTAGGGGGAGAAGTAACTAGGGGGAATATAATGATGATTAAGACAAGCCATACCCGAACTCAAAGCCCTTCAGAAATCTCAGACAAGGCTGAAGAGCTTGTGCCGAACGAAGGAAAGCTTCTTCCCGTGTGTTATCGTTGCACACAGGTTCCGAAAAAGGGGTTATATGATGGCTTTAGAGTACAGGGAATGTTTTTTTGTTCGGATTGCCAGCAAGAACTTTTCACAGCGGAACCAGACTCCCCGGAATACCAAGAATTCTTATTTTTAATTAAAGGTATTTTTTATTAAAATATAGGCATTAATTAAATGTTTATTGCAACAGATTACCATTTGGATGAAAATTTTTCTAATTCATGTTAAACTATAAGGAATACCATGTGTAAACTATAGGTCGTACATTAATGGGTAAATGGAGGTTCATTGTTCAGTGGGTGATCTTGGAGAAGGATTGAGCCATTATCATAAACAAGGATTTTGCTCTTTCCATACTCCTGGCCATAAAGGTCGACAGGAGTTTTTTAATGATTTCGACTTTGTGAGTTTTGACTTAACCGAACTGCCGGGCCTTGACATGCTTCATTCTCCAAGCGGGATTATTGCTAAGGCCCTGAAAAAAGCAGCGGAGATTTTTGGAGCAGAAGAAACCTTTTTTCTGGTTAATGGTGGGACAGTTGGCAATCAAGCTATGTTTCTCGCTTTAAAAGATACTGCTGATAAACGAGTTGTTGTGGAAAGAAGTTGCCATCGTTCTGTTATGTCAGCTTTAGTTTTGAGTGGATTAAAGCCAGATTATGTGATGCCAATAGTCCATCCGGATTTTAATCTTTCGTTAGGAATTAATTTGGAGAAGCAAAAGATTTTGTGGCATGAGGTTTCTGCCTGTCATGTCACGTATCCAAGTTATTATGGAACGGCTTTTGACTTAAGCGGATTATTGGCAGAAAGAATGAATTCGGGTTCTAATTCACCGATTCTCGTTGATCAGGCACATGGGTCACATTATCTTAGCGAGCTATTTCCCACGAGTGCTTTAAAGCTTGGAGCAGATCTTGTCTTAAATAGCTGTCATAAGACATTGAGTTCCTTGACTCAGTCAGCTATGTTACATGTTCAAGGATCAAGGATTAGTCGAACCCGTCTGAAACAAAGTCTGGAGCTCCTGCAATCATCAAGCCCGAGTTATTTGCTTATGTCTTCATTAGAACGAGCGGGAGAATTGGCCTTGGAATTATGGCGCTGGGAAGGTCTTAAAGAAGAAGTCGATGATCTTCATAGAAAAGTAGGAACTTGTTTTCGAATTCTTAGTTCAAAGGATGTCGGAACTTTTGGCATTCACGCAGTGGATTGGTCAAAGATTCTTATTAATACACGTCCACTGGGCGTTTCAGCTCCTCGCTGTGTGGAATACCTTAGAGCAGATTTCGGAATTGAACCAGAATTATGGGATGAGGAAAACATTCTGTTTATGTTAGGCATTGGAAATACTCCTGAGGATGTCCGATTGCTTACGAAAGGGTTAGAAAGTTTAAGAGATTTCGCATCTTCTCTAGCCGTTTGCGAATCGAAAAAGCGACGGGAAAGAGTACAGGGACAAATTCTGACCTTGCCAAACCCCATTCTCTCTCCACGGGATGCCTTCTTTGCCCGCAAACGTAAAATCCCACTTAAGGAGAGTTTGGGTCATATTATTGGAGAAACAATTTCTCTTTATCCTCCTGGAATTCCAGCGGTTGTAATGGGTGAAGAAATAACTCATGAGGCACTATGTATGTTGCTTGCCTCCAAAGAAGGACAATGGCAAGGGTGGGATGGCTTCGAGAGCCAAACAATATGGATAGTTGAGGGGGATTAAGAGATGAAGATGGTGATTGTTCCAACCTTATGAAACTACAGTTAGCTCTTTTAGAGAAAGCAGCGCGTGAAAACCGAGTGGCGCATCTCTTACTGTTTCACGGAGGAAGTGCACTTCATCAACGAGAGGTGGCTCTCCGTTTGGCGCAGATTTTAAATTGCCCCAACGCTGCGTCAGAGGGTCCGCGCCAAGAGTGTCCAACCTGTCGCAAGATCCTTAGCGGCAATCATCCGGATGTTTCATGGTTGAAACCGCTTAAAGCAACTATCGGAATTGAGCAAGTCCTTGCCTGGCAAGAAAAGGCATACCTTAAGCATTATGAGAGTGAGTATAAAGTTTCTGTCATTGAACAAGCCGATACCTTGACATTGCCGGCAGCAAATTCACTGTTAAAAGTTATCGAAGAACCACCGGAGCGTACCGTTATTATATTATGTGCTGAAAATGCAGAAGGAATATTGCCTACAATTCAAAGCCGTGCTCAGCTGGTATTCTTCCCTAATCTTTCCGAAGAAACTTGGTTAAGGGGATTGGCAGAGGTGGATGAGCAGGAAGCATCTCTCGCTTTTCGCTTAAGCGGGGGGAATCAGAATTTGGCTGCGGACATTCTTCAGCATGGCGTATTGTGGCTCCAAGAATGGGTAGGAAAATTTCGTACTGTCGTTGAAGAGGAAGATTTTCTAAAACTCTTCGCTCTTTTCCCGATTGATAAGAACCAAGCCCTTCTTTGCTTACAGGTAATGGCGGTACAAGCTCAGGAAGGGATAAAAAATGGTACGATTCGTCCGTTTGAATTTTTGGCAATTGGGAAAGCGATCGATGTACTGCGACAACAAGCTAATCCGAGATTAGTGATTGAAGTGTTAGCATTAGAATTATTTCAACAAGGAGGGGCTCGCTGTGATTGAGGTCGTAGGTGTTCGCTTTAAACACGCAGGAAAAATTTATTATTTTTCCCCAGGAGACCTTACACTTGCTGTATCAGATAAGGTAATCGTTGAAACAGCAAGGGGTATTGAATTTGGGGAATTGGTTATTCCTTCTCGTCAAGTTGCAGACGAAGAAGTGGTTCTGCCTTTGAAGCAGGTTATGCGTAAGGCAACGATGGCAGATGAATTATTTGTAGAACAGAATAGAACTAAAGAAAAAGATGCTTTTCAAATCTGCCTAAAGAAAATTTCGGAACACCATTTGCCAATGAAATTGGTAGATGTTGAATATACGTTTGATGGAAATAAGATAATATTTTCCTTCACGGCAGAAGGGCGAGTAGACTTTAGAGAATTGGTTAAGGACTTAGCAGCAATTTTTAGGACGCGTATTGAGCTCCGCCAAATTGGGGTGCGCGACGAAGCTAAGATGCTCGGAGGAGTTGGTTCGTGCGGACGAATTCTTTGTTGCACTTCTTTCTTAGGAGATTTTGAACCGGTTTCAATTCGCATGGCTAAAGACCAAAAGCTCTCTTTAAATCCAACCAAAATCTCTGGAATTTGCGGGCGTCTTATGTGTTGCCTAAAGTATGAAAATGGTTGCTATAGGTCTGAGGATAAAGACCATTGTTCGCGGCAAAATCCTCAAGCTGGGCATAAAGTAATAGAAGTCACGGACGAACATAATACCCGTGCAGAAAGTGTTCTTTCTAAATCTGAGGGGAAACCGCAACGCAATAGGAAAGGGGAAAAGTCCAAAGAAAAGAGTGAGAAAGTATGAGCCAATTGACACAGGCCCTTACAGAAGTGGAAGAGAAATTGCGCTCCCTGCTTGAAGAAGTAAGCCGCTTAAAACCCTATGTTCAAGCATTAGAGGATGAAAATACTAAGTTAAGGCGGGAGTGTACTCTACCGGAAAAAGAGACCGAACGTGTTATTGCTAATGCTGAGCACATTCAAGGGGTAGCTCATGATAATCTTGTCCGTCTATATCAAGAAGGTTTCCACGTCTGTCACCTTCATTTTGGTCAACCATTAGAAGGGGATTGCCTATTCTGTATGGGCTTTCTGAGGAAGGATTAATTTAGGCATGGGAGTACCCTGAGAACTTTGAAATACAAGGAGTCGAAGTCATGTTAGCGAAAGGTACATTATATATTTGTGCGACTCCGATCGGGAATTTGGGGGACATTACCTTGAGGGTGTTGGATACGTTGCGGGAAGTGGACCTAATTGCGGCGGAGGATACACGCCATTCTCGGAAACTATTGCAACATTACCAGATTAATACTCGGATGATTAGTTATCACGAACACAATGAAAAGAAAAAATCCCTGGAACTGGTTGAAAAGCTTAAATGCGGTCAAACGATTGCACTAATTTCTGATGCAGGCTTACCAGGAATTTCAGATCCAGGAACTGAGGTTATACGTCTTTGTCTGATCGAAAATATTCCTGTTGATGTCTTACCTGGACCTAATGCCGCTCTTACAGCTTTAGTTTTATCAGGAATGCCCACCGAGCATTTTGCTTTTCACGGATTTCTTCCATCGTCAAGCGGGGCAAAGAAACGAAGCCTCGAGCAATTGGCAAATCTTACACAAACTCAAATATTTTATGAAGCACCTCATCGATTGGTAGCAACACTTAAAGGAATGTCAGAGTACTTTGGAGATCGCCCGGCAGCTGTGGTGCGTGAGTTGACAAAGTTGCATCAGCAAGTGCATAGAGGGACTGCTTTAGAGTTGAAAGAAGAATTCGAGAAGTCTGAGCCCCGTGGAGAGTGTTGTATCATCATTGCGCCATATGTCCCTATTAAACCCGTAGGAGGCCCCGAAGAATGGCGCTCAGAGGTTAATGAAAGAGTTAATCAAGGATTAAGTAAGAAAGAAGCCATGAAAGAAGTGGCAAAACGTTATGGGGTAAGAAAATCCGAGGTTTACCAAGCACTGCTGGGCGGGGAAATGTCAGATGAATAGAGTCACGAGTATCATGTTATTTTCTTATATTAAGTTATGCAGCTTAGAGCCTGGAGGGCTGCCCAGAATAAAAAAAGAAGGCCTTTAGGCCTTCAGTCGATTCTGAATTAATGATAGTTCAGTCATCTATGTACTTAGTATGAAATTATACGGCTTTTGAACTTGATTCTGTACTGGCAGCCACATTTTCCCCCATGGCAACAGCGCATTCTCTGCAGACGTTTTTGCCGTGGAAAAGTTGGATATCACTGGCATTACCACAAAATACACAAGCAGGCTCATACTTCTTGAGAATGATTTTTTCTTGATCTACATAGATTTCCAAGGCGTCTTTCTCGTCAATACCCAAAGTGCGGCGAAGCTCTATCGGTAAAACAATACGACCAAGTTCATCTACTTTTCTGACGATTCCAGTTGATTTCATCATTTTTCCCCCACTCCCTTACAACAACATTCGACACAAAACTACAGACTTATGATACCAATCGTTCCATATAAAGTCAACCCATTTTTTAAAACATTTTCGTGGTATTATTAACCTATAAAGAAATTTACTTTTGCTCACATAATAATTCTTAATCATGGGCAGACTTGACGAATATAATTTTTTATTTACAAAGATATTTGAGAGGGAGACTTAAACGTGAAATACTACATAACGACTCCAATTTTTTATCCGAATTCCAGCCCCCATATCGGAACCGCGTACACAACAGTTGCAGCAGATACCTTAGCTCGTTATCATAGATTGCAGGGCGATCAAGTACACTTCTTAACAGGGACGGATGAAAATGCACAGAAAATTGTCCGCACCGCGGAAGCCAATAATACCGACCCTAAGATTTATGTTGATGGGGTAGTAGAACGCTTTAAAGAGTTGTGGCAAGCTTTAGATATTTCTAATGATGACTTTATTAGAACAACAGAGGAACGTCATCAAGTAGTTGTACAACGAATTTTTACTAAACTGTTCGAACAGGGGGACATCTATAAGTCTGAGTATTCAGGCTGGTATTGTACTCCTTGTGAAACCTTCTGGATGGAAAATAAGTTGATTAACGGAAAATGCCCTAACGCTGATTGCGGCCGAGAAGTGGAATTGCTGAAGGAGGAAAGTTACTTCTTCCGTCTTTCAAAGTACCAAGGTGCCTTGCTAAAGTATATCGAAGAGCATCCAACATTTATCCAACCTGTTTCTCGACGTAATGAAATGCTGCGTTTTATTGAAGGCGGTCTAGAGGATCTCTGTGTTTCACGCACCACGTTTCAGTGGGGGATTAAAGTGCCGTTTGACCCAAAACATGTTGTTTATGTATGGCTTGATGCTTTGATAAATTATATTTCTGCGCTGGGTTACCCTGATGGAGAGAACTATAAACGTTTTTGGCCTGCCGATGTGCATATTATGGGGAAAGATATTGTTCGTTTTCATGCGGTCATTTGGCCGATTATTCTTATGGCTATCGATATTCCTCTCCCTAAGGTTATCTATGGTCATGGCTGGTACTTGACTAAAGATGGTGGAAAAATATCTAAATCCCGTGGAAATGTACAGGACTCTTTTGCGTTGATCCAGAGATATGGCTCTGATGCCATACGTTACTTTTTATTGCGTGAGATGCAAGCAGGAACTGATGGTACCTATTCAGAGGATAATGTGGTTGAACGTATAAATAGTGATTTGGCTAATGATTTTGGTAATTTTGTATCCCGAAGCCTAGCGATGATTGTCAAGTATCGAGATGGGATGATTCCTCGTCCAGGTCAAGATGGGGCGCTGGAGCTGGAATTGAAAGCTCTGAGTTCTGAGGTTAAAAAGGCAGTCGATGAAAGTTTAAGAAAGTGCGATCCTGCAAGTGCTCTTGAAGAAATTTGGCGTTTTGTGGCACGATGCAATAAATATGTCGATGAGACATCTCCGTGGGCATTGGCTAAACATGAGGAACAAAAAGAGCGCTTAGATACTGTTCTCTATACCTTTGCAGAATGTATTCGAATTATGGCAATTTTGACTGCTCCGTTTATGCCAGGGTTGCCCTCTAAAATTTGTGAGCTCCTTGGCAAAGATGAAAGGCTGATCAGATGGGAAGAAGCGGATCAATGGGGCATAGCAGAAGCAGGTATAAAGGTCCAAAAAGGTGAACCTCTCTTTCCAAGAATTGATTTAGCACAGTATTTGACAGCAGAGGAGACGGCAACGGTGGACAAAAATCTAAATGAGAGCCCAGAGAGTTTACAGGCACCGGAATTTGAATTTGAGCCAATTAAAGAAGAAATCACCATTGATGAATTTGCTAAAATAGATTTGCGTGTAGGGAAAGTTCTAAGCGCAGAAAAAGTAGAAAAGACAGATAAACTGATGAAGTTGGAAGTTGAAGTAGCAGGAGAAGTACGCACGATTGTCTCTGGTATTGCCAAGCATTATTCCCCGGATGACCTCGTAAATCAATACATCGTCCTGGTGGCTAATCTAAAACCTACAAAACTAAGGGGAATTACATCACAAGGCATGATATTAGCGGCCTCAAAAGGGGAAGTGTTGGAAGTTATCACCATCAATAAAAAGCTTCCTGGAGGGGCGCAGGTCAAATGATTTGGGATACGCATGCACATATAGATGACCCCAGCTATGCGGACGATTTTCAAGAAGTCGTAACTCGCATGAAATCGGCGGGGATTTCCCGGGTGACGAATGTAGGATACGACCTCCCTTCCTCCGGACGATCTGTGAAGTTAGCACTAGACTATAATTTTATCTATGCGGCGATAGGGGTACATCCACATAATGCTGAAGGGGTGACAGCGGAAACCTGGGAAAAACTCCTGGAGTTAGCTAAGCAACCCAAAGTAGTGGCTTGGGGTGAAATTGGGCTGGATTATTATCGCGACCTGTCTCCACGCTCTGTTCAAAAAGAGGTCTTTATTCAACAGATAAAACTAGCGAATGAAGCCGGCTTACCAATTATTATCCATGATCGTGATGCTCATCATGATATCTTGGAGATTGTTAAGGCCCATCCTCCTCTATATGGAGGGATATTCCATTGTTATTCCGGATCTTGGGAAATGGCCGAGATTCTCTTAAAGCTAGGATTTTATCTCTCTTTTGCCGGACCAGTGACGTATAAAAATGCTCGACATACAGTCGAAGTAGCAAAGAAAGCCCCAATAGATCGGATTCTCGTCGAGACAGATTCCCCCTATTTGACGCCAGAGCCGCGACGTGGAAAGCGTAATGAACCAACCTATGTTCGAGAAGTTGTCATGAAACTTGCAGAAATTAAAAATCTAAGCTTTGAGGATACAGCATTTCACACTATGCACAATGCGGAAAGCGTTTTTAAGCTTGTTTAAGGGACCTTCGTTGCGGAAGGTTCTTTTTTTTTAGGGAATTTCATAGGTTTTGATAAGGAGGGGTAAAATGTATTCTTTGCCGATTACTACTTATTCCGATTATTGGCGTAAAACTAAGTTATGGAGCGCGTACTTTGGAAGCTTGGCAGTTTTAGTCGCTGGTACGAGGTATTCGTCATTAAATGATCAGGATGTCGGGAGAACAATTAAGCCGTCACTGCAATTAGTTAATTCCTTAAGTATAGACAGTGTAAGAAAGGATGAACTAATAGAAGGAGCGCCTGTAAGAAAAGTGAGCAGTGAAGGTCTAGCCGTTCAAGGTTTAACTAACAAAGGACAAATTAGTCGAGGTATTGGAAGTTCGACTCAGGATTATCAAGAAGCACTAAGCCCTGAAGTTGAAACAAGGGTAACAAGTAAGATCGAAATAATTGATAAAGAGCTGCCTTTTGACACGCAATATGTAGAGTCGGATAAACTTCACCCAGGTGAGAGTCAAATACAGGTAAAAGGGGAAAAGGGCACTAGACGTGAGGTCGTAAAGACGTTCAAGGTTGGTGGACAACCCGTCGATCAGCAAGTGCAGTCCTTCTTTGAGCTCAAAGCACCAAAGAAGGAGGTAATTATTCGAAACACCCAACCTATTCCAAAGAAGAAAGTGATTATTCAAAATTCCAGTCCGGGATCTGCTAAGGTTGATGTCGATTTAACGAAATTGAATATCAGTAAAACCTTGACTGTTGAAGCGACGGCTTATACGTATACCGGTAATAATACTGCTACAGGCGTCAAGCCGAGAGAGGGCTTAATAGCTGTTGACCCCAAAGTGATCGCTATGGGAAGTCAGGTCTATGTGGAGGGATATGGATATGCCATAGCCGCCGATACAGGTGGAAGTATTCGCGGGAATAGGATTGATGTCTTTTTCTCTACCTTCCGTCAATGTATTGACTGGGGACGAAAGCCAGTCAAAATTCATATCCTTAGTACCATATAATGGAAAATTTTTTTGACAACTGACTACTTATGCCTTAAAATGAAGTTGTTATCAGCATTTTGGAGGGATTTAATGTTTCAGAAGAATCCAACTCAGGTATGGACCTTAGTTCGGACATCTCGTATTGCTCAAATCGTCGCAGCCGTATTTACTATTTGCTTGATTGCAATCGTAACAGTGCTATACAATGTAAAAACTATCAATGCTAACATTGATGGAGAACAAGTGCGTATTAGCACAATCTTTGGAACGGTGGGGCAGGCTCTTGAGCATTCATCGAAAATTGAGTTTTATCCAGAAGATATTGTAAGTCCTTCAAGAGATACTAAGGTTACAGATGAGTTGACAGTAGATGTAACAAGCAGCGTACCAGTTCAGCTCTCAGTTGATGGGCAAATATTCAATATACGAACAGCTAAAGAAACTGTAGGAGAGGCTCTTAGCGAATTATCGGCACGTTATGCACTGGACATTAAAGAGGTAGATGAAGTCAATGCAGAGCGTTCAGAATCAGTAACTGATGACATGGATATTAAGGTGTCTAGGGCGATCCCTATTCAAGTAAGTGCAGACGGCAAGAAGTATGATACTTATCTAGCTCCGCGGACTGTTGCTGATACGCTTAAAAAGCTGGGTATTACCTTAGGTACTAAGGATAAAGTTTCCTTAGCTCTTGACCATATGTTAGAGCCTAACGACCAGTTGAACGTGGTGCGGGTTTCAAACCATATTGAAACGGTGAAAAGCGAAATTCCCTTTCAAACGGTTGCTCAGCCTGCAGATTACCCAGTTGGGTTACCAGACAGACTTGTCAGTCGTGGATCCAACGGTCTTCAAGAGCAGACGGTCAGACTAACACTTGAGGATGGAAAAGAGGTTGACCGTGAGATACTCGGTCAACGAGTGGTTAAACCGCCTACTAACCAAATCGTTTCTCGTGGTGCTCAAACTACAATTTCAAGGGGAGGCAGTACCTTCAGTTTTAAGCGAGCTTATGTCATGAAAGCAACTGCTTATTGTATGCCTGGAGGAAAAACAGCCACAGGGGCATCCGTTAGTGAAGGAATTATTGCAGTCGATCCTAGAGTCATTCCTTTAGGAAAATCAGTGTATGTAGAGGGTTATGGTTCTGCTCGAGCTTTAGATACCGGAGGATCAATCAAAGGTGATCGTATCGACCTTTACATGGATTCCACACAAGAAGCACTGTCATGGGGAGTGCGTACCGTTACGGTTTATGTTCAGTAACTTGTTTCTGAAAGAGGCCTTCGCGTTTAATAAACTGGTCCCCATGTCAAGGACATTTTGAAAAAGGGGCATTATAAAATCAAGATATTTCATATACACTCCT
>NZ_JAMHFY010000069.1 GCF_023897015.1 Desulfosporosinus nitroreducens | reverse complement strand
GGGTATTATTTTCATTAATTATACCATAAATACACAGTTTAATGTGTGTTTATACTCAAATTTGAGGAAGAACCTCTGCCCCACCAAAATATCCACACCAGAGCACCATAAATAGTAAACAGTCCCAATCAATATGAGATTAACTAAAATTAATAAAGGCGCTCCGATAGTGAACTTCAAGCGAGTAGTCTTATGATGAAAATACTTCATTCCAGCATAAAGTCCAACCCCTCCTAGCATCGCCCCCATGAAGAGCAACCTGGCTTCGGAAATCCTCCATCGGTTCAATTTTGCCCGACGTTTATCCCTCCCCATAGCCACAAAAACATAACTATTCCAAAGGAAGTAGGCACCTAGAAAAATCCCCAAACTCATTTCCATCTCCTCCTAATCTTTCGAACACTAGTTTACCGCACTAATTAGGAAAAACCCCTAGCATGCTTAATGCAGGAGCTTTTCAATCCTCTTGTATATTAAGATATTGTATCATAAATCTTTCGGAGATATTAATGACATAATACGTGCTCAACTCAATTCAGCCCCATCAGTTAGTAGGTCTTTCAACCGGTCTGGTCCCGAAGATAGCAACTTAAAACCAAATTTCATTAACTGCACGTCATCATGCGTGATTAGGTTTAGTATCTCCTCATTTATATCCATCTTTTCACACAAGGAAGGGTTATCTATTAGAAAACTCCTGAATTTGTCCAGATCATAGCAGGCCATAAAGGAAAGTTTAATAATCTTTTCATCAGTTTCCCGGTTAACGGCAAGTTTTAAGTGTTTAGGTATCTCGCTAAACCCCTGTTCCATTTCTTCATAGATCTCTAAACCCTGGTCACGGACCCATTCCTTTATGGTTTGTGTCTTTGTCTCATTTAGCCCGTGGCAGCGGGAACTTTCAAAAGCAAAAGAATATTTCCCCCCGCCCAGCATGTCCACCGGCGCAATTCGGCAAGACCAGGACCGCTCTGGGTAAACCCGACATCCTTTGGGTGTGATGAAAGGACATTTCAGGTCATCCTCCTCGGACATCTTGATTTGAACAATAGAAAAGCCGGAGTGATGCACCGGCACCTTAATGGTGTATTTATCCAAAAACTCTCCTGAAGAAAGGCCCAGGAAATTCTTCATCCTCAAGACATCGTAAGGAGTGAGACAAATATTGATATCCCGGCAACATTTTTTAAAGCAATCCAGCCCATCATGGCAATGAAATTTAAACTCATCGTCTTCACCTAGGACTAAATCTCTGTGATCCATAAATTCGCCACCTTTCAAGTCTTTTATTATTATAAATCATCTCTCGAGGATAAGATAGTTTAAATAACTACGTACCGACAGCCTCGTCTGGGTCATAACTATATGAACATATCTATTGACAAACCCTCTGTCTTCTCATATAATAATCTTTGTTACGCGGTCATGGCGGAACTGGCAGACGCGCTAGATTCAGGTTCTAGTGCTCGCAAGGGCATGGAGGTTCAAGTCCTCTTGACCGCACCATAAGCGAGTTTGAGCGATTAGTCGAAAAAGACTAGTCGCTTTTTGTTATTGACGCGTATGCGTTAGATTTAAGAAGGGAAAGAATGTCTGCTTGATTCATACGGGTTTGCGGACTCGCAAAATCCTCCGAGTAGTGCGTTAGAGCGAAAATCTAGCGAACGACTAAGCACAATTAGGAATTATTATGAGAAAGAGACTTATTGAAGCCGAAACAAAGAGGAAATCAAGGAAAATTATAGCTAACCTCCATTAATACTTTTGCTCTAACGACTGCACTTATAACAGTACGTATACGTGCTTTAATAATCAAATTTTTCTGTGAAGACGTTCCAAACCATGCCGATATTGTATCCAATTAAACTCCCTAGAATTGTGTACCTAAGTGATAACCAATTTATTCGTTCAGGAAATGGTGGAGGATATATTACAATAAAAATTATTCCGATAACCAGTAGAGCATTAAAAAACCTACAGTTACGTCTCCATTTGATCCATTTATCTGAAATCAATTTTTGTTGATCATAATCCCAAAGAGGTTTCATAAATGGAAATATCCTGACATAGAAAAGACTACTCATTCTTCGACTAAATACAATAGAACACAAAACTATCATTAATAATAAACTAGCTGTGAGTCGTGAGGACATTCCTAAGTATAGTGGCATTACAAAAATCAGCATTACCACTAACATATAGGGAATGTTTATTATTAAACCTTCGATGAACCTTAATCTCCTCAATTGACTTGTTTCCACTTAGCGTTTCTCCTCCTTGAAGCCTATTAAGTTCAAGCTAAGTAATATCTAACTTTGGATCAGTCTGTTAATGAACGGAATCCCAAAAAATCCTTAGTATAACTATATTCCACAATTCCCCTATATTTCCTCTTTAATAGAACCTCTATTTGTATGCCCATAACCCTAAAGCTAAGGGTAATATCCAATTGATCAGCCATGTTCCCCCTCCTTTTAACCAAAAACAAAAAGAGTCTACTCTGACCCTCGGGAAATGTTATTATGAATATTCGTGAATACT
>NZ_JAMHFY010000068.1 GCF_023897015.1 Desulfosporosinus nitroreducens | reverse complement strand
TGCTATATGTGCGACACGTTTCTAAATGAAAAGTTTAGACATTTGTAGAAATACAAAGAGAACTAACATCTTGATGAGTCGAATGATAGGGTAACGCCTAAAAAGGCTCCTTTAATACTCCGATGGGCGTGTATATGTATAAGCGTCGAAGCGTCTAGAGCTCGGTGAAGTCGCGTGACCCTGCCCTTTTGGAATTAAAAACCTTTTGGAAACCTGTTCAGAGGTGAACAGTGCGGGTTTAGCGCGGAAGTCTAAAAAAATATCCATGGTAAGAATGTAGGCAAAACCTACTGACAAAGTTCCGAATGTACGGGTGAATCACTAGGCTAATAGAAATGTTAGTACAAGCAGAAGCTTGGTAGATGAGGAAAAGTAAAAATATATAGTATGAAAATCCTTACGATGTTACAGGTATCGTCAAGTCTACAAACCCAGAGGAACAACCTAAAGGTATATGCATAGATAAAGATGTTGGAACGTGGTAAGCATTGGACGTTAAGAACTTATATTCTATGAAACGGTGATAAGGCAACTTATCTCTATCAATGTGAAAGTAGGGCCACAGTACCAATGAAACCATGATAATAAGTGGCGGAGGGATAGGCCCAAGTCAATCTATAATAAACGAAACTTACGATCACAAAATCACTCCATAGGTTCTGGTGAGACTAAAAGAGGCTAACCTCGAAAGGAGGTGTTGCCGACTATGGCTACCACTACCGCGAATACCAAGTTGCGCCACAATGAATATTATGGGCAACAAAGTATACTTGATGAATTGTATGAAAGAAGTCTCAAGGGTGCAAAGTTTAATAAACTATACGAAAAAATTGTAGAAGAAAACAACATCCTATTGGCCTATCGAAACATTAAGGCTAACACAGGGAGTAAAACAGAAGGCACTGACGGTGTAACCATCAAAGACATAGCAGGTATGACCAACCAAGAAGTCATTACAATGGTCAAAAGAAGGTTGAAGAACTTTACACCACAATCGGTCAGACGGGTAGAAATTTTAAAAGATAATGGCCAAAATCGCCCTCTTGGAATACCCACTATGTCCGATCGTCTGATTCAAGCGTGTATTTATCAAATCCTTGAGCCAATCTGTGAAGCAAGGTTTCACAATCATAGCTATGGATTTAGGCCCACTAGAAGGACAGAGCATGCACTAGCCACGATGCACAGGATGATTAACATTCAGCATCTGCATTTTGTTGTAGATGTGGATATAAAGGGATTTTTCGATAATGTCGATCATGGAAAGCTTCTTAAACAGATGTGGACTATGGGGATTCAGGACAAGAACCTTCTTTGTATTATATCGGCTATGTTAAAGGCAGAAATTGAAGGAATAGGAATCCCCAGTAAGGGCGTTCCGCAGGGTGGTCTGTGTTCTCCATTATTTTCTAACGTGGTCCTTAATGAATTAGATTGGTGGATCAGCGATCAATGGGAAAGCTATGAAACTTCATACCCCTATAAAAGAAACGAAGGCAAGATTAGAGCAATACGCAGAGGGTCAAAACTCAAGGAATGCTATATCATCAGGTACTGTGATGATTTCAAAATCATGTGTCCAACCAGAGATGTAGCAGAACGGATGTTTGTCGCAGTTAAACTCTGGCTCAAAGAGAGACTAAATCTAGAAATAAGTCCAGAAAAATCAAAGATTACAAACCTGCGCAAGAAATCATCGGAGTTCCTGGGCTTCAAAATCAAAGCTGTTGTTAAGGGAAGGAAACGAGTCGCTAACTCAAATATCAAACCCAGTGCTGTTGTGAAAATAATAGCTAAAGGGAAGGATCTTATCAAGAAAATCCAAAAGAATTCAGCAGACAAGAATGTAAGTCTCTACAATTCTTATGTTCTTGGAACTCAAAATTACTATCGTATAGCAACACATTGTACTAACGACTTCTCAAAAATCGGATATGAGCTTGATAGGAACATTAAAATCAGGTGGAAGTCAATCTCTACCAATAAGGGTTCTCCCAGCAAGCTATACTTGGAAAAGTATAAGGGATATGCTAAGAAGAAGACATATATACATGGTCATATCATATTCCCAATGTCAGCATGTAAAACTAAAAATGCAATGAATCACTCCAAAATGGTAAACAAATTCACACCTGAAGGGAGAAAATTCATTCATCAACTAATCGAAAGTGTATCAGGTTTCGAATTCAAATACCTCAGCAAAAATCCAGTAATAGACCGAAGTATTGAGTATAATGACAACCGAATATCCTTATTTTCTGCCCAAGGCGGAATGTGTGAGGTACTCGGTAAAAGATTAGAAGTAAATGATTTCCATTGCCATCGTATCATTCCAATTATTGCTGGCGGAGGAGATAAATACAGTAATCTTGTCATAATTGCTCCTGATATTCACAGATTGATACATGCAACCAAATCCGAAACAATTCAACAAATACTGGCGAAGCTTGAACTATCTAAAAAGCAGATAGCCAAAGTGAATAAATTCAGAGTACAAGTAGGAAATATTGTGATATAAGGAAGTAGTTTTAGGTTGATGGAACGCCGTGTGAATACGAAAGTT
>NZ_JAMHFY010000067.1 GCF_023897015.1 Desulfosporosinus nitroreducens | reverse complement strand
GGGATTTGAGAGACATAAAAAATCATCCTTTCTGAATAACTAGAATTATCCAGTAAAGATGATATCATGGATATAGAGTTGGAGCTAAAAGAAGCCACCGCGCAGCGGTTTAGTACAACAAAGCGTTCCCAAAATCTGAGAGAATATGAAAGTAATAACCAGACTTCGAGAATACGCGGGACGTTATGTGACATGTCCATATCGGGGCTGGTTTTTAAGAGAGTATACCTTTGGATCAATTAGGGGGTGGGTTCTGTTTATTTGATTTGGATTCTTGATGAACCAAGAACAACTGTTTATGAAAAGTTAATTGATTATGCATTAAGTAAATCAGATGCATTTATGTTGGTACTTAGAAGACAGTTTGATTGCGATATAAATGATTTTGAATTTATCCTACTTAAACAGGAAGAATTCGAAAATCAGATGCAGTATCAAAAATACCTAAAATCTTGTGAAAAATCCCAAAAGGAAATGTTAATCAGAGCACAAATTTATAAAGAGCGTAAAAAACCGTTTTTACTAAAGTTACAGCCTTATTTAATCAAAGTGAGACATAAACCTGAAGAATGGCCTAGTACTATGTGCGGTGATAGGAGTAATAAAATCAATTTTGATATTAACCTGTATAAGGTTTGCAGAGAGGTAAGAGCTCACTTACTGGAACCAGAAGGTTTGTTTCATTGGATATACCCGTACTTTCCAGAAGATCTATGTTTTTTTAACGATGGATATTGTTGGCTTTCGACGTCTGCTCATGAAGGCGATGCCGAAATATATACCAACAATAAAGATGATGTACAAGTACTAAAAGACTTAGGATTGAAGTTTAAATATAAGGATAAAGAAATCAAAATGTTTTATGAGGAATATTGAAGGGGTGGACACGCCACATAACAAAGGTGTTCTCGTAACTTAGCCAATATGAATGTAATATGACGCTACGGGAATACCCGGGACGTTATCAGAAATCCTAGCGTGGTTTGATTGATTCTGGATATGGGTTAAATAGAAGAAATGTAGAAATATGTTTCGCTGTTGCTCAATGGAGGGTAGGGAGAGGCAGTGATCGATGTTTGACATTTACATAGTTAACGTTATGGGGGCTGCCCTCAAATTCGGATCCGGATCCGAATTTGGGAAAAGCCGGCGGGCTCCATGGTACAGAATGGTCGGTTTTAGAGAGAAATGCATGTTTCGTTTTGTTTGGGCATTATGCAAGCTTCGTTTATATTTTAATAGAACACCTTCACATCTTATGTTGTTTGAAAAGGAAGGCAATTCGTAATGAGCTAGAGCATAGATGAATGTTCCATTTTAGTTATGTGGGTTGTTTGAGCAAGATGCATGTTTTGCTTTTTCGGGGTTTGATACTTCTGATAACACGGGGTTAAACGCAACTTTGCCTATATGCATGTGGTTGGGACGCTGCGTTAACCCCAACACGTTAGGCGAAATGTCCATTCCCACGCATTCCTATTCCGTCTCGTTTTGAATGTGGATATAAATGAAAAAAGACCCCATGATGGAGGTCTAGCAATCATTATGTATTCGTTCAATTTCACCAACTAAATAATTGAAATCCAGTTCGGACATTCGTCCAATGAAATCATCCTCTTTAACTAAATCGCGCAACTGGGTTCGAGTTAGATGAATCAATTTTAAGCTTTGGACCCAGGAAGGTTTCGATAACCCAACTTTACGCCAATTGAGAACTGGTATTTTAAATTGATCGAAGTATTTTGGCGGATCATGTGGCGGTACAGATGTAGTTGCAACTAAGATCAATAATTCGTTATCATCTTCGTCCACAATAACTGCAGGTCTGATCTTTGATTCATTAGGAATATCCTCATACCCAACTTCAAACCAGAAAATCTCACCTAAAGTAAATTCGTACATTGCGATTTAATATTCTCCTTCAACAATGTAACGATGATCCTTATTATTTTTATCAAATAATAGTTTTCCATTTTTAATAGCTACCGGTTTGACCGTGATTTTTTGTAATTTCTTGGGGGTTAGGGATAGTTTTTTATACCCTTGTTCTTTGGCAACAGCGCTCAAATTTTCCCCCTCCTTATTTTCCCCATTGTTCTCTTCCTTGTCCATATCATATCACCTTCTAATCTTTCATTCAATAAGTAGTATGCCCATTTCTTACCACTTAGAAGATGCCGAAATGGAATCATATGGTATATAATAAAGGGGCTTAGTGTAAGTATGCGTAAAAAGCTGGACACTCCGCCTAACAGAGAACTCCCAGCACTTTGCCAAGATGAAAGTAGTATGGCGCGTCGGGAATTCTCGGGACGTTTGGCGACAGTTTTGGTTTGAAAGATTTAAAAAAGAGGGATTAACATGATTAACTTAGCAGCGTTTGAAAAACCAATCCAGGAATTTATAGAAACCAGTATTGCATCATTTTCTCAGCAGAATCCAACAACAAAAGTTGCTAGCTTTGGATTATTCTGTTGTCCCGGAAGTGGCTGGATTTCAATAGGATTTGATACAAAGACACACTCAGATGAGAATGTAGCAGAATTCAAGGACCAAGGCCCAGAGTGGTACGGGAAAGATGATATGGGAGAGTTCTGTAACAATTGTCCTGACTTTGAGTTTGCATCTTTCAACATGGTTGATATCCCAGAATGGGTCGAAGAATATGAGTCTGGCGAAGTTATGTCTATAATAATTGACGATTCAATTACCAAAGAGATCGATGTGGAAGAAGAAGGCGACGAAGCGCTAAACGAGGTTTTCATCACGTTTCTTATCAAGGTACTTAAAGAATCGGAAAGGCAATCCGTATTTACTAATATTAATCGTGAATCTGCTTTTAGAATTGGCGTTCAAATGTTAGATAGTGAATACTCCGAATTTTGGGTTTCGGAATAATCTGAAAAAGTGTTCAGGCCAACATTTGGGGCCCAAAACCATCGCCTAACTTCTAGAGATTTATGAGGTTCCTTAAAAGAGAAAAAGCCATTGATCAACATCAATAGCTTAAAGGTAAGCAAT
>NZ_JAMHFY010000066.1 GCF_023897015.1 Desulfosporosinus nitroreducens | reverse complement strand
TGACCATGATATCGGCACATTCGATGCCTTGTGCTATGCTTGTTAATTCGACCAGCCCTATGGCATGGATCATTTGGTAGCACCACCTTTCCGTATCGTAATGGCTTGGGGGGTGATTTGCGTCACGGTCCCGTCTATACTGGCGTGGACTTTTGCTCCTAGTGCACCTGCTGGGATTTCTCCTATGAGTTGTCCACTTCGAACAACGTCTCCGACCTTGACAACGGGGACTGCGGGTGCGCCAATGTGCTGTTGAAGTTTTAGGTTAACTTCATCCGGTTCATACACCTCTAACGATAAAGGGGCTTCTTTATACCAGGGCCGAAGTCTCAAGCGATCCATTAAACGCGAGGATGGGATTAAGCGATGTTTGGCCATCGGATCTTCTTTCCCGAGTTCTCCCTGATATTTAATGCCCTGGGCTCGAAGCTCTGCTTTTAAGGCGACATTCACTCTAAGGGGTGAGATTCCCACGGGACAAGCATAGGCTTCACACACACCACACTCGGAACAAGTTAAGGCACTGGTTATCAACAACGGATCTCCGATGCTTTTGTAGTTCACCGCTCGGATGAGTTTATGGGGAGAGAGTTCGTGTCCGATCATGTGTCTGGGGCAAAGCTCGGTACAGAAATTGCACTGCTCGCAGACGGTCTTGGCGATCCGTAAGACGGCTTCTACGCTCATGGTTTTTCGTTTGATGAGTGGATGGTCTTTGGGCAGACCGATCAATCCGCCCGTGGTTTTTGTGACAGGTGCCGAAAGATCAGGAATCAGTGTCCCCATCATAGGGCCGCCGTTAATATATGTAAGTTCCTTATCAACACCGCCTGCCAGTTCAAGTACATCGCGCAAGGAGGTCCCGATCGGAACAGTGACTGTGATCGGCTTTTTAACCGCCCCAGTGAGCGTGAGGGTCCGAGTGGTGACAGGTTTTCCTTCTACTGCATAAGCCACATTAATTAGGGTTTGAACATTGTTTACAACGACTCCGATATTTAATGGTATGCCCCCAGGAGGCACTCGACGTCCAGTTGTTAGCCAGATAGTGATGACTTCATCTCCTGCAGGATAAATATCCGGCATGATCGACAATTGCATGTTAGCGCTTAGGAGGGGCTCTAAGGCTGCTATCGCTTCATGATATTTTGCTTTTAAAGCGATAATTCCTTGTTGGGCTCCGGTTGCTTTCATGGCTATGCTTAGACCTTTAACGACTTGCTCTGGATAGCGCGCGGCAAGTTGCTGGTCGGTTTTGAGCAGGGGCTCACATTCAGCAGCGTTTACAATGACGATCTCAGCCTTAGCTGATAATTTGACATGAGTCGGAAAGCCAGCCCCCCCGGCTCCGACGACACCAGCATTCCTTACATGCAGGCTAAGCTGATCTTCGCTTATCTCGTTTATACTTAAGCCATTAAAACTGACGTTTTTGATTTCTTCGATCATATCTCTTTCTTTCACCTACTCTAGCTCACGCTCCAAAGGTTTCTTTGTCAATAATTCCTACGATAGTAGCATCAACAGGGATATTATGATTGCTTAACCCTTGCCGGGCCGAGGAGCCGCTGGCAACCATGACTATCTCATCTTCTCCTGCTCCGATTTGATCCGCGGCTACGAGGGAATTTCCAAATTCCATAAGCCTGGGTAATCCCGCTTCATCGTAAGTGAGAGTAACG
Organism: Desulfosporosinus nitroreducens; assembly: GCF_023897015.1. Lineage (GTDB taxonomy): Bacteria > Bacillota > Desulfitobacteriia > Desulfitobacteriales > Desulfitobacteriaceae > Desulfosporosinus > Desulfosporosinus nitroreducens. Next base: position 1,507 of record NZ_JAMHFY010000066.1, on the reverse strand, counting down.
GGTTGAACGACAAGAAACTTCAGACCGCGTAAAGATTCTTCTTTACGGGTAGACCATACATTCCCTATAACACGGGCTAAAATCATTGTCGTCCTGCCTCCTTCTCTATACACAACTCAATTCGGCGAAGCTTTAGAGTATCTCGGGCCAGCGGTGAAATGACGGTTCCCTGTTTCACGAAGATCTTTGAGTCTTCAGGAAACGAATAGGCCTGTTTATCACCCAAGAATTTTTTCTCGAAGCAGATCCCTCTCTGCGTGGAAATACACTCTGCATATAAGGCCGTTTGCTTCTGCTCACAACTCCATGATGTCTGCTCAGGATGAATTATTTGTTGTTGGACTGTTCTTCCTATGCTTGTGCCTTGTAAGACAGGAACTGTCCTATTATCTGAAGTGAAGGTGCAATCTTCCCCTAAGGTCTCCCTGAGAATGAAGCCGTAAGTCTGTACTTTTTTCAGATATCCTTCATAGAGGTCTCTGTAGGCTTGAGGAGTTTGTGCCGTTAAGCCAAGATACTCCGTCACAAGCTCGATGGAGCATCCTTTACTTATCCCTCGCCCAATCATTTCACAGATGGGGTTATCTCGTATCCCTAAGGCGGCTTTAGCCAAGGTATTCGGGGAACAGGTTGGCAGAATTAGTTTTTGCCAGTCAGACTTGCCCATAGCGTCTTGAACCGTAGTCCAACTCATACCTGCAGGCAGTACCGGCTTAGCTGTGAAAACCTGGTCACTTGGCAAGATGCTAAGCTTATAGTTGGCTCCCCACTGTCGTTGAACTGCAGTTAAGACACGCGGAAAATCCGAGACATAGTTCAAGAGGACTAAGGCTTCAGCTCTTACGGTCTGATTCCCTTCCTGGCCTCCGTTTCCTTGGAGTAACCCTTGCAAGGAAGGCTCTGACAGGATACGGCGCACGATTTGGTTGATCAATTCTTCATTCATGGTCATACCCCCATGAGTTTGCCCTGGCTCGTTGCGTCGATAAGCGCCGCATTGGCTTCATCCATATCCAGGTGCATTTCTTTACGGTATTGGTCACTTACCCGGATCAATACGTCTTCATAGACCATCGGACGCTGGCTCTCGACTTTTACCCGCACTCGGTCTCCATCCTCCAGCGACCATTCTTTCGCATCGTCACTGTGCAGATGAATGTGTCGGCTCGCTACCAGGACACCTGCTTCGAGCTTGACGTTACCGACTGGACCTGCGATCTCAAGTCCGGGAGTTCCTTCATGTTGACCAGAATCTCGGATGACAGGCTCAACGCCCAATTTATAACAATCTGTGACACTGATTTCTACTTGCGTGTTTTTTCTCACAGGTCCTAAGACACGGACCTTTTCCAAACTTCCTTTAGGTCCAACTAAGGTTACAGTTTCTTGAGCTGCAAACTGGCCGGGCTGAGAGAGTTCTTTTTGAACCCTTAAGGTATAGTTTTTGCCAAAGAGGGCCTCCATATCGACCTGAGAGAGGTGAATATGGCGATTCGAGGTTCCTAAG
>NZ_JAMHFY010000065.1 GCF_023897015.1 Desulfosporosinus nitroreducens | reverse complement strand
CCCCTTCGCCACGAAGTGTTTCTTTGGGGCGGGTGGCTCGGCGATACTGTCCACAGGACACTATCGTGCCTTTCGTTCCAGGGCCAAGGATACTTGGAGCATAGCTCCTGGGAAAGTAGGTCATCGCCAGGTAAACAAGCGAAAAACTATCTCTAACGAGATAGTTTTTCTGTGTATATGTCACACTGCAGACACTATATACAACATGAACACATAACGTGTCCCAAGGTAAAGGAGCTAATACTCTAAGAACAGAGTATTAGCTCCTTTTATTTCTGAATAAACCTGCGGGTCCTCTGTTCGATTCAAACTGGTAAGAGTATAGGGTTGGATTAAATGATAAGATTAGAAAATGCCCCAGAAGAGTTCTTTTGATCTTCTTTAATAGGTTACTGTTAAAACAAACTTTATTGAAAGAAAAAAACAGAAATTTTCTTAAAGCCTTAGGATATCCGAATAAGTTAGTTTTGGATGAGTACCTATCTTTTCTTAAAAGGCGATTCGAAAAGTCTTGTCCGCACGAAGTTGGAATCTTTTTGGGCATTCCACTGGAAGATGTTGTTGGCTTTATTCAAAACGGAGCTAAAGGTTGCTTGCTAAACAGCTACTGGAAAGTATATCAGAATCCCGAAAAGGCTAAGTTAAATTTTGCCTCTTATGATAGGGCTAGAATAGATGTGTTTTACTCACTCCTAGATGGGAAGCGAAGTTTCGCCCCAATTCAAGCATAGCGATAGTTGCTTATTAGTTTATATAATAAGCAAAATACAGCAGAGAAATATATTGAGAATCCATTATAGAAAAAAGAAAAGGGATAGCAAAAGCAGGATAATGGGCTTTGTGACAGACCTAGATTTACAGTCCTCTAAGGTGTTTATAGAGTATTGCTTTAAAATCCTCCGAATTCACTTACACTACGTCCAAAAAGTTCTTTTTTTGCCTTTTCATGCCCGATGACCTCTGCACTCTCGAAAACACAATTTCCCCAGATATGATCCCAATCGGAATGAGAATTAAAGACTAGGAGTTCTTTGGATACTATCTGGTTCAAGAGATATTCCTTTATAGTATTCATAGATAGCGGACCTAAGTGAGTATCACACAATACATAAAAATGATCCAGATATCTGTAAGGGGTGGAAATTTACTGTATTATAACTCGGTAATAATTTTCTTCGAGCAATTCTTTGATTGTTTGTACTTGGTCTGCATCGATAGTTTCTAACTCGAGCTCTACCTTGGCGTAACTGATCGGTATATCCAAGGTTTCCCTTCGGTGTGTAACTGCCAGGACATTGGCCCCCTTGCTTGCAATCAACTGTAAAAGTTGTGCTAGAGCGCCAGGTCGATCGCTAATGACAGTCGTAAGAAAACACTTTCGCCCATTCTTGATAAGTCCTTTGTCGATCGTGCGCGCAAGAATGTTAACATCAACGTTTCCTCCACTCAAAACGGCAACCATTTTGCGATTTTTGTAATGAGTTAGACTATGTATAATCCCAGCGGCTGCAGTAGCACCAGCACCTTCCGCAACCACTTTAGCACTTTCTAAGAACAGAAGCATTGTGCTGGCTATTTCGTCCTCGTCGACGGTTACGATATCGTCAACATATTGCTTTACAAGTTTAAAGGTTAGATCACCGGGTGTTTTCACAGCAATCCCATCAGCAATGCTTGGAATGCCATCGATTGTCATTACGCGATGATTGGCTATCGATTCTAACATCGAAGGATTATTTTTACTCTGCACCCCTATTATTTTTATAGAGGAATTTAAAGTCTTTAGTGCTAAGGCTACGCCTGAAATCAATCCACCTCCGCCAATGGGTAAAACGACGACTTCAACCTCGGGTAGCTCATCAAGGATCTCTAAAGCAATAGTTCCCTGACCTGCAATTACCAGTGGATCGTTAAAGGGATGAATGAACGTCGCTTGAGTTTCTGACTGAATGCGTCGGGCCTCATTATAAGCTTCGTCATACACTTCGCCGTAAAGAATGACTTCTGCACCATACTTGCGTGTTGCAGTTACTTTGGAAAGAGGAGCATGCAAAGGCATGACAATTGTTGACTCGATCCCATAAATAGTTGCAGCTACAGCAACACCTTGGGCGTGATTACCAGCAGAAGAGGCAATTACACCATATTCTTTTTCCTTGTCAGTTAAATTAGCTATTTTGTTGTACGCTCCTCTGATTTTAAAGGAGCCGGTGCGTTGAAGGTTTTCCATCTTTACGTGGACTTGATTACCACTAAGACTACTCAAGATGGGATTGTGGACTAACGCTGTTTTATAGGAAATTCCTCGGAGTGTTGCTTTTGCCTTTATAATGTCTTCAAGAGAAATGTCCATAGTTTAGTTCCTTTCTGAGAGGATACTATATTTCACTTATTATAGTGTTCATTTAGAGTAAAACCTATGAGGAAGATATAATGGAATCAAATGGATTGTGGTTATCTAATTTCTTTACTGGGCACTTGGCGATGTTAGCTTCGCAAGGAAAGCACACGTATTGAAGGAGATCGGATAAATTACATTTGAAAATTATTTTGGAAATTAAGGAAAAAATATTGACAATTATTTACTATAGAACTATAATAAATTGTAGTAATAATAAAATGATAATTATTACTAATATAATACAATAATACATAGTTGTCCTTTTTGGATCTACCTATAGTTTAAAGAAAAAATATGAGGAGGTTTTTAGTGTGGAAAATGAGAATTTTAACAGGATGCCTTTGATAGGAGACGAAGCACCGGCTTTTAAGGCAAGAACAACCCAGGGGGATATTAACTTTCCGGAAGATTATAAGGGAAAATGGGTAATTTTGTTCTCCCATCCTGCGGATTTTACACCAGTCTGCACGACTGAGTTTATGACATTTGCAACGATGATTGATGAGTTCAAAGAGCTAAATACTGAACTGATAGGACTTTCAGTAGATTCCTTATATGCACATATTGCTTGGCTTAGAAAGATCCAAGAGCTTGAGTATAAAGGTATGAAAAATGTAGAGGTTACATTCCCATTGATAGAAGATATAAAAATGGATGTTGCAAATAAGTTTGGTATGATTCAGCCAGGGCAATCCGATACGCAGGCAGTAAGAGCAGTATTTGTTATCGATCCGCAAGCTAAAATACGTTGTATCCTTTACTATCCTCTTTCTACTGGTAGAAATTTTGATGAAATTAAGCGAATAATTCTTGCACTTCATAAGGCAGATAAAGATGGAGTTGCAACTCCTGCAGACTGGAGACCTGGAGATGACGTTGTTGTTCCAACAGCAGGATCTTGTGGCACTGCAAAAGAAAGAATGGAAAAACAAGATGATGATACTTATTGTCTTGACTGGTTCATGTGTTTCAAAAGAGAAAAATAGTAGTTAGACTTTAATTGTTAACCATGTTAACCGCTGATTGAACTGCTGTGTGCAACTCATTCAGCGGTTAATTAGTTATTTATATTACTTATACTGCCAGACTAAAAAAAGGGATTCATACAGTCTTCAGCAAATCAAAGTAATAGTAGATGTAATAACAAATAAAAAACAGTTGACAGTTCGGGATAAATGAGGTATTCTAACAAAGCGCCTAAACGACGCACGGTGGTTGAAATGCAGTAGAAATTCGAACTGTTCAGCCGAACAATGCAAATTAGCTATTGACAACATGAGTTGAAAATGCTAAGATATAACTCCGGTCCTAAACAGCAAAAGAAAATATCCTGATCTTTGAAAACTAAACAACAAGGACAGCCAATGAGAGAAACTCGAAAGAGTTTCAAAGAAATCATGAGCGAATCATCTTCTTCATTGAAGTGACATAACTTTTTTTGGAGAGTTTGATCCTGGCTCAGGAC
>NZ_JAMHFY010000064.1 GCF_023897015.1 Desulfosporosinus nitroreducens | reverse complement strand
AAAAGTTGTATGGTTTGTGGCAGAAACTTGTATGCTTTCACGGGCGTAAATGTGTATGGTTTAGTTTACCATTCACAACTGTTTATTATTCACAATTTAAGACTTATGCCTTCTTGTAATACTTTTAAAAATTAAGGTTTAAACTTTTACCTGTTAGCTCTTTTTCTAAGCGGTTAATATTATTAAAATTTTGTCCTACAAAGTTCCCATTATCATTAGTTAGGCTAATAATACCTTGGAAACCACCAATTGGAGCATATTCTTGAGAGTCAGGATTATTAGGCCATACTTTTTTTAACAAAAATAGGTAAGTACCTTTATGATTTAACATCTCTTGCCCTTTTACTCTATACTCCTTAAGACCTATTTTCCCCCCATTTAATCTTACTTCGATTTTATCAGAGGAAAATTTATCAGATCCTTTAAATGTTTTTATTACATCTATTTTATAATTTGTAAAAACACTTTCATATAATTTATAGCTTTTTGAAGAACTTACATTTGCAATTAAAACTAAATCCGAATTTTTATAAGCTTCTTCAATATTTTTTTGACTGTCTGCCCAGCTTGCGTTTATTGTTACAGGACTGATACTATATCCAACAAAAATTGCTATGCTTAATAAAGCAATTATAAGTAAAGGACCTTTAGCTTTAAAAACCTTCGCCATATTTGATTACCTCCTTTTAATATTTAATTAATTCGGAACATCTTCATAAATAGTATTTACTCCAGTAATGTCATCGCTCCCTAATATTTCTGGCAACAGATCGTCTACTAAGGCTGCAGGTGTGGGAAGTAAACTATAACCATCATACATAGTATCATAATGGTCTACATCATCTAAAGAAAGAATATGCCCAAATTCATGTTTTGCTATAAAAAGTCTAAAATCAGAACCATAATCATCGTAAAAAGTATTAAATTGAATATTTCCTGATGTAAAAGTCGAAGCAAAAATTCCAGTATTCAAATAAGCCTGTCCATAAGTACCATTATATCCATAATTATACGCATATATTGTTACCTTATTCTGGTTACTCCTTGGTAAAGAAACTACTGTTTTAGAATCCCATGTCTGAGCTGCGCTAACAGCTGCATTTGACCATTCAGATGGTGTATCTGTGCTTATACTTCCATGATATAGACAATCCTCTGTTCCATTAAAGCTAGAGATAAATGGTAAACAGCCCTGTCTTGAAGATAAAGATAAAATTTCTGATGTTATACTCTTGTCAATTTCGTTAATGAACTCGTGATAGCCAGTCTCTAAATCAGAAATAAACGCACCGTTAAACTCTATAACTGGTAAGTTTAATTTCACTCCGACAAATATTTTCTGAATAGCCACCACACTTCGAGCACTAGCAACACTAAAAAGAACGCCATTCCTGACAAGTTCCTGTATTTTAGTCTTTGAATAGTCGGAGAGTGTTGCGTCGTTACGAAGTAGAGTCCCATCTAAATCAGAAATGTAAAGTCCATTCCTCATGATTTTCTCCTACTCTTTGTCTCTGTCCTAACACCAACTTAAATCCTTTTAATTACAAAGAATGTCTCGATAAAGAAGAATAGTTCATTGCCCAATATATAAACATACCTAAAAAAGGTAACGAAAATGCAATTCCGAACCAAAGGAAAGGTTTAATATCTAATGCTGAAAACTCAAGGTTCCTCGCATCCCTATAAACTATAACTGAACTTGCAAGATGAGCAGGCATAAATATAACAAACCAAAAAATTGGCAAAATAAATGGGATTCCAATAATATTGCTCATTTCCACTTCTCCAATAAAAATATTGCCTCCTTGTGTTGCTGAAACTCATAGTTTCTAAAATACTTACTTGGAAGGAAAGTTATACCCTGTGATTCAGAGTAAGTCATAGACGACTCACTTTGAGTATTGGGCTGGAAGTAAATACTAAGTCCATTCAAGTCTTTTAAGTACGATATTCATACGTTCTTCTACTAGTTTATCCCCTTCAATTTTTAAAACGGGGCAAGGTAATTTCGATAGCCATATATCATGTAACGCCTTACTCCTCATGTGAGTTCCAGCTTCATCATATTTTGAAGCCCATTCTATAAAATCATTATATAGTTTATACCTTTTACCATTTTGCTCTATCTCTGTGCCGTATCTCTGTATTTCCCTCTCAATCAGCCTTTTTATCCGAACTTCTTTTGGAAGAGATAAATACACAACTAATTCGAAATGCTGAATAAAAATGTCTCCCCAACCACATAAGGAGCCAGATAGAATCCATTCAGAAGTATTTTCTAAATCTTTTTTTAATAGTTCTTTTCGCTCCCATATATTTCTCTTTTGAGTAAATGGAACTTCCGTGGGAATCCAATAATAATCATCCGTATCAAAATGACAATAACCAGTCCTATTAGATAAAGCCTCCGCCAGCGTTGAAGTTCCTGAAGCTGATGCTCCTAGAATATGTATTCGTTTAATCATGCTATACCTCATAATATTTGATTAATCTCCGAAGCCCCACTTAGAACATAAATTAATAAAATGCTGACTTTCTTTTCCTAACTCTAGTTTGTAATCCTTCTTTTTATAAATTCGTTCAATTTCTCCGCTATCCGAAAAAAATCTATTTCGCTTCTCTGCCATTTTGTCTACCTCTTTAATAATTGGTATTGCTTTTGAATATGTTGCTTTGTCCTAGAAGCTTCCTTCAATTATGTATGAGATAATTTCGGAAACATGAATTGTTTGCTATTAAGCAGTTGTAGGTCTTTTCCCATTGCAAATAAAGTTTCCTCACCCTCAAGCAATATTGTTTCAAATGAAGAAGTATCTAGAGGAGTATAGGAAAGAGCTATTCTTTTTACGCTCTTGTTTGTCATAGCGTTCAGTACTCTATTTAACGGAATACTTTCAGAGCAAAAAATATCTATCACTTCCAACATGTCTTCCACAAAGTCTGCAATTACAACGGCATCATAACCTTCCAAATAGTAAACGTTGTCTTTCATAAATAAGGTGCAATAAAACATAACCAGTTCTGCATTCGTGCACATAGAAAGTTTGGAAACAGGAACGGCGTGCATTACCTTGGCAATTACGAAACTTCTATTGTTCTCATCGGACATATTCAGCTTTTTGACAGAACCATCTGGGTAAATTGAGTCCGCCATTTTTACACATTGATATTGCTTTAATTCTTCAAATCCAAACTTAGGATAAAAATTTAGCACGGAGCTATTTGCAAACAAGTATATTAAATCGCATTTGTCCCGATAATCAGCAATCGCTTTATTTGTCAGCACTCGCGATAAGCCTTGCTTTCTGTAATCGGGATGAGTCATTACAGTCCCAAGTTGAATATACCGTTTCTCCTCTCCAAAAATTTTAAAATCCATGATATTAACGGATACGTTAGAAACAATCTTATCTGAATCTCTCAACGAATAAGGTATATACTGATTTTTCCAATATCCATCTTGATACCACTGTTCAAAATTGAATCCAAATATCTTTTGTGTTAAATCATTTAGAGACTTTCTAAGTTCATTGCTTTTCCCGTATCCATGAACAAATTCATAATCCTTCCTATTTATGTTTATTAATTCCATTCAATGCTCTCCCTACATCAGTTCGTTCCGATATATACAAGATGGCCGATAAGATAAATAGCTATCTCCGACATGACCTCAGAAATTTTCTTCTCCATCAAATTCAATTCTTAGCAAACGGATTTTACTTATATAACCCGCACTTTCTAAGGTTCGCTTACTATTGAGGTTATAAAACAAGCGATAATAATAGAATGGCTTTTCTTCGGTCTCTCAGTGTTTAAAATCATTTTTGTCTCAAGTTTGGTGAAATCACACTTTTCAACTACTCTCTGGGAGAAAATATTATCAGGCTCTACAATAGCGATTAATAATCAAGTTTTAATTTGTTAAATGCCCACTCTGTCATTGCCTTTACAGCCTCACCTATGTATCCATTATGGCTATATTTTTCGGAAACAAAGTATGCTATTTCTATTTCGTTATTTACCTCCGATTTATTTCCAATGCCGACCATACCTACAAGTTTTTGATTAAATTCAAGTGTAACAGCAAGCATTGGTACTATAAAAGCACAAGCAAACGATCCGAATGAACGGGTTGGATGCCTGTGCTTATTTAAATATAATAAG
>NZ_JAMHFY010000063.1 GCF_023897015.1 Desulfosporosinus nitroreducens | reverse complement strand
GCAGGGCATGTTCGGGACAAATACCGTTATGACCCCTTTGGTGCCCCCATGCCCGGCGGGAAGTTAAGCCCGAATACTAGGCTATTCAACAACCCCTATGGCTACAACGGTGAAGCTCATGATATTGATTCCGGCTTGCAGTTTTTAAGAGCAAGGTATTATGACCCGAGCATGGGCAGGTTCCAGACCAGGGATAGTTACCTGGGAGAGATCATGAGCCCGCTGAGTCTAAATCGGTATGTGTATACGGCTAATAATCCGGTGATGTATTCTGATCCGAGCGGTCATATACCAAATCCCGACACCTTCCAAGCATATTCATATAAGCCTACGCTCGCGGAACAGTTTTTACAATACTCTCCAATGAACTCTAGGCCTGAGCCTGCGGTCTATAAGCCTATAACGGAAGTTATACGCTCTTTGAAAAATCCCCAAGTTGTTCCGGAGAATATATTGGTTGGACCAACGATAAGTAATAGTGTCAGCAATAGTGTTAGAGTGACAGATTCTAAGTCATATGCAGATCAGGCATCAGCGATGAAGCCGAATTATAATAAAGTTCTATGTGATGGGGAGGATATATCCCCTCAGGGGACGAGTAATGCTGATTATCTAGTTTCATCTGGAAAACAGCTTATACTAGGTAATTACACAAATGATGTAACTGCTCTTGGAACAGCAGGACAAATAGGTACGGGTTTACTTGGGGTAGATTTGCCAGGAGACATCAGAGACATATCTTATGATGTGAAGAATTGGGAATGGTCATGGAGCCATGCTGGAAAGACGACACTTGATACAGCAGGGTTACTACCGGTGATCGGAGCTTTAAAATACACAGATGAAGCTGCGGCTCTACTAAAAGGGGGCGCGGGTAATGCTGTAAAGACAGATTTCTACGTTACACCAAAAGGAGACTTAATCCCTGCAACAAAAGAAAGCTTCAATAACAACCTATCAAAAATGACTAATGAAAATGGTAAGTACGTTGGGGAGGGAAGTAATGGGCCTGTTAGAGTAAGAGTTGAGGATGCTCATCCCGAGAAGCCAGGTTTCTCAGGGCAAAATAATCCTTACCATGAAGTGCCGCATATTCATGTTGAGCATAAGAAAAATGGGCTTACAGGTCAATGGGGAAAAGGTGATTCAAGTAATAAAGCTACATTCCCTCAATATTGGTTAAAGTAATACAAGTTTGGAGGTATATATGAATAGCATAGTAGATAAAATTAACAATAGCAGTTGGGCTGATTGGTCATTAGATAAATTTGAAATTGATTATGAGAGAGTGCTAATAACCGTATCAGAAGACATTGAGGGTAATTTGACAATTTGCTGTAAGGACTATATTGGGTTCTCTTTCATAGGACATTGGGACGAGTCAGTCATTGAAGAGATTAATGTTGAGACATACGGGAGTCTCATTGATGAATCGTTACAAGTTGTAAAGAGTCTATATGGAGAAAGTCCTCTGCCTGGTGGAGGAGTAAAGAAAATTGATGACAGTTGGTATCAAGTAAATATTAAGTTGATTGATGGAAATATCATCAAAATAGCTTGCAAGAGTTTAGAAGTAGTGGAGCACTGACTGCATAATGTTGATTCTGCTGTAAGTTCCTCGGTACAACGATTCTAGCAAACCGATGTGTCACAAGGGTTCAGCGAAAAGTCAGCCTGGACCCTTTTTCTATTGCAGTGAATCCAGCTACTTTTGTAGCAAGCAGGTAAATAGGGAGCCAATGAAGTTCTGCTGGTTAGGCAAAGGGGTACTAGATGCCGACTCTACCGCTGAAGAAAGCTGTGTGATAACATGGTGGTAGATGTTGGAAAGACAGCAGTCACCACCAAAAGGCAACTACAGTTTCACACCTTACCTTTACGAATCACAACCTAGCTCGATATTCGAAGAGAAGGCATATAGCCCACCAGCATCCAGCTCATTCGTAAACTCTCGTAAAGAAGAGGCACCGGTCTCAGTAACGAGGACAAAGCCTCAAGGGGGCGAACGATGATCTCTACTTAGTACGAGAAAATTGTCTCAAAAGCAGAACGGGAATTCAATCAATATTTGGATTAATCCTATGACCTTATCATACTAGGGGGAGAGTTATGCTGTTCCAAATGTAAGCGCTGATGTTAGGAAATTTTCTGAGTATATATTTAAAGACGGTGCGGCACCTGGAAAGGACGTAGTATTTAAGGATTTAGGATATGGGATAAATGATTCTGAAGCGTTAATTAAAATGTATAATGAACAAGCTGCAGCTAAATTTGCAAATGGTGAGTATACACTTGGAAAAGTAGATTCATTTGGGCAGAGAATCAATATAGAAATTGAACTGACTGGTATTGGAAATGCTGCTGGCGAAACTAGTTATCTAAAATCAGGTTGGATGATAAGGCCAGATGGTTCGCTGACACTAAACACACCATTTTCTGGATTTACTAAGTAGGGGGATATGAAAAGATATGAAACCATTCCAAAAAGTAAAACTCTTAACTGACAAATATGTTGATGAAGGCATAAAAATAGGAGATGTTGGGGTTATTCTTGAAGACTATGATGGGGATAACTTTGAAGTTGAGTTTTCAGATAATAACGGTATTACCATAGCATTATTTGCAATACCGGGCAAAGAGTTAGAACTTGTTGATGATAAGTAACTCTTGTAAGCTCAATTTGATATTGAGAACTCACTGCATAAATCTGCCCAAACTAACTACAAACCAACCGATTTGAATCTAATGTTGAATTGTTGAGATAATACATTCATGCCCGGCAACAATATTTTTAGTTGCTGGGCTTCTTTATTTTACTATCGCTGTAAAATGTGTTTTAACCGTTTTGTTTAATTGTCCCAGCATAACGTTACTATGTAACATATTAAAACGTGCAAAACGAAGACTGTGCTGTCTGCCACTAAGATTAAACGGGAGGGAACTTCACGGGAAGCCCCTCCCTGTAGTTTTTATGCAAAATTTGTCTATACCCGTCCTCATGGGCCATCAAATTTGCTGATTTATGCAAAAAGCTACAGATAAGTAATAATGCAGCATCAATGAATATTAAAATCTTTCAAGCCTTATTAGCCCAGTAAAATAAAGGGTTTGAAAATAATACAGCTATAATATTTCTGGAATTTTGGTCTGTAAACAGTCTTAAACGATAGTTCTGTAATTTCAAGTATCATTACTTCAAAGTTGTATACTGCTATTGTTTTTATTTGCATTTGTTAAATATCTGAGATGACTTTGTTTGTATTGGGGCGGCGGTTTTAATTGTAGCAAGTATCCCGCTTAATACTACAAAATATAACTTTACTTTAAAATGTCAACGTTGTAGCTCTCTTTGTCACTGCTTTAATGTATATAGTCACTGTAATTGTATGTCCCGCTTGAGGTTATAAAGAGGAAGCTATTTATGTGGGGCGGCGGTTTTGATATTTTCCTGTGAAACGGTTGGCAACTTAACCTCTGCCACCGACGGCAACGGCCACACCAGCACCTCCACCTATAACCAAAGGCATGAAACACTCAGCGCACCAACCCATTAGGGGAAAAAGAAAGCTATGAGTATAACCCGGTAGGCACTCTTGCCAACTACACTAAAGCAGACGGCACGGAAATAAGCTACAGCTATGACATCCTCAACCGTCTCTCAGCCAAACTCTATAAACAAGCGGACAGCAACGACGAAAACGTCCAAGATGCAGCCACAGCTGAAGTGGAGGCAACCATAGACTCACAGACCAACTCCAGTGAAGAAACTAATTCAGCTAAACTGATGAGAGCATTTACTCGTCCTTCCCATCCGGCAAAGACTTCTCCGACAAAAACTTCTCCGGCAAAGAAATCTACCGACGTTAAGACTGCTCCATCAAATTCAGCCCCAGCTAACCCCACTACTGCCGATCCTGCCCAAAGTCAGGATAGCGAAGACGTCTACTATAACTATTACATCATGGGCAGCCGCACCATCATGGATGGCCCGGAAGGAGAAACAGGCTACAGCTATGACAAAATGGAACGACTCACGTCTGTCAGCCTGCCCACGGCTGAAGAAGTAACGTATGTCTATGATAAGCTGGGCAGAAAGTCCAAGCTCATCTATCCAGACGGCAAATACGTCAAATACACCTATGATGCTCTCGATCGCCTCACCTCAGCCACGGACTGGGAAGGGCAAAAGACCCTCTACAGCTATGACGCCAATGGACGGAGAATCGAAACCGTT
>NZ_JAMHFY010000062.1 GCF_023897015.1 Desulfosporosinus nitroreducens | reverse complement strand
CAAGATGTTAGTTCTCTTTGTATTTCTACAAATGTCTAAACTTTTCATTTAGAAACGTGTCGCACATATAGCACTATTAAGCACTCCACGTGTCCTGTCCTGTCACGTCAATAGAGCTATAATCTCTATTCCTCTTTTGCCCTACCATGAGCGGGTTTTTGCCTTACCTTTGTCATATTAATTATGGTGATCCCATCATTAATCTTGTATGGCTAATTATTGGACATATCTAGAGAATTCATCAGCACCCATAAAGGCCCTGATTATGCCCGAGGGAGTTCCCACCTCTAATCAATAGGATTTATCCTGATTCCGTTATTACCTGAACAGGCCGGTACGACGTACTATAAAACTAGTCTCCAGATTAATCTGGCAATTGGGATAAATTTGGCGCCAATTGTTTTTTTGCCATTCGCCTGGGTATTTTACCCTAAACTTTTCACCTAAACCAACGGTGTCGGAATTTAGTGACTGTAGTTTTACGAAGAGGTCACTGATCCTTTTGTGAATTTCTGCTTCCGCATGACTCACAATAACTTTTTTGTCCTCTTCTGTTATTTCCATTTTTCTGGGATTGGTCTCCACAATTGCTCCAGAAACTTTGGTTTTTATTCCGAAGGTTACTTTACCGTTATTGTCTAGTTCCAAAGTAATATCATTTTTTGAGTTTACATCCTTGAAGGCGACATAATCACCGTTTTCCAGCGGGACTGTCAGGTAGCCAGTGGACGAGCCCTTGATCAGGGCTAGTGTTTTCGTTTCCTCTAGGTCCAGTTTCCCTACAAAATGGTTATTAGAGAAAAGCGCTGTCCCTGATATGTCGTAACTCCCTTCGGAAGCCTTTATCATAGGAATATGTGGATCAGATGTCTTATTGTCCATCTGGGCCAAAACTCTCCACAGGTCAATAGGTATAGCCATTGTTTTTTTACTATTAGTCTGAAAAAACAGGTCCACATAGTTGCCCGGTATGTTATTGGATTCGTTTTTCATGTCCAGAAGTTCCTTGGGATCATCCTTTGTGACTAGCAAAGTGGTATTAGGCGGTACATACGGTATTCGACCGATAAAATCCAGCAGGTTGTTAATATCACCTCGGGCTGCTTTCTCAGTTAATACAATTGCTCTCAACTGCCCAAAATATATATCTCTTTCCGATTTAGCCTGCAATTTGGACCACGCATCGGTAATGGAAGTGTCTTCCGCTGTAATAATATAATTTCGTTTTTGGAACTGCTGCTGAGTACCTATCACGGGCGGCAATAACGTGCCGGGCACGCTAAAAACAGTGCCCATTTTTATTTTTCCGGTGCTGTCCACATCAAAAAATACGGCATTAGTTGACACACGCCGATTGATCTCTTGCACATCCCAGCAACCCACGTTGAAAAAAACAGTTAAGCTTAGTAATAACACTAAGACAATTTTACTTCGCACCGGAAGTATCACCTCTCTTCAATAAAGCTGCCAAAATCCAGATCAATAATGGAAGCACAAAGACAACAAGGAAACCGGCAGTACGTAGATAATCAAACAGAAAATGAATATCTACAACGCTTGGCGGAACAAGGATTAGAAACATAATAATCGGAAACCAGAGTAGCACAAACTGTTTATAATTAAGAATTCCGAATAGCTGAGTAGTGGCCAGGGCCAAAGCAAAGTATAACCCTGCGATAGCCAAGCAGATTTGGGAAAAATAGCTGACAGCAAAGAAGAGCCCTGTCGTTTGCATTAGATAAGGTATGTTTGCTTTCATAGTAAGTTCCATGACAGGCCAGGAGTAACGCAAAACACCTGCCGCACCGTAAGTGCCTATCCCGCTGACCACAAATATTAGTATTGCTGTACTTGCTAGTAAGACGGCCGCAAGTATAGTTTTGAATCCTCTTTGCGTTTTTGTCAGGTATGGATAAAACATAAACAAGGCTGTCAATGGGAAAAATATATAAAACATTTGCAGAGCACCCAACGTTAGTTGGTAACCCTGGGTATAAAACACTGGTCGAACGTAATCAAGCTTAAACCCCTGAAAAGAGAAGACTGCGGACAGGAAAATAAATACCACCGCCACAGGAAAAATAAAAGCTGCCAACCTGGTTATACCTTCAATTCCTTTGTGAGCAATGTAAGCCGTGGTAGACAAAAGCATTGTGGCAATAGCCCAGAGGGGTGTTCGGTTTAGGAAAAAAACGTTATTCAAGTCGGCAATTTGCCTCGTGGCCCATACGGTAATAATGAGTAAAAACAACAGAAAGAAGATAGCAATACCTTTGCCAATTATTTTTCCGCAAACCAAGGGGAGGTACTCGATGATTGACTTACCGGGGAACCTTTTACCCAACCGAACTGCACAAAGAACTACTGGAATAGCCAGTATAATGGCTAAAATAAAGCCCAGGTACCCGTTAGAACCCATATATTTTGCTGCCACATACGGAGAGCTTATTACTCCATATCCGTAAAGTGACGAAAACATAATGTTAAAAAGTAAACCGGGTCCGATCCCGGTCGTTTCCTTGAGCATTACTTGTCCTCCTCATTGTCTGTATTACCTAACCTGTCCTCCTGCTGCGGGCGGTAGGTGGGGGGCCTCCTGTTTCTGGCCCACCATGGTAAACGCCCAAAGCCGTCCACCATGTCCACCGGTAAAGGCGGCCCCCAGGGCGCTAAGTAAGATACCCCAAAGGATTTCAAACCTGCCATATGGGCCAGTACCAGCAGTCCTGCTACGGACAACCCCAGTATCCCAAAAGCTCCGCTTGCAAAAAACAAAAAGTACCTAGCAAGCCGCCAGGCCTGTTCTTTGGACGGGTTAGCCGTGGAAAAGGAAGCTAGGGACGTAAAAATCACCACCATGATGGTGGTTCCGGCAATAATTCCGGAGTTGATAGCCGCCTGTCCGAGAACGATGCCCCCACCAATCCCCATGATCAAATTAATATTGGCCGGCAGTCTGACACTAGCCTCCCGAAAAATCTCAAATACCAATAAGGTAAAAAAAACTTCAATGAATGCTGGGAAGGGCACCTGGGTTCGCCCGGAGGCAATGACCTGAATCAAAAAGGAAGGCAATAACTCGGGATTAACCGTGATAAGCGCTGTATAGAGTGCTGGGAGAGTTACTGCCATTGCAGTTCCGATAAAGCGAATCAACCTTAAGAACGATCCGATCCAGTAGTTAAAATAATAGTCCTCGGGGGTTTGGTAAAACTCATTGGAAGTGGCTGGCACAATTAATGTAAAGGGCGATTTATCCACGATGATGGCAATCCGCCCTTCCAAAATTGAAGCGGCCACTTTGTCCGGCCTTTCCGTTTCCTGTACCAGGGGGAAAAAGGTTAACCTATGATCGGTGATCATTTCGCTGATATAACCGCTGTCGATGATCCCATCGATACTGATTTTCTCTAGGCGTTTGTTCACTTCCACTACCGTATCAGGATTGGCTACATCGAACAAATAGAGAATTAACACCTTTGTCTTCGTCCGTTCCCCGATTATTTTGCTTTCTACCCTCAGATTAGGGTCTTTGATCCAACGTCGGATCAGACTGAGATTATCGTTGATATCCTCAGTAAATCCTTCCCTGTTGCCTCGGACGTTTTTTTCAGTAATGGATTCTTCAATAGGACGGCGTGGGTATCCGGGAAGACTAATCCCGAAAATCTTATCTTCATTGGGCAGAATAAGCAGGGCTTGACCCGCCAGCAAACCGTCCAGCACATCGTGAAAATCCGTAAATATATCGATTACAGAGGCTGATATCAGGAGTTCAACTGTTGCAGCTGTGAGAGTTTCGCTTTTTTCTCTGATAAACTTGTTAACCGGTTCAATAACCTGTGATCCTAGCAAGCCGATGTCTGCCATAGATTCAAGATAGACAGCAGCCATTACGGGTCCGTTCTCGGTGGTAAAACGATGAATGATTAGGTCCGAGGGACTACCGGCATTCTTTATAACGTCTGCTAAAATATCCTCAACGGTACCGGAAATCGGTTTATGGTCAGAAATCATGGATTTTATTTTCTGAGGTTGGACTTTTTTAGAGGACCTAAATCTAGTTAATGTAAACATCATGATCCCTCGTTCTTAAAACTTACTACTTCAATAGTGTAAGTTTACCCGTATCCAAGCCGGTTATCCCCTTAGCTTCTGGCCTTAGAAATTCTTTTCCTGACTCTCTTTACCGACACACAGCTAACTATCTCCACTACCCTTTTTCCACTATTTCAACCCAAAAACAAAATCCGTTGGTGTGAGAATTTCTATCTTCTCAACCAACGGATTAAATATTTCATCAGCGAATTCTTCAAATAGAAGTCTCCTAGAACTGGATTGTAATTTTTTACTATTCAACGTCGCATTGGTACTATAAAAGCACAAGCAAACGATCCGAATGAACGGGTTGGATGCCTGTGCTTATTTAAATATAATAAG
>NZ_JAMHFY010000061.1 GCF_023897015.1 Desulfosporosinus nitroreducens | reverse complement strand
AATTTCCTCTGATTCAAACAGCGGATCGACATCCGTTACTCCTTGTCTAAAACATATATATTTCTAAACATATACGCGTCTTATTTTTACCATGGTAATTGCGACCCAAAGTGAAAAAGAATATCGAATCAAGCTCATAATTTCATGTAGCTGAACGTTTCCGACATATTCGCAACAAAATTCCATTGTCGTTCCATATAATTTTTCAAAGCAGAAGTGTTATTTTGATAAAGCATAAGTAGTGTTTCCAAGTTCCAATCACTATCTAAATCTATTTTCTGAATCGCCTTCGCAGCTGCGTACCCGCTTTCCATTCCTGCCGAAATGCCCTCGCCCATGGGGTTAAGAAATCCTGCTGTTTCACCCGCAAACAACACTTTCCTGTTTCCGTATTCTATAGGACATCCGGGCATAACGCGTGGCATAAGCCATTTTTCATTTTTTTCTTGCTCTTCAATTCTTAACTTGTGATGTTTTTTCATATAGGCAATAAATTCAGAATAATAATGTTCAATTTTACTTGTATTCTTAACAGACACGCCAAAAATGAGATAATCATCTTTTACATTAAACCACGCATCGTATTCCGACAGATTGGGCTGCAAATAGGCATAAAAATAATGATGATCCAAATCAATAGAGCCTTTGTTGAAGGTTTGGTAGGTGGTTATATAGCTTTGAGGCGTATGTATAAGCTTTCGCTTAACAGAACCTACCACACCATCGCAACAAATGACTATCTTTGCTTTTTCAGAATATAAAGAAGTGCCCTTGAGATTTACAAGAACACAGTTTTCCTGTTCCTCACACGACAGGGCGGCGGTTCCATCGCGCAGTTCGGCACCGGCTTTGGTAGCTTTTGTTGCCAGCCAGTAATCAAAGGAACTGCGCCATATATTTAATCCTTCCTGTTCATAACGGTACTCTTGACCTTTATCGTTGGTAAAAATCATGCCTCGGTTATCAGTCGGAGCACACATGGTAAATTCGGGTACATCTTCGCCAAAATATTGCCGGACCAAATCCATTGATTTCTTTATAAGGACACCGGAGCACGATTTGTTTCTTGGCATCTTGAATTTTTCAACTAATAATACTTTATACCCATTGTAGGCCAATTCCCGTGCGGCGGTACAGCCTGTTGGGCCTGCACCAATTATTATTACATCATACATCTCAATTTTCTCCTAAGGAATTTATATAAAAAGTCAGTAAAAACGATTCTAATTATTCTTCCATGCTATGGCTTCTGATAATAAACTATTAACTACCGCCTCTTTATGTACGTGATAGGATAAAAGCGTATTTTCTCCTTAAGACATCGCCTCTTTTTTTATATCAGAGTATATTTTCACTTTTTCTGGATGTGTTCTTAAATAGTCTCTAAAAGCTAAGTATTCAATCCATTCTTTCCCATCATGTGGTACAATTTGAAGATTGAAATTGCGCTCTTTTCTCTTTCGTGCAAAAAAACGTTTCTGGTCAGTTTACGTATTTTTTGCCTCATTTTTTTGCCCTTTCTATACTAATTCGTTAAACATCGTATCCGCGGTCTTTTTAGCACGTTCCATAAAATCCGGAGAGTCGCTATACGGCACCACATATCTTCCTGCTAATTTCGTATGAAACATTCCTCCGTTCTCGCCATCAAAAGCCATGCGGAAAAATTCCTGTACCAGATTAGTATTGTTCTCAACCTGACCGGCGCAAGTGATGAGAAGAGCCATGTGCTTTCCGTTGAGGATAGTGGTGTTGGAAAAGCTGATGCACCTGTCTACGAGGGGCTTTAACTGTGCTGTTAAATCGAATGAATAAAGTGGAGAGGCAATCACAATCGTGTCGGCTGCTGCCATCTTATCAAAAACAGACTGCGCATCGTCCTTTTGAATGCAGCCAGGTTCCTCTTTTTTCGCCATACAGGCGTAACACCCAAGGCAACCGTTAATTTTATAATCTGTTACATTGACTCGTTCTACATCATTCCCTTGGGCAAGCATGTTTTCCTCAAAAAGCATAAGAGTTGCAGCCGTTTTTCCATTCTTCTTCGGACTTCCCATAATCGTTAATATCTTCATGATAATTTATCCTTTCTTATTTTGTGTTGAAGCGTTCGCTTCGGATAGTTTCAGTATCAGTTTCAAGTTTTGTAATCATATCGTTGCACCAGCTCATGATAAAACGGTAGTAATCAATGCCATAAACCATTGTTGCATATCTGTAATAGAACTGGTAAACATCGTATTTCTGGCTTGCTTCCTCCTTCTGGCCAATTAAATTCTTTTCAATTGGCTGGATTACCTCAATAAGCCCTTTTAAATTGGCAATAGCCTTTTCTTTGGGAAGAAATTCATAGAAGAAGATCTTCACCAGATGATCCTGCTTTGACTTTTCGAAAGCAATCGGTTCCGCAATCCACTTCATAAAAGCTTCTTTTCCAGTTTCGGTAATCTGGTAGACTTTTTTGTATTTGCTTCCCTCCACAGATTCCTTAAAAATAACTAGCTGTTTATCCCCCAATCTCTTTAATGCTGGATAGATACTTCCAAAGCTTGCATCAAAAAAATAGGAAGTGGATTTTGTCATCCACTGTTTTAGATCATATCCACTTGTTTCTCCACACATCAGGAAACCAAGAATTATAAATTCTAACATATTGTCCTCTTTTGCCGATTTATATATCGCTCGTTTATATATCGAAAAGATATGTTTATTATATTACTCCTTACTATCTATTTTGTCAATTACCTTGATACCAGATTTATTGATTTTGATCTTACTTATTCACAAATATCTGATAAACCTACTGGATCATGTTAAGTAACGTAGCAATTTTTAGCCTGTATAAAAAAACAAAGACACCAGAATTTACTGTTCTGATGTCCTTATATTTACTTGTATGAAATTGTGATTTTGGAAGTCGAATCTATCCCATCACCCTATGTCATCTATATTTCCCCCTAAAAATTAGGTCAAAAATCGGGCATTTTTTAGCCTGATTTTTGACCATTTTTTGCTCCAAAACCACAACATATTGTGGTTCGAGTGGCTTATTTATCGTTTTGACCACAACGCGTCATCAGAATCACAGTTTCAACGTGCGCCGTTTGCGGGAACATATTAACCTAGTTATTGTAACAACAACATCAATCTCAAATACTTTTGCTAAATTTGCCCTCTCAGCATAGAGCTTGCTAAATCTGCATCTTCAATAAAATACTCACGTCCGTTTCTTCCAGCCTTATTCCATTGCATTTTATATTTTCTGTGCCGGGTACATCAATATTAGAATTTAATCTCATAAACACAGGATTTATTTCCTCTTAAAATGGAAGTAACAACCCGGCTTTTTACTTCCTGACCAATAATCTTTGAAATCATTTTTTCTGTCATACTTGCGGAACAATGGCAAAGAACGGGAGACACTTTTTTACCATCCATGCATTGCGTTATTGGGCATACGCAATAGCTTTTGTTCTCATCAACAAGAATTATATTTTTAGTCTCATCATATGTAATAATTTGTCCATGTTCTTTTGACATGAACTTAATAAACCCTCGTAAATCTCCAACATATTTTTCTAGCATTTGCTCCAGAGATTTATAATGACATGCACCACATTGATCTAGAAGCAATGCACATTTTTCTTGAGAGCAATTCTTTTCCATGCTATTCAATAATTCACTAAGCCATTCCATGCTGAAATTTTGAGTCCATTTCTTATAACCGTCCATACTTATTCTCCTTTCTCTAAATCAGAATCAAATAACTTCTATTACAATTATAGCACTCATTCGAAAAGGGCTATACCTCAAACACTTTTGATAAAAGAAAATGAGCCGGTACGTCTAAAAACTATACCGGCCCACTTTAAACTCATTTCTTTTTACCTTGTAATATAACCCTTTGAATGCTTTTCAAAGATAAATAATATTTTTGAGACAAATGTTCCAAATCGCATCCAGATTGGTAATCTTGGTAAATTTGCCAATTTCTAATTTCTAGCTCGTCACGAATAGTAGTTTCCGTACCCCATTCTTTTTTATTACTCGGTTTTCTTGGAATGTAGACGCATTCTCCGTCCACATATTCCTGCACTATTTCAAGTAATTCAGCAGGGAAGATATGATTTGCTTTTTTATAGCTCATTTTGCTCTCCTAAATAATTCTCTCGTTAGGAATAGCAAAGGCTAATTTTGTCAATTCAATTTTTGTTAGTTGCAATAGCCTTTGCTATGCAACGATAACGATAGGATTAAGCATAAGCATACGGCCCTCCTTTAATTTTACTAAGGTAAAGTATAGCCCCAACACAACCGACTGTAAAGCATAAATTGGGTATAAACAACTTACCAAATGTGCAAACAAACTTGTTTGAAGCTTTATAACGGTTAGGTTTCGTCTTCTCTCTCTAAACAAATAAGCATAAACCTATTCCTTTTTGCGTATTTGCTTATTTCTGCGTAAAAGTATGGTCCCCTAACAAAAAGTTCCCTCGAAACACTAGTACGATGGAACATAAAACACACTGTAATATTATTACCAGAAATGTTAAGGGCTCTTATTTCTCCGCGCAATACCAGCGAATTGCGGCGCGCAGAGGAAAGAACAGAGCAACT
>NZ_JAMHFY010000060.1 GCF_023897015.1 Desulfosporosinus nitroreducens | reverse complement strand
TGAGGTTTGTCTTGAAACGGCAAGGGTCAATGCTGAAAAAGAAACCATAATTAGGGTGCTTGACCAGACTAATTCTAATATTAGCATGGCCGCTAAATTATTAAGAATTAATAGGAGTGTACTTTACGAAAAATTGAAAAAATATGATATCAAAATAAAGTAAAATTTCATTATCTTTTTGCTATGAAACTGTTGGGTAATCCAGACAACTGTTGGGTAATCAGACGGTTTTTTTGCAAGACAGTTTCTTAAAAGCTCCAGAAGAAGCATGATTAGACGTTTAATCATGCTTCTTTTTTATGGCACGTTTATTGCGAAAGAGTGTTTACAAGAAGACAAAAGGAGGTGCATTAGTTAACAAACCATAAAAAAAGGGGGGATTGGGTCAGTCTGAAATCAAAACGGAAATGAAAGAAACGATTTTAGAGGAGGATAAATAATGTTAGGTGTTATGGGTGTGCTTATCGCCATCGCTGTGATTATTTTTATGGCCTACAAAGGTTGGAGTATCATTCCTGCGTCTCTGCTTTGTGCTCTTATCGTTGTTTTGACCAACCATGGCGACATTTGGAAATCCCTCTCAGTGGATTATGTCAACGGATTTAAGTATTTTGCCGGTACCTATTTCTTAATCTTTGTACTTGGTGCGTTATTTGGCCAAGTTATGGGTGAGAGCGGAAGTGCTAACTCTATTTCCTACAAGTTAATGAACTGGTTTGGTGAGTCCAGAGCCGTGCTGGTGGTAGCCTTGGCAACGTCAGTACTAACCTACGGTGGAGTTAACCTGTTCATCGTTATTTTTACTGTCTATCCTTTGGCATTAATCCTCTTTAAGGCAGCGGATTTACCAAAGAGACTCATCTTAGCAACTGTCGGTATTGGGGCGGGAACCTTTACTATGACAGCCTTACCCGGCTCCCCTTCCATTCAAAACCTCATCCCTGCTCAAGTATTAGGAACAACTGCTACTGCCGCTCCCTTGATGGGCATTATCTGCTCCCTATTCCTCTTCGGGGCTGGTGTCTGGTACGTGCAAAGTCAGGCTAACAAAGCTAAAGCTAACGGCGAGCATTTTGTACCGGGCCCTCGTGACAATATGGATAAACTATCTTTGGCCGATGCCAGTAAACTGCCTGATTGGAAAGTAGCCTTTTTGCCTTTACTCGTTGTGATTGGGTTGATCTTTTTACTGAAAGGGAAAATGGATGCTCTTTATGGGGTCTGCATTGCACTGGCAGTAGGGATTATTTTAACCTATGTGCTTAATTGGAAGCGTTTTGAAAATCCTCTTAAGGCTCTTAATGATGGTTGCTCAAATAGTGTCATGGCCCTAGTCAATACTGCGGCTATTGTTGGTTTTGGTTTTGTAGTCCAGAACGTTCCGGCTTTTCAAGCCTTTATCAAATTTGCCTTGGGCATGAAATTCAATCCCTTGGTCTCCGAAGCCATCGCCGTTAACGTTATAGCTGGTATTACGGGTTCCGCTAGTGGCGGTTTGACCATCTTCATGAAGACCATGGGTCCGGCATTCCTGCAAACTGGTATGAGTCCTGAAGCTTTACACAGGGTTGCCTCGATAGCTTCCGGCGGTCTAGACTCCCTACCCCATTCTGGAGCGGTTATCACATTATTAATGGTTATGGGTTTAACTCATAAAGAAGCTTACAAAGATTTAGGTGTAGTAAGTGTAATCTTGCCTCTTTTGGCAACAGTGTTGGCTGTAGTCATTGGAATACTCTTATATTGATGTGGGCCATTGTCCACGTGGGTACCTGATAAAAAAACGAATAAGGAGGAGATACTATGCGCACAGCAATTATGGGTGCGGGTTCATTAGGAACTATAGCTGGGGCTCTCATTACCAAGAGGGGAGGAGACATTGTCCTAATTGATGCCAACAAAGAACATGTTCAAGCTTTAAACGAACAAGGGGCTACGATTACTGGAACAATGGAGCTGAATATTCCTGTCAAAGCGATCACTCCCCAGGAGATGACGGGGATTTATGATGTGGTTCTCTATCTAGTTAAACAAACGTATAACGACGCAGCCTTAAAACAACTACTGCCTCATCTGGGTCCCGATAGTGTAGTATGTACCCTGCAAAATGGTGTTCCTGAGGATGCCGTAGCGGAAATAATCGGAATAGAGCGCACCTTAAGCGGGACGGTGGGCTGGGGAGCAACATATGTAAGGCCCGGGGTTTCCATGCTTACATCGGAACCCAATAAGATGAGCTATGATATTGGTGAACTGGATGGCAGCATCCGGGAACGGACAAAAAAGGTAGCCGAACTGTTAAACCTTTCAGCAGAGACTATTATTGTGCCAAATTTGGCTGGAATTCGATGGACTAAATTAATCGTTAATGCCACTATGAGTGGTCTATCTGCGGCCTTGGGCTGTACGTACGGAGATATCTTAGACAATGAGAAAGCTCTTGCCTGTGCAGCTCATATAGGTAACGAGGCCCTAGAAATTGTTAAGGCCAGAGGTATTAAACTCGAACCTCTCCAGGGGCATGACCTGAGTGTTCTGGCTTTCCAGAATAAGCAAGAACGGACTGCGAAATATCCTTACTATAAAGCCATCTATACACCACATCGTCTGTTAAAGGCCAGTATGCTCCAGGATCTAGAGAAAGGTTTAAAGACAGAAATTGATGCTATCGATGGGGTTATTACCGAATGGGGTAAGAAGCTAGGCATTGCGACTCCAATCAGTGATAAAGTCGTAGAAATAGTTAAAGGAATAGAAGCAGGTAGGTACACTTACCAGATTGAGAACCTTGAAATGTTTGAACTGCCTGAAATTCCAGAAGCTTAGTTTAAGCGAAAATCGGGGCTGGCAAAGCTGAATTCCTTACAGCGACGATGGCCATATATGGGTTGCCTACGTTGCAGGGAAAGGAGTCTTGGCTAAGAACAATGGTGAATTAGTAAGGAAGATGGTCAGAATCATGACTGAGTTAGACCTTTAACCTGCTACCCCAGTGAGCAAGTATTTACTGGCTTTGTCCAAATAGTAACAAATGTTAATCGCACAGGATAGCGCTGTTGCTATCCTGTGCGATTCCCCTCCTGAGGCCCTCAAGTCTCAATTCTTGGAAAGGCTAAGGAAAAAATCTTTTGATTACAGCTGATTTAAGGAAGAAAAGGAGTGGTAACTGAAAGATAGCAAAGATACCATGAAATACAATATCTATCTTAATAAGGGGAGGGTATTATCATGACAAGGATTATTGGTAAAAAGACACTAAAGCAAATTATCGATTTGTTGCCCAGTATGGCCCTGCTATATTCCATGCCTGTCGGCATAGGGGTAGTGGACACCGCTAATTATATAGCTGTGTATCGCAATGATAATAATGTGATTCCGGCGAAATTTGAGGTCGGTGATCCAGTAGTTGAAGGAAGCACTGCTTACAGGGCCATGAAAGAAAAAAGGAGAATAATCCAGATGGTACCCAAAGAAGTCTTTGGAGTCCCTTTTAAAGCATTGTCTGAACCAGTCTATGATGAGAATGACAACGTAATTGGTGCAATTGCAGTGGTGTTCAGTCAAGAGAACGAATCTGTTCTTAATGAAATAATCCACCAGTTTTCAGCAGCTTTCGAACAGGTAAACCAGAGTATTCAAGAAATATCGATAAGTGCACAACAACTTTCGAAGGTGGGAGAAACGCTTTCGAAGAATACACGGAAGACGAAAGAAAACATCGGTGAAACCGACGAAATTATTCAGATGATCAAACGTGTAGCTGATCAGACCAAGCTTCTTGGTCTAAATGCAGCTATAGAGGCAGCAAGGGCAGCTGAACATGGAAGAGGCTTTGCTGTGGTGGCAGCAGAAATTCGCCGTCTTTCTGAGCAAAGCAATAACTCGGCCATACAAGCAACTGGAATCTTAAAAGAAATTACCTTGTCAATTGAGTCGATTAATAGGCAGTCAGCCGAAACAAGTAGTGTTAGTGAGGGCCAATCTGCGGCAATCCAAGAGATCGCTGCCGCAATGGAAGAATTGATCGCCCAACTAGAAAGCTTGAATGCTCTAGCTGCGAAACTATAGATGGCTGACACTAGTTAGGTACTGTTAAATCAGAATAGTATGTCAAAACCACACTAATGACTCTGAAGGAGCGAATAGTAATGCCAGATATCCGTGAAGAGAATAAGGATATATTTTATCATGTTTTAGAATCTATGCAGGGTATTGTGGTGGCAGATATAGACGGTAAGATTATCTTTTTAAATGACAGATATTCGGAGATCTTGCAAGTAGATAAACATGAAGCCATCGGAAAAGATATAAGGGATGTAATCCCTGGTACACGGATGCATATTGTAGCTAGGACAGGGTGCGAAGAAATGGGTTCATTATTCATGCTTAAGAATGGTGAGTCTGTATTGGTTAACAGAATACCCGTTCAGAAAAATGGCAAGATAATTGGAGTAGCGTCATTTGGTTCTCTCTCAAAGGCAGATGAAATGAGTACTATGGCTACAATTCAGAAAATCAGTCATTTAAGCCAGGAACTAAATCAATATAAAAGTGAATTGAACAAGTTAAGGGGAGCTAAATACTCCCTGGATCAAATTATTGGCAATTCTCCTAACCTTATCAAGATGAAGGAATTAATAAAAAAAGTAGCTCAGACCAAGTC
>NZ_JAMHFY010000005.1 GCF_023897015.1 Desulfosporosinus nitroreducens | reverse complement strand
ACTGGAAATTGTATCCGCAGGGATGCAACAACCAGTGCTTTTGTCATATCTCCTCCTTATCAGGAGTGTATATGAAATATCTTGATTTTATAATGCCCCTTTTTCAAAATGTCCTTGACATGGGGACCAGTTTATTAATGTCCGAGGACATTGATGAAAAGGCAGCTCCTTTTCCCTTCGAGAATAGGTTGGAGAGTAAAATCACAAAGTAGTTTGTAGATTTTACTCTCCAACTTGTTTTTTTAGGAACAACAAAAAAGGATCCCATGAAGCACTTTTAAAATTTGCTGCTCAGAGAAATTTCAATCCAGAAGCCAAACGTCTGCTTTTTATATCATTCCAGATGCACTCGGAGAGATGACGAAGTTTGGAATCCAACTCACCGAACATCTTTCTCGTCTGGATGAACGGTATTTTCGGAAAGTAGAAGCGATTGAATTTGCTGTTAAATACGGTGATGGCATAGTTCCTCGTGGGGGGATCTTTTGCAGATTTAGATTCTCGGCGTCTCTCGAACCTCGAAAACACCGCTTAGTATGTATTTAGCACATAAAGGGCTCAAGGCGGCGAATATTCCATTGGTTCCAGAAGTTGCTCCTCCGGATAAACTTTTTAGTATTCACCTCGCAAAATTGATTGGCTCAACGCTAAGAGCTGAATTGCTCAACTAAATTCGAACTAAGTGCTTCAAACCTAGTTTAGGCGCAACAGCAGGTTATGCTAACCTAGATCACATTATGCGAGAATTGGAGTATGCCCGGAGTATCATTAAACGTATCAGTTGCCCAATTATTGACGCTACCGGCAAAGCCGTTGAAGAAACCGCGAGCATTGTATTAAGAAAGCGCTCTCTATACAGATAGCTAAATATAAGGAGGATGGCACTTATGATTCTTCTCGCTCAATGTCTTACTTTGCTGGCAGCTATTCTTGCCTGTATAACTTCGGTCTTAAACTACGTTAGCGTTAGTAGAAACAGACGATTTCTTAAGTAGAAAGGAATCTTTAGAAATACCAGGGAAAAGGGAATTTTTCAAACCGTTATTCTTCTTCTGAAAAATTCGAGAACGAAATAATTTGAGTTGTTTTTGCTTTCATATGGGATGTAAAGCAATACTTGAGGCTTGAATTTAATCAAATTAATTATTATATGTTCACCATCTAGTCAATTAATAATATTATATGATATAATCGATCGAATTAAACTTTATTAGTATGTCACATTGAGGTAGAGCAATAACATAAGAGGTGAAATTGGTTGGAATGGACGGAACGGCAACAGCGAATAGTGGAGATCGTGAAAGATTCGGGATCTATCACGGGCGAGAAGATTGCAGCAATGCTTAATTTGACGCGAGCTACTTTGCGCCCGGATTTAACTGTTTTGACTATGTCAGGGGTCCTAGTGGCTAGGCCACGCGTCGGGTATTCTTATCGTGAAGATCTCGGACCTTCCCCAATTATGGAACGCATGCTCCAACTCCGAGTCTGCGCATTTAAGTCTATGCCTGTCACTGTACTGGAAGATGCGAGTATCTACGAAGCAACGGTTGCGATGTTCACGCAAAACGTCGGAAGTCTGACGGTTGTTGGGGCAGACAGAGTCCTTTTGGGAATGATCTCCAGAAAAGATATTATGAAAGCCTCTTTAGGAAAAATCGACCTTCAACAGGTTCCGGTCGGTGTTATTATGACACGAATGCCAAACATCTACATGACAACCTTAGACGAACCCGTCTTGAGCGCAGCTAAAAAATTAGTTCAACATCAGGTTGACAGTTTGCCGGTAGTAGAAGGGTATGTAGATGAGAGCGGGAATGAGTGTTATGAGGTCGTGGGCCGGTTTACAAAGACAAATGTCACAAAGCTCTTTGTGGAGATTGCGGAAACGAGGTAATCCAGAGGTCGCAATCCGGAAGTCAGAGGGCAGAGGCCAATCCAGAGGTCGGATCTGTAGTTTATATTTCGTAGTTCGAGAGCGGTTACACGAGATTGAAGCCGGTAATCAGGACTGTTAGGTTAGTTTTAATGCGGAGATCAGGGGCATAAGGTTAAAAATCGGAAGTCTGTGGGACTTCGAATAATTCGGAGGTGAAAATGTGACGACCCAAACGTCTGTTATTTATGTCATTTCAGATGCCCTAGGTGAGACGGCTGAGTTTGTAAGTCGGGCGGCAGCGGCACAATTCATTGGTGTAAAGACTCGAATTCGCAGGGTTCCCTATGTAAGGGATCAAACCCATTTGGAAGATATTATGGAAGAAGCTGCGGCTGAACAAGCCATTTTAGTTTATACCCTTGTACTCAAAGATCTGCGAGAGTATTTGGAGAGTAAGGCTTTAGAAAAGGGGCTCAAAACAGTTGATATACTAGGTCCGCTTATTGGCGCCTTGTCCAGTCAAACTGGTATGGATCCAACTCATACGCCGAACATTATCCATCGTCTGGATGAACAGTATTTTCGGAAAGTAGAAGCGATTGAATTCGCTGTCAAATACGATGACGGTAAAGATCCTCGCGGGGTTCTTTTTGCAGACGTAGTCCTTATCGGCGTCTCTCGAACGTCGAAAACGCCACTTAGTATGTATTTAGCACATAAAGGACTCAAAGCTGCGAATATTCCTTTGGTTCCAGAAGTTGATCCCCCAGAGGAACTTTTTAGTATTTCACCGCGGAAAGTAATTGGTTTAACGTTAAGGCCTGAATTGCTCAACCAAATTCGTACTGAGCGCTTAAAAACTCTTGGTTTAGGCGCGACAGCGGATTATGCCAACCTAGATCGCATTATGAGAGAGTTGGAATATGCCCGAGGTATCATGAAACGTATCGGTTGCCCAATTATTGACGCTACTGGCAAAGCAGTTGAAGAAACCGCGAGCATTGTATTAGAAATATTATTTAAGGGGGACAGAAATGGATAAGAAGTATGTATACTTATTTCAAGAAGGTAAAGCCTCTATGCGCGATTTGTTGGGAGGAAAAGGGGCTAATTTAGCGGAGATGACCCAAATCGGTTTACCGGTACCCCCAGGGTTTACAATTACCACGGAAGCCTGCAATGAATATTACAGCAATGGCGAGATTTTCCCTGAAGGGATTTGGGAGCAAGTGTGGCCGGCTTTGGCAGAGGTTGAGGCGGCTTCCGGCAAACTCTTTGGAGACAAGAAAAACCCGCTCCTTGTTTCTGTAAGGTCCGGGGCGAAATTCTCAATGCCAGGCATGATGGATACCGTTCTCAATTTAGGACTTAATGATGACACTGTAGAAGCTTTAGCCGCAAACACGCAAAACGAACGTTTCGCTTGGGACTGTTATCGCCGATTTATCCAAATGTTTGGGGATGTCGTCTTAGAAGTAGAACATTATAATTTTGAACAGATCTTGGAAAGTGCGAAAGAGAAACAAGGGGTTCGCTATGACTCCGAGCTCTCAGCAGAGAGCCTTAAATGGATGGTCATTGAGTATAAGAAAAAGATCGAACGTAAAACCGGCAAACCATTCCCCATGGATCCTAGAGCTCAGTTAATGGAGGCCGTTTTAGCAGTTTTCCGTTCATGGAATAATGATCGCGCTAATGTGTATCGTAAAATTAACGGTATTCCCCATGAAATTGGAACCGCCGTTAATGTACAATCCATGGTTTTCGGCAACATGGGCTCGGATTCAGGAACGGGTGTGGCTTTTACACGTAACCCATCGACTGGGGAAAGTGCTCTCTATGGGGAATATCTGATGAATGCTCAAGGGGAAGACGTGGTGGCTGGGATACGGACTCCCAACCCGATTGCTACCTTGGCCAAGGAAAATCAGGAAATCTATCAACAATTTGTGGATTTCTCGAAACGCTTGGAAGGTCATTATCGGGACATGCAGGATATTGAATTCACCATTGAGCGTGGCAAACTGTACATGCTTCAAACACGTAATGGTAAAAGAACTGCGTCAGCCGCCATTCGCGTGGCAGTGGAACTTTTCCATGAAGGTGTGATCACTAAAGAAGAAGCGATTATGAGAATCGAACCGGACCAATTGGAGCATTTATTGCATCGCCGCATGGATACGGATGCCAAGTTGCAAGTGCTGGCAAAAGGGCTCCCTGCTTCTCCTGGAGCAGCTTCCGGAAGGATTGTCCTAAGTGCAGAAGAGGCAGAACGGCTAGGAAATCTTGGTGAGAAAGTAATTTTGGTGCGGACTGAAACGACGCCTGATGATATTCGCGGTATCTTAGCTGCTCAAGGAATTTTGACCAGTCGCGGGGGGATGACGAGCCATGCAGCGGTTGTTTCTCGCCATATGGGCAAACCTGCTGTCTGCGGATGTGACGCCTTAAAGATTGACTATACTCAGGGTTTAGTGGTTATTGATGGGGTAGAGTACCCTCATGGAACTATCATGTCCATTGATGGGGCAACCGGAAGAGTGATTAAGGGAGAAGTTTCTATGGTCGATCCGGAGCTGAGTGAAGGGTTTAAAGAGTTCTTGGGTTGGGCGGATGAAATCTCTAGACTGCGTGTTATGGCGAATGCAGACAGTCCGACCGAAGCGTCTAACGCTCGAGATTTTGGAGCGGTCGGGATTGGGTTGACTCGTACAGAGCATATGTTTATGGATCCTGAGCGGATTCCCATTGTCCAAGACATGATTCTGGCCCAAACCCTAGAGGATCGCGAAGACGCCTTAGCTAAGCTCTTACCTATGCAGGAAGAAGACTTCTACGGAATTTTAAAGGCTATGCAGGGCTTCCCTGTAACCATTCGTTTGCTTGATCCGCCGCTTCACGAATTCCTTCCCCATTCTGAGGAGTTGGTCGTGGACATTACAAAACTAAGAATGAGCAAAGCTGATCCGGGATCATTACATGACAAGGAGTCCCTACTGCGCAATGTTCGGGCCTTATCTGAACTTAACCCGATGCTTGGTCATCGAGGTTGTCGTCTGGGTGTTTCCTTCCCGGAAATCACGGTAATGCAAGCCCGGGCAATTTTCCAAGCCAGCGCACGGTTGCTAAAGGAAGGGTATGACATTCACCCTGAGGTCATGATTCCGCTGATTATGGGAAAAGAAGAATTTATTATGATGCGTAAGCTGGTTGATGACACGGCAGCTGAGGTTATGAGCGAGCAAAACGTCCATATCCACTATAAAGTTGGAACCATGATAGAGGTGCCCCGGGCGGCTCTCTTGGCGGATGAGATCGGAAAAGTCGCAGACTTCTTCTCCTTCGGGACAAACGATCTCACGCAGATGACAATGGGCCTGTCTCGTGATGATGCTCAAGGGAAGTTCCTGCCCATCTATCTGGACAAGAAGCTTATGAAAACTGATCCCTTTGTCGTACTTGATCGGGATGGGGTAGGAAAGCTAATTGGCATAGGAGTAAATCTTGGGCGAAGCACAAACCCTAAGCTCGGCTTAGGTATTTGTGGGGAGCACGGTGGAGAACCTAATTCTGTAGAATTCTGCCATATCGTTGGACTGGATTATGTCTCCTGTTCACCGTTTAGAGTGCCTATAGCTCGCTTGGCTGCCGCCCAAGCGGCGATAAAGAATCAAGGGAAATAGTATAGACATAGCTTGCTTAGCCTTATACATCAAGGGTTAGAAGGTATGCGTACTAAATCAAGTAGGGTATTGTCTTTTAGTGATTTTAAGAGACAGTGCCCTATTTTTGCTTGATAGATTTTGAGCCAGTCTACATGTTCACTGCGATTGTTAGAAGAATCAAAGTAAAGTGATGTCCCGAATGCGTTGAGGAAATCTAGTGTACTGTACCAAATAGAAAGTTAGAGTGCTCTTGACAATGTTCGAGAAATTGGAATATGATGAGTAGGGTTTAAACGTTTGGATATAGGTTAAAATATGGATAACAACTGTGAAAAGGATAGTAATAAAGGACTTGGGTTTTAGAGACATAATCCTCGGGTGAAAGATTATGACGAAGGTTTTTTATGAAGATCACCTTGGAGTTGGACGGCTGAAATAATCTAAGCTGTTCCGTAGGCATACGTTACATGTTTTAAGCGATTAATGGATATTGTTTTGCTTTTAATTAAACCTATCCATTAATAACAAGGGTGGTACCGCGGATAATCCGTCCCTAAGTCATTGACTTAGGGGCTTTTTGATGTTATTTACCCAATACGAAAGGAAGATGAGTATGTCTAACTTCAAACCGCTAACGGATCTGCCGGTAGCGAAAAAGGAAAGTGAAATAGCAGATTACTGGAATGATCATAAGATCCTGGATAAAAGTATCGAAACCAGAGAGGGTAAAACACCTTTCGTGTTCTATGAAGGACCTCCAACCGCCAACGGCAAACCAGGCATACACCACGTTATAGCCAGAACTCTAAAGGATTCAGTTTGCCGATACAAAACCATGCAGGGCTATCAAGTCAAGCGTAAGGCTGGATGGGATACTCATGGTCTTCCTGTGGAAATCGAAGTAGAGAAACAACTTAAACTTACTAACAAGCATGAAATTGAAGCCTATGGAATTGCGGAGTTCAATCAGAAATGTCGGGAATCAGTGTTCAGCTATGAGAAGCAATGGCGAGATATGACCAAGCGAATGGGATATTCAATTGATTTAGACCATCCGTACGTAACGCTTGATAATAATTATATTGAAAGCGTCTGGTGGATCCTAGATCAGTTTTTCAAAAAGGGTTTGATCTATGAAGGACACAAAATTCTACCCTATTGCTCACGCTGTGGAACTGGGCTGGCCTCCCATGAAGTAGCCCAGGGCTATAAGTTAATAAAGACTAACACCGTCTTCGTAAAGTTTAAGCGAAAAGAGGTTGAAGAGTTCTTTCTGGTCTGGACGACGACGCCCTGGACGCTTCCTTCGAACGTGGCACTGACTGTCAATCCTCAAGAAATCTATCTGAGAGTGAGGCAAAATGAGGAGATTTATTATGTTTCCAAGACTTTGTCCCATAAAGTATTGGGAGAAGAGTTTGAAGTTCTGGAAGAAATCATGGGAAAAGATCTTGAGTTCATAGAATATGAGCAGTTAATGCCGTTTGTAAAAGCGGATAAGAAGGCCTTCTTTGTTACGGTCGGCGATTATGTAACGACAGAGGATGGCACGGGAATTGTTCATACTGCCCCAGCCTTTGGGGAGGACGATTACAACATTGGCAAGAAGTATAATCTGCCAGTGCTTCAGCCTGTTGATGAAACAGGAAAATTTGTAACCACTCCATGGAAAGGCAGCTTTGTCATGGATGCGGATCTCGATATTATCAAATGGTTGCACGGGGAAGGAAAATTATTTAAGAAAGAAAAAATGGAGCATAACTATCCTCACTGTTGGAGATGTCAGACCCCACTCCTTTATTATGCTAAACCAAGCTGGTATATCGAAGTCACAAAATTTAGAGATCAATTGGTTGAGAATAACAAAAGCGTTGAGTGGTATCCCGATTTTGTCGGAGAAAAAAGGTTTGGCAACTGGCTGGAAAATGCCAATGACTGGGCCTTGTCTAGAACTCGATACTGGGGAACACCGCTTAACATCTGGAGATGCGATTGCGGAAACATCACATCGATTGGCTCTCGACAAGAGCTGGTAGAAAACGCGGTGGAAACGCTGGAGGAAACAACGATTGAATTGCACCGGCCGTTTGTGGATGATATTCACATTAAATGCTCAAAATGTAGCGGGACAATGACTAGGGTGAAAGATGTCATTGATTGCTGGTTTGACAGTGGTTCCATGCCGCTTGCTCAGCATCACTATCCGTTTGAAAATAGCGAGAACTTTGATCAGCTCTTTCCCGCCGATTTTATCTGTGAGGGTATTGATCAGACGAGAGGCTGGTTCTATTCTCTACTTGTGATCTCAACCTTCATCAAGGGAGTTGCACCTTATAAACGAGTCTTAGTGAACGATTTGGTTCTCGATAAGGATGGGCATAAGATGTCTAAGTCCAAAGGAAACACGGTCAATCCGTTTGAATTGTTTGATCAATATGGAGCGGATGCTTTAAGATGGTATTTACTTCATGTTTCTCCGGCTTGGAGTCCAACGAAATTTGATATCGAAGGGATCAAGGAAGTACAGAGTAAATTTTTCAGTACGATGAGAAATGTGTATGCTTTCTTTTCCTTGTATGCCGAAACGGATAAGCTTGACCCACGGGACTTCTTTATTGATTACAAGGATCGACCCGAGCTTGATCAATGGGTACTATCAAAGTATAACAGCCTTCTAAAAGGCGTCGAGTCAGATATGAAGGTCTTTGATTTGACCAAAGCAGTAAGAAAAATAACTGTGTTTGTCAATGAGGATTTTTCGAACTGGTATATAAGACGCTCGCGCAGACGCTTCTGGGGCTCAGAGCTTACGAATGATAAGAAAGCCGTCAACAATACGACTTATGAAATACTCGTGGGATTATCCAAGCTGGTGGCTCCCTTTGCGCCCTATATTTCTGAAGAACTCTATCGAAGCTTGACCGATGAACTATCTGTCCACCTAGCGGATTACCCTGTCGCCGATTTGAGCCTGATTGATGGCGAGTTGGAAACTAGAATGGATCTGGTGAGAAATCTAGTGGGCTTAGGCAGAGCGGCTAGGGAACAGGTCAGAATCAAGGTGCGACAACCTGTCCAACAGATCTTAATTGACGGTAAATATGAACAACTGATTGACTACATGCTTCCCTTAATCAAGGAGGAGCTTAATGTTAAGGAGGTCATGTTTGCCAAGGATTTAAGCGAGTATATGAACTTTAGCTTAAAGCCTAATTTCAAAGTAGCAGGGTCGATTTTTGGACCTAAAGTAAAATCACTAGGCAAAGTACTGGCAGCCCTTGATGCCTCTTCTGTTGTGCCTAGATTAGAAGCTGGTGAAACGATTTCGATTGAGGTAGAGGGCGAACGCGTAGACTTAGTTAAGGACTATGTCATCACTACGATCGCGGCTAAAGAAGGCTTTACAATGACCGTGGAGGACAATTTATTCGTAATCCTGGATACAACGCTTACCAAAGAGTTGATCGATGAAGGGTATGCGCGAGAGTTTGTCTCCAAGGTACAGCAAATGAGAAAATCTAATGACTATGAAATGATGGATAGAATCGAAATATACTATGATGGCGATGAGGAAATAGCTGAGGCTGTCAAATTATATGAAGACTATATAAAACAAGAGACTCTAGCAAACTATATTAAGAGAATAAAGGATGCTAGCTTGGAAAAGCAGAATCTTAACGGTCATGAGACAGGCTTGAAGCTGGAGAAATTGTAGGAGTGTTCCAGAGTTAGGCAGGGGACCTAAATTGTAGTAGAAAGAACGAGGCTGGAAGCGATTATTTGCTTACAGCCTCGTTTTTGTCCCGTTAAAATAAATGGTTGCAAGATGTGTGTCATAATAGCAAAAAATGGTGATTGGTCCTTTATGATAGTGTCTGCTCAGGCGCGGTTAGAAACAAAGACCAATCGACGTAATCTTGAAATAGTTGATGACATATGGTACTATTTAATGAAGTTTTATAGGGTTCCGCAGTTTTAAAAAGAACTGGTCTGGACCGAGATAAAACGCACAGTTTACTGTGTACACGGAAGGATAAAAGCCTGGGAGATATTATATATATCTTCCGGTTTTTTTATTTCTTGATCATTATGCTATGAAAGTGAGGAAATAACTAATGTTTAGAGAAATGAGAAGAGGTAAGCAATTATTATCAATGGAAGACACCGTAGCTGTAATGGACAGATGCACAAATGGTGTCCTAGCATGCTTAGGTGATGAAGATTATCCTTACGCAGTTCCACTCAGCTATGTTTACTTCAATGAAAAAATCTATTTTCATTCAGCAAAAGCCGGACATAAAATCGATGCTATAATGAAGAACCCTAAGGTATCTTTTTCAGTAATAGATGAAGATACGATAGTAAGCAAAAAATTTACCAGTTATTTCCGCAGCGTTCTTGCTTTTGGTAAAGCAAGAATTGTGGAAGGCGACGAATGGCTGGAAGCTATTAAGGCGTTAGTTGAAAAGTATTCAGCAGATCAGCCTGAAGAGGCCAAACATAAGGAAATAACCGGATGTTCGCAAGTTTATATTATTGCGATTGACGTCGAGCACATTACTGGCAAGGAAGCAATTGAATACGTCAAAGTAAAAAGGTAATTACCAGAGCCTTTATTTATAAAGTGGTGAAGAATATGAAATGGTAATTGTTAGTCTTCACAAAACAATTGAGTCCGATTTCATCCTGTTGTTTCTTTACATCTTCTTGCGTTAGAAATCGAGGAAATTACAATAGAAACTTATATAGAGAAACTCAAAGCTCACGGTTGGCGTGTTGTCCCAAAAGAAGAAGTCCCAAAAGAAGAGGACACTATAGAGTAGTATAAAACGATTTTTGTAACGGATAATTAAAAGTGTTCCATAATGTTGAAAAATGAAATAGGTCCTTTATGATAGCTGCTGCCCAGGCCGCGATAAAAGGCTAAAGACCAATCGTCAGAATGTTAGCGAAAGTGTGAAAAAGCCTTATGTCATAGGTGTCTGAGGTAATTTTATAAGTGTAAAAAATAGGGTGTTGGTAGCTAAAATCTTAAGGATTTAGCGTACCAGCACCCTGTTTTTATATGAAAAATTGTGTTTAGGTGGCATGTCGGAGATAAAATACGTTTATTACGGCACACTTTATAAAATAATTATGGAACACTTTTTGAAAGTCATATATAATTATATGTGATAAAACAAATAGGTTTGACAAGATCGCCCCTATATAAAATGACTAAAGTTTCGCACCCCAAAAGTCCTTTTTAGTTAGACCCCTGAAAATAACTCAGAGCCGTTTCTTTAATTTCCCACCCACAGTACCCGGTGTACCACTTGATACTCCAAAATTGTTTTTAGGCGGCTTTGTCCGCAAGGACATTCAATTCAGCCAAGCAATTCGGCAAACTGCAACGACAGTTGAAGGTACTATTAATGATTTTGTTATTGATGTGCCCTGGTCATGTGTTGTTGACCTCGGCAGTGCACTTGTACTACCGCCGACCCTATTTGGACAGCAGCAAGAATATGAGTTTTTAAGCACCACAACGCTTCCTTCCGGGTTTTCGACCAAGGACAAGTTAATTGCGGGCGATCTGTCTGAGTTTAACATGGTCAGCACTGAGTTTCTTAACAGATTGCCGACAGTAACACTAGTATTCAGTCAGATTAATGAAATGGATGAAACACTCGACCGGGTAGCATTACAAGGAGGACCTTTTGAAGAAGGTCAATTCAAAAAAATCCAAGAAAAAATGATAATTGTAGCGCAGATTTTACTGACTTTCCCACCGGTAATTACTCCACTTGCAACCGATTGCTAACAAACGACGGAACTAACAGAAAAGAGCCCTTGGGCTCTTTTCTACTTGAGTTTTATCTGGAAAGAAATTAGCAACCGCTCCGGTATCTTTCCAGAACGGTTTGAGGTTTGTTAATTCCAAAAGACTTGTAACTGTGGGTACCGTTTAAAGTTGTTACTGTAGTACCTTGAAAAGATGTATAATCAAGGCCATCGACCTTAACTTTAGTAATACTGCCAAATCCTAGACCACTAAACTCAATACTGCCTTTTCCTGTCACGTTGTTCAACATAATACTTCTATATATTAACATCCACATTGACAAGGGCCTGATCGAAAAATGGCATATTTTGAACCAACCCCAAGACACCGATCGGCAATCCGTTTTGCCATTCAATTGTTACTCCGGAACTTGGTTGAATACTATTAAAAAGGATATAAGTAGCAGATAAAAGATTTGGGACATAAATTCTTGAGCACCATACTCTAATTCAAAACCATAGGGCGGTTGTGGTTTCATTAATCCTAACATAGCCCTGAGGCTCAGTAACATTGTTGGTTTGTGAAGGGCTGATCAATAAAGGGCTTTGGGGGATTTAGCAACCCGATGAAGATATTAGGATATTTTATTCGGTGCATTTAGTTTATTATACATTTCCATCCCTTCAGTTGTTAGATGAGGTAATAAAAGGCTCCATAGAATTGATAGAATATTTTTCTGCTTTGCAAGAAATTTCTTAAGAAGAATTATTTCCTGTATTCCATACATACTTAATGATAATAAAGAAATTGACAAATCTTCATATTGTCCGGCATATAATTCTTTCTTCATAATGCCATTATTAACAAAGTTAGAAAATATGTTGTTATACACAGTATAGAACTCATTAACAACTTTGATCTGTATTTTTGATATTTCAGGATACAACTTGGGTAACTCAGTAAAGCTAGAGAAATAAAAGAAAT
Organism: Desulfosporosinus nitroreducens; assembly: GCF_023897015.1. GTDB lineage: Bacteria > Bacillota > Desulfitobacteriia > Desulfitobacteriales > Desulfitobacteriaceae > Desulfosporosinus > Desulfosporosinus nitroreducens. The sequence continues at coordinate 273,484 of NZ_JAMHFY010000005.1, read as the reverse complement.
ATTTTTCGCGAAATGCGTTAAGGCTTAAAAATAGTTGATTCAGGCCTTCGATAGAAACATCCGACGAAAAATTCAAGTTTTTGTATTCTTCGTATTGCATAGAACTAATGCAAATCATTAGATCCTTTTTCCTTTTAAAATAGTATGTCAAATTACCAGGACTTATATTCAGAACATCAGAAATATCCCTCATGGTTACATGAGCGTATCCTTTTTTATTAAATAATTCAATTGATGCTTCAATAATTTTCTCTTTTAAATTAACAGTCATCATAATATCCTTTACAGATAACATATAAATGTCATCAAGTATTGTTATAGTGTCTCAAGTTGCTCAAGGTTAAATAATCTGTTATCAGGTAATGTCTTGTAGTAACCTGCACTTGAAATCAAAAGAAATTATATCACAAATTGGTCTTCATAGAAAAAGTAAATAATGTACTATTTAAAAAACGTCTTATTAGCAGAATTAAAAAAATAGTTCAATAAGAAAACTAAAGTATTTAAGAGATAATAGAAGCAAATCATCGGGTAAGGTAGATTTTAGGGAAGGACAAGACTTGCATTAGTACATTTGTACTAATATACTTGCATTAGTACAAATGTACTAATGCACCAATAATAGAGAAGGAGTGCATTAAGGTAGCAGAACTCAGAAAGAAACCTATCGAGCAACCTTTGCCAAGGATGTTATGCAACACACTTTATTGAAAGGGGAATAACAGTATACTTAATTGATGGTCCCGGCCAGTGAGAATCTCTTTATTTTGATCACTGTTTTCAAGAAATTGAAATGGAAAATGCATCAGGGTGGTTTTACAATTTCTTAAGAATCATGCGAATGTGGGTAACAGAAGTAGAATGCTTATTGATTGACTGGCTTAAAGAAAGACTTTCATAAAAAAATATAAAGTGTAGTTTGCTTTTAGCTTTAGCTTAAACTTAAACGAATTGAGGGAAAACAATGAATCAACCTAATATAGACATTAACGAAAGGACCAACCACTTCTATGAACTTACCTGGAAAGAGATACAAATTCCAATGCGGGACGGAAGTTACCTTGCAGCAAATCTTTATCAGCCAAAGTCAGATGGCAGGTTTCCGGTAATTATGACGATGTGTCCGTATGGAAAAGATGTGCACTTTTCTCAATTTGCTCCTGCTAATCCGACGATTGCAATAGAATATTCTCATTCGCAAGATAAAGGGCCTTTACTTAGCTGGGAAACTCCAAATCCTGAATTCTGGGTACCCCAAGGGTATGCCGTATTGAGGATAGATGAACGCGGTATCGGAAATTCTCCGGGAAAGCTGGATATATTGTCAGAATCTTTAAAGAAGGATTATTATGATGCAATTGAATGGGCTGGAACAGAGCCATGGAGCAATGGTAAGATCGGATTGCTTGGTATATCATATCTGGCTATGAGCCAATGGGCTGTAGCATCGGAACAACCCCCTCATTTAACCTGTATTGTACCTTGGGAAGGTACAGTGGATTATTATGCTGAATTCTGTTATCCGGGCGGAATACAGGCGAACGGCTTTCTTTCTTTCTGGTGGAAAAATGGGATCTTGACGCGTCAATACAATCCGGATGGAAAGTACACAGAAGAGCAATTACAGGCTAATCGCGTTGAATTTACAGAGGTAGTTAAAAACAATCCACTGCGTGATAAAGCTTGGAAAAATCGATTTTCTGATTTGAGTAAGGTAAAGGTACCTGTTTTATCAGCCAGTAACTGGTTTAGTGCCGGAATGCATACCCGCGGAAATTTCCTGGGTTTTCAGAATGCAGCATCGGAGAACAAGTGGCTTGAAGTGCATATAGGCAGTCATGTCGGTGCGTTTTACACTGTTGAGGGTCGTGCGCTGCAGAAAAAATTCCTGGATTATTGGCTTAAAGGAATGGATACCGGTATCATGCGAGAACCCAAAGTGAAGCTTGCCATTCCTCGCGGGGGTAATAACTACACATGGCGCTATGAAAATGAATATCCGCTTAAACGCACCCAATGGACTCGATTTTACCTTGATGCGAGTTCGAAAATGCTTACGGAAGAACCCGCACAATCCAAGGCTCAGGTTTGTTATGAAGGAGATAAGGATCGCGAGTCAAAATATTGGGCAAAACCTTTTATGATGAAAGTATTCTCGAGAGACGAGGAAAATTCCAAACGTGTAATGTTTAAAACTGCTCCATTTGAGAACGAAACAGAGATACTCGGACCTATCAAACTTCGTTTATGGGCCTCATCAACTATTGAGGATATGGATATTTTTGTGTCTTTGCGCAACATTGACTCCTTAGGCAAAGAAGTAGTTAACTCAGGAGCATTAACAGAGAAATTCCCAATTAGTCAGGGTTGGCTGCGTGCTTCTTTACGTAAAACAGATGATGAATTATCAACTGGTTATAAGCCTTATTATACCTTCGATGAGTTCCAAAAACTGATTCCAGGGGAAGTCTATCCCTTAGACATTGAGATATGGGATAGCGCAATCGTTGTAGCTAAAGGGAATTGGTTACTTTTAGAAATTGGAAGCCAAAATCAAAGTGGATGTGCGTTAATAACTCAGACAGGGGATGATAGAGTTTGGGAGGCAGATGTTACCATACATACAGGAGAGGAATTTGATTCGTATTTAATGCTCCCAATAATACCAGCACTTTAGCCCACTACAGCTAAGCATTGATTTCACTGGTATCTTTAACTATTTCAAAAGTGAATCAAATCGGAGTTTTATGAAGCCTAAGCCTGACCTCTCATTCTGAACACGTCTCATTTTTATAGGATGCTAGATATTTTATCCAGTTAATTGACACTATTGAGTAGTATAAAACGATTTTTGCAACGGATAATTAAAAGTGTTCTATAATGGTGAAAAATTGAGATTGGTCTAATATGATAGCAGCTGCCCAGACGCCTGTAAAACATTAAAAACCAGTGAACTTTTGTATCCTCAAGGCATGTGGGTTACATTAGATAATGAGTTTTACGGAAAATGGGGTTGAGTTAGCTGTCAATTGATCACCGTCTGGTTTCTTCTCAAATTCGGATCCGGATCCGAATTTGAATTACCGTGGTCGGGTTTTAATCGGTGCGGCCCTTAGGCCGCAAAATCACTGCAATAGGCTGGCAGGGCATTTTCCCGTCTGGTAGGCTTTAATACAAGGGCGGGTTATACAAATAGGTTGTTGTTAAATCCCTGATTTGATATCTCGTTTGCCGATTAATTCGAACCATCTCGGTTTTCCACCCCTGACGAAATGATAGACATTACCCCCCATATTATGGATTTTGACTGGCCAAGCTTGGTCTGTCTTTTTATCTTATGCACCTTGTCCGGTAGGGGTTCCTTGGCACCGGGCATCTATGACTAAACTAGGAATGATAGTGTTCAAAGGCATTTATAATTATGGAAAAATACGGTATAATATTTCTGAGGTGATTTGAATGCACGCTATTAAAGATATCATTAGTAAACGTGATCAGATTATTAGTATTGCGTCACATTACAAAATGTTTAATGTTAAACTATTTGGTTCTGTACTCAGAGAAGAGGAAAACACGGAAAGTGACATAGACTTTTTGGTTGATTGTAGAGATGATTGTTCTTTATTTGACCTTATCTCATTGAAATATGATTTAGAAGAAATTTTAGGTAGAAAGATTGATGTGGTCACTTCGGATTCTGTGCATTGGACTATAAAGGACAAGATAGCACAGGAGGCTAGACCTATATGAAAGATGACAAGGTATTTCTTCAAAACATCCTGGAGTGTATCGTCAAGATTGAAACATATACTAACTCTGGTAAACAAAAATTCATGAGTTCAGACCTCATTCAGGATGCGGTTATTCGGAATCTCGAAATACTCGGAGAAGCTACCAAAAGAGTATCACAAGGAACTAAAGAAAAACACCAAGAAATTCCATGGAGGCAAATGGCCGGACTACGCGATGTGTTAATACATGATTACATGGGAGTTAGCCTGAAAATTGTTTGGAATGTGGTACAGAACGAGTTGCCTCAACTTAAAACTAAGATAATAGATTTATTAGGTTAAGCACTGGACCTTTGTTTCAGTGCTTTTTTATTTTGAGTTTTGGCTGCTGATGAAGTAGAAGCTTCATTGGGATTATAGTATGGGAAAAGTGGAATACTCACCGAAGGCTCTGGAGGATTTACATTAGATAATAAGTAATTGAAGTATTTTACAGAAAATGGGGTTGAGTTAGCTGCCAATTGATCACCGTCTGGTTTTTTCTCAAATTCGAATCCGAGTTTGAATTTGAATTTGAATTACCGTGGTCGGGTTTTTATCCATAGGAGCGGCCCTTGGCCGCAAAATCATTGCCATGGGCTAAAAATCGGTTGTTGTTGAATCCGTGTTTTTGATATCTCGTTTACCGATTAATTCGTTGCCGGTGGTGAGAAACTATGAGAGGAAAATAAGGCTCGTTTGAAGCCGACTATTTTTCGTTATACAATAAAGAAAACCATAGAAGCGAGGATGTATCATGACCAAGCATCATATCTATACAATGAGTGTCGCGAGTGTCTATCCCCATTATGTTACGAAGGCGGAGAAAAAAGGACGGACGAAAACAGAAGTTGATGAAATCATCCGTTGGTTGACGGGATATAGCCAGGGAGAGTTAGAAGCGCAGCTGGAAAAACAGACAGACTTTGAGACCTTCTTTGCGGGAGCTCCCCAACTGAATCCTTCGCGGGCTTTGATCAAAGGTGTAGTCTGCGGTGTCCGAGTGGAAGACATCGAAGAACCAACTATGCAGGAAATTCGCTATTTGGATAAGCTGATCGATGAGTTAGCAAAGGGAAAATCGATGGAAAAGATTTTAAGAAAATAAATATCTAAACGGAAGAGCATTCCTTTGATTTATGAAAAGTGTCAAGATAAGCGTCAGGAAATAGAAGGTTACCGTAAGGTAATCATTAAGAATTATGTCCTTGTAAAAATCAACTCCCATAGTTTGAATTTAATCCTTTTAGTCTCTAATAATCAATGTCCTCAGTGGTTAGCGGCTTTAAACTTTCCTTTCGGTATTGGTGTTCTATGCCCCTTGTTGAATTCTATTGATTTTGTCGGGCAAGCCGTTATGCAACTTCCACAGGAGAAACAGTCTGGAGTTATTTTATGCTGCTGCAAGATCGCTTCCATAACTTCTGAGGGACACGCTTTCGAACATTCTCCGCAGGATATACAGGTATCATAATTAACCTTAATCTTATAGAAGCTAAATTTCTCAACCATCCACCCAACGAGTCCAAACGGACAGAGAAAGTGACACCAGGGTCTATAAATGAAGAGACTTCCTATTAAAATCACGGCAATAAATACAATTCCTATTATTGTAAGAACTGCAGGATTATATATATTAAAGGGATTGATTGGTTCAATGATGTCTATCGACCAGATAAAAGCTATTACTATAAATACTGAAAAGAAGACTACTCTGATCGTATTTGAAACTGCGAAAGGAAGTTTATATTGCTTAAATACACCGGTCTTATCATTTGAATTCCTATTTAATCGGAAAATGAAATCCTGCAGGGTACCAAACTGGCAGGCCCAAGCACAAATGAATTTGTTTGCTAAAAAAACAACAAGCAAGAAGACTAAAAGTGCAACTAACCTAGGTGGAAAGAAGATCCCTTTGATTGCATAAGCAGAGACTATATCCTTTACCGTAGACATCGAATTAGGTTCTGGACCTAAAATTACTCCAAAAATGATAAAGGATGCAAATAATAGATATTTCCTGATGGTAGGCGTTATTTTGCCACGCCTTAGAAGCACGAAAGCGACTGCGAATAACACAGCCCAAAGAATAAACTTCGTACCAATAAGTACTGCGTTTTTTGAGGCTTCTTCACCCTCAAAATTTAGTTCTTTAATAATCATGTTATTAGCATCTTTTTCACTTATGCTGAGTTCTCTCAGCGTTTTTGACAAATCAGAAGGACCTTTAACATTTAGGGCATCCTTCACAGTTTCAGGATTCAGGTGATTGATCGCTGAAATTTCCGAAATAGTCATATCTAAACCCACTGAAACAGACTTTGGAACGGGCGCTTTTTCGGAATGACCACCGAAAATCTGTGTAACAAAAAAAGATAAGACAAGAATTAGAGTAACTGTTGCAAGAAATGATAGGATCACACTTGTTTTAGAGTTTTTCAAAGTTAAGCACTCCATCTCAAATTTTATTGGCTCAATGACCAGTTATATAATCGTATCACGCATTTTTATAAACTCGACCGAACTTAAGTTCCCGCTGGCATATCTCTCCTTGAGAACTGATATTGCTGGACTATCGGAATTCTCGTCTTTTTGAAGTTTTTCATAAATACACGCCCCTTTTGCTTTAGTATGTTTTAACCTGATGGCTATATTCTAAGCTTTAGTTGTGTCAAAAGTATTACACAAGTAGTACAAAAGTAAGTGAATTTAAGCGTTTCGGGGGAGGGTTCCAATATTTATTGAGGGAAGATACATTCTGAGTTTGAGATGTTATGAACTTGCACATTCAAAAGGTAACAAGAGTAATTGTTTTGGTGATCTTGGCTACAATGTTAACAGGGTGTGCTTCATATTTACTGTTCAAGGGGGTCAGCAGGTACAGGGCTGGAGACATATAGGGATATGGTTATCAGTAATTCAGTTTGTAAGTATAAAAAGTGTTCCATAATAGTAAAAAACCGGATTGGTCTTAAAGTGTTTGCAGTCACTCAGGCGGCGGTAATCAACAAGGGGCAATAGATTAAAGCAACAAATGGGCTGGAAATAGCCTCCAGAGCCTTATACACCAAGGCTTTGAGAGTTTAGGCACAAAAATAGTGGGGGTATTGTCTTTTGTGATTTTAATTAAACCGCTTAAGACAACTATTCCTATATATTGGATGATAGTAAGAATCTGGACCTCCACGATTCAGAAAATAGTGCTGCTAATAGGTACCCCAAAAATAAAACCAAAATAAAAAATAGCACCATTATCATCCCCCCTAGGTTAGAATAGGATATAAAAAGGTGAAGAATAGTTGTCTTAATACCTTATTTTGGTATAATTAAATTGGCTAGTGTATGATGTACGTACTGATAAGGCCTAACTAATGAGGAAAATGAGGTCAAAGTGATGGATAAGTTAATGGAAAAATGCAAAGGGGCGATTGCAGCCTTTCCAGAGATTGAGCTGGTGTACTGGTTCGGATCACGCGCACAGGGAAAAGGGACTCCTCTAAGCGATTGGGATTTTGCAGTTAAATATAATAAAGAAATGACATGGAAAGAACAATTAAATATTCGTTCCATAATTGCTGAAAGTCTTGAAACGGATGCCATCGATTTAGTGGATTGGGATCAGGCAAACCTACCTTTGCGTTACGCTGTCGTGCAGGAAGGTGTCTTGCTTATTAGTCGTAATGAGTGCCTAAGAGTGGAGTTAGAGACACAAACACGGTCCCGTTATTGGGACTTTGAACCTTGTTTAAAAGAGCATCAGGAAGCATTTTTCCGACGCATTGTTGATAGGGGGTTATGAGTTGGTTAATCGCACAAAGGTTGAACGGCAATTAGAGCTTATCAAAGAATATTTGGATTTCTTACAAGAGCTTCAATCGCTTACTGAAGGAGAGTTTGCTGGGTCCAAAAGGGACTTTCATAGTGCTGAGCGTTGTTTGCAGTTAGCCATCGAGTGCTTGATTAATATTGGAAATCATATTATTTCTGATAAAGGCTTGCGAGCTCCGAAAGATTATGCGGATATCTTTAAGGTGCTTGCGGAAAATAGTATCTTATTAACGGAGGATGTGCTGACCCTAAAACAAATGGTACAGTTTCGTAACCGGCTCGTCCATGTTTATTGGGATATTGAGCCTAAGGTATTGTGGCAGATTATTCAGAAAGAATTAGGAGGAATTGAACGGTGCGCACGAAACTTGGCTAAATATGCCCAAAATCACTGACCTACCGAAGAGTAAATTTCGTATAGAAATAGCTTTTGAAGCCTTACACATCCGTCTGATTTCTTCTCAAATTCGGATTCGAATCCGAATTTGAATTACCTTGGTGGGGGTTTTAATCGGCAAGTGCGCCCTTGGGCCGCAAAATCACTGCCATGGGCTGGCCGTGCATTTCCCCGTTTGGCAGGCTTTAATACAGGGCGGGTCATACAAATCGGTTGTTGTTGAATCCGTGATTTCTGCCGGTGGTGAGAAACATATTTTTGGCAATAATCAGTTCCATAGAAGGCGGTCCTGGAAAGGTAACAGACCCTTAGCGAGAAAGGGGAGCTCCAAAAGGCCCTGGATGCACCGTCAATAGAGGAATTATTTATACCTTTACTCGAAGTAAGCGTTTCAAAGATTCTGCCAACACTAAGCCAAATATTGAGGCGGTTTAACTTCGCTAAAAGACACACTATACGAATTGCCTAGTGCATCTAGACGGTGGCTCTCACTTATCGGAACTCTGGATCGTTTTTGTCATAGAGTATTACACTCTGTTCCAAGTTGAAAATGACCACAGCAGTTCTTATTTTAGATGAGCATTGGGTACCATTTTGGTACCCGTTATCTTGAACGAATCCAAAAAGAGTACCTTCAGTTAGTTAATTGAAAGGTACTCTCTTTTGATGTAAATCTATGGATATTGACTTTGTAGTTTTTTATGAATTTGTGGGTGTGAAATTGAGGGTGGAAATAGTGTCCAAAGCAAATCAGAGTAGGTTTCAAAACAAAAATTTGAGAAGTTTTCGAGAGTGGTCAAAATGAGTAAATTTCGAGGTTTATAGGCTTTCAAGGGCTTGTTAATAAAGCTAAGTCAACGGATTCAAGAGATATCCATTGGTATGCTAAAGTAGCATGGGTCTAAATACAAGGATAAAGAGACAAGGGAAATCCTGGGTAAGGATCGCTGGCAGAGTTATACGTTAGCATATATGGTACAGAACCCTAAAAAGGGATTACAGGAAGAACTATACAGAGCTTTATTCGGCGCGAAGAACTTAGGCTTAATAACTGGTGAAGAATCTCGATGGGACGAACCTTAAGCTAGATTGCGGGGATCCAACTTGTAATTAAGACGCACCTAGCTAAGAATGATTTATACGGATACCTTATTGAAGTTGAGACAGCTCCGTTCCATGGATTTCAAACAGTTTATTTTTTGTTTTCTTGAAGTCTTTTATAGACTCTTTCTGGAGTCAGGGGAATTTCATTGAAACGAATTCCAGTTGCATCGTAGACTGCATTGCCTATAGCAGCTGCCGACAGCACCATACCACATTCGCCTACACCTTTTGCCCCATAAGGACCGGACGGATCATTAGATTCCACAATAATCGCATGGATTTCCGGAGCATCCATTGCGGTAGGCAAAAGGTACTTATGGTAGCTAGTGTGGAGAGGTTTCCCTTTAGCACTAATCTTGATTTCTTCACTTGTGGCATAGCCTACTCCCATGAGTACTCCGCCTTCAATCTGGCCTTCGACGATCATAGGGTTGACAGCTTTACCTACATCATGGGCAGCTGCTACTTTCACCACTTTCACCATACCAGTTTCTGTATCCACTTCCACCTCGTAAAAATGTGCATGCCAGGGAGGGGAATTAGGTGGTATGGTTCGACCGATTCCAATGAACTGTTTGTTACGTAAGTGGGCATGATAAACCAACTCTCTTACGGAAATATGCGTCATCGATTCTTCGCCTGACCGGCAAATTCCGCTGCCTTCGCAGCTTTCTGCTTCATTGGATCCGGATATATGAATGATCCCCTTGGTGATATCCAGTCGTTCCAGGGCTATTTTCATAACTACTGCTGCGTATTCTAAAATCTGTTTGCGCACATCATTACCTGCGGCGACAACAGCAGTCCCTGCAGCATACAGTGTCCGGCTGGCATGGCTCCCAATATCAAAGGGTGTGGTCAGGGTGTCACCGAAAGTCATATTGACTTGGCTCATTTCTACTCCAATGGCTTCAGCGGCCAATTGAGGAAGGGTTGTTGATGTTCCCGTACCAATATCTGGGACACCTACAGCCAGCAAAATCGATCCATCCTGCTGGACAGTAATAATTGCATTATCATAGTCTACACAAAACGGCCAGGCGTTGCTACAATGAGTTCCGACTCCCATCCCAATACCTCTGAGGATCTTACTGCCAGGCTCATTCAGAGTACCTCTCCGTTCCCAGCCAATTACTTTGGCTGCTTTTTCAACACATTCTGCCAAACCTGTAGATCCACAGGTATATGGAAGACACCAATTATCACCAACTTGTATGATGTTCTTCAGACGAAGTTCTAGGGGATCCATCCCGATCCGTTCGGCTATGGTATCCACGGCAGCTTCAATGGCGAACATAGCCTGTGGGTTGCCAAAGCCACGCATGGCACCAGAGGGCGTGAAGTTGGTGTAAACGCTGTGACCATAATAACTCATATGCTCCATGCGGTAGACAGCCAAACCCATAGCTCCCAAGACACCCGGCGTTTCACCACTAAAGCTGCAGTAGGCACCCGCATTCAAGGCACTTTTCAATTCCATAGCTTGGAAAGTTCCATCATTTTTACAGCCCAATTTAACCCAAACATATCCGCCATGCCTGGTATCGGAAGAAGTGAAGTCCTCTTCCCTTGTATAGACTATCTTCACGGGTTTTCCGGTAAGTTTAGAAAGGGCAACTGCGATAGGCTCTGCTTTGGCGCTTAACCCAATTCGGACCCCAAACCCTCCTCCTACATAAGGGGGATTCAAAACCCTAATTTTACTCTGAGGAGTCGAGAAAATCTTCGAAATAATCATGCGAGAGGGATGTGGTGTTTGAGTAGTAGACCATACCGTGATACCCCCATCCGAACCCACCTGGGCAAGGGCAGCCTGAGTTTCCAACTGGGCTTGTTTTTGAATTGGTAATTTAAACACATCTTCGAAGATAATATCTGATTCTGCGAAACCTTTTTCTATATCGCCCATTCCGAATTTGACGATTTCAGCGGGAATATTTTTGCCAGCATGGCATTCATGTATAATTGGAGCTTCCGGTTTCATAGCCTCCAAGGGATCGAATACAGCTGGAAGAAGTTCATATTCTACCTTAATATGTTTCAGGGCCTCTGCAGCTACCTTCTCGCTGATGGCTGCCACTGCTGCCACTTCATCACCCACATAACGAACGACTTTGTCAAAAATATATTGGTCCAGAACAGGCTCCATACTGGGCACTGTAAAGGTCATGGTAGCAGAAGTATTGAACAGCTCCCGAGGTGTGTTTCCCCAGGTCGCTATCCCTTTGACGCCGGGGATTTTTTCCGCCTGCGATGTGTCAATGCTTTTAATAAGGGCATGCGCGTGGGGGCTGCGCAGGACTTTGGCATATAACATCCCCGGTATATTCATATCAGTGGAAAACATAGCTTTTCCTGTTGCTTTTTCCAGTGCATCATTTCGTTTAATATTTTTGCCAACCACATTGAAGGTTTTCATTCCGCTTCCTCCTTACCCTTTTATTTTTTGACTAGCTGACATAACAGCATTGACAATTTTCACATAACCCGTGCAGCGGCAGATGTTTCCGGCTATGGCTTCCTTAATCTCATCGTTGGAGGGATCAAGGTTTTTATCCAGAAGGGCTTTAGCCGACATAATCACCCCAGGTGTGCAATAACCACACTGAATGGCACCCTCATTGATAAACGATTCCTGCAAAGGATGAAGCTTGTCTTTGTTTCCGATCCCCTCAATGGTTTCTACGACTGCGCCCATGGCTTTCATCGCCGGAATCATGCATGAGTTGACAGCCTCACCATTCATGATGACGGTACAGGCCCCACATTCTCCTTTTCCGCAGCCTTTTTTTGCCCCTGTTAAATACATCTTCTCCCTCAGGATATCTACCAACATCTCGGAAGGCTCTGCTAAGACTTCCGTAACTTCTCCGTTCAAAGTGAATGTAAGTTTAAACGTATTCATGATTCTCCTCCTTCATTATCAGCCCTTATTAACAACCTGCGCAACAGCCGTCTTTATACATCTCTTCACCAGAGCAGGTAAAACTTGCAATCGATACTCCCTGGAACCCCGCAAGTCACTATCGCGCGGATTGGCCTGGGCTGCCGCTTCGTATGCCGCCTTGGTGATAATCTCATCGTCTATCTCTGTGCCTTTTAGAATCCTTTCGGCATTGGTTGCCCGCATCGGACCCGGTCCTACCGGAGCCATCGCGATACGTACCCATTCAAAACGTTGTTGCCCTTTTTCCAAAGAAACCATCACGGCTATATTCAGCATGGGTAAAGCAAGTGCTTTCCTTTGTTCCAAGCGGACAAAATAGGAGCTTTGATTCTGTTCATGTGCAGGTATAATTACCTCAGTGACCAATTCTCTTCTACAGTCAACTCTGCTTTTTCCCACGTCTTCATACAATTGATCGATGTGAACATCCCTCGTTCCAGAGGTATCCGCGATAGTCACTTTTGCCCCCAGGGCTGTAAGAGCAACGGCAGTATCAGCCGCTGGTTGGGCATTGATAATATTGCCGACGACAGTGGCAATATTACGAATTTGCAGAGAGCCCACTTTCTTGGCCGCCATAGCCAAAGCCGGTGCATTTGCCCAAATAAGCTCTGATTCAGCCACCTGCGCATGTGTTACCGCTGCGCCGATTTTGATAATACCGTCTTCCATGGATAGATTTTTCAATTCAGGAATACGAGTAATATCTACCAGTGACTTCGTTCTTTTCTTTCCTTCATGAAGATCAAGTAGTAAATCTGTGCCGCCCGCAATGATTACGGCATCTCCAGGTCCCTTGTTTAGAAAACTTAACGCGTCGGATACTGATTCAGCCATATAATATTCTTGGAACACGACATGACCCCCCTTTTTATTTTTCTAAGTTTGCAAATATTCAATATTGCAAGAATAATGCCTATGTTTGCCAGACCGCCTACTTTTTCTAAATCCCGCGGTAATGGTCTTTTCCGACCACTGTTAACCCAACTATGTAACCATGGACAAATACTCCAACCAAAAAATCGGCTGAGCAGACAAAAAAATGGTAGCGGCCAAAAAATCGGCCGCCACTATTTTTAAAAATTTTTATTGGTTTTTACCTTTTCATTTTTCAGGTAACGCAGTGTCCTCGGGTTGATGTGCAGGAGTTTTGCTGCTTCATTTTGATTATTTTTTGTACTATCCAAAGCTTTCATGATAATTGTACAAATGATGTCGTTGTTCTGTTGCTCTAGCATCCTTATCACTTCCGGCAGATTAACCTCATCTTGTTCCATAATGGTTTTCAGCATATGCTGGGTCCAGGTCTGCGGAGGATCTTCGATCAGTTCTACGTTTTCGTTATTTTGCTTTTCGAAATGCTTCTCATCTCTCGCCAATAAGTAGGGGGGCAAGCACTTCTCGTCCATTTCGGAACCCTCACGCAAAACCATTGCTCTGGATACAATGTTGGACAATTCTCGAATGTTGCCCGGCCAGGAATAGTTCTGTAGCATAGTGATGGCTTCCTTGGTAAAGACTGCCTGTGTTTGCTTATCCGAAAGATTCTTTTCGATGAAATAATTAATCAAGGGCTCGATGTCCATGACCCTTTCCCTCAGTGGAGGAAGTTTCAGATCCACCACATCCAGTCGATAGAGAAGATCCTCCCGAAATAAGTGGTCCTTAACGGCCTGTCGTAGGTTTTTATTGGAAGCAGCTAAAATACGCACATCACTTTTCAAGGGTGTTTCGCCCCCTACCCGGTAAAACTCCCCCGTTTCCAAAACTCGTAAAAGTTTCAGTTGAATCGCGGGCGAGGCATCTCCGATTTCATCGAGTAACAGAGTCCCGTTATTAGCAATTTCAAAAACTCCTCTACGTCTGCTGATAGCACCTGTAAAAGCGCCTTTTTCATGCCCAAAGAGCTCGCTTTCCAAGAGCGATTCTGTTAATGCTCCACAGTTAATTGCGATGAAAGGGTGACTGGAACGGGGACTGTTGTTATGGATATACCTGGCCGCTAGCTCTTTCCCTGTTCCTGTTTCCCCCTCAATGAGTACGCCTAGTTTTTTGCTTGCCATTTTCCTGGCCAAGAGTAGTATTTCCTTCATCGGACTATTTTCGCTAATGACGATTCCAAAATTTGTGGTGATAGTTTTCATCTCGTTCTGCACATACGTCTGCTTGCTTTGAATAAATTGCAGGGTCCTATCAATAATTTCATCCAGCTCGCCCAGATCATTAAATGGTTTGTCGATATAATCGAAAGCTCCGTACTTCATGGCTTCAACAGCAGACTTAACAGTACTGTATCCCGTCATGATGATTACTTCACAATTGGGATACAGAGTTTTTATTTCCTTCAATAGCGTAATCCCATCTGTATCCGGCAATTTGAGATCAATCAGGGCAAGGTCGTATTTATTTTTCTGAAAGTCCTTCCGGGCAAGCTCTCCTGAATAGTCCACATGAACGGGCAATTGCTTAATCTCTTGGAAGTAGTAGTTAAAAAACGTACAAACTTCAATTTCATCGTCTACAACAAGAATCTCCGCTATGTTCACACCCCTTCCTCCTATTGCTAAATCTTAATGGGAAGAAACGACCGAATGATTGACCAAGGGAAGTACCAATGTGAAGACACTACCTTTTTCAAGCGTGCTCGAAACTTCGATGCGCCCCCCGTGAGTCTGTGCTATACCCAGACTGACCGAAAGCCCTAATCCTGTACCTCTCATTTTCTCTTTTGTGGTGAAAAATGGATTAAAAATATTATTTTTGATATTATCAGGTATCCCACATCCGTTATCGCTAACGTTGACCATGATGACCGGTTCTTGACTCCAGCGGTCGCATTTCATTTCGGTACTGATTTCGATAATAGAGCTGCTTATTCCTTCTAGTGCATCCCGGGCATTCAACAGAAGATTAATGATGACTTGCTCTAACTGCTGTTTATTGCCCATGATTGGTGGAATCGCGCTATCTAAACGCTCAATGATGTTGATGTTGCTCTTTTCAATTTGATAGGAGACAAGAGAGAGGCTGGCTTTGATCACTTCATTGATCAGGGTTGGTTCAAAAGCATAACTATCCTGCCGGGAAAATGTCAAAAGGTTTTGAATAATACGGCTACAACGCTGACTGCAGCTCTTGATGTCTTCCAACAATTTTTCTGTTGTATCGCTGCTCATTTTTTTTCTCGTTAGAAGTTCAGAATTGCCGATAATCGCGGTTAAAGGGCTGTTGAGTTCGTGAGCCACCCCAGCAGCCATTTCTCCAATTGCCGCCAATTTTGCAGATTGGAAGAGTTGGCTTTCCATATTCCTTCTGGTCGTGATATCTTGGACATAAATGACCATATAATTGGGACTACCCTTTTCGTTGCTAACTGGATAAGCACTAATATTAAAAATGGTCTTATTGTCGCGTCCCATAACTTCTTGCACAGCTGGCCTGCCCGTTTGAAAGGCCGTAACCGATGGACAATATTTTTTTTGTCCTCCACAGCAGGAAAACATTTCATAACAAGTTTGGTTGGATTTTTTATGAGTCATTTCTTTTGAACTATTATGCCGAAGCACCATGTAGCGTGGGTTAATCAAAAAAAGTCTGTCGGGAACAGCTTGAAATGTCTGTTCCCACTCTGACTTGATGGCCAGGACCTCGCTAAATAGGCGAGAGTTGTAGATGCAAACTGCAAGCTGGTCGGCCATTTGCTCTACAAAGACGAAATCGTTTTCCGAGTAGGCAAACGCAAATTTACTACCAAAATTTAACGTGCCGATGACTTCATTTTTAACGAGAAGCGGAGCCATGATTGCTGACTTTATCCCTAATGACCGCAGATTGCCGTCTTCCTCGTATTTATGGCTGTCATTCCATATATCCTGCCTGAGGAAACAGCTTTTATCCTCTATGGCTTTCCAAGGCGCAGAGTTTTTACCGGACAACATCCAGCCAACTCCTAATTTTTTTTGCTCCTTGGGGACACCTGACTTAATAATTAGCTCATCATTTTCTATAAGGCAGAAACTCAATAAATCATAGGGCAACACGCTTCGTAAAGGAGTAGCTACCTGCTCAATGATTTCCTCATAGGACATTTCCACATTAATGCTTTGAGCGATTTGATTTATGATAGCCAAACGGCTGTTTTGCCTCTTTAATTCTTCAATCACTGAGTTGATACTTTCGCTTGGAGGTATTATTTTCCCCATCTCCTGTATTATTAATAATTTATTTGTTGTTGATTTCAGTGCAATAAGCTTAGAACTCTCAGTTTCATTTCGCAACTGACCGCTACTCCAAACCATTTTCCTCATCTTATAGATATTATGTCTCTCCAACCTCTCAGATAGAAAATTAACGAAGTAATTGCTACCATGGGGTTCAGATTCCAAATTACTCGCTGTAGAGAAAATGCCAAGAAGTTTTCCCACATTATAACACAATACGGCTCATTTGAAGGGCAAATGAAGCAGGAATTTAATTTAGAGAGAACTGATTAAACCTATCAACAAAGACCAATCGAAGTAAGCCTTAAAATAGTATGAATGAGACTCCGAAAAGTCTTATTTACCAAGACTTTGGAGACTTAATAGAAAATATAAAGTAAGGGTATTGCCTCTTAGTAATTTCAGAGACAATAATCTATTTTTGTTTCCAATTTTGAACGCAAAAAAAGACACAGGTGTAGCCTTTGTACCGTAATCAGATTTACGTGCAAAGCACCACATGTGTCGTTTCTAGAATTCATTATTCGATTGTCGATATACTTTATCATATTTTTTTGAAAAGTCATGTGAACGAGAAGTCAAATTACTAATAATTTAAGTGCCAATAATTATGTTCATTCAATAGAACCAATAATCGGCCATAATCTCACAGAATATCGAAGGAGATTATGGTTTTTTAATGCACCTTTAGCTATACCTTTTCAGGGTAAAGTAATTTTATAAAATTCCAGAATTTTATAGGACAGATAGAGTTGAAAAAATACATCCCCATCATTCAAATCAACATTTAATAGCTTTTCTATTTTTTCAATCCTATGAAACATAGTGTTGCGATGGATATTCAAAATATTGGCTGAGTCTTTGATATTTTTAAAATTACTGATGTAAGTGTAAAAGCTTTGGACATAATCCGTGCCATTTTCCTTATCATATTCAATGAGCTTTATCAAGGAATGATGAATCAACTTTTTGGATTTTTCGCCGTGGGCATAGTTACTTATCAAATCAAAAATAATAAAATCTTGATATTCATAAAAATGTTGCTCACTTTTTATAGAACTTCCCAACTTAATTGCCTCAACCGATTCAAGGTAATGTTCCCTTACATCCGTTAATTTTGAAAATGGACGACTGATTCCTGCTTGGATATTATTGGCATTAATAAATTCTTTTAAAGTCTTTAATTCTATCTCTTGAAAATGCCTACCACTTTCACTACTGGCCAGCACTACAATGTTTTGATTATAGACTATCGCTTTCGCGTTAGATAATGTATTCTCAATTTTACCCCTCAAGTAAGGGAGGGTTGATTTTAATCTATCTAAATTCTCTATATCAATGTTTATAACGAACAACTTGCTTTTAAACTTTAAGCCTAAGATTTTCAAGCGTTCAACGATTAATCTTTCGTCTTCGAACTTCCCATCAAGCAAATCGTACAAAAAGCTTTGATGCATCAGTCCCTGGGAGAAATCAATATATTTAGTTTTTTGAAACTCAATTGAGAAGGCATCGCAAAGCAGGGAGAGCAATTCCTCATCGCTTTCTTTAAAATCTCGGTTATGGGCGCAAACCACGATACTCGCGACATCTCTGTTGCTGATACGTATCTTGCCGATCAGTCTGGGGTACTTGCAGTAAGCATCGGACCAGTAAAAAGGAGCATCACTTCTTGCTATCTCATTAAACAAACTATTCCTGAGATAATACGAATAGGTCTGAAAGAAAAAGTTATTGTTCATCTTAAGCTCATTCCAGACGGGGTCATCGGTTACTTTGGTTTCACCGGTTGAAGCAAGTACTTTTACGCTATAGTCAGTGACCGTAAAAGGGTTGCCCAGAACTTCATACCCTAGATCGACAAGGGCTTGCAGGCCGGACTCTTTGCTGAGTGTTTTAACTAACCTCAAGGAAAATTGAGAAAGAAGCGAATTTTGTTGTTCCATGAAGAACCTCCTTGTTCAAGGCGGAGTGCACAATATACTGTTAAACACCATATTTTTGTAAAATTGACCAAAGGTAATAGTCCGAAAAGATCGAATATTAGTTTATATATACAACTATACAACCTAGTAAATAAGGAAAGGGGATTAATTTTATCGTTACTTGTATTTTAGCATGAAACGCTGGATGAAAGTAATTGATTAATTGAGCCTAAAATTCTAATGGGAGTGACGAATTTTGATAATTATTGGAGAAAAAATCAACGGAGCAATTCCTTCCGTAGCAAAGGCAATTGTTGCAAAGGATGAAGACCTTATTAGAAAACTGGCTAAAGATCAGTCAGAAGCAGGAGCTGCCTTCATTGATGTGTGTGCATCAGTTGAAAACAGCATTGAACTTGAAACCATTAAGTGGCTTATCGACCTGGTACAGGAGGTTACAGATACACCCATTGCTATTGACAGCCCTAATGTTCGTATCTGTGCAGAGGCTATTAAATTCTGCAAAAAGCCGGGTCTTATCAATTCGGTCTCTCTGGAAGGAGATAAGATTGATGTCATATTTCCCTTGATAGCTGAGACGAAATGGGAATGTGTCGCTCTTCTATGCGATGACACGGGAATTCCCCAGGATTCAGAAAAACGTTTGGAAGTTTTTGCCGGAATTATGAAAAAGGCTAAAGAATATAACATTGACCCGTCTCGGCTGCATATTGATCCTTTAGTTCAAATGCTCTGTACCTCGGAAGACGGAATCAACACGGTGGTAGAAGTCATCAAAGAAATCAAAACACAGTATCCCGAAATTCATGTAACAGGAGGAGCAAGCAACATTTCTTTTAATCTTCCTGTCAGAAAACTTGTCAACCAGGCATTCCTCGTGCTGGCGATGAACGCAGGTATGGACAGTGCGATCATCGACCCGTTAAACAGAGATATGATGGGCATGCTCTATGCCACTGAAGCCCTCTTAGGACAGGACGAATACTGCATGGAGTACATTGGAGCATATCGGGAAGATAAATTTGGTCAAAAGAAATAAATATCATAACACTAGGAGGAATTAAGATGACAAAGATCACAGAAGTAAAAGCTAAGGTAGAGGCAGGAAAAGCTAAACTCGTACCGGGTTTAGTGCAGGAAGCACTTGATGAAGGAAGTGCAGCGGGGGACATTCTCCAGGCTATGATCGACTCTATGGGCGTCGTAGGGGAAAAATTCTCTGCAGGGGAAGTTTTTGTACCTGAAATGTTGATGGCGGCTAAAGCTATGTCCAAGGGCGTCGATGTACTCAAACCTCTTCTCACCGGGACCAGCACATCTTCTTTAGGGACCTGTGTTATTGGTACTGTTCAAGGCGATCTTCACGACATCGGCAAAAACCTCGTTGCCATGATGATCGAAAGTGCCGGGTTTAAAGTGGTTGACCTGGGCGTAGATGTTTCTGCAGAGAAATTTGTTAATGCCGTCAAAGAACAGGAAAATGTGACCATAGTAGCATGCTCAGGACTTCTTACTACAACATTGCCGGCAATGAAGGAGGCCGTTCAAACCCTTAAAACAAGTGGATTAACTGGGTTCAAGGTCATTGTCGGTGGTGCGCCTGTATCCCAGGAGATGGCGGATGAAATCGGAGCTGACGGCTTTGCTCCTGACGCGGGGAGTGCAGCTGTAAAAGCCAAGGAATTGGCAAGCGCTTAATCGACTCATAGGTATAAAGCGTCAAGCTTCGAACTAAATAAAAGGAGGCCATAAATGATGTTAACGAAGAAGCAGAATTTGATGGAAACGATCAAAGGTGGCAATCCGGATCGATTTGTAAATCAGTACGAATTTATGGATATAATACTGGAAGTTCCAGTAAGGCTTATGTGCGCCCCCGGTACGGAGATGAAAAATGATTGGGGAATTACCTTCAGATGGCCAGAAGGTCAGCTTGGTCAGTTCCCTGTACATGACGAAGAACACAAAGTATTAAAGGATATCACAGAGTGGAGAAAATACGTGAAAGCGCCTGTTATTGATAACACTGATGAAGCTTGGGCTGCAGCTGTAGCCCATGCCAATTCAATCGATCGCAATGAACAGTTTGTAACAGCCTTCGTTGCCCCCGGGGTTTTTGAAATGTGTCATCACCTTATGAGTATGGAAGATGCATTAATGGCTCTTTATGAAGAACCTGAAGCAATGCATGAGCTGATTGATTATCTTACGGATGCTGAGCTAAACTATGCAAAAATCCTGATCGATCGTCTCCATCCAGATGCCCTTTTCCATCATGACGACTGGGGCAGCCAAAAATCTTCCTTTATATCACCGGCAATGTTTGAAGAGTTCTATTTGCCAGCTTACAAGAAAATCTATGGATTCTACAAAGCTAATGGTGTCAAGTTGATTGTGCATCATAGTGATTCCTATGCAGCGAACCTGGTTCCCTATATGATCGAGATGGGAATAGATATCTGGCAGGGAGTTATGACAACAAATAACACTCCCGAACTTATCAAGAAATACGGCGGACAAATCAGCTTCATGGGGGATATCGACAGCGGCGTCGTTGATTTTCCGGAATGGACACCTGAAATCGTGGACAGAGAAGTAGAGAGGGCCTGCAAAAATTGTGGGAAGTTATACTTTATTCCTAATTTAACTCAAGGTTTGAATTTCAGTTCCTTCCCGGGGGTGTATGATTCCGCCACAGAAGCAATCGACAAAATGAGTAAAGAAATGTTCTAATATAAAGTTGCACTAATGCTTAGAAAGTATATAACGTAAGTTTATACTTTTTGACAGTGGGAAATGCCTCCGAAGTACGCCTTCGGGGGCCTTACTTTGATTAATATTAATTTTAAAGTTTTAAATAGCTTTAACTGATGCTATAGTTCAAAGGAGTTGAAATTATGAGCTCAGGCATAGATAATTCAAAGTTTTTTCTAAAGTCTCCGGGGGTTGATCAATTAGCAATTATTGCAAAGGAAGATATTCAATTTAATAAAGACTTTAGGTTACAATGTGAGCAGAATTCGTGTGGAAGTTATAACAAGAATTGGATGTGTCCCCCTGCAATAGGTTCGATTGATGAGTTGAAGGAAAAAGTTTTAAAGTTTAAACAAGGACTATTATTCCAAACCGTTTATCAACTTGAAGATTCTTTTGATTACGAAGGTATGCAAGAAGGCATCGAAGAGCATACAAAGATATTAAGAAAAGCATTAGACAATATAAAGAGCACCGGAGCTTTCAACGAATTCCTTCCTCTGAATGTTGGCCCTTGTACTTACTGTGGCCGGTGTGCTTTTCTTGACGGTCAGGAGTGCCGATTTCCTGAAGAAGCAGTTTCTTCCGTAGAGGCCTGCGGAATAGATGTCATGGCCTTGGAGAAGAGTTGTGGGATGTCTTATAATAACGGCAAAAATACTATTTCGTGTATCAGTCTTATTTTGTTTAACCTCGATTAGTTAGTGCTTACCTGTTTCATTACGATTCCAGCTTACAATGGGACAATACTGAGTGACTGCCATAGCTAGGGCAGGTCTTTCCATCTTCAGCAGTTTGCTGGGCGAGCCTTATCAAAAAAATTAAACTATTCGACATAATTCACCCTTAGTCCCAAGGAACTGGAGAATTGTACAAAACCGTCCCCGGTTTTCCCGCATACATTTGTCTGGGCAGTATGCTAAAATGAAAGAAGTAATTTTTGTTGAGCATCGTCCAAGACAAGGGGGAAAGTGATATGAGCGAGATACTGAACATCCGCCAGAGGTCTGAAAAAGAAGAGGAAGAACGACTCTCGCCCTATGCTGCAAAAAGCAGAGATGCCAATCGTGAGCGCTTAGAAGAAGAGTGCCCGATTCGCACAAAGTATCAAAGGGATCGAGATCGGATTTTGCACAGCAAACCGTTTCGTCGTCTTAAACATAAAACTCAAGTGTATATTGCTCCTACGGGAGATCACTATCGGACACGTATGACTCATAGTTTGGAAGTTTCCCAAATATGTCGAACCATCGCTCGGGGGCTGAAATTGAATGAAGACCTCATTGAAGCGATTGCCCTGGGGCATGATGTTGGGCACACTCCCTTTGGCCATGTTGGGGAAGAGGCTTTGAGACGAATTATTGGTCATTTCGAGCATAATGAACAGTCGATTCGCATTTTGACGGTACTAGCCCAAGAGGGGCTTGGTTTAAATCTCACAGAGTCTGTTCTTGATGGAATCTTACATCACACTGGAGTGGGTATGCCTAAAACTCTGGAAGGGCAGATTGTAAAAACTGGAGACAGGATTGCTTATCTTTGTCATGATTACGACGATGCCTTGCGGGCGGGCTTGCTTACCCAAAGTGACTTGCCTGAAACGGTTAAACGAAGTCTTGGTGTAAAGCCCAGTGACATGATTACCACGATGGTTGTGGATATGATTGAAGCGTCAAGTGGTCAAGATCAGATAAGGCAGTCGGTGGAGATAAACCATGCTATGCAGGAATTTCGGCAATTTATGTTTGAGAGGGTCTATAACAGCCTGAATTTGCGGGAAGAGCGACGAAAAGGACAATATATCATCCAGGCACTCTATGAATACTATACTCATGATTTTTCAAAGTTGCCGCAGAACTTTTTGATTTGGGCAGGCGGTAATAAAACAATTGCGGTCGTCGACTATATATCCGGGCTAACAGATAATTATGCGATTGATTTATTTCAGAACTTATTTGTTCCTCGAAAGTGACTCCCCCTATGCAGTTGGATAAAAAGGAAAAGTGGTTGAGTGAAAAATCTCAACCACTTTTGTAATATATTCCATTAATAAAGTATAAGTTTTGGCTTACAGAAGTAAAATAAGCCTATGACATATAAGATATGTTAGTCTTGTTCGTGTTTAAAGAGCGAATTGAAAGACACTGCCTGCTAAGATTTATTTAATTATTAAGCTCTCATTTCGCTTGATTGGATCTCGGGTATCCAAGTGACCGAGTATTCCATCGTGTTTGACGCCATCCAAGAGAAATTGGACACTGTGAACATTAGAAAGGGTCGTTAAAGTGTTTACTATACTGTACATAGTCATTTGTTCACCAGAGGAACCTCCCCCAAAGTTCTTTTGAAATTCTTTAGACAGATTAATAGTGGCTATTCCATCCGTGCTTACAGTAGCCTCGAGAAGAGTGGTTCCGGAAGGAAGTGGTTTTTCCAATCCTGTGGGGGGAGTGGCTAACTCTATAAACATTGCTTTAATAATTTCTTGCTCTTTTACCTCGACTGTTCGTTCCGTCGGAACTAACCCTGTGGCATCTGAGTTAGGAAAATAGAGGGTCAATTTAACAGAGTTTTTGGCCGGCTCAGGGGTGTTCGTATCTGGAGGAACAGGAGTTGTTACACTGTCCGCGGGTTTATCGCCTTGTGTTTTAGAGGTATTGCACCCTGTTAAAAAGGATCCTGCCAGTAATAAGCAAAAGATAGTCAAAACGATAGTGCTAAATGATCGTTTATTCATAGAATACTCACCTCTCTCATAAAGTTTATAATGCACATGTTGAGCTTCCGCAGTATTTTGTAGAACGTCAACGTAATTAGACGGTTCCTGTTAAAAGGTCAAGGTTTACCTTCACCATCCTTGGCTACTGGGACACTCGGCCATCGATGGCCAGCTCATAAGTGCAACTAAGGCGACCGCCGACGACTAACGCCTTGGCGCTAGTCAAGCCTACTTTATATATTATCATGCTTTTCAAATGCGCGAAAGGGTTAGGCTGTCGATTCTTACTCTGGGGGTAGGGATTGCAGGCAGAACACCTTACACAAATAATTGTCGAAGCAAGCAGGTATTATCTCAGAAAAAGAAGAATTAATACAATTAGGAAAGAGTATTCTACCCTTTCTAAAAACAGATTCACCGAATGAAGAACTAAAAAAGAGGATTTTATGAAGTTTCGGCGAAAGAAATGTATAAAGTAAGGGTTGACAAAATATATAAAATGTGGCTGAAAACTGAAAGGCGCTAGAGACGTGGATAATAGACTTCAACAAGAATTTATGCCGGAAGAGGTTATCGAGGAAGTGCGTTCGCGCACGGATATTGTAGAGATTATATCTGAATATGTCAGCTTGCAGCGTAAGGGGAAAAACTATTTAGGACTTTGTCCTTTTCATGCGGAAAAAACGCCTAGTTTTACTGTAACCCCTGAGAAACAAATGTTTTATTGTTTTGGATGCAATGTTGGTGGAAATGCCTTTTCTTTTCTTATGAAGAAAGAGAACTGGTCTTTTGTTGAGAGTATTCAGAATCTAGCCTCTAGATATGGCGTGTCGCTTCCAGAGAAAGAATTATCTCCGCGTGAACGGGAAGCAAATCGACGTCGTCAGCGGTTTGAAGAAATCAATGAATTAGCTACAAGCTATTTTCATGACCTCTTACTTAACTTACCTGAAGGAGAACTGGGGAGACTCTATTTTGAAAAACGTGGGGTAGACCTAGATACAATGAAAAGCTTTCGTTTAGGTTATGCTCCTGACCGGTGGGATGGGTTATTAACTTATATGCTGGAACGAGGAGTCCAGGCACATGAATTGGCGGAAAATGGGCTAGCCTTAGAAAGAGGGACACAGGGTAAAGGCGGAGGGTACTATGATCGTTTCCGCAACCGCGTCCTCTTTAGTATTCTTGATCGACGAAACCACACGATTGGATTCGGCGGTCGAGTGTTGGATGATTCTCTTCCTAAGTATCTTAATTCTCCCGAGACCGCTTTCTTTAATAAGGGGCACCATCTCTATGGGATGCATCGTGCGCATCAAGGAATTCGCGAGAAGGGTTTTGCCCTGTTAGTTGAAGGGTATATGGACGTTATAGCGCTCCAGAAATCAGGTTATCCTAATGCAGTCGCTTCCTTGGGGACTGCCTTAACACGGGAACAAGCAAAACTCTTGAGACGGTATACCCAGCGTGTTGTCCTGCTCTACGATTCCGATGAGGCTGGAATCCAAGCAGCCTTAAGAGGGGGAGAGATTCTGCGAGATGCGGGTATTCGCTTGGAAGTGGCAACTTTAATAGGAGCCAAAGATCCTGATGAATTCTTAAAACGTTATGGTGTTGAGGACTTTGAAATAGCCGTAAGTCAGGTTTTGACTTACGTAGAGTTCAAATATCGGACGATTGTTCAGGAAACACCGCCTCAGACCATTCAGGAAAAAGCAGAGTTAGTAGTTAAGCTTGCTCCGGATATCTTAAAAGTTGGCAGTCCAATTGAAAGAGAAGGGTATGAACGTTTCTTAAGTTTAGAACTTGGGCTTACTTTGGAAGCGGTACAACGCGAAATAGCCAGACTGGAACAGAAAAAACCTAAAAAAGAGCAATTACATGAATATTCTCAGCAAAAACGGGTTAGTTCTGGAAAAAATAGAGATAATATTAAGGATGAAATTATTTATAAAGAAGATACAGCGCCCCCTTCACCAACAGTTTATTTAGGGGTCTATCGAACAGAGCGTTTGCTTTTACGATTGATTATAGAAAATATTTCTCACTTGCCAAGACTTAAGGCTAAGTTAGGAGAATCCTTTTGGAAGATACCAGAACATCAACAAATCTTTAATTATCTCAATCAGGAGGGCAAATTGCCCGTGCACAGCGACGAAAACGTTCAAAGCCGGTTGGCTAGCTTGCTCCTGGAAGAGTTAGATATATCACAAACTGAGCGACTTCTAGATGACTGTATTAAAGGGATTCTTTCTACTCAAGCAGAAGAAAGGGTCGAGGATCTGCAAGCTCGCATGGCAACTTTAGAAAAATCCGGTGACATGGCAGGGGCTATGGCTCTGTTGAAAGAGATAGGAGAGCGGTTGAAACGTGGCGAATAGTAAGGTTATAGGCACCCAAAAGAATGATCCGAGGGAAGGTGGGGGACAGATGAATGAAAAGCAGAAGATGGATAACGTCCAAGCCCTCATTCAAAAAGGAAAAAAGAAGGGATCTCTAACTTATAGAGAGATTATGGATTCTCTCCAAGGGATTGAACTTTCCGCGGATCAAATAGATGATATCTATCAACAACTTGGACGAATGGGAATAGATGTGGTGCCAGAACCTGGAGAAGTTGAACTTGAGATCTTAAATAGCGTTAAAGTTGATGAAGACGATGATATCGTCGAGGACCCGGAAGATGATGCTGAAGAAGAGGCGGAAGTGGATCTTTCTGTACCCGAGGGTGTAGGAATTGACGATCCGGTTCGCATGTATCTAAAGGAAATCGGACGAGTTCCCCTGCTCTCTGCCGATGAAGAAATAGAATTAGCAAAACGTATGGAAGATGGTGACGAGGAAGCTAAGCGCCGATTAGCAGAGGCTAACTTGCGACTTGTAGTGAGTATCGCTAAACGCTATGTCGGACGGGGCATGCTTTTCTTAGATTTGATTCAGGAAGGCAATCTTGGGTTAATTAAGGCTGTAGAGAAATTTGACTATGTTAAAGGCTTTAAGTTTAGTACGTATGCCACTTGGTGGATTCGCCAAGCGATTACGCGCGCTATTGCTGACCAGGCCAGGACAATCCGAATTCCTGTGCATATGGTTGAAACAATAAATAAGTTAATTCGAGTTTCAAGGCAACTCTTGCAGGAATTGGGGAGGGAGCCAGCTCCCGAAGAAATCGCTAAGGTTATGGATATTCCCGTCGAACGGGTACGCGAAATTATGAAGATTGCCCAAGAACCGGTTTCCTTAGAGACACCTATTGGAGAAGAGGAAGACTCTCATTTGGGAGATTTTATTCCGGATGAAGATGCTCCGGCACCAGCAGAAGCTGCTTCGTTCATTCTTTTAAAAGAGCAATTGGAAGAAGTTCTAGAGACCTTAACCCCACGGGAAGAAAAAGTGCTTAGACTGCGCTTTGGACTTGATGACGGGCGGACAAGGACTCTAGAGGAAGTTGGGCAGGAATTCGGAGTTACACGCGAACGAATTCGTCAAATTGAGGCCAAGGCCTTGCGAAAATTACGGCATCCCAGTCGGAGCAAAAAGTTAAAGGATTATTTGGAGTAAACTCTTTTGTAATTAATCCCAGAAATTGGTCAAGGAAATTGATTTTCTCGAAAAAAAATTAAATTAAGACTTGACTATAGTGCATGAATTACGTATAATAACCCGTGCAAGAGCATTCCTCGATAGCTCAATGGTGGAGCAACCGGCTGTTAACCGGTAGGTTGTAGGTTCGAGTCCTACTCGGGGAGCCATTTTTCTTCGCTGTTATTAGGGCCCATAGCTCAGCGGTAGAGCCCCCCGCTCATAACGGGTTGGTCCTAGGTTCGAATCCTAGTGGGCCCACCATTTCAGAGCCAGAAGTCAGAGGCTAGAAACGGTGGGTATTCCTAATTAATGGTTAAAGACAAATTATTTACCTGCCTTGAGCATTCGATTACGGACATCGCGCATTAATACTGGGGCGATTAGCTCAGCGGTAGAGCGCATCCTTCACACGGATGAGGCCACTGGTTCGAGACCAGTATCGCCCACCAATATAGATTTTACAAAATAAAGACTGAAAGCTAAACCCATTGACTGAGGTCATTGGGTTCTTTTATTACATAAGCTGAATAACTGGAATGATTGGAGGAGCGACATGATAACCTTATCCTCGAAGATTGAATTCGTAAAATTTCTCAGGGAGAAGTTGTTTGGCAAGAACCTGAAGTGTATTGAGATCATTTCTGTCATTGAGTGTACTATGGATTTTGGAGTTGTAGGAAATATTGACGTAGCTGATGATAAGGTCTCAGTATGGAGCAATGAGAATGAGGTGTTTTGGATTAATTTAGACGATGTTATTGCTGTGAATTACGATCCAAGAGAAGAGGATGTTTGTTTAGTCATCGAAGCTAAGAATGATGTCAAAGTCCAATTTTATGTAGAATAAGAAGACGAAGTATTGCCCGCAAGAGGGGGAATATGATAGAATATTGGCATAAAGAAAAGTTAGGGCATAGGTGCCGTTTCTTTTTAATATCAATATGAAACATGGTTTTGTTATATGAAACAGAACCGTACTTATTGTTTGGAAGACTGAGCTAGAGCGATACGTAAAAGTATAATTTGGGAATAATTTAAAGACATATAGTAATCAAGGCGAAAGAAGGGTTTGACCATTATGTAAAACATTGTTTTATTAATTAAAACAATGTTGTTTACAAGGTATTATCATAAAAGCTTCGATCGGATTAAAAAATTTTTAAAGGGGGAGACAGATATGGCGCTTTGGGGAATAGAAGAAAAAGTAAAACACTATTTTGCAGACGAGTTGGAAAAAGAGGCCGAAATGACAGGGGCTCAGTTCGTCGTAAAGTTTTTAGAGAAAAAGGAAGTAGCCCATGTCTTTGGCATTCCTGGAGCGGCTATTCTTCCCTTTTACGATGCAGTACTGGAACAAGAACACATGCGAGCAATTAATGTTCATCAGGGGCAAACCGCAATATTTATGGCGGAAGGCTATGCTAGGTCGACGGGAAAAGTAGGGATTTGCGCGCTCACATCTGGCGGAGGAACAACTAATTTCCTGACAGGTCTTAATAGTGCACACGGAGATTCTATTCCATTAATCGTCTTTACGGGTCAAGTAACCACAAACCTAATAGGAAAAGATGCTTTTCAAGAGGCACCGATAGTAGAAATGGCTCGTGTAATTACTAAGGCTATCTATCTAGTCACTAAGACGGAGGACTTACCCAAGGTGATGAGTGAGGCCTGGAGATTAGCGACCCAGGGTAGGAAGGGACCGGTCTTAATAGATATTCCTGTCAATGTACAAAAGGGGTTACTCAAGATTAACCTCGAAGATTATTTGAAAGAAGAAAAGGGAGAACATATTGACCTAGTAAAAGTGAGCGACAGTCAACTGGAAGAAGTGTTCACCATGATTGAGAAAGCAGAAAGGCCTGTTCTTCTAGTCGGAGGAAGAGTTGCGGGGAATGTAAGCGACGAACTTATAGGCCTGGCTCAATTACTTCAGATCCCCATAGTTTCCTCTCTTATGGGGAAAGATGGTTTTCCTAATTATCACCACCTCTATGCGGGGATCGCAGGACCAGTGTGCCAAACTCAGCTTGGAAATAAAACCATTTATGAATCAGATCTTATCGTAAATCTAGGTGAGTGGTTTGACAGTCGAAGCACGGGAGGAAGAAATTTTTTTAAAGAGGGCAGTAAGATAATTCACATTAATATCACTGAAGAAGAGATCTTGTTCTCTCACCATATTCCCGATGAATTGGTTATTGCTTCAGATGTAAAGAATTTCATCCTAAAGTTACACAATCTTATCCGCAGTCGCGAGTATAAACCTAATACAGAGGCTTTAAAAAGAATTGAATCTCTTCGGATAGAAAAAACTAACTTAGCTCGTCAAGCGGAATCTGAGAGTAGTCCCCTCAAATCGCAGCAGATGATTACAGAGGTCAGAAAAGGGATTCGGCCAGATGCGATTGTGACTTTGGACTGGGGATTAGGCCGAATTTGGGCCTCTCAATTATACGATGCACATGAACCGCGTACGTTTTTAATTGATCGCGCTGGTGCCATGGGGTGGAGTCTAGGTGCGGCAATGGGTGCTCAGTTGGCTTATCCGCAACGCCAAGTCGTGAATTTATTAGGGGATGCAAGTTTAGGTATGTCTCTTGAGGGGCTTGCAACAGCCGTTAAACATGATATTCCGGTAGTGATCGTTGTTTTTAGAAAGGAGCTGGAGTTTGCAACTGCAGCTAAAGGAATGGGTGTAGAGGCAGAATTGGTAGAAAAACCTGAGCAGATCACTGATGCCTTAACACGTGCGTTTAGTGCCTATCGTCCTTACCTGATTGAGATCTTAGTTGACTCGGATGCTCAACGTTCGGTCTCGACCCGCCTTTTTTCATTGTCCACAAGCACTTTATCCGATAGAATGATATAATGTGGAAACATGAGCTTGCTTTTTGGGCATAATAATATACATGATAGTTTTCACAAGGACTGGCGTAGCCAAGTTTTCTATATGAGGTGAAAAAATGACAGTGTCAGTTAGTTTAGGTCCACGGCTTCAAACCGTGGCATCGTTTGTTCCAGAGGGAGCAAATCTCGGGGATATAGGGACGGATCATGCTTATTTGCCAATTTCTCTCTATGAGGATCAGAAAATAGCAAAGGCAGTAGCTATAGATGTCCATGAAGGACCGTATCAATCCGCCTTGGCAGCGGTCAAAGCCCGGAAATTAGAAAACGTCATTGATGTGAGGTTTGGCGATGGATTGATGCCCCTCGAGGTCGGAGAAGTCAATGTTTTGACCCTTGCGGGGATGGGCGGAAGAACTATGTTGGAGATTTTTTCGGCGCGGCCGGACATTTTGACGGGTGTTACCGATCTCATCGTGCAACCGCAGGGAGCGGAAGGCGCTGTTCGTTTGACGTTGCTGGATAAAGGGTGGCGTCTGAAGGCAGAGTTGTTGGTGGAAGAAGAGGATCGAATCTATGTCGTGATGGCTTTTTCTACGGAAGCAGGATGGAAAATGACGGAACTGATCGAGATCGAACATGTATGGTGTGATCGTTTGCATCCAGTTATAGTTGAGAGAGATGAACAGATGCCGGAGGCGGAGTTTAAAAGCTTAGTACACAGGCTTGTATGGCATTTTGGGCCTCTGGTCTTGGGAGAGCACACGAATCTCTTGAACAAGCTGTTTGAGGAGTACAGAGGCAGATTGTCGAGGCAGTTGAAGCAGATGGAAAAATCAAAAAGCCCGGAGATTGTGGAAAAAATTCGTGAAGTTTCACTTACACTGGCTTTAGTGGAGGGATTGCGTCAATGGCGGTAACAGTTGGATTAGTTGCTCAGTTAATAGAAAAGATAGCTCCAAAATCCTGGGCTGAGGAGTGGGACAATGTCGGATTACTTGTCGGAAGCGGTTCAAAAACTATCGAACGCATCCTTATTACCTTAGACGGGACTTTGGAAGTGGTCGAAGAAGCAAAAGCTTTTAATGCCCAGCTCATCGTGGCACATCACCCCGTTATTTTTCGGCCCCTGAAAAATCTAAGGGCAGATAACGCTGCGGCTCAAGTCCCTCTCCGTCTTTTACAACATGAGATCGGATATTATGCTGCGCACACGAATTTAGATCAGTCTGTAGTTTCTCCGAGTCGAGTCCTTGGCGAATTAATTGGGTTGGAAAAGATGGAGCCTTTGGAGCGGGTGTATGATGTTAATCCAAGCCGTAATAGTGAGGAACGCGGGTATGGAGTAAGCGGATATCTAACACGTCCCCAAAAGTTAGGAGTTTTATGGCAGAACTTTTTGGATAAATTGAAAGAGTCAGGAGTCTATTCCCAGGCCTATGAACTAACCGGAGTTCGCTTGGCTGGATCCTTAGAGAGGGAAGTAAGGAAAGTAGCTATCGTTAATGGCAGTGGGGGACGATTCGTACCCAAGGCGTTGTTTAAGGGCGCTGACCTGCTCATTACAGGTGACGTTGATCATCATGCCGTCCTTGATGCCCTTGAAGGAGGAATGGCTGTTGGAGATCTGGGGCATTTCTTGAGTGAGGCACCCATGCTTAGATCAATATATGACTATTTGTCGTCAGAAAAATCCCTTCAGGGAATTGAGATTCGAGTAAGCTCTGTTAATCGCTCGCCCTGGCTTTAATTGAGATCCCCTATGGAGAGACATCTCGTCTCCATAGGGGATTTTAATTAAGAAAATAATATAAAGGCATTTTGCTTGTGAAAGAAATAATTAACACTTGACATCAATTGTGAAATATATTACTATAAGGTTGTAAGGAATAATCTGATAATAGAAACAATAGAGTTGTTCTAAAGAAATACTCAGGCCCTATTAAGAAGATTTATTGATCCTTCGATACAAGTATTTGAAAGGAGAAATGTGTAATGATGAATCGAACTGAAATTCTGCGGCTTCAACGTGAAAAGGTTTTAACCAACATTCAAGAGGATTATCCTAATCGTGCTAAATGGTTAACCGAACTGATGGACATTGATGATGAAATTGAAGAAATGGCAGAAAAGAAACACAAAGTGAATTAACCAATACTATCCATTTGACCAAAACCTATTTATTTAGTAAGATAACTAAGCGAAGCCAACCAGATGATCGCGGGGGTATGGACCGAAAGGTCGCCTCTGAGGAAAGTCCGAGCTCCATAGGGCAAGGTGCTGGGTAACGCCCAGTGGGGGGAACCCCAAGGAAAGTGCAACAGAGAGATACCGCCGATAGCGGAGGTCAGTTGTCTCTGACGACTGTCCGCCGAGTAGGTAAGGGTGGAAAGGCGAGGTAAGAGCTCACCGGCAGTCAGGTGACTGGCTGGCCATGTAAACCCCACCTGGAGCAAGACTGAATAGGGGAACTATGAACGGCCCGTTTTTGTTCCCGGGTAAGGTCGCTAGAGGCCGTCGGTAACGGCGGTTCGAGATAGATGATCATCACCTCCGTAAGGAGGGACAGAACTCGGCTTATAGGTTGACTTCGCAATGCTTATGGGAAACTGGTTGTTGCATAATAATGCATAGCCGTTTCCCATAAGCTTTATTTTGCAATAAAACAAAGAACAACTGGCCGAATTGGCTAAATCGATTAACAAGTTGTCCATGAATTAGTGTCACGGAGTGTAGTCTTCTAAATTTAAAGTATTTAAATAACTTTGTAAGATAGTCTAGCCTCCCTTATTTGATCAAGGGAGGCTATTTATATAGGAAGAATCTTGCCAACTTATCCGTTTTGATCAATACACTATTAAATATCTTTATGGGTGAACATTCATTCATTAATTCGTTAATAAAGGCAAAGCTTCTTTACTGATATAGTTTAACGATTTCTTGGAGTTTTAAGGCCAAACCTAATTTGCCTTCA
This sequence comes from Desulfosporosinus nitroreducens, assembly GCF_023897015.1. GTDB lineage: Bacteria > Bacillota > Desulfitobacteriia > Desulfitobacteriales > Desulfitobacteriaceae > Desulfosporosinus > Desulfosporosinus nitroreducens. The sequence goes on along the minus strand of NZ_JAMHFY010000005.1, from coordinate 240,390 downwards.
ACCTTTAACCCACCAGTCATAAATGCCATTGTAGTATTCAACTTATCTTTTAACAATTTCGAGAAGTTCTTTTCGTTCATAATGAGGATAACTTCTGGGTCTGGAGCAGGTCCTTCAACCATTTGCACTTGACCAGCTTTAAAGACTATTTGTAATTCACCGCTTTCCTCTAGATTTATTTGGAAGATACGGTCTTTTTCAGAAGCAATATGCTCGGGATTGGCATTCATTTTCTCCACAAGTTCTTGTAATTCAGCTCGGACTGTCATAGTGTTTATCCTCCCTTTTCTCTCTAAAATCATAATGTTATGAAAGTTTTCACATTATAGAAAAATATACCATAATAGTTCGCATATTTCAAAATATTTTCATTGGGGCTATATATTGATTTGGAAATGAATACAAATCATTATATAGGCTTTTATTTAGAGTATAAATAAATGTCAGATTGAGAAAACTTAATTAATATCTACTTTAGGTTCCAGAGTTTAAATTTCAAGGAGTTTTGATTTAATGTCTTTAATTTCTGAAGTGCGTCCCTTAGCTGTTGCTTTGTTTTCCATCTTATTAGGGGCTACGGGGCAGTTTTTGTTTCGTCTGGGTATGGTTGAGTATGGGAGAGTATCGGTTACTGGAATTTGGAGACAATTGGGATCAATTATATTAACTCCTGCAATATTTCTTGGGTTTGCTTGTTTTGGTGTAAGTTCTGTTCTTTGGCTGGTTGTGATCTCACGCTGGGAGCTAAGCTATGCATACCCGCTTGTTTCCTTGGGGTATGTGATTGCAATTCTCTACGGAACTTTTTTTCTTCATGAAGTTCTGACGTTGCCAAAAATTCTTGGATGTTTGCTGATACTGGCTGGAATGAGTGTCTTGGGATTATGGGGACAAACCTAATGATTGTTAAGACAGTATTAAAAAATCATATATTAGATTTAGAGAGTTGAATGGATATCCTGAATAGGATATGTTAATCTAGAGTTAATAGAATAACTTCGATATTTCCTTCCACTTGATAGAAATTCTAAGCGTTCCAAATGAGATACCCATTATTTTTTTGGAGTCGATGACAAGACAAGAAAAAGGGGCGTGTGTTGGATGCATTTTCAGGATTTCGGACGAGGTACGCGGATTGAATTATCTAAAATGGCCAAACTACTCGGAATGAAGTTCATCGGTTTTAACCCGAATGCCCAGCAGGTATCATTGGAGTTTAATGGTAAAGGGGTTACTTATCCACTGAAAGAATTTGTACAACAGTTTGAGAGAGAATGTCCTACGTCTTTTATGTGAAGTACTTAAAGGGGCTCTGATTCATTTAATAAATGAGTCAGAGCCCCTAATTGATGGATCAAGAACCTTTCCTTGTTCAAGTTATTGTTTTTGGTAAAAGAAAGAAGATACGGGTTTAAGGCCAAGATGATTTAGTCCGAAGAGATGTTCGGTGCTGCCTGTGAAGAGAATTCCACCAGGGCGCAGGGAATCTGTGAATTTTTTATAAAGCATCTCTTTGGCTTCTTCAGTAAAGTAAATGACGACATTGCGACAGGCTATAAAATCGAAGCCAGTTTGGAAACGATCGGTTAACAGGTTTTGAGGTTGAAAACTGACTTGCCGCTTGACTGAATCTTTAATTTGATGCCCGTTGTCAGATGGGGTAAAATACTTTTGCAGGAATTCTGGCGGAGTGCTCGCAAAATCATTTTGTTTATAAAGGCCCTCTTTGGCTTGACGCAGTACATTGACATCAATATCTGTACCCAGTATGCTAAACTTGGCCATCGCGAAATATTCCATCATTGTCATGGCTAGTGAGTAAGGCTCCTGGCCGCTGGAACATCCCGCGCTCCAAAGTTTCAAAGGCGTTTTATTTTGAAGGAGTAAAGGGAATATCGTTTCTCGAAGTGTTTTCCATTGAGTCGCATCTCGGAAGAATTGAGAGACGTTAATGGTTAAATGTTTAAAGAAGGCGTCATATAATACCGGGTCGACATTGAGTGCTTTCAAAAACTCCGGATAGGTCGGATGTCCGTGGGAATTCATAAAGCTAAGAATTCTCCGCTGCATTTGGTTTTGCTTATAAAACTTAAGATCTAAGCCACTCTTGGGGTGGAACCCTTTAACAAAGTCTTCGTAAGTATTGGATATTGATGTGGACAAGGGTTACACCTCTTTCCTAACTAGTATATTAAGGCTTTCTTATATTGAAAAGAAGAGATTTAGGGTTTTTGAGCGAATAGTAAAGAGTAACAACCCCTTAGGCAAAAAGATCGACGATCAATCCGCGAATCTCGTCAATCTTGGTTAAAATTTCGAGAGGTTTGGCTTGCTCATCCAGAAGCTGTTTTCCGAGCTCATCCAACGCTTCATCGATTTTTCCGATACGGGCCATGACCTTAGGCCGACCTTGATAATCCCAAGATGTATCTTCCTGCATTTTGCGGCTTTGCCCAAAGGTTGATCGCAGGAAGGATTTAACCATATCACGAAAGTCTTTAAGGTCACCGATTGAGAGGGATTGAGCTAATTTTTTTCCTTGAACCCCCAGGCGCTCGAGAAAGGTTTGGAGTTCCACGCTCTGGATTTTTTGAGTCTGGGTTAAGATACCGCTAAAATCGCTGTTACGCTCCAAGGAACTCTGAGAATCGAGATTAGGAGTCAGGGTTTGATGTGGTGAATTGATACGTATAGACATAGTCATTCTCCTCTTAGAAAGGATTAATCATGCAGACGCGCAGAGCTTTTTTAAAAACAATACTTGGTCTTGGAGCAATTATGTTACCATGGAGTTTTTTGCCGACTCGTTTTGGAGAGGCTATAAAGACAAGGTTGGGGCGTCCGCCAATTGAACTCTTGTTGCCCCCTGAGATTAAATCAAATAATAAGATCAATTATGAAATCCTAAATCGCACGGCCATGGATGATATCTACGCTTTAACCGCCCCTGAGATGCAAGGGCGTAAAGCGGGATCTGTGGGAGAGGCGAAAGCTGCTGAGTATTTAGCCTCTCAATTGAGTATGCTGGGCTTACGCCCGATGGGGGACCCAAATACGGGCTTTATTCAAGCGTTTACGATTCCCCCAGTGGTGGAAACTAGGGTTAATGGTCGGCTAACTTTTAAATCTGGGGAAAATCGAAATCTTAGATTTCCAAGTATCAACCTATTAGGGGGGTTAATGGGGGAACAAACACAGGAAATTATTCTTCTTTCAGCACATTACGACCACCTGGGGGTTTTCGAAGAGCGAGTCTACCCTGGAGCCAATGACAATGCCTCTGGTGTAGGCTGTATACTTGATGTAATAAGGCGGATCATCCGAGAAGCAGAGGTCCCAAAACGCACGATTGTTATCGCTTTTTGGAGTGCTGAAGAGATGGGATTTGTAGGGTCTCAAGCGTTTGTCCAATCTCCTTCGTTTACCCTTAACCAGATACACGCGGTTCTAAATGCTGACTCCGTAGGAAATGGAATGGTTGGAAACTTTGCACTCTGGGGGGACGGGAAAAATCCGGCCGTAAATGCCATTCAACAAGCTGCAGCTAAATGTGGCGCCAGCGCCCAATTAACCCCCAGAGCGGGTCATAATAGTGACTCTGTCAGTTTTGCTTTACAGGGTATTCCAGCGGCGACGCTCCTAGCGCAGGAATGGCTGTACAAAAATCATACCCCTGAAGACACGATTGCACTCGTAAAATCTGAACAGATTTACTTGGCAACAGAAATAATGTACCAAGCGGTACGCACACTTGCTTTCTAAGGGGTTAGGACAGGGGCTAGTGAGCCAGGAACAGGAGTTTGGTTAGTAGGCTCGGTCACATCATATTTGGAGCGCAGAATGATCAGGTCAATCCGCCGGTTTCTGCCTTGTCCGGCGATAGTGTCATTTGAAGCAATAGGCCGATATTCTCCGTAACCGGCTGCGGAGAGCCGGCTGGGGGTAATCCCAGCTGACTGTAAAATTTGCACGACGTTAGTGGAGCGGATGACGGAGAGTTCCCAATTGCTGGGGAACTTTGCGGTTTGAATGGGTAGATTGTCAGTATGCCCTTCAACCCTTATTTGGTTAGATGCCGAACCGAGGACGGTAGAGATGCTTTTAAGGATTTCTCGAGCTCGGTCGGTTATATCGGCTGAACCACTTCCGAAAAGCAGCGTTTCTTGGATACTGACCACCAGACCCCGTTCTTCCATGGAAGAGATTAGCTTTGACTGAATTCCGTTATCAAGGGCAAACTTATCAAGCTTGGCTTTAATTGCTTCAATGCTCAAGTTTTCAGCGTCGGTATTCCCCTGACCAACATTAGCTGCCGCCTGATCAGTGTCAGTCGTTTTGCTGGGATCCTTATCCTTGCCAGGGACAGTGGTAGTAGCGGAGGGGGTACCGGTTTGAATAAGAGATGGTCCGGATGGGCTTGCAGCCATCTCCATTTTTGCAGGGACTCCTCCAGAAAGTGCCTTGTTAAGGGATTCCGCAACGGCTTGGAATTTATCGGCGTCTACTTTACTCATAGAATAAAGTACAACAAAGAAAATCATTAGCAACGTAATTAGGTCAGCATAGGTCAGTAGCCAACGTTCGCTATTCTCTTTTTCGGCTTCATGCTCGCGTTTCCTACTCATCGGCTTTCACTTACAGATGCATTGCCAAGTTCGGCAACACCTTCTCGATTTTTATCTTCGGAGAGAAGCACAGAGCCTACGTGTGTTTTTAGTTTTTCCTTAAGGATAGAGGGATTTTCGCCTGCTTGGATGGAGAGGATTCCGTCTAGTACCATCTCCATAGCCGACACTTCTGCTTTGTCCTTCATTTTAAGTTTTGTCGCGATGGGAAGCCAAAGGAGGTTTGCTGATGCTACTCCATAGAGGGTGGCTATAAAAGCAGCGGCGATAGAATGTGAAAGTGCTTCAGGGTCTGAAAGGTTTCCTAACACCATGACGAGGCCCATAACTGTCCCGACAATTCCCATGGTCGGACTATACCCGCCAGCCGCCTCGAAAACGGCAATCCCAACCTTATGGCGTTTCTCAAGGACAGCGATATTGGACTCCAGGATCTCCTTAGTGATTTCAGGATCCGTACCGTCAATGACGAGTTGCATTCCTTGGTAAGTAAAGCGATCTGTCACTGATTCAAGCTCTTGTTCCAGGCTGAGCAGCCCTTCGCGCCGTGCCTTTTCTGCAAATCTTATGAGGGTCTCATAAGCTTCGGCGGTGCCGAAGGACTGGGAGGTAAACGCAAGCTTAAACCATTTAGGAAGGTTCTTGAGGTCGGAGAGTGGAAAACTGATCAAAACCGCTCCAGCAGTTCCGCCAAAAACGATCAGTGCAGCAGATAATCCCCCCAGGGAACTGACGGTTCCCCCTTCTAAAATATAACCAGTGATAAGGAAACCGAATCCAACGATAATACCAATGATAGTCGATAAATCCATGTTGCTTTTGCCGCATCCCTTATGCTCTTGAGTATAAATGGATTAATAAGGGATTGTGACGTACCTCCCTTGCTTTTTTATATAAGTGTTGAAGAAACGGATATGTATAATAGTGTATAAAATTTTTTCCGTCTACTTTATTTTATCGTCAAAATCAGTGATGAACTTTAGCTCCTTTTATTTTCTAATCCCGAACATCCTTTCAAGTCATGGTCGGGGCTAAGTGTTGCTTGGGTTTTCCGCCTGTGGCATTCAGGTTTTACATAATAGTTATTATACAAGAAAAGCAGTGCACCAGCTATAATTCTTGCTTTCCTGTGAAAATATACCATAGAGTTTAAAAAATTTCTCTTTAGTTTTAACAGGTTATCTACGATATAGAAAATAAGACTATGTATTTTGGAGTGAATGATATGAAAATAAACGGGACATCAATGTCTCCAGTTGGCAGTATTCAAGGGGTTAGTCGTTTGAAACAAGCTGAAAATAAAACGGCAGTTTCTGAGGCGGATAAAATAGCGGTATCTGATAAAGCGCAAGTGTATCAGGCCTTACTTCAGAAAGCCAAAGAAATTCCCTCTATCCGCGAGGAACGTGTAAGAGCGCTTACTGAACAGATCGAACGAGGAGAATTTAAAATAGATGGACAAAGAATAGCCGATAAGTTATTAGAGATATATCCGAAAGAATAGTTTGGGAATGCAAGTTGCTTCCGACCTTGCTTCTTTCATTCTACTAGACCAGCTTACTTTTAGAGGGGGAGATTTCCGTGTCTGAAGCACTTCAAAACTTAAAAGTCAACCTAAGCGAACAAGCTGAATTATATAATAAACTTCTTACCCTGGAAGAGAAGAAACAAAAAGCTCTGATTAAAAATGAAATTCAAGAGATTGAATTAATAACAGCTCAGGAAGAAATGTTCATAATCCAAGTTAATCGCATGGAAAAAGAGCGTCTCATGTGGGCAGAACAAATCGGATGTGAACTGGGGAAACCTCCCGAAGACCTAACTTTGGCTGAATTAGCGGAACATTTCCCCGCTTTAGAAGAAGTGCGTCTTGGTCTGGACCAAGTTGTCATACGATTGAAAGAAGTCCATGAGACCAACTCTCAGCTTCTCCAACAGGCCATGAAAATTGTCGATTATACAGTAGGGCTATTGACGCACCAAGCGAGTAATACCTATACGTATCCCGGTCAGAAGGAAAAAGAAGAAAACAAAAAACTGCATCTTATGGATTGGAGGATTTAAGACATGGGTTCCACGTTTGGCGGTTTAAATATATTGTCCCGAAGTTTATATGCTAATCAGGCTTCGCTTGAGACGGTAGGGCATAATATTGCAAATGCAGGTACGGACGGTTACTCCCGGCAAAGGGTCAACTTAGTAACGGCGTCTCCATCGGGGGAGGTTTATGGACGAAATAAAAACTATTCAGGAAGCGGAGTTACTGTAGCCTCCATTACCAGGGCGAGGGACAGGTTTACAGATGAACAATTGTGGAAGGAATCATCCTCCCTTAGTTACAGTCAAACAAGCAGTGCTGCCTTGACTAAAATGGAAGGGGTATTTACTGAGCCTTCTGAAACTGGTATTCAAACTGTGCTTAACCGGTTCTGGACGTCTTGGCAAACACTCTCGACTGATGCTTCTGATTCCAGCGCGCGTACTGCGGTCGCGCAACAGGGTGTAGCGCTTGTTAACGCAGTACAGCATGCTGCCGAGCAGCTGAGAGACACGGCGGCGAATGTTAACACTGAAGTTGTTGCCACTGTTAACAAGATCAATCAGATTTCTGAAAGTATCAATAAACTTAACGAGCAGATCTACTTCACTGAATTCAGTGGTACTAACAATGCTAATGATTTGCGTGACAGCAGGGATTTGCTTGTCGATGAATTGTCAAAGCTGGTGGACGTTTCAGTTAAGGAAGACAGTACGGGAAGGTATACGATTCAGACCAGTGGCTTGACCCTTGTAGATGCCAAAGGCTACTGTAACAAGTTGAGTACTGAGACTACTGCTAAAAATACACCCCCTGACAATCTTAGTTATGACGTAACAAACGTTGTGTTTGTCAATACTGGGAACGTGGTGAATTTTGCTGATGGTAAAGGTGAATTAAAGGCGTTACTTGATTCCCGAGATTCGTCTACAAAGGGTATTAAAGGGTATATGAACAACCTTGAAAAGGTTAGCCAATTTTTATTGCAAGATTTTAACGCTGTGCATCGGAGTGGTTATGGTACTGACAATACTAATGGGCGTAACTTTTTTGGTGATGGGAATGCTGCCGGGAATACAGATTATACACTGGTAACACCAACGGGCGGTTGGATTAATGCCTTACAGGTAAACACGGATATAACTGATTCGACCAGCGGACTGGCAATAATAGCGGCTAAAACCACATTTTCGCTGGTGAGTGCGGTTACAGCTGATGAAGGAAATACCGGTAAAGCAACGGTTTCCGCTACTGGTACTTATACTGGCGGGGCTACACCGCAGGATGTAAAGGTCCGGGTCGATTCGTCAGGTAATGTCGAATATTCTATTGATGATGGTACTACCTATACTGCTGCTCCTTCGGGTTCCTTTACTGTCCTGGGTATGAGTATTAATATTGCAGTCGATACTACTCCCACTCCAGCTCCTACTGCTACGGATACTTATGATTTTACCTTGTCAACTGGTAACAACAATGCAAGTGGTGATAATGCCATTTTGCTTGGAAATTGCTTAAAAACTAAACCTTCATCTACGCTTGGTAACGTTTCTTTAGATTCGTTTTATCAAGCGATGATTGGTACTTTAGGGGTACAATCTCAAGACGCCCAGCGACTGAATACCAATCAGAAAACTGTAGTTGACCAGCTTACAAATCTCAGAGCATCTACCTCGGGGGTAAATATGGATGAAGAGATGACTGATATGATTAGATTTCAAAAAGGCTATAATGCATCCGCTAGAGTATTAACGGCCATGGATGAAATGCTGGACAAATTAATCAACAGTACTGGCATTGTAGGCCGATAGGAGGAGATCTAATATGAGAATCACTAATAGTATGATGAGTTACAACTTTTTGAGCAGCCTTAATAAATCCCTAGAAAAATCAAGCAAGATTCAAATGCAATTAGCGGATGGCAAGGCTCTTCATGCCCCCTCGGATGATCCAATAAAAGTGGGGCGGAGCTTGCGTTTTAGTACAAGTATGGAGTTGAATAATCAGTATACTCAGAATGCCAAAGATGCTATAAGTTGGATGGAAACCGCAGACGATAATATGCAGGACTTGAGTAAGATTATGATTAATATCAAGGAGCAGGTAATCCAGGCCAGCAATGGTACTAATCCCACTTCTGCCATCCAGACAATTGGAGAAACTGTCGATAATCTCATCAACCAGATGATTAGTATTGGTAACTCCCAAATAGGGGGGCGCTACATTTTTGGCGGACAGAGTGATAAAACTGCTCCATTTACTCGTAATGGCGATACTATCACCTATAATGGAGATAATGAAAAGATTTCCATGCCAACTCACCCGGGGGAGGCTACTCCCAGACAGGATAGCATAAATCTTACTGGCACGGATGTTTTTGGACCAGGTCTAAAAATCCTAAATGACCTAATTGATGTTAAAAATCACCTAAGGGCTGGAACTGTGGCAGATCAGGAATGGCTTTCTGACACTGGTTTAGCACTGATAGAGGATGATCGTGACCAAATGTTGCTGTCTCATTCGTCATTAGGAGCTCGAATGTCAATTTACGAGATGGCTAAAAATATGCTGGATAGCAGCAATACTATCATCGAAGGGGATCAGGCAACTAATGATTCTGTGGATGTAGCTAAAGCTATTGTTGATTATAAAAACGCTGAAAATGTATACAAAACAGCGCTTCAAATCGGTGCTAGAATAATGCCGATGTCTTTGGCGGATTTCCTATAAATAATAGTATGTAGCGGAAGGAGTCGCTTCCATGCTCCGAATCAATATTTCCACTCAGCCCATTCGTCTGAATTATAACATCAATAATGCCCAGATGAATCTACGAACTACTTTACCAAAGGTGCAGCTGGAGACCACTGCGGCAACAGTGGAGATCAGTCAACCGCAAGGAAAACTGACGATCGATCAGTATCCCTGTCGTTACTCAATTGGCATTAAGAACAATACCGATTTTGCTCGGGATATTGCTGCTAAAGGTAAGCAAACTGTGATGAATACTATCGGCCGGATTGTCCAGGAAGGGAACCAGTTAGCTCGGATTCAGAGCAAGTCAAATGCGATCGCTGACATAGCGGCCAACTCCACAGTTTCCGAAGTTCCCGATATTACTTACGCATATATCGCTTCGCCTGACATTCATTATCAAGCAAATCCGGTTAAATTCAATACCACCGAAGGAAAAGTAGATCTAAACCTAAACCATGGCACAGTCAAACAGGATTATCGACGTGGGAGCGTCGATATTCAGGTCACTCAATATCCAAGTATTGAGATATCAACTGTGGATGTAAAGGTTTAAATAGATGTTGGATAAGTTACCCGATGAACTCGTTTAGCTAAAGCTGACCATTTAGATTTCTGAGAGGGTGTGCCTTTCTACTCCAGAATCTGACGTGCCCCACTTTTAAGAGCAGGGGCCTTTGAAATTGGATAAACTCTCCTAAGGAGGAAATACTATGGAAATACAGTCAACAAGATTCGGAGAGCTGGAGGTGGCAGAAGAGCAACTGTTCAAATTCCTCCATGGAATTCCCGGTTTTCCGAACGAAAAGGAATTCGCCTATATACCACTCGGCGAAGAAAGTCCTTTTTCTTATCTCCAGTCTACAACGGAAGCTAATTTGACCTTCTTATTGGCTGATCCTTTTGCCTTTATAAAAGACTATGAATTTGTTCTGGAGGATGACGTTGCTGAAGAGCTGGGTCTCTCTAATGAAAATCCACCTAAGGTGTTTCTGATTGCTACAGTGAAGGAAAAACTGGCGGATATGACGGTGAACTTATTAGCGCCTTTAGTGATGAATGTCCTCAATCGTACTGGTAAGCAGGTCATCTTAGACAAACCGGAGTATTCGATCCGGTATAAATTATTTCCTGACGGCTTGCCGAAAGACGCCGGCAAAGGGGGAAAATAATATGTTGGCACTTACCCGAAAAATTGGCGAGCGAATTGTAATCGGTGACAACATTGTGGTGACGGTGGTCGGTGTCAAAGGGGATAACATCCGTATAACCATTGAGGCACCAAAAGAAATTAAGATTTACCGGGGTGAGATATTCGATGCTATTGCGGCAGAAAACAAACAGGCTGCCGTAACTAATGATCTATCGGAGCTGGATATGTTGAAGGTATTGAAAATAAAGAAGTAAGGTGCGCTGTGCAACTTACTTCTTTTTTATTACAATGCTTAAGTTAGAGTCAGCACCCAGTCTTTTTCACATATTTTTATCTTCTTTCAGAAAAGAAGATGTAAACCAGAGCAATTCAAAGAATAAACGACTAGGATGAATTATAGATGTCATAATCGGTGGTTATTTGTCCTAAGACATCAATCGGAAACCTACGATAAATAAGTAAGCCTGTGTAGTAGGAATTTCTTCAGCTCAACCGGCCGGAGGGCAGGGTGTCCTACTACCAGCAAAGAAAAATGCACGGGCACGGATGCCTGGCATCAAAATCAAGGAGGAATATATAATGATTATTAATCACAACATGGCTTCCCTCAATACCTATCGTCAATTGAGCTCCAACAATAATGCAACCTCAAAGTCTTTAGAGAAATTGTCTTCAGGTCTTCGCATCAACCGTGCTGGTGACGATGCAGCAGGTTTAGCAATCTCCGAAAAAATGCGTGGCCAAATTCGTGGCTTAGACCAAGCTACACGTAATGCCCAAGACTCAATTTCACTCATTCAAACTGCTGAAGGTGCTCTCAATGAAACTCACAGCATTCTCCAACGTATGCGTGAGTTAGCAGTTCAGGCTTCCAATGACACTAATACTACTTCTGACCGTGATGAAATCCAAAAAGAAGTAAATGCTCTAACGGATGAAATCGACCGTATTGCTAATACAACCGAGTTCAATACCCAGAAGCTTCTTGATGGTAGCAAAACTGGACTCCGTGATGAGATTAAAGGTACAGTTACAGTTCAACTTAATACTCAAGCTGATGTCACTGTTACTTTGAGTTCTGCATCGATTACTAGTACAATTACTGCTACTGGTACGATTGTTATTACCCGTACTAAAATAGGTACTGGAATTAGTGGAAGTAACTATACTGTTGGTGATCCAAATGCACTTGGCATATCAAGTGGTGATATCACTGGTGCTGCTCTTTCGGCTTTGGCGTTCGGAGGAGGCTCCTTTGATGTATCTGGGCTAGAAAACTTGAAAGTTGGAGAAAGTATTACTATAAGCTTCCGTAAATACGAAGCTGAAGTTACTGATTCCGCCGATTCGCTGTCTATGCAAATAGGTGCAAATAGTGGTCAAAACATTCTTGTCGGCCTTAATGATATGAAAGCTACAGCTATTGGCGTACGTGACGATGCTTCTGGTGATGCTTTAGATATGTCGACTTCCTTGAATGCCACTGCTGCTGTTACTAGCATCAACAATGCTATTGAGCTCGTATCTGGAGAGAGATCTAAAATGGGAGCTATCCAAAACCGTTTAGAACATACCATTAACAACCTTGGCACCTCCAGTGAAAACTTAACAGCTGCTGAGTCCCGTGTTCGTGACGTTGACATGGCCAAAGAAATGATGAATTTCCAAAAGAACAACATCCTTTCACAAGCGGCTACTGCTATGTTGGCACAAGCTAATCAACAACCTCAAGGAGTTCTTCAACTCTTACAATAATATTCTTACTAAATATTTGCAAAATGCTCTCTATAGAGAGGGCATTTTGCAAATTCCCAATCATTAATATCGAGGAGGTGAAGGGACGTAGTGGACCTTTTTGGAGAAAATCTTGCGGTCATTAGCCAACGAGGAGTTCCGGATTTCATTGCGGATATGGAGGCGGGAGAAGCCCCTTTCTACTATGTAGGCACGGACGTAGACGGAGTAAAGATTTTTTGTGGTAAAGACGACAAACCTTTTATCCTTGAACCGATAATCGATGAAACAAAACTACCTAAACCTAATTTGAAACAACTTATATTTTTATTTGGAATTGGCTCTTTAGAAGAAATTCAAAAAGTAGCAAGCCAAGCCCACAAGGAATCACTTTTTGTGATTATCGAACCTAATCCGTACTTTTTACAGTACGCGTTGTCTTACGAAAGATTTAAGATACTAGATAATACAAATTATATTATTGTGACGGAAAAACCTGACAAGCTAACAAACCTTTTTAAACTTCTTTTTTCAAGTAAGTTTTTTTATTTGTTACGAAATGTAGCATTTTATTTTAACTCTTATTATCGGAAACATGATGGCGGTTCTGTAAAAGATTATATTATTGAAATAAGAATGGCTATTGAAAATAAATATTTTAATGTTGGTAATTCAATACATGATTCTCTCATTGGACTCATTAATAATCTAAACAATATTAAATGGATGTTTGATAATGTGGATGTGGCTAAACTTAAAGGTGCTTTTACCCGAGTTCCTGCTTTTATTGTGGCGGCGGGTCCATCTTTAGATAAGAATATTAGTCAGCTAAAAGAAGCCCAAGGAAAAGGAATTATTATTGCAGTAGACACTATTGCCAAAAAACTTTTAGACCATGGTATTACCCCTGACTTCATTTGTACCGTTGAGCGCGGAGAAATCGTATGGGAATATTTCTATGAGAAGCAGGAGTATCCGTCTAGTCTATATCTCGTGTCATCCTTGGTTGCTGACCCCAAAATTGTTGAGAAGTTCAAGAACAGGGCAGTTCTTCCAATGCGTTCTAGCGTTCGCGAATATTTATGGCTTGGCGAAAAGTTAGGATTGTCCCCGGATCACTATATGTGGATGGGTGCTTCTTGCGCCCATTTAGCAGTTGGATTCGCTCTCCATGTTGGGGCCTCGCCTATTGTAATGGTTGGGCAGGATCTGGCTGAAGGGGAGAAAGGGACTCATGCCAGTGGTACCGTTTATGATAAAAAGCCCCTAAATGAAGAGGGTGAAGAATTACTTGTTCAAGGATATCATGGAGGCCAGGTGAAGACTCGAAAGATTTGGATAGAATTCAAAACAATCTTTGAAAACATGTTTATCACGACGACTGATAGATTAATAATCAATGCTACAGAAGGTGGCGCAAAAATCCAAGGAACTACCCAACAAGCCTTAGCCGATGTTGTAAAAGAATACTGCATCGAAGAATTTAACGTTTACGAAGAGATGCAGAAAATTCCACCTTACGCTATTGAATGGAATGAAGTGGAAAATAAAATAAATGACTATATTAGGAACCTAGAAGAATACCGGGTTGACGTTGAGAGTCACTTGAATGTATTGAAACGGTACAATCGGGAATGGGAAGATTCTATGTCGGAGAAGAAAGTTCAAAAGTTATACGTTTCTATGAAAAAGACCGATGTGTATTTTAAAGCAATAAATACAGATCAATTGTTATACCATAATATTCAAGGGGCATTGGCTATACTTGTACAGAAATTTCAGGCTATAGAAGAAAGTGATTCAATCGAAAGCCTAAAACAAAACTTGATAGTACAGATTGAGCTTTGTGAGATGATTGAAAATGCAATATGGTTAATTATACAGGTTATTCAAGAGAATTTTCCTTGGAAAGTCCAGAATGAGCATTTAGATTAAAACTGAGTCATGAATATGAATTATCGGAAATTTAATATAATTATATTGATTTCCGAATAACCGCCAAGACAACATAAAACAAGATTAAGACCATTTTCATGGTATAATAATTAGAGAACATGGCTTAATGTTATAATCATGAACCTGGGGAAACGTCTCCAGGATCTTTTTTACCTATTTTTTAATAAAATTTAAAATTTTTATGAATCCTCGTTTAGATCTGAAATGTGGTTGTGCTTAAGTATAATAAACGTTCCAGAATTTTAGCCCGTGGATAGGATTACGGGTAGAGTTTAGATCAGTCTCCAGATTAGTGTGGATACAGGAGGTTTTGTTTATCTAAAAGATCATCCTGTGGACGACAGATGGACAGATGCCGGTTGTTAAGCTCATATGCGCATAATACATCTATTGATGCACTTTTAGGGATAACTTTCTTGGAGCCAATAAAACATAGGAGACGAGGTTTGAAACATGTCCAAAAAAATATTGGTTACGGGTGCTGACGGTTTCATAGGTAGTCATCTTGTAGAGCAGCTTATAAAAAATGGCGAAAAAGTAAAAGCTTTTGTGTATTATAATTCATTCAATAATTGGGGATGGCTTGACACGTTCCCTAAAGAGCTGTTAGACGAAATAGAAATATTTGCTGGGGATATCCGTGATCCTAATGGTGTAAGAGTAGCTATGAAAGAAGTAGATGAGGTCTTCCATCTTGCTGCTTTAATTGCAATTCCTTTCAGCTATCATTCGCCTGATTCCTACGTCGATACTAATATAAAAGGAACTCTAAATGTACTGCAAGCAGCTAGAGAATTAGATACTAAAAGAATTCTGGTAACCTCAACTTCGGAGGTTTATGGCACTGCACGGTATGTGCCAATTGATGAGGAACACCCATTTCAAGGACAATCTCCTTATTCAGCCACTAAAATTGGGGCTGACAGATTAGCCGAGAGCTTTTATCGAAGTTTTGAATTGCCTATCACTATAGTGCGTCCCTTTAATACCTATGGGCCTCGTCAATCAGCCAGGGCAGTAATTCCAACAGTTATTATCCAGCTATTAGCGGGAATTACTGAAATAAAGCTGGGGGCGCTTACTCCAACACGAGATTTTAATTATGTTAAAGATACTGCCCAGGGCTTTATTGATATTTCAAGGTCTGATAAGACAATAGGACAAGAGATTAATATAGCGACTCAACTGGAAATATCAGTCGGTCAGCTTGCCCAGAAATTAATTGATCAGATAAACCCTAATGCAAGGATAATATGTGACGAGGAAAGACTTCGGCCGGGAAAAAGTGAGGTCAATAGGTTACTGGGTTCAAATGAAAAGATTAGGGGACTTACAGCATGGGCGCCTAAGTACACTCTAGAAGAGGGACTAGCCGAGACGATAACGTTTCTTAAGGAGAATTTGGATCGATATAAAGCGGACATATATAATCTGTAATAGATATGGAAGTGATCTTATGGATGAATTCATACCATTATCCGTTCCCAACCTGAAGGGCAACGAGCTGAAATACCTAACTGATGCAGTAGAAGCGGAATGGGTGTCTACTGGGGGTGCCTACATAGACAGATATGAGTTGGAATTTGCTGATTATTTGAACGTGGAATCGGCCGTTGCTTGTCAAAGTGGAACTGCTGGTTTGCATTTGGCATTGATCTTATCAGGCGTGGAAGCGGATCATGAGGTAATAGTGCCTACTCTGACATTTATAGCCGCTGTTAATCCAGTTAAATATTTGCATGCATATCCAGTTTTTATGGATTGCGATGATTCGTTGTGCATGGATATGGAGAAATTGAAGGAGTTTTGCCAGACGGAATGTGATTTTATAGATAACAAACTAATAAACAATTCTTCCGGAAGACATATAAAAGCAGTGGTTGTTGTGCATGTTTTTGGGAACATGGCAGATATGTCAGCTGTTATGGATATTGCCGAAAAATATAACCTCAAAGTAATTGAAGATGCTACGGAGGCATTAGGGACCTTCTACACTAAAGGTAGATATAAGGATAGATATGCTGGAACAATTGCCAATATTGGAGTGTATTCTTTTAATGGTAACAAAATTATTACTACTGGTGGAGGAGGGATGATGGTTTCCACGGATTCAGACATCATGAAAAGAGCTAAATATCTCTCTTCACAGGCAAAGGATGACGCTGTTAATTTTATTCATAATGAGGTTGGGTATAATTATAGAATGACCAACCTACAGGCAGCATTAGGGGTTGCGCAACTTGAACAACTTGAACGTTTTATTTCTACAAAGAAAGAAAACTATAGCATATACAAAAGTAGTATAAATGATGATGAAATGGGTGGCTTTAGGATATTCGATTTCAGAGACGATATTCGTTCAAACTACTGGTTTTATTCCTTGTATATTGTTAATCCAGACAAATACCCCCGCGACAAGATAATTGAAAGTTTAGCTAAGGCTAATATTCAAACCCGCCCTCTATGGGGGCTCATTCATGAACAAAGACCTTATTTGCATGACCAGACTTATAAGATTGAAAAGGCATTTGAATTTTATAATAGAATAATAAATATTCCCTGTAGTAGCAATCTGTCTTCGGACGATGTGTACAGAGTAATCGATAAAATTAAGGTCATTCATAACAAAGGGGTGGAATTTTGAATATAGAGACATTGTTTATCAATGAAAACCAAAGTGTACTGGAGGCGATGAAACATATTGATGTAACAGCCAAGCAAATATTGCTAGTTGTTGAAAATAATAAACTGAAAGCAATTATTACTGACGGAGATATAAGAAGGCATTTACTTCGTGGAGGGAATTTAGAAGATAAGGTAAAAGACATTGCCAATTATAAGCCGCGGTTTATCTATGATAAAGATAAGAATAATGCTCAAGAATTAATGAAGAAATGGTCGATATTATCGTTACCTGTGTTGAATAAAAGGTTTGAAATACAATCCGTTGTTTTTCTTAAAGACTACGAGATTGGACGTGACCATTCTGTAAATGCTCCAGTAGTTATAATGGCGGGTGGATTGGGGACGAGACTTCATCCATATACAAAAATATTGCCGAAACCACTCATCCCAATCGGCGAAATTCCTATTACAGAGCATATAATTAATCAATTTATGGAGTATGAATGTAACAAATTTCATTTAATTGTCAATCATAAAAGAAATATGATTAAGGCTTACTTTAGCGATGCTGAAAAGGATTATCAACTAGAATTCCATGACGAGGATATACCCTTAGGGACAGGAGGAGGGCTTAGTCTTCTTAAAGGAAAGGTGGAGACTACCTTTTTCTTAACAAATTGTGATGTGCTTATCAGGGCCAATTATAAGGAGATCTTTGATTTTCATAAGCAGAATGGAAATAAGATCACAATAGTGGCAGCTTATAAGCATCTCACTATTCCTTACGGAATAATTAATATGGATAGTAAAGGCGAAATTGCTACAATGATAGAGAAACCAGAATACTCGTTTTTGACAAATACTGGATTTTATGTTGTGGAACCCGAAGTCGTAGATAGGATTAAGGATTATAAAGCAATAGGGTTTCCTGACATTATTGAGCAACAAAAAAGTTTAGGAGAGAAGATTGGAGTTTTTCCTGTTAGCGAACGATGCTGGCTCGATATGGGACAGCTTGAAGAGTTGGAGGAGATGAGAAAAGAATTGGGAGTGTGAGTCCGTGGAGAAAATTGTTCTAGTAGGTGCAGGTGGACATGCCCTCAGTGTCATAGAGAGCATACAATCAAAGGAGGAATATGAAATAGTTGGAATTACTGATGCGGGCGCTGTTGTCGGTAAAAAGATATTAGGGTATGAGGTTATAGGTAAGGATCCAATATTAAAGTCAGTATTTAATAGTGGTGTTATGTATGCGTTTGTTACAGTTGGAAGTATTGGAAATACTTCTTTGAGAGAAAAACTGTTATATATGCTTAAGGATATAGGCTTTACCTTACCTGCGATAATCGACCCTTCTTCAAATATCGGAAGTGATGTATCAGTTGGTGAGGGTGTTTTCATAGGTAGGAACACAGTAGTTAATGCAAAGAGCATTATTGGAGATATGGCGATAATAAATACGGGGGCTATTATAGAGCATAGTTGTTGTATAGATAAATTCACACATATAGGACCTGGTGCTGTTATTTGTGGAGATGTTAAAATAAGTGCTCGTACGCATGTTGGTGCTAACTCTACGGTTATTCAAGGTGTAAATATCGGAAATGACAGCATAATAGGAGCAGGAAGTATTGTTATCCGCGATGTGCCAAGTAAGGTTGTTGCTTTCGGTAATCCTTTTAAAGTGGTGAGAAATAATGAGTAAAACTTTTATTATAGCCGAGGCCGGAGTAAACCATAACGGCAAAATAAAGCTAGCAAAAAAATTGATAGACACCGCAAAAAGTGCAGGAGCAGATGCTGTCAAATTTCAAACCTTTAAAGCAGAGAGTCTAGTGTCGAAAGCGGCCCAAAAGGCAGAATATCAAAAGCAGAATACCGAGGCTGATGAAAGCCAGCTGGAAATGGTTAGGAAATTGGAACTGTATTTTTCTAATTTTGAGGAACTTGAAAAGTATTGTGAAGAAAAGGAAATATTATTTCTTTCCACGCCATTTGATTTAGAAAGCATAGATTTGTTAGAAAGGCTTGAAATGCCAATATATAAAGTGCCGTCAGGAGAGATAACTAACTTGCCGTACCTGATGAAAATCGCAAGCACTTGCAAGCCTGTAATAATGTCAACGGGGATGAGTGATTTGGATGAGGTGAGTTTGGCATTAGAGGTACTTCGAGAAAATGGAGCTGGGACAATAACATTGTTACATTGTAATACACAATACCCTACTCCTTTTGATGATGCTAACATTAGGGCAATGCTTACGTTAAAGGAACGTTTTGGCCTTGCAGTTGGCTATTCGGATCATACGCTAGGGATTGAAGCGCCTATAGCCGCTGTAGCTCTAGGCGCTACAGTAATTGAAAAGCACTTTACTCTTGATAAAAGTATGGAGGGACCAGATCATAGGGCAAGCCTTGATCCACAGGAACTCAAAGTCATGGTGACATCTATCAGGAATATTGAAGTTGCTTTAGGGGATGGAATAAAACGACCATCAAAATCTGAAACACCTAATAAAGAGGTAGCTCGGAAAAGCATTGTTGCCAAGCGAAATATTGTTAAAGGGGAATTTTTAACGGAAGATAATATAACGGTTAAGCGTCCCGGTAATGGGATTTCTCCTATGAAATGGTTTGAAGTACTGGGAAAGAGCGCAAAACGTAATTTTTGCGAAGATGAGTTAATAGAGTTATGAAAAAAACAATCTGTATAGTGACTGGTACAAGAGCAGAATATGGTCTCTTAAGGCCTGTTATAAATCAGGTAATAAGTACAAATAGTTTTGAGATTAAGATTGTGGTAACGGGTATGCATCTGTCTAAAGATTTTGGTTATACATATAAAGAGATCGAAGCGGATGGTATATCAATAGATGCTAAAATTGATGTTCTACAAGATGATGACTCATATAAAGCTATGTCCAAGTCTATTGGAATTGGTGTAATCGGTTTTTCAGAGTATTTCGAAAAGAACCGACCTGATATGGTCGTAGTGTTAGGAGACCGATTTGAAATATTTGCTGCTGCTACTGCTGCTGCAGTTGCATGTATACCGATTGCTCATCTTTATGGTGGGGAAACAACGGAAGGGGCGGTCGATGAATTTTTCCGCCATTCAATAAGTAAAATGAGTTATTTACACTTCACTGCTACTGATCAATATAGGCAACGTGTAATAAATATGGGGGAAGCACCGGACCGGGTTTTCAATGTTGGTGCAATAGGTGTGGAGAACATTTTAAGGTTGCCTCTTATGGCAAAAGATCAGCTGGCGTTAAGCATAGACTTTGATTTAGATTGCCCTTATGCTCTTGTAACTTTTCATCCCGTAACATTAGAACAAAATACTGCAACAAAGCACCTTGAAGAGCTACTTTCAGCACTTGATGAGACCGAAGGGTTGAATTACATATTTACAAAAGCGAATGCTGATGCAAATGGTCGGGCAATAAATAAAAAAATAGATGAATACTGCCAGAAAAAAGAAAATGCCATTGCTTTTACTTCTATGGGTGTATTGCGTTACCTTTCTGCGATGAAATATTGTGAAATGGTCATAGGTAATTCGTCCAGCGGAATCGTGGAAACCCCAAGCTTTAATAAACCGACGATTAATATTGGAGATAGGCAAAAGGGTAGAATTTGTGCAAATTCGGTTATATGTTGTGAACCAGAAAAGAACGTAATAATCGAGAGCATAAATACCGCAAGAACACAAAAATTTAAACAAGATATTGCTAATCAAATAAGTCCTTATGGTGATGGGAAAACTTCTGGAAAAATTATTGCTGTCATAAAGGATTTTTTATACAATAATGAGATTAACCTTAAAAAGAGTTTTTATGATGTGAGGAGAGTGTATTAATCTTGGAGATCTTAGTGGTGGGGCTTGGATCAATGGGTAAAAGAAGAATACGCCTGATCAAACAGCTATTTAATAATGTCAAAATAACAGGAGTCGATTTAGATAAGGTTCGAAGAGAAGATGCAACGGAACAGTTTGAAATAATAGCAATAGAAAGTTTACAATCTGCTCTTCAAAAATCAGAATATACTGCTGTTTTTGTTTGCAGTGCCCCATTAACTCATTCGGATATTATCGAAAATTGTTTACAACACAAAATAAATGTATTTTCTGAGATTAATCTTACGGATGATAACTACGATAAATTAATACTGCTTGCAGACAAGAAGAAATGTAAGTTGTTTTTATCATCTACCCCAATGTACCGAAATGAAATAAGATACATCACAGAAAAAATTCAGTCGCAAGCAAAGTTGCTAAGCTATGTTTATCATGTAGGACAATACCTTCCAGATTGGCATCCGTGGGAAAACTACGAGGATTTTTTTGTTAATGATAAGAGGACCAACGGATGCAGAGAAATTTTTGCAATAGAGCTGGGCTGGATAATGAATGCTTTTGGAAATATAACCAGCGTAAGTACTGTTAAAAGCAAAAATTCTACTCTGAATATTGATTATTATGATAGCTATATTGTAACCTTTATTCATGCAACCGGACATAGGGGAGTTATGATAGTTGATGTTGTTTCCAGAATGGCTGTTAGAAAGTTAGAGGTAATAGGCGAGGATTTACATCTATTTTGGGAGGGGACCCCAGAATCTTTGCGTGATTATGATATTGCACTAAAGCAGGTAAAACCTATTAATACCTATGAACAAATCGATTACGATGTGCGCTACTGTAGTAATATTATTGAAAACGCATATGTTGAGGAAATTAAGGAGTTTTTTTTATACATAGCGGATGAAAGTATTCCCAAATATTCTTTCCAAAAGGATAAGGAGATACTTCGAATAATAGATATTATTGAAGGCTGACGGGTGGAAAAATGAAGATCTGTTTTTGTGGCTTAGGCTCAATAGGCACGAGACATATTAAAAATCTGTCAAAAATTCTTAAGGGGAAAAATATTCAATACACCATTGACGCTTTGAGATCAACATCGGTATTACTTGATGATGAAATAGTAGAAATAGTCAATCAAACATATACCAACTGGCGGGATTTAGAATGTGATTATGATATAGTTTTCGTCACAAATCCTACGGCCTCCCACTATGAGATAATGCAAAAGTTAATAATTAAAACCAAGCATATGTTCATTGAAAAACCTATCTTTAATAAGACAGATGTATGTATCGACGACCTAGAATTTAAACCAAATGGAATATATTATGTTGCTTGTCCATTGAGGTATTCACCTGTCATCAGATATATAAAAGATTATGTGAAGGGCCACCATGTTTTCTCAGTAAGGGCAATATGTTCATCATATCTTCCGGATTGGAGAAAAGATACTGACTATAGAAAAATATATAGCGCTCTCAAGGAATTAGGTGGCGGTGTTACCTTGGACTTAATTCACGAATGGGATTATATTACTTATCTTTTTGGCGATCCTAGTTGTGTTAAAACTATCAAAGGAACATATTCAAACCTTGAAATAAGCAGCGACGATCTTGCTATTTATATTGCAGAGTATACTGATAAACTAGTTGAGCTTCACTTAGATTATTTTGGAAGAGTATCTCAAAGAGAAATGCATCTATATACAGCAGATGAGCTTATTAAGGCAGATGTACTAAACAACAGAATTACCTTTTGTTCCTCAGGTGATATGGTTAACTTTGATAAAGAAGATATTTATATCAATGAAATGAAAGGTTTTTTGAATATGGTACTTTGTGGGGCCGAAAATACTAATACACCACATAACGCTTTTAGTACCCTCAAAATTGCATTAGGAGAGGTTTGAAAATGAATTTGTTATTTACTGTATGTGGTAGAGCCGGTTCTAAGGGTCTTAAAAATAAAAACATCAAGATGTTCTTGGGCTTTCCCTTACCATACTATACTCTTTCAGCAATCGACTTGTTTATTAATAACCATGGTGACGAATATGATAATATAGTCGTCGCGGTTAATACCGATAGCGCTGAGCTTATTGATTTACTTAAGCAGACAACAGTTATCTTTAAAACAATAGGCAGAAAGCCAGAGCATGCAATAGATAATGCCTCTAAGGTAGCTGTCATAAAGGATACTCTGTTACTATGTCAAAAAGAAAGCGGAAAAACATTTGATATAGTAGCAGACCTTGATATAACGTCCCCACTTAGAACTCTTGAAGATGTGGAGTTAGCAATAATAGCACTAAAACAGAATCTGCAGGCAGATTTATCCTTTTCCGTTACCAATTCACGACGTAATCCATATTTCAATATGGTAAAAGAACAAGGGGGTTATTATGAACGTGTAATTAAGTCCAATTATAATGCAAGGCAAGAAGCGCCAGCAATATATGATATGAATGCATCAATATATGCGTACCGTAACAGATTTTTAAGTGCAGAAAGTACCAAGGGAGTATTTGACGGCAAGGCTGTAATACATATTATGAAAGATACAGCTGTTTTAGATATAGATAGCGAAGAAGACTTTATGTTAATGAAGGTTATTGCTCAATACTTTTATGATAATAACCAAAAATATGCTGATATTAGAGATAATGTTAGAAATATTATGTTAAAGTAGTTGTATTGAGTCTATTTATTAGTATAAATCTTATTTAAAATAAAATTATTAAAAAATAATTCGGATATTCGATATTATTTAAATGTAATGTAAATTGATCTCTATTTTCGGGCGTAACAGATATGCACAACTCCAATCAAGGAGCTGCAAGCATGCGAATAAACAATAATTTATCAGCGCTTAACACATTTCATGTTCTAGCTATAAATGAAGCAGCGACGGTGAAATCTTTAAGACGGCTTTCATCTGGCCTTCGCATAAATCAAGCTGCTGACGATGCCGCTGGTCTTGCCATCTCGGAAAAGATGCGAGGTCAGATTCGCGGATTAGGACAAGTAGCTCGAAACGCTCAGGATGCGATATCTCTGATTCAAACCGCTGAGGGAGGTGCTGTCTCCATCCATGCGATGCTACAAAGAGGCCGGGAGCTGGCAGTGCAGGCTGCTAACGGAACGCTCACAGATCAGGACAGAGAGCAATTACAGGATGAAATGGGGCAAATATTAACCAATATTGATACGACTGCCAATAGTACTGAGTTTAATACCATAAAGTTGCTTAACCAAAGTAGCAACGGAATGTCACAGTTCCCTGGCATCTCTCAGGCGGCGCTGGATCAACTGACGTCTAAGTTGCCGGGTTGGCTGAATGATGGTATGCAGGCCATCAATACTCAGTTGGGGATTGCATATCCTGCCGGAAACCGTCAGATGAATGTGGAGTATTACTATGATGGAGTTGCTACAACTGCAGCTTCCATGGGGACAGCTGATGGTGGTGCTACTCTAACCCTGAGAGTTAATACAGCACAGGTCTTTGATGGATCGGGCAATCTACTATCAGAGGGTATTCATGATACTCTGCTGGCGCATGAACTAGTTCACGCATTTGAATTCACCGAGATGGCTTTTAGTACAGATGGACTTGATACAGTTAATGAGCAATGGTTTATGGAAGGCTTAACAATGGCTATACAAGGGGGTAACTTATTTGGAGTTACAGATCATAATGTTAGCTTGACTAGCCCCTTTGACGGAGACTTTCGGTCGGCCTTCGAAGCGGTCAAGGAGTTGCATGAGATAACAGATGGAGGGATTGATAGCTTCATTAATCGTCTTGAAGCGGGTGAAGATCTCGATGCGGCTTTTGCAAATACAACACAAGACATAGTGGGGACTGAACTGGCTGGAGCGCTCGGATTTTCCAATTTTGCCAACACAACCGATTTTATTAACTGGTTTAACACTGCAGGCGCTGTACTAAATAATTATCGAACAGCTAGCACTGACTTTACTACTGGATCAGGAGTCATTACTGCGGGCGCAGTTAAGGGTAGCAGCAGTAATTTGACTTTGGATCAGACCATCACAAATGGTACTGGTGTGGCCACGGTAAATACTCATTTTACTCTAAATTTCACTAACTCTGCGGGGGCATCAGGTTCAGATATCATTTTTCAAGTTGGAGCTAATACCGACAAAGAATGATTTCCGAAGCCAAGACCTGAGGACATCGGCTCTCGGACTGACTACTGCAAATATTGGTACACAAAGCGGTGCGGATACCGCAATCAGTGCTTTTAGTGCCGCCATAGACCTTGTATCTAGGGTTTGCTAATTTATCGAAAAGTCTAGATTTTGACGGATTTACGGGTAGTTTTGCCTAATATATGTGCATGAAAAAACAACCTTTGGCGTCAAAAACCATGCACATGGAGTTAAAAACGATGTATCGTAAACCAAATAGTTAACGTTAGACCCGGCCGGGCTTGTCTCCAAAATCGTACGCGCGTACGATTTTGGAGACAAGCCGAGGAGAAGGCTCCCACCCTTGTCGGGATGGCCCAAATTCTGATTTGGATATTGAGGCAGAAAAATAGTAAGATTCTGGTTGCCTAAGAAAAAAAGGGGTTTGGTTAGCAAGCCCTATCTAGGGCCCGAAGTTATTTCGGGGCCATTCAAAATAGGTTGGAACATACTAAAGCGAACTTGACCAATACTGAGGAGAACCTTACGTCAAGTGAATCCCGCGTCCGAGATCTCGACATGGCTAAGGAAATGATGAACTTTCAAAAGACTAACATCCTTGCTCAAACCGCTCAAGCGATGCTTGCTCAAGCTAACCAACAGCCTCATAGCGTCTCCAATTAATTTCCTAATAGCGATAGAAGTATGATTGAGTTAATTTAAAGGAATTTTGGCATGTTCAATAATTAATTTGCAAAAAATCCCCAATACATTCGGATCCTATTAAGCTCACGCTGTTTTTCAATATTAATAATAAAAGATGCTTAAAAGAGCTAAATGAAGAGAATAACTGGCAAAATAGTCTAAGTTTTGTGTTTTACCCTAAAGGTTATCCGCACTTCTGCCGATATCTATATTAGATAAATCAAGCAGAGGTGTTCGATTTGGATATAGTTGCAGTAAAGAATCCGATAGACTTTGGTATTTCTCCCCAAGTAACTCAGACAACTCCCCTTACGCAGGCTGTTGACAGCGGCCTAATCAATAAGTCGGGGGACGTTGCTGATAAGTCGGTAACTGCTACAACCGACGAGAAAGGCAAAAAGCCGACAGACCTTCAAGAATTAACCCAAAAGACGGAAGCAATGAATAAATTCATAAAAGCAATGGACACTAATATCCAATTTAAACTCCATGAGGGAACTAACCAACTGATGGTGCAAGTGGTTGACCAAGACAGTGATAAAGTACTAAAAGAGTTTCCACCCAGTGAATTTCTGGATACAATTGCAGCGATTCGGGATTATGTCGGGATACTGCTCGATAAAAAAATATAGTTAAATTAGATAGGAGGTTTTAGATATGTCAGTTAGTTCGGTCGGAGGCACTTATGGCCTGTCTGGTTCGGGAATGGACATTGACGAACTCGTTAAGAATTTAATGGCTGGACAGCAAGCGAAAACAGATGCTTTAATGCAGAAGAAAACGGTACTTGACTGGCAAAAGTCTGCCTACAATAAGGTTTATGATAATATTAACAGCTTTCGAGATTCAATCTTTAATTATAAGCTCTCATCAACTTTAAGCCCACATACTGTCTATTCCAATAACACGTCGGTTGCTACTGCCACAGCCAATGCTGATGCTGCGGATGTCAATCATTCCTTGGTAGTTGCGCAGCTAGCAACCGGCGTAAATCTAACAAGTAGTGATAGAATTAATAGTGACACTACGGTTAGTAAAACCACTCTTGCAACTCATATGGGCATAACGGATTCCTTTAACCTTAACATTAGTGACGGTAAAACAAATAAGATCATAACCGTTGACCCAACTGATAGTATTAACGATGTGGTCAGTACCATCAATAAGTCGGGTCTCAACGTTAAGGCCAGTTATGACAGCACACTGGATCGCTTTTTCCTTTCGACAAGTACTACAGGGTCTTCGGCAAATATTCAGCTCTCATCGGTCGGCACTACTGATTCTGGTCAAAAATTTATTGAGGGTCTGAAGCTTGGTACTACTAATACTACTACTGTTGATGGCGTTAATACGACGACATTTTCTAGTGCATCCGGTAAAGATGCTGTGTTTCAACTGGACGGGGTGCAATTTTCTCAAGCCAGCAATACGTTCACTATAGCTGGTGTGAAGTATAATCTGACAGGCGTCTCAACAGGCGCTAGTATGGACGCTGGTGGCAACCCTGTTTGGGGATCAGCAACTACAACCAATGTAAGTGTGTCGTTCGATGTCGACACAGCGGTGGCCAGTATTCAATCCTTGGTCGATTCCTATAACAAGATTTTGGAAGAGCTCAATGGGATGGTGGATGAAACCCGTTATAAGGATTATACACCTCTTACAGATGCTCAGAAGAAAGTGATGACGGATTCCGATATTACTGCTTGGGAGGTTAAAGCCAAGAGTGGGATGCTCCATAATGATGATAGCTTGACAAGCCTGATCAGAAGTATGCGGAGTGCCTTCTCTAACCAGGTTTCTGGAATTTCCGCGAGCTATGATAAGGTTACTGGCAAAAATGTTACTTATAATAGTGGTTCTTCGATTGGAATTACCACTGGAGACTATGCCGAGGGTGGCAAGCTGCACCTGAATACCGATAAGCTAAAGGCGGCGCTGGCTAACAATCCGGATGTGCTGAATGAGCTGTTTGGCGCCGTTGGGACAACGAAGTCAGACGGAACTATTGATACCAGTAGCCAGGGGATCGTAGGGCGCTTATATGATACCTTGGAGAAAACCAAGGATAAATTAGATGAAATCGCAGGAACAACGGCTAACGCTGAATATGATACCGAAAGCTATTACGCTAAGAGAATTACGGAAACAGAAAAGCAACTTCTTAGAGCAGAGGATAGGTTTGATATCATGGAAGCCGCCTATTATACAAAATATAATGCCATGGAAGTCGCCTTACAGCAATTAAATTCGCAGAGTACTTGGTTACAAACGTTTGGGACTAATTCGTAGCAGTGGAGAACACTGAAGATCATATAGGGGGGGTTATTATGGTGAATCCACAAATGGCAAATACCTATAAAAATCAGCAGGTTATGACATCCTCACCTGAACAATTAACCTTATTGCTCTATAATGGAGCATTGAGATTTCTTACAGAAAGCATTTTAGCTATGGAGCAAGGGGATGTACAAAAATCCCATAACGCTAATATGCGTGTGCAGAACATAGTACGGGAATTTATGCGTACCTTGGATATGAAATATGAACTATCGATAACTTGGGCACAACTTTATGAATACACAGAACACTGCCTCATTCAAGGCAACATAAAGAAAGATATTACATTGCTACAACAAGCTAAAGAAGTTCTACAGGAGCTAAGAGATACTTGGATAGAGGCCATGAAACAAACTCATGTGGCTCGAGCGGTTGCCAAGTGATGGTTGAAAAGACAGCCCAAGCTTTGTGGCAGGAGTACCATTTTTTGACAAAAGAGATGCTGAAATTCTTGACCAAACAGGATATGGAACTCTTTTATCACCTGATGAATCAGCGGGAGCAGTTGCAGACACTCATTGAGCGGACTCCTGACGATGGCTTCAAAGTCTCGCCTGCTGGACGTAACTTGCTTCGCGAAATACGGCAAGACAGTCAGGATATCATTCTTGCAATGCAGATTAGAATGGGCAGCAGCAAGCGACAACATCAAGTTTCGAAGGCCTATGGTGCAGCAAGTACGACAGCTGTCAGCCAGATGAATTTAAAACGATAATGGTCAGTATAGGAGGGATTTATAATGATCAATCCCATTCAACCAAATACTCAGTCCACTATGATTCCCATGGATACTTTTCCCGGACAAAAGATGGACCGTTCACTGGAGACCTCTCGTAAGGTCATTGATCGCAAGGGGGAAATTCCCTCAGCCCGTGAAGAAATTCCGCGTGAAGAAGTGGAAAAAGCAACTGACAAGCTTAATCGATTAATGGGAATTATTAATAAGCGCTTAGAGTTTAGTATTCATGATGAATCTGATCAATTTATGGTTAGGATAATAGATCAACCAAGCGGAGATATATTGGATGAAATTTCTCCTGAACGGGTTTTGGGTATTTTAGGTTCTTTTACGCAAGTAGCAGGATTATTGGTCGATGAATTAGTGTAAAAAAACGACCTAAAGTTTTATGGAAACATGAGTTCTTAATTTAAAACAAGCAAGCAGGATGCAGGTGATAATGCATCCTGCTTGCTTGTTTTTGTCGTTGAAGAATTCTATTCATGAATAAAAATTAAACCCAAAAAAGAGAGAATCCCTTGTATCTTTTAAAGGATAAATAATTAGCTCTATATGTCAAATATTTTATCTCATTAAGATAAAATCCTATAATTTATACCCGGTATAAGAAAGAAATATAACATATTTTCCACTAAATATTTCCTTAAAAACCCTTAAAATGCAATAAATTACCCGAAGGTCCTATTAAGTTATGACTAAATTACTATTTGTAGGACTATTTATTGATGCTATTGTTAAACAAGTAAATATGTGTAAATTGGTGCATTCTGTATGTATATAAAATTTACCTTAGGATTTTGTCGAGAAACTATATACGATTTTGCAACTTAATGCTACTATCTAAAGAAGAGAGTTCGAAAACCGAATTTTTTGAAGGAATTAAAAAAACCATGGCGAATTTAAAGGCCTAGAGTAACAATGTTTGCCTCGGAATGCACATGAAATATTGAATATGTCTGATTAAGAATGTTAGTGTTGTAAGTGAGCCGAAAGTGTTGCAATTAAAGGAATATCCAAAAGATAGGGGTGGGCAAACATGGGCCGAGATGAGGATAATAAACAAGGGATCGAGTTAGGAGAATTCCTGGATTTTTACCTATTAGATTCGCAAGAGCAGATTGAACGGCTCGGAGCAGGTCTTTTGCAATTAGAAAAAGAAGGGGAAAACATTGGACTGATCAATGATCTTTTTCGCTCTGCACATAGCTTGAAAGGGGCCTCAGGAACAATGGGTTTCACACCGATTGTTTCGTTGACACATGCAGCTGAAGACTTATTGGATCGGTTACGTCAGGGTAAAATAGAAGTTTCTCTTGAAATGATTGATATATTATTGGCTGTGACAGATCGGGTTAAAGCGATGTTGGCGCAAGTAGAACAACGTCAGGACATAACGGTAGGATTTGAAGATTTAGTTTCCTCCATGCGATTGCTATTAAACGGAGAAAGTCCTGATGTTTCCGTAGCTGCTCACCCTGTCGAGGAAGAAGTAGAAACGCTGAGTTTTATCCCACTGGACTTCTCATTAACATTGGATGAACGTGAAAAACTGAACAATGCTTATAGTATAGGGCGCTCTGTTTATCAAGTGGATGTTGCTTTAGAATCTAACACGCTGATGAAGGCTGTACGCGCAGTTATGGCTACGCAAGTGATTGAGGGTATGGGAACAGTAATTAAGCTGCTTCCGAGCGTAGAAGAGTTGGAAGCGGGGACAGCAGAGAGCTTTTCTATGCTCATTCTCTCTGATGAATCTAAGGAAGAGATTCAAAGGGATCTGTTGGAGATTTCCGAGTTAGTGGATGTTATTGTTCGCCCCTATCCGAACAGTGAGGAACAAGGTGGCCTAGATAAAATGCCCAAGGAAATCGATAAGGCTATGGCCGAAGAGAAAACAAAGCCGATCTTAAAACAGGAAACCGCTGTAGTACCTAAAGGGTCTGTGAAAGCTGTTGCTTCTCCGTCTGCTGAAGCCACAACTGGGGAGGGCAATACGCAAGTACATACGATCCGTGTAGATACGGTACGAATGGATAATCTGATTAACCTTGTTGGAGAAATGGTCATCACCAGAACTCGCTTGGTGCAAATCGGCTTGGATCTGAAAGCGCAGTACAGTACAGATGGTATGGTCAACAATTTGAATGAGGCTAATGTTTATTTAGGACGTTTAATGAATGACCTCCAGGAAAGCGTCATGCGCTTGAGAATGGTGGCGATCGGAACTGTCTTTAACCGTTTTCCAAGGTTGATTCGAGATTTAGCGAAGAAGACCGGAAAAGAAATTGACCTTGTCTTAAAGGGTGAGGACACAGAACTAGATAAGACAGTTGTAGAAGTTATCGGAGATCCCTTAATGCATCTGATTCGAAACTCGGTGGATCATGGGATAGAGTCTCCGGAGAAGCGTCGGGAGGCAGGTAAACCAGAATTTGGTACGATTACGCTGAATGCTTTTCATGAAGGAAACCATATTGCTATTCTCATCTCTGATGACGGGGCGGGCTTAGATCTCGATAAAATTCGTCAAATAGCGGTTTCGAAAGGTCTGGTTGGAGAACGTGAAGAACTCTCTGAACGAGATGTTGCCAATCTTATCTTCCTGCCGGGTTTTAGCACTGCAGATGTGGTAACGGATATTTCCGGTCGCGGTGTTGGAATGGACGTCGTGAAGAAGGCTCTGAACAATCTGGGGGGAATGGTGGATATCACGACTCGTAAAGGGAAGGGAAGCACGTTTACCATTCGCTTACCATTGACTTTAGCGATCATCCAGGCTCTTCTAGTAGAAGTTGGGCAAGAAATTTATGCGGTTCCACTTTCCTCCGTTTTGGAAACTCTGCTGGTCAGTCGAGAAGATATTAAAACCGTAGGCGGGTTACCAATGGTTCAATTGCGTGGCAACACCCTGCCGCTAATTTCCCTGCAAGAGAAATTTGATCTACCTGCTCCCGAGGCTGAAAGCAGTGAGGTTTTTGTTGTTGTTGTAGGCTTTGGAGATAAAGCGTTAGGGCTTATCGTGGATGAACTGCGCGGACAACAAGAAGTTGTTATTAAATCCCTTGGGGATTTTCTAAATAATCTCCCGGGAATTGCCGGGGCAACAATTCTTGGTGATGGCAAGGTTACCTTGATCCTTGATATCGGATCTTTGCTCCAAGACGTCTTGGTCACAAGAAAGGGTTAAATCGAACCCATTTAATTACTCTGAAATATTAAAAAAGTTTTAAATTAAAAATCAAATAATCCTTTAATTCTATCAGTCGAACTACGAACTTCAAGCCACGAACAACGATTGAAGGAGGGTATAGCCAATGGCAGAAGAACAATTAGTAACTTTTAGCTTAGGGTCTGAAGAATTTGGCGTCGATATTATGCGTGTCCAAGAGATTATTCGGATTCCACCGATTACTCGAGTGCCTAAAGCTTCGGAGTATGTCGAGGGTGTTATCAACCTGCGGGGAAACGTGATTCCAGTAATTAGTTTGCGGACTCGTTTTGGTATGACTCGTGTGGAAGAGACCGATCTCAGTCGAATTATTGTCTTGCAAGTACAAACTAAGGTTTTCGGTATTCGAGTCGATGCTGTAACCGAAGTTTTACGTTTAGAAAGCGAAGCGATTGAACCGCCGCCGCCAATTACCTTAGGAATGGATGCTCAGTTCATACGCGGAGTTGGGAAAATAGGGGAGCGCCTGCTCATTCTATTGGATCTTGATCACATCATGGGTGGAGAAACAAACCATGATGTCTGTGCCTAAAAGACCTATTGGGGTTCTTATCGTCGATGATTCTCCCTTTATGCGGCTAACCCTGCAAAAAATCCTTAGTCAGGATTCCGGTATTAGGGTAATCGATACCGCACGAGATGGGAGGGACGGGATTTTGAAGCTTCAAGCTCTTCGTCCTCAAGTCGTGACGATGGATGTCGAGATGCCGATTATGGATGGACTTCAGGCCTTAGAGGAGATTATGCGTTGGCAACCGACTCCGGTGATCATCTTAAGCTCTGTGACAACCGAGGGCGCCAAAGCTACCTTGAAAGCTCTTGACCTGGGGGCGATTGATGTTGTAGCTAAACCCTCAGGAAAACCGGGAGATAATCTGCAGGCACTGTCCCATGATCTAATCGAGAAGGTAAAAGCGGCGGCTTTAGTAAATCCTGCACGTCTCAAGGGTAAGAGCTCTACATACGTTGGAACAATGGCCGCATCAATAACAAATAGTTCAGTTAACACGGCAACCTCGAAGGCTGCCGCTCCTGTTTCACCAGCTATGTCAAGCACTGGACAAGGCACACGTGCTGTTAGTAATGGGAAGGGAATATTGCCAAAGCATCCGGTTGAAATTGTGGCCATCGGCACTTCAACTGGGGGTCCATCTGCTTTACAAGCAGTTCTGCCGACCCTTCCTGGGAATTTTCCCGTACCAGTGCTAGTCGCTCAACACATGCCGCCGGGGTTTACAGGGCCGCTTGCCCAGAGGTTGAATGGACTTTGCGCGTTAAATGTGAAGGAAGGAATACACGGCGAAATCCTGAAAGCAGGGAACGTATATGTAGCTCAGGCTGGTAAACAGCTTCAGGTTCAAAGCAAGTCCGGACAGCTCGTTCTTCATATAGGAGAGGAATCTCCTATACCCACCCTTTATCGTCCTTCCGTGGATGTCATGTTTCTTTCCTTAGCGAAAGCTGTTGGCAAAGGGACCTTGGGAGTGGTCATGACAGGAATGGGAAGTGACGGAACGAAGGGCATGAAGGAACTCAAAGCCTTAGAAGGATTTGCAATAGCGGAGTCTGAGGAAAGCTGTGTAGTCTATGGAATGCCCAGATCAGTGGTGGAGGCGGGTCTTGCTGACCGAATTGTACCTCTTGGAGAGATTGGAAAAACGATTGTAGAGTGTGTTATGAGGAGGGGATAAGATTAATGGGTCTTTTTGGAGCAATGGATATTAGTGCCTCAGGCTTAACTGCCCAGCGTTTACGTATGGATTTGACGGCTAACAATATTGCCAATATTAATACAACTCGTACTGGAGAACTAACCCCTGCGGGTAATCAGATTCCTTATAGTCGACAAGTTGCTGTTTTTGTTCCTCGTCCCTCGGAATCACAGTTTTCTAAAGTGTTAGGGGAAACTCTTGGCAGTCAAAATATTGGCAATGGGGTTCAAGTGGCTGGGATTTATAACGATGTTACAGAACCCTTTCGGTTAGAATACAATCCGGATTCACCAGATGCGGCTAGAGTTGCTGAGGAGGGATTGCCAGTAGGATATATTCGGCAGACAAACGTAAATATCGTCACAGAGATGGTGGATATGATATCTGCATCGCGAGCTTATGAAGCGAACGTAACAGCTCTCAATGTCAGTAAGTCAATGGCCTCCAGAGCACTGGAGATTGGAAAGGGGTAAAAATTAGATGAGTATTCTGCCGATCGCACCTATTATGCCCCTTGGAGTGATTAATCCAATCATTCCGTCAGGTCCTGAGATTGCTCAGAGAACTGTCAGCTCTGGGGACGGAGCTCAAAAGGCCAGCGCAGATTTTGCGAAGTTTTTCAGTGACGCTCTAAGCCAAGTAGATGCCTTGCAAGCTAAGGCAGATTCAGCCAGTTTGGAACTGGCAACAGGTCAAGTTCAAGACTTGTCGGAAGTGATGGTGGCATTAGAAAAAGCAAATCTGTCATTGTCTCTAACAGTAGCAACACGGGATAAAGTTTTAGATGCATACAACCAGATAATGCGCATGCAAATATAAGAGATAAGCAATTAGCAATTATTAGTAAATACGATTGAGCTTTGCTTTTTTAGGGGGTATAGGAGCATTGAGCTTCACGCATCAAATTATGAAAGGAGGAGCCAAGGGTGGATTTTTCTTGGGCCAGAATAAAAGAAGCAGTAAAGACATTTTGGGGTAACCTATCTAGCCCACAGAAAATAATTACGGTGTTGGCTCCCCTTTTGGTCGCAGGAACGTTAATTTACTTGATTTTGTGGGCTGGGCGTCCACAGTATATACCGATTTTTACTAAATTAAGCGACGCTGATGCTGGGGCAATTACGACCAAACTACAAGACATGAAAGCGGATTATAAGCTAGCCGATAATGGGTCGACAATTATGGTCCCACAACAGACATCTGCTGATATTCGTTTACAACTTGCCAGTGCAGGACTTCCTCAGCAAAGCAAATTCAGCTTTGACAGTTTAGATACAATGAGGCTGGGGGAGACGGATTCTGACCGTAAATTACGTTATGTTCTCGGATTACAGAACGAATTAGAAAATACTTTAAAGACCCTGAGTGGTGTAGAAGAGGCGCGCGTTCACATCGTGATGCCTGAGCAATCATTATTTATTGAAAGTCAAAGATCGGCTACGGCAGCGGTAACACTGAAACTTGCTCCCCACACGAACCTTGTTGAAGATCAGGTTCGCGCCATTGCTAATTTATTGTCAGGCTCAGTGGAAGGACTGTTACCGGAGAATGTGACGATTGTGGATACCAGTGGAAATGTTGTATCAGATATGTTAAGAAAGAGCGATGATCCCGAAAAATTGACAGTTACCCAATATCAACTTAAACAAACGGTCGAAGAAGATACTCGAAAATCAGTCCAGAGCATGCTGGATCGTGTGCTTGGCTCGGGTAAGGCGGTCGTTCGAATTAGTGCAGTCTTGGACTTTGATCAGAAAAAAATAATTAAGCAGATTAATGGCCCTGGTGCAGTGGTGAGTGATCAAAGTTCTAATGAAACTACTACGAATGGTACTGGAGCGGCCGGAGGGGCACCTGGATTGCCTGCCAATGGGGCTCCGACGTATCCAGTTAATACAAATGTAAACTCGACCTCCACCAAAAACACAAATACTACAAACTATCAGGTAGATACCACACAAGAGGAACAAGTGATTAGCCCGGGCAGTGTTAAACGTCTTTCTGTCTCGGTTATGGCGGATGCGGACACTGTTACTCAGGATCAGCTAAACCAAATCAAAACTATCGTGGCCTCAGCTGCAGGAGTGGACGCAATGCGGGGGGATGATATTCAAGTTGAAGCAATTCCGTTTAATAAAACAGATCTGCAGAATGACATATTGGCA
The DNA here is from genome assembly GCF_023897015.1 of Desulfosporosinus nitroreducens. Taxonomy (GTDB): domain Bacteria; phylum Bacillota; class Desulfitobacteriia; order Desulfitobacteriales; family Desulfitobacteriaceae; genus Desulfosporosinus; species Desulfosporosinus nitroreducens. The sequence continues at coordinate 204,587 of NZ_JAMHFY010000005.1, read as the reverse complement.
ATGGAAAACGCTCGGAAACAGCAACAACTTGTCATATTTGGAGTAATTGGAGCCATCCTGTTACTTGGCTTAATACTTTTGCTTGTGTATCTGCGAAGGCGTTCAAACAAAGCAAAGGCGGCCAAATTGTTGGAGTTAGAGGGTTCGGAGCTTGTATCTCAGGCTGATGCCGAAATGCTTTTAGCGCAACAGATGGCAGAGGAAGAGGCGAAGCAGAAATTAGCTCAGAAAAGTGCTAAGTCGGTGGACGAAATCCAGAAGCAAAAGCTTAAAGAGGCTGTTGAACTCTATACACGTAATAACTCGGATGAGGCCGCCCGTCTTATGAAAACATGGCTATCGGAGGACAAGTAGATGGTGCAAGCTTTAACTGGAATTCAAAAAGCGGCGATTCTTATGATTTCCTTGGGAACGGAAAATTCCGCCAACGTGATAAAACATCTTGGAGATGCAGAAATTGAGCAGTTGACCCTAGAAATGGCTAATGTCGGTAAAGTGTCACCAGAAGACAGGGATAGTGTCGTAGAAGAATTTCATCAGATGTGCATGGCAAATGACTACATTTCCAGGGGGGGATTGGAATACGCTCGTGAGGTATTAGAACGGGCTCTTGGAGAAACTCGAGCATTCGATATCATCAGTCGGTTATCGACTTCATTGAAAATGCGGCCCTTTGACCTTGTGCGCAGAACAGATCCTAAGCAGTTATTCTCCTTTATTCAAGGTGAACATCCCCAGACCATCGCGCTTATCATGACACATCTTCCCGTTGATAAATCGGCTACTTTGCTTGCCAGCCTTAGCCAAGATCGACAGGCGGATGTGGCGAAACGCATAGCAACTATGGGTCGTACGAGTCCGGAAGTGCTTAAAGAGATTGAGAAAGTCTTAGAACGAAAGATTTCTAGTTTAGCTCCTACTGATTATACTGCATCGGGTGGAATTCAGAGTATCGTAGATGTCCTTAACCGGACGGATCCAGGAACGGTTAAAGTCGTCATGGATGCTCTGGAGATTGACGATCCTGATTTGGCAGAACAAATCAAGCGGCAGATGTTTGTCTTCGAAGATATTGTTATGCTGGACGACCGCGGAATTCAGTTGGTCTTACGTGAAGTGGAAACTAAGGATTTAGGACTGGCCTTGAAAGGATCGAATCCCGAAGTGGCACAGAAAATTCTGGCGAATATGTCCTCACGGGCAGGACAGATGCTCAAAGACGACATGGAATTTATGGGCCCAGTGCGGTTGCGTGATGTAGAAGAGGCGCAGCAACGCATTGTTAAGGTAATTCGTAAGATTGAGGAAAGTGGTGCGATTGTCATCTCCAGAGGAGGTAGCGATGAAATCATCTATTAACGCACGTATTGTCAAAAGTCACAATGTTGAGGTGTCGACACCGCGAATGGTGGAGTCCCTCGTAGGGTTTCAGCAGTTGAGCGCTTGTTTAGCAGTTCTGAAAGTTGAAGAAGACCGTCGGAACTACGAAAATTCTGAACTCATGGATGAGAGGGAAGCTGCTGAGAAGGAGAACCCTGAAGAGCAGACAGAAGAGTTTTTTGAAGAGGTTAGCGGACAGGCAGCCAGGATTATTGCTGAAGCTGAAGCGGATGCACAGAAAATCCTTGCTCAGGCTGAGTTAAGTGCTCAAGAGATTTTGAGGAAGGCTGAAGTTGGTTCGCAGGAAATTCTGGCGCATGCTCAATCTGAAATCGATCGTTTGCGCCAAGAAGTTATGGATAATGCACAATCTGAGATTTATCCGGCAGCCAAGGCAGAGGGTTATCTTGAAGGAAAGCAAGCTGGAGAAGCTGAAGGAATGCGATTAGCAGAAAATGCCAATCGACTCTTTCAGTTAGCACAAAGGGCTGTTCAAGAGGAATACTCAAAAGTTGATAAGGAATTACTTCATCTGGCTATTAAAATTGCCGAACGCATTGTCCGTTCTACAATAGCCGTCGAACCCCAACTGGTGGTGGGCATCATCCAAGCTCTAACCCTGTTACCGATTGAACGCCAAGGGTGGCGGCTCCATGTGGCTCCTGACGACGTCCAGTGGCTCGAAGAAAATCAGTTGCCTTGTCCTTGGGTGACGAATGAATCATTGATTGCCGGAGACTGTTTCCTGGAGTGCCAGGAAGGTGTTTTTGATGGTCGGCTTGAAGCTCAATTAGATAAATTGGAACATACCTTGCGAGAGGAGCTCGAACATGGGGGCGTGGAATCTCTTAACCCAGACGGTGAAACAGATAGAACCGATTTCGGCCCAAGGAAGGGTCTCAAAGATTGTCGGACTGATGGTGGAGGCAGCTGGTCCTCGCGCCAGTGTGGGTGAGTATTGCCATATTATCACACGTGATGGGCGAGAACTTCCGGCTGAAGTCGTTGGTTTTCGGGATTCAACCACTTTGCTTATGCCTCTTGGAGAGCTCGAAGGAATTGCACCAGGAGACTGTGTGCTTTCTCAGCGACAAAAGTTAACCGTACCTGTTGGACTGGGACTTCTCGGCCGAATTCTCGACGGATTAGGAAATCCACTGGATGGGCGCCCACTAAAGACCGAAACGGCCTATCCGCTGCAAAACAAACCACCCAGTGCTTTATTGCGTCCTCGAATCATGGACACGCTGAGTGTCGGTGTCCGAACAATCGATGGGATCTTAACCATTGGCCGTGGACAACGAATGGGGATTTTCGCCGGGTCCGGGGTGGGGAAGAGTACGTTGCTAGGGATGATGGCAAGGAATACTGTGGCTGATATCAACGTTATTGCTTTGATTGGAGAACGAGGTAGAGAACTGCGTGATTTTATTGAGAAGGATTTGGGTCCTGAGGGCTTAGCTCGATCCGTCATTATCGTGGCAACGTCGGATCAACCTGCTTTAGTGCGTTTAAAAGCGGCCTTTACGGCTACAGCCATCGCTGAGTATTTCAGGGATAAAGGGGAAAATGTGCTCCTTATGATGGATTCCGTAACCCGTTTTGCTATGGCACAACGGGAGGTAGGCCTTACTGTTGGTGAACCTCCAGCGACCCGCGGATATCCTCCCTCTGTTTTTGCTCTTTTGCCGAAACTGCTGGAACGTTCAGGTATGGCGGAAGTCGGCAGTATTACGGGAATTTATACCGTACTGGTTGACGGGGACGACCATAATGAGCCGATTGCGGATTCAGTCCGCGGAATTCTCGACGGACACATTGTTTTGACTAGGGAGTTAGCCATGCAGAATCAGTTCCCAGCAATTGATATTTTACAATCTGTCAGCAGGGTTATGAATGATGTTATTAGTACGGAACATCGGGAATTAGCCGGTAAGGTCCGTGAGCATATCGCAGTCTATCGTGACGCAAAGGATTTGATTGACATTGGGGCGTATACTCCTGGAAGTAATCCTAAAATTGATGCTTCCATTGCCCACATGGACCGCATTCAGGCTTTTACTCGACAAAGCGTAGACGAACACATTAGATACAAGGATATGCTTCAACAATTACAGGGGATTTTTACGTGAGGTTGTTCACTGACCCATACTAATTTACTTCACTTGAGGATAGTGGATAAAGTGGGGTTCTGAATAAAGGAGTGGAAACTGATGGCTAGATTTCGCTTCCGCTTGGACGCAAGTCTTCAATTAGCTCAACAATTTTTAGAGTCAGCTCAACGCAAGTACGCTCTGGAAATGAAGCGGTGGCAAGCCTGTCTTCTGGCCTTCGAGGCTCAAAAAGGGCGTTATTATGAAGCCCAAGAAAATCAAAGAGACGCGGGACGTCATCGGCCAGAAGAACTTAGGATTTGCCAAGTGTTTGCTTTAGAACAGAGACGACGACTAGATCAATGTGAAGCGATTCGGAAGGAGCAGGAACTTGTCATGGATAACGCACGTCGGTGCTTATTGGAAGCTCACCGTGAAGTTGAGAAATATGAACGGCTGAAAGAAAAACAGGCTACAGCCTTTCGAGTACTGGAGTTACAAAAGGAACAAAAGATATTGGATGAAACTGGACAAGTCCTTCATTGGCTTGGCAGAATTTCGACAGTTGATAAATGTGTAACTAACGGAAGGGCGAATTTATGATTAATGTGACACGATTAAATGGAAAAGCATTCACTTTAAATTCTGACCTGATTGAAACGATGGAAAAAACCCCGGATACGGTAATTACTTTAACGGGTGGAAATAAATATGTGGTGTCAGAACCGATCGAGGTCCTTATCGAACGGATTGCCGAATTTCGCAGGCGTTGCCAGATTTTCAAAGTGGAGGATTGATCAATTTTATGAATCGAAAATCTTTAGTTATGATTGTTGCCGTGCTTTTGAGCTTGGGACTAGGTGTTGGTGGAACACTTGGAGCACAAAAGTATATTTTCAAAACTTCCGATGACAGTGAAAGATCTCATGCAAGATCTTCAAAAAAATCAGGACCATTACTGCCGATCGGCGAATTCACTGTTAACTTGCAAGGGGGATCTTTTCTAAAGACGAATATAACAGTTCAAGTAATTGATGAAAAAGCTGAAGTCAGTTTAAAGGAAGAGGATGCGTTCTTAAAGGACAGAGTTAATACAGTCTTATCCAATAAATCCCTTAACGATGTGCAAACCTCAGCAGCTCGTGAAAGATTAAGAGAAGAGTTAGTGAACCAACTCAACGAGGTTGCGGATAATAATATCACGGACGTACTGTTTATTTCTATGGTTTACCAATAATGCGAGGTTCGAGGCGCGAGGCTCGAAGTTCGAATATAGGTTGGTGTTCTAAGTAAGTGATTACCGACAGCGAAGCTGAAATCGTGCTTCGTGCCTCGCACATCGAATATAGAGAGGGGGGATTTGATGGGAGACGTTTTGTCCCAAAGTGAAATTGATGCTTTACTCAACGCGCTGTCCGATGGACAAGTCGATGTAGAGGAAATGAAGACAACCAAGACTCAAAAACGGATTCGAGTGTACGATTTTAAACGTCCGAATAAGTTTTCCAAGGATCAGATTCACTCCCTCCATAACATTCATGAGAATTATTGCAGAGGGCTAACTACTTTCTTTTCTGGAAATTTGCATTCTGTCGTTGAAAGCGCTGTCCTTTCAATTGAGCAAATAACCTATGACGAATTTATCCGTTCTTTACCAAACCCTACTGTTTTAGCTCTTTACTCGTTGAGTCCTTTAGAGGGGACCGTTTTAATGGAAGTCAGTCCTGCGCTCACGTTTGCTGTAGTGGATCGACTTTTAGGAGGGCAAGGTGAAGGAGCCGAAAAGAACCGAGATTTGACTGAAATTGAAAAGACAATTATTGAAAATCGTCTGCGTCAAATGATTTTAATCTCGGAAGAGGCTTGGGCGGAGGTATACGAGCTTAAACCTCAGTTTTTGTCAATGGAATCAAATCCTCAGTTTACGCAAATTGTAGCTCCAAACGAAATGATTGTACTCATAACTCTGGAAGTCAGGATTGGTGAAGCGGTGGGGATGATTAATATATGTATCCCCTATCTCGTACTCGAACCCATCTTAGATAAGTTAAGCACGTTTTTCCTTTTTTCTTCACAGGCAAAAGTCAGTTCTCCAGAACAGGTGCAAGCGATTCGTAAAAAAATTGAGTGGGCGAAGGTAGAAATGGTCGTATTTTTAGGGACTTCAGAAATTCTCGTCAGAGAGCTTCTAGACCTTACCAAAGGGGATGTAATCCCATTGAATCAATCTGTCCAGGAATCACTCCCAATTTATGTTGGAGAGTTTATGAAATTTAAATCCGTTCCTGGTCTGAATGGAGAACATCTGGCTGTCCAGATTACGGAAATAGTAAAGGAAGGAGGGGAACAAAATGAGTAGTGGGATGCTTTCTCAAGAAGAGATTGACGCTTTGCTCCGGGGAACATCGGACTCAGACTTAGAGACTCCGGCTGAATCCAGTTCCGAGTTGCCGTCATCAAATGATCTTCTTAATGAGATGGAACGAGATACGCTTGGAGAAATTGCCAATATTTCGATGGGTACCGCAGCTACGACATTATCTCAGCTCTTAGGCAAAAAAGTGGATATCACCACACCGAAAGTCGACTTAACGACTTCGGAACAGATTCGCGAGGATTATCCTATCCCTTCCGTGATTTGTGATGTTAAGTATAAGGTCGGAATTGAAGGCTCTAACCTCTTGATTCTTTCCCAAAGGGATGGTTCAGTGATTGTAGATCTGATGATGGGGGGGGATGGAAAAAACCCGGCACCAGGGCTCTCAGAGCTTCAAATTAGTGGGATTTCTGAGGCGATGAACCAAATGATGGGGTCAGCGGCCACTTCAATGTCGACCATGTTTAATGCAATGGTTGATATAACCCCTCCAAATTTAGTTCTCAATGATATGGCAGACGGTAAAGATGTTATTCATGACTTCTTGCCTCAGGATGATCCCCTTGTAAGGATCTCTTTTCGAATGGTTGTGGAAGATGTTATCGATAGTACTCTTGTTCAAATACTCCCACTAAGTGTAGCCAAAGGGATGGTCGATAAATTATTGATCGCTATGAATGGTGCTTCTGCAAAGCCGACTTCACAGCCGGCTGCCCCTGCTCAACCAGCGCCGCCTGCCCCCCCAACTTATCAGGCTCCACAGTCATCCCCGCCGCCGGCATATGAAGCGTCGACTTATTCGGCTCCCGCCGACTACACTCAATATGGGACGGCACAGTCCGGTTCACAAGGAAGAATGCAGACACCTGTTCAACCAGCACAATTTGCACCGTTGCAACCTGGTCCGCAGATGATACCTCCGGATAACCTCAGCTTAATTCTCGATGTTCCCTTACAGATAAGCGTGGAACTTGGTCGTGCCAAAAAGACAATTAAGGAAATCCTGGATATGGGACCTGGCTCGGTCGTTGAACTGGATCGTTTGGCTGGAGAATCAGTAGATATGATAGTCAATGGAAAATTAATTGCAAAATGCGAAGTTGTTGTCGTTAATGAGACGTTTGGAATTCGAATTACTGATATAATACATCCAATGGACCGAATGAATTCATTGAGATAAAGGAGGAAATGTAGTGAGTGATACAATAATGATTGTTGATGATGCAGCCTTTATGCGCATGATGTTAAAGGACATATTGATTAAAAATGGGTTTGACGTGGTTGGTGAAGCAGAAAATGGGGCCATGGCCGTGGAGAAATATAAGGATTTGCAACCAAACCTGACAATTATGGATATTACTATGCCAGAAATGGACGGGCTTCAGGCGGTTAAAGAAATACGCAAAATAGATGCAAAGGCTCGGATTATCATGTGCAGTGCCATGGGCCAACAATCCATGGTTATTGAAGCGATTCAGTCCGGTGCCAAAGACTTCGTTGTCAAGCCCTTCCAAGCGGAACGCGTGGTTGAGGCTGTCATGAAGGCGTTGAAATAAAATGTCGTCATTTGACCAAGGCCAGCCGTATACTTCAAGTGTAACTGCTCCAGAGGTTTCACAGTCTGTATTCTCATGGTGGGGGCTTCTGGGAACGTTATTGGTTTTCCTCATTATTTTGCTTGTGTCCCTTTGGACACTTCGACGCCTTAATAAGGTAAATATGAGGAGTATGAATGCGCCCTGGGCAAGAGTTATCGATCGACAAATTTTAGGTGGACAGCAAAGCCTTTATCTTGTAGAAATAGCTGGTCAATTGCAGGTCCTCGGCGGATCTGATCACCACTTGGTGAAAATCAGTGAAATTAATGATCCGCAGGTTGCCTCAGAAATACTGGAAGAGATCGCTACGCGTCCAACGGAACGAGTAGAAGGATGGATGCAAAGTGTCCAAAAGCTATGGCGGAGGCCGTTAAGGCAGAAAGAGCCCTTTTCTGATGAATTGCAACGTTTGCTTGAGGAGGTTGAAAAATAATGTCTTCTTCAGGGCGTTTAATTAAACTCTTCACATCAGGATTGTCTTTTGGCTTGGCTCTGGGGGCAGGAATGTTGTCAAGCCCTAAAATTGCTTGGGCAGCGGGAATCACCTTAGATCTGGGAGCCTCAGCCACGGAACAAACCGGTACTTCATTGCAAATTTTAATGCTTTTAACGGTGCTGTCATTAGCACCGGCCATTCTGATGATGATGACCTCCTTTACTCGGATCATTATCGTGCTGTCCTTTGTGAGAAATGCACTGGGGACTCAGCAACTGCCCCCGAATCAAGTGCTCGTAGGTATATCCCTTTTTCTTACGTTCTTTATTATGGCCCCAACCTGGAACGAGATTAATACCAATGCTATACAGCCCTATATGCAGAATCAGATTACTCAGACAGAGGCCATTGATAGAGCGGAAGAACCTCTCCGAATCTTTATGTTTCGTCAGACTCGGGAAAAAGATCTAGAACTTTTTGTAGGGTTGTCTAAGATGGAGCAACCTAAAACCTATAGAGACGTACCCACCTATGTACTAATTCCAGCCTTTGTGATTAGTGAATTAAAAACGGCTTTTCAAATGGGATTCGCAATATTTATTCCTTTTATTGTTATCGATATGATTGTTTCGAGTACTCTTATGTCAATCGGGATGATGATGCTTCCCCCGATGATGATTTCTCTGCCGTTTAAATTGCTGTTGTTTGTGTTAGTCGATGGGTGGCATTTGGTGGTTGAATCATTGGTGACGAGTTTCCAATAGAAATGGGGGAGACAGGACGATGACCGAAAATCAGGTGCTATATATGGCCAGGGAAGCCGTGGGCGCCGTGCTTCTCGTGGGAGGACCCATTCTTGGCGTCGCTTTGTTAGTTGGTCTTCTGGTGAGTATCTTTCAGTCTATGACCCAAATCCAGGAGCAGACGCTTACTTTTATTCCTAAAGTACTTGCAGTGGTTGTTGTTATGCTCTTGTTAGGCCCGTGGATGCTCTCAGTTCTAACCGTATATACTTCGAATTTGTTAACTCAGTTGGCAACCTTCGGAGGGATGTAAACTCGATATTTGAGTTTAAAAATTCGAGCATTGAATTACTTTACTTGGGACTTCTGACGATGAACTATGAATCCTAAACCTCGGACACCCAAATATGAAACTGCAGAATTCGAACCACGAACATCAAACATCGAACATCGAGTTAGGGAGGGAGAAAATTGAGTCTAGCTCAGCTGCTCCAATGGAATCTCTCTTTATTCATACTGATTTTATGCCGTTGGGCCGGTATGATCATGTTAGCTCCAGTCTTCGCTGCCAGAGGAGTTCCAAGTATGGTAAGACTGGGATTAGCTGCAAGTATTACAGTCATTCTCTATCCCTTGATACAGGCAACTAATCCCCCAATACCACTTGAGCTGTTACCTTATGTTGCGGTGGTGGTCAAGGAAATAATGGTGGGGCTGGTCATTGGTTTTTTAATCTACTCACTGACGGCTATTTTACAAGGGGCAGGACAACTGATTGATTTCCAAATGGGTTTTACCATGGGGGCTGCGATTGATCCTGTCTATGGAGTTCAAAGTCCTATGATGGGTAATTTTCAGATTATATTAGCTACGATGCTTATGCTCGCAACTAATTCTCATCATTATCTTATTGCTGCTATGGTTAAGAGCTATGCTTATATTCCTATTAACCCATCGAATCTGCCCGCTAATTATCTCTTTTACGCCGAACTTATCGGCCATGTATTTGCTTTAGCGGTGCAATTGGCAATGCCAATCTTTGGAGCGCTTCTAGTATCAGATGTAGGGGTAGGGCTCTTAACGAGGACAGTACCTCAACTGAATATCTTTTCAGTTATTTTCCCAGTTAAGATTGTTTTCGGATTCGTTATTTTGTTTCTCTCGCTACCCTTTTTCGGGGAGTCTGTAGCCAAATTATTTGACACCAATATGTCTTGGGTCTTAGAACTTTACCAGGGGTGGAAGCAGTGAGTGAAAAAAAACATCCCGCGACGCCTAAGCGCAAACAAGATGCGCGAAAAAAGGGTCAGGTTTTTAAGAGCCAAGAGGTGATTTCTGCCTTGATGCTCTTGGGTCTCGTAGCTCTTCTCAAGTTTTGGATTCCAGCTATGATTATCCGAATGGAGTCCCTTTTCCCCTATGTCCTAGGGCTTCCTTCAGAATGGACTGAAGGTTCTGTGGCAAGTCTAATGCTTAATGTTATTTGGCAAGGGGTTCAAATCTTAGCGCCGATTTTGCTTACCGGGTTTGTGATTGCCCTATTCTCTAATTACATCCAGGTAGGAGTCCTTTTCACTGGGGAGTCTATGAAACCTCAAATTTCTCGCTTAAGTCCGATCAGTGGTGCGAAGCGGATGTTTGGCGTTAAGGCATATGTTGAACTGACAAAATCCTTGCTAAAAGTGTTATTAATTGGATATTTTTTATATGCAAGTGTTCGCGATCGGTTGCATATCTATCCGGCTTTACAGCAACTGAGTGTGGAGCAAGGGGCCGTTTTTTTAGGCCAGGCTTTGATGGAACTTGCTTGGAACATTTCACTCTCTTTCTTAGGGATAGCCGCTTTTGATTACATGTATCAGCGGTGGGAATATGAAAAGAACTTACGTATGTCTCACGAGGACTTAAAACAGGAATACAAACAAACTGAAGGAAACCCTGAACTTAAAGGTGAACTTAAAAAACGACAACGAGCTTTAGCTATGAGTCGAATGATGCAAGATTTAAAAACTGCAGATGTCGTTGTCACTAATCCAACCCACTTCGCTGTTGCTCTTCGCTATGATTTAAAGGTACAGAAAGCACCTTTTGTTGTCGCTAAAGGACAAGATCAAGTTGCTTTGCGCATACGAGAGTTAGCCAAAGAATATGACCTTGTGATTATGGAAAACAAGCCGCTGGCCCGTGCTCTCTATGCTCAGGTGGAAATTGGGCAAGGTATTCCGGCGGATCTTTATAAAGCTGTTGCCGAGGTGTTGGCGTTTGTTTATCGATTAAAGAAAAAGAAACGGTCGATTGGATGATGGGTGCATGTATCCTGAGTTTATAGAATGCGTTTGGGGGCATGAATGAAATGAATTGCACGCTCACCAAAGCTTCGAGAAGTGATTCTTAGGGGTTGGCTTGAATGGTTCGCTTAGCAATCTCATTTCATTCATGCACGGGGGCTTAGGACACGATAGGCCCGGTACGATAGTGTCCACTGGACACTATCGCCGAAGGCGCTGATCCAGTGACGAATGCGTTAGCGCCGTAGGATTACTATCCCCGAAAGTGCTTAACCGCGGTGATTTCGTTAGTGCCGTAGGAGGCTAAGAAACAGACTAAAGAAAGGAGGAACCCTCATGTCTACGACGGTTAAAAGTCGGATCTTAAATAATACAGATATAATAGCGGCACTGGGGCTAGTCAGCATCGTGGTCATGATGGTTGTTCCTTTGCCTGCGGGATTGCTGGATATTCTCATCACTTTGAATATTACGGCTTCGGTTCTTACCCTGATGCTCGCTGTTTTTGCTCAGGACCCTTTGGAATTTTCAGCATTGCCTTCGCTCTTGTTAACGTTGACTTTATTTCGATTGTCTTTGAACATTTCTGCAACTCGTCTAATTCTCCTTGACGGGCATGCAGGGGAGATTATTCAACAGTTCGGGGAATTTGTTATTCGAGGAGATGCTGTTGTAGGTTTTATCATTTTTATCATTTTGGTACTCGTCCAATTTATCGTAATTACGAAAGGTGCTGAGCGTGTCTCGGAAGTCGCTGCTCGCTTTACCTTAGACGCTATGCCAGGAAAACAAATGTCTATTGATGCAGACCTTAATGCTGGAATGATTAACGAGCAACAGGCGCGGGATCGGCGTAAGGCGATCCAACAGGAAGCTGATTTTTATGGTGCAATGGATGGGTCAACCAAGTTTGTTAAAGGGGATGCCATTGCCGCTATTATTATTCTATTTATTAATATTATCGGAGGGTTTGTCACTGGGGTTGTGATGCAGGATATGCCTCTGTTGGAAGCCCTTCACAAGTATACTTTATTGACGATTGGTGACGGACTCGTTTCTCAGATTCCGGCCCTCCTTATTTCTACGGCGACAGGTCTAGTCGTCACCAGGGCAGCTTCGGAAAGCAACTTAGGGGAAGATCTAGTCAAACAGTTGTTTAAAAAACCTAAGGCTTTATTCATTACTGCCGGGGTATTGAGCATGTTAGCTTTCCTGGGTTTGCCTAAATTCCCGCTGTTTTTAGTTTCCGCTGCCTTAATTGGCATGGGAGTATTGTTGCAAAGAAGCTCTAAAGTTTCTGTGGTTAAGGAATCGGCTGTAGCTCGAGAGACAGAAATTGAAGAGAGTAAGAAGCCGGAAAATGTCCTAAATCTCTTACATGTTGACCATATGGAACTTGAACTGGGGTACGCCCTTATCGCCTTAGTCGATGTTCAGCAAGGAGGGGATTTGCTCGATCGGATCGTGCTGATTCGCCGCCAAATTGCCAGTGAGTTAGGATTTATTGTTCCGGTTATTAGAGTCCGTGACAATATGAACTTACAGCCTAATCAATATGTTATAAAAATTCGGGGATCAGAAATTGCCTCTAGCGAAATTTTAGCGGATCACTACATGGCAATGAGTGGCGGTGCGGATGACAGTGAGATTCCAGGTACCCCGACTAAAGAGCCTTCGTTCGGACTCGATGCCAAATGGATTAATGCAATGTATCGGGAACAAGCAGAGCTTAGTGGGTGGATGGTGGTTGATGCCCCCACAGTGCTTGCAACTCATATTACGGAAGTAATTAAGACTCAGGCTTGGGAGATACTAAACCGTCAAGATGTGAAAGCTCTTATTGATCATGCCAAGGAACTTGCCCCCGCTGTGGTGGATGAGTTGATTCCAGACATGCTGAGTCTTGGTCAAGTTCAGAAAGTTCTTGCAAACCTGCTCCGTGAGAGGGTATCCATTAAAGATATGGTGTCGATTCTAGAAAATCTGGCAGACTATGCAAGTGTCACCAAAGATCTGGACCGGTTGACAGAACATGTGCGGCAGTCTTTAGCCCGGCAAATTTTGCAACCGTTGCTTGGAAAAGATAAGAATTTACCTGTTATAACCTTAGATCCACAGATTGAACAGCAAATTCTTGACAGCATTCAACCGTCCGAATATGGAACTTATTTAGCGTTAGATCCGAAGGTGTTGCATGTTCTTATGCAAAATCTTACACGTGAGGTTGAAAAGGTTGTGCTTAAAGGGTTAACTCCCGTAATAGTTTGTGCTCCGCTGGTGAGAATTAATTTGAAGCGGGTTACCGAGCGTCAATTGCCTCAACTCATGGTGCTTTCGTATAATGAATTAGTCCAAGGAGTACAAGTTCAAGCTGTAGGAATGGTGGGGATGGATCTTGCGAGTTAGGCGATTTGTAGGAGAAAATGTCTCAGAAACGATGGGCAAAGTGAAAAGGGAACTGGGATCCGAAGCAATCATCCTTCAAACACGCGAATTTCGCGATGGAGGTTTCTTCGGTTTATTTGGTAACAAGAAAGTTGAGATTACGGCAGCTATTGAAGAAAAACCTGTGATCCCACAGGAAACTTCAAGACCTAATTATGAGAATAACGTGGAAAGAGTAAAACTACCGATAGCTAGTCATGTCTCCGGTCTTAAAGATCAGTCAGAAGGGCTGCAAACGGAAATTAAGTCCATGCGTTTGTTGCTTGAGCAAATGAACAAGCAGATGGCAGGGGTGGGAGAAGAAACAAGTGTTTGGCCACCTGCCCTCGAAAAATGGGCTGTCCATCTACAGAGCAGAGGAATATGTGAGAACTTGGTTAAGCGTTTAATAAGTCATGTACAACAAACCTTGTCGCCAGAAAAATGGCTTGACGATTCACAGGTATTCACTCGGATTGAAGCTAATATCCGTCAAATGTGTGGACAGATTGGGCTTATTCAACCTGGGATTGACAAGCCGAGGATTATTGCCTTAATTGGACCTACAGGGGTAGGGAAAACAACGACGATTGGAAAGCTTGCGGCGGGATTTAGTATTGTGGATAAACGCAGGGTTGCATTGATTACAGCTGATACTTATAGAGTTGCCGCTGTAGAGCAGCTTAAAGCGTTTGGGGAAATTATTGGGGTACCCGTTGAAGTTGCTATGACACCGTCGGGGCTAAATGAGGCTTTGTTTCTTCATGCAGATAAAGAACTGATTTTTATTGATACTGCTGGAAGAAGTCCTCACCATGAGGAACATATGCATGAGCTGCGTGAGTTTTTAGATGAGGCTCAACCAGATTTCACAATGCTTGTCATGAGTGCCACGACGCAATCAGCAGATCAACTTCAGATCTATAAACGCTTTGTAGACTTGACAACTCATCTTATCTTCACAAAATTGGATGAGACAGGGAGTGCAGGCTCTATATTAAACCTCCTGGGTCAGACAACACTCCCCATTGCCTATCTTTCAAACGGACAGAATGTTCCTGATGACATAGAGGCAGCGACTCCAAATCGTTTGGCACACTATGTGATGGGGGATGAGATGCCCAATGAATGACCAAGTGAGCGCATTACGTGATTTGGTCTCTCGTAATAAACATAGACAAAGTAAAATGAGAGTAATTGCAGTAAGCAGTGGCAAGGGAGGTGTGGGTAAAACCAGCTTCACAGTCAACTTAGCACTTGCTTTGGCCGAATTTGGACAGCGTATTGTTATTCTTGATGGAGATTTAGGCCTTGCTAACGTAGATATTGCCTTTGGGCTTTCGGCGAGATATACAATTGAGCATTTGTTATCGGGCGAAAAGACCATTGAGCAAATCCTTCTATCTGCCCCTCGAGGAATTGGAATTATCCCAGGAGGTTCTGGGGTTCAGAAACTTGCTAATTTAGAAAGAGACAAGCTATCCAATGTCCTAGTTAATCTCGGACGATTAGAAAAGATTGCTGATCTGCTGATTATCGATACAGGAGCAGGTCTGGGGCATAGCGTGATGAATTTTTTGCAGGCTGCAGATGATATTATTATGGTGATCACACCAGAACCGACTTCATTGACGGATGCCTATGGTTTACTTAAGTCTTTGAGGCAAGAAGCAAGCGAAGCATCAATTCATGTGGTGATTAACCGAGTACAGACTGAAAAAGATGCTTTGGCGACGTTTAAACGGTTGGAAACTGTTGTGCGCAAGTTCTTAGACGGATCACTTAACTTATTGGGCTGGGTTTACGATGACCCACTCGTTGGACGCTCTGTTATGCAGCAGGAACCTTTGGGGATTAAGTTTCCTGAAAGTTCAGCGTATCGCTGCATTCAGTGGATTGCTGGTAAAGTTGCCGGAATAAGTCTTCATCCGCCACGCCAAGCAGGAGGCGTGGGAGGGTTTTTAGGTAAGTTGCTTCGTTCTTTTAAATAACAAATTTTCCAAAAGGATTAGTGATCAGTAATTCTTTTCGTAAAAGGGGTGATGATTTGTCGTATAAAAAGAAGCTTTCTTCTGGGCTGGCTGTGGAACTAATCGCGCTGGAAGGGAAGTATGAAGGACACTACCGAACTCGAGTTGAAGAAGTGGGGGAGAGGCTCCTCTTAGTTGGTGCGCCCTTTGAACAAGGCGAATTGGTCCCTTTGCGCGAGGGGACAAAGGTTAAATTGATATTCTGGGATGAATCAGCGGTGTATTCATTTGAAGGGAAGATTATGCAAAGGATCGCTGTCCCTGTCCCTATGTTCGTGCTTGAATTGCCAGATACTGTTGATAAGGTTCAACGTCGTAATTTTGTTCGTGTTCCGGCCTTATTTCCGATCACGTTTCGAATGGTGACTCGAGAAGGACTTAGTGATCTACTTAAAGCAACGATGATTGACATAAGCGGTGGAGGAATGCGATTCACTACTAAGGTGCGAGTAGAGGATAAATCATTACTCTATGTTCAAATATCCTTACCGACCGGAGAAATACAGACCCCTGTTCGAGTCATCCGAGTGGAAAAAAATGAAGAAAATAATTTGTATAGTGTTTCAACTGAATTCTACGAAATCTCAGAACGGGAGAGAGATAAAATTATTCGCTGTGTCTTTGAAAAACAAAGGGCAATGCGTAAGAAAGGGTTGGTATAAATGGAGATTACGCAATTACAATTGGATGCCCTGCGTGAAATAGGGAATGTTGGATCTGGGCATGCCGCGACAGCTTTATCTACTCTCTTACAACGACGAATTGATATGTCGGTTCCAGAAGTCTGGGCAGTTCCTTTTGAACAGGTTACATCCATCGTCGGACAGCTCGACACGCCTCAAGCTGTCATCTATGTAAAAGTTGAAGGGGAGGCTTCGGGCAAAGCTGTTTTTTTCTTTCCGGTTGAAAGCGCAGAAATTGTGGTGAAAGCTCTATTTGGGACGAATGAGACGATGGATCTTTATAATGAGATGGCACAATCAGCTTTAAAAGAAGTGGGGAATATTTTGGTCAGCTCCTTTATTATGGCTCTGACTCAATTTTCAGGAATTCCCCTTCAACCTTCTGTACCTGCTTTAGCGGTTGATATGATCGGTGCCACTTTAGATGCGATTTTCCTCGAAGAAGGAGTACTAGAAGATACGGTGTTGTTCATTGACACACAACTCACTGGAATTCCTAAAATTGAAGGACAGTTTATCTTCTTGCCAGATGATGGTTCATTGAAAAAATTGTTAGGGGCCATGGGAGTATGAATGGAGTTATTACTGTTGGCATGGCTGATTTCAAAACCGCTACGGCGCCAGAC
This sequence comes from Desulfosporosinus nitroreducens, assembly GCF_023897015.1. Taxonomy (GTDB): domain Bacteria; phylum Bacillota; class Desulfitobacteriia; order Desulfitobacteriales; family Desulfitobacteriaceae; genus Desulfosporosinus; species Desulfosporosinus nitroreducens. The sequence goes on along the minus strand of NZ_JAMHFY010000005.1, from coordinate 187,909 downwards.
CTTTTGTTAACGGCCGGACTAGGATCTTGCATTGGAATTTGCATTCATGACCCCTTTCTTAAAGTTGGCGGGATGGCCCATATTATGCTTCCGACAGCTAATGGAAGTCTGGGAGGAAATCCTGCGAAATACGCGGATACTGCGCTGGTGTTATTGCTAAAAGAAATTTCAGGTATGGGTGCCCTTAAATCCCGCTTAAAGGCTAAGATGGCCGGTGGTGCACAGATGTTCTCCTTTCCGGGAAAACCCCCAGTTTTAAAAATTGGGGATCGAAATGCCGAGGCGGTCGAACAGGAACTCAAGAGGCACGGGATTCCTCTTTTGGTAGCGGATGTTGGAGGGAATTTTGGGCGCACAATCCATTTTGATGTTGGGACAGGCGAGTTACGCATACGAACAATTAATCATGGAGAAAAGGTGGTTTAATGGGCATCCAAAATCGGGAACTATTAAAAGTTTGGGCCTTGCGCCTTTCGATAGCTACCTCAATTATGGTTGTATTGCTTAGCGTGCTGAATGGAGTTAAGATTTTTGATTTAATCCTTCGAGCATTAATTTCTTTTGGAGGTATGTACCTTTTAATGGCAGGAACCTTAAGTCTCTTTGAAAGGACAGCGATTCCAAAACCTGAAGAGGACAGCCAGGCTGACTCAACTCCCAACTGTGGTGGAAATATTGATTTCTCTGTTGGAGACGATGAGCCGATTAATGCACCTGGACCAGATTTAAGAACGGCTGGACAGATTGATTGTGATTTAAGCAAAGAGCTGCCGGGCAGTGAGCGACAAGCAGAAATTGTTCGCCGTATGGGTTGGGAATAATCGTAGTTCGATATCGTGGTTCGAAGGACGAACTACCAACCTTATACTAGTTACCCGAGGTCGAACTTACTAACTACGAACTACGAAAATGGGGGTGAGTAAACTTGATGCCGAACGCCTATGAAGCCGCCCCGCGCGGACCTTGGAAACAAGAATATGTAGAAAAATACTTGCCATTGGTTAAGCGTATTGCTGGTCGTTTAGCAATTTCTCTGCCTTCCCATGTCGACGAGGATGATATCATCGGTTATGGTGTCTTTGGGTTACTCGATGCCTTAGAACGATTTGAAGCCGCTCGAGGGTGGAAATTTGAAACCTATGCCTCGATACGCATTCGCGGCGCCATGATCGACGGACTTCGAACTATGGATTGGGTGCCACATTCAGCTAGGCAGAAAGTGAAGCGGGTTCAAGAGGGGTTTGCTGAGTTAGAATATCAGCTTGGGCGGGCAGTTACCGCCGAAGAAGTCGCAGAGCTGCTGAAAGTGGAAGTGCGGGAGATAGAAGGGGTAATGGCACAAGCTCAAATTCTGACTCTGACCTCGTTCGATGAAACCACGGTTGATATTGATGGAGACAATAGTGGAACGCCTCTTAATTTGCTCGTAGACCCTAGCGCTTTGGACGCATATCAAGACGTAGAGAAAGATGAGCAAAAACAAATTCTGGCAATAGCAGTGGACAAGTTACCTGACAAAGAGAAATTAGTAGTAGCGCTTTATTATCAAGAAGAACTCACTTTGAAAGAGATTGCTGCCGTCATGAAACTCTCGGAATCTAGAATTTCCCAACTGCATTCCCAAGCGATCTTGCGGTTGAGGGGAAGGCTTAGTCGACAAAAGAGGAACTTATTCTAAGAAAAATAATCATCCTAATGTTTTAGGGGAAGTTTGTCGATATAACTCATAGAGTCTTATTTAGGAGGTGACGGCAAATGACAGGTATTAATGTCCTTTCGGATACCTTAAAGGGTGGCAATAAATTAGAAAACATTGTACCCTCGAAGGGAAAAGAGACGTCAGAGGGCTGTAAAAATGCGGCAACAGTTTTTGCTGCTATGCTTAATGGCAGAATGAATTTAGACTCAAATTCGAAGGGGCAAGGCTCTTTAGCAGACCAAGATTCGGAGAAAAAGCAGAGTAATGTTAATCCAGCGCAAGGTGATCAGAACTCGAATGGATTAGAAAGCATTCTTGGGTATGGTAATTACGTGCTTCCGTTTCTTACTGAGATGCTTCAGAGTGATTTTCCGGCAGGCAAGGAGGCCAATTCCGGAGAGATTATGAGTCAGGGAATTGAGAATTCATTATTAGCCAACTTAGGATTAAGCAATGTGTCAGGTGAAGCCAGTAAGAATCTTAAGGCAGCTATGTTGAACCTGGTTTCTTTGGCCTCAGATGAAAGTTTAGAGTCGACAGGGATGACGGCACTAAGCTTTCAGGGTAATAACCTGGGAATCACGGAATTGGATAAATATAGACAGGTAATAGCTAACCTTTTGGTGGCGCTTTCAGGAGAGATTACTGATTCCACTCCAGCAGGAAGCCTTTTAGGGGCTGATAGCAAAGGAGCAAACGCTTATCGTCAGGAAATGGCCCAAATTATCAAGGGGTGGAGTACCGCAGATGACGGTATTGAAAGTGACCTTAAGACCGGTGGGCAGAATAGACTTATAAACTTGATTGAAGGTTTTCTTGCTGGGAGCAGTAAGGCTGATGGTGGTGACCCTGGGCTGAACGCGAAAGCAGCTAATCTATTGGCAGCCCTCTACCCTATATTAAGTGAAGGGGCTGGAGGTGCGAAAGGACTCCGAGGAGCTAATGAAACACTTCTTAATCAGCTGAAGATCATAGGGGTCGATGTGGAATCTATCGCGAACGCTCAGAAAGAGGCTGCTTCTCAGGTTAAAGCTCAGCAGAGATTCGAGGGCACAAGTCCACAGGAGAATAAGCTATTTGGGAATTTCCAAGATGCTATTAGAGAAGAACTTAACAAGCCTAATAATTCTATAAAATCCTACGATCTATCAGGAACAAAAGATGGTCAAATTCAACCTTCAGGCATGGGTATTGGGGCAGTTGCTAACGTCGTATCCCTTGCTGGTGCAGATGGCAAAATGAGTGCAATTCCGCTCTGGGAACAGATCTCAACCGTAGTGCGTGAGCAAGTCATGAATAAGCAACAGGCTTTGAAGGAATTAGATATTCAGCTTCATCCAGCTGAATTGGGAAGTATAAGGATTTTCTTGCGTTGGGAGAGTGGACAGGTCCATTTACAGGTGCAAGCTTCTGAAGCGGCGACTGGACAACTCCTCCAGAATCAGCTCTCGGATTTACGCCAAAACTTAATGAATCAAGGTGTGAACTGTGGCTCGTTGCAAATGGGACAAGGTGGAGAAGGGCAACAACAGCCTCAAGGGGATGAGGCCCAAAGAACGCTCCAGCAAAGTAATCTGCTTACTAACGAAGATGAGGATCAAATTATAATTACCAATCCCAACTCCCTTGGACAAGATGGAGTCAATAGGATTAATGTTACGGCATAGGAGGTAGCTATGGGTACAACAATTGATGCAACTTCTAATAAAAATTCAGCTAATACTTTAAGTGATAGCCAAACAATCGTAACTAATGATTCGCTGGGGAAAGACGATTTTCTTAAACTGCTTATTGCCCAGATGCAAAATCAAGATCCCTTAAATCCAACGGATAACAAAGATTCCATCGCCCAATTAGCTCAGTTCAGCTCTTTGGAGCAGATGAACAATATTGCAACATCTATGGATGCTTTAAACAAAAGTATGACCTTCTTCTCCCAACAATCAGCCCTTACTCAAGGGTCAGCCATGATTGGCAAATGGGCAAGCGGAGTGGATATTGATGGTAAAACCATCATTGAAGGAACCGTTGAAGCGGTGAAGTGGCTTGATGGTGACCCGAAACTTCAAATTCGCAAGGAAGACGGAACAGTCGTAGATTTGGAGATGGGGCTGATTACGCTGGTTAAAGAGAAAACGCCTGAAATAACGCCGCCAGTTACTGATGAGCCCACGGATACTGAGGAAGACACGACTACACCAGAAGATGAAAGCGTAACTGAACCAGAACTGGAAACAGTTTAACTGGCAATCAAGATATACAGATAAGAACTATCCTGCTGGTTTAGCAGAGTATTAAGCAATAGGGAGGAAATACGTCTTATGATGCGTTCGTTATATTCCGCCATTTCGGGATTGAAAAATCACCAAGTCAAAATGGATGTTATTGGTAACAATATTGCAAATGTTAACACTGCAGGTTTTAAGAGGAGCAGGGTGTCGTTTGCCACCGAGCTTAGCCAAACCTTGAAAGGAGCCTCGGCCCCTTCCCCGGCTCAAGGGGGAACCAATGCGATGCAAGTCGGTCTGGGTATGAGAATAGGCTCGATCGATCAGATTATGACCCAGGGAAGTTCACAGTCCACAGGAAAAGCAACAGACATGATGCTGCAAGGATCGGGATTTTTTGTGTTAAATAATAACGGGCAGGAAGTATACACTCGAGCGGGTGGGTTTGACCGGGATAGCGATGGTACTCTGATTGATCCGGCAACAGGAGCTAAGGTTCAAGGCTACAGCTGGGGTGCGGATGATACAACCCCTGTTGCGTGGGGAGAAGCGTCGAATATAAGGTTTAACAAAGGGGACGTATTGGCATCGGATAGTGCTATGCCAATAGATGTACTGACTATTTCGGTAGCGGCTACCGATGCTCCGACTGCTCCATCAACTCTACGGACGTTTGATACTTCTGTGCCTGGAGCGGAAAATCTGACGATTGAGGGCATGACGAGAGTAGCGGATGGTACTACTCCAGCGTCTGGTCAATACTCATTTAACCAAAAGACTGGGATAGTAACTTTTGCTTCGGACATGAGTGCAACTCCAAGTCCCGAATTAACCATCCACTATGTGGACCCTACTACAATTAAGAATGCTACAGGTGGTACTACTGCTGTCGTAGATTATCCTCCCAAACCGGGAGCAATTGTATATAACGATCCTACAGGTACGACACCTGTCGCATATAAATTGTCAACTTCTGATACCCCAGGAGATTTGGAATATACTGTGAAAGAAACGAATGGGGAATATGTAATTACTTTCGGGACCGATGGGGCTGCTACTCCAGCAGCAACTGCAGTAACGGCAGCAATCAGTTATGATTTCACGAATGCACCCCATACTTTATCAGACTTTAGCATCGATCAAAGTGGAGTGATTACCGGGGTGTACAGCAATGGGGTAGATTCAGTAACTCATAAAATAGCCCAAATCGCTGTAGCTTCCTTTGCCAATGATGCAGGTCTTCAAAATGTGGGTGGTAATTTCTTTACCACAACGAATAACTCTGGGATGGCTACTATTGGGGCTGCCGGAGAGGATGGCCGAGCAAGTATCGTTTCAAACTCTATAGAGATGTCCAATGTCGATCTTTCAACGGAGTTTACGGATATGATCGTGACTCAGCGTGGCTTCCAAGCCAATTCGAGGGTGATCACGGTTTCTGATACTCTCTTAGAAGAACTCATTAATCTCAAACGCTAATATAAGCTTTAAATGCAATTTGAGAAGACGGAGGGTTGCTAAATGCGCCTAGTAGGAACTGCTGCGTCGGGGGTCCGTGCGCAGCAGATAGCGATAGACACCATTGGGAACAACCTGGCTAATGCCAATACGCCCGGATTTAAGGCGAATCAGATGGTTTTCGCTGAGGCTTTGGCGACAGAAGTGCGTTCCGGAAGAATAAATGCTGAAGATGAAAATACTGTGGAGACTCTGGACGTTGGGGCCGGAGTGCTGACTAGCGGTATTGGGACCAATTTTCAGCAAGGGGTTCTAGGGCAAACTGAGCGCTCTTTGGATTTAGGGATTGATGGCGCAGGTTTTTTTCAAGTGCAGACTCCAAATGGAGAGATGGGCTATACTCGGGCAGGGGCCTTTCAAATAGATGAGTCAGGGCAACTTTCGGATATGCAGGGAAACATTGTCCAAACCAATGGGTTGATTCCCTTCGGTGCCACAGAAATAGCAGTTGCTGCAAATGGAGATATAACCGGGGTTAGCAATGGAGAAAGTATGGTATTTGGACAGCTTGTTTTGGCAGGATTTCAGAATCCTCAGGGACTCTTTAGAAATGAGAACAACCTCTTTGTACCTACTGTTAATTCTGGTGAACCGCAGGTTGGAGAACCAGGTAATATCACTGCCGGCAATCTGGTACTTGGAACGATTCGCAGTAAGTCTTTAGAGCAATCAAATGTTGACTTGGCCACTTCAATGACTGATCTCATACAGGTCCAAAGAGCTTATCAAATGAGTGCCAGGCTGGTTCAGGACGGGGATAAGATGTGGGGACTTGCTAATTCCCTAAGGAGGTAAGGTGTATGGCTGGTGGTTGGTTGGAGGGGCCAGTTCTAAGTGTATTGCAGAAAGGCCTTGATGCGTCGAGCAGGAGGCATCAGGTCTTGTCTAATAACGTTGCGAATATTGACACTCCAAACTTCAAACGTTCGGATGTTGATTTCCAGACGGTCTTGGGGACTGCCTTAGGTGAAAAGAGTGGAAACCTGCCTATGAAGTTGACGACTCCGAAGCACATTCCGGGTATCCAAGAAGGGGACGGTTCAGGGGTTGTGACAGATAATACAACATCCTTTCGCAATGATGGAAATAACGTGGACGTTGACCGAGAGATGACTTATGTAGCTGAAAATGGCTTATACTACAATTCCCTTACCCGTACCATCTCTTCGCAGCTAGGTTTGCTTCGAATGGTTGTTAAGTAATTCCGGATTTAAACGCTAAGTAAGAAACAAAGGCGGGTTAAAATGATAAGAGGATTATATACTTCGGCCACAGGTTTGTTAGCCGCGCAAACTCAAAGTGAGGTTATTGGAGATAACGTTGTCAATCTAAAGACTTCAGGCTATAAGGAACAGACAGCTAGTAATATTTCTTTTCCTTCAATGCTGATTCAACGAATGGGAGGAAACGAAGCTTCTGAAGTTGTTGAGGTTGGTGAGATGGGCAGAGGGGTAGGCGTTGACCGCCTTGCCATGTCTAATGTTCAAGGATCTTTAGAGGCGACGGAGATTAATACAGATTTGGCCTTAACTTCACCAGGATATTTTGTCGTCCAGACGCCGGGTGGAGAACGGTATACTCGCAATGGACACTTTCAGTTAGATGGTGACGGGATGCTTCGAACCGCGGATGGTTATTCCCTTCAGGGTGAAGCAGGCCCCATCGGTCCTTTGAGTTCTGAATTTAGGGTGAGCGCTGATGGCACAATTATGGATCAAGGACAAAGAGTCGATCAAATACGTGTCGTCGAGATTCCGGCAGATGCTTTACAACGTGAAGGTCAATCTTTATATATTGCCAATCAACCGGTTCAAGCCGCCGTTGGTGCAGTTCGACAGGGAGCGGTGGAAGCATCTAATGTCGACCTCTCTGGACAAATGATTCAAATGATGACGGTCATGAAAGCTTATGAAGCCAATCAAAAGATAATCCAGACCCAAGACGAGATGTTGGGTAAGGCAGTTAATGAGGTCGGGAAGATTTAGCGATGGAGGATGGTTAGGATGGCGGTTCAAGTTGTCGTTTTCTCATTAGGTCAAGAAGAGTATGCGATGCCCATCGATGTGGTTCGGGAAATTACCCGTCTTGGAGAGGTAAGTACAATTCCAAATGCCCCTTCGTATGTGTGTGGTCTGATTACTATTCGAGGTGTGGCTATCCCTTTGATCGATTTGCATGTGCGGTTCGGAATTGATCCAATAAAAATGACGACAGAAGGTTCGGACTCGCAAGAAGATCAGAATACTTTTGCCCTAATCACAGAGGTTCATGGAAATCATGTGGGTTTTGCTGTGGATAAACTGCGCGAGGTTCGAATTTTAGAGAATATTGTTCCCCCCCCGTCGCTGGTTACTGATCCCTTTATAGGTGGAGTAGTTAATCTTTCCGATAGAATAATTATTAAACTCATTCCGGAACAAATTCTCGAGAGCGATGAGGTCAAGGAATTAGGTCAATTAATTTCTCATTAACCAGTGTTTTTGTTTTAAATTTTTTGAAGATAGGAGGTTGATTTAAGTGAACATGGCTCAAATAATTCTCCTATTTCAACTTCAACAGATGAATGGATCTTGGCAAACCACACAAACTGATAAGAACGATTTGTCTGGAGCCGGAGAAAGTGGCAGTTCAAATTCACTGCTGTTTGCCACCTTGCTTAAAGCCGCTCTTGGGGGAGGGGGAGATGCTTCCCAAGGACTTACCGGTCTAATGCAGGGGATGTCCGGGATGTCGTCAGTCAATAGTTATAAAGCACTCCGGGCTCCTGAGGGGAAAGCTGAAAATGCTGGTTCTCTAGAGCATCTTATTTATTCTATGGCTCAAAAATATGGAGTCGATCCAAATCTTATTCAGCAGGTAGTCAAAGCAGAATCAGGGTTTAATTCGAAGGCAACCTCTCCTGCCGGAGCGATGGGCTTAATGCAACTGATGCCGGGAACTGCTGCATCTTATGGAGTTAAAAATCCCTATGATCCGACTCAGAATTTAGATGGTGGAACGCATTTCTTAAAGGATTTACTGAATCGCTTTGAGGGGAATATTCCTCTGAGCTTAGCTGCTTATAATGCCGGGCCAGGTGCAGTGGATAAATATAATGGAGTGCCTCCCTATAAGGAGACACAGGCCTATGTGCAAAAGATAATGGCAGGATTAAATCAAAACGATTGGAGAGCGTAGAAAATAGGCTCCTAGTTGACAATCTCTTTAAAATTATATAGAATTTCATTTAAAAGTTAAAGATAAATAGCACTTATGGTTAAATCGGTTATTTAGGGAGCGTGAAATGACACTGCTCCTTTTTGGTTTCTAGATCCATAAAAAGAAATTATTACTAAAAGAGAAGGAGATAAGGGCTCTTTAGCGAACAATATAGTTAAAACCAAAGAATAAAATTAACTTTTAATTAAATGGATAGACACATCTGTCTTAAAGCGTTTGGAGGCGATAGAATAATGGTCAAAAGATCTAGATCTACGCTGACACATACGAGGTATAAGCTTCGTTCATTTCTTTTTGCAATAGGTTATTTTATAAGCTTAATTCTTCTGCAGGGGATAACGAATTACTGGCTCAGAACAGCGGGAGTTATCTTTATTGCTGCTGGTACGATGTTGGTAATCTATAGACTTGCCTATGACCGTCGCAGGCTTTTAGAATTGGCAACACTAGATGAGCTTACGGGCCTCGGTAACTTTAAGGCGTACAAGGAACGGATACGATGTGAATCGCAACGTGCTCTTAGAAAACAAAAGCCACTGACGCTGATTCTGATTGATTTGGACAGGTTCAAAAACTATAATGACACTTTCGGGCATCGTGCAGGGAACGAATTATTGCATTCAACGGGGCAGATCTTTAGGGACGCTGTTCGCACTATGGATGGGGTATATCGTTTCGGAGGGGATGAATTCGCTTTCGTATTGCCCGAAACAAATTATGAAGAGGCACGTCAAATAGCACAAAGAGTTCGACATTCCTTCGAAACGCTTCCAAATCGTGGAAGGGTAACATTAAGTATGGGAATGGCCATTTATCGAGATGAACCAATCGAAGAATTTTTTGATAGAGTAGATCATTTGCTCTATACTGTTAAAGCAAATGGAGGGAACTGTTGTCTAGTTGAAAGCAGAAAGCATAAGTTAGGGTAAATAACTGGGTTTGTAAAGGGGTAAGAAATGGCAGACTATTATAGTTATCTATGGAGTACGACTTGGCCTAGTTTGATCGTACTCTTTTTGATATTTGCAATGGTACTCTCCAGATTGGTTTGGAAGTTAGTTAATACGTGGCGAAATGCCCGTGATGTCTGGGGATTCTTGCTCTTGACGATGAAAGTCTCAATCTGGATTGGAGTGTTAGGTGTATATACAGAACTATTTCTGTTTTCTCAACCAGATTGGTTTGATAAACCTGGTATTATCCAAGGGTCGGTTCAGGGAAAGGCTTTTGACTCTGGTTCAAGCTCCTACAGTGTAGATATCCGCAGCGGAGCGCAACAAATGCAATTCTATGTTGATTTTTTTGTCTATGAGAAAGTGAAAGTAGACGATCAAGTTGAGCTTATGTATTTACCGACGCGTCGAGAAGTCATTCGTTGTGAGCTTTTAGGCAGCTTGCTATAGAATGAATTTGCTAATAAGATAGAGGTATAAGTCGGGAACTGCTTATTGTGATTGTGAGTGCAAGGGGTACTAAACTATTGGGGAAGAGATAATCTTCATTCTCATAGATTTCACAGGAAAAGTATTGGCGTAATATGTTATAATGAGAATAAGATAGAGTATGTATAATCTAAAGTAAGAAACGATGCGGAAAGGAGAGTGGGGGATGTGCGTGTCCAAAAAGTTAATGAGCATACCATCCGCATCTTTATCTCTTTGACAGAATTAAGTGACAGGGATATCACGATGACTGATCTTTTTCAACGGTCAGCTAAGACGGAGCAATTGTTTTGGGAACTCATCGCGCAAGCCAGAGAAGAAGTTGAATTTAATTTAGATCAACCTTTTTGGATTCAAGCAACTGTGGCAACGAATGATGAGTTTGTAATTACGATCATGAAGCAAGAAGATCAGGTTGAGGGTTCTGTTAAAGAGAAGGCGGGTCGAAAAACCCCTAAAGGTCGGGTTACAGAATTGGTCTATGTATTTGCAGATTTAGAAGATGTGATTTCGGCTGTTGCACGTTTACCGGAATTTGCCCAACTTCGTTCGGGACTTTATGAGTTCGAAAAAGAATACTATCTTGTACTCAACCGAATGGGAACGGGTAAGAAAAGGTTTTTGGCAGAAGCAATCCTTGATGAATACGGTGAAATCGTCGGCACAACCGGAGTTTTCCTGTCTGAACACGGTAAAGGGATAATCCTTGAAAAGGCCGTTCAAACGCTTAACGCTGCTTTCAATAAGTCGACACAAAGCTAGACACTCTAAAGGGAAGCAAGTTGCTTCCCTTTTACAATATTGTTTATTTTATGGATAGCTGGTTGCCGCTTCGAGCCTTGGCTGTGATCGATCAGGTCATAACCACTGTCGGATAAGTGGCAATCAAGAATAATGTTTATCCATAGGAGAAGATAGCAGGTATTAGGCGCAGACAGTTTATGCAAACTGTTTTGCCTTTAAATTTATGTACTCTCATAGTTTTACCGCAAAAGATACAGGGAGAGAATTGCTCGTTTGTTTGGGAGCGCGTCTTAAAGGGAAGAATAATGGCTTGACGCGCTGGCTGCATGAGTGTTCGAGCTGAGTTGATATTAGACATGGAATACCTCCTTGAAATAAGAAGTCTGAGGTCAGAGGCCGGAGGCCAGCAGACGAGGACTTCAGCAAATAAGTAAGATTGTTTCTGATGGTTAGGTAAAACTCAGTGCTTAGGTTTCCTTTATCATATGCTAATCCTACTGTCGAAATCCTAAAAAGTGTGCGGGCCAGATTACGGGAAATTGGTCGATAATAATGGAGGTCCATAAGGAGTTGGCAATTAGTGCGACAAGAGATACATAGGCGATTAAGGGCCCTACCGGCTGTTCATGAAGTGCTTTCTCGGCTTGAAGACGACATAGAATTCAGTCCGTTTATGACGAATGAGAGGTGGTTGCCTCGTATGACTCAGTGCGTTCGACAGGTTTTACAAAGCGCACGGGAAAATATTAACCGAAGTTTAGCAGATTCGTATGAGGAGTTTGAAGCTTCCCTTTGGACATCTTTGAGAGACAAGCTTCTGAAGAAACTGACAAGTATTGAATATAATTTACAGCGGGTTATCAATGCGACTGGGGTTGTTTTGCATACCAATTGCGGAAGAGCACTGCTTGCACCAGAAGTCGCACGTTTTGTTTCGGAACAAGCAGAAAGGTACAGCAACCTTGAGCTGAATATTCGGACTGGTGAGCGGGGCTCACGCTATGTCCATGTTGAAGAGCTTCTTTGCCGTCTCACGGGTGCAGAAGCAGCCATGGTTGTTAATAATAATGCGGCCGCAGTTTTATTGATGATGAATACTTTTGCCCAGGGGAAAGAAGTTATTGTATCACGAGGGGAATTGGTGGAGGTTGGCGGATCCTTTCGCATACCTGAGGTGCTAAAAGCAGGGGGAGCAAGGTTGGTGGAAGTGGGAGCTACCAATAAGACTTGGCGAAAGGACTATGAAGCAGCCATCGGGCCGGATACTGCTCTGCTCTTGAAAGTACATACGAGTAATTATCGGGTCGAAGGGTTTACTCATGCTGTTACAGGAGCAGAGTTAGTGGAACTTGGTGAAGAGCGGGGTTTGCCCGTAATGGAGGATTTAGGAAGCGGCAGTTTCTTTGACGGGGCAAGTCTGGGCTTTCCGACGGAGCCAACTATTAAACAAGCCGTTAAATCAGGTCTGTCACTCGTAACTTTCAGTGGAGACAAATTGCTTGGCGGACCGCAGGCTGGAATCATAGTGGGAAAGAGATTTTTTGTTGAACGATTAAGAGCAAATCAATTAACTCGAGCTTTGAGAGTTGATAAATTAACTTTGGCAGCGCTCGAAGGGACTCTTCGCATATATGAGAATGGGGAAATAGAGGATATTCCTGTCTGGAGAATGCTCTCTGCCCCTTTGGATACACTACATAAAGCAGCGTCTGAGCTGGTTATGGCACTTCAGCCGAATCAGAAGATCGCTGTCGAGTTAAAAGAGGATGTTTCTCAGGTGGGTGGCGGAGCTTGGCCTACGGTAGGGCTTCCGACTTGGGTGTGTGCCATTCGGCCGGTAGAAGGGAACGTTATTGAATTAGAGGAGTTTTTGAGACTGGGTCCGGTAGCAATACTGTCTAGGATTCACAAGGATCGGGTACTGATTGATGTACGAACATTGTTGAGTGGTGACAGTGAGGAGATTGTTCTGCGGTTAGGGCAATGGGATAAGTGAAACGGATTGCACGATCACCACAGCTTCAGGGAGTCTTACTTTATGGTTGGCTGGATGGTTCACTTTGCAATATCATTACACTTATTGGCTGAGTTACGATTGTAAAAAGTGTCTTTTAAGTTGGGTCAAGGTGGAGTCGATAGTTGACGTGGTGTTATATATGGTTATAATTAAAGAGTGATATATCTAAAGATGATTTAGTTAATGAAGCGATAGGTGGTGCAAAGATGGATCTTAATATGACGCAAGATAAGGTGACGGAGAAGGTCAGGCTGACTCAGTTGTCTACGAAGGCTGGCTGAGGATGCAAGATAGGTCCTTCGGACCTGGCGCAAGTTTTGCGCTACTTACCGCCGAATCTAGAGGATGCTAACCTTATAGTAGGCATGGAGACTTCAGACGATGCCGGGGTTTACCGTTTAAATGATGAACAGGCTATTGTTCAAAGCGTTGATTTTTTTACTCCGGTGGTAGATGATCCCTATGCTTTCGGGCAGATTGCTGCTGCGAATGCTTTAAGTGATATTTACGCAATGGGAGCTAAACCGTTGACTGCGATGAACTTAGTTTCTTTCCCTGTTAAAAAATTGAGCATGGAAGTTTTGGCTAAGATTTTGCAAGGTGGAAGCGATAAGATTCGAGAGGCGGGTGCGGTTCTTGTAGGCGGGCACTCTATTGATGATCCTGAGCCAAAATACGGATTATCGGTCACTGGAATTGTGCACCCAGACCATGTCCTTTCTAACGCCATGGCTGAGCCAGGGGATATCCTAGTTTTTACAAAACCGCTGGGAGTTGGAATTATCACAACTGGGATCAAACGCGGAATTGTTTCACCGGAGGCCGAAGCGGAAGTCATTAGAGTTATGGCTGCGTTGAATAAGGGGGCTGCTGAAGCAGCAATATCTGTTGGAGTTCATGCCGTTACAGATGTGACAGGCTTTGGGCTGTTAGGTCATTTGCATGAAATGCTTGAGGCCAGCGGTTGCAGTGCAGAGGTCTATGCTGGTGCTGTACCAGTCTTGGACAGTGTCTGGCAGTGTATCGCCCAAAAAGCGATTCCGGGAGGAACTCAGGCCAACCGCCGTCATCTGGAGAATAAAGTGGATTTCGAATCGGAAGTTACGGATGAGTTGCGAATTGTCCTCTTTGATGCAATTACGTCGGGAGGGTTGCTAATATCTGTTCCTGAAGAACGTGTTAATTCATTGCTTCAACAATTAAAGGAACATAAGACCCTTGCTGCAGCTGTTATCGGCCGAGTTAATAAAGGCGAGCCGGGAAGAATTGCGGTTTCAAGTCGTGCATGATAAAATACCGTGTACTGGTAAGGTAGCGGGGGGATAAAGATGAGAGATCTAATGCAAACCATAGCTACTTGTTTTGAACAAGTAGCTTTATTTTTTCCGAGCGGTGATCCTAAAATTCAGAAGAGTTTTGAACAAAGGGCAGTATATTTAGACTCGAGAGATTATTCCAGAGAGATTTTAGCAGATACTCTGAAGGAGTATCATAGGAATTTAGGGGCGAATTCCGAAACCCTGCAGATGATTGAAGAACTGAGACAGAAAGAGACTCTTACAGTGATCACCGGACAGCAAGCGGGAATCCTGACCGGGCCATTGTATACTTTGTATAAAGCCATGACCACTATCCAATTAGCTAAAGAGCAACGTGAAAAACTGGGTCGTCCGGTTGTCCCAGTTTTTTGGATTGCGGGTGAAGATCATGACTGGCAAGAAATTCGCGAGACCTATATCTTAAATTCTGAGGGAAAACCGATTCCTTGCTTGCTGCCGGGCGATGGGGGTGGGGAATCTGTAGGGCATCAAAAGGTTCCTGACTGGGAAACAATCGAAGCCCAACTTGTAGAGATGCCAGATAGTGAATTTCGATCCTCCGTCTTGAAGGAATGTCGTCAGTTAACTGAACAAGCAGAGAATTTAACACACTGGTTTGCCCTGACCTTACAGTGGCTGGTCCATAAATGGGGTCTGATTTTCTTTGATCCTATGATACCGGAATTTAAGCGCTTAGCAGCGCCAATGTATGAGCAGATCTTAAAAATGCATGCAGATGTAAGGGAAGCTTTGGCCGAACGCACAAATAGATGGGTTGAGCTTGGATTTAATCCACAAATACAACCAACTGGCGGGGAGGTTAATTTGTTTCTTTCTGTACCTGAACGACGTGCGATTCTATATAGTGCGGAATCGTTTTATTTGCGCGGGCAAAAAGAGCCAATGGATTTGGATAGTCTAAATGAATTGCTAGCCCAAGCGCCTGAGAAATTTTCCCCTAATGTAGTAACCCGCCCTGTGATTCAGGAATATTTGTTTCCGACTTTGGCATATGTACCAGGGCCGGGGGAATTGAATTACTGGGCTCAGCTCGGGGGAGTATTTGCCAAGCTTGGCTTCGCAATGCCGATTCTTTTTCCGCGTTTGTCTGCTGTAGCGTTGACAGCTTCTTGGCAGAAATATCTGAAAAAGCAAGGATTAACGCTAGCGGATGTTAACCATGGTTTACAGGAACAGCGAAATCGCCTCGTGCGAGAACAGGATACCCTGGATATTGATGACCACTTTCAACGTATGCGGGAACAAATTGCAAGGGGATATGCAGAACTGAAACCACTCCAAGAGGTTCATGCCAATGTCAGTGATTGGTTGGATCGAAATGAGGCGAAAGTCAAGTTTCAATTAGACTATTTAGAAAGAAAGGTTTGGCAGGCACAACGCAAACGATGCAGTGATGTACTTAGCCGCTTACAACAGCTTGAGGATGGAATTGTTCCTAATCATTCGAGGCAGGAACGGGTTTTAAATCCTTTTAGTTTTGTTATGCGTTATGGGCTTAGCTTTGTGGACCGAGTGGCAGAAATTCCAATTGGCGATTTTTCCGAACATCAGATACTTCTCTAAAAAGTTATTTTAAACATTTTAGAATTAGATTAGTTGTTTTCTTAAGTATTTCTAAAGATTTTGTGATTTTTCTTTTCTAATATTTAAAGTTGGGTATAATGATAAAAGAGGATGTTACATAATGGAGTTGGTGATGTGCAGCGGGTGTTTAGGTTAATCATGATGGTTGTTACTTTAACGGTAGTTATTGCAGCTGGGGCTGTAGGGTATATGGTATTTTCTGAATCGGGTAAGATATCGGGTGGAGATTTATCAGATCTTAACGATGACGGATTAAAAAATCGAGTCAGCGTATTACTTATAGGGGCAGATCAGCGCCCTGATCAAAAGAAGTTTAGTACGGATACAATTATTCTAGCCAGTGTCGATCCAAAAACACAGCGGACAAGTTTACTTTCGATTCCGCGTGATACGAGAGTCCTCCTCTCAGGCCATGGTTATAAAAAAATTAATGAGATTGTCTCATTGAAGGATTTATCTACACTGGAAAGTACCGTGGAAGAGCTGACTGGGGAAAAAATAGCGGGGTATGTACAGACTAACTTTGAAGGGTTTAAGAAAATTATTGACACCTTAGGTGGAGTTACGGTTAATGTAGAGAAAGATATGTACTATGAGACGGGTGATGATGAGGATGGGTATATTAATCTGCGTAAAGGCGAACAGCGTTTAAATGGCTCTAAGGCCCTGCAGTATGCCCGTTTTCGCCATGACGCGTTAGCCGATATTTCGCGGACTGCCAGGCAACAAGTAGTACTAAAAGCAGTAGCTAAGGAGATGTTTCAGCTTAGCACAATCCCAAAACTCCCCTTTCTCGTTCCCCAATTAATGGATGCTGTTAACACAAATTTGTCGGCCAAAGACATTCTTATCCTGTCTAAAGTTGCCGTTGGATTTGACAGTTCGAATATGGTTTCCCAGACGTTGCCGGGGTCATTTCTTGATCTGGATGGGGTAAGCTACTGGAAAGTCGATCCTGTCGAGGCTAAGAAAGTGGTTAAAGATTTATTCCAAGGGAAGACGACAGATAAAGTAATTGACCAGGAGCATGTGGATTTGTTAAAGCCGGTCATCCCCACACCCACTAAGCCTCTGCCCCAAGTTCCTGGGAACAGCCAAGATCCGAATGGGTTAAAATCGCCGGGGCATCAGGTATCTATAATGGTAAATAACACCTGATTTCTTAAGGGCAGCATAATGTTCATTAGGCCGGGCTGTAGATAATCTTTTTTATTACAGCCCGGTTTTACTCTAGAATTCCCTAAATTACGGCAATTTAAATTCATGGAGTGTAGTTTAAAGAGTAAATATAGAAGCTTAAAGAAAATCACCTGATTATTTTGCACAATTTATACATTAATAGGACTAAAGACCTATAGGGATAGGACGAAATTATGATATTATTTAAAAAATGAAAACTTTTCGAAAAGCGGGGTGTAGCATTATGCCAGAAAAAGTCGTTCAGGCGCGATCCCTTGAAGACATAAAAAAAGAATGGGCACTTAAACTAAATATTTTACCGGAAGATATCACGCTTGAAGTGATAGATAAACCCAGTTTCTTTTCCCGTCAGTGGAAAGTTCGCCTAATTTGGGAGGAAGTTCAAGTACCAGTAGTGGGGCCGAGTCAAACAATTTGGGATGGAACGAAGTATACTATTGTTCTTGGTGAAGGGGTTAAACAGTTTACCCCATATTGGGAGGCCGGAGAAGTTTGGTATAATGGGGTTCTTCAAGAAAATCCATTTCGTGTGAGCTTTGGGGATCAAGTGGAATTCCATCCGTTGGCTCAGCCCGGACTGTTGACTTGGGAAATGGATGTCCGTTTTCAGGGATTGTCTGTTGTTGCGAAAGTTAAACATGAATTGCCGGGACATTATATCCTTGCTGAAAATCTCCCTCCTGCAGAGGAGATTAATTTGGTTCAGTTTCTTACTTGGGAAAGCCTGCCGGCTCAGGGTGAGATCTGGGATGAGGCCAGGTTAAATGCAGACTTGGAGCAATTGAAGGTTGTTCATGGACGGCGTCTCAGAGTTTGGGAGGAGATTTTAGCGGTCAAAGGCGTGCAAGAGGTTGTTGTTGCTGAAGCAACTCTTCCGATTCCGCCCGAACACGCAAGATTAGAGGACTTTGTAGGTGAGCCTGAAGCAAATTCAGGGCAAGAGGGAAAAAAGATTGACTTTTTTGCTTCGAAGGTAAAATTGGTTGAGGAGGGTGCTGTTCTCGCACGTAAAATCCCTAGCAGCCCTGGGATACCAGGCCAAGATGTTTTAGGGAAGGTTCTTCCTGCGGCTGCTGCCAAGGATTTTCAATTCCGGCTTAAAAAGAATGTCTATCTTTCACCCAACGAACTTGAAGTGGTGGCTAATTGTGCGGGACAACCTGTACGTCTTGATGAGAAAACGTACTCGGTTGAGCATGTCTATATAATGAATAAGGATGTTGATCTGGCCACTGGAAGCATTGAATTCCCAGGAGATGTTTTCGTGAATGGCAATGTTCAAGACGGGCTCCGTGTTTTTGCCGGGGGAAAGATAGAAATCAGAGGATCTGTTTCCCATGCTGAAATAAGAGCTGAAAAAGGGGCCAAGATTCATCAGAATCTTTTAGGTGGAAAAATCGTAATTGGTGAAAAATTCGTGGTGCGTTCAGAACTTCTTCGCCTTGCCTCTGAGTTGCAGAATCGTCTAAGCGCTTGCTTACAGCGTACGGCAGAGGTGATTAAGTCGCCGGGGGCTGTTAATCTAAAACAAGGGCAGTGTCTAAAGTTAGTTATGGAGAAACAATTTCCTGAACTTCCTAAACTGTCAAATCGCTTAGAAAAATTTATAATAGATAATAAGGACGACGAAGTGATCACTGAAGGCCTTAGTGTTTCTATCCGAACAGCGAAACGTTTTTTGACTGGGTTAGGGCCGTTAGAACCTCAATCTATACCAATTTTACTGCGAGTGAATCAGGCTTTCGAACAATTTACTCAAAGTTTAACCATCGAGATTTCAGATAAGCTCAGTTTTGTTGTTAGTTATGTACAAGGGGCAACCATTGAGTGCGGGGGATCGTTTGAGTGTCAGAAAGGGACCTACAATTCGGACATTCGTGTAGAAGGGGATGTTACGATTGAGGGTGTTTGTCGAGGGGGCAAAATTTTTGCGGGAGGCAAGGTCCAAATCCGCGAACTTGGGGGTTCAGAGGTTAGTTCAACCTTTGTTCAAATTAGTCCCGAAAGCCGTCTTTACGTGAAGTATTGCCATTCGAATGTTGTAATCGCGGTGGGTAAAGAAATTATCCAAATTGAAGAACCCTACCGCAACTTAGAAATCTATCGCGAAAATGGCAAGGTTCAAATTGAAAAGATAAGGGCCAATCCAATCCCCAATTAAGAATTAAAAACCTGTCGCTTTGACAGGTTTTTTTTGACAATGTTTTGAATTATCGTTACACTTAAAGCGTGCTTATTTCAATAGGACAGGCAATCTAATTTCAAAGAAGTCTAATGAGTTAATAATTAAATTTGTAACTACTTGTAGCGGAAGGAATCGAAGAGGCATGAAAATAATGATTGAATTAGAAGAGGCTTTGGAGTTAGTCCTCGCTCGCATCCAGCCGGTGGAAACGGAGTGCATTTCTCTTGCAGACGCCAATCGGCATGTGTTAGCTCAGGATGTTATATCACAAATTGCTATGCCTCCGTTTGCTCGCTCACCACTGGATGGGTACGCATATCTAGCCACTGAGGTTGACCCTCGACCACTTCAGCTTAACGTTGTAAGTGAGATTCCAGCGGGAACTTTTTCTGAGCGAGTTATTACTAGGGGTGAGGCTGCCAAGATATTTACCGGTGCACCGATTCCACCTGGTGCTAACTGTGTAGTTCGTATGGAAGACACTGAGTTGATGGGCGATAAAGTGACGATTTCTCGTCCGGTGTTGCCAGATTCTAATATCGTACATAAAGGGGAAGAAATCCAAGAGGGGGATATTCTTCTTAAACGAGGGTTTTATTTAACTCCGCCTGCTATTGGGTTGTTTGCTGCGGTTGGCACAAATCAAGTCAAGGTATACCGTCGTCCGCGGGTTGGGTTACTCTCTACAGGTTCGGAACTGATGGATGTGGGGCAACCATTATACCCGGGCAAGATCTATAACAGTAACAGCTACACTTTGCGTGGAATGCTTCAGGAGGCCGGGTGCGAGGTTCTCGTCATTCCCATTGTTTACGACCAAATAGAGGATACGCTTGATGCCTTAGAAAAAGTTGCGGAGGCTGATGTGATCATATCTACAGGTGGGGCCTCTGTTGGAGATTATGATATTATGCGCTATGCTCTTGCCCAGTTTGGGTGTGATATGCTGTTTTGGAAATTGAATTTAAAACCAGGGACCCCGGTTTCTGTTGGACAAAAAGGAAAGCAACTCTTTTTCTCATTATCAGGAAATCCCGCAGCAGCGATGGTAACGTTTGAACTATTGGTTCGTCCGGCGCTTCGCAAATTAGCAGGACGTTCCACCCCCGAAGAAGCGGAATTCCAGGTTAAAATGGCGGGTTGCTTTGGCAGGCCGGGGAAACAACGACGCTTCCTGCGGGCTCAGGCGGTGTTTAAAGATGGAGTAATATGGGCGGACCTGGCTTCTGCTCAGGGATCTGGAATCCTTCGTTCTATGATTGGCAGCCATTTACTAGTGGATGTACCAGCAAATCATGGACCTGTTGAGGTTGGCGAACTCTTAATGGCACGCTGGATTGCAGACTGGGAGAGCTAAGATGGATGAAAAAGAGGAATGTTCACAAATTCCTGTTATTTCAATTGTAGGCGGCAAGTCTAATTCAGGGAAAACTACACTCTTAGAAAAGCTTATTCGTGAAGCTAAACGCCGCGGCTGGAGGGTAGCGACCTTAAAACATGATGTCCATGGGTTCGAGATGGATCAACCAGGCAAGGACACCTGGCGCCATGACCGTGCTGGGGCGGATGTTGTGGCAATCAGCTCTCCCAAAAGGATTGCCATCTTAGAACGCGTCTCAGACGATCAGCCCCTCGATGAGGTTCTGGCCCGAATTCAGGGGGTAGATGTAATTTTTACTGAAGGATATAAGCATGCTAACAAGCCAAAGATTGAGGTTTATCGCTCAGCTGTTCATCAGGAGCTCTTTTCTAAACTTGAGGAACTTATTGCCATAGCCAGTGATGTTGAGTTTGATAACGGGATACCCTGCTTTGGGTTAGATGATGTCCAAGGAATTTGTGACTTAATCGAGAGTAAATTTGGTGTCAAGGGAAGCGCTGGGTAAATTTATTCACTCACCTTTCAGGAAGGTCATGGTCAGGTAATATGGGATACAGGCTGCCGCCATCGCTTGAACGCTTTGGTGAGCAGCTATTTTTAAGGGAGCACTTTTTTCAGGAACCGGGTTGACCAGGGCAATAAGGGAAAGGCCAATAGGGAGGACAAAAGATTAAAAATGGTGTGAGCATTAGCAACCTGTCGCGAGAGGCTTCCTCCCATAATGGTGAGTCCATAGGCCATTGGTTCAACAAAAGGTAAGAATAGCAGTACTCCAAATACGTTAAGTAAGACGTGGAACAATGCCACCCGCTGAGCGGCTCGTGAGGAGGCTAGAGCTGCAAAAACAGCGGTAAAACAGGTGCCAATATTTGCGCCAAAGATGAAGGCGAGAGCAGTAGGAAGGGTGATCCATCCGTCAGCCGTAAGCAACATAACAATCCCTGTTGTGGCGTTGGAGGAATGTAGCAGGGCGGATACTGCTGTTCCGGCAATTACCCCTTGGAGATGGTTGTCACCCAGCTGTTTAAGGAAATTCTGAATCACAGGTAAGTCGACGAGCGGGGCCATCCCCACTTGGAGTAAGCCTAATGCGAAGAAGAGAACGCCTAAGCCAAAAACCGACTGGGAAAGAAACCGCCAATGAGACGGAATAAAAAGGAAGCCAAGAGAGCCAAAAACCATGATGTAAGGGGTTATCTGGTCTAAGGGAAAAGCAAGGAGCTGTGTCGTTAAAGTAGTGCCGATATTGCTGCCTAAAATCAGCGCGAAGGCGTTGCCAAAAGGGAGGAGTCCGGCATCAACGAAAGATACAGCCATGACGGTTAAGGCAGTGCTAGATTGAAGAAGAGCCGTGGAAATTGATCCGCTCCAAAAACCACGCCAGGGAGTTGCGGTCATCCACAGAAGTGCTTGGTGGAGGCGATGTCCGGCAAATGATTGAAGCCCTTGCCGCAGGATTTTCATCCCCCAGAGAAGCAGGCAAAGGCCCAACGCTAGGATAGCAATATACAGTGGTGTCCCCTCCTTTTCATCTCGTCCCTTTCTGTTTACGTTCTCTGTTAAATATATTGAGCAAGAAAAGTGTCAAGAACTTACTTAGCCAAATCCTTTTAGCACGAAAACTTTCCCACAAATAAAAAAAGCGCTATTTTACTAGTGCTTCTGGGGGAAAACTCGTCTGAGTGAACTCGTTCAGCTAAGTGGGAATCTCGGAATTGATCAAGAATATTGTTTATAGGTGAAAGCGATACTGGAGATGATTGCATAAGTTAGCCTAAGAGGTGATTATATGCGAGTTCGTCAAGGAAATGTTCGTGATTGGCCTTTTATTTATGCTCTTGGGAAAATTGGGATTCCAGAGAGTATTTCCCCATGGCGCAGGCAACCAATGGAGGTAACGCTCAAGTACAGAGAGGAATATCTTCGAGGGTTTTGGACCTGGATTGAGCAGTCAAAATCTACAGTGTTCATTGTTGAGGAGCCGGAACAGGACGAGGATTCTAGTGCACGGCCAATCGGATATTTGGTTCTTCATGGTTCATCTCAGGAAGAGTTAACTGGGATCACTCAAGGGTGGATTATGGATATTGTGGTCCTTCCAGAGTGGAGGGGTAAAGGGGCCGGACAGGTGTTGCTTAAGGCTGCGGAAGACTATTGTCGAGAACATGAAATTCCATACCTAGGTCTTGCGGTTAGCAGTCATAATGTGAAAGCACTTCGACTTTACGAGAATTTCGGTTTTGCAGAGGAACGCAAACTATTGGTTAAAAATGTAGAATAATAAAAAAGCTTGCGACGGATTTACTGTCGCAAGTGAAGTAAAGAGAGGAGTGGGGATAAAAAATAAAAGTGAGACTATTAAAATCATGTCCTGAGGCTTTAGTATTTATACTAACCTCGGGATATATTTTTTTCCAAGGATTACTTAGGGGTTGGTCCAATTTCGAGGGTCAAAGAACGAAGTGCGTGGTTCGCCAAATCGGTATAATCGAAAGGAAGAAAATTGGTTATTTTCATAGGTAGTTAAGGTTAACCTATATTTAGAAAGTTTTTAAAGTTTTTCAAAGAGTTTCTAATTTTTTTACGTGGTATAATATATCCATTATGAGTAGTAAAACTGGTTATTAAGCATATTTGTACCAGATGTTGATATAGGAGGGTTACTTTTGGAGCAAAAAGAAATCAAGGTGTTGGTCCAATCTGTTTTGGAAGAGACAAAGGGAATAGAAGGCTACTTTATAGTGCGTGCTCAATCTCGTCGAGAATGGAGTATGCGCTTAAGTAATGGGCGCTTTGAAAGGGTATCAACAGGGGAAGACAGTGGGTTTGGTGTCCAAGCATTCACGGAAAAAGGAGCATCGGGCTTTGCCACTTCGGATGTTTTCGAAGAAGGGGTTGGCCGCAAACTCGTAGAAAAAGCGATTCAATTGGCTCGCAGAAATGAGGAAATCGGGTCGAAGAGAAATCGGCAGATTTGGGAAGCTCCTCGGGTTCAGGAGGAGGTAGAGAATTCCGCTCAAAAAGGATTTGAGGAAATTCCTTTAGCTGAGCTTGAAGAGATGGTGATGAAGCTACATGTTCGTTTGCGGAGCTCTTTCCCTGAGGGAGTGTGGCAATCGAGTTATCGCCAGGTTGAAGAGACGTGGTGTATCGGAAGGTCGGATGGGACGTTGGTGTCTTTTGTCATTCCGCGAGCAGTGCTGATGCATCAAGGGACGGTGCGAAATCAGGGCAAGGCTCAGAGTACGTTGATTCACCGCAGCGGAGTGGATGCGACTCTGCTTATTGAGGAACTCGAAGATCATGTACTAGAGAAAAAGGCGATGGACCGGGCTGAATTTGCAATGGCAGTCTGTGGTGCACCCCAGTTGCCGAGCGGCCATTATCCGCTGATTATTGATTATGGGTTGGCAAAAGGGCTGGCGCACGAGGCATTTGGACATGCCGTGGAATCTGATCATATGAACGAATCTGTACTTGGTGAAGCAGGAAAACTGAGGCAGGGACTGCGTGTAGCAAGGCCGGGCGTGAATATTATCGATGGTCCGCTCGTTGGGGACTGGGCGAATCAACCTTATTCGGCCAATGGCCTTCCCAGACAGACTGTGACGATAGTGCGAGATGGAGTGTTAGAAGCTGGGCTGGGGGATATCTTTTCGGCTGTAGAAGCAGGAATGCCGATAACAGGAGCTGGGCGTGCGGAGAGTTACGGGCATATTCCATTGCCTCGCATGAGCAATATCCGTTTGCAAG
The DNA here is from genome assembly GCF_023897015.1 of Desulfosporosinus nitroreducens. Taxonomy (GTDB): domain Bacteria; phylum Bacillota; class Desulfitobacteriia; order Desulfitobacteriales; family Desulfitobacteriaceae; genus Desulfosporosinus; species Desulfosporosinus nitroreducens. The sequence continues at coordinate 163,599 of NZ_JAMHFY010000005.1, read as the reverse complement.
TTGACCGCATGCTTCCATTGACACCAGCTGAGCATTTGATGGATGAAGTTAAAGCTGTCAGGGAAACCCTCCTGGAGCACGGCGAGTTGCGTGAAGGGGAAAAGAATTTACTACTGTTAGGATATCGCGGCGGTCAAGTGAATCCCAAAACAGGGGATTTCGTCTTCCAATGTGACGGGATTATTGATGTTGCTAACCCTGATCTGCCGATTTACCAGCCTTCGATTTTTAGTGGGAAAATTCTTTCTGCTTTAGAGGCAATCCGTGGCGGGTTAGGTGAAGGGTGTTACGATGCTATAGGAACTTGCGGAAAGGGTGGGCAATCCGTGGCATCAAGCGGCGGAAGTCATCGATACCTGCTCATGGATGCGGATCAACAAGTGAGTTTAGGAGGTGAACAGGCATGAAACTTATAGCGCAGTTAGAGGATCTGCTCTACCAATCCCAGCAGTCGCCGAAGAAGGAGGAGCTCAGGCTCTCAGCTTGGCGGATTGTGGTTCATGAATCAGAAGTGGTGGCCTTGGGAATAAAAGATAATTCGCCGGGCAGTGTCTATACTCCTCCAAGTTATCGTCAAGGGGAGAGCGGGGATGTTTTTTTGGTGTGGGCGGATGGGACATGCAGTCAGGCTATGGTTCAACTTCCGTTTTCAATCAGTCCGGAATATTGGACTAAGCAATTGGAACAATGGAGACAGGCCTCCTATGAAGACCCGGATGCTGTACATATACCATTTCCGGAATCCTTACCCCTTGTTGCGGTAGAGGACAGAGCTATTAAAAAGATCATTTCCGGAGATGACAAGCTTTTATTTGATCAAGTAAATTGTTGGCTGAGTGATAAACCTTCACAAGCTAAAATGCAGGGAAGTATCCAGGCGGCTTGGGGTTATCGGCATGTTCGTACTTCAACTGGGCTGGCTGTTACCTATCAGCAGTCTCAATTTATGTCCTGGTTTTCCTTTGATAGTTTGATTGGGGGTGGGTTTGCTAAGCGCCGACTAATTCAACCGAAAGAACAGGAGGAGTTATGGGGTCAGACGGTGAATCAATACGAATGGATGCAGAAGGAAGCAACTCCTGTCGGACCTAAGACTCAAGTTATTCTTGCACCTTCTATGACGGAAGACATGCTCAGGCAGTTTGTGCTTCCGAATTTTTCCGGAGATCGAGTGATTGAGGGGCAAGGGGCTTTTTCAAAAGAGAGTTTTCTAGATCACACACAAGTATTTCACGAACAGTTCTCCTTAATAATTGACCCGCTTCGTCCGTTGGAATTGGGGTCTTATCTAGTTACGCCTGAGGGGGTCCCCGCAAATCAAACAGTATTGGTGCAGGACGGCCAATTAAAGACTCCCTTTCTGAAAGTTAAAGATGCGGTGCGATGGGGCACTAAACCAACGGCTGTTCCGCAAGGAACGGCGGGACTGTACCTTAAGCACCAGGCTGAGGTTCCTTGGGTTCAAGCTTTACAGGGGATTGACGATGGAGTTCTTATCTTGTCTGTGCTGGGGTTACATACGCAGGACTCGGTTTCTGGCTCGTATTCTCTTAGTGCACCTCACAGCTTAAGAATTTTAAAGGGTCAAATCGCAGGAAAGACGGATGTGAAATTATCCGGTAACTTCTTTGCGGATTTGGCAGCGCCAACCACAAAGACGGCATTGTCTGACCTCGATACGCATCCATATCTAATTATAAGGACCGGAGTACAAACTCTTTAGAGACAGGGGAGGAACCGTTTAGAGATGTTGGATTTACATGTTCACCTTCTCGGGCATAACGATCGGGAGGCTAACCGAGAAAATATTCGGGCCTTTTTGGATGAAGCGACCCGACGGGGGTTAAAAGAAATCGGGTTTGCGGATCATGACTATTACTGGAATCAAATGAACTTCCCCTTAATCCTGGAAGTTGCCGAAGATTATCCTAATATAGCAGTACGAATCGGGTTCGAGGCAGAATATCGCCCTCATGAAGAAGAAAGAATCAAGAACCTGATCAATCAGTTTCCCTTCGATTTTGTGATAGGGTCGGTCCATGAGTTTGACGGCTGGATCTTTGATATTCCGGAAGAAGAACACATGCATCGCAAGAAAGATGTTGATGACTTTTATGCCAGGTATTTTGAAGTAGTGACGCTGGCCGCTAAAAGTGGGTTGTTTACAACGATCGGCCACCTAGACCTTATTAAAGTATTCGGAGCCCGGCCTGGAAAGGATATCTTAACTCTAGCGGATGAGGCGTTAACGGCGGTTGCTGAACAGGGTTTAATTCTGGAAGTTAATACTAACGGCCGATATAAACCAGTTCAAGAATTTTATCCAGAAAGACGTTTAATCGAGGAGATTCAGCGGCGAGGGATTGGGTTCACCTTAGGGTCAGATGCCCATTGTGCGGAAAATGTGGGACGGGATCTGGATGAAGCGAGTCTGTTGTTACGCCAGATTGGTGTTCAATCGGTCGTTGGATTTGCCAAATTCGATAAAGTAAGTTATTCGCTAGATTAGGGGTGACACACTTTGGCAGATGTGCTTGATGAGAAATGGCTCATTGAAGAAAGTGCGGCTCAGGCTTTGGTGGAAATATTAAGCAGACAACAAGGAGAGAATTATAAAGTTTTCATGCATTCAGATCGGCCGGACATTGTGATTGAAAATCAAATAGATGGCACACGCCTAGGTGTGGAGGTGACCCACCTTTTTTACGATTCTGAGGAAGCGCGGTATGTTTTTGGACGATCTCGTGAACCAGATCATCCTCCGGCTCCCGAATACATTGAGGGGTACGTGCGAAGGCTTAATGCTTTGTTACAACAAAAGAGCGAGAAAGCTAAAGGATACAATCATGAGTACCCTTTAGCCCTCTTAATTAGGGTGGTTTCTCCGCTATTTCACATGTGTAATTTCCAGGTTTACGCCTCAAGTATTGTTGTGCCTCCTTCTGATTTTAAAATTATATGGTTGCTGTTTTATGACTTTGTGCAGAGGCGTTGGACCCTGTTAAAACGATTACGCTAAAACTTGGGATGGACTTGGATAGACTTCACACTTCGGTGAAACACTAAATAAGTATATATGTGTTGAGTCGGTTGTGAAGGAGATAAGAAAATGCCTTGGATAGAAATTGCGCTTTCTCCCCGTTCAGAATGGAATGAAGACGGCCTAAAGGATTGGGCCTTAGCCCTTGGCGCCTTTCTGACCGAAAAAGGAACTGGGTTAAATCCACAAATTCAAATATTGCCTGGTTATAATGTGGTTCAATTGGGAGATGCGGGAATTGGAGATCTAACTTTAAGCAGCGCTGAAAGGCTTGTTATTATAGATGGCCTGTCCTTAAAGGGAAATGTGGAGTGTGATTTTGCTCGTTTTGTCGTTCGTTTCGCCTTACAAATGGGAGCTTTGGGGGTATGTGTTTCTAATGCCAGTCTCTCTGAAAAGAGCTTTTGGCAGAAACTTGGCGGGGTTATCCAACCGGACCCGGTCCCTTTAGAGGGGCCGATTAGTCACGATAAAGTAGGGATAAGGCAGCTCTCTAAGTTCAGTTTATCAGTGACCTATGAGAGTGAGCCTGTGTTGTGCTTAGAACCGATAACCTGCAATGCTCATCCACCCGGACCTATAAGCCTCGCCCAACGCCGTTTGGAAAAAATGTATGGCGGATGTCCACTCGGGTTTGCAAGTCGAGCGGCTGTGCACAGTCCCTGGATTATTTCCCGAGAACAATGGACAGATTTATTGTCGTTTAGCCGGTTACAGGCTTTTGACTTGTTGGAACAAATTGTGAATAAGGCTGAGGATGTTTGACTTTCAAGAGTTTAGTCAGAAAGTATAACTTTTATTTTATACTTGCCAAGTTTCTTGTATTTGTCTCTTCCAATAAAATTCTATATAATGAGATATTAAGAATAAAGACATAGATAGGTACGGACAGAGGAGAGGGAAGGGATATGGCTACTACTGATTTGGCCCACGAGTTAGCTCGTACACTTAAGGAGTCTGATCAATTCAAGCAGTTCCTTAAATCAAAAGAAAAGGTTATGAGTGATGCTAATAATCACAAGATGGTTCGCGAATTCCAATTGAAACAATGGGAGATCCGCGAAGCTCAAATGTTAGAGCAAGAGGTTAGTGAGGAAAAGCAGCAAGAATTAGAACGATTATACAGTTTGGTAAGCATAAACCCGACTGCCAGGGAGTATTTGGAAGCTGAATTCGAAGTATCTTGCATGGTTAATGATATTCAAAAGATTATTGGCGAGGCAATTCAAGATGCAATGCCGATAGGTTTTGAGGAAATTAATCCCTGAACAGAAGAGATCTTGAAGTTGCTCGATAGCAAAGACTTCTTTCACGTTAGGATGGCGTAATGGTAACGCGGGAAGTCAGAATTGGAGCACCTTAGGCATCCAAGCCCTTTGGAGTATGCTAATTAAAAGAGGTGCAATGAGTTGAAAATCGGAATGGTTTGTTACCCGAGCTATGGTGGGAGCGGTGTGGTCGCAACCGAGCTAGGGTATGCACTGGGCGAACGAGGACATGAAGTCCATTTTATTTCCTCGGCTCGACCTTTTCGTTTACGTCGGTTTCATGAGAAACTTTTTTATCATGAAGTGACGGATGTAAGCTATCCAGTATTTAAATATCCTCCCTACACACTTTTACTTGCTAATAAAATCGTAGAAGTAGCTAATTATGTAGGGTTAGATTTGATTCATGCCCATTATGCAATTCCACATAGTATTAGCGCATATTTGGCCAAACAAATGATGATGAAGCCAATTCCTCTGGTGACAACTCTGCATGGTACAGATGTGACTTTAGTGGGTGCTTTTGAAGAATTTAAGCTCTTAACTTGTTTGGCGTTGCGGGTTAGCGACCGTATTACAGCTGTATCCGATGCGCTTGCAAAAGAAACGGCTGTTGCTTTTGGGTCGCTGGAACAAAGCATTGAGGTTATTCCGAATTTTATTGATCCTAAGATGTATTTACCAAAGGGGGAACTGATGTCAAAATGCAAGGATCATTTTGCCCCTTTAGGAGAAAAGGTATTAACACATATTTCAAATTTCCGAGAAGTGAAAAGGGTTGTAGATGTCGTTAATATTTTTGCTTTGGTGGAAAAAGTAGTTCCCAGTCGCCTTTTACTCGTCGGAGATGGGCCAGAGATGGCTAGGGTTGAACGGGAGGTCGTTAAATTAGGGCTTGAGAAAAAGGTTCTGTTTCTTGGTAAACAGGAAAATGTTCAGGATATTTTACAGATGGCCGATGTTTTTCTACTCCCTTCGGCACAAGAAAGCTTTGGTCTTGTTGCGCTTGAGGCGATGGCTTGCGGGGTTCCGGTAGTAGCTAGTCGGGTTGGAGGATTGCCTGAAGTTGTGCGGCATGGGGAAACAGGCTATCTGGCAGACGTAGGAGATATCCATGGGATGAGCGAGGCGGTTCTTAAACTTTTGACCGATCAATTACGGTATAAGGCTTTTTCTGAACAAGCTACAACCTGGGCCAGAGAATCATTTCCAATTGAACGGGCCGTGAAAAGCTATGAATCAGTATACGAAAGCGTGATTCGAGGTTCGTAGTTCGTGGGTCGATACGGGAAGTCTTGTATTAAAGTTTGAAGTTTTATTATCGTAGTTATATACTAGAGTAGGCGCATGCGCCCTATGGTGCTGGACTTTAGTACTGAACACTATCGTCAAGAGAGGCTTTCGTATCTTAAGCCACAATGTTCAGCTTTAGCTGAAGGAGTCACTTATCGATTTCGTGCTGTGGTTCAAGCTAGAGTCACGAACCACGATCTACGAATATCGAACTGCGATTAGGGGGGAATTAGATGCAAAATCGAAGGACGCTGGATCAGTTTGAGAATGAGTTAGAAGCCATTGGTTACATTACCGAACGGAATGATCGAATCGCGCTTACGACCTACTTAGCGACTGAGTTAGGCAAACCGATTTTGATCTCCGGACCGGCTGGGGTGGGCAAGACAGAAATTGCCAAAGTGTTAAGCCAAGTACTAGATGCTCCGCTGATTCGCTTGCAATGTTATGAAGGGCTGGATGAGACGAAAGCACTTTACGAATGGAATTATCAACGTCAACTCTTAAAAATCCAGATGGGCCGTGAGCATCTTCAAGAGGCAGATCTCTTCTCTACAAACTATCTGCTTCCTCGCCCTTTGCTGCAGGCACTTTTAAGTGAGAAAAGGAGCGTCCTTCTGATCGATGAAATTGATAAGACGGATTCTGAGTTTGAAGCATTTCTGTTTGAGCTTTTAGGAGAGTTCCAAGTGACAATACCTGAGATGGGAACAATTAGGGCTAAAGAACGCCCAATGGTGGTCTTAACCTCAAATGGAGAAAGGGAGCTCTCAGATGGATTGAAGCGACGCTGTATTTTTTTATATGTAGAGCCGCCTTCGGTCAACAAGGAAGTCCGCATTCTTAGAGCCAAAGTTCCGGATTTGCCGGAACGATTAGCATTAGAAGTGGCTCGAGCTGTCAATGTTCTTCGGGAACGCCTCTCTCTAAATAAAATCCCTTCTGTCTCGGAAACAATGGACTGGGCAAAAGCCTTGCTCGTGATGGGTAAGACTGGTCTCGATCCGGCCTGGGTCGATGCCACTTTAACCTTGTTGCTTAAGAGCCAGGATGATGTAGAGCTTTTCTATCGTGAGATGGGAGCAGAACGCCTCCTTTTTGAGTCGAGTAAAATGGCACAAGGAGAAAGGCATGTGCATGGACATCAACAGCGATAGAAAAGTCAGTGAATTAGATCGTCATTTAGTGGAATTTGCGCAGTTGTTAAGAACCGTGGGACTTAAAATTAGTCCTTCTGAGATTTCTGATGCAACGGAAGGTTTATCCCTTATCGGTTTAGTGGATCGAGATAAAGTTGAGGCCATTCTGCAAGCGACACTTGTTAAGAACGTTCAACATATTTCTGCTTTCCAAGAAGCCTTTCGGGCTTACTTTGCTACTTTGGAGCAAAAAGAGGCTTGGCAGAAGGAGGCAACCCAGCAAACAAACCAATGGAACCAACAGATCGAGAGTACATATCAAGATCTGCGCTTTCAGGACAATGAATTGGATATTAGTGAGGAACAGCGGGCAGTTTATGCCAGCTTGCCCGAAAAGGATAAACAACGATTGCGCGATTTTCTTGAGAAATCGTCTAATGGGACACGGAGCGGGGTTACGGTGGATCATTCTTATCAGCCTATGGTGGAACGGGTTCTCCGGGGCTCCTTGGAGTATTGGCGCAAGAAATTAAACGAAGATGAGCCAGTTCTTTCCCCAGGTTCGACGAACGGGGTTCTTTCTGAGGTGGAACGCGCGTTGCGTGACCGGGAAGTTGAGGTTCTCAGCAGGGATTTGAAGAAGATTTCTCCTGAAGAATGGCCAGAAGTTATCCGTTTAATCCGTCGTCTCAGTCAACGTCTCGCCAGTCAAGTTACTCGTCGCTATAGGGCGGCTCGGCGACGAGGCGGCTTAGATATGCGCTCTACTTTGCGAAAAAATCTGCGTTATGGCGGAGTGCTTGTTGATAGAAGCTATCGAAGCCGCCGCAAAGGAAGGCCCAGAATTGTGTTGCTGTGTGACATATCAGGATCTATGCTCAAATATACAGAGTTTATCTGGCAATTCGTTTATGGACTTTCGACCGTTGTAAGTGGAATAAAAACATTCGCCTTTGGGGAATCGTTGATTCCTTTGAACGGCAAGTTCAGAAAGGGTCAGACATTTGAAGCGATGGTTATGGAAGCGTTCTCAGTATCAGGGAAAGAGTGGGGAGGCGGGACTAATCTTGCTAATGCTTTAGAAACTTTGCAGAAGAAGTATCCTGATACGTTTACAAAGCAAACCTTGTTGCTTATCGTCAGTGATGCACAGACCCTTGAAGGTGAAAAGGCTGCGGCCTTACTAAGCGGGGTTCGCAGACATGTTCGAGAGGTGCTGTGGCTAAATACTCTTCCTGAACGCCGCTGGTCGGAAACTCCTTTTGTAAACGCGTTTCTTCCTTTCTGTCAAATGTATGAGTGTTTCACGCTCGGCCATTTAACCCAGATTTTAAACAAGCAATTCTAGACAAATTGCTTGTTTATTTTTCGGTTAAAAGGAGCATACTATAATTAAAGTATTTGTACAGAAACACACAAAGGTGTGAGGGGGTAAATTTATGTTGGAAAAATGTCGTGCTTGTGGTTTTGAACATGAAGATTTAGGACATATTCTTTTCCGTAGAAATCATGTAAGTAATCGAGTATTGCCTTATTGTTCTCATTGTTTGCGCAGGCTTTATCAAGTGCCTTACAGACCGGGACGAGATCTTTAACCTAAGAATAATTTGTTGTGTAATGGGAGATGATAATATTTTTTTAGCTTGCCTTTTTTCCGCGGCTTTGGTATATTGATTTTGAAGTTCGGAGAAGAGGGGATGTTTTTGCTATGGCATACGTTATTAACTCAGAATGCATAAGTTGTGGTGCGTGCGAAGGGGAATGTACAGTATCTGCAATCAGCGAAGGTGACGGTCAATACGTTATTGATGCAGAGCTTTGTATCGACTGCGGTTCATGTGCTACTGTCTGTCCAGTTGAAGCACCAAATCCTGCTTAATATTTACCTGAATTTTATTTTAAGCAGTAATCCAAAAAAAGGAGAGTTATTTAACTCTCCTTTTTTTGGATTCGCCTTATGGGCGTTGGATGTGTAGGCTTATCGTCGGATTATTCGAAAACTTATCCTGAAAAAGCTATTAATTAAGAAAAACTATTAACAACTTCTCTAAACAGCAGTTCTTTGGTTGACAAATTTATTATATTGACTTAAAATCTAATTAAAAGTGATTTCAAAATACCTAAGAAAGAGGATACGGACATGAATGCAATCGGAATTCTCAAACAGTTAAAAGATAAAGGTGTCCGTTTTACACCGCAGAGACAAGCAATTTTAGAATTCTTGCTTGAAACTCAGTCCCATCCCACGGCTGATGAAATTTATCATCACGTAAAGGCAAAATTCCCAGGGGTTAGCTTGGGGACGATTTATAATACACTAAACATGCTAAAAGAGCATGGACATCTTTTGGAGTTGTCTTATGGAGATATGGCTAGTCGTTTTGATGGCAACCCCAATAACCATTATCATATCGTTTGTTCAAAGTGTGGTAAGGTAGCAGACTTTCATGGACCTCTAATCAATATGGAAAAAGAAGTAATGGAGAAATCGGGTTTTCTTATTTTGGGACATCGTATGGAGTTTTATGGGGTTTGCCCGGACTGCCTCAAGGATGAGCAACTTAATTAAGGCGCAGACTATGCAAAAACTCGTTTGGTGAACGTGGTCCTTCGTTAGGGCTGGTTTACCAAATGAGTTTTTTTATTGCTCGCAAGGGTTTTAGTAATCTTTCTCGAATATCTTATTTATCAACGGTATTAATTGAACAAATGTTAGAAGGGGCCGTTTTATGTTTAATCGTCGCTTCATGTTTTTTATTGTCTTATGGTTACTAACATTAGGAACTCTGTGGTGGAGCTGGCAAGGTTCTGCGGGAGAGTCTCTTTATGCTGAGCAAAGCGGTATAAGTTCTGCACGTTTTACTCAGAATTTAAATGGGAATTGGAGTCGGTTTTCCTCATTGCGTCAGGCCTGGACAACGGAATCCGAACGTTCCCAAGGAATAACTAATCAATCCTTTTTAACTAAAGGAAGCTCTCTGGCCCTTCCCTCAAGTGCGAGATTTTCGGTCGTAACTAAACGGCTTCAAATCCCGGGGGAGTGGAGTTCGCGGACTATGTTGCTTACTTTTAATGGAGTACAGGGGCATGCGAATGTTTACTTAAATGGAATCTCCAACAATCAGAAAATTGGAGAATTTGAAGGAAGTGGAGGCGCGAACGAATTAGAGATCTTCCCTAAGGCATTTCGCTATGGAGAAGATAATATTCTCTTAGTAGAGCTCACGGGAAGTGCCGAACAGCGCGCTACGTTATTTGGTTCCTCTTGGCCAAAATCTGGGTATATTAAGGGCGATATTCGTTTAGATGCGGTAGTAGAAACGACATTAGTACCCCCGCAAGTAAGCGTTAACTGGTTAGAGAATGCCGCGCAAATAACTGTATCTACGGATTTGTTGCATCGAGGGTTTGCGCAGGAAGGACCTTGGACGGTTTACGGTGTGATCTCAGATGGTTCTGCAGGTTTAGCTGAGCAGACAATAATAGTAGATCCCCAGGAAAGCGCTGATCGCCAACCCGTGACATTAACCTTTACACTGCCGGATGCCCGGCGTTGGACGATGGAAGATCCTTTTCTCTATCAACTTCATCTAACGGTCACGAACAATAAAGGAGACCTTGACGATTTGTCATTGCCCTTGGGTCTCCGTACGGTCTCTCTTGAATCTGGAAATTGGAAATTGAATAATCAAACTATCCTAATCTCAGGAGAGGCCTTGACTCCTCAAGAGGAATATCGTCTTCGTAACTCTGGGGAGTTGGAATCGTGGTTAATATCAGAACGGCAAAAAGGAAAAAACCTTATCTACTTTATTGGGCAACTTCCAGATGAGATTTGGTTGAAAACTGCGGATCGCGTAGGGATAGGAGTTTGGGCTGAAATGCCTGTCGAGTTGGTCCCGTCTAAGAGACTTCCACAGCCGGATGTTTTTCGGAACGTGATTAAAGAGAAAATGTATCATCCATCTCTTTGGGCCTGGACGGTAGGGAAAGGTTTAGATTCTGGTGAATTGGCCCAAACGTATTTTCAACAAGCCGAAAAAGAAGTTCAACCCAATTTAGCCTTTGCCCTAAAACTAATCCCCGACCTTCGCACAGGACTGGCAGAGGAACAATCGATTTTTATCGAAGGTCCTATGATTAAAGGAGTATGGGGAGAAGTAAATGTTGGAACTCCTTCTAGCGCAGGTGTTCGTTGGGCTAAGGAACAAAATCTCGCTGGAACTTGGGCTATTCTAATGGTTTTCCTAGCCTGGATGAATATTCGGTCGGTAACTTGGCGCTACAAGGAGATAGGAGACAAAAAGCCTAAACGCCGCTTGCGCAATGCATGGTTATGGAATGGATTGTTTGTGATTGCCCGTGTGTGTATGGTGGCAGGGCTATTAACTTCAGGAGTATTTCGGATTCCGATTCACGTTAATCCCTGGTTTTCGCATTTATGGCCTGGAATTCAATTGTTGCAAGCACAATCCCCTTGGCTTATCTGGGTGATGTTTGCGGAGTTAATTATTTTCATTCGACTGCTCCAGATTGGAGTAGTTATCCCTCATTTACCGGATACACCACATGAAGTTGGTCTTATTTATTGGTTGGAAAGGCGTTACCGTTGGGCCGTCTTTATCGCAATTGGGTGGGCTTTGATGCCCTGGGGGATTCCATATTATGTGCCGATTCTTGGATACATCCTTCTTGTCTGTCTATTTATGCCTATTCGTATTCATGATATCCACCGGATTGGAGGGCATTATCGGCCGTTCTTATGGGTGCCGGGAATTATTGTTGCTTCCTTATTTGTGTGTGCTCTCTTTTACCTTGCGGATTGGTTCTTTCTTTGGAATATGTTAAAACCTCTGACGGAATCAATAATCCAACAATTACAGACGTTATGGTGAAATAATCCATATACCTATACTGATTTTTGCCTCCCGTTTCTTTCTGGAGGGGGCTTCTCAGACATCAGGCAGTGAATCTCGATCAAAGCTTAAGATGAACAAGTTAACTTTGGTTCTCGTACTATAATGGGAGCAGCAGAGGCTAATTTATTTTAGATGGGCAGGTTGAATTATATGAAGAATGAAGGATTTATACCTCGTTTTTTAACAACGGGCGTAGGAAGTGTTCCTCAAACTAACAGTGAAGAGGCTTTAGATTTAATTTGGAATAGTGTTCCTTTTGCGCCGCATTGGCCTCAGCTTCCTAACCTGGGAGCTGAGAGTTCATTTATTGGACAGTACCTCAATGCCTTGATTGAAACTGGAGTTATTGGCGATGTCACGAATCCGAAGTTTCAGATAGAGGAGACAGATTGGCTAGAGCGCATGACTGAATTTTATTCGCTTTATTTACAGGGCATTGAGGGAGATGAACAAGCCTTGGATCGCTTTGGCTTCAGCTCACAGGGGGGAGAAGGATTCGAAGCTTTCTATCGCAGTCTAGAACGTTCAGGGACACGAGAAGCTGTAATACTTAAGGGGCAACTCAGCGGGCCTCTGACGCTGGGAATGCAAATCACGGATAAAAATAGACGATCTAGTTATTATGATGAGAGTTTGCGAGATATGTTGGTTAAGACTCTTACTTTGCATGCTGAGTGGCAAACGAAACGACTCCGAAAGTTTGGTCTGCCTGTGATTATGACAGTTGATGACCCGGGGCTTTATGGTTTTGGTGCTTCAACTCATGTAACTCTAAATCGAGAGAACCTGATAGCCGAGTTAAACTCGATTTTCGAGGGGATTCTCCGCCAAGGGGGGATTCCTGGCGCACATGTCTGTGCAGGGATGGATTGGACCCTTCTTTTTGATTCGAAGGTGGTAGTCGTGAATTTTGATGCATATGACTATATGCAGAGCATGATGGTTTTAGCTGAGCCTATCAACAGATTTTTGATGCGCGGGGGTGTCCTTTCTTGGGGTATTGTTCCTACTAATCCAGTCGCCTGGAAAGAGACCGCTGAAAGTTTGATAATTCGGTTGGAAGATAATATTGCGGAACTTGTGAAGCGTGGGGTTGATGAAAGTCTGCTTCGTCAGCAAAGTATGATAACACCGAGCTGTGGGACGGGTACGCTCCAGAAAGAGTTGTCAGAGCACATTTATGGGCTTTTGGCTGAGATCCAGGGGGGGCTTGTGTGACACAGCGCTCGGTGCTTACGACGCAGAGCAAACTAACCGTTTAAGCGACTGGCTTTGGGGAGCGGGGTTCATCCTTCGGCGATAGTATTATTTTGAAGAATCCGCCTACGGCGATAATCTCCACTGGAGACTATCGTGCCAGATGAGCCGTCCGTGGCTCACTGGCGGCAGTGTACATCCCTGTACATCCCTGTACACTGCCCCGCGTTTCGGGTCGGTCGCTTAAACGGAAGTTTGCTATTCTGCTTACGTAAAGATGTCGCGCTCGTGTCATACTGCGCTCTGGGCTTGGGTCGAGGGGACGCTTGGGAGAAGGCACATTTCATGACGCCTTCATTCCTCCGGCGTACTGCCCGTGTCGACGTCACGCTCTTGTGCTCCGAGAAAAATGTTTGCATGAAGTTGCACATGGGTATTTTAACATCGGACTTAGAGGATGATTGGGTTGCATATCCGACAATTTTGCTCTATAATAAAACCGAGTATTTCACTAAGGAATACGGAGGAGGAATTTTATATGCTAACAAAAGAAATGACTGTGGGCCAAGTATTGAAGCAATATCCTCAAACAGTTCAAGTTTTCTTAGAACTTGGGATGCATTGCTTAGGATGTCCGTCTTCCGCGATGGAGAGTGTTGAAGGAGCAGCTTTAACTCATGGGAAAAATCCAGATGAGTTAGTTGAAAAACTTAATAAGGCAATTGCTGCTGTATAGAATATCCTTACATTTATGCGAGGAGAAATATACTTCACGTTAATTTTAGTTAATCAAGCTGGTCTAATTAAGGACCGGCTCTTTTTTTGTCTCAGTAGAAACAGTCTTTCCATAGTTTTGGACAGGATTATTAAATCTAAATCATTAATAGATTGTTATTATAGGTTAGAGTACAAGTCGGTTTACAAGGAATTGCTTTTGTTTAAATTTAGATACATGCTAAATTCATAGCTTCGGGTAAAGTCGAATGCATCTAAAAATAAATTTAGTTTATTTGATGTACATACACATTATAACATTAATACCATATATTGTTATTAGTTAAGAGCAAGAAATAAATCCTATGATGATTGAATAAATAATCTTGCGATATTGAAGGAGGAAATTGATATGGAATTACGTTCCGTTGCTTATAACCCTACTTTTACACCAGGTATGCAGGGCATGCAGGGCATGCAAGGCATGGAAGGTATGCAAGGAATGCCTGGTATGGAAGGCATGCAGGGCATGCAAGGTATGCCGGGAATGCCTGGTATGCAAGGAGGTATGATGCATGGTGGTCCTTGTATGTATCCGCCTGGCGGGTTCGTTAATCTAGATGTTGACATGGATCCTGGTTTTGTTTCGCTTGATCTTGAAGGCCCAAGGCCTTGTTCACCATGTGGTTCACCTGTGATGCAACAACGGCATCATCATCATGAACATCATTGTCCTGTGCCAACGCCTACTCCCTCACCTGAGGTTTATGTTGTGAAAAAAGGGGACACCGTTTGGAAAATTGCTAAACGCTACGGCACGACAATGCAAGGTATTATTCTTGCAAACAATCTTCGTAACCCAGATCTTATCTATCCAGGGCAAATCCTGTTTATACCTGGAGCATCTACTGAAGAGTTTTACGGCTAATTGCAAGCATTATAATAAAAATTGCGATGTTATAAGGATCTAAACTCTGAGTGCAAACTTGGAGTTTAGATCCTTTTATAATGACGGAGAAGGTTTCTTTGATACATTCGTATAACCAACTATTAACTATTTAATCGGCGAGCATGATATCTTAGGGTGACTTGGTATCACGACCCCTTGGAGATGAATGCATACGATCGAATTGTGTTGGACATATTTGTTTTGAGGTTTCGTGTCATTCGTATGATTAAGCAGGTAAAGTGATTGATTGAATAGAATAATGGATAATTGAATGGAAGGAGAGAGGTAATGTGGATTATCAGGTTGGTATACTTGGTGGAGGACCTGGAGGATATGTATGTGCTTTAAGAGCTGCCCAATTGGGTTTATCGGTACTGTTGATTGAGGGTGACCGATTGGGTGGTACGTGTTTGAACCGTGGGTGTATCCCTACTAAGGCTTTGGTAAAGAGTGCAGATTTATGGCGTGAGATAGGACGGGCTGAGGAGTTTGGCTTATTTGTGGGTGAAAAACGGATGGATTACGGGGCTGTAGTCGCTCGAAAAGATCAAGTTGTCAATTCGCTTGTCACTGGTGTGGAGAAGTTGATGAAAGCTGCGAATATTCGTGTGGTGAAAGGTTGGGGAGAATTCAAAAAAGCGGGGCAGATTTCAGTGACGACCGAAAGTGGTGTGGAACATTTTGAAGTGGAAAATGTTATTTTGGCTACCGGATCTGTGCCTGTTCGTATCCCCATTCCAGGGTCTGATCTCCCAGGGGTTGAGACTAGTGATGAGATTCTTGAAGGGACAGATCTACCCAAATGCCTGGTTATTATCGGCGGAGGGGTTATTGGTTTAGAATTTGCTTCAATTTATGAGGCTTTTGGAGTGAAAGTAAGTGTAGTGGAAATGCTTCCAAGTCTGTTGCCTACGATTGATGAGGAAATTCCAAAGAGGTTAACTCCTTTGTTAAAACGCAGTGGAATGGATATTTTGACGAAGACGGCGGTAAAGCAGATTCGCCAAGAAGGGGAAAGCCTGGTCGTTCAGATTGAGGATGCTAAAGGAGTAAGAGACATTCCTGCCGATCGTGTCCTTTTATCTACGGGTCGCAAGCCGAGTATGAGGGGGATTGACGCAGATAGTTTAGGTTTGGAATTAGACAGAGGAGCTATTAAGGTTAACGCTCAGATGCAAACGAATCTTCCCAATGTTTATGCCATTGGTGATGTCGTCGGGGGAATCATGTTAGCCCATGTGGCTTCTGAAGAAGGAATTATTGCAGTAGAACACATCGCTGGACATTCAGTTGAAATGAGTTACAGCGCTATACCTAGTGCAATTTTCACCCATCCTGAAATTGCTGTAGTTGGCTTTACGGAGCAGGAGCTCAAAGTTTCGGGAAAGGATTACAGTGTAAGCAAGTTTCCTTTTTCCGCTAATGGTAAAGCCTTAGCCCTAGGTGAAAGTATTGGAATCGTAAAAATTCTGGCAAATGCTGAAGGAGTGGTTATAGGAGCAAGTATCATGGGACCCCAGGCAAGCACCTTAATCGCTGAATTAGTAATTGCAGTAGAAAAAGGACTTCGAGCCGAGGATATTGCGCGGACAGTCCATGCCCATCCGACATTGCCGGAAACCATTATGGAGGCGGCGCATGGAATTGACGGTAAACCATTGCATTTAGCTTAGTATTTTTGGACTTAGGCTAATAGACTATCTTTAGAAAACATATGTCTTAACAAATCCTTCTTTGGATTTTGGTTGGAGATTAATGAACTCGTTTCAACTAAAGTTGAACAACGAAACATAAACAACGAAAAAAACTCGGTGGGGAGTCTGCCCCGCCGAAGCGACTGCAGGGTCTCGCTTCCACTTGTAAAAGTGGGAGTGTTGAGATTAATTGAGTATTGATTGATCATTTTGCAGTAAATAATTGAGCCTTTTGACACACTTCAAATTTGCGGTGTGTCAAAAGGCTCTTTTAATTTTATACCCTTTAATCGATGTTTAGCTTTAGCTGAACGAGTTAACTAGGCGAAAACAGCTATATGGCCTATCTTATTAGCTGGTCAACACTGATTTAATAGGACCTTCCTCCTGTTTTTATATTTTTTATTTGAAAATGGGAATTTTGTAGCAGGATTATCATCACGAATGGAGAATAGTGGGATGAAGTGGGGTAAAGTGGGGTAGAAAACCACGTCAGTGGGGTGAACACTATGTTTATGGGGGAATACATTCATACGATTGACGGAAAAGGACGGTTAATTATACCAGTCAAATTCCGGGAGGCCTTAGGTGAACAATTTATTGTGACCAAAGGCTTAGATCACTGTTTGTTTGTTTACCCTCGTGCAGAATGGAACACCTTGGAACAGAAACTGCGTGAGTTACCGTTTACTCAACCTGATGTGCGTGCTTTTGTTCGTTTCTTTTTTTCCGGGGCAACGGAATGTGAACTGGACAAGCAGGGAAGAATTCTATTGCCAGCTAATTTGCGGGATTATGCGCAATTAGAGAAAGATCTGGTTTTGGTGGGAGTATCAAGTCGTGTCGAGATTTGGAGCCAGACACTTTGGACAGAATACAGTCAGCAAGCAGAAAGTGCTTATGCCAGTGCTGCTGAATCCCTCGTCCAGCTTGGAATATAGAAAGGAACGGATTAATTTGGAGTTTCATCATGTAACAGTGTTGTTAAAAGAGACGGTAGATTCAGTTGTTACGGACCCCGCGGGCAGATACGTTGATTGCACCCTAGGTGGTGCCGGACATAGTCAAAGGATTTTATCAAAGCTTGGACCTTCTGGGAAATTGATCTGTTTTGATCAGGACGGGCAAGCCATTCGTCATGCAGAAGAAGTTTTTGGGCAGGATGAGCGGGTTACCTTAATTAATCGAAACTTTGAGTCCTTGGAGGAAACTCTAAGAGAATTAGACTTACTTCCGGTTAATGGAATCATATTTGATTTAGGAGTCTCGTCTCCTCAATTGGATGAAGCCGAACGGGGTTTTAGTTATATGCAGGATGCCCCCTTGGATATGCGTATGGATCCTTCGGGTATTCTGAATGCACGTGAGATTGTAAATTCGTGGACTGAAGAGGAATTAGCGCAACTTATTTGGGACTATGGAGAAGAGAAATGGTCGAAACGGATTGCGCAATTTATTGTCCAAAATCGCAAGGAACGGCCGCTGGAAACTACAGGGGATTTGGTTCAGGCCATTAAAGCAGCGGTTCCGGCAGCAGTTCGACGCAGTGGACCTCATCCGGCAAAGCGAACATTCCAGGCTATTCGGATTGTAGTGAATGATGAACTAGGGGTCTTGGACAGAGTGTTGGATCAAGCACTTAGTTGTTTGGATCAGGGAGGACGAGTCGGTGTAATTACCTTTCACTCGCTTGAAGATCGCATTGTCAAGGACAGAATGAAATCATGGCTTGGACGGTGCTCGTGTCCTCCAGAATTACCGATTTGTCGGTGTGACGCAAAAATGATTGCCAAGGTGTTGACAAGAAAACCCATTCTTCCATCAGAAGAGGAAGTAGAGCAGAATCCTAGATCAAGAAGTGCAAAATTACGGGTTGCCGAAAAAATATAACGTCTAAAGCGATAGGAGGAGGAATACCCATGGTAGTGGCGCAGGAAACGGTTGAGTGGCAGGAGGCTTTGACGCAAACCCAGGCCGAGAGAAATCCTCAACCTGTGAGAAAAGGGAAAGGGTACTCTAAGATTAAAAGTATTATGGTTTTGGCATTCATTGTTGGTTTAACTGGTGCAATTGGAGCGGAAACAATTCATCTGACAGTTGTCCAAGGAGCTCAGATTCGGTCCTTAGAAAATGATATTTCCGCAATTAAAACCAGAAATGATCTGCTCCAAATGGAGGCCGACAAACTTCGTTCAGTAGGACGAATTGAGAGTGTAGCTCTAGCCATGGGTATGGAAAAGCCTACGGGGAAAGTGTATATGGCAGGTGTAGTACCTGCGACCAAAATTCAAAAGGGGGCTCCGTTGACCCAAGCCGAAACTCAAGCATCAGAGGCTACAGAGGCTAAACCCTCGACACTTAAACAATTTTCACAAAAATTTACAAGCTTTTTTGCTTCAACACAACGTTAAGAGAAAGGCGCTTTGGGTACGCGGAGACCCCAGAGAGGTGGGGGTGAGGACTTGTGAGTCCTTATGTCGTCATGCGTAAACGAATCGCTTTTCTTTTTTTGTGTGTCAGTATCTTTTTGGTCGTCTTAATTGCTCGATTGGGTTTCGTGCAACTCAGTCAAGGAGCCGATTTGCGCAAAAAAGCGGATGATTCTCATTTTCGGGGTGTTCCAGTGGCTCCCAAACGTGGAAATATCGAGGATCGTGAAGGAAATGTCCTCGCTATGAGCGTCAGCACTGAAACAGTGTATGCGGTTCCGGCGGAGGTTCGGCAGTCTGGTCGAGCCAAAGAGATGGCAGCAACTTTGTCCCCTCTGCTTGGGAAACCTGCCCAAGACATTGAAGCACGTATTACGAAACGTTCAGCCCTAGAATATGTCCAAAAACGGGTTAGCCCTGAGGTGGCGGCCCAAGTAAGGGCGTTAGCGCTTCCTGGAATAGGAACTACGGAGGATAGCCAACGATATTATCCAAATGGAACCATGGCTGCCCATATTATCGGGTATGCGGGAATTGACAATCAGGGTCTTGAAGGAATAGAGTTGACCAGGGAATCCGAGCTAAAAGGGATTCCGGGAAGTATCCTCCAAGAATTCGGGGCCAATGGAATTCCCTTGCCTCAGGCTGAACATCAGTATTTAGCGCCCAAACAGGGAAACACTGTGAGATTAACGATCGATAAGAATATCCAAGCTTTTGCGGAAAGGGAATTGCAAAAGCTTATGACGGGTCAGGGAATCAATATGAACGGACAAGTGCCTAAGAGCGCATCGATCTTGGTGATGGAGCCTAATACAGGAGAGATGCTGGCCTTAGCTTCTGCCCCGACCTTTGATCCTAATCGATATCAGGAAGCTGACCCTAGCACGAGGCGTAATATTGCTATTCAAAATGGCTATGAACCAGGATCTACCTTTAAGATAATTACTCTGGCGGCAGCTCTCGAAGAAAAGAAAATCAAGCTTGCTGAGCATTTTTTTGATAAAGGCGCTTATACCGTATTGGGGAAGAATGTACGCTGCTGGAAAGCAGGAGGGCATGGTGATCAAACCTTTATGGAAGTGGCCGAAAATTCCTGTAATCCGGGTTTTATCGAAATGGGACAACGTCTCGGAATGGACAATTTCTATAAGTATCTGCGGGATTTTGGGTTCGGTCAAAAGACTGGAATTGAAATGTCTGGGGAAGCACTGGGCATTTTGGCAAATAAGAAAAAGGCCACAGCGTTGGACTTGGCGACTATGTCCATTGGTCAGACGAATAACGTTACCCCTATCCAGCTATTAACTGCAGTTTCTGCAGTGGCCAATGGTGGGACGTTAATGAAACCTCAGCTTGTCAAAGAAATCGTTGGCCCCAGTGGAAGGGTGGTTACCCCCTTTGAAAAAGAAGAAATCAGGCGTATTATCAGTGAAGATGCTTCAAAGCTGGAACGCGAGGTTTTAGAATCTGTCGTAACCAATGGAACTGGTCGTCGTTCTTTTCTTCCGGGATACCGTGTGGCAGGAAAAACAGGGACTGCGCAAAAGGTACAGAATGGCGGGTACATTCAAGGGGAATATGTTGCCTCTTTTGTAGCGTTTGCTCCTGCTGACAAGCCGAGGTTGGCCATCCTGTGTGTAATAGATGGTGTGCCGTTTTATGGCGGTGTAGTGGCATCTCCTGTAGTCCAGACTGTTCTACTCGATTCCTTGAGATACCTGGGTGTTAAGCCGGATTCTAAGGCGCCGTTGACACCTGGCAAGCCTATGCCCGGACTTGAATTTCCGCCCATTAAGAAGGCGGCTACAGTTCCTTCTGTCTTAGGTCTGCCTTTAGCCGAGGCGGAAAGGATTTTAGCTCAAGCAGGGTTCAAGACAATGACTGAGGGCCAAGGTAAGGTAGTGCTGGATCAGATTCCTCACGGGGACTCGCAAGTAGAAGCTGAATCGAATATTCTCCTCTATCTGGGGGCAGATGCATCCAAGCCAACTCTCACTCCTTGGTGGGAAGATGAGGATGAGGATATTGAAGCCATTCGCAGTTTAACAGGACGTTTGCCGATTGAAGTCAGTCCACTGGGGCGCTAATCCCGGTCCAAGGTCTGTTGAAGGGTTAATTTGTCAATAATATTATTACGTTAATATTTTGAGTTGAGATATTATAAAGTCGAAAGGAAAGATGAGGAATGCCAACAGCGAACAAATCATTAACAGACATAATCAGCGGAATTGAGATTCAGGCATCTTTGGGGGATTGTCGAGTCATCGTCCGTGGAATGTCAATGGATTCGCGGCTTGTTCAAGCAGGTGATCTTTATGCCTGCGTACCGGGATTTCAAGTAGATGGTCATGACTTTGCGGCCAGTGCAGTCGCCTCTGGAGCTGTGGCGTTAGTTGTGGAGCGGTTTTTGCCACTCGATGTTCCTCAAGTTAAGGTTTCGAATGTGCGCCAGGTTATGGGAACGTTGGCTGCCATTGTTTATGGTCACCCTAGTGAACAACTGGAAATGGTAGGCGTGACTGGTACAAATGGCAAAACAACCATTACCTACCTTATTGAGAAAATAGGGATAAAGCAGGGTAAGAAGGTCGGCTTGATAGGAACCCTGGGATCCCGAATCAACGGTAGAGATATCCCGGGAGACAGGACAACGCCTGAAGCCATTGAGGTCCAAAAACTTTTAGGGGATATGGTTGCTGAAGGAGTAAGCTTGGCAGTGATGGAAGTGTCATCTCATGCTTTGGACCTCGGAAGAGTCGCTGGGTGTGAATTTGATACAGGAATTTTCACAAATTTGACACAAGACCATCTGGATTATCATAAAACAATGGAGGACTATCTTTCTGCAAAGGCTCTCTTATTTGCAAATTTAAAGGGAAGTAAACCGCTGAAAAAAATTAGTATATTAAATGGGGATGACCCTGCATTTGGGGAATTGAGCAGGGCATCAGCTGCCCCGGTAGTGAGTTATGGGATTAACAACGCTGTTGATTACCGGGCGGAGAATGTTGAAGTTACCCCAGAGGGGGTACAATTTCAAGTCCGCTTTAGTGAAAGTGTGCAAGATATTTGGTTTTCGACTCCAGGGTTTTTTAGTGTCTATAATGCCTTGGCTGCCTTTGCGTGGGGAGTTGAACGAGGGTATCTTCCATCTGCTGTTGCAGAAGCTCTCGGAGAAATTCCAGGTGTTCCCGGACGCTTTGAAAGTGTTCGTCAAGGGCAACCTTTTCAGGTGATAGTGGATTATGCGCATACACCCGATGGTTTAGAGAACGTTGTTCGGACGGCTCGGGATTTTACTGCGGGGAGACTTTTGACAGTCTTTGGTTGCGGAGGCGACCGAGATCGAACTAAAAGGCCGCTCATGGGGAAGGTGGCTTCACAAGGGAGTAATTTCCTCTTTGTAACATCAGATAACCCCCGTACAGAAGATCCTGATCGAATTATTGAAGAAATTATAACCGGAGTTTCAGGAGCAGATTATGTAACTTTGCGAGATCGGAGGGAAGCCATCTGGAGGGCTTGCTACCTGGCGAAACCGGGAGATACAATATTGATCGCCGGTAAAGGACACGAAACTTACCAGATCTTCGGGACTGAGGTTCACCCGTTTGATGACAGAGAAGTAGCACGTGAAGCACTAAGGGGGCTAGGCTATGCGCAATTGGACAGCTGAAACAGTTGTACGAGTCACAAAAGGGAGTTTGATTGGAAACCCGAATTTAGAGGTTCAAGGGTGCATTCTGGATAGTCGTCAAGCCCGGGGGGGAGAAATGTTTTTTGCTCTGCCGGGGGAACGAGTGGATGGGTATGATTATATTGAAGTTGCTTGGAAAAATGGGGCAGTGCTGGCAATCGCGGATGAAGCTCGTTTTAAGAAGGCGGAAACGAAGCCTAATGTTCCAGAAGGAAAGGCTCTTTTGCTTGTAAAGTCTGTCTTTATCGCACTTCAAGAACTGGCTCAGAACTGGCGTGCAGAATTAAAGGCAAAGGTGGTCGGAGTTACAGGGAGTAACGGAAAAACCACCACGAAGGATATGATCTACGCAGTCTTGTCAAAACAATTTCGAGTCTATCGCAATAAAGAAAACAATAATAATGAATTAGGTCTTCCGTTGACAATCCTTAATGCGCCGCCTGGTACAGAGATTTTAATTCTAGAGATGGGTATGCGCGGCTTGGGAGAGATTAAAAGTCTATGTGAAATTGCAAAACCGGATATCGGGGTAATTACCAATATTGGCACAACTCATTTAGAATTGCTGCTTACCCAGGAACGAATTGCCCAAGCCAAGTGGGAGCTTGTTGAAGCTCTGCCCAATGATGGAATAGCCATAATTAACGCTGAGGATATGTTCTCAGTGCAGAAGGCCAAAGAGGATTCCCATTCAATTTGTTTTTATGGTCTTGAAGGTGCTTTTGTAAAGCCAAACATTAAAGGAATTCAGCTTCGGCCTTGGGGAGAATTGGGGACGACCTTCGATGTGAACTATAAAGATCAGAAAATGTCGGCCAATCTGCCGTTGCCGGGTACTCACAACGTATTGGATGCTTTGGCGGCTTTGGCAGTCGGTACTGTTCTTGGAGTTTCGCTGGATAAGGGATGTATGGGACTGAGTGAGTTGGAATTATCTAAAATGAGGTTGGAAGTCCGACAGGGGGTACTGGGAAGCGTCCTTATTAATGATGTTTACAACGCGAATCCAGTTTCCATGCAGGCCTCTCTGGAAGTACTCAAAGAGCGGGCAGGCGGGAACAAGACCTTAGCAATTTTGGGAGATATGTATGAACTCGGCATCTCTGCAGAGTCGGGCCATCGAGAAGTGGGGCGAACCCTCGCAAGTTTAGGAGTAAGCGGGCTAATAACCGTGGGGAATTTGGCGGCAGAGATTGCACAAGGGGCTCAGAAGGCTGGATATGGTAAGGATCGGATTAAAGTAACAGGATCACATAAAGAAGCGGTCGAGAAAGCACTGGATCTGCTCGCGTCGTGGGGTACGGGGACCTGGGTTCTTATTAAAGGTTCACGAGGAATGCGAATGGAAGAGATCACTGCAAAACTTGAAAGATAGAGTAAAGGATGGAATAGCACATGTCTGAACGTTTGGTCTTGGCGGCAGGATTAGCCCTGATTATTACGTTGGTCCTAAGCCCTTTTTTGATACCGGTCTTAAGGATTCTTAAGTTCGGTCAAAATGTACGCGATGATGGCCCTAAGAGACACCTGAAAAAGGCCGGAACTCCCACAATGGGCGGCATAATTTTTCTTGTTGGCATTATTGTCAGTGCATTGCTTACTGCAGAACAACCCACATCGCTCGAAATGGTGACCTTAGTCGGAATTACACTCGGATTTGGCTTAATCGGATTTGTTGACGATTTTATTAAAGTTGTGATGCATCGTTCTTTAGGCCTTCGGGCCTACCAAAAACTTATAGGGCAGTTTAGCTTGGCTTTCATTCTGATGTGGGTTTCTGTTCATTGGTTAGGACGGGGAACGGATGTGGCAATTCCATTCACATCCTTTCATTTAGAATTGGGCTGGTTTTATTACGTCTTTGTTTCATTAGTCATCGTGTTAATGACCAATGCCGTTAATCTCACGGATGGCTTGGACGGTTTAGCAGCAGGGAGCACTATGTTTGCCGGAGTTGCCTATGTCTTGATTGCTCTTTTGGCGGCCATCCATGGGGTTGCAGTTCTGGCGCATGAGACAGATATGGCAGTTTTTGCGGCTGCCTTAGTGGGTGGAACTCTAGGCTTTTTGCGCTTTAATACGTACCCTGCTCGCATATTTATGGGAGATACAGGATCTTTGGCGTTAGGGGGAGCTTTAGCCAGTTTGGCGGTACTAACAAAGAGTGAACTTGTTTTTATAGTAATCGGTGGACTATTCGCAGCAGAGGCCCTCTCTGTGATTATTCAGGTTATTTCGTTCCAAACGACAGGGAAGCGGATTTTTCGCATGAGCCCGCTTCATCATCACTTTGAGCTCGTAGGTTGGAGTGAATGGAAAGTAGTCATTGTCTTTTGGTCTGTAGCGTTGATTTGTGCTATTATGGGAATAATTGGATATATACCTACGCTGGGTTAGAGAGGGAATTTCCTCAACCATCTTTGGTTGAGTCATTGCGGGGCTTGGGGTCGACAGGGGGGAGGGGAATGGATGTTTAGGGGTTGTTGCGTCTTGGAGACGCAAAGGCGATGCATGAGGAGTCATATACAAGTTTTGGGACGGTTCTCTTGCTTCCTTCCTACCATGTGAGCATGGTAGGAAGGAAGCAAGTTTAGGGGAAAAAATTATGGAACTAAGAACCGTCCCCAGGCCGGACTGACCAGAACTAAGGGGACATTGCAAAGTCAACACATTAGTCGAGCTCACGGTAAAGCGAGTGCTGATGCTGAAGGAATTATTACGCCGAGATTCACATCTTGCGCAACCCGGAGGTTGGCGTAATAGCTTCGGCATTCAACGAGCGAGTGAACGGAACTTGTGTGAGCGTGCAATGGCCCCTTACTTTCAAAGGACCAAAGGAGGAACTTTTGTGGATAGAGAGAAAATGCTGTCTTTTATATTAGATTCATACCCATATCCTATTATATTTGTCGATTGTGACCATGTTATTAGATACCTTAACAAAAGGGCAGAATATCATTATTATCAAGAGCGTGGTTATCGTGATTTAATTGGAAAATCAATTTTCGATTGTCATCAGAATCCCAAATCAGTGGAAATGATTAAATCTGTAGTTGAGCAACTTAAGAATCACGCTAATGAAGTCTTTCTAAAGGTTAGTCCGAGAAATGAAAGGATTTATATTGTGCCGGTTAGGGACGAGAATGGAGATTTGATTGGATATTTCGAAAGATTCGAAATGAATTTGCAAAAGTAATTAAAGATAAATGGGGATATACTGGTTTGGAAATGGAGGATAAATTGACGTGGAATGGTTAGATAAACGTGTTCTGGTGATTGGTGGAGGTCTAAGCGGCCAGGCAGCAGTTCGGAAGCTTCAGGGTTTGGGGGCAGAGGTTTTTCTGACAGACAGTCAATCGCTCGAGAAGCTTTCTGGTGTAGAGGAGACAGGGCTTGATGCTAAGCATTTGTTTTTAGGTCAGGTGCCTGAATTAGCTGAGATTAATCCTGAATTGATAATTTTGTCTCCGGGGGTGTCTCCCAAGCTGTCCTTGGTCCAGGAGGGAATTTCTCATAATGTCACAATATGGAGCGAAGTAGAGTTGGCTATGCATGATTGTCCTGCGCTTTGTGTTGGGGTAACCGGTACAAATGGCAAAACAACAACCACAACTTTAATTGGTGAACTGGCCAAGCTGACGGGCAGACCTGCAATTGTCGCGGGTAATATTGGTGTGGCTTTGAGCGGCCAAGTGAAGGGCTTGGAAGATAACAGCATAGTTGTTGCTGAACTATCCAGTTTTCAATTGGAATTTGTCGATAAACTCCATGTTCATATTGGAGTTTTGCTCAACCTTACACCGGATCATTTGGATCGGCATGGCACTTTAAAAAAATACCTCGAGGCCAAAGCCCAAATTTTTAAGAACCAAGGTCCAACAGATTTAGCAATCTTAAATTGGGATGACCCTTTAGTACGTAACCTGGGATCTGAATTGAGAAGCCGAGTCATATATTTCAGTCCGACCACCTTTTTGCAGGATGGGATAAGTCTTTGGCACGACGAGATTGTCTATGCTGAAAAGGAGAAGAGGACGATGATTCCGATTATTTCACGGAAGAATCTTCAACTGCGAGGGTCTCATAATCTGGAAAATGTTATGGCTGCGGCTGCAGCGGCGCGGGCATTTGGTCTTTCTTGGACTGAGATTACTGAAGGGCTTGCTCAGTTCAAAGGAGTAGAACATCGACAGGAAATTGTGGGTTCTTTCGAAGGGATCCTCTTTGTGAATGATTCCAAAGGAACTAATACAGATGCTGCTACCAAAGCTTTGTTAGCTTTTGATGAGCCCTTGGTTCTAATTGCCGGGGGAAAAAACAAGGGACTTGATTTTCACGAATTCATGAAAGTTGTTCAGAGGAAGGTGAAAAGCCTGATCTTACTGGGACAAGCGGCGGACGAGATGGAGCAAGCGGCAAAAGACGAAGGGGTTCAGAAGATTATTAAGGTTACCAGTTTCGAGGAAGGGGTAGTGAAAGCGATCTCTGAAGCGATAGCTGGCGATGTAGTTTTATTATCCCCTGCTTGTACAAGTTGGGATATGTTTAAGAATTATGAGCAAAGAGGGGAATTGTTTAAGGAGTTAGTGCGTAGGCATTATAGGGAACCCATTCAATAATAAAAGGGGGATCTATATATGCGAAAGTACCATCGACCAGATTTGGTCTTGCTTGGAGCGATTTTGGCTCTGTTAGGGATAGGTTTTGTTATGGTTTACAGCTCGAGTGCTGTAAGGGGGTACATACAGTACGATGATCCCTATCACTATCTTAAGATGGAGATACTCTGGGTTACGATGGGACTTGTGGCTATGTTTATCAGTACGGTGGTAGATTTGCGATGGGTGCGGAAATTTGCGAAACCCGCCCTAATTTTAGCAATTGTTTTATTGATTGCGGTTAAAATCCCAGGGATTGGGCGCAGAGTCAATGGCGCAGATCGTTGGATCGGGCTTGGGCCGTTGTCGATTCAACCCTCGGAAGTGATTAAACTCTCGATGGTGTTGATGATGTCCCATTTATTAGCTCTTCATCCGCACAAGATTGAATCGTTTCGTAAAGGGGTTCTGCCAATTCTTGGCTTGATGGGAGTGATAGCAGGGCTGATTATGCTCCAACCCGATCTGGGTACGACCTTAGTGATAGCGGCGACAACATTTTTTATGTTAATTGCTGCTGGAGCAAGGGCGGGGCATATTCTAGCCTTAGCTGGAACCGGTTTAGGATTGGTGGTAGCCGCAATTGCAGCTGCTCCCTACCGAATGCGGCGTATTTTTGCCTTTTTGGACCCTTGGGCTGATCCTTTAGGAAATGGATATCAGACGATACAAGCGCTTTTGGCGTTGGGCCCAGGAGGATTATTTGGATTAGGCTTAGGGCAGAGCCGCCAGAAGTTTCTTTATTTGCCGGAAAATCATACAGACTTTATCTTCGCGATGATTGGGGAGGAACTTGGTTTTGTCGGTGCTTCTTTGGTGGTCTTAGTCTTCTTCCTCTTCGCTTGGCGCGGATTTCGAGTGGCAATGAGGGCCCCAGACCCATTTACGGGTTTTCTGGCAGTTGGAATAACCGCCATGGTGTCTATTCAGGCAATGATTAACATGGGCGTTGTCAGCGGGGTATTGCCAGTTACGGGGATAACCCTGCCGTTCATAAGCTATGGGGGCACATCCCTTGTATTTACAATGTTAGGTGTTGGAGTGTTGCTGAATATTTCAAGGGAAGTAAGGTGACTCGAAGCTCTGTATTCGAAGCACGAGGTTCGAGCGGATGCGCGTTTCTGAGCCTTGATAGCGGAAGTCCCAGAAGTGGAGAAAGGGGTACATGTGGTGCGTGTTATTTTAACCGGTGGTGGGACAGGTGGACATATCTATCCGGCTTTAGCCATCGCCAAAGGGTTGCTGGCTCGTGATGCCAATACTCAAATTCTCTATGTAGGAATCCAGGATGGTATGGAAGCACGTCTGGTGCCGGAGGCAGGGATAGCCTTTAAAGGAATTTCCGGTAAAGGGCTTCCACGCAGGTTAAGCCTGGATACGATAAAAGTTATCGGCAAAAGTTTTAAGGCTCTTTGGGAAACAAAAAATATTTTGCGCGAATTTCATCCGGATCTGGTGGTTGGGACGGGTGGATATGTATCTGGGCCCGTGGTCTTGACCGCTTCCCTGTTTAATGTTCCAACGATGCTTCACGAGCAGAATGCATTGCCGGGCATTACAAATCGAATTTTAGCACGCGTCGTGCGGAGGGTGATGGTGACATTTCCCGAGAGTATCGCGCATTTTGGAGTTAAGAATAAGTTGGAATTGGTGGGGCTTCCGGTTCGACAGGAAATTGGACAAATTTCACGTGAAGCAGGGGCAAAGCGCTTTGGGTTGCGGCCTGATCAGTTGACCTTGCTTGTAACAGGCGGAAGCAGGGGAGCCCGCACGTTAAATCAAGCCATGATTGCGGTCTTGGAGTATCTGGCAAAACGCTCGGATATTCAAGTGATTTGGGCAACTGGAACTGTGACGTATGCAGAAACTATTGAGGAATTTGGGAGAAAGGGTATTTCTTGGGAATGTCCTCAATGGCGCGTTTTAGAGTATTTAAAAGATATGCCTGAAGCTTTGGCCTGCGCGGATTTATATGTCGGCAGGGCGGGGGCAGCCTCTCTGGCAGAGTTAATGGTTGCTGGCATACCCAGTGTTTTAATCCCTTATCCTTTTGCAGCCGAGAATCATCAAGAACATAATGCCCAGGCCTTAGTTCAAGCTGGAGCAGCTCAAATTATTTTGGACTCAGAGTGTGATGGGGAACGACTGTGGAAAGAGGTTGACAGGCTTATTTCCCAACCTGCGCTTTTGGCCCAAATGGGGGTTGCTGCCAAAGCCTTAGCCCAGCCAAAGGCTTTAGATAAAATTGTAGACCTTTGCCTAGCCAACGCATGGCATTGGTAGAGGCACGAGGTTCGATGCACGATACACGAGTTATTGAGTGCAAGTTGAGAGCAAGTTAAATACAAGTTGAGGACGGTTCTCAGCTCGCGCTTGACTTGCTATCAACTTGCACTCGGTAATTGGTCAGGCGAGTAGCCAGATGCCTTAAAGGGCAAAATTTTGACAGGGCGTCGATGTGGAGTAGAGATTTATTCCATCCAAGAGACGAGGAATCAGTCGGTATTTTCGGTTCAAACCACGAATATCGAATATCGAACATCGAATACGCTCACACCTTTTTACTCCGATGCATAGCATATGGCAGTGAACAAAGGAAAGGAGTGAGCATGGTGTGGCCAAGGCGAAAAATACAACTGGTTGCTTCTTCTGCGGCTCCAGGAATTGGTGGAGTTCGGGCCGTACTGAAGGGGATACAGCTTGATTTTTCCGAGGTTGAACCGACTAAGGAGGATTTAAGCCAAGAATTCGCGGGGGATTGGATCGAATTGCCTTTTGAGCTTAATCCTAATTCTGGGCCCGATAAATTTAGCCCTGTAACGGAATTAGTATACTGGCCTGAGAAGCATGAACATGATTACTGGCGAGAAAAGGCACTTGCACAAGGGATAGAACAGCAATCTGTTCAATCGTTAATACATAGTCTTTTTGAGGATGAACTAATTATATGGGTTTCAGAACCAACAGTTCTTATAGAAGAACGCCCTTTGTTAGCGCATATCTTAAATGAGGCTGGTTTCGAACCAACTGTTCTCTGGCAAACTGTTGATGGAAGATGGCAATGCAAGCGTAAGCAGGGACTTCATTGGCTATTACCGGAGTCTTGGTTAGAAGGTCTTATGGAGAAAAGCTCATTGGGAAGAGAGACTGCATGGGATGAAGGAAAAGAAAAAGCTTCATGGGTAGTTCGTGAAAATCGGATTGACTTTTATCGTTCGCAAGATGGTCAGAAATTTGCAGGACATTTGCCACGGTGGCCTAAATTGTCGGAAGAACAAACAGCTGCTCAAAACATAGCAATGTGTATAGATTTAGGAGTTTCTTGGTTTGATATTAGCTTGGCCCTTAGCTCTATTTGGAAGAACATAAGAATGGCAGATAACTTGAGGTGGAATATTAATGATTTTGAATGGAATGCAGGGGCGTGTGGAGAGGAATTATCCGCTACATCTATTGAGCACATGGAGGATTGGTGGGCCCGCTGAGACTGTGTATTGGCCTGAAAGCGTGGAAGACTTATCAAATGTATGGATGCGCGCCCAAGAGGCAGAAATCCCGGTTCGGTTAATCGGACGAGGATCGAATGTTCTCTTTCCGGATGAAGGGCTCCCAGGGATAACCTTAGTGACTACGTCACTTCGTGGAATTGAATGGGGTGATTACACGGTCAGGGTTGAGGCGGGGTACACATTGGCTCGTTTAGCACAAGAAGCTGGACAACGAGGGTGGAGTGGCTTGGAGTTTGCCCGAGGTATACCCGGGTCTATTGGCGGTGCCATCATGATGAATGCTGGTGCTCATGGCGACGATATGGCTTCTTGCGTACTAAGTGTTTCCACCCTTTGGGCGGATGGCACTATTAAGAAACTAGAGCGAGATGAATTCGAGTTTGATTACAGGTTCTGTTCTTTACGCAGCCATGCGTGGATCTTGGAAACTCAGCTTAAATTTAGACCTGGAGAGCGCGAAGAGATTTTGCGCAGCATGAAAGAGAACTTAACAAAACGAACGGCTAATCAACCACTTGAGGAGCCAAATGCAGGAAGTGTTTTTCGTAATCCGCCGGGTGATTCTGCTGGGCGTTTAATTGAAGCGGCTGGTTGGAAAGGAAAAAGTATTGGCGGTGCAAAAGTTTCAGAGAAACATGCAAATTTCATAGTGAACACCGCTCAGGCTAAATCTAAGGATGTATTAGCCCTGATAGAATCCATCAAGTTGGATGTTCAGTTGAAATATGGCATTACGTTACAAACGGAAGTAGAAAGTATCTTGACGGGCAATCGTGGAGTCACAAAGAAAGAAGAATGACACACGAAAAGGGGGAGCGGATTATGGCGATGGATCGCTATGTTATAACAGGAAAACAGAGGTTAGAAGGAAGTATCCGAGTAAGCGGGGCGAAGAACTCTTCCCTTCCCTTACTGGCCGCAACATTACTGGCAGAAGGAACTTCCAGTTTGTTGGGAATTCCTGTATTAGCTGATATTAAGCATATGATTGAAGTGCTTGAAAGCCTGGGTTGCAGGGCTGAGCGCCAAAATGATGCAATGCTTATCAATGCTGGAGGGTTAGAGTCCTGTGAAGTTGATGAAGCACTAATGCGGCAAATGCGTGCTTCTAACCTTATCTTGGGTCCTTTGTTAGCTCGATATGGACGGGTAAAAATCTCCAGACCCGGTGGATGTGCTATTGGTTCCCGTCCGATGGATCAACATATAAAAGGCCTGCAACTTCTTGGAGTAAGAGTTAAAGAAAAACATGGGTATATTGAAGCATGGGCGGATCATCTTCAAGGAGCTGACGTTTACTTAGATGTTCCCAGTGTTGGAGCCACAGAGAACATTATGATGGCCGCAGTTTTAGCCAAAGGGACTACAGTCATCCGAAATGCTGCACGTGAGCCGGAAATAGTGGATTTGCAAAACTTCTTGAATAAAATGGGAGCAAAAGTGCGCGGAGCAGGAATGGATGTTTTGAGGATTGACGGAGTAGGTGCGCTCCATCCCGCTGAACATACAGTCATACCAGATCGAATCGAAGCAGGGACCCATATGATAGCGGCGGTCATGACTAAAGGAGACGTAGTCATAGAAAATGTTATCCCAGAACATTTAGAACCTGTAATTGCAAAGTTGCGGCAGGCTGGGGCATCTGTTACACTTTTAGATGATTCCATTCGCGTCAAGCAACAGGGAGGAATTCGAGGTGTGGACCTTAAAACATTGCCTTATCCGGGATTTCCCACGGATATGCAACCACAGTTTATGGCCATGCTCTCCAGTGCGGAGGGAACGAGTATTATAACAGAAACAATCTTTGAAAATCGCTTTCAACATGTCGATGAGCTGCGTCGTATGGGGGCTCAAATTACTGTTGAAGGGAGAACAGCCATTATTCGTGGAGTTAAATCGCTTGAAGGGGCTTTTGTCGAGGCGACGGATCTTCGGGCAGGAGCAGCGCTCTTCTTGGCAGCCTTAGCCGCAGAAGAAGCAACTGTTCTCGAAAAGGTGGATTATATTGACCGTGGTTACGAAAAATTAGAAGAGAAATACTGTAATTTGGGGGCAAAGTTGCTACGTGTCTCTAAAAAAGGTAGAAGTGAGACGCCTTTTGGATCTATAATTTAAAAGATAATTTAAATTTTGCTAAGAAAATATTCAAAAAGACATAGCAGAATAGGATTGTATTCGTTATACTTGGAACAAGGAGGAAAATGCCAATATGGAACCCAAGAAAATGAATACGTCCTTTCTCTATGTTACGGTCTTGACGATTCTCCTTTCCCTGGGTTTGGCGCTCTTTTTGCGCTCTAATGCTTTTGCTGTTCAACGAGTTAGTGTGCAAGGGCTAAATCTGATCACAGAGAATGAAATTCTAAAATTATCTGACGGGATTCAGGGGCAAAACCTATTACTCTTTGATCGAAAGGCCCTCGAATATAAAATTTCCTTACATCCACTCGTAAAAAGTGTCCAATTTCAGAGAAAGTTACCTCAGACCCTTGTTATACAAGTGACAGAACGAACCCCAGCTGCCTTAGTCGTAGTCCCTAGGGGAGTCTTAGAGGTGGATTCTGAAGGGACTTTTTTACGCCGTTTAGAGAGTTGGCCTAAAAGTGATTATCCGGTGATTAGTGGAATCGAGCTTTCGGATACAGTTGGACCAGGGCAAAATCTAGCCAATCCTCTTCTTAACGCAGCCTTGCGCTTGCTTGGACAAGCTCCGCCAGAATTAGTTATTCAGATTGGGGAGTTAAACGTCAATGCTATCGAACAAATAACGTTGTTTCTGACTAGTGGTGTGGAAGTCCGACTAGGACAAGCCAATGACTGGGCAGATAAATTACAGGCCCTTTATCAGCTTATAAGCGATAATGGATATACTTCAATTCAACAAGGGGTGCGCTATATCGATTTTACGGCGGCAAAACCAGTAATCGGCCGCTAAGTCAGGAGGATCTTTGGAAATGTGGTTACCGTTATTAGGCCTAGTTTTAGGATTGGCAATTGGGTATGTAAGCCCGTTTTCAGTCCCAATTGAATATGCCAAATACCTATCTGTTGGAATCCTCGCAGCATTAGACTCCGTTTTAGGAGGGATACGCTCCGCTCAAGAGGATCATTTCGACAGCACAGTATTCTTGACCGGTTTCTTTAGTAATATGCTTCTTGCAGCTCTATTGGCGTACGTCGGAGATCGCATGGGTGTTGATCTTTACTTAGCAGCGGTGGTCGCATTTGGGGTGAGAATATTCCAAAATTTAGGAAGCATACGACGTCATCTAATTAAAAAATAAAGGCAATTTACTGTTTTATATTGATTGCTGTTCTTCTTGAAGAAGATGCCAACAAACTTCAGAGAAATTTTTATCTTAAAAAAAAGGGTTACGGCATATGGATATAGAATTTGTTAATGTTGTGTGTATTAAAAGGAGCAGTTTTTACAATGTTTATGAGCGTGTTTAACGCACATGTTTTTCATCAGTAGAAGTTGGGTTTTTTAGCAGTAACGAGGGTGGACTTTACACATGGGGCGTTGGGACGGCACAGATGAATATTAAGATAACCTGTATTGTTAAAGATATTGCAGGTAAGAATGAGCGAGGGGGTTAAAGCCTAAATGCTGGAATTTGATACAGACTTAAACCAATTTGCAGAAATTAAGGTTATTGGTGTTGGCGGTGGTGGAAACAACGCGGTTAACCGTATGATTACCGCTGGCTTACAAGGGGTAGATTTCGTTACAGTAAACACTGACTCGCAGGCTTTACAACTCTCCCGTGCAGGGGAAAAAGTCCAAATAGGGATAAAATTGACCAAGGGGCTTGGGGCTGGAGCGAACCCGGAAATTGGTGCTAAAGCAGCAGAAGAAAGCCGAGAAGAACTGGCTAAAGTCTTAAAGGGAGCAGATATGGTCTTCGTCACTGCAGGAATGGGAGGAGGTACTGGTACTGGGGCAGCGCCTATTGTTGCAGAAGTTGCCAAGGAAATGGGAGCTCTGACGGTAGGGGTAGTCACTCGTCCATTCACCTTTGAAGGGCGTAAACGTGCTATGCAGGCGGAAAAAGGGATCGCCGAACTTAAGAGTAAAGTGGATACGCTTATTACAATCCCAAATGATCGTTTGTTGCAAGTGGTGGACAAGCATACTACAATCCATGAGGCTTTTCGTATTGCAGATGATGTTTTGAGACAAGGGGTTCAAGGTATCTCAGATCTAATTGCTGTTCCAGGTTTAATAAACTTAGATTTCGCTGACGTGAAGACTATTATGTCCAATACGGGTTCAGCCTTAATGGGGATTGGTCAGGCAACGGGAGAAAATCGTGCAGCTGATGCGGCCAGAAAAGCAATTTCCAGCCCTCTGCTGGAAACTTCGATTGAAGGTGCCAAAGGTGTACTGCTCAACATAACGGGAGGAACAAATTTAACTCTCTTTGAGGTGAACGAAGCGGCAGGTATTATTGCGGAAGCGGCTGATCCGGAGGCGAATATCATTTTTGGAGCGGTTATCGACGAGGACCTTAAGGAGGAACTCAGAGTTACAGTTATCGCTACTGGATTTGATCAGCAGTGGGCTGGTTTTGGTTCGGCACCCGGAAAGGTTCAGGAGAATATCATCAAGACGGTATCAAAAGAAGGGGATGTTGACATCCCGGAGTTTCTTAGACGCAGACGTTAATTTAATTTATATGCAAAAACGAGATGCAATTTTGTAGGAGCGTTACATTGTATTTAAAGACGCGAATCATGATTGCGCCTCGTTTTTCGCTTTATTCACAGAGGATATGTTTTTTATTGGCAGACTGGAGCCGACTTCAATAATAGACGGGAAAATCATGGAAGTACTCAATAAGATCCTTGAAAATCAATATTTAAGGTTAAATAAACAGCGGGGCAGATCCATTCGATGGATCTGCCCCGCTGTCAAAAAGCACTAAATTATTAAACTTCAAAACGCTGGATAACTTGGTGCAAATGAGCGGAAGTTTTGGCTAATTCTGAAGAAATCATTGCGATTTCTTTGGTTGAAATCATTTGTTGTTCTACAGTTGCTGCTGCTTGAGTTGCTCCTTCGGCGAATTGAGTAGCAATTGTTGTAGCTTGCCGTTGAGTTTGAGCTAAAAGTTCACTCTGGTTTAATAAGCGATCGGCATTTTGCAGGTTTGTTTCTACTTTATAAGAAGTCGCATTGATCACCTCGTCAAGAGATGTGATTGCTTGTCCGGCCTTTTCGATTACCTCTTTCCCGCGGTTGACCTCGCCCATGCCTTGACTTATTTTTTCCACAGTTGTATCGACCATTCCTTGAACACTAGAAATGAGCTCCATAATTTGACGAGAAGAATAAGCAGAGCTGTCTGCCAGCTTTCTGACCTCTTCTGCAACAACGGCGAATCCTCTGCCGTGTTCTCCTGCTCTGGCAGCTTCAATCGCTGCGTTCAAGGCTAATAAATTGGTTTGGTCGGAGATCCCATTAATCACAGAAATGATATCCCCGATTTTTTGCGCCTGCTCAGCTAATCCCAGTATAGAATCATTGGCTTGCTCGGTTACTTGATAGATAATGCTCATTTCGCGAATCGCTTCATTAACCGCGAAGGTTCCTTCCTGACTTGTTGTTTTAGCCGATGTAGTCAAGGAAAGAACTTCCTGAGTACTCGTTAAGATGCATTGGGAAGCGGATTGGATCTCATCCACTTGCTTTTGAGACATTTGCATCCCCTGAATTTGATCGGTAGCCCCTGCGCTGAATTCTTCTAAAGTAGCCGCCAAAGTTTCTTGGTTTTCGGCGGATATTTGGGCATGGGATGCTTGAGTATGGCTCATTTTTTGGGCACGTTCAGAAAAGGAAGCTAAATCCATGATGATAGACTTCATGCCGAGGGATACTTTATTTACTTCATAGGATAGATTTCCTAATTCATCGTCGGTATGAGCTTTGGCCAGAACCTTTAAATTCCCTTTTGCGATGGCTTTAGTCACTTTAAAGGTTTCACGCAGGGCAGTTGCAACTCTGTTTTTTAGCCAGGCACTATAAACAATTTGGGCTCCTAGAGCAATGGCAGAAGAGATAAGGGATACCGGTGAAAAAGAACTTAAGATAATCCATGCCCCGCCGAGAAAAAGGACGGGGAGTGTTCCGGAAAACACTTGTTTGCCAAGTTGTACCTTATGTAGGGGGATACCTAGACGAACGGCAAAGGTATGATCTCCTTTGGCAAAAACTGGACTTGCAACGTCAAGTAAAACCTCTCCAGTGTTGCGATGATAAATCTGAGTAATGGGTTGAGTGCATTGAGCGGCTTTTAGTTCAATATCGTTGTTAAAGATAATACCTTCTCTTAAACGGTTTGAGTGAATTAAGGCCAATCCATTTAAATCACAAAGCAATAAAAATTCATTGTTTTCAAGGTTCCGATCAATTGCTTCCCTTAGTGGTCTCCGGGCACTTTCCCAATCATTAGATTGGTCTAAGATGACCTCTAACTCTTTTGCTATACGATTGATGGTATCTAACCCACGTTTCTTCTGAGTAAAATTTACTTTTATATTTCCAGCCACGATCATCTACCTCCTTTAAATTAATCGTTAATTACTAACGCTAACTAAGAAAATGACTTAAAAAGTATAATGAATAGTTAAAAGATTATAAATTTACAATAACACGTACTCGATTATATTTCAATAAGATGGTTTTTAAGGGTAACTATTCAAGGTCGAAGTTAATGAGAAAACTTTAATAAGCATAAGAAACGGGAATATCTTTGAAGATATTCCCGTTTATATATCGATGAATGGACATTATATACCCATATTATACTGCCGATCATGTTGACATAACTATATCACAGGAATTATGTGAATGTCAACTTTAAGTTCTTAGCTTACATTAAATACTTACCCTTTAATCTAACTTAAGGAGCTGATTTTAAATGGATAACTACCAACGAAATCACCACGAAGAATTAGAATATTTAAGGGAAACGGTGCTTCTATAAGTGGTAGTTCCTTGTTCTGCTTTGGTGACGAAAGCCTCCAGTGGAGGCTTTCGCCGAGCCGCCTTCCCATTAGGAAACATTTAGAGGTTTAGGAGTAGAGTTCATTCTACGGCGCGAATGTATTTGTTTGTGGAATATGCGCCCTCGGCATAAGTCTATCCTCAGCGCAATAGTATTCGTTACGGGCCGTGTGCTTTCGGCGATAATCTCCACCGGAGACAATCTTACTCGTAAGCTTGAGTATCCTGTCGACGAATACGCTTCATGGGTAAAAAACTACACCACTCGTACTGGTTTTCCTAAAATATCCATTTATACCTCCCGGAAAGCGACAGGTTTTACTTCACCTTTCAGATATAATTTTTAAGAGAAGCGCATGGAAAGGATGTACCAGATGGGCGTTGCAGAGACCTATCTCGATCTGGTTATTCTCATCAATGGAGGAATGGACACTCTTCTGCTTAACGTTCTTGGTCGACTTCTCAACCTTAGGATCCGTCCAAGCCGAATCCTGATGGCCGTTTTGCTCGGCGAAATTCCAGTAGTTTTAACCTGTTATTCAGCTCCACAGTGGACCGTTTTTATTAAATGGATCATTCCGTTTCTTATGATTCTAGTTGCTTTTCCGACAAGGAGACTAAATGTGTTTTTTAAGGCGCTAACAGGTTTTTGGCTTCTTTCGGCAGGGCTTGGCGGATTTGTCTATGCTTCATGGGGGTGGGCGCAATTTGATGGCGGGCTAGGTGGAGAACGATTAACTCTGGTTATCTACAATTTTTGGATTATTCCTTTAGGGGCAATCGTTTGGTGGTTTTTACAACGTCTTTGGCAACGTTGGCAGGAAAGGAAATCTATTCTGGGGAGAAATATCTACGATTTGGAGATCAACTTTGGTGGAAAAGAACATGGGGTCGTGCAAATAAAAGCGTTACTGGATACTGGCAATCATTTAAGAGATCCGTTAACAGGGTCCCCAGTTATTCTTCTGGAAGAGGAGGTCGCCGTAAGTGCTATGCCGGATAACATCAGAGCATTCCTAGATATTCCTTGGAAGGATTACGCAGATCCATGGCCATTATTATGGAAGGTCAATCCTATTTTAGTAAAACGTCTTGTTTTCATCCCCTTCCAAGCTATTGATAGTCAAAGCTGGTTGCTAGGGATAAGACCTGAGAGTGTGACGTGTTTTAGTAACAAAGGATCTCGGCAAATCCATGCTACCGTGGCACTTGTCAGGCAAGTGTTAAGCTCAGAGGGTGAATACCAGGCGTTACTACACCCGGAACATGTGCAGAGAGGTGGAGATTAATGAAATGAAGTGGTGGAGCAGTGTTCAAGGTAAGGCTAGACGCCTATGGGTCATGCTTCTTCAAAAGGTCTTTGGAGTTAGTGGAATCTATTATGTTGGAAGCAGTGAAGCCCTACCCCCACCACTTAACTCGGATGAAGAAGGGGTTCTCTTAGAGCGCTTGGAAATGGGAGACGGTTCAATTCGAGATATTTTGATTGAACGGAACCTGCGTCTTGTGGTTTATATTGCTCGTAAATTCGAGAATACAGGCATTGGGATTGAAGATCTCGTATCTATAGGTACCATTGGACTAATTAAAGCGGTTAATACATTTGATCCACAGAAGAAAATCAAGCTGGCAACCTATGCTTCACGGTGTATTGAAAATGAGATTTTGATGTATCTTAGACGTAACAATAAAACACGGTCAGAAGTGTCTTTTGATGAGCCTTTAAATATCGACTGGGATGGAAATGAATTACTTTTATCAGATGTATTAGGTACCGAAAATGACATTATCTCTAAGCCCATTGAGGAGCAGGTGGACCGCCAACTGTTGCATTTAGCAATGGGCAGGTTGACGAATAGAGAAAAGGTCATCATGGAACTAAGGTTTGGTCTGGATGATGGTGTAGAAAAGACTCAAAAAGAAGTAGCCGATCGTTTGGGGATCTCTCAGTCCTATATTTCACGGCTCGAGAAACGGATAATTCGCAGATTGCGTAAAGAATTTTGCCGATTGGAATAACCTAAACTGTCTTAGGGCATACTTCCCAACAGAATTTGCTGGGGAGGTGCTCGTAGTTTGGCATTGAATAAAGTTGAGATTTGTGGAGTGAACACCTCAAAGTTGCCTGTGTTATCCAGCGTGAAAATGAAAGAGTTGTTTGTGATTTATCAAGCTGGAAATCGCAGTGCCCGAGACAAACTAATCCATGGGAATCTCCGCCTTGTTCTTAGCGTGATTCAGCGGTTTACGAATCGTGGAGAATATGTGGATGATCTTTTTCAAGTCGGCTGTATTGGGTTAATGAAAGCTATTGACAATTTTGATCTGGGTCAGAATGTAAAGTTCTCTACTTATGCTGTTCCCATGATTATTGGGGAAATCCGACGTTACTTAAGAGATAATAATCCTATTCGAGTGAGCAGGTCCCTGCGCGATATTGCCTACAAGGCGCTTCAGGTACGGGACCAGTTGGTCAGCGAGCGATCATGTGAACCAACGGTTGCAGAAATAGCCCACAAACTGGCTCTGCCTCGGGAAGACGTTGTTTTTGCCTTAGATGCTATTCAAGAACCTATTTCTTTATTCGAGCCCATATATCATGATGGTGGGGATCCTATCTTTGTAATGGATCAAATAGGAGATGATAAACAGTCAGATACTGGCTGGGTTGAAGGACTTGCTGTGCGGGAAGCATTGCGTCGCCTTAGCGAACGAGAAAAACTTATCCTGTCTTTGCGCTTTTTTCAAGGTAAAACCCAAATGGAAGTCGCTGATGAGATCGGGATTTCCCAGGCTCAGGTTTCTCGCCTTGAGAAAGCAGCCATGCAACACATGCGCAAGTATGTGTAAAAAACGCGGTTGGATATTTGATTTCGTAATTCACTTATGCTAGACAAATCTAATATATCTAAACTACTATAGCCTATTTTTAGCCTCTCCCTCATATGATGACATATAAGGCACTATGCTCGATGAGCGATGTGCAAGTATGATGAACGATATTCGGACTTCGAACCACGAACTTCGAACATCGAACCTCGAATAGGGGGGCTAACAATGCGGATCTCGGATTTAAGATTATTAGATATTGTAAATGTTAAAGATGGGCGCAGGTTAGGGCCAATTAAAGACCTGGATTTAGATTTGGAACGGGGCACAGTTAAAGGGATTATTGTGCCTGGACCTTCGCGCAGTTGGGGGCTTTTTGGCAGTGGGAAGACGGAAGATTTTTTTGTCCCTTGGGATCATGTCAAAAAAATAGGGGTTGACGTTATCTTAGTAGATGTTAATGATCTGCCCGAATTTAATATCGAAAATGATGATCGTCGATAATGTTCACTAAATCGGAAAAAGCATAAGGCTTGTTCTCATTCAGAGCAAAGCTTTATGCTTTTTTATTATTAATGATAATAATAAATGAAGACCCTATTTGTTACTGAAAGTACTATATGACTAGGACCTTTGGAGGTTTGTCCTAAAGGTTATTAAATGATATTATTAAATGTAAACCAAAGGAGTTAGAAGGATGAGCTGGAAGTGGTATAATACTGGAAGTTTAACCTGCCTAACTGTTCCAAAGTGGCAAGTTGCAGGAATCGACTTAGGATTTTCGACTCGCGTCGGGGGGGCGAGCATGGTTCCCTATGATGCGTTGAATTTAGGACTTCATGTTGGAGATGACCCTAATGCAGTTTTGGAAAACCGCAAACGTTGGTTTGATCATTGGGGGGTTCCATCGACTGGGGTTGCAGTCGGAGAACAGGTTCATGGGACAAATGTAATTTGGGTTAAGGAAACAGATGGCGGACGAGGGTCGAACGAACTAGGGACGGCAATTCCAGCTGTCGATGGATTAGTGACACAAAGCACTATAGGGCTAATGGCCTTTTTTGCTGACTGTGTCCCGCTATATTTTTACTACCCAGATCTACAAGCAGTGGGAATTGTACACGCTGGTTGGAAAGGGACTGCCTCGAAAATTGGGCAAAGGGCTTTGGAATGTTTTGAAAAAGTTGGTGGGCGGACTGAAAATGCTTGGGTGGCAATCGGGCCGAGCATTGGTCCCTGCTGTTATTCTGTTGACGAACGTGTCGCCGAGCAGTTTCGCTCCAATTACGATAAGACTCCGTTTCTTGTTCCCCAAGAAGATGGACACTACTTGCTTGATCTATGGGAGGCTAATCGAACCTTGTTCTTAGAAAGCGGAGTTCGCCCAGAAAACATAGATGTCGCGGCAATCTGCACTGCAGACAATCAAGAATGGTTTTTCTCTCATCGTCGAGATGGTGCTCGGACAGGGCGAATGGCAGGATGGATCAGAATGCGAAGCACGAAGCACGAAGCACGAAGCACGAAGCACGAAGCACGAAGCACGAAGCACGAAGCACGAAGCACGAAGGTATTAAATGTTCGATCCACGTGCATCGAACCTCGAGCCTCGATTAGGAGGGATAGCTTAGGTGGCAACAATCTTAGTGGTTGATGATGAGGAACCGATCCTTGAACTCCTTAGATTCAATTTGGAGAAGGAAGGGTACCTTGTCTGTGTAGCAAAGGATGGTCAGGAAGCCTTGGAGCGTGTTGAAAAGGAACAACCTGATCTCGTGGTGCTGGATCT
This sequence comes from Desulfosporosinus nitroreducens, assembly GCF_023897015.1. GTDB lineage: Bacteria > Bacillota > Desulfitobacteriia > Desulfitobacteriales > Desulfitobacteriaceae > Desulfosporosinus > Desulfosporosinus nitroreducens. The sequence goes on along the minus strand of NZ_JAMHFY010000005.1, from coordinate 121,460 downwards.
CATGTTACCGGGGATGGATGGACTAGAAGTTTGTCGCAGAATCCGGTTAATTCCAAAGTACCAGCAAATTCCCATCATCATGTTAACTGCCAAGGGTGAGGTAATTGACAGGGTTTTAGGTCTTGAGCTTGGTGCAGATGATTATATGACTAAACCATTTAGTCCTCGTGAACTATTAGCTCGAATTAAAGCTCGTTTGCGCCGGATTAATTTGCCTGAGGAAGCTGATTCTCAGATTATTCGTGGAGAGCTAAGAATCGATGTGAAAGGGTTTCGGGTCTATGTGCGAGGGGCGGAGACTGAGTTAACCCCCAAAGAGTTTGAACTTCTGCGTGTTTTAGTAGCACATCCTGGCAGAGTTTACTCACGGGATGATTTATTAGAACGAATTTGGGGATATGAATACGATGGAGATACCCGTACGGTTGACGTTCATGTGCGTCATCTGCGTTTGAAAATCGAAAAGGATCCTTCGAATCCTGAGTATATTGAGACATTGCGCGGAATCGGCTATCGTTTTAAAGGATAACCAATGATGAGCATAAAATGGCGGCTAACCGGACTCTTTTTAGGTATGACAGGGCTTTCTATACTCCTTTTTTGGGTGGGGGAAAGTGTGAGGCTAGTGTCTGGGGAACAACGGATTGATGTGGGAGTCATTCTTCTTGCACTGCTTCTTCCTGCTGGGGTTGTTTACTTCTACACGAGTCAACTTATACGACGGATGGAGAAACTTCACTTTGCAACTCAGCGAATTGCGAGGGGAGACTTTGAGCATATTCATTTATCGGATTCAACGGATGAAATTGGACAATTCACAGTCGAACTTAATAGTCTTTCACGCCACGTCGAAATGATTGTTCAAAATGGAACTCAAGAAGCACAAAAGATGGAAGCCATTTTAGCCGGGATGCAAGAAGGTGTCGTTGCTGTAGATCATGTGGGACGGGTCGTCTTAGTGAATGCTGCAGCAGAGAGGATTTTTGAGCGACAAAAAACTGTTCGAGATCTGGAATATCTGTTAGAGCTGACGTATGACTCGGAACTGGAGCAACTCACTCGCAAAGTGCTTTCAGGCCAACCTTCTGCTATGCGAGAAATACAAATTGCTCAAAGGATCGTGCAAAGCAAGATTAATCCAATTTTAAGCGGACAAGGCCAGTCGCGAGGCGCAGTTATTGTATTTCATGATGTTACTGAGCTTAGACGACTTGAAAAAATGCGAACGGAATTTGTGGCTAATGTCTCACACGAATTGAGAACTCCACTGACGTCTATCAAAGGGTTTGTGGAAACACTTCTTGATGGGGCGGCAGAAGACCCCTCTCTGCGAAATCGATTCTTGGAAATAATTCAAGCTGAGACTTTGCGCTTGCAGCGGCTTATCGAAGACTTGTTGACGATAGCTCATTTAGAAGGGCACGAAAATCGTGCGGAAGTGAGAACCGGTAAAGTTAGTTACGTACAAAATGCCTACGATAAGATTAAACCAGTAATTCAAAGCGTGGCACAGGCCAAAGGAATTGAAGTGGAAGTTGATCTTCCGGAAAACTTGCCGCCGCTTATCATGGGGGAAGATTTATTAAGTCAACTTCTCCTGAATCTTTTGGAAAATGCGGTTAAGTATACAGCCGCAGGTCGTGTCTGGTTACATGCACAAGTTGGCCCCAAATTCCTTCGCCTTGAATTTGGAGATACCGGTTGCGGCATTCCTGAGGATATTTTGCCAAGAATCTTTGAGCGTTTCTATCGAGTTGACAAGGCTCGTTCCAGAGGACAAGGAGGGACGGGGCTTGGGCTGAGTATCGTAAAACATATGGTAGAGGGTGTAGGCGGAGATATTAGCGTAGATTCCGAATTAGGAGTTGGAACCGTCTTTACGTGTAATCTCCCGAGAGCTAAATCTTAGTTCGTTGATGCGCTCTAATCTCGAACGTCCTTTCGAATCATTCCCAGCGCATATGGCACTAAGGCGATATCCGAGTTTTCTAATCTCGAACTAGCAGGAGGTTAAAATGGAGGGGAAGAGAAGGAAAACGAATTATTGGTTTTGGGGTATATTGTTTATCGTTTTAGCCGGAGGGGTTGTATGGTGTTATCGCTCAACTCTTATTGCAGGGAGAATAAAGTTTGCCGTGGCCGAAACTGGAACTATTAGGCATGAACGTTCGGTGGCCGCAACGTTTGCTAATCAAGAGCTGACAGTACTTGCCCCTCTTTCGGGCAAGGTTCAGTATATAGGGAAAGATGGTCAACGTCTTAGACTTGGAGAGACAGTGGCTGTAGTTCAACCTGAGGGGGCGGCTCCCGGGACTATGGAGAACGCCCAGAATCAAACGATTACAGCGGCTAAGGGAGGACTGTTTTTTCGCCAAAGCGACGGCTTGGAATCTGTCTTAACGAGTGAAAATCTAATTTCTATGGATCTTAATAAATTATTAACTCAAACGTCCAGCCTGAAAACTAGCGAAACTACGGTTCAAAAAGGGGAAGTTTTGGGCAAAATCGTGAATAACCTGATTCCGACTATGGCCTTTCTAGAGACGCCAAATATCGATGAACTTACTGTTGGCAAGACAATGCGTGTGACTGCCGGCAATCAAACGATAAGTGCGAAAGTTTTGCGTAAATCAGATCAACCAAAGGGAGTAATTGTTGAGTTTCCCCACTATATCGACGGCACTGCGGCCCAAAGACGCCAGGAAGTGTCCTGGATCTATCGTCCACCCACCAACGGAGTTCTTATTCCGAAATCTGCACTGTGGACACAGGGAGAGGAACTGGGAGTCTTTCTCTGGAGTGAGGGGGTTGTACAGTTTAAAAAGGTGAAAGTGCTTGATGAAGATGACAATATGGCCTGTATCATGGATTTGCCAAACGGCATTCCTGTTGTAATAACACCGCAGGATGGCTTAGAAGGATTAGTAGCCAACGTAAAAAATATCTAGACCAGGCTATATTAAGCAGGAAACATGCGAAACGGCGTAGAATTCATTGCGAAGGAGATATTCTGATGTTGGCAAAAGCGGGTATTGAACAGCGCTTGATGGAGGTTCGTCAGCGTATAAACCAAGCGGTAGAACGAAGTAATAGAGATCCGAGTACTATCCGATTATTGGCTGTTTCTAAGACCCAATCCGTTTCAGGCTTAGAGGAGGCTTATCAAGCGGGGCAAAGAGCCTTTGCAGAAAATCGTGTTCAAGAATGGTTGGAGAAAGCGCCTAGTCTTCCAAGTGATTGTGAGTGGCATCTGGTGGGAAGGCTTCAAACCAATAAAGTTAAGTATTTAGATCAAAATGTTACTATGATCCATTCGCTGGATAGGTTTCCATTGTTGGAAACACTAAATAACCAAGGTGAACGGCGTGGTATTATCTGGACGGCATTAGTTCAAGTAAATGTCGCCAGGGATCCCGCCAAGGCGGGACTTATGCCAGAGGAAGTTCCAGACTTTTTAAACTCAGTTGGGGAGTGTCCCTATGTTAAAGTTCAAGGGTTAATGACCATTGGCGCTTTGGGAGCTAGCTTAACGGAGACTCATGGGTATTTCCGACAACTTCGGGAGTTGCGTGATACTCTGCAATCTCAGAAATGGCCTGGAGTTGATTTGCAGGAGCTTTCCATGGGGATGAGTCAAGACTTCGAACTAGCTATTGAAGAAGGGGCAACCCTTGTTCGTGTAGGTCGTCAGATTTTCGGCGAACGTGAATAGAGACCTGAAAGGGGAGGAAAGATATGGCAAAGTTAATTGATAAAGTCATTGGAATTATGGGATTTGCAGACGATGAACCTGAAGAGGATATCTTTGAAGAGAATGAACGTGAGAAAAATTCCCAAGAAGAGGTTCGTACCAGCCGTAAGAATGCCCAAGTCGTAAGCATTCATACTCAAAAGCAAATGAGAGTTGTAGTCATGGAACCGAATTCTTTTGAAGAAGCCCAAAACATTGCGGATCAGTTAAAAACCCGGCGACCGGTTATTGTCAACCTTGAAAACGCTGAAAAAATGTTAGCCAAACGCATTGTCGATTTTATTAGTGGAACAACCTATGCGTTAAATGGCAACATGCAAAAAGTCGGAAACGGCATCTTCCTGTTTGTTCCAAATAACGTCGATATTTCGGGAGAAATGCGAGACGAACTAAAAGACAAAGGTTTGTTTTGGCCCAGTTCAAAAATAGGGAGGGATTAACATTCTATTCGTTGTTCAAATTATTGATAAAGTGATTACAATCCTGATATACGCAATTTTTGTGAGAGTTATTCTATCTTGGTTCGGACCTAAATTATCGCCGACCAGTAATAAATTAGTTAGTGCTCTCTATGACGTAACTGACCCAATCCTTAAGCCGTTTCGACGGTTTCAATTCGGAAATTCAGCATTACCAGTAGACTTTTCTCCAATCTTTGCAATTTTCGCGTTGAATATAGTGCAGTGGCTTGTGTGGAAAATTTTATAGGATGAAGCATTCAATTGACCGAAGTGTTCTAAAATATTGGGATGAAAAAGAAGCTCGTTTGGAAGCAGCGCATTTATTAGATCAAGTAAATGGTGTGCTTAATGAAGGGGTTAGACAAGTCACTCCATTTTTGAGCTTTGCCATGAGGGAGTGGGCTGAATCAATTTTACGTAAGGAACATCTTGAGTTTTTAGCGGAGGGCGGGTTTTCAGAAGCGGAACGGGTTCGAATTCTGATGGGGTCTAAAGGAGAAACCTTAGACTTCAAAGATGCAGACATTGCCCTGTTATGGGTACGATCTACTGATGCTCGTGCTCAGCTCGAGCATCGACAGATACTGGGATCCCTCATGGGATTAGGCTTTAGACGGGATGTCTTGGGGGATATCAGACCTGGGCAGAGCGGTTTTTATGTTGCTGGAACCCTGGAAATAGTCCCGTATTTATTAAATCATTGGACACATGCGGGGCGTGAAAAGATTGAAGTTTCACTCATTAACGGAAAACCAGACGTACTTCCTGAATTGGGTGAAGAGCGCCGGATAACGGTTAATTCATCACGCTTGGATGCGGTGATCGCTAATGCTTTTAAGGTTTCGAGGAGTATGGCCCAGGAGTGGATAAGTCATGGCAAGGTGAGGAAAGCTGGCCTTGTGGTGTTTAAAGCGGAAGCAGAAGTACAGACGGATGACATAGTTTCTTGTCGAGGGTATGGGCGCATAAAGCTTTTGGAGAGTTCCCAGACTCGCAAGGAACGAATAGCTTGGCAAATCCTACTTTTTCGGTCACGACGGCACTAGGAGGGAAATATAATGGAGATGACTCCTCTTGACATACGAAACAAAACTTTTCGCAAAGGGATTCGGGGCTATCAATGCGAGGAGGTGGGGAAATTTCTCGAGAATGTCAGTCAGGAATTTGAATTAGCGTATACAGAGAATTTCGAACTGCGAGAAAAGACAAAAGGGTTGGAAGCGGAAATTGGGCATTATCGCCAAATCGAGAACACCTTACAACAGACCCTAGTGTTGGCTCAACAAACTGCTGAAGAGGTTAAGGAGACCGCTCGTGAAGAGGCGGCACTTATATTACGGAAAGCAGAACATGAAAAGTTAACTAAGGTGTCTGAAGCGCAGAAAAAGTGGGAAGAAATACAAGAGGAGATCCAAGAGCTTGCTAGAAAACGTGATTTATTACGTACACAACTTAAGTCTTTTCTTCTAGCGCATCTAGATTTGGAAACCTTACAAGAAAAAAATGAAGGCATCGCTTAACGGGATTAGAGTCAGGATGTTGCGAATCTGTCTAGTTTCGTGGTAAAATATTCTATAGATGACTTTGAAGGAGAAGGGTTTCATCAATGTATAGATTAATTAGTGAGATATCTCCGGACTTTCTCATTCAAGGATTTGGTTTGCATCAGGATGAGAATGAGATTTACGTTGGTAAAGTAGGGGGCCAAGAGGTTCAACTTTTAACCTCCATAGATAGTTTGCATTCCGATGAACAGGATATAAAGATCTTTAGTGTTGGGTTTGCTGAAGCGGATCATCATTTTCGCTCAGGAGATGTCTTGATGACAGGGAGTGATGATTTACTTGACCGCGCGTTCAGGGCAATGGATGAAATGGAGCAACGCGGTGTTGTGGTAAGTTTGACGCCTTCTCAAGATTCTAAGCACTTATACGTATCTAAAGAACAGATGGATCCCTTTGTTCAGGAGTGGAGAAGCCGAAAACTATCCTTTCTCTGTCTGTGGATGGTAGACCCAATTGACTCGGAAGGACAAGCCAAACTTATCACCATCCTTCGTAAAGTTATTTTAAAGGATTAATAACTAATACTTAATATTAAGCTTGTAGTTATCCGAGAATTTAAATTTGTAGACACGTTGAAAAGGACAGTCTTTGTCAAGTAAGCTCATCAGCGAGCGGGGTATGGTGTGAGCCCGTGGAGAAGTGACAAAGAAAATCCCCTTGGAGTGAATGGCTGAAATCTCAGTAAGCTTTATTCGGTTTGTCTCCGTTAAAAGACTTCCGAGTGGCTATATATAGCAACATGGGTGGTACCGCGAGTAATCTCGTCCCTTTTTAGGGGCGAGATTTTTAGTTATACTATTTAGAGTCATGGCCATTGCCTTAACGCTTGGCGTTAGTCAAGTTTTCTAATATCCTTTACAAGCAGAAGCATACTAACATAACTAATGTTAAGCAAGAACTTGCAGCTTGTAAGATCATTCAAAGGAGGAAATTATTAATGGACTATCGTAATACATTGAATTTACCTGAAACTGATTTTCCAATGCGAGGAAATCTCCCCAAAAGGGAACCTGAAATCCTCAAATCTTGGGAAGAGGAAAAACTTTATGAAAGAGTCCAGAAAGCACGTGAGGGAAGGCCGAAATTTATCCTTCATGACGGGCCGCCCTATGCTAACGGGGACATTCATCTGGGGCATGCTATTAATAAAGTATTGAAAGATATCATTGTTAAATACAAGACCATGATGGGCTTTGATGCGCCTTATGTGCCGGGATGGGATACGCATGGCCTTCCTATTGAGCAACAAGTTATTAAGAAATTGGGAGTAAATCGTCATGCGGTATCTGCGCTGGAATTTCGGCAGAAATGCAAAGACTATGCGGAAAAATATGTTGGGATACAGCGTGAGGAGTTTAAGCGGCTTGGAGTGCGGGGGGATTGGGAACACCCTTACCTGACTTTGCAAAAGGAGTATGAGGCTGCTCAAATTGGGGTTTTTGGGGATATGACCAAAAAAGGTTATATTTATAAAGGACTAAAACCTGTCTACTGGTGCCCTTCCTGTGAGACAGCACTTGCTGAGGCCGAGATTGAATATGCAGACAAGCCTGCCACCGCGATTTATGTCAAATTTGCGGTGCGCGATGGAATGAGTGCTCTCACCGAAGAGAATACGTTCGTAGTTATTTGGACGACAACTCCTTGGACCTTGCCAGCAAACCTGGCGATCAGTGTCCACCCGGAGTTAACCTATGCTGTCGTCACCGCTCAGCAAGAACATTGGGTGGTTGCTGAGGGAATGTTGGAGTCCTTACGTTCCTTGTGGAAGCTGGAACTTCCGGTTGAAAGGACTCTCTCCGGCAAAGAACTTGAAGGCGTAATTTGTAGAAATCCGCTCATGGACAGGGACTCCGTGGTAGTTTGCGGGGAACATGTCACCTTGGAAGCTGGTACAGGTTGCGTTCATACCGCGCCAGCCCACGGGGAAGATGACTTTTTAGTTGGAAAGAAATACGGCTTGCCTGCTTTATGTCCTGTTGATCATCAAGGGAAATTCACCGAGGAAGGCGGAGCCTATGTCGGCCTTAAAACCGGGAAAGCGAATCCTGTGATCGTAGAGGACCTCAAGAACAGTAACGATCTTGTCCTTGAGGAAACAATCGAACATAGTTATCCTCATTGTTGGCGTTGCAAGAGCCCGATCATCTTCCGCGCAACTGAACAATGGTTTGCCTCCATTGATGGATTTCGGCAGGCAGCCTTAGAGGAGATTGAGAAGGTTCGTTGGATCCCTGCTTGGGGAAGAGATCGAATCTTTAACATGATAGCGGAACGCGGAGACTGGTGTATTTCTCGGCAAAGGACTTGGGGGGTTCCAATTCCCATCTTCTACTGTGAAGATTGTGGAAAAGTCTTGGTGAACGACCAGACCATCGCCAAAGTCCAAGACTTTTTCCGTCAAGAAGGGTCGGATGCTTGGTTTGCCCATTCTGCCGTAGAATTGTTGCCAGAAGGGACAGCTTGTGAGTGTGGAGGTACGAAATTCCGCAAAGAGACGGACATCATGGACGTTTGGTTTGATTCCGGCACAAGCCATGCCGGTGTCTTGAAGCAACGGGCTGAATTATCTTGGCCGGCAGATCTATACTTAGAAGGTTCAGATCAGCATCGCGGCTGGTTCAATTCTTCTTTGTCCACTTCGGTGGCTGCTTTTGGTCAGGCTCCTTATCGGAATGTTTTAACCCACGGTTTCGTTGTTGATGAACAAGGGCGAAAGATGTCAAAATCGCTGGGCAATGGGGTTGATCCTCTTAAGGTTGTTCAAGAACTGGGTGCGGACATTTTACGGCTTTGGGTCAGTTCTGTGGATTATAAAAATGACGTGGCAGCTTCTCCGCGCATTATGAAGCAAATGTCTGAAGCTTATCGCAAAATTCGTAATACCCTGCGTTTCTTATTGAGTAACCTCAATGATTTTGATCCTGCCAAGGATAAAGTGAGTTATCAAGAGCTTCAAGAAATCGACCGCTGGGCTTTGCTTAAGCTTTCCAAAGTGGTTGAACGCGTTCTTCTTGGGTATGAGTCTTATGAATTCCATTGGGCTTATCATACGATTCATAATTTCTGTACCATCGAATTAAGTGCCGTTTATCTGGATATTGTCAAGGACAGACTTTATGTTGAAGGAAAAACGTCACTTCTTCGTCGTTCCGCCCAGACGGTTTTATATGAAGTGCTTGATTCACTGGTACGTCTCTTGGCTCCAGTTTTATCGTTCATGGCAGAAGAAATCTGGCCGTATATTCCTGGAGAAAAGAGTGCAGAGAATGTCCAAATTGCAGAAATGCCTAAAGTAAATTCTGAATGGATGGACGAAGAATTAGCAAATCGCTGGGATCAGATACTGGCTTTACGCACGGATGTAGCTAAAGTATTGGAAATAGCACGTCAGGAAAAATTAATTAATCATCCTTTGACAGCTCAGGTTGATCTCTACCCTACGGATGAACAATATGAATCCTTGCAACAAGTTCCTAATTTGGCAGAAATCTTTATTGTTTCTAGCCTAGTCATGCATCAACCAAATGAAGAAAGACCTGAAGGGGTACAACCAGCAGAAGTTCACAAGGGATTAGGCATTCTTGTGCAACCAGCTAAAGGGGAAAAATGCGAGCGCTGTTGGATGTTCCATGAAGAAGTTGGAAAGAATGAAGAGCATCCGACGATTTGCCCTCGCTGTAGTGAAGTAGTTTCAGAAAATTCCAGTAGACTTATTGACTAAAAGGGCATATTATATAGTAAAGAAATAAGCTAATACCGAATGATGCTAGCAGGAGAGATCTGAGATTTATTTTTCAGACGCCGAAGGAGAAATTCCTTGAAATCGCTCTTTCAAGGAGGGAAACTCTCAGGCAAAAGTACTGCTAGAAGACGGGACTCTGGAGAGTTTCTTGTAAAAGAGAACACCAAAGGGGAAGCTGGAAACGGCGAATCTCTCAGGTTAAAGGACAGAGAAAGTGCGCGATTGCGCACTTTCTCTGTCCTTTTATTTTACAAAAAAAATTATAAGGAGATTTTGGAAGTATTTTTCTAGGGTGCGATGTCTATCTATATGAAACACTATACTAAGTGCTGAATTCTTCCGACCAATAGTTTTTCGATCTCTTATAAGTCAAAATTAAAGGAGGTTTCAATATGAATGAATTAAAACGTACTCCTCTTTATGAAGAACATTTGGTTGCAAAGGCTAAACTAATTGATTTTGGCGGATGGGAAATGCCTGTTCAGTATGCAGGTGTCATTGATGAACATCATACTGTTCGCACAAAGGCGGGTCTTTTTGATGTCTCACACATGGGTGAGATTGATGTTCGCGGGGAAGAGGCTCTGGCTTTTGTCCAAATGCTGATTACCAACGATGTAAGCAAGCTTGAGGATGGGAAAATCCTCTATTCTCCTATGTGTTATCCAAATGGTGGAATAGTTGATGATTTGCTGGTTTATCGATATAATTCACAACACTTTTTTATTGTCGTTAATGCCTCTAATGCGGATAAGGATTATGTTTGGATTACAGAACAAGCCAAAAAATTTAATGTGATTGCTGAGAACTTATCTGAGCAGTATGCCCAACTTGCGTTACAAGGTCCTTTGGCAGAAACTGTTTTACAACGTATTACGAACATTAATCTTTCACAAATAAAATATTATAGTTTTGCTCATGGAGAAATTGACGGAGTTAGCTGTCTTATCTCCAGAACCGGTTATACAGGAGAGGATGGATTTGAAATCTATGTTGCTCCTGAATATGGACGACAATTATGGCGAAAAATATTAGAGATTGGAGCTAATGACGGTGTAAAACCGATTGGACTGGGAGCCCGCGACACATTGCGATTTGAAGCTCGCCTTCCTTTATACGGGAATGAGCTAGGTGCGGAAATCACTCCGCTTGAAGCAGGACTTGGAATTTTTGTGAAATTGGATAAAGTAGATTTTATTGGCAAGGAAGTACTTCTGGCTCAGAAAGAACAAGGAATACCGCGCAAGTTGGTAGGACTTGAAATGATTGATCGTGGAATCGCCCGTTCTCATTATCCCTTACAAAAAGACGGACAAGAAATTGGCTTTATCACTTCAGGGTCATTTTCCCCAACCTTAAACAAAAATATTGCCCTAGGTCTAATCCGCGCAGATTTAGCCATTCAAGGGGAGGTTCTTGATGTAATGATTCGTGGAAAAGCTGTTAAGGCTAAGATCATTCCTTCCTTATTTTATAAACGTGATAAACAAGCAGGACACTCAGCGAAGGAATCTGGTGCAATGTCCGAAAAAATAAGTGCCAAGTGAACTCGTTCAGCTAAAGCTGAATATCGAGACTTCGGTGGACTCTACCCCAATTGAGTTTAAAATTATTAGATAACTTTGCTCAAGTTGATGTGTCAGCGGATGCTCATAATCTCCTTGGGTAAGATAATTAAAAATATGAGGAGGATGATTTTGATGAATCCAGTAGAGTTAAAGTATAATAAAGAACACGAGTATGCTAAGGTTGAGGGGAATATCGTGACGTTTGGGATTACAGACCATGCCCAGGAAAGCCTCGGAGATGTAGTGTTTGTAGAGCTTCCTGATGTAGGAACGACAGTAACAGCTGGAAAATCTTATGGTACAGTGGAATCTGTAAAAGCGGTTTCCGATATTACGGCCTCAGTTAGCGGGAAAGTTGTGGAAGTCAATACTCAGGTTATGGATTCACCCGATTTACTCAACTCTGAACCCTATGGGGAAGGTTGGCTGATCAAAGTCGAAGCGGATGATTTATCCTCTCTCGACGGTTTGATGACGGCTGCTGAATATGAAGCGTTTTTAGCACAGGAGGAACATTAGAATGAACTTTATACCGAATACGGACAGCCAAAACGAACGGCTCTTAGCCCGTATCGGGGTTAAGTCAGTTGAAGAGCTGTTTGCAGATATTCCAAAGGAAGTCCGCTTGCAACGTCCTTTGGCTATTAACGGAGGAATGTCAGAGCAGGAATTGGTCAAACATGTCAAAGGTCTGGCAAATCTTAATCAAACCGTAGAAGGGTATAGCTCTTATCTCGGAGCCGGGGCTTATGAACATTATATTCCGAGTTTTATTGATCAATTGCTGCTGCGTTCAGAATTTTACACTGCCTATACGCCTTATCAACCAGAGATTAGTCAAGGGACCCTTCAGGCAATTTATGAATATCAGACCTTAGTCTGTGAATTAACCGGAATGGATGTAACGAATGCTTCTATGTACGATGGTGCTTCGGCCTTAGCGGAAGCAGCCCTGATGACCTGTGACGCAACTCGGCGGGAAAAGGTGCTAGTATTGCAAACGGTGCACCCTGAATATCGTGAAGTTCTAAGAACCTATCTGCCGCCCCGCGGAGTAGAGCTTGTTGAGATTCCTTTCAAGGATGGTGTCTTGGATCAAGCGGCCTTGGAAGCGGCACTCCAAGAGGACATTGCAGGCGTGCTTATTCAAAATCCGAATTTTTTTGGCAGTATTGAAAGAGCAGAAGAAATTGTACAGTTAGCTCATGCGAAAGGGGCTCTAGTTGTCATGTCAGTCAACCCGGTTTCTTTAGGCTTACTAAAGTCCCCGGGAGAATGCGGAGCAGATATTGCGGTTGGCGAAGGACAGCCCTTCGGTAATGCTCTTAATTATGGAGGCCCATATTTGGGGTTTTTGTCTTGTCGGGACAAGTTCGTCCGCAGGATGCCTGGTCGGATTGTAGGAGCAACCACAGATAAAAATGGCAAAAAAGGATATGTCCTAACCCTTCAAGCCCGCGAACAGCATATACGGCGAGAAAAAGCTACCTCAAACATATGCTCCAATGAAGCACTTTGTGCGCTGGCCTTTACTATGCATTTGAGTGCTCTAGGAAAAACAGGAGTTAAAGAATTGGCCTATCTAAATTTACAGAATGCTCATTATGCTGCGCAGGAGATTGCCAAAATCCCTGGGATGAGTTTGGCTTTCTCAAGCCCGTTCTTTCATGAATTTGTGATTAAGTCCAAGATTGAACCAGCTAAAATTAACTCAGCGCTCTTAGAAGATCAGATAATCGGCGGGCTTGGTCTGGCTCGTTTTTACCCAGAGCTCGACCATCATCTCCTTTTCTGTGTGACTGAAACGAAGTCTAAAGCTAATATTGACCGGCTCGTGGCCAGATTGGGGGCAATCCAATGAAAGTATTAGAACCACTTATTTTTGATCTTAGTGCCAATGGGCGAAGTGCGGTCAGTTTACCTATGTGTGATGTTCCGGAAGTTTCTATCAAAACGCTGATTCCAAGCGAGTTGTTACGTCAACAGGAGCCGTCACTTCCGGAACTTTCCGAAGTGGATGTGGTGCGCCACTTTACACATCTTTCTACTTTTAATCATGGAGTTGACACCGGGTTTTATCCACTTGGGTCGTGTACGATGAAGTATAATCCGAAGGTTAATGAGATGTTGGCTCGTCTCTCTGGTTTCACGGCTCTTCATCCATATCAGCCTGAGTCGATGACTCAAGGGGCATTGCAGCTCATGGCGGAACTGCAAGAGGACCTCTGTGAATTAGCGGGGATGGATGGCTTTACTCTCCAACCGGCTGCTGGTGCTCATGGTGAAATGACTGGAATTCTGATTATCAAAGCTTATCATGATCACCGTCAGGACACTAAACGCAAAAAAGTGATTGTTCCGGATTCAGCTCATGGAACGAATCCTGCAACGGCTGCAATGGCTGGATATGAAATTATTCAAATTCCCTCCAATGACCATGGCGGGGTTGACATAGAAGCTTTGAAAAAGGTCCTCAGTGACGAAGTTGCTGCACTGATGCTGACAAATCCTAATACAGTGGGGCTCTTTGATGAAAATATTTTAGAGATTACTAAGTTGGTTCATGATGCAGGCGGTCTATTGTATTATGATGGAGCGAATACAAATGCTGTGATGGGTATTGCCCGCCCGGGAGATATGGGTTTTGATGTTGTCCATCTTAACTTACACAAGACATTTGCCACGCCTCACGGTGGTGGAGGGCCAGGGTCTGGACCGGTTGGAGTTAAGGATTTTTTGATGCCGTTTCTTCCCAAACCCATGGTAGTTCGAAGTGAGGACGGAACGTTCACTCTTCAAGTAGATATGCCGCTCTCCATTGGTCGGGTGCGCTCGTTTTATGCGAACTTCTCGGTGGTTGTCAGGGCTTATGCCTACATTCGAAGTCTAGGCGGGGAAGGGTTGAGGGCAGCCTCGGAAAGTGCCGTGTTAAACGCCAACTATCTGATGAGTGTTCTAAAAGAGCATTACTTCTTACCGTATGATCGCATATGTATGCATGAATTTATTATTACTCCGAAAAACCTTAAATCAACTGGAGTGCATACCTTAGATATCGCCAAACGTTTATTGGATTATGGCTATCACCCCCCAACCATCTATTTTCCAATTATTGTCGAAGAGGCAATGATGATTGAGCCGACGGAAACCGAAAGCATCGAAACGCTGGATGAATTTGCTCAGGTCCTTATCAAGATTGCTGAGGAAGCCCAAACTGATGCGGATCTTGTTAAGAATGCACCTTACACAACGCTAGTGACACGATTAGATGAAGTGGGCGCAGTACGGAAGCCTAACTTGCGGTGGCGCAAAGAGTCATAATTCAAATAAGGTGGGGAAGACAGGGATTATCCCTGATTCCCTGTTGGGGATGAACAGGATACAATATGTATTTTGTGTCATCCCCTTTTCTATCTTATTTAGCATTACTATCTGGAAGGCTTGTTCTAAAAGGCATTAGAATATCAACAATTTAAACAACTAGCAGGATTTAAGATAAAAAAGTTGAATATAAAAAAGGCTGAGCATAACATATAATAATATTATCTTATTAATTTCAGGAATGGGGTGATCGCATGCAAATCGAAGTATTACCGAGTACAGGTTCTCCGAGGATTCCGTACTTAGAAGATAGATTAGTCATCGTGATTGATGTACTGAGGGCGACAAGCACAATAGTCACAGCTTTAGCTAATGGTTGCCAAGCTATTATTCCGGTTCTCACGTCAGAAGAAGCCTTGGAAACACGTTTAACCCTTCCTGGATCATTATTAGGAGGAGAGCGAGATTCTCTGATTATTGAAGGATTTGATTTAGGAAATTCGCCTTTTGACTATGTTCCTGAAAAAGTGGGAGGCAGAAGAGTCATTATGACGACAACCAACGGTACTCGGGCTATACGTGATTCTATTGCTGCACCCATGATCTGGATGGCTTCTTTTATAAACATGCAGAGTATTATTTTAGCTGTGCTAAGAGAATTCGAAAATAAAAATAGACTTAAGGGGATAGTAGTTTTTTGTGCAGGTACAGAAGAACGTTTTGATCTGCCGGACACGCTCTGTGCAGGAATGTTTGTTGATGCCTTAGGGCCGGATGTTTTGCTAAACGACTTGGGTGAAGCCGCGCGTATACTGTATCGCAGTTCGAAGAATCATCTTGCGGATAAAATTCGCGATTCAGTTCACGGAAGAAAACTTATTTCTCTAGGATTTGAGCGTGACTTAGTTTATTGTTCTACTCCAAACATGTTACCGATAGTTCCTGTGGTTCAAAATGGTGAAATTGTTTGGTTGACGGGCGAATAACAGATATAAATAATTCCATTTCTCCCTCCACCCTTTATATGGATATCCGTCTAAATTATATGAATAAACTATAATTTGTCGTTATGATTCGAAATAGAGTATAATAGCAGAAATGTTAATCATGAACTTGAAAGTCAGGTTTTTTCTGTTTCGCATGGTGGCATACTATTAATAGGGAGGGATGTACTCAATGGAAACTTTCAAAGTCCCCGTTGGTATTTCTAATCGTCACATTCATTTATCACAGGAGCATATTGAAGCGCTATTTGGAGTGGGGTACTCTTTAACAAAGATGAAAGATCTGAGTCAGCCTGGCCAATATGCCTGTGAAGAGACGGTTACTCTCATTGGACCAAAAGGCAAAATATCGGGAGTCAGGGTTTTAGGGCCTGCTAGGAAAGCTTCTCAAGTAGAGCTTACAGGAACGGATACCTTTAAAGTTGGTTTAAAACCTCCGGTTCGAGATTCTGGTAAGCTTGAAGGATCGCCAGGCATTGATGTCGAAGGCCCAAAGGGACGTATCCATATGGAGCAAGGTGTTATTATTGCGGCTCGCCATCTCCACATGACTCCAGAAGATGCTAAGAAATATTCGTTGAAAGACGGACAACATATCCGTGCCATTGTACAGGGTCCTCGGGGTGGAGTGTTAGATCAGGTACTGGTTCGCGTTAATCCCGAGTACGCTCTTGATTTACATGTAGATACGGATGAGGGTAATGCATTTGGCTTGGCAAATGGTCAACAACTTGAGGTTTATTTGAACTAGCATAGGGACTTCCTAAGTATTTTTTATCTTGGCAGTGAGCTAAAAGAACTGGTACGAGTAAGAAATTCTTATCGGAATTAAAGGTTCGGTTTGGGTGGTCTTAGAATGAAATAATAACCTTTTTAAAAGGCTATAATAATCACTTCATAAAAGTGTCTATTATAGCCTTTTATTTTTTGCGTTTCATCAAAATTAAAAAATTAGTTATACATATATGTGTAACAAAGTTATACTATTCTTTAAGGGTTTATTTCGTAAGTCTCGATACATTTAATTGTTTAGACACTCACTCTGAAAGTGGGTGTTTTATGCACTGTTTATAAAATTTGTCGATCAGTGTAAATTTTTAAGACGTGGGAACACTAAAATAGATGTTTTAACGTGAGGTGGATAACATGGCCATTCCAAATGAAGATAATAAATTGACCGTGAAACTTTCAGCAAATAAAGAAAGCTCAGATCTCTTAAATGAGCAGGAGTTGGCTGGGTTAAGACATCAGGTTATTTTATTGGCAGAGACTCTGGAAAAAATGAGATTAGCGGAATATATCGGGTATTTGAATCGTCCAGGACGAATGCTTTGGTTTAATTTCCTGGTTGGTCTCATTCGAGGATTGGGAACAGCGCTTGGTGCGGGACTGCTCGCAGGATTTGCTTATTTTCTGTTAAAAAGGATAGTTGTCTTGAATCTGCCAGTTATTGGAGGGTTTATTGCAGAACTTAGTAAGTATGTTAATCAGCCCTAGATAGGATTAGGAGGCGAGTTTAATTGAAAAAGCAAATGCATTACGATAAACTGATCAAAACGCTTCGTGATGAAAGAGCTGAGATAATGGAAACTGCTGCAGAACTATTTAGCGGGGATATGAAAGATTCTTTAGGCGAATTGTCGCTTGTGGACAATCATCCAGCAGATGTTGGAACAGAAGTATATCAGCGGTCTCGTGATGTCGCAGAACATGATCGGTTAAACCATAGGATTGGAGCAATCGATGGCGCTTTGGAACGTTTTGAAAAAGGGGAATATGCAAAGTGTGAACACTGCGGTCAAGAGATTCCGTATGAAAGACTCGAGATACTGCCCTATACTACGGTATGTGCTGAGTGCAGCCGCGAAGAAGAGGAGGAAGAGCAACATTCATTACATCGTGATCCAGTAGAAAATGAAATCTTGAATCGGCCCTTTTCCAGAACCTTTAATGACGGGACAGATCGTGTGGAGTTTGATGGTGAAGATTCTTGGCAGGCAGTAGCGCGCTATGGAACCTCGGATTCCCTTCAAGATTTAGGGACTAACAGAGATATCTCAGATCCAAACAATCTTTATGAAGACTCAGATGAAACGATTGGGGCAGTTGAGTATATTGAAACCATTGAAACCCAGAGAGAACCAGAAGGACGAGTAAATACTATTCATTATAGCAAAGAGCACGGACGAACTTAAGCTGAAAGCTTATGAGAGCACACTTTATGAGAATGAGTGTTCCTATGAGTCCACTCCTTTGGAGATAGTGTCCCCAGGACACTATCGTGTTCGTTAATCTTGCGCCGGAATGTATCCTTTGGAATAGAGGATCAAGTCGGTATGCACCGGCGCATTTCGACACTAAGCAATTCTTGTGCAGTCTCCTGCGCTCATTGACGCAATGCATTGTATTTTGGCTTCTACATCCGCTCATGATTAGTTTGCCCCACTTAGAGCCCTGTGTTAAGATTAGGGGAAAGAGGGAGGTTGGACGGTTGTTGGTTTGGCTTACAATCATCGGGGTATGGGGTATTGATCGTTATATAAAATTTTTAGTTCAGACAAACCTTATTCCTGGCGAGACGCTGAAAGTTATCCCTAAAGTTTTTCATTTGACATATGTCCTTAATCCAGGCGCGGCGTTTGGTCTGATGGCCGGCCAAACTTGGATTTTTATTGTTACTGCAGTTCTAGTAATTGGCGGGATAATTTATGGGCAGTTTCGTATTCCGCGTAAGGAAAAGATTACACGACTAGCGTTAGGAATAATCGGAGGGGGAGCACTGGGGAACCTGTATGACAGGCTCGTCATCGGACGAGTTGTAGATTATCTTGATTTTCAGATTTGGTCTTATGTATTTAATTTCGCAGACAGTATGATTGTCATAGGAGTGGGGTTACTGATGCTCGCCATTTATCGGGATGAAAAAAAAGCTACAAGTAAATCAGAGTTTGACGTATCCGATAAGTGAATTGTTCAGATAAAGGTACACCAACTTGCAGAAGTGGGTGTCAAAATTGGATAAAGTATAAACTGAAAACTATAATTAATGTATTGGCGGTTATAAAAGTGGAAAAAGAGTTTAGAGAATCTACCATTGATTCTGAAATTGAGGACCTTGATATTGAATATGATGAGGAAGCATCCTATAGCGAGGAAACCTTGCCTACAGGGTCAGACATTTCAGTTGAAGAGAAAGTCATTGAGCTTCCTGCAGGAATTCGCTTGGACGTTGGAGTAACTGAAGTTTTAGGGAAGAGCAGGTCTTTCGTTCAAGGACTCATTACACAAGAGTGTATTATGGTTAACGGGTTAGCTAAAAAGGCAAATTATAAAGTGCACACAGGGGATAAGATTGAAGTGATGATCCCTGCTCCAAGAGAGTCAACGGCTGAACCCGAAAATATCCCCCTTGAGATCCTTTACGAGGATGAGGATGTTTTGGTTGTGAACAAACCTCAGGGAATGGTTGTCCACCCTGCTCCGGGTGCCTGGACAGGAACGATGGTTAATGCCTTGTTATTTCATTGTGATAATCTTTCCGGAATTAACGGAGTTTTACGTCCTGGTATCGTACATCGTATTGATAAAGATACATCGGGGATTTTGGTGGTTGCTAAGAACGATACAGCTCACCAAGGTCTAGCTACGCAACTTAAAGCGCATACGATGGAGCGGAAATACTTAGCGCTGGTTCACGGGGTCTTGCTTGAACCCTCTGGGACGGTTGATGCACCGATTGGACGTGATCCATCAGATCGTAAACGTATGGCTGTGGTAATGCATCATTCCAAACTAGCTGTAACACATTATACTGTTTTGGAACGTTTTAGTGAGACTTCATATTTGGAAGTTCGCTTAGAGACCGGCAGAACACATCAGATCCGTGTGCATATGACCTATATTAAGCATCCGGTTCTAGGGGATCCTGTATATGGACCCAAACGAAATCTTTATGGGCTTAAAGGACAAATGCTCCATGCCGCACGCCTGGGTTTTGTTCATCCGCGCAGTGGGGTATGGATGAAGTTCGATGCCCCTGTGCCCAAAAGTTTTTCAGCTCTCATTGAAAAATTACGCATCACCCAATCATCTCATTGACTTTTGGTTAATCCTAAAGTAAACTTAGTGACAAGTGTTATGGCCTTTAATGAAGTCCCGAGAGGCTTGGGAAGGCAGACGGAAATGTGAGAGAACTGTCTGCTTTTCAGACGGTTTTTTTGTTACATTTTTTTAGATCTGCAGAGCGAAGATGTCCCAGGGAGAAAGGAGTTAGTGGCCTTGGAAGGAACAATAAAAAGTAAAATTTTAGATGCGGATGGAATTCGCAGGGCGGTAACTCGTATTGCTCATGAAATTGTAGAAAAGAATAAAGGAACTGATAAACTTGTCTTGGTAGGGATTCGTCGCAGAGGGGTGCCGCTGGCAGAACGGATTCAAAAGTATATTGAAGAATTCGAGGGGGTAAAAGTACCTTTGGGAATTCTGGATATTACTCTTTATCGCGATGACCTAAGTACTATCGATATCCATCCAGTCGTTCATGAAACGGATATTCCGGTAAGTATTGAAGGCAAAGCCGTGATTCTGATTGATGATGTACTCTATACTGGACGGACGGCGCGTGCGGCTCTGGATGCAACGATGGATATTGGAAGACCTGAACGAATTCAGCTGGCCGTGCTTGTGGATCGAGGACACCGAGAATTGCCTATCCGAGCAGATTATGTTGGGAAGAACCTGCCCACTTCGCGACGAGAAGTCGTAGCTGTACGGCTCAAGGAAGTGGATGGGGAGGAAGACATACTTCTTCTGGAACGAGATGATATTAATATAAAATAAACCAACGTTACCCTTTAAATGTTATCCAGAGAGATGACCAAGGGGCGAGCGGATATAGGTTATGCCTATGTTTAAATCCTCTCCCTCTCTACGGGACGAGGATTTTTATGTTTTAGGGATATAAGGCGAGGGATAATCACAAATTCATTAGAGATAATAAGAGATGGAAAAAATTAGGGAGGTTTACTGATGAAATGGCAGCGTAAAGACATTCTGGCGATTGAAGATATGAGTGTGGAGGAAATTCGTCATATTCTGCATACGGCGAAGGTGATGAAAGAAATTCTCATGCGCCCAATTAAGAAATTGCCTACATTAAAAGGAAAATCGGTAGTTAATCTATTCTATGAAGCAAGTACACGGACTCGAACCTCCTTCGAAATGGCTGCCAAGGTATTAGGGGCGGATACGACAAGTATAGCTGTTGCTCAGAGCAGTGTAAGTAAAGGTGAAAGCTTATATGATACCGCTAAGACCATTCAGGCGATGCGCGCTGATGTGGTAATTCTGCGGCATCCCAGTTCAGGGTCTGCCAAATTTTTAGCCGATATCCTCGATCCTGCGGTGATCAATGCTGGAGATGGCCAGCATGCCCATCCAACCCAAGCTCTATTAGATATTTTCACAATGCAGGAGAATCTTGGGGAATTAGAAGGAAAGAACGTTGTCATCGTTGGGGACGTATTGCATTCCAGGGTAGCTCGCAGTAATGCTTGGTGCCTTCAAAAAATGGGAGTCAATGTGACTTTTGCAGGTCCTCCAACTTTAGTTCCTGCCGAAATGGAGGGCCTCGGAGTTAAAATAACTCATGATCTGGACAGCGCTTTACCAGGAGCGGATATTGTCATGGCTCTTCGTCTCCAACTTGAACGGCAGAAAAGCGGGCTACTTCCCAGCCTGCGTGAGTATAGCCATCTCTATGGATTGACGACAGAGCGTCTTAAGAAAACCGGAAAACAGAGCATCGTATTACACCCTGGACCGATGAACCGAGGCGTAGAAATTTCGGATGACGTAGCAAACAGTGTAGACGCTCTAATTGAGCGTCAAGTCACGAACGGTGTGGCGATTCGTATGGCGCTAATTTATTTACTGATAGGAGGGTCTAGCAATGTGGTGGCTTAAAGACGTCTGGGTTATAGATCCAAGTCAGAAAATTTCTGCTCCCCGGGATGTTCTCGTCAAAGGCGGGCAAGTTTTAGGAATTTCATCTTCATTGACAGAAAAGGAAGTTTTAGAAAAAGCACAGGGTGAATCACTGGAGACGATAAATGGAAAAGGTAAATTTCTTTTCCCGGGGCTTATAGATGTACACACTCATTTACGTGAACCAGGACAAGAAGATAAAGAAGATATTTTGAGTGGATCACGTGCCGCAGTACGAGGCGGGTTTACGACGATTATGGCGATGGCTAACACCCAACCGCCTATTGATAATCGGGCTTTGATTGAATTCGTATGCAGACAGGGAGAACGTGCCGGGTATGCCCATGTACTGCCAATTGGGACGGTTACTAAAGGAATGCTGGGCAGTGAACTGGTCGAGATGGCAGATATGAAAGAGGGTGGAGCTGTTGCCTTTTCCGATGACGGCAAAAATATTCAGAGCTCGGAAGTTATGCGGCTTGCTTTGGAATATGCTAAACTCACCGGATTTCCGATTATCAGTCATTGCGAGGATAAAGATTTAGCTGGAGAAGGTCTGATGCGCCGTGGAGTTGCTTCCGGGCGGATGGGGTTAAGAGGAATTCCAGCCAGTGCAGAAAGCGTGATCGTTGCCAGGGATTTAATCCTAGCTGAGGAAACTGGAGGGAAGCTTCATCTGGCCCATATCTCGACAGCAGAGAGTGTAGAGTTAATTCGAAAAGCTAAAGCACGAGGGGTCGATGTCACGGCAGAAGTCAATCCTCACCATCTAATTTTCTGTGATGAAGAGATAGGTATCACTGATACAGCTCTTAAAGTTAATCCTCCACTGGGTTCCAGGGGAGATCGTGAAGCCCTTATTGAAGGACTTAGAGATGGAACGCTAGACATGATTGCCACCGACCATGCCCCACACACTCAGGCAGAAAAAGCACGCCCATTTGCGGAAGCACCTTTTGGAATTGCTAGTTTAGAGACCGCATTAAGTGCGGTATGGCAGTATTTAGTCTTACCAGGACGCCTGTCCTTAGACCGGGTGATTGAGGCTTGGAGCGATACCCCAGCGCAGAGATTTGGTCTGACTGGGGGATCATTAAAGCCTGGAACTTCGGCAGATATGGTGCTCTTTGATCCGGATTTCTCGGAAGTGATTGAGCCAGCTAAACTGGTTTCAAAAGCGCGCAATACCCCTTTCTTGGGGAAGACTATGCAAGGATTCCCTGTGATGGTCTGGGTTGAAGGCAGGCTTGTACAGAGAGATAGAACAGTTATTTAGTGAACTTTAAACGTCTTCGATAAGAAAATCAATAGAGTGTGGGTAAAGTGTTTAAAAATTAAGTGCTAGTGCTAGATAAGTGTTAGCTAAAAGAATGTGAGAATGAAGACTACGCAGAGAGAGGAAGTGTCGAAGGTGGCTTATCTCGTTTTCAAGGATGGGACAACCTTTGAGGGAAAAGAGTTTGGGGAATGGTCGAAGAGTTCTGCACAGCTGAAAGAGCAGGAAGTCGTCTTCAATACGTCTATGAGTGGCTATCAAGAAATGGTAACAGATTTATCTTACGCCGGTCAGATACTGGTCTTAACTCAACCTCTAATCGGAAACTATGGCTGGCACCATGAAGAAAATGAAGCAGATAAAACTCGCTTGCAGGGACTTATCGTTCGAGAACTTTCTGAAGGTGAGGGGAGTCTGCATGGTGAGGGGTCTTTAGAGGATTATTGCCAACAGCATGGGGTTCAGGGCTTAAAGGGTGTAGATACACGGGCTTTGACCAGGTATTTAAGGCAATTTGGAACACTTCCCGGCTTATTAGTTCAAACGCAAGAGGCAGGAATAGAGTACTGGGCCAATTCCCAAAGGAAAATAGAGGATAAAAGTGAACACTGGGTCTATCGGTCAACGGTAAAAGAAGCTTATGAAATTCCAGGATCTGGTCCCTTAATCGCGGTATTGGATTTTGGAGTGAAACGAAATATTATTCGCAACCTGCAGAAGAGAGAGTTCCGAATCATGGTATTCCCCGCCAGGTCAACGGCTGAAGAAATTCTAAGACATCGGCCAAGTGGATTGGTTTTAAGCAATGGTCCCGGAGATCCGGAAGAATTGTCTGAAGGAATTGCCATGGTGCGCAAGTTGTATGATAAGTTGCCGGTTTTGGGTATCTGCTTAGGGCATCAACTCTTGGCCTTGGCCGCAGGTGGAAAAACCTATAAACTTCCCTATGGGCATCGCGGTGGAAATCATCCGGTCATCGATATTCGTTCAGGAAAAGCAACTATGACCTCCCAAAACCATGGCTACGCTGTAGAGGAAGCTTCTTTGACAGGGTCCGGTTTTGAAGTCACCTTGCGCAATCTTAATGATGGAACTGTAGAAGGGATGGAGCACCTAACTTATCCTGTTCTGTCCGTACAATTTCATCCGGAAGGCGCTCCGGGACCAGAGGAAAACGCGGAAATTTTCGACCATTTCAAGGATATTGTCTTGAGAAGTTCGACACAAAAAGGGAGACGATAAGCATGCCCAAGAAAGAGTGGAAAAAGGTTCTGGTAATTGGATCTGGCCCCATAGTAATTGGGCAGGCGGCTGAGTTTGACTACGCCGGCACGCAGGCCTGTCGGGCTCTGCGCGAAGAAGGGGTAGAGGTCATTCTGGTAAATTCCAATCCTGCCACGATTATGACGGATCGAGAAACAGCAGATAGAGTCTATATAGAACCACTGACGGTGGAATCCGTGGAACGGATTATTGAGCGGGAGCGGCCGGACGGGTTGATCCCTACTATGGGAGGGCAAACCGGGCTGAACTTGGCTTATCAGCTTGCTAAAAGAGGGGTTTTGGAGCGTTGTGAAGTCACCTTGATGGGAACCTCTCTTAAAAGCATTGATCAAGCAGAAGACCGAGAGAGCTTTCGGGCCTTGATGAAAGAGCTGGGTGAACCAATTCCGGAAAGTATGATTGTATCTCATGTTGAAGATGCGCTAATATTCGCCGATAAAACTGGATACCCTCTTATTGTACGGCCAGCCTTTACCTTAGGTGGTACCGGCGGAGGAATTGTCCAAAACGTTGCTGAACTTAAGCAAATTGCAGAAAGCGGCTTGCAGGCAAGTCTTATCAGTCAGATCCTCGTGGAACGGAGTGTGGCTGGTTGGAAGGAAGTTGAGTTTGAAGTCTTACGCGATGGGGTCGGAAACTGTATCACGATTTGTCATATGGAAAACATGGACCCGGTAGGAATACATACGGGGGACAGTATTGTTGTTGCACCCTGTCAGACCTTGACGGATCGAGAGGTTCAAACCCTGCGCAGTGCGTCTTTGCGAATTGTAAATGGCTTGGGTATTGAAGGGGGCTGTAATGTCCAATTTGCACTCCATCCCTCACGAATGGAATATGTCGTGATCGAGGTCAATCCCCGTTTAAGCCGTTCCAGTGCCCTGGCTTCTAAAGCGACAGGGTATCCGATCGCTAAGGTCGCAGCTAAAATAGCTTTGGGTTATGCGCTGACAGAACTTAAAAATGCGGTTACAGGAAAAACATCAGCTTGTTTTGAACCGGCTCTAGACTATGTAGTAGTTAAATTCCCACGCTGGCCTTTTGATAAATTTACGGATGCTGACCGTCATTTAGGAACCCAGATGAAGGCAACCGGTGAAGTCATGGGTATCGGTCGGAACTTAGAAACTGCCATGCTTAAAGCCATCCGTTCTCTCGATATAAAAGTGTATGGGGTCCGGTTGTTCGAGCTTGAGCGTCTTTCAGATGCCGAACTTAAAACTGCCTGCCTAGAACCCGATGATCGGCAGCTATTCGTTTTTGCCGAGTGCTTAAAACGCGGCTGGACGGTGGAGTGGTTGGTTCAAGAGACAGGCTGGAATCGCTACTATTTGAATATACTCAAACGCTTAGTCGATGAGACAACGTCCATAGCAAACACGCCTTGGGATGAACAGGCATTGCTCCGTGTCAAACGGCTTGGATTCTCAGATCAAGAGATTGCTTCCCTCTGGAAGAGTACCGAAGAAGAAGTACATCAGTTTAGAATGAAGCATAGCATTCGACCCGTTTTTAAAATGGTCGATACCTGTGCAGGAGAGTTTGAAGCGACAACCCCTTACTTTTATTCTTGCTATGACGTTGAGGATGAAGGGGAAGTTCATAAACTGCCCAAAGTAGTTGTCTTAGGGTCAGGCTCGATCCGAATTGGGCAGGGTATAGAATTTGACTATTGCTCAGTTCATGCCGTGCTGGCCTTGAGAAAAGCTGGTTTCGAAAGTATTATTATTAATAACAATCCTGAGACGGTTTCCACAGACTTTGACACAGCTGATCGGCTTTATTTCGAGCCCTTGACCTTAGAGGATGTTTCAGAGATTTTGGATAAAGAAAAGCCCGATGGTGTGGTCGTTCAATTTGGCGGGCAGACAGCAATAGGTTTAGCAAGCGGACTGGCAAGTCGCGGATATAAGATTTTGGGTACGACGGTTGAAGACATCGACCGGGCAGAGGAGCGCGGAACCTTTGATCGCGTTCTGCAAGAACTTGGAGCTAAGCGACCACACGGAGGCGGGGCAACGAATATGGAGCAAGTGCAACGTATTGCCCAAGAGATAGGGTTTCCTTTGGTGGTTCGCCCTTCCTATGTTTTAGGTGGAAGGGCTATGGACATTGTGTATGAAGAGAAGGAATTAGAGCCTGTTATCAAGCGTGCCTTGTCCGCATCCTCAGATCAGGAGATCTGGATGGACCAATATCTGCTCGGGACTGAGGTGGAGGTTGATGCCATCTCGGATGGAGAAAACGTCTTTATCCCCGGGATTATGGAACATTTAGAGCGGGCCGGCGTTCATTCCGGAGATTCTATCGCGGTCTATCCGCCTCAAACCCTAGACATAAGTATGCAAGACCGTATCATTGCTTTAACAGAATCGTTAGCACGATCCTTAAAAATCAAAGGGTTACTGAACATCCAATATGTGATTTATCATAAGGAACTCTTTGTCCTGGAAGTTAACCCTCGCTCAAGCCGTACGGTTCCCTTTTTGAGTAAAGTCACTGGAATCCCGATCGTAGACTGGGCGACCCAAGTAATCTTAGGCAGGAAATGGGAAGACATAGGGATCCCTCTCGGTCTCTGGCCAATTGGTAATCGGGTTGCCGTTAAGGCGCCTGTGTTTTCCTTCTCCAAGCTTCAACGGGTCGAACCGTCCTTAGGACCTGAGATGAAATCGACTGGTGAAGTGATGGGAATGGACAGGACCTATGAAAAGGCTCTCTACAAAGCTCTGCTAGGAGCGGGACTCTCCTTTACAACTTACGGTTCTGTGTTGATAACCTTGGCAGATCGTGATAAAGCGGAAGGGGTGGCTCTTGCTCGGCGGTTCGCTGAAATTGGGTTCCGCATCTTAGCGACAGAAGGCACAACTCGTTATTTAAAGAATGAGGGAATAAGGGTTGAAACGATTGCTAAGTTGCATGACGGCTCAAATGAAATCATTGATGGCATCCGCAAACAAAAGATTCAATATGTCCTTAATACAACTACCCATGGTCGAGCACAGGCAAGTGACGGTTTTGCAATCCGAAGAGCAGCCGTGGAACATGGAATTCCTTGCTTTACAAGCTTGGATACCGCTGCAGCCTTGCTCCAAGTGATCGAAAGCATTTCGCCGGGTCTTTTGCCGCTGTAGATTCGAAGTCAGTTGCACGAGGCACGAAGCCCGCATAGTGCTTTCGATATCAAAGTGTAGAAAACTTACTTCATCAGAAGTTTACTAAACCTGTATGAGGCCCGAATGTGAAAAGTGAGGTTCATGTCCGGACATCGGACTTCGCATCGGGCCTCGATGATAACAGAAGGAGGTTGCCATGCTTACCGAAGGTCAGGTAGTTGTTCACGAAAGCTTGGGGGATGAGGAGCAAAGACTCAGGAGATTGGTTCTGAAGGGACCGATCGCCCGAACTGCGCAAGCAGGGCAATTCGTTGCGATCCAAGTTCAGGATTCATCCATCTCCTCGTTTGACCCCTTATTGCGGCGACCCATTAGTATAGCCGGAATCTCTTCTGAACGCGACGAAATTACTTTGCTCTACCGGATTCAAGGTCGGGGAACCGAAATTCTGGCGAGAGCAAAGTGTGGAGATAAACTAAGTGTTATGGGGCCCTTAGGAAAGGGCTTTTCTTTACCGGAAAAAGGGGAGTTGTGGTTGGTTGCCGGAGGAATTGGGATATTCCCGCTTTATCCTTTAGCTCATAGGGCGCTGACTCAGGGTTTGACAGTGCGTTTGTTTTGGGGAGGAGAAAACAAGTCCTTTCTAGAGAGTGCTGGTCTTTCTTCGTGGAAAGCTCTGGGTATTCCTCTGCACCTAAGTACGCTTGACGGAAGTCTTGGACAAAAGGGGCTCGTGACTGGGCAGGCCCAAGAGCTATTGGAGAAGTCTTCTGCTGCGAGCGGAGGCCATATTAGGGCAGCTGCGTGCGGTCCAAAGAAGATGATGCAGGCCGTGACAGAACTGTGTAAAAACTATAAAGTATCTGTGGAAGTTTCGCTGGAAGAACGTATGGGTTGCGCGGTTGGAGCCTGTTTGGGGTGTGTGTGCACCTTGATCGATGAAGCTGGAGTGTTGATTCATAAAAAAGTATGTCAGGATGGGCCGGTTTTTCGGGGGGAGGAGGTTGTGTGGGATGAGTCCTGTTAATTTATCAACTCAGTTTGCAGGTATAACGTTAAGAAATCCAATCCTGACTTGTTCCGGTACCTATGGATTTGGAGAGGAGTATGCAGCCTATTGTCCGCCGGAGGCCTTAGGGGGAATAACCCTAAAGGGGATTACTCCCTTGCCTCGCCTGGGAAACCCTGTTCCCCGGCTGGCGGAAACACCGGCAGGGTTACTAAATGCTGTCGGATTGGAAAACCCAGGGCTGGAAGAATTCCTGAAATCCTATCTGCCTAAGGTTCAGAAACTGCCTACTGCGGCGATTGCTAATATTTCTGGTTTTTCCCTGGAGGATTATGTGCTATTGGCTCGAGCGTTACAAAAGGATTCTGGATTAGCTGCGCTGGAGGTGAACATCTCCTGCCCTAATGTTAAACATGGCGGGATGCATTTTGGCACGGATCCTCAGAGCGCGCAAGAAGTCATTGCGGCAGTGAAGGCTGAAACCGACCTCCCAGTTATTGCCAAGCTCTCGCCCAATGTCACAGATATTGTGGGGATGGCGCGCGCGGTCCAACTTGGCGGAGCAGATGCTCTATCTCTTATCAATACATTGTTAGGGATGCATATTGATATAAATCAACAACGTCCTGTCTTAGCCAATACGTTTGGAGGACTTTCAGGGCCGGCCATTCGACCAGTTGCAGTACGAATGGTTTGGCAAGTCTTTCAGGCCGTTGATTTACCGATCATTGGAATGGGTGGAATTACTACATGGCAGGATGCTGTGGAATTTATGCTGGCAGGTGCGACGGCTGTAAGTATTGGTACAGGGAATTTTATCAATCCTCAGGCCCCCTTGGAGATTCTGCAGGGAATCCAAGACTACTGTGAAAAACGCGGACTTGCGTCTGTGCATGATTTAGTGGGATTAGCGCATAGAGCTTAGCGTTAAATAAGTATAGCTTTAGAAAACATATGTGTAACTGTGATAGAGTATAAAGGCTAGCCTGTGAGTTGCGGAAGTTGGAAATGGAGGGTTATCGTGTGGAAGTGATATCTAATAATCAGCGCGTCATGGCAGCCTTGGATGTTCAAGGGCGCGAGGAAGCATTGGCCATAGCTAGGGCACTTCAAGGCAGCGGGTGTTGGCTTAAAGTAGGGTTGGAACTGTACGCGTATACTGGGCCGGCAATGATCCACGAATTGAAAGCTCTGGGTTTCCCCATCTTTCTGGACTTGAAGCTTCACGATATACCTACAACGGTGGAACGAGCGATACGAGGATTCGTTCAATGCGGAGTTGACATGATCAATGTCCATTGCAGCGGCGGATATGACATGATGGCAAGGGCTGCTAGCGCTGTACAAGAAGAAGGAAGCAAGCTGGGAAGTGTCCCCAAGGTGATCGGAGTTACAGTCCTGACCAGCATGTCGGAAGATCAATTCAGACTAGAAATGGGGGTTCAGCGGAACCTTCGTGAGCATGTTGTCGAACTGGCGAAGCTAGCAGAGAAGGCAGGGCTGGATGGAGTGGTCGCTTCAGCTAGAGAGGCGAAGGATATCAGGAAAAACACAAAAGCTAATTTTTTGATTGTCACACCGGGAATTCGCCCTGCATGGAGCGATGCGCAGGATCAAGCGCGGGTACTTACACCCACTGAGGCCTTGGCAGCCGGAAGTTCGTATCTTGTTATCGGGAGACCGATTACTCGTTCTGAGGATCCTCGTCAAGCCTTGGAGCGACTTTGGGAATAACTGAATTTCAGGTTGAGTTAGGAATTTGCTTGCCAGAGTTCAGAACGTAGTGCAGGTGAAGATTAAGGTACAGTAGAAAAAGGAGAGATTAAGAAATAATGGCGCAACTATCAAACAATAACAAGATGCCACTTACACCGGATGAGTACCTGGATATATTTAGGAAAAGTGAGGCTCTGTTGGAGGGGCATTTCCTTTTAACCTCAGGCAAACACAGTTCCCAATACATGCAGTGTGCTCAAGTGCTTCAGTATCCAGATCGAGCAGCGATCCTAGCAGAGGGGTTAGCATCGCAATTTCGGGACATGGACGTACAAACTGTAATCGGACCTGCAACGGGGGGGATTTTGGTAGCCCATGAAGTTGCTAAAGCCTTAGGAGTCAGGTCTTTATTTACAGAGAGAGAAAATGGAATCATGCGCTTGCGCAGAGGATTTACTATATCCCCAGGAGAAAGAGTATTGGTAGTAGAAGATGTCATAACGACTGGTGGTTCAGTTCGAGAAGTACTGACAGTTGTTCAGGAATTCGGAGCCACTGCCTTGGGTGTAGGAGTACTCGTCGATCGTTCAGGTGGTAAAGTAGATTTTGGTTTACCTCAATCTTCAATCATTCAGTTAAGTATCCAAGCTTATGAAGCTCAAGATTGCCCACTTTGTGCTCAGGGAATCCCTGCTATCAAACCCGGAAGCAGAAAGATCTGATTATGATAAAGCAAGACAAAAGAACCGTCTCTTCTCTGGCCAGAGCCAGTTAAGGGGACAGTTCTCTTGTTGCAATTATGAAAAGACAATCTATTTGTGGTGGACTACCCTGAGAGTCGTTGAAAAGGATATAGGTTTCTACTAACAGTAAAAGGAGCAGGCTGGAAGCAAAGATTCCAACCAGCTCCTTTTGATTTGTGCGAGGGCTTCTATTTTTTCAGCAAATCCTTTAACCCAGGAGACATAAACTGTAATCCATCGGAATCAATGAGAATGGCCTGAGTATTGGGTAAATCATTCACTAAGGTTAACCCTTCTGTTCCAAGAATTAGAAGCGCGGTGGATAACGCATCGGCCATAGTAGGGCTATCAGTCATAATAGTACAGCTGGCAAATCTTTCGGCGGGGCGGCCTGTCCGAGGATTTAGAACTTGTCCGTATCTTTTTTCCTCTAGAGTAAAAAAACGTTCATAATTCCCAGAAGTATCGACAACTTGATTTATGGGTTCCAAATAGCCGATTATACAGTCGGGCTTTTGAGGATCCTTTATACCTACCCGCCAAGGAGTGCCGTCAGGTTTGGTGTTGATGGTAGAGATGTTTCCACCGGCTACTACCATAGCAGAGGAAATCCCAGCCTGGTTTAGACTATTAATCGCTTGCTCTACAGCGTATCCTTTGGTTATACCTCCCAGATCAAGGCTCATACCAGCTGTTGGCAAGAAGGCGGTCTTAAGGTCAGGATTAAGAATGACCTTTTTATAGTCAACTAAGGTCAAGATCTTTTGTATTTCATCAGAGGAAGGGAGAGTTTCTTCTGATTTGGCTTTTCGCCAGAGCTGAACCAAAGGGCCTATGGTTGGGTCGAAGATCCCTTTCGTAAGTTTTCCCGCTTCCAAAGAACGCTGAATTAGATGAAATGAGGAGTTACAATTGATGGAGAATCAATTATTATTTCAGCTATTGATAAAGATTACCGATGCAGTCGAACAGGGGACATCTAAGGAAATCCCAGAGATGGCAATCCAGTATTTCTCAAGTACTTTGGGCGCAGAAGCTTGTGCACTCTATCTGCAGAAGCTTGAACATATTGGATTGGCCGGACAAATTAATGCAGATGCAGAGTTCGCCTTTGCTGACGCTTGGGGGGGAGAGGCTCTCCCTTGTGGGGACTCTATATCGTCGGCTTTATGATTTTCACCGGGATTGCTGCTGGGAGCCTGCTTTTTGCAGCGACACCTTATCTTTTTAAGCTCGAAGAGTTTAAGCCCTATAGTCGGATTGCCTCCTATCTGGGGGCGGTAGCCAGTATTGTTGCCGCGTCTCTACATCATCGTGGACATCGGAAATCCTGAACGGGCCTGGTTGTTTATCACCAGCGGAAATTGGAGTTCACCGATGTTTTGGGATTTCATCATGTTGGCTTCGTATATGGTGATTTCCATTATCTTTACCCGTCAGCTTATTTTACTGAATGAAGGTAAAATCGAAGAAAAAGGGGTAAAAGGGATAGCTGTGGTTGCTTTCATTGCGGGTATTCTTGTAACGGTAACTTCATTTGTGTTCAGTTTCCAAGTGGCTAGACCCCTATGGAATACTCCGGCACAGCCTTTGTCTTTCTTGATTGCTGCATTGGTAGCCGCTCTAGCTTCATTGATGATTCTTAGCCATATCCTGAATAAGAGCGGTTATATTAAGATGCCAATTGGTCTACTCGCTAAGATTGGCAAACTAACAGCTGTGTTGCTTTGCGTCGAGCTCATCATAGTGGTTGCTGAAGTATTGATTAGTCTTTATCCAGGTAGTGGAGAAGACTATATAGCCTTCATATGGTTGGTCGCAGGAAAAGGGGCCGTTGGTTTCTGGTTAGAGATGGTCGATCTTGTCACTGCGATTGTGCTTTTAGCCAAACAAGGAACCTCCCGAAGGCATGTGTACTATTAGGCGGTGCGGTGATCGCTCTTGTAGCAATCTATCTCATTAAATCAAATCTGCTTCAGGCCCAGTTGTTTAACCCATTGATTATCTTGCCGGGAGCACCTGTTTATGGCGGGATAACAGGACCCTATGTTCCTTCTTTGCTTGAAATCGGGTTGTCTTTAGGAATCGTATCCTTAGGGGCACTCTTATTGAATTTGGGATTCGGTAAACTTAATCTTGGGACGACTGTCAATACACGAAAGCTGTAGTGTGTCTGCAGCGTTCGGTACAAATGTATACGGCAGAACTGGGGCTTTACAGCTCACATAACTGAGCTGTAAAGCCTCCTTTTCAGTGAAGATGGTATTTGAAAATGGAAAAAATCTCAATGACAAATGCTATCCTTTGTGATATAGGAATTTTATTAAAACTTAAATACATTAACAGTTAATGAAAAGGAGAAGCAATGAATACTATCCAAGAACAAAAATTGAAAGAAGCCTTTGCAACATCAGATTTCTTTCAATTATTATCTCTTTCCTTACGTCTTCCTACCATAGAACTTGCAGAAGCGTTGCTAGATGGCAGTTACAGACAGGACGGGATCAACATTCTAGAGGAGCTTTCCTGTAGCCAAGGAGATTTATCGTTGGTTAGTGAAGCCTTGGATAGATTGAAAGGAAGCAAAGTGGATGCAACCCCGCTCTTGATTGAGATGCGTCGAGAATATACCCGGCTTTTCGATGACCCCAAGCAGCCCGCTTTAAATATCTACGAGACCCTTTTTCTTCATCCGGAAGATAACCAGGGAGCTATGCTGTTTATAAGCCCGACGGCCCTTAATGTGGAGCGCTGTTATCGAGAGGCAGGGGTCAGTTTAGTCAGACAATCTGCTGAACCGGCTGACCATATGGCAACAGAATTGGAATTCATGATGTATTTATATGGTAAGAAGGGCCAGGCCTTGCAAGAGCAGAACAATGAGGAATTGGAAAAAATAGCACAGCAGATCCAGCAATTCGAAGAGATGCATCTGAAAAAGTGGTGCGTAGAATTTTTCAACGGTCTGCAGACCGAGTCGACGAGCACTTCTTATCAAGCTTTGGCAAAATTGGCAAAGACGGGTTTAGGCCATTTAGGGACTTAGCGCTTCTCATCCCCACCACTAAAGATGTTTGTCTAGTTGCGGTTCGGCAAAAGCATCCGCTGGATACTTTCGTGCTTAAGATGGAGTTTTCCTAACCAATAAAGATATCATAGTATCTTGCGGTGAGGTAATAGAATCCACCAAATACTATTGTAGTGGCGGCTAGTCATCGGATAAGATAATGACTAATTCTCAGAGTAAAGGAAAAGGAGTGGGAGTATGCTTTTTACTAAAGGTTCATATGTGCAAGTTGAGACAAATAGGTGTTTGAACCAACAACACAATGGTGTAGAATGCAGCCATTGTGTTTCCCATTGTCCGGGGCAAGCCTTAATTCTGTATAATCATCAGATCTACTTAGATAAGGAAAAGTGTTTGGGTTGCGGCCTGTGTTTCTCAGATTGTCCCACTCAGGTTTTAGGATCACAGCAATGGGATGAAACAACCATTATGACTGAGGTGAAAGAACAGCGAGCAGGAATAACACAATTTTTCTGTGGGTATCATCAAACACCTTTCCTTAGCAAAGTAGAAAAAGAGAAAGGGGCAGTGCAGATTCCGACATGCCTTAGCAGTATTTCTAAAGGGACTTGGTATGAGCTGGGCCTGCTGACATCCCTAGAACTGCGTTTAGATGAATGTCATGTATGTCCGATGAAAGATTGTGTAGATAGAATGAAGCTAGCGGTAGAAACCACAATGGAATGGTTGATCGCTTCAGGTCATACCCCTCATTTTTCTTATATCTATACCGCAGAAAAAAGTCAGAAGAAGAAAAAGCTTCAAGCGGTTTCCTCGGGCTAATGCCCTCCTTTTTTGAGCGCCCAATTTGGTATGCATTGGTAATTGGCATATTAGTCATTACGTTGCTCTGGGGAAAAAACTTCTATTGTTCTTGGTTTTGCCCGTTTGGGGCTGTTCAGGAAGGAACTTACAAAGCCTTGAATTTGGTCAGTTATCAACCAAATCCCAAACTAATGTCTACAGCCCGAAGGGGTCGCTGGCTATTCCTATGGTTAGCCGCAATGTTGGCGCTCTATTTAATAATCCAGGAGTTGCCAGCTATGAACCCTTTTCGGTATTTTTCGATGGGGATGGGAATACCGCTCAATGGATTATTATGGGCTTAATTCTGTTGCTCTCTATGTTTATTTTACGGTTTTGGTGCAGGTGTTTTTGTCCGATCGGAGCGTTCTTGGATTTCTTAGCACTTTGTAAAAGGAAAAGCAAGAAGTTATTGCGTAATAAGTCAGTCCCAGAAGACTCTGGGGAGAGAACAGCTTTTCTTATAAAAATATCCGGGTGCGAAGGTAATTGCACAGGCTGCAAAAAGGAGGTAGCTAAGGCATCCCCTTTAAGCTCTTCTGATAAGCTGGTTGCTTGTGTAATCTACGCAATATATATGTTGATTTTTGGAGCATTGCTTCAAAATACGGAATTGTTTTAAGAGAGCACCTCGCTATTAATTAGTTATCTACTTAGAAAATCAAGATTATAGCCTATACATCCGATATATATATCTAAATTCGTGACAAGTAAACAATAAATTTGATATACTAATTTTAAGCGAATAGCTAAATTTTACTAAATCCCTCGAGAAACCTCTTTCACAGCCTGATAGCTCAGTTTGCGGTCCCATGAATGCAAGAGACGCCTAAGATATAGGTGTAATCTTTCTGTATTAAAATGTTTATTCAAAATTGATGAAGGGAGTCGATCATGAAAAAGGTAATCTTATTTGTGGTAGACTCCCTTCATCCTTCTGTTTTGGGAAGGATCCTTTCGGAAGGAAATGCTCCTGCGTTTCGTTTTTTGGTTAAACACGGCACCTGCATAGATAGAGTTATCTCCTCCTTTCCAACGATGACTCCAGTTGCTACGAGTTCCATGATCACAGGAACTTGGCCTAATCAGCATGGAGTTCCTGGGTTTATCTGGTA
Source organism: Desulfosporosinus nitroreducens (assembly GCF_023897015.1). GTDB lineage: Bacteria > Bacillota > Desulfitobacteriia > Desulfitobacteriales > Desulfitobacteriaceae > Desulfosporosinus > Desulfosporosinus nitroreducens. Next base: position 85,930 of record NZ_JAMHFY010000005.1, on the reverse strand, counting down.
CAATGAGGAGATAAGAAAGATCGTGGATTACGGAGCTACTTGGCAAAGCATCCTGAAGATTGGTTTAGAGAAAGTTCTCCGCAACTTATTACTTAATCTCAATGAAGATCACCTGAATACTAAAACCCCAACCTTGTATGAAGAACTGGAAGCAGGCGGTTACAGTACGGGGAATGTTAATTTTTTTATGCATCGAGCTAGACACACATACCTAGCGAAAGTTCCATTTACATTAGCTTTAGGGACGGGGTTTCGTCTCAATCGGGAAGATGTTTCAGGTCCCTCGCACTTAACTTTAGGTCAGCTTATCCATCCCCCTTTCTCAGGAAGGGCAGGGGCATATCCGAGAGGGCCCTTTCATCGCTTTGGTTTTAATGATACCTTTTCCGGTAAAATTGCGGCACAACTTGTCCGAGAACGACAACAACCTGATTTCATGATTGTATACTTTCCGGATAATGATAAATATTCACACCAACATGGCCCTTTGCGCTCGGGGTTTTCCATTGAGTATGCAGACCAACAAGTGGCATCAGTCCTAGATGAGTTCGGTACTTGGGAAAAAGCATTAGAGGAAAACGTAATTATTGTCACGGGAGACCATGCCCAGTCAACTGTTGGCTTAGGAAAAGAGTACCTGATCGATTTAGATAGTGCCTTAAAGTCGTTTAAGCGATTAAAAGCTACGGAAGAAGCAAGCGGAGAAGATAATAGGCATGAGATTGCCATTTGTCCAAATGAGCGGATGGCTTTTATTTACATTCTGCAGAGAAAAGATGATCTTTTGCCAGAGGTAGTGGGTATCTTGGCAAAAGATCCGCGCAACGCTCAAATTAGCTGGAAAGTCTCTGAAAATAAGTTTTGCGTTGTTCAAGGTGGGACTGAAAAACAACTTTTCTTTTCTCGCAGGGGTCCTTTTCGAGATGTTTATGGTCAAACCTGGTCCTATGAAGGGGACTTATCAGTGGTTGATGCTCGAGTATTAAGCGAACAAATTATTGAATTCGGTAAGTTTCCGGATGCTTTTAATCGTTTAATATCAGCCCTTGAGGCGCGAGGTGGAAGCCGAATTGCCGTTTCAGCGGTCTTGGGGTATGAATATTTTGCCCTCGGGGCACCTATTCACCCGGGAGGAGGGAGCCATGGGTCACTAGAGGAAGAAGATTCGACGGTGCCGATGATCATTGCAGGCATGCCGGTTGAATTTGACCACGCGAGAATTATTGATCTGTACCCTATGATTCTTAATCATTTTGGATTAGGATCCAAGATATAGTTACAACGTCGTGCAATCCTTGGCGGCTTTCTGATCTCGAAAGCCAGTTCTACTTATGGCCAGCGGTCAAGGGTTTGGTGTTTGCCAAGTTTTCTGACAGGAGGAGAGATTTTGAAGAAATGGTATTATTGGGTACCGCTAATTTTGGTGATTGGCGGTGTCGTGAATGGGGTCTTATTTTTAGGGAAAACACCTCATTTTAAAAGTTCAATTCCTTTTTTGCCCTCTATTAAAGTTCCTGTCATTACTTGTCCAATTGACAAGGATGACGATGGTTTAAACGACCTGGAAGACATTGTGGCTGGTGCAAAAGCCGAGGTAGAGAGACAACCGCAGTATCGCAGTGCCTATTATCAGAAGGGCTATCCGCCAGAAAGTGAAGGCGTCTGTACGGATGTCGTATGGCGAGCATTTCGAGATGCGGGCTATGACCTGAAGGGTTTAGTGGATCAAGATATTCGGGCCAATTTTGGTAAGTATTCTCGCATAGAGGGGAGGGCAGATCCGAACATTGACTTTCGAAGAGTACCTAATCTCATAGTCTTTTTTCGGAGAAATGCCCAGGAATTAACTCTCGAGGTCAAGCCAGAGGATGTAGAGAATCTAACGCTTTGGCAAGCAGGGGACATTGTGACCTACGGTCCGCCCCATGAACATATCGCCATCGTATCTGATAAACGCAGACCCGATGGTGTCCCGTATATACTCCATAATTCTGGCCCCACACCCAAGGAATCCGATCAACTGCAGAGCTGGCCTTCTCAGATGACAGGGCATTTTCGCTTTCCGAGGTTCTAGACTTGACAGCAACGAAATCGGGGGTGCTGGAACCGGGACAAGCGGGACAAGCGGGACAAGCGCGGGACAGGTTAGGTGTTCCCAGACTAACCTAAGAAAACCAAAGCAACCAAAGCGGAAAGGCCGAGGGAGAGGGGGATCATCCTCACTAAAACTTTAGGCGAGATGAGTTATTAAATGGGGGAGTGTGTTAATGCCAAGGCTCCCGCAAGGAAGAAAAGCGATACTGGTGTTTACCATATAATGCTTAGAGGTATTAATAAACAAAATCTATTTGAAGATAACGAAGATCGCCAGAGATTTATCGATACAATTGAGCATTATAAATTAGTCAGTAATTACATCGTTTATGGTTATTGCCTAATGAATAACCACATTCACTTACTGCTTAGAGAGACAAATGAACCTATATCAAACGCAATTAAAAGGATTAGTAGTAGCTATGTATATTGGTATAATCAGAAATACGAACGCTGTGGACATTTATTTCAGGAACGTTTTAGGAGTGAAGTAGTAGAGACGGATGCATATTTTCTTACAGTTTTAAGATATATTCATCAAAATCCCATAAAGGCAGGAATCATAAACGATATTAAACAATTTAGGTGGAGCAGTTATCAAGATTATCTGGAAACACCTAGGGTTTCAGATATTAATTTTGCTTTGGATTTATTATCGGATAATCGTGTAGAAGCGAAAGAACTTTTTCGTATCTTTACAAATGAAGGAAACGATGATCAATGTTTGGACTATTCGGAAAGAAAGAACTTGACTGATGAAGACGTAAAGGTTTTTTTGAATAACTTGGGATTTTCTTCGTTTATGGAATTACATAGACTTCAAAAAAAGCAACGGGATAATGTCCTAAGAGAATTGATTAGTATTTCAGGTGTTTCTACAAGACAATTAGCGAGAATCACAGGAATATCGAGGAGTGTTATTGACAGAGCGTAAGAGGAGAGAGGCCGAGGGACAATGAACCTGTCCCCTTGTCCCCCCTTGTCCCCCGCTTGTCCCCCCTTGTCCAACGTGTCCCGAGGTATATTTTCCGGAGAAAATTGTTTCTTAAAAGATGCGATATCCAAGAAGCTTTATGAAAAGGAGAAATTATGGAAGCGAAAAAAACAGCTTATGAATCCATTGACGATTATATTTTGAAATTTCCTCCCGAGATTCAGGAAATTCTTAAAATCCTAAGGAAAGTTATCCAAGACTCTGCACCAGATGCAAAAGAAAAGATAAGTTATCAAATGCCTACTTTTTTCTTACAAGGAAACTTAGTACATTTTGCTGCTTATAAAAATCATATAGGATTTTATCCAGCTCCTAGTGGAATTGAGGCGTTTAAAGAAGAATTATCGGAATACAAACTCTCAAAAGGGTCAATACAATTTCCGATAGAAAAGCCACTGCCTTATCAATTAATTAGCGAGATAGTTAAATTTAGAGTCATCGAGAATATAAAACGAGCAGAGAGCAAATTGAAAAAGACGAAATAATTGAGAATTGAGATGATTCTATGAAATTAAAATCCGTACAAAATAAGTTGAGGAGGCAAGAATAGTTGTCCGAGAATCACGAGTATTCAGTATCCTTCCCAGAAAAGAATCGCCAGAATTTGCGAGCTGACTGCGAAACCTGTTTCGGTTTGTGCTGTGTGGCTTTGTACTTTTCTGCTTCGGAAGGCTTCCCAAACAACAAAGAGGCAGGTCAAGCTTGCCTTAACCTGCAACCAGACTTTCGTTGCAACATTCACAAAAATCTCAGAGAACTAGGCCTTAAAGGGTGCACTGCATTTGACTGCTTTGGAGCTGGTCAAAAGGTTTCCCAAGTCAGCTTTGGTGGACACGACTGGCGGAAAGTCCCGGAATCTGCGAATCAAATGTTCAAGGTGTTCTTAATCATGCGGCAACTCCATGAGTTACTTTGGTATCTAACGGAAACGCTAACATTACAACCAGCTCGTCCTATTCATGGCGCGCTCAGTTTAATGCTCGCTAAGACGGAATGCCTCACTCACCTCAGTCCGGATTCTCTCGAAGAACTGGACGTGGCAGCACATCGAGCTGAAGTTAATACTCTGCTCTTAAAGACCAGTGAACTTGTGCGAACCGAAGCTCGTCGTGGGCAGAAGGTACATTCGCAACGCCGGAAGACCTTCGGTCGAGGAGCTTGTCTTATTGGTGCTGATCTTAGAAAAATGGACCTTAGAGGAGCCAACTTGAGAGGAGCCTGCCTTATTACGGCAAACCTTAGTGGAACAGACTTGAGTGGAACTGATTTAATCGGGGCTGATTTCCGAGATGCTGATCTCAGAGGAGCTGACTTCACCAAGAGTATCTTTCTAACGCAAGCTCAACTCAACGTAGCGAAGGGTGATGCTAGCACAAAGATACCCTTGTCACTCGATCGCCCAGAGCACTGGGAACATCCATATGTATGAAGCATTCATAATAAATGCACCTAAGCAAGGATTTCTCACTAATATGCGCTATAGCTTAATAGGCCATAAGCTCTATCTCACAATTTAATGGTTGACAACACAAAAGGCAGATAAGAGTCGGAAATCCACGAAAATACTACGAAGATACAACGAGCAGAAATCAGTGCTGATTTCTGCTCGTTGTATCTCTTTATGATCTAAATCTAAAACTCTTCACTGTCCAGCAACCGCTCCAAGATCTCTTGTTTTGGCGTGAGGTATAAAGTCCAGTTCTGGTCGTAAACTACCATTCCGGGTTTTGCAGAGTTAGGCTTCTTAAGCTGTTTGACATGAGTATAATCGACAGCGACTTGAGATGAACCGCGCGCTTGGCTGTAATAGATTGCTAGGGCAGCTGCCTCTTCGAGGGTAGCATCGTCTGGGAACTCTTCTCCTTCCTCGAGGGGAATCAGAACGTGTGAACCAGGGATCACTTTGGTGTGTAGCCAAAGATCGTTTGGTTTTCCTTTGCGTAACGATAACCAATCATTTTGAGCGTTGTTTTTTCCGACAAAAATGACACGGTCTTGGCTGGAACGATAAACTCGGGGCTGAGGAGATTCCTTGGGGGATTTTGCTTTGGCCTTGGAATTCAATTTTGTGCGGCCTTTTTTAGCGGGGACTTCCTTTTTTAGCTGTTTACCAGCAACATATCCTTGTCCCGCAAGTTCGACATGAATTTCACCAAGCTCTTTAAGAGAGGAAGCTTGATCTAGATTGTACCGCAAGGTCTCGAGGTAGTTAATCTCCTCGAGCGTGTTTTCTTTGAGCTCTTTTGTTTTAAGCAAAGTCGCTTTAGCTTTGTTATAGAGTTTGTAATAGCGTTGAGCGTTGTCAATAGCACTTATATGTGGATTAAGAGGAATGACTGCGGAAGGGGCTGAGGGATCATAGTAGTCTTCTAGGATGGCCTCGCTCGTTCCGGACGGAATTCGGTAGAGGTTTGCGGTAAGGAGTTCGCCCCATCTTTGATAAGCTAAACCGTTTTGCGCATTAGATTCTGCTTCATTGTATATTTTAAGCTTCTTGCTGGTGTGGGTGTACTGTTCCTGGACAATCTTTCGCAAAGAACCCCTTTTAGATTCAAGGGAGTTATTGCCGGATTTAGATTGATAAAAGCTCTGGATCGCATCATTCAAAGATGGAAACCGTTCGATTCTTAACTCATGGTATTGCTGGAAAGGGACAAAACTAAAAGCGACAAGTTGGGGTCGGGGTGCCGAGTTGTAATACAAGCAAGGCTGAGTCTCGGGAAAACCCTCTGGATTGGATAGCCTTCGATAAGCTTGGAAAAGCCTTGAAAGATCAATATCCCCGCACTGCTGGAGAAGGGTTTCAGTGTTCAATCCGGCTTGGATGACGATTTCCCGTGCCAATTCCGGGCTGATCCCTGCAAAACGTGCGAGGAGTATGCCGGTTATGGGTCGATCTATCGCTTCCTCATATAGGGTTTGTCGCCAAAGTTCTTCGTCTTCTAGCGGAGGTTGTTTACCTTGAGAGGGAGGAGTCAGATATGGTCGGCCGGGCAATACTTCTCGATAGTGGCTGAGGGCGTGTGAATACCTTTTTAGACCATCGAGAATGGTATTTGTTGAGGGGTCAACCAAGATAAGATTGCTGTGTTTTCCCATAATTTCTAAGTGAAGATGCAATGAGACTAAATCCCCGCGGTCATTGTAATTTTGGAACTCAAAAGTGACGACACGTTCTAGCTCACTTTGTTGAAGACTAACGAGTTTACCGCCTTCGAGGTGCTTGCGCAAAATCATGCAAAACATAGGCGGGGAGGTTGGGTTTTTTTTGTTTTCCTGTGTGAGATGGAAGCGGGGGGATGTGGCACTTGCACTAAGCAGGAGTCGCCCGGATCCCTGCTGTCGTAATTGGAAATGGACTTCTTCCTTTTCTGGTTGAAAAATTTTATCAATACGTGCTCCGATCAGCAGTGGAGCAAGCTCTTTAACTAAATAGGCGAGGGTTACACCATCTAACGCCATCCTGATTACATCCTTTCAACATTGAGTCACTTTTTAGTATAACACACTTGTTTTGCTGAGGCATTTTTCCATACTTTTAGGAATAAGCATGTACTATAAAAGGGACAAAGCCTCTTATCTGTTGACTAATCCTTAAATTGAAGTTCAAAGTTCAAAAAATGAGGTGCAAATACGAATATCAATGAGGAAATATAGTCACCGATGAGCTCTGCAATGCTGAGGCTTCAGATGAAGTTTTATACTCCTGCAGAAGAAGGTTTCCTTTATAACGGTTTATTAAGCAAAAGGAGGAAAAAGGGCATGCGGCAACAGGCGTGGCATGTGTTGCCTTGGCTTGACGTGGCCAAGGCGTTGGAGGTACATCCGACAAAGGGGTTAAATGTTAAAGAGGTTCGGCGTCGGTTACAGGAGTTTGGAAATAATGTACTGGCGGTAAAAAAGGGGACTCACCCGGTATTTTTGTTCCTTGGACAATTCAAAGACTTTATGGTGTTAGTCTTACTAGCGGCCACAGTAGTCTCTGGGCTTTTAGGCGAGATCGCGGATGCTATCACGATCTTAGCGATTCTCATAATCAATGCTGTTTTAGGTTTCGTTCAGGAGTTTCGTGCTGAACGTTCCATGGAATCCCTCCGTTCCCTTACTGCTCCTGAAGCGCGAGTGCTGCGGGAAGGCATGGAACAAAGGATTCCGGCTTCAGATGTTGTGCCGGGAGACATTGTCCTTCTGGATACGGGAGATCGTATTCCGGCAGATGTTCGTTGGATTCAGGCAGTCAATATGCAAGTAGAAGAGTCTGCTTTGACCGGAGAATCTCATCCTGTGACTAAAAGTATTTCCCCTCTTCAGGATAAATTTACACCCATGGCAGATCGCCAAAATATGGGGTATATGGGGACGGCAATCGTCAATGGCCGAGGCGCTGGCGTTGTTGTAGCAACGGGAATGGATACGGAGATGGGCGTCATAGCCGGAATGATCCAGAGTGTGGAAGACGAAGAAACTCCTTTGCAAAAACGTTTGGCAGAGCTGGGCAAATGGTTGGTGCTGATCAGTTTTCTGGTCTGTGCTGCTGTAGTGGTTACCGGGATTTTGAGAGGTGAAGATTTCTATAAGATGTTCTTCACCGGCGTCTCCTTAGCAGTGGCTGCTATTCCAGAAGGCCTGCCAGCTATTGTCACGGTCGCATTGGCAGTTGGGGTACAACGCATGGTTAAACGGCAAGCAATCATACGGAAACTTCCCGCTGTAGAAACCTTGGGTTGTGCGACGGTAATCTGTTCCGATAAGACGGGAACATTAACTCAGAATGAAATGACCGTACGCCAAATCTATTCCGATGGACGAAGGATTTCAGTTTCAGGAGAAGGGTACGACCCCAAAGGGGAGTTCCAGGGCGCGGATCCAGAAAAAGAACGTGATCCACTTAATGCAGCGTTAAAGATTGCTGCACTTTGCAATAATTCAACCTTGACCAAGAAAGGGGTTCAAGTTGCCGGACTCTTTCGGTCTAAAGGTAAGGATGCTCCTTGGGGTATTGAGGGAGATCCGACAGAGGGAGCAATTTTGGTGGCTGCGGCTAAGGCGGGGATATGGCGTGAAGTTCTGGAACGAAAGCAAAAGCGAATTGGCGAGTTGCCCTTTGATTCGGACAGAAAACGTATGAGTGTTGTATATGAGACCAAACAAGGGCGCAAGGCTTATGTCAAAGGGGCCCCGGACATGGTGATGCGACTTTGCCAGCAAGAGATGACCCGGCAAGGAGTTGTAGAACTGTCTAATGAACGTAAGAAAAGTATCATGCGGGCCAATGATGAAATGGCAAGGCATGCTCTTAGAGTCCTGGCGGTTGCCGAAAAACCGTTGGCAGATTCGGAACCGCTCGATGAGAATGTGGAACAAGGATTGACGTTTGTCGGACTGTTGGGAATGATTGATCCACCGCGAGCCAGTGCTGTGAAAGCGATTAGAGTTTGTCGGCAGGCCGGAATTAAACCGGTCATGATCACGGGGGATCATCGTTTAACCGCAGAAGCCGTCGCTCATGAGTTAGGGATTTTGCGTGGAGCTGGCGGCGGGGTTATATCAGGAATAGAACTTGAGCGAACGTCTGATCAGGAATTAAGCGAGCGGATCATGGATATTTCAGTGTTTGCTCGAGTGACACCGAAGGATAAGCTTCGAATTGTACGTGCCTATAAGAAGCGAGGTCAAGTAGTCGCTATGACAGGGGATGGGGTTAATGATGCACCGGCGGTCAAAGAAGCGGATATTGGGGTTTCCATGGGAAAAACAGGGACGGATGTAACCAAGGAAGCTTCATCAATGGTCTTGGGAGATGATAACTTCGCAACGATCGTGGCTGCCGTGGAAGAGGGCCGGGGAATTTACGACAACATTCGGAAGTTTATTCGTTACTTACTTTCTTGTAACCTTGGAGAAGTCTTGACAATGTTTTTGGCAACGCTTGTGGGCTTACCTCTCCCGTTGCTTCCTATTCAGATCTTATGGGTTAATCTAGTCACAGACGGATTGCCTGCTATGGCGTTAGGGGTGGATGGTGCTGAACCTGGCATTATGAATCGGCCGCCGAGGAAACCGGGTGAGAGCATTTTTGCACGGGGATTAGCTTCAAAGATTGCAGTAAGAGGGACATTTATTGGACTTGGTACACTTCTTGTCTTCGTAGCTGCGCTCTTTATGGGGGTCAATATGTTAGGTGCCCGAACAATGGCCTTTTCGACTCTGGTGTTTTCCCAATTATTTCATGTCTTTGATTGCCGATCTGAAGAACGGGGTATCTTTGAAGTGGGAATCTTCACAAATCTCTATCTTGTGGGAGCAGTACTTGTCTCAACTATCATGCAACTTTGTGTGATATATGTGACCCCGCTGCAAGCGATCTTTAAGACTGCACCCTTAGTGGGGTGGCAATGGGTCCTTATTCTGTGTGTAGCAGGTGGACCGTCCGTTTTGATCGGCTTTGCACGGCTTTTGAAAAACAGTTGGCAAGGAAAGACGGTCATAGCTAAGGGATAAATGCGTGGTTCGTAGTTCGAGGCTCGATATTCGAACGTAATTTAGTGGCTGTTAGTCGATCACCGTTGCGAAGCAGCAGTTCAATAGAGAATAATGTATAGCTTCGCCCTTCGTGTATACTTGGTTCAATTGGTTGACCCACTTCAGCTTGCGTAGTATTCTTTTAAAGGGGATATTACATAGGATATAAAAAACTTACTTTAGATGGAGTTTTACTCCATCTAAAGTTTTGGCTTGAATTTATTTGAGCGGATTACGTTTGATATTTGATATGGCTTTCGAACACGAATATCAACATTGATTTGGGGGGTAACGAATGGAATTCATTAAAATGCATGGTTTGGGGAATGATTTCGTTTTTTTGGATCATTTCACTGTTTCAAATGTGGACGTGGATTATCCTGAATTGGCAAAGAAACTCTGCCACCGTCAATTTGGAATAGGAGGGGACGGATTAGTCGTTGTATTACCATCGAAAGTTGCCGATGCCCGGATGCGTATATTAAATCAGGATGGCTCGGAGCCTGAAATGTGTGGTAATGGCATACGTTGTTTTGCACGATATGTATATGATCAAGGGATTGTAAGTACTAACCCAATGCTGGTGGAAACTGGTGCGGGTATTTTAAAGCTTAATTTATATATTAATGAGGGACAAGTACAAGGAGTACAGGTCGATATGGGTGAGCCCATTTTGCGGGCTGATCTCATTCCAGTGCTGGGAGAAGGAGAACCAGTAGTGGGTCAGTCAATTGAAGTGTTAGGCCAAACCTACCTATATACTGCCGTTTCTATGGGGAATCCTCACTGTGTCATTTTTGTAGAGGATTATTCTACCTTGGATTTTGAACATGTTGGGCCAGCGATTGAAAAACATCCACTCTTTCCACGTAAAACCAATGTCGAGTTTATTCAAGTCAATTCTTCTCGGGAGCTGACCATGAAAGTTTGGGAACGGGGTGCGGGACCAACTCTGGCCTGTGGGACAGGTGCCTGCGCTGCTGCAGTTGCAGCTGTTCTTAACAATAAGACCGAGCGTGCTGTGACCGTCCATCTGCCTGGTGGAGACCTGCTTATTGAGTGGGGAAAAGATAACCATGTCTACATGACGGGTCCTGGAACTTATGTATTTAAGGGTGAATGGTTGTAGATTGCGGATGAGCAGGAGCAACAAAACCTGATTTTACTTAAAATCTAAGTAAATGAGGCTGTTAACAAACTACTTTTTTCTGTTTGTTACAGTCTCATTTTTATCCAATCGTAAGACTCCCGCTTCTGGGAGTTGGTCCCCAGCTTTAGCGGGACGAGTCACTTACTAATTTGACTGTCATAGGTTATGACTTTTGATTTTGGTTTTCCAAAGTTAAGCAACTTGGAATAATTTCGCTCAGATTAATAATTGGTCGCTGGCGCAGAAAATGACTCGCAAACGGCTATATGTAAAATATGGTATAATAATATCATCGATTAAATAATTAGGAGGTGACTAACCCAGTAGAACGATAATTAAACTGGGTTACATATGGCTAATAGTATGACTGGATTTGGACGTGGAGAGGCTAGCGGAAGCGGTTATCAAATTTCTATTGAGCTTAAATCCGTGAATCATCGGTTCTTGGAAGTTATGGTTAGAATGCCAAGAAATTTCAGCAGTTTTGAGGAAAGAATTCGTAAAACGTTACAAGAAAGATTCCAACGCGGTCGGATTGAAGTACATGTTAATGTGGTGGAAACAGAAGAACGAAAGAGATTGGTGAAGGTTGACAATGATTTAGCGCTGTCGTATGATAAGACATTGAAAGATCTCGCTTTAGCTCTACATACAGCGTATGAAACCGATATTTATCGTTTAGTCAACTTTCCTGAGGTTCTTTCGGTTGTGGAGCCTGAAATTGATCTTGATGCTTTATGGGGGACGTGTGCTGAGGCGCTTTTAAAAGCAACCGATGGATTTGGGCAAATGCGTCGTTCTGAAGGAGAAAAATTAACGACTGATCTACTGCAAAGGATTGATTTTCTTACCGAGTATTTGCACACTATTTCCGAGCGAGCACCATATGTTGTAACAGATCATCAAGAACGCTTACAGGAACGCCTTCAGACGCTTCTTGGCGAGGTTGAATTGGATGGGGTTCGATTGGCGAACGAAGTAGTGTACTTTGCGGATCGCGCATCAATCACTGAAGAGTTGGTTCGATTTGACAGTCATCTGGCTCAAAGCCGAGAAGCCTTGCGCAGCAACGAGTCTGTGGGGCGGAAACTGGATTTTTTAGTTCAGGAAATGAACCGGGAGATTAATACCATAGGCTCAAAGGCTAATGATTTAAAGATTGGGCAACAGGTGATAAGAGTCAAAAGTGAACTGGAAAAAGTGCGCGAGCAAATTCAAAATTTAGAGTAATGGAGGATTCAGCTTGGACATAAAGCTCATTAACATTGGGTTTGGCAATATTGTATCTGCCAACCGCATTATCTCGATTGTCAGTCCGGAATCCGCCCCGATCAAACGTATTATTCAAGAAGCGCGTGATGCGGGCATGCTCATTGATGCTACTTATGGTCGGCGTACACGTGCCGTGATTATCTGTGACAGCCATCATGTTATTCTGTCTGCAGTTCAGCCTGAAACAGTGGCTCATCGTCTTTCGGCTAAAGAGTCAAGCAGTCACGTAGAAGACCCGGCAGATTAGAGGTGGAGTGTGTGGAACAAAGTCATGGATTATTAATAATCCTTTCAGGTCCTTCTGGGGCAGGAAAGGGGACACTTTGCCAAGAGTTGCTTCGTCAGTTGCCTGAGTTAAAATATTCCGTCTCGATGACGACCAGATCCTCTCGCCCCGGTGAAGTGGATGGAATTCATTATTTTTTTCGCGAGAAGGCAGAATTTGAAGCCCTGATTAATGGGGATGAGCTGTTGGAATGGGCACAGTTTTGTGATAACTATTATGGTACGCCGCGCTTTGCTGTTGAACAAGCGATTCAAGCAGGGCAAGATGTTATTTTAGAGATCGAAATTCAAGGGGCATTGCAAGTCAAAAAGCGGTTTCCTCAAGGGGTTTTCACCTTTATTGTACCGCCGTCTATGGATGTTCTCTCTGAGAGAATTCACAAACGGGGAACAGAGAGTGAGGAAGTCATTCAGAAACGGCTAGCCACTGCAATAGAGGAATTGGAATATGTAAGTGAATATGATTATGTCGTCATTAATGATGAAGTTCCAGTTGCTGTCGATAAACTTAAGAGTATTCTCGTAGCAGAAAAATGTCGAGTTAAAAGAAAACCGTTTGTTTTTAAGGGGGAAGCGATATGAAACAACCTTCACTGGATATTCTAATGAGTAAGGTGGACAGCAAGTACACCTTGGTCAAAGTGGTTGCCAAGCGGGCACGCACGATAATGGAAGAAGCAAAACACGAAGATTTAGCCAAGGGGGTAAAACCTGTAAGCATTTCACTTGAGGAGATTTCTCATTCGGATCTCAATTATGAATGTACTCCTGAAGAGAGTGTGTAATGTTTGCAGGAAAAAAGATCCTCGTAGGAGTCACCGGCGGGATCGCAGCCTACAAGGCAGCTGAAGTTGTCAGTCGTTTGCGTAAGTTGAACATTGAAGTACATGTCGCGATGACGAAGTCTGCTGCTGAATTTATTGCACCTCTTACCCTGCAGAGTCTCTCCGCAAATCCAGTATATGTGGATCTGTTTGACGAGCCTAAATTGTGGAATGTTGAGCATATCGCTTTGGCAGAGCATGTCGATGCAGTCATCGTTGCTCCTGCCACAGCCAATATATTAGCCAAGATGGCAACAGGGATAGCGGATGATTTTCTTTCGACGGTTCTATTAGCGACTCGCGCCCCTATTTACGCAGCACCGGCCATGAACCATGCAATGTATCATCATCCAGCTACACAAGAAAATCTGACCCGGCTCAAAGAACGCGGGATAAAGATTATTGGCCCTGGAACAGGGTTTCAAGCGTGTGGCACAGAAGGAGATGGACGGATGAGTGAAGCGGTAGAAATCGTAGAAACGATAACTCAGTTGTTCTCTAAGTCGGAATGTTTGAAGGGGAAGAGGGCTCTCGTGACAGCTGGCGGTACCCAAGAACCCCTTGATCCGGTTCGCTATCTTGGGAACCGGAGTTCGGGACGAATGGGATATGCTGTCGCTCAGGCGTTGCAGGAAGCTGGTGCAGAGACCATTCTAGTCAGTGCACCTACAGATTTGCCTGCCCCGCATGGAGTTTCACGCATGTCCGTACAGACGGCTCTTGAAATGTATGATGCAGTCCTTGCGAATTTCCCCAACATGGATGTTATCGTTAAGGCAGCGGCGGTTGCGGATTATCGTCCAGCAACTCGAGCGGAGCAAAAAATTAAAAAGGATGGGACAAATCGTACGATTGAGTTAGTCCCCAATCCAGATATATTAGCCGAACTTGGGCGAAGGAAAACATCCCAAGTTCTGATTGGGTTTGCAGCTGAGACTGAGAATCTCTTGGTTAACGCCCAAGAAAAAATGCACAGGAAGAATGTCAACCTCTTGGTAGCTAATGATGTCACCAAGCCGGGTGCCGGCTTCGGTAGTCCAACGAACACTGTCAGTTTTCTCTTTCCCGATGGAAGAAGAATAGATTTTCCTCAAATGAGCAAACTGGAGGTTGCACGGAATCTCGTGGGTGAGATTGCCAACCTCCTCGGTGACTGCAACAAAGGAGTGAAGTAATTGGTTAAAAAATTATTTACATCTGAATCTGTGACAGAGGGACATCCCGATAAGATCTGTGATCAGATTTCCGATGCTATCTTGGATGCAATTTATGCGTTAGATCCTAACGCGCGAGTAGCTTGCGAAACGACTGTAACGACAGGATTAGTTCTTGTCAGTGGCGAAATCACAACTTCGTGTTATGTGGATATTCCACATGTAGTGCGAGAGACAGTGCGAGAAGTGGGTTATACTCGGGCCAAATATGGCTTTGATGCAGATACTTGCGCAGTTTTAACTTCGATCGGAGAACAATCTGCGGATATCGCTTTAGGTGTGGATCGGGCCTTGGAAGCAAAAACTGGCGAAATGACTGAAAGTGATATTGATTCAATAGGAGCCGGTGATCAAGGTATGATGTTCGGCTTTGCGACGAACGAAACTGAAAGCTATATGCCTCTTCCTATTGATTTAGCTCACCGTTTGGCACGGAGATTGAGTGAAATGAGAAAATCAAATCATTTGAACTACTTGCGCCCAGACGGTAAAACTCAGGTTACTGTAGAATATGAGGATAACAAACCGATTCGGGTGGACACTATCGTCATCTCCACTCAGCATCATCCGGATGTGACAAATGAGCAAATTCGCAGAGATTTACTGCAATATGTGGTGTACCCCACTGTTCCTAAAGAGCTGTTAGATGAAGAGACTAAGTATTTTATCAACCCAACGGGACGTTTCGTTATTGGCGGTCCACAAGGGGATTGCGGGCTAACCGGCCGAAAAATTATTGTTGACACATATGGCGGGATGGCTCGTCATGGCGGCGGTGCCTTCTCCGGTAAAGACCCCACAAAAGTAGACCGTTCTGCGGCTTATGCAGCTCGTTATGTGGCAAAAAATGTTGTTGCAGCAGGGTTGGCAGACCGTTGCGAACTTCAAATCGCTTATGCAATCGGTGTAGCGCGGCCAGTATCTGTCTCGATTGAGACGTTTGGCACCGGAAAGCTTCCCGATGAAAAAATCGTTGAATTTATCGGGCAGACATTTGACCTGCGTCCAGCGGGTATTATTAAAGCGTTGGATCTGCGTCGCCCGATTTATCGCCAGACGGCAGCTTATGGGCATTTTGGAAGAACGGATCTCGATCTCCCCTGGGAAAGAACAGATAAGGTCGAAGCCTTGAAAAAGCTTGCTGGGTTGTAATTAACTTTTAGAGGCTGTAAGTTAACAATAGTTGCTTTGGAGATGCAGACAAGTAAATAAATTAAAAGAAGGCAGGTGAAGAATAATCACATGCCTTCTTTTAGTGCTAATTTTAGAAAGTATTATCTTTAATACAGGACTCAAGCCTAAATTGCAACTAGATTATTTGAATTCGATCCCCTGACACACCTCTATTAATCTCCAAACTTTGGGGAACACGTATAAAGATAATCTGGTTAGCAAAATGTGGAGACATTTCATGGATACTTGAGTTTTGGTTATTAAATTGAGCCATAGTAAAGTCGATATTAAATTGTTTGAATTCAAACGTCTGTCTATCGGGGGCTCTTAGAGACAACATCCCATTGTCAACTGAGATCGCAGGGGGCAAAAGTCGTTTTGTAAAATTAACTTCCCCCACATATTGAGCTGTGACATAAGTAGAAACATCAATTTCTCCGTCATCAAGTTCTTTCCGCTCTATTAAAACATGGTAGTTTTCTGTACCAGGCTGTAGGTCAAAGGATAATTTGCTTGAATCAAGCTTGAAGGTTTGGTCGCTATTTTTGTAAATCCCTTCGAGCTTATCTAAATCTCCTTCTGTTGGGAAATGTTGATTATACAAATTATTCATAAGGTTTGAAGAGGATGCGATTGCTTGATCTTTATTCTCAACTATTTTAACAAAGTCTTTATTTGGCAACATATATAATATTGGAACAAGCATTATTAAAACTCCGAGATATAACCCGGCTACCAGAACGCTTAGTTTCCAGGATGAAAATCTAAAAAATTTAGGACTTTTAGATTTAAATATGAAGACTATTGCGATACCAATTAGAAATAATAATATTTGAGGCAGTACTCTGCTCATTGGCTAACCTCCTCTCTGTTAGAAATTAAAATACTAACTCCAAATAAAAGAATCGATGTAATAATGACTTTCAATCCAAACAGAGGCAATGAAGACTCTAATGTAAAAAACTTAATAAGAGATTGAAAAATATCCGTATAAGCTTTTGATATTCCGATAATTACGGCTGGAATAATTATAACAAAGGCCATACTTACCTTAGTCAACACACCGGTTAAATATCCAATTCCAGAGATTAAAACCATGTATAAAATTGCCACAGAGATGCCAAGTAGGAGATCGGAAAAAGCTAGGATAAATTCGTCTGAAATGATTTGGGATCTGTCAAACGTGAAATACATAATGATTCTTAGGAGAACACCAACAAGTGATGAAGTAATGCCTCCAAAAACACAGGCAGTCATCAAAAAACCTATATTTGAAAGATTTCTTGAGATGCTATTAGTTACAAGCGGGTTTTCAAGTTGCTTATATTGCTTCGTCGTGAGTTGTATGGCTGCAAAAAGTATCCAAAAAAACGAGAAAATAATTACTAAACTAGCAGAATAAGTATTTACAGAAACTGATAGTTCTCCATTACCGGAAGACATATAACTTATTCCATTCAACAAAGAGAAAAAAAGAGCAATAATCTGAGCTAGTAGAAGACCATAAAACAAAGTTGAATAGGCTTTAAGTTTGTAAACATATTGTTTTGAGGAAATTGATAGAAGATCAACCTCTTTTAAAGACATCATCAATACCCCCTCCAGTTTTTCCCGTTAGATAAACGCACAGATCATCTGTTGAAATGGGGAGTACTTCAAGACCGTTTTGCCTTACATGTTTGAACTCTTGCTCTATTAACTCTTTTTTTATGACAACGTATAAGCTCCCTTTAGCAAACTCTTCCTTATAGATCAGTTCTTTGCCTTCTACAAAAGTTAGCAAAGCTTGTTCGTTTCCCCTTATACCAACAGCTAATTCTCGTAATTCCATGACGGGGAGATGAAGGCATTTTGATCCGTTATCGATCAAAAGAATATCTTCAAGTATTTCTTCAAGTTCACTTAGTAAATGACTTGAGAGGAGGATGGTCCGGGGGTGTTCGAGATAATCCTTAAGTAATGCTTTATAAAAGTCCTTCCTCACGGCAGAGTCCATGCCGGTCGTTGGCTCATCTAATATCGTGAGCGGACAGCGTGAGGCAATACCGATTATGCTGTTAAAGGTACTTTTAGATCCTTTTGAAAGATTACTGTGGGCTTGATTTGGGTCAAATGAAAAATAATTAAATAAAGCAATCGCCAGGTTGCTGTTCCAGGCAGCATAAAAGGATGCAACTTCTGATAATATATCTGTAAGTCTAAAAGAATCAGGAAATGTCATGTTGTCATCAATAAATATCGTCTTAGCAGAAACATCCAAGTTATTGAAGGGCTTTCTGGAAAAGACTTGGAGTTCTCCTTGAGTAGGTTTAATATATCCAGCTATCATCTTTAACAGGGTTGTTTTTCCTGCACCATTTCTACCTATGAAACCTGTAATTTTGTTTTCTCCTATTTCAAAAGATAAGCGATCCAGGGCCTTATTTTGGCCGTAGGATTTCGTTACATCACGACACTGTATGACATTCACAGTTGCTCTTCCTCCTTGTCATCTTGTCCGAAATTATGGATCATCATAATGAGTTCACTTTCACTTACATCCAGCCGATTAGCTTCAATAACTAACTCTTTGATCATTTGCTCTAAGATTTGTTTTCTCCGCTTAGTCAAGATAAACTGCTTCGCATTCGGAGAAACGAACATACCAAGGCCTCGTCTTTTATAAACAATGTTCTCGTCAGCTAAGAGATTTAATCCTTTGGCAGCTGTGGCAGGGTTGACTGTAAACATATCTGCAAGCTGATATTGTGAATAAATACGCTCATCTTCTTTAATATTGCTATTAAGGATTTCTAACTCAAGCCATTCAGCAATCTGGACATATATTGGTTTCATACTATCCGTATTGAGGATCACTTTTTTTCACCTTCCTGACATCCTTAGGTAATTAGTGCATTAGTTGTGTAAGGCTCCTTCTTATTATATGCGTAAATTTAGTGATTGTAAACTGGAGTAATAAAGATCTTTCTGATGAGATTTACGTTACAAACGTGATGAGACTCTCGGTAAATGTCCCTCAAAAGCAACTTGGCAAAGCGGATAAATAAGTGGTATGATAACCAAAACTGTAGTATATTAGTTGATATAATTGCAATTTCCGTGAAATCTGTTACAGGGAAACTACATGATTAGCAGACAAATTGGAGAAGTAGGGGATGGAGTTAATGGATCGAACAGAGGAACAATGGCTAGAGGGTCTTCGCGAAACAGTAGATAAAGTGTTACCTATTCGCCATTATCAAGAAAGTTATGGAGCAATAGGAATTAAACGTGCAGAGGATATTAAGTCACTTAAGGATTTCCAGAGACTTCCTTTAACGACCAAGGAGGATTTGCGTAAGAATTATCCGTTTGGGCTTTTTGCCGAACCTATGGAAAACATCGTGCGACTTCATGCCTCATCAGGAACAACGGGTAAGCCGACGGTTGTAGGATATACTCGCCAAGACATCACCCTTTGGGCGAAGATCGTGGCCAATGAATTAAAAAGAGTCGGTGTGACAAAGAAGGACGTCGTACAAATTGCATACGGATACGGCTTGTTTACCGGCGGTATGGGACTGCACTATGGTTGCGAAGAACTTGGTGCAATAGTCGTTCCTATTTCAGGTGGAAATACGGCGCGTCAACTGATGCTTATGCGTGATTTTGGTTCTACTGTTTTGGCTTGTACCCCGTCTTATGCCCTTTATCTAGCGGAGAGTCTAGAGGAATCACAAATTTCACGGGATGAACTGAAGCTCAAGATTGGAATTTTTGGTGCAGAACCCTGGACCGAAGGCATGAGAGAAGAAATTGAAGCGCGACTGGGCATCAAGGCCTTTGATATCTATGGGCTCAGTGAAATTATGGGACCGGGTGTGGCTTTGGAGTGTCCTGCGCATCAGGGGTTACATATTGATGAACATTTTTATCCTGAAATTTTAGATGAAGAAGGAAATCCCTTGCCCGATGGAGAACTTGGGGAATTAGTCATTACGAGTATTGAAAAAGAAGGTTTTCCAGTTCTGCGCTATCGAACCAAAGACTTGACTACGTTACATTATGGTACGTGTTCATGCGGGCATGTTGGATGGTCGATGGATCGCGTCTCGGCTCGAGTTGACGATATGTTAATCATCAGGGGGGTTAATGTCTTCCCAAGTCAAGTGGAAGAGGCGATTCTCCTCGAAGGATTTGAACCGCATTATCTGCTGGTCGTTTATCGGGTTGGAAACTTAGACCAACTAGAAGTCCAAGTTGAGGTCAGTGAAGCGACTTTCTTTGACGAAGTGCGTGAATTGGAAGGTCGTCAGGATCGTCTGAAAAAGAGGATTGAAGACGCTTTGGGAATTTCCGTTCGTATTCGTCTAGTAGAACCTAAAAGCATTCCACGGAGTGAGGGAAAAGCCGTTCGGGTCATCGATAAACGTAATAAGGAGGGTTAAGCATGCTGCAATTATCTATTTTTCTGGAGAATGCTAAAGGGAGGTTAGCTGAAGTAATCAGTCTTCTCGCCGAATGCAAGGTGAATTTACGGGCCTTGTCACTAGCGGATACTAAGGATTATGGGGTATTGCGAATTATAGTGGATAACCCTGAAGAAACAGCTGTAAAATTACGTGAACGAAAAGTGGTTGTTTCCTTAACTCCTGTTTGGGTACTTAAGGTTCCTGATCGCACTGGCGGACTGGCAGAGGTACTCAATCAATTAGTCCAACAGGATGTGGTAGTGGAGTACATGTATGCCTTTGTAGAGAAGGAGAATGAGCAGGCTCTTGTTGTCCTCCGAGTACAGGATAAGGCTATTATGGAAAAGGCTATGCAGACGCTCAATTTGCCAGTGAAGTAGAGAAATCATATACGCGATTCCTCTCCCATGCTCTCTAATTAAGAAGCTTTCTCTGGGCTGGGGTTGTACTCAACTTGCAATTTTGTGTATGTTTCAATTTCTAGGGTTATTATTTTTGAGATGAGTAGAGGGTGTTTTAACGAAAATTCGCTTTGTGTCCTTTTAAAAGTTCTCAGTTGAACGCAACAAAAGAGCCTTTCGCCTAATTTAAAGACGAAAGGCACTTTTTGTTAAATAGGAAAGAACTGCCCCCATTGCCTCCCCGATCATAAGAAAAAGGACGCTTTCGCGTCCTTTTAAGCATTGTTTACTTTCCTAACTTTACTCCGGTGTTCTCGGAATGTCCTCTCAAAACGAGGTTTAAGACGATCCCGACGACAGTTGCCCAGGCTACTGCATGTTCTGGTAACCCGATCCCGAGAGCAAAGATGACGGAGGCAATGATGAGGTTTTTTGTTTCGGAAAAGTCTATTTTAGCTTCGATAAGAGTTCGTAAGCCTGCTGCGCCAATCATTCCGAAGAGAAGAATGCTGACCCCGCCCATTACGGCTGTAGGAATAGACATGATTGCGGCTTGTAAAGGGTTAATCATACTAAAGATAATTGCAAGGATTGCAGCCACCCAGATATTAAAGGTACTGTAGACTTTTGTCACAGCCAGCACTCCAATATTCTCGCCATAGGTAGTTACAGGAGGACCACCTATGAAGCTGGCTACGGCGGTAGCTAGACCATTACCAAAGAGGACTCGGTGAAATCCAGGGTTTTTGATCGGATCGGAATGAGTAATGTTTCCCAGAACGATCATATGTCCCAAATCTTCAATCACCGTTACCAAGGCCAGAGGTGCCATTGCCAAAATTGCCAATTTATCTAAGCTGGGAAGTTTGAAATCGCTTCCGAGTGCAACAGGGAAGACAAATAGATCGTTAAAGGTGGCTAAGACAGGCTTGAAATCAACTATGCCCATGATCGCAGCAACAATATATCCTGCGACAATGGCCACGAGGATCGGGATAATCTTCATGAAACCTTTTGCATATACGGAGAGTAAAGCGGCGACGGCTAAAGTAAAAGCCGCAATCGGCCAATTGCCAGAAGCCATGTCCGTCGCCACTGGAGTCAGACTCAGTCCGATAATGGCAACGACTGGTCCTGCAACGATGGGGGGGACTATTGTATGAATCCATTGGGTTCCGAAAGCAGCCATAAGCAGGTATAGAATGATATATACCACGCCGACGGCTAAAACCCCGCCCATGGCTCCAGAAGTATTACCCGACTGAACAAAGGTGGTTAAAGCTGCAATGTAGGCAAATGAAGAGCCTAGATAGGCAGGAACTCGACTTTTTGTCAATAATAAGAAGATTATGGTGCCGATCCCTGAAGAAAGAAGAGCCACTGACGGGCTGAGACCCGTTAAAAAAGGAACTAGGACCGTGGCACCAAACATGGCAAAAACGTGTTGTAAACCGAGGGGGATCGCTTGGGCAAGGGGGAGCTTCTCGTGAATCTGAACTTCTGTAGACATAATTCAACCTCCTCTTTCTAACAAAAAACCTCTTCCCTGCCCGCAAGCAAGAAAGAGGTGTCCATGTTAAAATCATGGTTCGCCATTCCCTTCTTAGTCTCACGGGACTAATTTAAAGGTAAGGGATTTAACTGTGCTAAAGCATATCATAATTCCTGCTGTTTTGACAAGAGGGTATTTATTTCTTGTTTTTGTTATGGTCAGCATTCCCTTCTACCCCGAATCTTTTGTTTTATTTTTTCAATCAAGAATATGATAAATTGTAATGAAAGGCTAAGATTTGATATAATGTATTTGACCAATATTGACATTAGCGCTATTGATATTTTCTAAATAAGGAGGACCGCATCATGTTTCGCTATGCTGAAGTATTGGTTGATGTAGCAAATCGGCGCTTAGATCAAAGTTATCATTATAGTATTCCTGATTATCTAAGTTTAAAGATAGGAATGAGGGTCTTAGTTCCTCTTCAAAACCGAAAGGTACAGGGGCTTGTAGTAAATGTGACGGATGATCTGCCAGAGGGAATGGAAGGTATTAATCTCAAACCTGTGTTAGAAATTGCCGACAAGGATAGTCTGGTTCCTCAGGATCTAATTGAACTTGCTCATTGGTTGGCGCAAACAACTATTTGTTCGGTTGCACAAAGCCTGCATACGGTTTGGCCACTTCTCAAGGGGAAAATCGAAGAGTGGATCGTTCTTTTGGCTTCAATTGAGGATTCAGATGTTCAGACCCTGCAGTGGCTGGATGTGGAGGCCTTTAGAGCACTTACTGTGCTCAACCGGTCAAGGAAAAAAGCGGTTTCCCTGAAAATTTTCTTAAAGCGAGCGAATATTTCTGGGGGAACGCTTGAGAAACTCCTCAAACAAGGATGGGTAAGTAAGGAAGTTCGCTTCGTCACGACAGGGGAAGATTTATCCCTCAAGCAGGCACCTTATGGCGGGCAAAATAACAAGGTCAAGGATTATGGTGCTCGAACGGATAGAACCTATGAATTAACCAGGGAACAAGCAACAGCCGTGAGAGGTGTTTTGACTGCCTTAGAAGAGGGCTCGTCCCAAACTGTATTACTGCATGGTGTGACAGGCAGCGGAAAAACAGATGTCTATCGCGAGTTGATTGCCCAAGTATTAGCGCAAGGCGGAGACGCTATACTGCTCGTGCCAGAGATATCCCTGACGTCTCAAGTAGCACGTTATTTCGAAAGACAATTTGGTGAGCAAGTGATTATCTTGCACTCTGGTTTGCGACAGCGAGAAAAAATGAAAGCCTGGGCGGATATATTGTCAGGGCATAAGCGGATTGTCATTGGCGCTCGTTCAGCGGTGTTTGCCCCATTGCCAAACTTGAGACTCATTATCTTGGATGAGGAACATGATGGGGCATATAAACAAGATGAGAATCCCAAATACCATGCAAGAGATGTTGCCCGCAAAAGGATGGATCTACGCAAAGGTGTCGTCTTACTTGGTAGTGCAACTCCCTCCTTGGAAGCCTATGCTGCAGCCCAATCAGGAAAAATCCGGATGCTGACGATGCTTTCGAGGATTGGAAAGAGTGTTCTGCCACCAGTGGAAATCGTAGATATGCGAGACGAACTCCGGCAGGGAAACCGAAGCATATTTTCTCTGCCCCTGCAGCAAAAATTGCGGGAAAGGCTCACTAGAGGTGAGCAATCTATGCTTTTTCTGAATCGCAGAGGGTATTCTACCTTTGTGGTTTGTCGAGAATGCGGGTATGTGGTAAGTTGCTCGAACTGCGATATTGCCTTAACCTATCATACCCAAGGGCAGGCGATGCGTTGCCATTATTGTGATCATAAAGAGCTGCCGCCTCATACATGCCCAAAATGCGGAAGCCGATATATTAGGTTTTTTGGGCAAGGGACCCAACGCGTAGAAGAGGAACTTCAAGGTCTCTTCCCTGAGGTGCCAATCTTGCGTTTGGACTATGATACGACGCGCTCAAGCGAAGCGCATGACACGATCTTGGATAAATTCCGCCGCCAGGAAGCTTCAATACTAGTTGGGACGCAAATGATGGCTAAAGGACTGGATTTCCCGAATGTCACATTAGTCGGGGTAATTGCCGCAGATCAAACGCTCAATATGCCGGATTTTCGAGCCAGAGAACGGACGTTTCAACTCTTGACTCAGGTCGCAGGGAGAGCTGGCCGGAGCAACAAACCGGGCGAGGTTGTGATTCAAACTTATTCTCCACAGGATAGTGCTGTTATGAGAGCTGCTCACCACGATTTTCAAGGTTTTTTTTGGGAAGAAATTCGCTATCGTAAAGAGCGGAAGTATCCACCATATACCCACATCATAAGGGTTTTACTGCTACATGAGAAAGAAGATCGAGTCATCAAAGGAGCTAATGAATTAGGCGCATTTTTACAACAAGGAATGCAGGATCCTAAATTTGGAAATACTGAATTGGATGTTCTTGGCCCCGCTCCTGCCGTCTTATCCAGGCTTAGAAACCAGTGGAGATGGCAAGTATCTGTCAAGGGAACGAGGCAGGATATACTTCGAGTATTTTTATACCAAGGAGTTAAAAGGTTTTTTAAGAGCCCGACTAGCAGTGGTATTATATTGAATATTGAAGTGGATCCACTTTCAAGTTAGAATATGTAAATGCGTGAAGGTGAATGTGTGATATCAAATCAATGAGTTATGGTTTTATCGAAAGGAGTATTTAAGAATGGCTGTTTATCAAATTGTAGAAATTGGTGCAGATGTACTGCGTGAAAAGGCTAAAGAGGTTAAAGAGGTTAATTCATCAATAATAAAACTCCTTGACAACATGATCGATACATTACATGCTGCCGAGGGTGTAGGGCTGGCTGCTCCGCAAATCGGAGTCTCCAAGCGTGTAATCATTGTCGAAGTTGATAATGTGCTGCTAGAGCTCATTAATCCTGTTATCTTGGAAAAAGAGGGAGCGAACTCTGCTGAGGAAGGGTGCCTTAGTATTCCTAATATGACAGGAGATGTCGTGAGGGCAGCGAAAGTTCGTGTTCAGGGTTTAAATCGTGAAGGGAAAATGCTGGATATTAAGGCAGACCGTTTATTAGCCCGCGCCTTGCAACATGAAATTGATCATCTTGAAGGAGTTCTCTTTGTCGATGTTGCTAAGAAAACTTATCGAAGCTAAAAATCAATAATTAGATATTCGATATTCGCGGTTCGAATAAGAGCATAGTATAAATGCGCTGACAATACATTATGTTGAAGTACGAAGTACGAACTGCGAATATCGAACCACGAGTGGGGGGATTGAGTATGCGTGTAGTTTTTATGGGTACCCCTGATTTTGCTGTACCTACTTTACGAGCCTTGGCGGATAGCGGGCAAACTATTGTGGGGGTCTTTACTCAACCTGATCGCCCAGCCG
This sequence comes from Desulfosporosinus nitroreducens, assembly GCF_023897015.1. Lineage (GTDB taxonomy): Bacteria > Bacillota > Desulfitobacteriia > Desulfitobacteriales > Desulfitobacteriaceae > Desulfosporosinus > Desulfosporosinus nitroreducens. The sequence continues at coordinate 60,641 of NZ_JAMHFY010000005.1, read as the reverse complement.
GTAGAGGGAAAAAGCTAAAACCCAGCCCTGTAAAAGTTGTGGCTGAAGAATTAGGTTTGCCAGTTTTTCAACCTGAAACCATAAAAACGGAGGAGTGGATCCGACAGCTAAAGGACTTAGCCCCAGAGAGTATTATTGTTGTCGCATACGGGCAGATTCTCTCAAAGGAGATATTGCAATTGCCCGTAAGAGGGTGTATTAATGTACACGCTTCATTGCTCCCAGCCTACCGTGGAGCGGCGCCAATTCATTGGGCAATTATCAAGGGGGAAACCATTACCGGAGTGACCACAATGCAGATGGATGAAGGCCTTGATACAGGGGATATGCTTTTAAAACAGGAAATAATGATCTCTAATGAATCAACCACAGGCGAGATTCATGATAAGTTGGCCGCATTGGGCGCAGAACTCTTGATAGATACTTTAAATCAGTTGGAAATGGGGAGCTTAATTCCAACTCCTCAAACAGGAGAATCAAATTATGCCCCGCTTCTGAAACGTGAACATGAACGCTTAGATTGGTCACGCAGAGCAACTGATTTACATGATCAGATTCGTGGGCTAAACCCTTGGCCGGGCGCATTTGCTACCTTTCGAGGAGAAAACCTTAAAGTTTGGCGAAGCATACCCTTTTTGCCGCAAGACAGTGCGACAACAATAGAAATGGGATCAGAGGCACCTAACACGGCGTCAGCTGACCCGGGTCAAATCATTCAAGTGCTTGGGGATGGGTTACTTGTGCAAACTGGGGAGGGAATCCTTCGCTTGTTAGAGGTCCAACCCGCAGGGAAACGCTCTATGCCTGCTCGGGACTTCTTTAATGGTCGCCACGGGCAGGTTGGAGAACAATTTATCTGAAAGATTTGGACACTTCGCGTCGAAGGAGGACTTTGCTACTCCTGAAGCTTATGTGAACCCAGCCCACTTATAAAAACGGGATTTTTTTTAAAAATCGGATAATTGCTAAGTCAAATTGTGAAAAGGAGGTTAGCTTATGTATTTTGATTCCACTATGGTTCTTTTAATTCCTGCGATATTACTCTCCTTGTATGCACAATTTAAAATTTCCTCATCATATAAACGTTACTCTAAAGTCCGTGCACAGTCGGGGCTTACGGGAGCCCAAGTGGCTCGGGGGATCTTAAATAGTAATGGTCTTTACGATGTGCGTGTAGAACCGATTGGAGGACGGCTTTCCGATCATTATGATCCGCGAACCAGGATAATTAGGCTTAGTGAGGATGTTTATCAGGGCAGTTCACTTTCGTCGATAGCAGTAGCTGCTCATGAAACGGGACATGCGTTGCAGCATGCTGCCGGTTATTTTCCAATGCAACTCAGATCATCCTTTGTACCTGTCGCCAACATTGGCAGCGGAGCGGGTCCGATTTTAATTATGGTGGGTCTTTTTATACCGACCTATGGCTGGCTTCTTGAACTGGGTATTTTTGCTTTTGCCTTTGCGGTACTCTTTCAGGTAATTACTCTTCCTGTAGAATATAATGCCAGCAGCAGAGCTTTATCTCTGCTTCAGGAGGGCCGCATGATAGGGAGTGATGAGGTTCGCGGTGCACGTTCTGTATTAAATGCAGCGGCTTTAACCTATGTGGCTGCTGCGTTGGCTGCAATCTTACAATTAGTACGTTTTATCTTGATAGCTCGAGGTAGAAGCGATGATTAAAGAGACAGCCCGAGGAATGGCAGTTCATATGCTGACACGTGTCGAAGTAGAAGGTGCCTATGCTAATCTTCTCTTACAGAAAAATATTCCCAGGTTGACGGATTCTAGAGATCGACAATTTGTAACCCTGTTGGTAAACGGTACACTTAAAAACCGTTTGACCTTAGATTATGCGTTGAGAAGGCATTTGAGCAAACCCATGTCCTCACTTCCTCATGAGGTTCGGGCAATTTTGCGGATCGGCGCTTTTCAAGTGCTTTATGTTGATAAAGTGCCTCCCGCAGCAGCGATCAATGAAAGTGTGGAATTAGCTAAAGAATTCCCCAAATTTACGGGGCTGGTGAATGTCGTCTTGCGAAAGGTTATGGAAAAGGGATGGGATATTCCCTGGCCCGATTCAAAACGCGAACCGGTTCGCTATCTCTCTGTACGTTATTCACACCCCGAATGGATGATTCAACGTTGGCTAAAACGCTGGGGTATTGAGGAAACGGAAGCCTTGTGCAAAGCTAATAATGAGCCAGCCCAAACATGGATTCGAACAAACACCTTAAAGATCTCAAGAGAAGGTCTAAGCAAACGTCTTTCTGAAGAAGGAATCGCAGTAGAATTAGGAGAACGGGTGCCTGAAAGTTTGAAGATTCAAGATTTTGGTGCATTAGGTCAACTTGGAAGCTTTCAAGAGGGGCTTTTTACGGTTCAAGATGAAAGTTCACAACTTGTAGCTCATGTGCTAGATCCAAAACCGGGACAATTTGTATTAGATGCCTGCAGTGCTCCGGGCGGGAAATCCACGCATCTTGCTCAGTTGATGCAAAATGAAGGTGAAATCTTAGCCTTTGATATCCATGATCATAAACTTGAACTCATTGAGCAGTTGGCCCAAAAATTAGGTATTACGATTATTCATCCTCAGCTGGGAGATGCCCGAGATTTACCCGGAATAAGGCTGGGGTCGCAAGATCGAGTGTTAGTTGATGTTCCCTGCTCTGGTCTGGGAGTTCTTCGGCGCAGGGCTGATCTGCGTTGGCAGAAAGAAGAACAAGGGCTTATGGAATTGCCTTCTTTACAATTCGCTATCTTAGAGAGGGCTGCATCTTGTGTTAAAGAAGGAGGGATTCTGGTTTACTCGACTTGTACGACGGAACCAGAAGAGAACTTCGAACTGGTCAAGAAGTTTCGTTCGGCACATCCCGAGTTTGAACCGGTTGACCTAGTGGATACTTTACCCTACACGCTCAAGGATTCGCGAGATATTAAACAAGCTGGCAAAGGGATGTTGCAAATTTTGCCACATCGGCATGGGATGGACGGATTCTTTTTAGCAAAATTTCGGCGTTCTGCGCAGAGAGTATAGCCTATCTTTAGCCAAGTTTTCTTTACAGGGAAGTTTAACTGGAATGAATTGGGTGAATAATAACTATTATGGAAAATGTTGAGTTGCGCGGTTGTTCTGAAGACGAATTGATCGAGATCTGTCAGACGATAGGTTTAAAACGATTTCGGGCGATCCAATTGTTCCAATGGGTGCAACAGAAAGCAGTGCGGTCCTGGGATGATATGAAAAACATCGGTAAAAGTGACCGACAAACCTTAAGCACCCGCTTGCATCTCTATGCCTTAAAGAAGGTGCGTGAGCAACGCTCAAACGATGGCACTCGGAAGTACTTGTTTTGTCTTGAAGATGGAGAGACGATCGAGTGTGTGCTGATGGATTATGCGCGGACGAAATCGCGCGATAGGCATACTGTTTGTGTCTCTACTCAAGTTGGATGCCCAGTGGGGTGCGCGTTTTGTGCCACGGGGTTAGAAGGATTCCGGAGAAACTTAAGCGTTGCTGAAATTGTAGGCCAAGTATTAGATATTACTTATTATGTCCGGCAGGAAGATCCGGATTTTCAAGTGACCAACATAGTTTTTATGGGTATGGGGGAGCCCTTACTTAATTATGATTCGGTTCTTAAATCGATCCAACTTTTAAATGACGCTCAGGGGTTAAATATTGGTATGAGGAGGATGACCATTTCAACGTCAGGAGTCGTGCCTAAAATTATCCAGTTGGCTGAGGATAATCCCCAAGTGGGCCTAGCGGTATCCCTTCATGCAGCAAGGGATGAGATAAGAAACAGTTTAATTCCTATGAATCGCCGATATCCTCTTGACCAGCTGATGAGAGCGTGCCAGGAGTATACTCAGATTACGCATCGGCGGATCACCTTTGAGGTTGCCTTGACCGCTGAGAATGCGAGGCGGGAAGAGGCTGAAGCCCTTGCCCGATTGTTAAAGGGACAGTTGGGACATGTCAATCTGATTCCAGTCAATCCGGTGGCCGGAACAGGGATGGAGCGTCCCGATCAGGAGAAAATGAAGAAGTTTGCCCAGGTCTTAGAGGATGCTGGAATTTCTGTTTCTTCACGTGAAGAACGGGGAACAGATATCGATGCAGCTTGCGGGCAACTTCGCCGACAGTGGGAGGGTGAGTTAAAATGAGCCTATTGGCCCGATTTGAAGGGATGGCCGAATTTCTTTTTACAGAAGCTTTTAAGAAAAGTGCATCCCGCCTTCAACCGGTGGAAATAGCCAAAGAACTTGTGAAGTCTATGCTTAGAAATAAGCAGGTTAGCATCTCTCAAGTATACGTGCCTAATATTTATCGGGTTTATCTCCATTCCAGTGATTGGGGGCCAATAGCGAGTTTTGGAGATGCTTTTCTCATTGAGTTATCTAAATATCTATTTGCAGAAGCCGAGCGGAATGGGTATACATTTTTGACCAAACCAGCGATAGAATTGCATTCAGATGAGACTGTTAATCCTCGGCAAATGATTATCGAAGTGGATTTTGACGATTCTATTGTCGTAGACTGGGGAGATGAAGAAAAAGATATTGAGCTTGCCAACGAAGTTCGACCTAATCAATCGAATTGGCGGGAAAGTACAACTATCTTTAGAGAAGGTGTCAAGACAAACTTACCAGTCGAGGGTGTGATCGGAAGGAATTTGGATTACTTTCTCGAAATCATAGAAGGACCGGATATCGGCCGGACGTTTTCCTTGAGGGATGAAGAAGTGATCATTGGGCGTCATGGACAGTGCAACTTAGTACTGCTTGACCCTGAAGTTTCCCGAAGACATCTAAAAATTGCTCCGGGGGGAGAGAACGGCTGGTGGCTTGATGATTTAGGAAGCACAAATGGAACCTATGTTAACGGACAAAGAATTACTCATCATACAACTGCCCCAGGAGATCGAATATCTATTGGACAAAGTGTACTGGTCATACAAAGATCCCCTCTGCCGTGATGATATTGGAGTATTTGTAGGGTTCAACCTCTATTCGATTGGGAGGATTGTATGCAATTTGTGTTAGTCATAGGACGACTTGCTTTTGTCGCCCTTATCTATCTTTTTATATTCCGTATTTTTACAGCCCTTTTAGCCGATCTCCAACTGAAGGGAGTTTTTCAACGTTCGATGAATGAATACGGACGTTTAGAGGTTCTCACTGGAGGAGAAACGCTCTCCAGAGGACGTGTTTTTAAAGTGGATGGGAAAGGGTTGCGTTTGGGACGCGGCAAGCACAATGATATTGTTTTGCCCGATCATTTTGCATCCATTGATCATGCTGTTTTTCGGTTGCAAAAAGGACAAACTGTTTTGGAAGACTTAGGAAGTACGAATGGAACATGGGTTAATGGAGAGCAAATCCATTCTCCAGTTCAAATGGTAGCTGGAGATTATGTGAAAATTGGAAGCATTACCTTCCAATACTCGAGGTGGCAAAATGAGAGTTCTAAGCTTTAGTGAAAAAGGGTGTATTCGTAAAAACAATGAGGATTCTTTTTTAGTGTTATCAGATGAAGGCCTTTATGCCGTGGCCGATGGGATGGGCGGACACCGAGCTGGTGAAGTGGCGTCTTCCGTGGCTTTGCACGAATTAGAGATATGGGTTCCCCGTCTTGCCGGGCTTGAAGACCAGGCCTTGGAAAACGGGTTAACAGAAGCCTTTGTTCAAGCCAATAAAGTTGTGCATGAATCCTCAACAACAGACCCGGAAAATGCGGGTATGGGGACAACATTAACGGTGCTGCTGATTCGCAACGATAAAGTCGTTATCGCTCATGTTGGAGACAGTCGAGCTTATCTTTGGCGCAATGAGACGTTAACACCTTTGACTATGGACCATTCTCTAGTCGGTGAACTTGTGAGATTGGGACAGATCTCGTTGGACGATGCGAAAAAACACCCTCAAAGGAATGTTTTGATGCGCGCAATTGGAGCAGACTCTGCAATTGAAGTGGATTGCAGGAGCATTGTTTTGCAAGCTGAGGATGTTTTCCTCTTATGTACCGATGGTTTCTCCAATATGATTAGCGATCAGGAACTTACAGAAGAATTCCTCGAACCAAGCCCTTGGGAAGAACGGTTGGAGAAATTAAGACAGCTTACCCTGGAACGGGGAGCCCCGGATAATTTCACAGCCTTGTGCTGTATTTGGGAGTAAGCCTATGATTCGGCGTTTAACCTTGCGTATTTTAATTTTAGGGATGATGTGGATAGGACTTGGCCTGCTGAAATTGGACACGGAAATGAGCAGGCTTCTTTGGCAAGCATTAATTTTTACAGTCATTGTCCTTATGGGAAGCTTAATGGAACATCTCTTCAATTATCAAGGAGACCCCTACATTCTGCCTGTAGTTCAGGCCATTATGGCGTTAGGACTTGTATTTGTGGTGAGAATTAATCCCGATGTGGCCTTGCACCAGTTTTGGTGGGCGAATATTGGGCAGTTGTTGTTCTATGCGGTTTTATGGTCGATCAGAGATTATCGTTATTTTGGCAGGTTTAGATACATATGGGGACTCTTAGCGGTAGGGTTGTTGCTGGTTACTCTTCTGTTTGGTTCTGAGGAAGGCGGAGCAACAAGCTCATTTAGGATCGGGGGAATCGGACTCCAACCTGAGGAGTTTGTTAAGTTGGCCTTGCTCTTATTTATGGCAACTTATTTGGAAGAAAATGAAGAGTTGTTGCGAGTTGGGACGGTACAATGGGGAAGATTCTCCTTGCCCGATTGGCGGACATTGAGACCGTTTATGATTATGGTGGCTTTTGTACTGGGCATTTTGGCCGCACAGAAAAGCTTAGGAACGGCCTTGGTGTTTTATATGCTTTTTGTACTTATGCTTTATGTTGTTACAGAGCGGACTTTATATTTAGGGATATCGATGCCGGTTTTTTTGTTAACCGGAACTGTCGGATATATGCTCTTTAGACATGTTCGGGTTAGAGTGTCTGTGTGGTTGAATCCTTGGCAAGATCCTACCGGGATGGGATATCAAATTGCCCAATCGCTTTTTGCAATTGGGGGTGGGAAAATTCTGGGCACGGGGTTAGGCAATGGCATTGGGGCATCGACCGTGCCAGTGGCCATAAGTGATTTTATCTTTTCTGTTATTGCTGAAGAATTGGGATTTGCTGGCGCTATGGCTGTATTGGTACTCTTCTTGATTGTTGTTATGAGAGCTTTTGCGATAAGTATCAGGGCTAAGGATCGCTTTGGGCAAATCTTGGCCGCAGGGATTGGCATTCTCCTTGGTACCGAAACTTTGATTATTCTCGCTGGGGTCACAAAGCTGTTGCCCTTGACAGGAATTCCTCTTCCTTGGGTGAGTTATGGCGGCAGTTCCCTTATTGTTCATTTTATCCTACTGGGGGTTTTATTGAATATTTCTAACGCCACCGCGGTAAGTTCCCACACCACCAAGAATCGGGGAAGGGAGTATGCAACATAATGCGAGGGGTACGTCAAGTAGCATTAGGCATGGCCTTTAGTTTTTTTATTCTAAGTCTTGGTTTGGTATATTGGCAGGTTGTTCGGGCGGATACGTTGCTCCAAAATCCCGCAAATCGCAGGTTGATTCTGATGGAAAGCCGAGTGACTCGGGGAGGAATTTTTGATCGTAACGGCGAAATAATAGCTCAAACTCAAATTCTCAACGGGAAAAAGGTTCGAGTTTATCCCAAAGGGGAAATGTTTGAACCTGCCTTGGGTTATTCTTCTGTGAAACTGGGGGCTTCCGGTCTGGAAGCAAACTTGGCAGATTGGTTGTTAGGAATCAAGAATGCTACCCCCACCCAAGCAGTTCAGCAACTCTTTGCACTGCCGCGTCAAGGAGACGATGTGGTGCTTACCTTGGATTCACGTTTACAGAGTATAGCTTATGATGCGCTTAAAGGGAAAATGGGGGCAGCAGTGGCTCTGGATCCTCGAACAGGGGAAGTACTGGCCATGGTTAGCCAACCCAGTTTTAATCCCACAAACCTCGATCAACATTGGAATGAGATCATTAGTCAGGAAGAAAAAAGGCCTTTGGCTGAGAAGCAAAGGCCGCTGGAGCACCGTTATTTTTCCCTCTTTCCGCCAGGATCTACTATGAAAGTAGTGACCTCGGCAGCCTTATTTCGAAGTGGAATAAATACGACGGATTTGTATCAGTGTCAGGGATCAACCATTATTAACGGACAAGTCATTCGAGAACAAAACGATAAAGCGCATGGCTGGGTTAATTATAATATGGCTTTGGCCGAATCCTGCAATACGTATTTTGCGACGTTTGGGGTTCAGGCGGGAGATCAGACTTTTCTTTCGGTTGTTAAAGGCTTTGGATTTGGGCAAAAAATTCCTTTTGAACTTAGTTTACCGAGGAGTTCAATTACGCAGGAGGCTAAAAATCCTTCGTCGTTGAATACAAACCTGCTGGCTGCCAGTACATTTGGACAAGGGGAGGTTCTAGTATCCCCTTTTCATATGGCATTAATGACAGCCGGAATTGCAAACCATGGAGTTATTATGACTCCTCATTTGGTAGAAAGAGTTCTTGACCCTTCTCAAGATATCCTGTTTCAACAGAAGCCTCAGCCTTGGCTAACCGCACTTTCCAAAGAGGAAGCAGATAAGATTACCAGCGCCATGGTCACCGCAGTAACTGAAGGGACGGCTGCGCCAGGGGCTTTGCCCAATGTTCAGGTCGCGGGTAAAACGGGTTCTGCAGAGCCTGGAGGAAATGTTCCGACGCATGCTTGGTATATTGCCTTTGCACCTGCAGAAGAACCGCAGATTGCAGTTGCCGTAATCGTAGAAAATGGTGGAACCGGAGGCGGGAATGCTGCCCCGATTGCACGACAGATTATTCAAGAAGCACTGAACCAGAAAGTAGGTGACAAAAAGTGAGTAAAATCTTCGGGGGACGATATGAGGTTCTGGACAGAATTGGTGCTGGAGGTATGGCGATTGTATACAAGGCTAAGGATCTTTTACTTAACCGTGTCGTGACCATAAAGGTGCTCCGGGAGCAGTTTGTCACAGATGAAGACTTTATTCGTCGTTTTCGGAGGGAAGCTCAGTCCGCAGCTAGCTTGTCTCACCCCAACATCGTTTCAATTTATGATGTAGGTAAAGATGGAGATACAGAATACATCGTTATGGAATATGTGGAAGGTCGCAATCTCAAGGAAATTATTCGTGAGTACGCCCCACTTTCCACAGAACAGTCCATTAATCTTGCCCGACAAATCACAGGAGCTATCCGAAATGCCCACGAGAACCATATTATTCATAGGGATATTAAACCTCACAACATATTAGTTACTGCAGACGGGCACGCTAAAGTTACAGATTTCGGTATTGCGCGGGCTGTATCTTCAGCGACCGTGACTCATACTGGAGACATTGTCGGTTCAGTTCATTATTTATCCCCCGAGCAAGCCAAGGGGATACAAAGTAATGAGCAATCAGACATCTATTCCTTGGGGATCGTTCTGTATGAATTACTCACGGGTAAAGTTCCGTATGATGGTGAAACTCCGATTGCTATTGCCCTTAAACATTTACAGCAAGAGCCTGTTCCGCCGAGTAAGCTTAATCCTCGGATTGCCAAAGAATTAGAAGGGGTCATTATGCGAGCGATCGCAAAGTCGCCCGAACAAAGATATGTGTCTGCTAAAGAGTTGCTTGAGGATTTGAACCATATTCAAGCTGGGGAACCAATTGCGTGGTTTGGCCTTCCGCAAGCAATTGATCCGGAGGCAACTCAGACTCACAAAGGAATGGGTAAGGCTCTGAACCCGATTGAAGTCATAGACTCTGTCCCGATTAAGTCTGTAAATAAGAGGCGCAGCCTCTTGATTGTTGGAGGGCTTGTACTTCTCCTCACCTTACTGGTGGGAGGAATTTGGAACTATATGTCGGTAGGATCAACAAAGGTCCCGGATTTAACGGGTAAAACGGTGCCTGTAGCAGAGGATTTTTTAAAGGATGCTGAACTAAGTCTTGATCCAGAGGTAACTCAAGAGTTTAGTGACGAAGTTAATAAGGATCTTATTATCAGACAGGACCCTAAAGCAGATAACTCGGTGAAAGTCGGGCGAACAGTTAAAGTTGTAGTAAGCAAAGGGATCGAGTTGGTAGAATTTCCAAATGTTATAATTGGACAGATGTCGAAGGAAAATGCCATAAATCTAATCAAGAATGCTGGATTTACCGGAGAGATAACCTTGGTGCCTATGCCTGATGATGCAGCTAAAGATGCTGTTATTGGTCAAGATCCAATGCCAAAATCTTCTTGGCCTAAAGATGGAAATATTACTTTAACAGTAAGTACTGGACCACAATGGTCGACGATCAATATGCCAAGTGTGATAGGGAAGTTATCTTCTGAGGCGAAGACGATCCTCGTTGATCAAAATAAGCTGGTTCTGAAGATTGAGACCGAGGTTTCTTATACCTCTCCAGAAGATGTGGTGATAAGCACAATCCCTAGCCCTGGAGAAAGTGTTCAGCAGGGCTCAGAGGTGACGATGGTTGTTTCGCGGGGACCCGGTCCTTTTGCCCAAGGATTAGAGGCACAGGCCAGCAGTAATAATGTGATGATAGCTCAGTTTTTGGCTGGCGTGCAAAAGGGCAGACTCAAAGAACAATAATTCTATGTAATAATTCCCAAACGATGATTAGTGAGGAATAAAAATGATCAATGGATTCTTACTCAAAGGATATGGAGGATTTTATTATGTCTATGCGGAGGACCGAGTATGGGAATGTTCCCTGCGCGGTCGCTTTCGCGTTAAAGATCAAGAGTTTTTACCGGGTGATCGGGTGAACATTCTGCCGGAAGAGGAAGAAGAGGAGAATAAGGCGACTATTGAATCTGTAGAGCCGCGGCGAAATGTATTAACACGGCCTGCTATTGCTAATGTGGATCAAGCAATTCTGGTTTTCGCCATGACTTCTCCTAAGCCCGATCTCAATCTCTTGGATCGTTTGTTAATTCAAGTGACGGATGCGGGCATTGAGCCTATCTTAGTTTTTACCAAATTAGACAAGTATAAAGAAGACGCATTAAACGACGGCTCAGAGGGTCATGCTATTACGGATGTCTATCGAAAAATCGGATATGACGTGTTTGAGGTTTCCAGTGAGACGGGTCAGGGGATTGATCAAATCGCTGTTCGTCTGACGAATAAGATAAGTGTGCTTGCAGGACCTTCCGGAGCTGGGAAGTCTAGTCTTTTTAATGCCTTATCTCCTGGTAAGAAGCTGAAAACAGGGCAAATAAGTCTTAAGTCAAAGCGTGGCCGCCATACCACACGCCATGTAGAATTAATGGTGTGTGCCGGGGGGCTGGTAGCAGACACACCAGGCTTTTCATCCCTCTTCTTACCGGAAATGAAGCGCGCAGAATTAACGGATTGTTTCCCTGAATTTGCTAATCGTCGACGTCTATGCCGTTTTAACAGTTGCCTGCACGATAAAGAACCTAATTGTGCGATTAAAGCTGCTCTGGAAACAGGGGAGATTTCTCCTGAACGTTACGAGCACTACCTTATATTTTTAAAAGAAGTAATTGAAGCAGAGAGGAAGTATTAATGTGATACAGATGGCCCCTTCTATATTATCCGCAGATTTCTCCCGCCTGGGAGATCAGGTAAAACTGGTTGAGGAGGCTGGTGCAGAGGTTTTACATATCGATATCATGGATGGGCACTTTGTTCCCAACCTTACCTTTGGGCCGGCCTTGGTTAAATCCATAAGAGATCACTCGCGTATGCGTTTTGATGTGCACCTGATGGTTGATGAGCCGGAGAAGTTCATTGCAGATTTTGCTGCGGCTGGTGCCGATCATATAACCTTTCATTTAGAGACGACTCCTCATGTTCACCGTGTAATTCAACAGATCAAAGAACATGGAATGACGGCTGGAATTGCACTCAATCCAGCGACTCCGCTTGATGGGTTAAAGTATATTTTGGAAGATTTGGACATGGTTCTTTTGATGACGGTAAATCCTGGGTTTGGCGGGCAAAAATTTATACCCAACGTTATCCCGAAAATCCAAGTTCTTCATCATCATCTTCTTCAAACCAAATCCTCTTGTCTAATTGAAGTTGATGGCGGAATTAATCTAGAAACGGCTTCTGTCGTTGCCAAAGCGGGGGCTCATATTTTAGTGGCCGGTGCCGCTGTATTTGCTCAACCTGATCCGCAACAAGCGGTTAAAAATATTCGTCAAGCTGCGAGCGTGAAGTAAGGTCGGTGATTGATATCAAGATTGCTGTCTTAGCAAATGGCGTTTGGGATTTGGAATGGGGAAAGCAAGTTCTTAAAGAGGTTGATTTTTTGATTTGTGCGGATGGGGGAGCAAACTATGCTGCCCTGTCTTTGCGTATGCCTGATCTGATAATCGGAGACTTGGATTCGATTTTACCTGAAAACTTAGATCGATTTAAAGATGTGGGATGTGTTATTGAACGTTATCCCTGTGAAAAAGATGAAACGGATCTTGAATTGGCACTTTTGCGGGCTGAGGAAAAGGCTCGTTTGCTTGGCGAAAAGGATATTTGGCTGTATGGGGCGACTGGAAAACGAATTGATCATTTCTTCGGTAATGTAGGGCTTATGCTCGCCTATGCCAAGAAAGGGTATCGGATACGCGTAATTGACCCTGAGCATGAATTGTGGATTGTTCAGGGGCGGGAAGAGATCTGGGGGGCATCCGGGCAGGAACTCTCGTTGATTTCGATGTCAGAGGAGTCGGTTGTCACGACAGAGGGGCTGTATTATCCGCTTCAGAAGGGCGTTCTTCGTCAGGACCGTCCGCGGGGTGTGAGTAATGTTTTTTTGGGAGAGAAGGCAGTGGTTGAGGTTCATGAGGGCTGGGTTATGGTGGTTATGCCCAGGTGCGCGAGGGCGTGATGTTGCTCCGCTCACCCAAGGCGCCGTCGCTACCATGCTTGATTTCTCGGCGAGAACGGCAAACCTCTGGGCTGTTCTGCATGTTAACCCGTGCCGTTCTGGCACCGAGAAATCGAAGCATGGTTGACACGACTCTGCCTAATGGGTTCGCTCCGCAACATCACGCCCTCTGGGCTTGGGGTCGACGGGGGCAGGGAACGGGAGAGTTTGATGTTGATCCGCTCACAAGGCGCCATCGCATCGCGACATCAGTCCATCCACGGATATCCGTGCCACGCTGGTGATTCGAAATCTAGGCGGGATTAAAGCGACTCTGCTTAAAGGGTTCACCCCGTGGCATCACGCCCTTTAGGGGAGGGTCTAGGGGCGCTGGAAGGGTCGGGTGGGATGGTTGAATCGTTTGATCTTGCGGCGTTTGGGCTTGAATGGGAGTGTAATGAGCGCTTGCTAGGGATAGACTAGGTGTGTATGTTGTTCTGGGTGTTCCGTTACATCATATTTCAGTGTTAGAAAAATAAGATTACAGATAAGGAAGACGATTATGCAACATGATGAACTTTGGATTGGTACTATGCTTGAGGGGAATGCTCGTTGGGTTTTGGTGAAGTCAACGGATACGGTGGAGGAAGCGCGCAGACGTCATGGTATGTCTCCGGTGGCAACGGCAGCGTTAGGGAGGTTGATGACTGGAGCTCTTATCCTGGCCAGTTCCCTCAAAGGTGAAGAGAGTGTTACTTTGCGCTTATTAGGTGACGGGCCTCTGGAGGGGGTTGTTGCTGTTGGAAATGCGCAGGGTGAGGTAAGGGGTTATGTTCGGGAACCTTTGGTGGACCTGCCGCTTAAGGCTTCTGGTAAGCTTGACGTTGGCGCAGCGGTTGGTTGCGGTGAGTTAACAGTTAGCAGAAGTTTGCAAAATGGTGAGGTTTATACTGGAACGGTTCCTATGGTTAGCGGGGAGATTGCCGAGGATTTAGTGCATTACTTGTTATCTTCTGAACAAATTCCTTCAGCCATGTTGCTCGGGGTTTTGGTTGAAAAAGATTATCATGTTGCTGGAGCAGGCGGATTTCTGATTCAGCCGTTGCCTGGGGCAACCGAAGAAGATATCCAAGCGATTGAAAGTCAGCTTGGGCTGTTAGGGGCGGGTATTAGTGAGATGGCAGCCCAGAGTGAAAACATGGACGAGTTATTGGGTCTTCTGATGGGGAAACTCTCTTATCATGTCTTAGAGCGACGTTCGGTTGGATTTACATGTACGTGTTCAAAAGAACGTTTGAGTGGCACCTTGGTGTCCCTGGGTAAAAAAGAAATAGCAGACCTGATCTCGGATGAAAAAGCCGAGATGGTATGCCATTTTTGCAATGAACATTTTCAGTTTAATGTTGAAGAGTTACGGGAAATTTGGGAGAGGGCGTGATGTTGTTGCGCGCGAAGGTGTGATGTTGCTCCGCTCACCCTAGGCGCCGTCGCTATCGCGCTGGATTTCGAAGCGAGCGTTGGCAACCTCTGGGTGGTTCTGCATGTGAACCTCTGCCACGCCGGCACTTCGAAATCCAAGCGCGATTGACGCGACTCTGCCTAAAGGGTTCACTCCGCAAAATCACACCCTCTGGGCTGGGAAAAAGAGGTGGATTTTGAGTATGAAAAAAGCCCGAACAAATGTCGGGCTTTTGATTCATTAGACAGCGCGTTGTACTTTACCGGAACGTAAGCATCTGGTGCAAACTTTGATCCGGGCAGGAGTGCCGTTCACTATTGCACGAACGTTTTGCAAGTTTGGTTTCCAAGTTCTCTTTGTTCTTATATGAGAGTGGCTGACTTGAAATCCAGTGACTACTCCTTTGGCGCATACAGCACAAACATTAGCCATGCGCTAAACCTCCTTTGCAGCCGAAATGACACTTGTTCATTTTATCAAAACTCTTGCTGGTTGGCAAGGTTCCTTTGCGGATTTTTCTTAAATATCCTTGGAGTTCCTATTTAGGGGGATTGAGTTAGGGCCAATTCGCCTGGAATTTGGAATTTATTTCATCAAATGAAGAAATACTAAGAGTTCTATTGAATTTTTTTCACTTTTTCTTTGAACATTTTTCATTTCCTTGGTAGAATAAGTTCAACGTGGACGATACCGGAAGGGGAGGGTCCTTATATGGGAAAAGAAATCATTAATCATTTAGGTAAAATTGAAATCTCTGAAGAAGTCATTTCCACGATTGCAGGTGCTACGGCGGTTGAGTGTTACGGCTTAGTCGGTATGGCTTCACGTAAAATTACGGATGGAGTAGCCGATTTGTTGCGACGGGAGAATTTGGCCCGTGGTGTGGTGGTTACCATTAATAACAATGAAGTTGTTATTGATCTTTATATCATCGTTGGATACGGCGTTAAGATTTCTGAAGTTGCCGCTAGTGTTATGGAGCGCGTTCGTTATACCACTGAGAAGCTTACGGGATTAAACGTATCCCAAGTGAATGTGAACGTAAAAGGTGTTCGCGTTTTAGAGTAGGTAAAAGATTAGGGGGATATGGTTTTGAGACCAGCAGCTGCAAAGGTAACAAGTGTTCTAGACGGACAACTATGGAGACAGATGATGGCATCGGGGGCGAAGGCCCTAGAATTAAAAAAGCATGAAGTTGATGCTCTGAATGTCTTTCCTGTACCAGATGGGGATACTGGAACGAATATGTACTTAACGATTCAGTCTGCGGCGAGGGACGCGGAAAAGATAACTGGCAAATCCATCGGAGAAGTTGCCGCAGCCGCTTCGATGGGGTCTTTAATGGGTGCTCGCGGAAATTCAGGGGTTATCCTTTCTCAGCTCCTGCGAGGTATTGCCAAGGGTTTGGAAGGGTTGAATACGGCCAATGCTCTTCAAGTCGCCCAAGCGTTGCAAGCAGGGGTAGATACGGCCTATAAAGCCGTCATGAAACCTGTTGAGGGCACGATCCTAACGGTTTCGAAGGAGACAGCGCGAGCAGCTTTAGCCATGGCCAAGAGTGGTGGATCTCTGCTGGAGACTCTTAAAGAAGCAGAGCAAAAGGGATTAAAAAGCCTAGCCAAAACACCGGAAATGTTGCCCGTGCTTAAACAAGCTGGGGTAGTTGATGCTGGCGGGCAAGGGTTCCTCGTAATCTTAGGTGGGTGGATTGCAGTATTAACTGGAGAAACGTCTATTTCAGATACCATGAGCGAAACGGAAAGTTCGCTAAAGTCAAATGTAGAAGGATCTACTGCAACAAGACAAGAATTTATGCAAATCGAAAACCTGGACTACCCTTATTGCACAGAATTCTTGGTAAAGGGAACTGATTTGCGTGTTGAACAGGTAAAACAAGATTTATTAGACCGTGGGGACTGCCTGCTCGTTGTAGGGACGTCTGAAGTGGTAAAAATTCATGTGCATGTCAAAAATCCAGGTAAGATCTTGGATTACGCCATACAATGGGGTTCACTTCACCAAGTTCAAATCCATAATATGTTAGAGCAAAATGAGAGCATGGCCCATGCCATGAAAGAAAATGAGACAACAGAGGATTTGCAGACTGACACGAGAATTGAACATCAAGGCCAACCGCTCAAGGAGTTTGGTGTGGTAGCTGTTGCAATGGGTCAGGGAATTGCGGATGTCTTTATAAGTCTGGGTGCCGACGAGGTGGTGTTCGGTGGGCAGACTATGAACCCAAGTACTGAAGATCTTGCTGAGGCAGTCCGGAAGGTTCCTGCTCGACAGGTTTTTATCTTGCCGAACAATGGGAATATCATCATGGCCGCTCGTCAAGTAAAAGATGTTGTGCAGGAACGAGAAGTGCATGTGATTTCAAGTAAATCGATACCCCAAGGGATTTCGGCGTTACTGAGTTTTAACAGTGATGGAGAAGCAGAGACAAATATTAAGAATATGGAACGAGGGCTAAGCAGTGTTCGCTCCGGGGAAGTAACTTATGCTGTCAGGGACTCTCAATATGGGGATTTAACTATTTCAGACGGTGATATATTAGGATTGATTGAAGATGTAATAGTTTCTACGGGAAAATCGTTATATGAAGTGGCGCAATCAACATTGGATAAAATGGAATGGAAAACCCATGACTTGGTTACAATATTTTATGGAGAAGATACAAAACTTGAAGAGGTTGAACGTCTCCAGGATTGGCTCCGAGAAGAGAATCCAAGCATCGAAGTTGAGGTTCATCCCGGTAGGCAACCGCTCTACTATTATATCTTTGGTGTGGAATAGGTTAACCTCCGGAATTTTTCCGGAGGTTTTTTCTTATATGGCTAGGTGTGGCCAAGTTTTCCATTAATATTGGGGGGGAAGTTGTGGGAAAGAGTAATGTATTTGATCTTCTTGGACCTATCATGGTTGGTCCGTCTAGTTCACACACAGCTGGTGCAGTTCGCTTGGGAGGAATGGCTAGAAAAATCTTGGGAGATGAACCTGTTGAAGGGACGATTTTTCTGCATGGTTCTTTTGCAAAAACGGGGAAAGGGCATGGGACAGATTTGGCGTTACTCGCAGGACTTCTAGGCTTGCTTCCTGATGACGAAAGGATACCAGATGCTCGTAAGCTGGCAAAAGAAAGAGGTCTAAGCGTTAAGTATGAAATTGCAGATCTCGGAGAGGTTCATCCCAACACTGTGAAGTTTGATTTAGTTGGAAGATCAGGTGGCCAGGTTCAAGTGGTCGGTTCGTCTGTTGGAGGAGGGACTATAGTTATTCATAAGATCAATGACTTTCAAGTGGAAATTCGGGGGGACTATCCCACATTGGTAATTTTGCACCAGGATCTCCCCGGATTAGTCGCTCAAGTGACTCTCCTCCTGGCGACGGCCCAAATTAATATTGCCAGCATGCGGGTTTCACGTGAAAAGAGGGGGGCCCAAGCCCTGATGATTCTAGAGACAGATCAAGCGATTAACGATGCCGTTCTTGATCTAATGAGAAAATTGCCCAAAATTGAGCAAGTAATGGCTATTGAGCCTTTATAATTTAGGAGGAAATTCAATGCGAGCCTATGAAGATTGGGTTATTGAGGCTGAAACTAAAGGAATAAAACTAAGTGAAGTTATACTCCAAGACCAGATCCAAGAACTGGAACAAACGGAGCAAGGGCTATTCCAACGTATGAGCGCTAACTTAATGGTGATGAGGGAGTCCGTTGAAGCAGGGCTAATCGGGAAACGACGTTCATTATCTGGGTTGGTAGGCGGCGACGCGGCTAAAGTCGAAGATCGCAGGAAAAAGGGCACCAGTCTGGTCGGTGACCAAATAAGCGGTGCCATTGCTAAGGCACTTGCGGTGGCTGAGGTCAATGCTTGTATGGGTAAAATCGTAGCTGCACCGACTGCAGGTTCTTGTGGAGTGCTTCCAGCGGTTTTATTCACGGTTGAGGAGACCTGTAAAGTTTCAGAGCATGACCTCATACTTGCTCTCTTCACGGCTGCGGGATTGGGAATGATCCTTACTGAACGAGCCAGTGTTTCTGGAGCTGAGGGCGGATGTCAGGCCGAAATCGGATCTGCAGCGGCTATGGCTGCAGCGGCGGCAGTGGAATTGGCCGGAGGATCTCCGAGACAGGCGGCCGATGCTGCGGCGATTGCTATGAAATCAATGCTAGGTTTGGTCTGTGACCCTGTAGGTGGACTTGTTGAAATTCCCTGTGTCAAACGAAATGCTACGGGAGCTGCGATAGCACTAGCAGCGGCTGAAATGGCGCTTTCTGGGGTGAAGAGTGCGATTCCGATTGATGAGGTTATCGATACAATGGGCCAGATTGGAAAACAAATGCCCTGTGCATTAAAGGAAACAGCACAAGGGGGCCTTGCAGTTACCCCAACGGGCCGCCGGATTCAGGCTGATTTCCTATGAAGCTTTCAGAGGTTCAATTAGTTTTAAACAATTTCCAAAGGGCGCTTCTGGCAGAAGAAAGACAGGGCTTTACAAATGCAGGGGTATTGGGTGGATTTAATTCTTTTTTGCGGGGGATTCTCCCCAGACTTGAGAAGCTGTTTCCCCAAAAGGATATGGATTTGTTGAGAAAGTTGGCTCAGAACTATCCAACTCTGAATCCGCTCCGTCGTAGAGAGGCTTTTTCCGAACTTCGACGCTTCCTGCAAGAAATAACGATTGAAGCTCAGGATGCTTTGGGGCAAAGTCAATCACCGCTAGAAGAGCGAATACCTAAGAAACAAGAAATATTCGATAGAAAAGCAGACGTGAAAGGCAACCTTCAAATACCCCCTGAACAGACAAACACATTTGAATTTCAAATAAAACAGAGTGTTGAAGAAAAAAGAGAAAGTCCTAAACCTTCCCCTGAGGGCTCAAAAGGTTCAAAAAGCAAAAGCACGTCTTTGCGAACGAGGCCCTTACAATTCCTTAAAGGGGTTGGTCCTGAAAGAGCCAGGCAGCTTGAACTGCTTGGGATACATAATATAATAGACTTGCTAAAGTATTATCCTCGTCGGTATGAAGATCGCCGCAAGCGCATGATAGCAGAGCTAAAAGATGGTGAGTTGGCCACAGTAGAGGGAAAAGTAGCAGCCGGGCATGTGACGAGCGGAAAGATGAAAGTTGTTAAGTTAAGTATCGAGCAAGCGGGAAGCTTCATTCACGCAACTTGGTTTAACCAACCATTTATCCTCAAACAATATCCGGTAGGAACACAAGTAGTAATTACGGGAAAGGTCCGTTGGCAGCAACAAACACCTGAAATTTTAGTGACGGATATTGAAAAGGCCGGTGTAAATAGTCCTACGGATGTCTCTGACTTAGATGCCCAAACGATTTTGCCAGTTTATTCAGAAACGGCACGCTTATCCTCCAAAGTAATACGCAACTTGATTCAAGGTGTTTTAGAGCGGGTGGAGGAAGAATTTCCGGAAATCTTGCCTCAAGAAGTCTTAAGACAGTGGATGGAGCGGCCTTTAGCCCATCGGGAGATTCATTTCCCGAAGAATTATGCCAGTCTCTCCCAAGCAAGGGATCGATTGGTATGGGAAGAGGTTCTCTTTTTGCAATTAGCAGTGGCTCGACTTCGCCAAGGAATGGTAAGGCAGGGAAGCCCTCCTTTGTTAGACGGAGAAGAGTTGATCACGAGATTTTATAAAGCTTTGCCTTTTCAACTGACTACAGCTCAGCAACGTGTTATTCGAGAAATATTCCAAGATTTAGCTAAACCGCAAGGGATGGCTCGCTTGGTCCAAGGGGATGTTGGGTCTGGTAAGACGGCGGTTGCCATGGCGGCTCTGTTACGCGCGGTAGGTTCAGGGTATCAAGGGGCTATGATGGCCCCAACGGAAATACTAGCATTACAGCATTTTCAATCGCTTGAGAAAGTGTTCACTCCTTTGGGGATCAGCGTAGTTTGTTTGCTTGGCAGTCAGAATAAAGGGTCAAGAGAGAGTACACTTGCAATGATTGAAAATGGTCAGGCGCAAGTCGTGGTAGGAACTCATGCCCTTATCCAAGAAACGGTCGTGTTTAAGGCCCTGGGTCTTGCGGTAACAGATGAACAACATCGCTTTGGCGTACGACAACGTACAATGCTTCAGAGCAAAGGTGAGAGTCCTCACGTTTTAGTTCTTACTGCCACACCCATACCAAGAACCTTGGCCTTAACGCTTTATGGAGATTTGCAGCTCTCGGTGCTTGATGAGATGCCAGTGGGCAGAAAGTCGATCATTACCCGTAAATTATCAGAACGTTCCCGTCCAAAAATGGAGAAATTCCTAGACGAGCAAATCAATCTAGGAAGGCAAATTTATGTAGTCTGTCCATTGGTAGACGAATCAGAAACCCTCGATCTCATTTCCGCGACACAGAGAACAACAGATTTACAAGTGAGATTTCCGGACCATCGCATCGCCCTTTTGCATGGTAAAATGAAGGGCGCTGAAAAAGAAGAAATTATGAAGACCTTTAATTCAGGAGATATTGATATTTTGGTTGCCACAACTGTGGTGGAAGTTGGAGTGAATGTTCCAAATGCCTCAGTTATGGTAATAGAATCTGCAGAACGATTCGGCCTTGCCCAGTTACATCAACTGAGAGGACGTGTTGGACGGGGGAGTGAGCAATCTTATTGCTTTTTGTTGGCGGGAAACAAAGACAGTCGCCGTTTGGATATTTTATGCCAAACCGAAGATGGATTTAAAATAGCGGAAGAAGATATGCGCCTGCGTGGAACAGGGGAGTTATTAGGGACTAGACAGCATGGCATAGCCGAATTACGCCTTGCTGATCTTTCGCGAGACGGACATCTAGTGGAAAAGGCTTATGAGATGGCCCAAAAGGCCTTGCAAAATCCTGAAAGATTTGAACTGCTTTTCAAAGAAGTACTGAAAAGATTTCCACCGGAGGATATAGGGGTGCATTAGGAGGTCTTGGAGATGGGAGCAAAAAGATCAGATCAATTCATAAGATCTGTTGAATTAAATAGAGATACCGTTCCCTCATTTGCCAAATACCCTTTTAATTTAGCGGCTATCAAGAATTTAGAATCACTGTCATTTCATCCCCAAGTAACATTTATTGTTGGCGAAAATGGTTCAGGGAAGTCAACTGTATTGGAATCAATTGCAGTTGCCTATGGCTTTAATGCTGAAGGGGGAACTAAGAACTTCAATTTTTCATCGAGAGCTACTCATTCCGACTTGAATAGATATATTAAGCTAATCAAAGGATTAAAAAAACCAGAAGATGGCTTTTTCTTACGAGCTGAAAGCTTTTATAATTTAGCGACAAATATCGATAAATTGGATTCTGAACCCTCATTTGGACCACCTTTGATCGACTCCTATGGGGGGCAATCTCTTCATGAACAATCACATGGAGAGTCCTTCTTTGCAGTTTTCCAAAATAAATTCAGAGGGAAAGGGCTATATATTCTGGATGAACCAGAAGCCGCTTTATCCCCTTCAAGACAAATGTCGATGATTGTGAGAATACATGAATTGGTTCAACAAGGTTCCCAATTTATTATTGCTACGCATTCTCCAATCATTATGGCTTACCCTCAGGCACGAATATATGAGATTCAAGAGGGATTTAAAATTGTTGAGTATGAAGGCACTGAACATTATCAAATAATGCGTGCCTTTATTAACAATACCCAGAAAATGCTAGACATTCTCATGGAATAAAGTATTATATTTGGGAAGAATTTCCGAGTATGATCTTTATCAAATAGTCGAATAATAAGATCAGACTGAAAGAAGGAAACTTACTAGGCGAGACAGCGGCGAAGCAGGTCCGCTGTCTTTAAAAATGAAATCTAAGGAGGGGTTAAGCTTTGGCTAAGTCAACTAAACCTATGGTTCAACTGACACCCGAATTAGAGAAGTTCAAGTATGAGGTTGCTCAAGAGATTGGGATTGCAAATCGGAAACACAAAAGTTTTCCTAATTCCCCACAACAATAATCCATAAGGAAAAGGGTCAGGTTAAAAAACCTGGCCCTTTTCCAACCTTACTTAACATATCTCGTTCCCGTTCCGTCCCTCGTCGCAACCCATCCTAAGAATGAAATGAAATTGCAAAGAGAACCATCAGGCCAACCCCAAAGAAACACATCTTGAAGCCTTGGTAAACGAGCAATTCCATTTGCATTCACCCATCCCTTGCCCTCGTCGCAACCCATTCCATTCCCCCAATCTACTGTAAATACCTCTCATAGTCTTCCCGATCAATTCCCGGATGCAGGCTGATAGCCAAAGCACCTGCAATTATTTTTGCGACGGTTTTTATTAAAGAGTCAATTTCTTTAGGTGTAACCATCAAATTTCCTTGGAACGGAGAAAGCACATCATCAATGATTTGATTAAATACTTCGGGTTTTATGCCCTTATAAAGTTGATATAGTTTAGGGCTGGTGACAAATTCCTTAAACACACCTTCAACAACATCGTGGGCAATGACACCAGCGTTGACAACTGTCGGAAGCCCAATGGCAATAACTTTACACCCTATTGTTTCTTCAGTAATCCCAGCTCTTCGGTTTCCAACGCCTGAGCCCGGATGAATGCCAGTATCAGCAAGTTGAATGCTTGTTCCAATACGTTCTAAAGAGCTAGCTGCCAAAGCATCAATAGCAATTACCAAATCCGGCTTGACGTGTTCTACAAGACCACGTATGATCTCAGCGGTTTCAATTCCGGTAAGTCCCAATACCCCTGGTGCAATGGCACTGATTTTTCGCAGGTGCCCTTTTAATTCGTCAGGTGAGAGTTGGTAGAGGTGGCGAGTCACCATTGTTTTGTCAATGACTTGAGGTCCCAGAGCATCGGGGGTGGCATTCCAGTTACCTAATCCGACGATCAAAATGCTGGCGTCTTCCTTAAGGTTCATTAGTTCGATTAATCTGTCTGCCAGGACATGAGTAATATCCTCATGAACAACATAATTATTAGTACGAATTTCAGGAGCATCAATGGTGATGTAGTGTCCTTTCGGTTTTCCTATTGCCTCGACTCCTTCGTCGCTTTCAACTGTGATAATAGTGACTTTGGCATGTTCGAGTTCTTGTTCATTCATTAATACACCAGGGATTTCTTCCCCGCTTTCTCCTCGCAGGAGCTGATGTGCTTCAACCGCCAGATCTAGTTGTACATTGAGATGTTGATAAAGTTCCGATTTCTTCATGGTTTGTTTACTCCTTTAAACGCATTTGTAGATAAGCAGTGTCAATAATAATGGATTTTAAAAAAGTCACTGGGGCTAGAATTAGCACCCAGTGAACAGAGGAAAACGAAGGAAGAGTTGGATGGGGGAAGGGCATAATAATGATTTTCAAGAAGCATCATTTGCCAAGTTTAGTATGTGACAAAAAGTAAAACGATATGCAACGATATACGGGGAATTTAGGCTTTTCTTGTGGTATACTATAGATTACAGAGCATTAAAATAATGATTTCTTATATGCGATTTAGGCCATAAAGGGTTTGATTATCCGATGAGTCTTACCGAACTTAGTCACTGGAAAATAAAACTGATATAAGGGATTCATGTTTTTTGGAGAAAAAACGCCAGATATACGAAAATCAAATTATATTGCAAGTCTTTGTAGCAGTTAAAATTTATAACTGCTATAATGTAGCTTGGAGGGCTTTATGCGGATTATTGCAGGAGAAATGCGTGGACGACAACTTAAGGCGGTAGAAGGATTACATACGCGCCCGACCTCAGATAAAGTGAAGGGTGCTATTTTTAGCGTTTTAGGAGACAAGGTATTGAATTCTCGTGTGTTAGACCTTTTCGCCGGAACAGGAAACTTGGCGATTGAAGCCCTTTCCCGTGGCTCGAGTGAGGCAGTGCTGGTGGAAAAAAACTATGATGCGTATCAAGTTATACGGAAAAATCTCGAACAAGTAGGGGTTAGCCAGAAGTCCAAACTTCTTTTAATGGATGCTTTCAAGTTCATACATAGATATCCAGATGAAGTTTTTAATCTTATTTTTCTAGACCCTCCTTATCGACAGGAACTTATTCCAAAGGTTCTCCAATCCTTGAAGGAATACTCTTATTTATCGGCTGATGGAGTTATCATCGCTGAGACGGCTAAAGACGAAAAGTTAACGGATGACCTTTATCCGTTTGAAATTCGTAAAACAGCGGAATACGGTGACACAAAAATATGGTACCTACAGAGAATGGATGTATGACGAGGGAGAGGATATAAGTGGAAAGTGATATTCAGAGTTTAATTAATGAAGTGGAAGAAATTGTTGATCATGGAACTAAGATTCCGATGACGGGAAAGGTTTTAGTGGATGATGCAGTAATTTTTGAATTACTGGATCGTGTGCGTGCGGCCTTACCTGAAGAAATTACAAATGCTAAATGGGTTTTAAAAGAACGTCAACGTATTTTAGATGAAGCTCAGGCAGAAGCACAGAAACTTCTGGATCAAGGGAAAACATATGTTGATAAGATGGCCTTGGAAAATGAAGTGGTAAAGCAGGCTCAAGACTATGGTGAAGATATAGTTAGACAAGCACAAACTTTTGCGCGTGAAGTAAAAACTGGGGCGGTTCAATACGCTGATGAAATGCTAAAACATGTAGAGCAGAGCTTGTATGAAACTCTTCAATCCTTACGTAAAAATCGAGAAGAATTAAAGGGATTAGCCAAAGAAGAGCGAATGGGAAAGTCTGAAATTGAGGAGAGTGAGTAAATCTCACTCTTTTTTCCTTGTATTAGGTTCTTGATCTGCGAACTCCAACAAAAGCAAGGATGGCAAGAACAGACATGCACCCCATAAACACAAGAGAACTTATGTGCCAAGTATTCCAGAAAAACACGGAGGGGTCAGCAATTCGGACAGGCATGGTCCAGGCGGGTACCTCAGCAACTTGGAGGAAGAGTCGGCTCAGTCCGAGTGCAATAAGTGCATGAAGAACTCTTGCTATCAGGAATGAGGAGAAACGCAAATCTGTACCGCTAATTAATCCAGCGACTTGAGCGAAGACGGAAAGTCCACCCCAGCCCATGAGGAGAGCGAGGAGGGCTACTTGCTGATCGAGCATGGAAAGGGCTTGTATTGCTTCCTGACAGCCTAGCGTCATTTCAAAAAGACCATTAAAAAAGGCTTGAAGAACAGGAATTTCAATGATTCGAATAATACTATGGCTTAAACTTGCTAATATTAAGGTAATGTGCCAGAGGTTTAAAAGTCGAAGGATTACCGAAAAAATAGCCATAAATCCAGCTACCATAAGAACTGTGTTTGTACTCTGCCTAATGGCATCTCCTAGGACTTGCCCAAACGTGCGCTTATCTCGGGTCTGGGCATTTTTCATTTCCTGCCATGCCCGTTTAATTGAAGGGAATGAGGCAGTGTGTTGGGGTCCAGGAGTTACCCGATAAAATCGAAACAAAAACCCAACAATTAAGTTAGCTAGATAGACAGAGCCAGCTAATAGTATTCCCAGTGTTGGCTTCCCAAGCATGCCGGAGGCTACAGCACCAAACATAAATCCAGGGCTGGGGTTATTCGTGAAGGCTAAGAGACGTTCCCCTTCCTCGCGAGTTATTTCTCCGTCATTGCGAAGTCTGGCGGTGAGCACTGCTCCCATAGGAAATCCCGAAGTATAGCCCATGGCCACAACAAAGGCTGCTTTACCAGGAAGGCGAAAGACTGGACGCATAAACGATTCCAGAAGAACGCCCAGAAAATGAACAAATCCCGAAGCCATCAGGAGTTCAGAAAGTATAAAAAAAGGGAGCAAGGCAGGGAGGACGAATCGCCACCATAGGGTCAATCCTCCGCCGGCAGAACTAAGTACTTCTTGCGGATAGATAAACATACCGAGGGCGAGTAAACTTAAGGCAAGGACACGGATAACATTGGACATGAAAACACACCTTCCTTCATAATTTATATGGAAGAATGCCGGGCCCTAGAAGTCACAGGGAGGGAAAATCAAATGAATCCAATAAAAGGACTTGTTTTGGGTGCCGGAGGTGCGCGGGGGTTTGCTCATTTAGGGTTTCTGCAAGTTCTTGATGAAGAAATGATAAGCATGGACTTGGTGGTCGGGTGTAGTGCAGGAGCTATATTCGGTGCTTTGTGGTGCGCTGGAATGGATCTTTATCGCATCGAACGCCTGTTGACCTATCCAGGGTTTGCCAAGAAGATATTAGACCCGGCTGTCTCTAAAGAAGGACTGATAAAAGGGGATAGGATTCTTGAAGTAATTCGCCTCTTGACTAAAGATATGTCATTTGCGGATCTCAAAATTCCCTTGGCCATCGTAGCGACAGATCTTGAAACAGGGGAACTTGTCGTATTTCGCGAGGGGAGTGTAGCCCAGGCTGTTCGGGCAAGCATTTCAATTCCAGGATTTTTTAAGCCCTATCGTTATCAAGGTCGTCTTCTAGTTGACGGTGCAGTTAAAAATCGTTTACCAGTACATGTTGCTCGGGAAATGGGAGCCGATAAGGTTTTAGCAGTGGATGTGAAAAAGGGATTGGCAAATAAACTGAGCACCGCAATGGACATCTTGTTGCAATCCATCGAGATTTTGGAAGACGAAGTATTTCGTACGCAATGTCATGGTGCAGATTTATTGTTGCAACCAGATATCGGTCATATTGGGAGTTTTCAGTTTGACCGGGCTGAAGAAGGGATTCGGCTTGGACGGAACATAGCGTTGACGAAATGTTCTGAGATTAAGAGAATAATGGCGTAAGGGGTTAAAAAAGCTTAGATTTTGTGCTACACTCTTTTATGAAACAATGAAACAACTTTTGTGGAAAGAAATGGAGCCATTAAGTAAGTGGAAAATACGTTTTTCGGGGAAGACTATAGTTTACTAATACTTGTAAAACTTCTTGAGCTCGGAAAATTACAAAGGGGTATAAAAAATGAAGATTCTAGTAATTAATTGTGGAAGCTCTTCGCTAAAATATCAGGTAATTGACATGGCCACGAAGAATGCTATAGGGAAAGGTTTGGTCGAACGGATAGGTCTTCCTGGGTCAGTACTTACCCATCGAACAGGATCTGGAGAAAAAGAGGTAATTCAAGCTGAGATTGGAAATCATACCGTAGCTATTAAACTCGTGTTGGAGGCATTAGTCTCTCCACAATATGGTGCTTTAAAAGACTTAAAGGACATCTGCGGGGTAGGGCATCGCGTAGTTCACGGGGGTGAAAAATTTTCCAAATCCGTGCTTATTGATGATGATGTTATGAAAGCCCTTAAAGAATGTGTTGAGCTTGCACCCCTTCACAATCCTCCCAATATAGCCGGGATTATGGCTTGTCAAAAGATGATGCCTGGAGTTCCTCAAGTGGCAGTCTTTGACACTGCTTTTCATCAAACCATGTTGCCTAAAAGTTATATATACGGATTGCCTTATGAGTATTATAAAAAGTATGGGATTCGAAAATATGGCTTCCACGGGACATCTCATAAGTATGTCAGTCAACGTGCAGCCGTCCTTCTGCGGAAACCGCTCAGCGAGCTGAAGCTGATCAGCTGTCATTTAGGTAATGGCGCCTCCATATGTGCCATACGCGGCGGGAAATCGATTGAAACGTCTATGGGCTTTACTCCTTTGGACGGGCTTATGATGGGAACGCGCTCAGGTGCTTTGGATCCGGCGATTGTTACCTATATCATGTGCAGAGAGAATTTTACCGTAGATCAAATGAATGACTTTCTGAATACAAAATGCGGTGCATTAGGGGTCTCAGGAATAAGCAGTGATTTCAGAGATATTGAAGTGGCAGCGGGACAAGGTAATGTACGCGCACGGCTTGCCTTAGATATTTTTGAACACGATGTCCGTCAATTCATTGGTTCTTATGCCGCCGTATTAGGTGGGGTTGATGGGATTATATTTACGGCAGGAGTCGGAGAAAACTCTTCGGCCATGCGAGAAGCTATCTGTAAGAACCTGGATTATATAGGAGTAGACCTTGATTCGGAGAAAAATAAGGTCAGAAGTGAAGAAGTAGATGTTTCCAAACCCAACGCCCGTTGCCGTGTCTTGGTAATTCCGACTAACGAGGAACTGATGATTGCTCTGGAGACTCATGACTTAATACAATAAATCCAAAGCAATTACACTAGTGTAAAGAGTTTTCCTTGACAAAGAAAATTGTGCCAACTATAATAATGAATGTGTATTGGGGTGGTATTATGAAAGTGAATGTAGCCCAGGTTCGTCACAGCGGTGGAGAAAGTGTCCATTATGATTTAATGGAGGATTTTTCTACCTTCGATTTGGGAATAGAAGCCCTCTCATTTCAAGCGCCGGTACATG
The DNA here is from genome assembly GCF_023897015.1 of Desulfosporosinus nitroreducens. Taxonomy (GTDB): domain Bacteria; phylum Bacillota; class Desulfitobacteriia; order Desulfitobacteriales; family Desulfitobacteriaceae; genus Desulfosporosinus; species Desulfosporosinus nitroreducens. Next base: position 31,940 of record NZ_JAMHFY010000005.1, on the reverse strand, counting down.
TGCAACTTCAGGTGAACAACACCAGTAGAGCTATGCTGGTAAAAGGAACTATTCACACAGAACTCAAAGCAACGTGTGGACGCTGTTTAGAGTCGTTCGTTTATCCCTTAGATCTTTATTACGAAGATGAGTGGGCGTTTCGAACTTTAGCTACTGAAGATCTCCTTGAGACAGCGCTCCTTTTGGACAAAGATGAGATCGATATAAAGGATCGTATTTTTGAGCAAATTGTGTTAGCTTTACCGATGAAGTTTGTTTGTTCAGCAGAGTGTCATGGGCTATGCCCAAACTGTGGTGTAAATAGAAATCTAACCCCGTGTAATTGCGGGGAAGGTACAGTTGACCCCCGGTTAGCAGCACTGGCCAAGTGGCAATCCAATGACTGATTAAGTTCAGAAAAAATAAAGGGGGTGTAATTATGGGTGTTCCGCAACATCGACAGTCAAAGTCAAGGGTTCGTAAACGTCGGGCTATGTGGAAACTAACTGCACCAAACCACATCGAATGCCCCCAATGCCATAAACCAAAAATGCCGCATTATATTTGCCCTAGCTGTGGGTTTTATAATTCCAAGGCAGTTATTGCTATTGAATCTTAAGGTTTGGCACGGAAAAGAACAAAGAGCTCTTCATATTGAGGGGCTCTTTGTTTTTTGTTTATTTAGTTATGTCGAAGGGCAGGAAGTAATTCGACAGGGTTATTTCTTGATAAGCGTGATAAGATAGTTTATAATTGTGACCAGGTACTAAATCGAGGTTCCAAGTACGATGAACGAAGTACGAACCTGTGGCTTCGAAACTCACTGTAGTAGGTTAATTATAATGGTTTGCGCATTGCACTCTATACTTAGAAATATGCAAGATGAGAAATGGTGATTTAGATGGCTCGATACAGTAAAGAAGAACGCCGCAAACTCTTAGGTGAAGCGCTCTTGAAAAACCCATTTTCTACGGACGAGGAGCTTTCTGAGCGGTTTAAGGTGAGTGTCTCAACTATTCGTTTAGATCGCGGAGAATTGGGGATACCAGAACTCCGAGAACGAACCCGTGCTGTGGCTCAAGAGGCGTATTCAACCTTAAAGTCATTAGATGATCAGGAGCTAATCGGAGAATTACTCGAACTTGTAATTGGAGAGAGAGCTTGTTCAAAGCTGATGATTGATGAGAGTATGGTTTTGACAAAAGCAAGAGTAGCTCGCGGTCATTATTTATTTGCTCAAGCAAATTCCCTCGCCATTGCTCTAGTCGATGCTAAAGTGGCTTTGACTGGAAGTGTCGAATTAAAATTTATAAGGCCTGTTCAGTTGGGCGAAGTTGTTATCGCAAAAGGAATGGTGCTTAAACGTAAACAGAATAAATACTGGGTTCAAATATTAGTCAGTGTTGGTTCGGAGGAAGTGCTTAAGGGTAATTGGATTCTTTTTGCGATAGAGGATTCCGCAGATTCGTGGGAAAAGGAGGTGGAATAAATGAGAATTGCTGTGGATGCAATGGGCGGGGACTATGCTCCGGAAGAGATCATTAAAGGGACGATGATGTCCGCAAAATCAAGCCCGGATGTTCAGCTTATACTAGTAGGGCAAAAGGAGCGGATTCAAACTTTTCTGTCAGGAGGCACTTTGCCTGGAAATGTATCTCTTTATGAAGCCTCAGAGGTTATAGAGATGGATGAGCATCCGGCTAATGCGGTGCGTAAGAAAAAAGATTCCTCTATTGTCGTTGCTACCCGCTTGGTTAAACAAGGTGAAGCTGATGCAGTAGTCAGTGCCGGAAGCACTGGAGCTCAAATGGCTGCTGCACTTTTAGGCTTGGGACGTATCAAGGGGATTGAACGTCCGGCCATTGTTACTATTCTGCCGACTCCAGAAGGTGGGAAACTTATTCTCGATGTAGGGGCAAACATGGATGCAACGCCTGAACAACTTTGCCAATACGGGCTGATGGGCAGTGTTTATGCGACGAAAATCTTAGGAATTCAGAATCCCCGCGTCGGTCTGCTTAATGTAGGAAGCGAAGAAGGAAAGGGAAATGAGCTGACCCAAAAGGCTTATCCGCTGTTAAAAGCCAGCCCATTAAATTTTATCGGCAACGTAGAGGGGCGGGATGTTCCCTATGGACGAGCGGATGTAGTTGTTTGTGAAGGGTTTGCAGGAAATATCCTATTAAAAACAGCAGAAGGGCTAGCTGGGGTATTGTTTGAGCAGATTAAGGAGAAGATTACTTCAAACATGGTTCGTAAACTAGGTGCACTGGCTGTGAAGCCGGGGTTAAAAGAGATTGCCCAGATGATGGACTATTCGGAGTATGGTGGAGCGCCACTGCTTGGGGTTAATGGAATCAGCATTATTTGCCACGGGAGTTCAAAAGCCAAGGCAATATTTAATGCTATTCGGGTAGCTCGAGAGTGTGTGCAAGTGAACTTGATTGAACAAATTCGAGAAGATCTCCCTAAGTAGGTTTGAGCTGACTAGTGAATGAGAAAAGAGGACTGCGATTGATGCGTAGTGTGGGAATTGTGGGGATAGGATCATATGTTCCTGAAAACATTGTAACTAATAAAGATTTTGAACAGTTTTTGGACACCAATGACGAATGGATTATTTCGCGTACAGGGATCAAGCAACGCCATATTGCCCCGAAGGACATGCCTGTTTCTGAATTGTGTTATCAAGCAGGGTTGAAGGCCTTAGAAGATGCCCAAATCGCCCCTGAGGAGGTCGATCTGATTATCGTAGCTACGATAACCCCGGATTATGCATTTCCAGCCACTGCTTGCCTTGTAGCAGACCGTTTAGGAGCCAGAAATGCGGCAGGCTTTGATCTGGAAGCGGGATGCAGTGGATTTATCTATGGAGTGGTGACAGGCAGCCAGTTTATTGCTACAGGGATGTATAAAACAGTGCTCGTCATTGGCGGGGAAACCTTAAGCAAGGTGCTCAACTGGAAAGATCGTTCGACTTGTATCCTTTTTGGAGATGGTGCAGGAGCCGCGGTTTTGCAACCTGTAAAAGAGGGTTTTGGCTTTTTAGGTTTCGAATTAGGCTCTGATGGTTCGGGTGGTGCTTTACTAAGTCAACCGGCTGGGGGCTCTATGTATCCTGCAAGTCTTGAAACTGTCGAGAAAAATCTGCACACTCTTCAGATGGAGGGCAAGGAAGTCTATAAATTCGCCGTCCGAGTTATGGGCGAAGTTTCAGTTAAAGTTCTGAAGAATGCTAATTTAAAAATCGAGGATGTGGATCTTCTTATACCGCACCAAGCCAATATTAGAATTGTAGATGCGGCTGTTAGACGACTTGGTATTTCTCCGGATAAAGTGGTTGTAAATTTAGATAAGTATGGCAATATGTCAGCCGCGTCTATTCCAGTCGCTTTAGATGAAACGTTCAAATCGGGACGTATTGCAGAGGGGGATATTATCGTGATGGCAGGTTTCGGCACGGGACTAACTTGGGGCGCGTGTGTTTTGAAATGGACGAAAGTAGGCTTAGAAGTATGATAAAAACACGAATATGTGAACTAATCGGAATCGATTACCCTATCTTCCAAGGGGGAATGGCTTGGGTTTCGACGGGAGAATTGGTTGCAGCGGTCTCGGAGAGTGGTGGTTTAGGCATTATTGGTTCGGGACAGGCGCCTGCAGACTGGTTGCGTGAAGAAATCCGCAAAGTGAAAGCGATTACGAATAAACCATATGGAGTTAACGTCATGCTTATGTCCCCATTTGTGGATGAAGTAATGCAGGTTATTTTGGAAGAGCGTGTGCCTGTGATCACTACAGGAGCTGGGAACCCTGGGAAATATGTGCCAAAACTTAAAGAAGTCGGGACAAAGGTGATTCCGGTGGTGGCTTCGGTCGCTTTGGCAAGGCGTCTGGAAAAGGCTGGGGTTGACGCACTCATTGCAGAAGGAATGGAGTCGGGCGGACATATCGGTGAGATTGGAACCCTGCCGCTGGTTCCTCAAGTAGTCGATGCTGTAAAAATTCCAGTTATAGCTGCCGGAGGGATCGTGGATGGCCGAGGTTTGGTGGCAGCTTTAGCCCTTGGAGCAGAAGGGGTACAAATGGGAACGCGCTTTATGTGCGCAGAAGAGTGTACGATTTCTCAACTTATTAAAGACAGAATTCTTAAAGCCAAAGATCGCTCTACTGTTATTACCGGACGTTCAACGGGTCATCCTGTTCGTTGTTTAGATAATCGCTTTACACGTGAAATGGATCAACATGAACGGGAAGGAATGTTGGCTGCCGAGCTTGAGAAACTGGGTATTGGGAAATTGCGCTTAGCTATGGTGGATGGAGACATAGAAAATGGTTCAATTATGGCTGGTCAAGTTGCTGGAGCAGTAAGATGCATCGAACCTGCAGCGCAGATTATTCAGGACATTATGCAATCTGCGGAACAGGAATATGAGCGTCTCGTGTCACGGTTCGGAGATAGGAGGGCCTAATTTGAGTAAACTTGCCTTTGTTTTTCCGGGACAAGGATCTCAATACGTTGGAATGGGTAGAGAGCTCTTTCAGACTCCAAGTGGAGAGAAGGCTCTGGAGACAGCACGTAAAATTTTAGGAAGTAAATTCATCTCGATGATAGAAGCGGGTCCGGAAGAGGAACTTCAAAAGACGGTAAATACCCAACCGGCAATATTGCTCGTAAGCGTGGTGGCTTGGCAGCAACTTCGCGATGCAGGAATTGAAGCGGACTATGTTGCTGGGCACAGCCTGGGTGAGTACTCAGCGCATGTCGCTGCAGGCAGTCTGGATTTTGCAGAGGCTTTACGCGTGGTAAGATCACGGGGTGAGCTTATGCAAGGAGCGGTTCCGGACGGTGAGGGAGGGATGGCTGCCATCCTGGGACTGTCAACTGATAAAGTTGAGGAAGCCTGTCGCTTGGCATCAGAGCAGGGGATAGTAGCCCCGGCCAACTATAACTGTCCAGGACAAGTGGTTGTTTCTGGAGAAAAAGTTGCAGTAGCTTATGCTATAGAGGCGGCGAAAAATTTAGGGGCCAAACGTGCTATACCTCTAAACGTGAGTGGGCCGTTTCACTCTCGTTTGATGGAGAAAATGGGAGAAGAACTGCGCCTGGTTTTAGAGGGAACAGCTTGGCAAACCCCGCGTTGTCCTGTCATTGCAAATGTTGATGGGCAAGAGGTTATCTCCCCGGAACGAACTGTTAAAACACTGGTCGAGCAGGTCAGTGGTGCTGTTTTATGGGAACAATCCGTCCGCAATCTTCTTGAACTGGGTGTCGATACCTTCATAGAGTGCGGGCCAGGGAAAGTCTTAACCGGTTTAGTTAAGAAGATTGCCCCTGAAACCCATCTTCTCCGCGTAGAAGATAAGGCGTCCCTGGAAATGTCACTTGCATATTTGAAGGAGAGTCGTTAAAATGATGCTGAAAGACAGCGTAGCCATTGTTACTGGGAGCGGACGAGGAATTGGGCGGGCCATAGCCTTGGAACTGGCAACTGCGGGTGTAAAAGTAGTTGTCAATTATGCCGGTCGTTCTGATAAAGCCGAGGAAACTGTCGAGTTGATCCGTGCTGCCGGCGGAGAAGCTGTGGCTGTACAGGCGGATGTGAGCCAACAGGCTGATGTAGATCGCTTGATACGAACAACCTTAGAGCAATTCGGCAAGATTGATATTCTTGTTAACAATGCTGGGATTACACGTGATACACTCCTCCTTCGCATGAAAGAAGCAGATTGGGATGCAGTCATGGCAACCAATCTAAAAGGAGTTTTTCTCTGTACCAAGGCGGTAAGCAAAGGAATGCTTAAGCAACGGTCAGGGGTTATTGTTAATATTTCTTCGGTGGTAGGTCTTTCAGGAAATGCAGGGCAAGCCAATTATGCGGCGGCTAAAGCCGGGATTATCGGTTTTACGAAGTCTGTTGCTAAGGAATTTGCCTCTCGTGGAATTCGAGTTAATGCGGTTGCACCGGGGTATATTTTAACGGATATGACGGGGACATTACCAGAGGGGATGCAAACTGACATTTTACGAGGAATTCCGCTCGGCCGTATAGGGCGTCCTGAAGATGTCGCCTGCGTAGTGCGGTTCCTTGTGTCCCCAGAGGCCTCCTATATGACAGGACAGACCTTGAGTGTTGATGGGGGTATGGAAATGTAAAGGTTCTTATGATTAATTTTTGAGAGGAGGTGAAGAAGCAGCATGGGAGTTTTCGATAAAGTGAAAGCCATCGTCGTCGAGCAACTTGGGGTAGATGAAGCCACTATTACCCCGGAGACCTCCTTTGAAGAGCTAAATGCAGATTCTTTGGACATTGTAGAATTGATTATGGCTCTAGAAGAGGCATTCGACTTGGATATTCCGGATGAGGAAGCCGAAAAAATCCGAACGGTCGGAGATGCAGTGAACTACATCACGGAAAACAAATAAACACAAAAAGGTCCCGTATTCAATGCGGGACTTTCTTTTAAGAGTTTTTATTTCTCCTTTATCCAAGAAATTAAGCCAAAAAAGCTGACTTTAGATAAGACTTCTAACCATTAGGTTAAGTTTTAAGTGATCTGATCTAAGTAGCTTGAGGGTTGATTTTATTATTGATATTCGTAGGGTGATATCTGAAATTCGAACCACAAACCACGAATATCGAACCACGATAAAGATAAAGGGTGTTCAAATAGATGCGTACAAACTTTGTTACTCGTAAGAATTGAAAAGGGGCAGAACTCTGAACAGGGGGAAAGATTGTGAAAATACCCGACCTTCGTATTGGCAATTTAGTGGCTAGGATTCCTGTTATTCAAGGAGGAATGGCCGTAAGAATATCTATGGCTCCTCTCGCTGCAGCGGTAGCGGAAGAGGGCGGAATCGGAATTATCGCAGGCAGTGGTCTGTCTGTAGAGGAGCTTAAAGCGGAAATTCGCGAAGCAAGGAAACGTACCAAAGGGATTATCGGAGTGAACATTATGTTTGCTGTCCGAGAATTTGCCCAATTAGTCCATGCTGCCTTTGAAGAAAAAATTGATCTTTTGGTATCGGGGGCAGGTTTTTCACGGGACATGTTTACTTGGGGCAAGGAAAAAGATATTCCGGTTGTGCCAATTGTGTCCTCCGCAAAACTTGCAAAATTATCCCAAAAGCTGGGTGCGGCTGCCGTAGTTGTAGAAGGGGCAGAGGCTGGAGGGCATTTAGGGACGGATCGTTCCATCTACGATATTCTTCCGGAGGTCGTGGCTGCGGTTAGCATTCCTGTTATTGGCGCGGGTGGAGTTATCGACGGACAAGGTGTAGCTAAGATGTTGAAGCTGGGCGTAGATGGAGTACAAATGGGAACTCGGTTTGCACTCAGTGAAGAGAGCAGTGCAGCTCTCGCTTGGAAAGCGGAAATGTTAAAGGCTAAAGAAGAGGATGTCATTTTTATTCATAGTCCTGTTGGAATGTTGGCGCGAGGGATAAAGAGCCCCTTCACCCAATTGCTCGATGAAAAAGTAGACGTCACGCCAACGGAATGCATGGGTTGCCTAAAACAGTGTGAGGGAAACTTCTGTATTATGAGTCGCTTAGTTAAGGCGCAAACGGGGAATGTTCGGGAAGGCCTTATCTTTTCAGGGGCTAAAGTTCATAAGATTAATGAGGTCTTGTCTGTGCATGAGATTTTTGAAGATATAAAAAAAGAAATACTCAGCGTTAAGGAGGAATAGGTGTGCATCGTGCAGTTATTACGGGGATGGGTGTAATCTCTCCCTTGGGAAACGGCCTAGATGAATTTTGGAATAGTCTAATGGAAGGAAAATCTGGAATCGGGCAGTTGACACGTTTTGATACGACTGATTTGCCTACGAAGGTTGCTGCAGAGGTCAAAGACTTCGAACCAACGGATTGGGTTAGCAAAAAAGAGAGTCGCCACATGGATCGCTTTGCCCAATTTGCCATAGCAGCAGCTAAGATGGCGGTTCAAGATGCTAAGCTGGATTTAGAAAACGAAGATAAAGAACGAATTGGAACTGTTATGGGTTGTGGAATTGGCGGTGTGACATCGTTTGAGGACCAAAAAGAGGTGCTGATGAGTAAAGGGAGCAGTCGGGTTAGCCCATTTTTTGTTCCGATGCTGATTAGTAACATGGCAGCAGGGCATATATCCATTGAGTTTGGCTTGCAAGGTTCAAGTATGACGATTGTTACAGCCTGTGCTTCAGCAACTAATGCCATTGGTGAAGCGCTAAGATTGATTCAACGCGGAGAAGCTGATGTCGTACTCTGTGGAGGGACAGAGGCCCCAATCACTAAGCTGGCGTTTGCCGGTTTTTGCTCAATGAAGGCAATGTCAACCGAAAATGAACTGTTTGAGCAAGCCTGCCGTCCTTTCGACAAACGTCGGAGCGGTTTTGTCATGGGAGAAGGTGCAGGGGTATTGGTGCTGGAGTCCTTGGAACATGCCAAGGCCCGCGGTGCACACATCTACGCCGAATTAGCCGGCTATGGCAGCACTTCGGATGCTTACCATATTACAACTCCTGTCCCTGGGGGTGCAGGAGCTATTCGTTCGATGCGTCTTGCCTTAAAGGATGCAGGGGCAAGTACTGAAGAGGTTAATTATATCAATGCGCATGGAACAGGCACTGGGCCTAATGATGTGACAGAAACCGTTGCCATTAAAAGTCTCTTTGGAGATTACGCACCAAAGTTAGCTGTCAGTTCGACCAAATCTATGACTGGTCACTTAATGGGAGCTGCCGGAGCGATCGAGGCGGTTATTTGCGCGCTGGCCATAGAACGGGGAGTCATTCCGCCCACAACCAACTATGGAGAGCCAGACTTAGAATGCGATCTGGACTATGTGCCAAATACCTCTCGCAAGCAAGAAGTAAATGTAGCGATGTCCAATTCGTTAGGTTTCGGCGGACATAATGCCACCATTGTCTTGAAGAAATTGCCTAAAGACAAGGAGATCTAAGCTATGGTCGACAAAAAGTCTAACATTACTGAGAACTCCAAGAAAACAGGAGGGAGGTCAGGGCGAAAAAAGTACGCCCTGACTTCTCTAAAACTTGAACCAGGAGTTAAGCTGGCTAAACGATTGGAATTGGGGATTCCGCCAAATCGGCTGTTTACAACAGCGTTAACCCATCCCTCATATGTGTTTGAAAATCCACAGTTTGGCAAAGAAAATAATCAACGCCTAGAGTTTTTGGGAGATGCGATTTTAGATTTTGTCGTTGCAGAATATCTCTATTTAAGTTACCCAGACCGACCAGAAGGAGAACTTACGAAGATGCGCGCGGCTGTTGTCAATGAAACAACATTAGCTCGTAAGGCCCATGAGATTGAGTTAGGTCAAGAATTGTTATTAGGTAAGGGTGAGCTGGTCTCAGGCGGTCGTGAGAGGCCCTCAATTTTGGCAGATGCGTGGGAAGCGGTTATCGGAGCGATTTATCTGCAATATGGATTTCAAGAAGCCAGAAGAGTAATTTTAGAGTTGCTTAAGCCTTCGATTGATGAAGTGGCCAAAGGAAATTACGGGGATTACAAAACGGTGTTACAGGAAAAAGCACAACGGGAAGAAAAAGAGGTAAGCTATCAGATCCTTTTGGAAGAAGGTCCTGATCACAATAAATGCTTTACTGCTGGAGTCTTTATCGAAGGGGACCTGAAGGGGAAAGGAATGGGCAGGACGAAAAAAGAAGCGGAGCAACATGCTGCTAAGCAAGTCCTAGACCGTTGGGGGAGTGAGAACGATGACTAAACCTGAGGATTTCCCGATTTTCTTGAAGGGGATTCATATTCAGGGATTTAAGTCGTTCGCTGATTCTGTTAAGTTAGAGCTAGGTCAGGGATTAAGCGTCATTGTAGGCCCAAATGGGAGCGGAAAAAGTAATGTCGCTGATGCGGTTCGTTGGGTTTTGGGAGAACAAAGCGCCAAAAGCTTGCGAGGGTCCAAAATGGAGGACATTATTTTTTCAGGAAGTACACAGCGTCGTCCTGTTGGAATGGCTGAAGTTTCCCTGATTTTTGATAATACGACTGGAATATTTCCGTTGGACTTTCGGGAAGTCACGATTACCCGAAGAGTCTATCGTGATGGGGATGGGCAATATCTCATCAATAAAGCGGCTTGCCGACTAAAAGACATTCAAGAACTATTTATGGATACGGGAGCTGGAAAAGAAGGATTTTCGATCATTGGGCAGGGGCGGGTTGAGGAAATTTTAACCCTGAAATCAGAAGAACGCCGATCACTAATCGAAGAGGCGGCGGGGATTACTAAGTATCGCTCCAGAAAGCGCGAAGCTTTAAAGCGTCTGGATGCTACGACACTGAATCTCCAACGCATTGACGATATTGTACAAGAAATTGAGGGGCAACTGACTCCTCTGGCTGCCCAAGCCCAAGTGGCCGAACAGAGCCTTGCTCTTTCGAATGAGCAAAAACGCATAGAAATTCAGGCGGTTGTGCTTGACATCTCTGAGGTTAAGCAAAAGTTATCAAAAGCTGCGCAGGATTTAGAAATCTTGCAAGCCAGTGTCATGGAAACTCAAGCTAGCTTAGGACTTAAGGAAACTCAGAATCTAAAGCTAAAGGATGAACTGCAACAAATAGATGATGAGATACAGCAGAAACAAGAAAGGGTTTTCCAAGCCGAACAGGCTTTAAATTCCTTGAAACATGACCAAAATCTTCGTCAAGAACGCTTTAATTATTTTGACGAGCAAACGGCAAGTTTAACCCAAGAGATCCTCGGGGATGAGGGGAGAATCAACCATTTACAGGAGCGGATCAAAACTCTTGTCGCAAAACAAGCGGTTTTAAAGCATACTGTTGAAGAATCTCAGCTGAAAGTAAATGCCCAAGAACAGAGACTGTCTGAGATAAGAGAAAATACATTAGCGAAGGATATTGAGCGGCTAAAAACCGACCTTTTCCAAGCACTGACAGAGCAAGCCAATTGGTCGAATGAATTGACAGGTACGCGTCATACTCTTGCCTCTCTTGAACAGCAAGTTTCTCACATAGAACAAGAGCAAGAGATAAAAGATAAAGAACATAAGTCCTTGGTTGAAACTGGCAGTAATCAGGAAAAAGAACTGCTTCAGCTAGTGGGACAAGCTCAAGTTACTGAAAAAGAAGAGTCGGGGCTAAAGTTGGAGTTAGATAAGCTGAAAGCCCTGCGTCAAGAAAAAGGCTTGGCATTCCAGAAACAAAAAACTCTCACAGATCACTCCAGAGCCCGTTTGCATGCGTTGCAATCTTTAGAAGATTCCTTAGAAGGCTATCAACGTGGGGTTCGCGAGGTAATGCTAGCCAAGAAAAAAGGAGTTAAAGATTGTCTGGGCCTCTGTGGAACGGTTGTTGATTTGATCACGGTGGAAGAAAAATATGAGCTCGCTGTGGAAACCGCCTTAGGAGCAGGGATGCAAAATGTGATCGCCGAGGATGAACAGTCGGCAAAAAAAGCTATTGCTTATTTGAAGACACATCAATTAGGACGAGTAACTTTCCTTCCTCTCGATGTTATTCAAGGATACCGAATGTCTGTGAACCAAGCGGTAGAGAAGGACGGCGGATATATCGGACTTGCCGTCGACCTGGTTACTTATACTAAGTCATATCGACCCGCGATGGAGTTCCTTTTGGGCCGTATTGTGGTTGTTACCGATATGGAGGCAGCAACTCGGATTGCGAGAGCATCTGGATATAAGTTGCGGATTGTGACTTTGGAGGGAGACCAGGTTTATCCGGGTGGCTCTATTAGTGGTGGAAGTATTCAGCGTAAAGGTGGAAATCTACTCGCAAGGTCTCGTGAAATCGAGACTCTTCGTGTCGGCTTAGTACAATTGGAAAAAGACTTAGCCCAAAAAGAACAGGAATGCTTAGCAAATGATAAACGACAAAGAGAACTTCAAGAAAATATTGAGATAACAGGCTTGAAACTGCGCAATGAGCGAGACCTACAGGTTAAGCTTAGAGCGTTGCACGAAAACGTGCTGAGTCAGATTCGAAGGTTGGCAGGAGATTTGTTGGGTTTAAGTTTGCGGCATGGGGAAACTGCAGAGCAAAAGAACGAACTGCTTATCCGTTTAGCTAGTTTAACGGAACGTATGGAAGCCGCGGAAAAGACCTCGGTTCATTTGCGTGAGGAGTTTAATCTTAGAGAGTCTGAAGCTAAAACTGTGGCTGAAGAGATCGAAATTTACGTAGAAAAACTAACCCAGGATAAGATCCAGCTTGCTAAGTGGGAGCAAGAATTAACTCAATGCATGGACCAACTGGTGCAAGAGCGTAAAGGAATTCGTGAAAGCGAATTAAATCTTACAGAGAAGAGGCAGAAGAAGGTTAGTATTGAGCAGACCCGTCGGAACGTTGAAGAGGAATTAGAGTCGTTGAGCCAACAGCTTGTGGACCATGCCAAAGTCCAAGAAGGGCAGCAGTATGACCTGATGCAATCCAGACAGTCCCGAGAAGGGCTATCTGGCCGCGTCGTTGAATTCGAGCAGGAGATTAATACCTTGCGCCAGGGGGCGCATACACTTGAACAGCGTCTACATGCTCATGAAATACGTGTTGTTCGTTGGGAAACGGAATGTGATGCTGGGTTAAATCGGTTAGCTGAAGAATTCTCCCTGACCTGGGAAGAGGGGATGCTTTATCAGACCGAAGAAGAAAGGGCCGTTCTGTGGAAAAGAGTTCAAGATATCAAACGGCAAATTGAGGAATTAGGTCCTATCAACCAAGCTGCTATTGAAGAATATCCTAAAATCCTTAAACGACGAGAATTTATGTTAGCCCAGCAAAATGATTTGGTGGAAGCTAACCAGACTTTGCGTCAATTGATATCCGAACTTGATAAGACGATGAGTGAACGATTTATTGAAAGTTTTAATGCTGTGAATAAGGCTTTTCAAGAAGTATTTAAAGAACTTTTTGATGGCGGACACGCCGAGCTTCAATTAGTCGACCCAGAACTTATCCTGGAAACGGGCGTTGAGATTATAGCTCAGCCTCCAGGTAAAAGACCACAGCTCCTGTCCCTTCTATCGGGAGGAGAACGGGCCTTAACTGCAATTGCCATTTTGTTTGCTCTCTTGAGAGTTAAACCAAGTCCTTTTTGTATCTTGGATGAGATTGAAGCTTCACTGGACGATGCAAATGTTCAGCGATTTGCCCAATATATTCACCGATTATCAGGTTCGACTCAGTTTATTGTGGTGTCTCACCGTAAAGGAACGATGGAATCAGCCGATGTTTTATATGGAATAACCATGGAGGAATCTGGGGTTTCCAAGTTGCTTTCTGTTAAGCTGGATGGGCGGCAGGAGACGGTTGGGATTGCTTAGATGTCGTGCCTAAGCCGCAGCCCTCGGTCATACGACGCAGAGCAAACTAACCGTTCAAGCTCTTGGCTTTGGGGAGCGGGGTTCCCGTCAGATGAGCCGTCCTTGGCTCACTGACGGCAGTGTACATCCGACGGCCATGGATGGACTAGTGTCCTTGTAGCCATGGACGGCGAGAAGGGACCCTGTACACTGCCCCGTATCTGGGGTCGCTTGAACGGAAGTTTGCTATTCTGCTTATGTAAAGACGTCGCGATTGTGTGACACTGCGTCCTGGGACTTGGGACGAGAGGGACGTTGCTAGGGAGAAGGCACATTTCATGTGCGCCTTCCTCAGGATGAGATGGGGACTGTTGAGTGGGATCGGTTCTCGTGCATCGAAAAAGACGAAGGGCAATCAGTTGCATGTTTATCGATCCACGAACTACGAACCACGAACCACGAACCACGAACCACGATTAGGGAGGATGTTAAACCATGGCAGGTTTTTTTTCAAAGCTTAAAGAAGGTCTTACCAAAACCCGACAGAATTTTGTTGAAAAAGTAGAAGAAGTTTTCACGGGGCGGAAGAAAATTGATGAAGAGTTATATGAAGAATTGGAAGAGGTGTTAATTCGGTCAGATGTAGGTGTGAACACTTCTTTCGAATTGGTTGAACGGTTGCGTAAGGAAGTTAAACAGCGTAAACTTTCAGATCCGAATGAGCTTACAGCGGTTCTTCAAGAATTGATTGCAGAGTTGTTGGGGGAAGAATCAAGTCTTACTTTTGCCAAGCAGGGTCCAACTATTATTCTCGTGGTTGGGGTCAACGGGGTTGGTAAAACTACGACGATTGGAAAGCTTGCCAATTGGTTAAAAAGGGATGGAAAAAGGGTTATAATGGCGGCAGGGGATACTTTTCGGGCTGCTGCCATAGACCAACTGGAAGTTTGGGGAGAGCGATCCGGTGTAGAGGTGATCAAGCAACGAGAAGGGGCTGACCCGGCAGCGGTTGCCTATGATGCGGTGCAAGCTGCTAAGTCGCGCAATGTTGATGTTGTGATTGTGGATACTGCTGGTCGACTCCATAATAAAGTGAATCTAATGGAAGAATTGCGGAAGGTTAAACGGGTGATGGATCGAGAAATCCCTGGGGCACCACATGAGGTTTTGCTGGTGCTTGATGCGACGACTGGACAAAATGCTTTGCAACAAGCAAAGTTGTTTCAGGAAGTTGCGGGAGTTACAGGGATTGTTTTGACGAAGTTGGATGGAACAGCGAAAGGGGGGGTTGTCCTGGGAATTCAAGGGGAAACCCATATTCCGGTGAAATGGATTGGAATAGGTGAAGGAATGGAAGACCTGCGTCCGTTCGTTCCTGAGGATTTTGCGTCTGCACTCTTTGGTACTAGTCAGAAAGTATAACTTTCGTTGTATACTTTCTGGAAGGTCCCTTCTCGCCATCTATGGCTACAGGGACACTTGGCCATCCATGGCCAGCGCATCAGTGCAACTAAGGCTGCCGCCTGCGCCTGTGGCTGCAAGAAAGCTAACACGTGCGAAGACATTGTCTTCGGGCGCCAGCCAAGTTTTCTTAAAAACTTGATGAGGGGGAGTAGGCTCTGACAAACTTTGCACTTATCGGGGGAACAGGGCTTGAATATTTTGAGCTGACTGAACAGCGCGTTATCTCTGTGGAAACTCCTTACGGAACAGTTGAACCTGTTATTAGCAAATTAGGTAAGCATGATCTGGTTTTTATGAGCCGACATGGTCGAGACCATGCGACTCCTCCTCATCTTGTCAATTACCGAGGAAATATTTGGGCGTTGCGCGAGCTGGGGGTGCGAAAGGTCGTTGCTACAGCGGCTGTAGGCTCTCTATCCCCGAATTACCACTTAGGCGAGTTGGTGTTGCTTGATCAGTTTCTGGATTTTACTAAGAGTCGTCCACAGACATTCTATGAGGGTGGGCAACAAGGGGTACTCCATGTGGACATGACTGAGCCCTATTGTTCCGAAATGCGACAATTGATTGTAGATGCCTCAAAGCATCTGGGACTTGTGGTTAAGAACGGGGCATGTTATGTTTGTACTGAAGGTCCTCGTTTTGAAACTCCTGCAGAGATTCGGATGTTTCAGCACCTTGGGGCTGACCTTGTCGGAATGACAAGTGTTCCTGAAGTCGTGTTGGCTCGGGAACTGGGGATGTGTTACGCCTCCATCGGGATGGTTACGAATGAAGCAGCGGGGATTGCTGATCATCCGTTAAGCCATGCGGAAGTTATGAAGAGCATTAAGGAATTGGAGATAAACGTTGCACAACTCATTCAAACGACCTTTGAGTTATTGACTCCTAGTCAGAAATGTCTATGTGCCTTGGCAAATGCCGAAGTCGGTAAATTTTAAGAGAGGTGGTGGGACGTTGAAATCGATTGAATGGCTAGGGAATGCCTTGCGTATATTAGATCAGAGCAAGCTTCCAGTAGAGATTGTCTATCGGGATGCAGTGTCTTATGAGGGTGTAGCAGAAGCTATTGAAAATATGGAAGTGCGTGGTGCACCGGCTATTGGAGCTGCCGTTGCTTATGGATTTGTGCTAGGAGCGTTAGAGTACGAAGGAGATAGAGACGGCTTACCCAACTTTATGGAACGGGTCCAAGCCAGGCTCGCAGAGACTCGTCCCACGGCAGTCAATTTGTTTTGGGCCCTGCGAAGAATGGAAGATCGATTGCGTGAATGTTGGGATATGGATGATTTAGAGGATGTACGCCGGGTCTTGACTGAAGAAGCGGGTCGGATTGCCGAAGATGATCGCCGCATGAACCGTCTTATTGGGGAACATGGAAATGAGATTGTCCCGGACAAAGCTAATATTCTAACTCATTGTAATGCAGGGGCCTTAGCTACTGTGGAATATGGAACTGCCCTAGGGGTTATTCGAACTGCTCATACGGCTGGTAAAATGATTCATGTCTATGCAGATGAAACGCGTCCACTATTACAGGGGGCACGTCTAACTGCGTTGGAACTTCAGCGAGACAAGATTCCAGTGACCCTTATAACGGACAATATGGCCGGGTATTTAATGCAACAAGGAAAGGTCGACCTTGTGATTGTAGGAGCGGACCGAATCGCAGCTAACGGGGATACAGCTAACAAGATCGGAACTTATTCTGTAGCTGTCTTGGCGCACGCTCACGGCATTCCGTTTTATGTAGCGGCGCCAACGTCTACTATTGATTTAAAAGTAGCGAGCGGCCAAGAAATTCCGATCGAAGAACGGCCTGCTAAGGAAATCAGAGAATGCTTTGGGGTAGCAATTGCACCAGAAGAGGTTAATGTATTTAACCCGGCGTTTGACGTTACTCCAGCTAAATATATTACCGGAATAATAACTGAAAAAGGGATAGTGTCCGCGCCTTATTCAGTTAATCTCCTTAAATTGATGGTTCGATCTTGATTTAGAGGGAGTAATCCCTTAGTCTAAGCCGTGAATCTTAATCTTGATGACGGCTGTAAGGAGACAAAAGACTATGACTAAGATTTTAATTCATGCTATGGTTTTACCCATGACTGGAGCAGATGCGTTTTTTCCTCAGGGGGAAATTTGTATTGAGGATGACAAAATTGTTTCAGTAGGAGTGCTGGGCTCTGCGCCGGCCGGTTTTGAGCCTGAACGAATTTTGGAATTACCTAATGATGTGGTTATGCCTGGCTTAATTAATACTCACACTCATGCGGCCATGACGCTTCTCAGGGGTTATGCAGATGATCTGCCGCTAATGCCGTGGCTTAATGAAAAAATATGGCCTTTCGAAGATAAATTGACAGATGAGGATATTTATTGGGGAACCTCCATAGCACTTTGCGAAATGATCCGTTCTGGAACTACTACGATGCTCGACATGTATGCTTCGATGGATCAAGTTGCAAGTGCGGTACTCCTTGCTGGGACCCGAGCTGTGCTTTCTCGAGGGCTGATTGGGAATGGGCCTAACGGGGAACGTGCTTTACAAGAAAACATTGAATTAGTACGCCGGTATCATGGAACGGGTGATGGGCGGTTGAGTATTATGTTTGGTCCTCACGCCCCTTATACTTGCTCAGCAGACTATCTTAAAAAGGTTAAAGTTGAGGCTGACCGCTTGAAGGTAGGAGTTCATATTCATGTGGCGGAGACTCAAGATGAGATTAACATTGTGAGAGAACAGTACGGAAAGACCCCTGTCCAATGGTTGGATGAGCTGGGGCTTTTTAGTGGGCATGTTGTGGCGGCTCACTGTGTGCACTTAACTGCAGAGGATATAGAAATTTTAGCTCGTCAGAACGTTTGTGTCGCACATAATGCTGAAAGCAATATGAAGCTGAGCAGTGGAACAGCCCCAATTACTGAGTTGCGTGCCAAAGGGGTTGTTGTAGGACTCGGAACGGACGGTGCCTCAAGTAATAACAATCTTGATCTGTTTGGGGAAATGCGCTCAGCAGCCTTCCAACAAAAACTTAGAGTTAATTCAACCGTACTTCCCGCCTATGAAGTACTGGAAATGGCAACAGTGGGCGGGGCACAAACGTTAGGACTTGAAGATGTCGGAGTGTTGGCTCCAGGGTTTAAAGCGGATTTGATCACGATCGATATGGATCAACCGCATTTTTATCCTCGTTTTTCAATCCCAGCACATTTGGTTTATGCTGCCCATGCTGGAGACGTCCGTACGGTGATGGTAGACGGTAAGTTTCTTATGGAAGACCGAAGACTATTGACAATGGATGTAGGTAAAGTTTGCCAAGAAACTGAAACTCGAGCAAAGCGAATTGCAATGGATTTGAATGTTAAGTAATAACACTTGACAAACAATAAAATTTAGTCTAATATTCCGTTGTAAAGTAAAAACGCTTTACAGGGGGTTGTAATGGAGAAACTCGCCAAAAGGGCTCTCTTAGTTGATTTTTATGGCCCGCTTCTAACTGAAAAGCAAAGAAACGTTTGGGATCTTCATTATCAACAAGATCTTTCGTTAACTGAAATCGCTGAAGTGGAGCATATCAGCCGTCAGGCTATTCACGATTTGCTCAAACGCACAGAAAGGATCCTCGATGAATATGAGGATAAATTAGGACTTGTGCAGAGGTTTTGGACGGAACGTGAGAAGTTGATAGAGGTTCAGACTTTATTACAAGGGTTAACTAAACTGGATTTTTCTAGTCTGGCAGCCTATGAACGGCACCAAAAGATACGTACTATGATTGAAGATGTTTTTGCCAACATCGCGGCTTACTGAGGTCAGTAATCAGAGGTCGGAAGTCAGATGCCAGAGGTCAGAATACGTGGGTAATTACAGCCTAAGACAGACTTTGGCATCTGTGTTTGAATTTGCCCTATTGTGGTTACTTACAGTAATGCAAAAGAGTACGGAACTCTCATTTATCGAGGTGGGACTTTGGGAAGTGGATCAAATCGAAAGCGGGGACAGGCATGTTTCAAGGACTAAGCGAAAAACTCCAAGAAACATTTAAGCGGCTTAAAGGAAAAGGTAAATTAAAGGAAGCAGATGTCAGTGAGGCCATGCGAGAAGTTCGTGTTGCTTTACTGGAGGCGGATGTTAACTTTAAGGTAGTCAAGGACTTCGTGGCCAAAGTTAAGGAACGTTCGATCGGACAGGAGGTCCTTGAATCCCTTTCACCGGCACAACATGTTATTAAGATTGTTCATGAAGAAATGATTGAACTCATGGGTGGTGCAACAGGTAAAATCCTAATTGCATCAAAACCGCCTACCGTGATTATGTTAATTGGTCTTCAAGGGGCAGGAAAAACAACTCATGCGGCCAAATTGGCTAACATGTTAAAAAAACAGGGGAAACATCCTTTGCTTGTGGCGTGTGATATTTACCGTCCTGCAGCGATTAAACAATTACAGGTTTTAGGAGACCAACTGAAAGTTCCAGTCTTTTCTATGGGACAGGATAACCCAAGGGATATTGCTAAAGCAAGCATCGTGCATGCTAATCAAAACGGGCAAGATGTAGTCATTATTGATACGGCTGGACGTTTGCATATTAACGAAGAATTAATGGGTGAGCTTCGAGATATTAAAAGCTCTGTCAAACCTCATGAAATTTTGTTAGTTGTAGATGCTATGACAGGGCAGGATGCAGTCAATGTAGCAGAGTCATTTCACAGTGATTTAGGACTTGACGGCGTCATTCTCACAAAGCTCGATGGAGATACGCGCGGGGGTGCTGCGCTTTCTATTAAAGCGGTGACTGGGTGTACTATAAAGTTTGTTGGGATCGGGGAAAAAATGGATGCCATTGAATCTTTCCACCCTGATCGAATGGCTTCACGAATCTTAGGAATGGGCGATGTCCTTACCCTGATTGAAAAGGCACAAGAGTCTTTTGATGAGAAAAAAGCCAAGGAAATGGAACAAAAGCTGCGGAAACAGGAATTTACATTCGATGATTTCTTAGATCAGATGCAGCAGATGAAAAAAATGGGTCCGCTTTCCTCGATTTTGGAAATGATTCCCGGAGTAGGGAAACAGTTAAAAGATGTACAGATAGATGAGAAGGACACCGCACATATTGAAGCAATTATCCGGTCGATGACGACAGAAGAACGTCGGAAGCCAGTATTAATAAAAGATTCTCGTAAAAAGAGGATTGCTAAAGGCAGTGGCACCTCTGTTCAAGACGTAGGGCGTTTACTAAAGCAGTTTGAACAAATGCAAAAAATGATGAAGCAATTCTCGGGTGGTGGCATGGGAATGCTCGGAGGCGGGAAAAAAGGTAAGAAGGGTAAGAGACCTAAGTTCCCTTTTCCGACGGTATAGGGGGACTTGTGTCACCCAGCGTTCGGTGCTTACGACGCAGAGCAAACTAACCGTTCAAGCTCCTTTCTTTGGGGCGCGGGGTTCCCGCCAGATGAGCCATCCGCGGCTCACTGGCGGCAGTGTACATCCTTGTACACTGCCCCGGTCTTGGGTCGCTTGAACGGAAGTTTGCTTAGCTGCTTACGTAAAGACGTCACGCTGTGTGACACTGCGTCCCGGGTCTTGGGGACGAGGGACGTTGCTTGGGAGACGGCACATCAATGTGCATCGTCTGATGAAATTAGATGCAAGTCTTACAAGTTGCGGGAGAAGGCACATTTCATGTGCGCCTTCCAGTGCAAGTTGGGAACGGTTCTTGAGTCTCATTAGGCCGGTTGCTGTTTGGGCCACGCTGGCGAGACACACGCTTGGGACTTAGACCAAGAGAAATGTGCTGAATAATTTTGATGGACACACGCTGTAATATATAGCGTTGTTTATATAATAAACTTACTTTAATTGAGTTTTACTCTGTCTTAAAGTTTAGTTGAACTAAAATAGGGGCAAAATGTGCGATGTGAGATATTGAATGGATGACATTCGAGCCTCGAACTTCGAACTTCGAACCTCGAATTGGAGGAGGTGAAAACATGGCTACCAAAATTCGTCTGTGCCGCATGGGCGCGAAAAAGAATCCTTTCTATCGTATGGTAATTGCTGACGCTAGAGCTCCTCGTGATGGTCGTTTCATTGAGCAAATTGGATATTATGATCCGACTAAAAGCCCTGTAGTTCTTAACATTGATGAGGAAAAGGCTATGAAATGGTTATCAACTGGAGCTCAGCCTTCAAATACTGCAAAGTCTTTGCTGAGTCAAGCTGGTATCATGACCAAATTCCACGAGTCCAAGAACTAACTGTAGAGTTTGGGGGGTGGTTCCTGTGAAGGAACTTGTAGAAATCCTCGCGAAAGCGTTGGTAGATCGAACTGACCAAGTTCTTGTTGTCCAGTCTGAGACAGAAAAGAGCGTGCATTTGCAGTTAACAGTCGCTCCTGAAGACATGGGGAAAGTGATTGGGAAACAGGGGAAGATCGCGAACGCTATTCGTACGCTGGTTAAAGCGGCTGCCGTCAAAGATGGGCGCCGAGTTCATATGGACATTGATCAATAACGTTGAGAAGGGCCAAGTGCCCTTCTCAACGTTTTAAACTTAATCTTTTGGAAAGGGGCAAGGATTATGGATGAAGTACTGATTGGAGAGGTGTTGCGTCCGCATGGACTTAGCGGTGAGTTGAGGGTTTATCCGTTGACGAACGACCCTGAACGCTTTTTGAAACTGCAGGAAGTCATTTTGCGACGCGGGGAGACCAATCAACACTTTAAAGTTATCAAAGCCCGTTTACAAATGGAATTTGTTTTACTCGAAGTTGAGGGGATAGATTCTGCGGATCAGGCAGAAAAATACCGAGGGTGGGAAGTGCGAATTGATCGTTCGGATGTACTCCCGCTTAAAGAGGGATGGTATTATTTCGAGCTAGAAGGGATGCAAGTCTACGAGGGAGATCTCTTATTAGGAACCCTGTCTCAGGTTTTGGAAACTGGGGCGAATGACGTCTATGTAGTTAAAGGCGCTAATGGGGAACTATGTATTCCGGCCCTTAAAAGTGTTGTTCAAAACGTTGATGTCCCTGGTCGACGCATGGATGTTATACTTCCAGCCGGGCTTCGAGATTAGCCGTTCGAACCACGATCGACGAATATCGAACCACGATTAGGTTGGAGGATTGATCTACATATGATAAAGATTACGGTGTTAACATTATTCCCTGAGATGTTCGTACCTTTGCATGAAAGTATTTTAAAACGAGCGCAAGAAGCGGGTTTAATGGAGATTAACTTGGTAGATTTCCGTGATTATGCTGCTAGTAAACATAAAAATGTGGATGACGTTCCCTATGGAGGGGGAGCAGGAATGCTCTTAAAGCCTGAACCGATTTTTGCAGCAATAAGGGATTTACCCCAGACCTGCAACCAACGGAGGCTTATTCTCATGTCACCACAAGGCCAGGTTTTTCATCAGGAAAAAGCTAAACAATGGTCTGCTCATAAAGAACTCGTCTTTATATGCGGGCATTATGAAGGATTTGATGAGCGAGTTCGAGAGTTGGCCGATGAAGAAGTCTCCCTAGGAGACTACGTTTTGACTGGCGGGGAGCTTGCTGCAATGGTTATGATTGATGCCGTGGCCAGGCTCATTCCTGGAGTTCTCGGAGAAGAGGTTTCAGCCGAGGAGGATTCACACAGTATTGGCGGTCTCTTGGAATACCCTCAGTATACTCGTCCAGCTGAATTTGAAGGGCGGAAGGTGCCGGAAGTTTTGTTATCCGGACATCACGCACAGATAAAGCGTTGGCGAAGAAAAGAGTCTCTAAGACGGACTTTTTTAAGACGTCCAGATTTGATCAGTGAGATTACTTTTGGAGCGGAAGACTATCTCATTTTAGAAGAACTTATTCTTGAGCACGAGGAAATTGCCTCATGGCGTGGGAAATGGCAACATCTTTGTCCTCCACCAAAACGACGGCGGCGATCTTCGAAAAAATTATCTGAAATATAGAATCAGAGGTGGCCTCTGGTTTCAGGAACTGCGTTGGGAGGAATTTCTCCATGTCAGATATCTACTTAGCTCTAGTCCATTCCCCTGTATACAATAAAAATATGGAGACAGTCGCTACTTCAATTACCAACTTAGATCTGCATGATATTGCTAGGTGTTCAACCACCTATGGGGTAAAACGATATTTTGTAGTTCATCCCGCGGAAGCCCAACGTCAGTTAGCGAAACGTATTATGGGCTTTTGGCAAGAGGGTTTCGGGGCTGAATACAATCCGGATCGTCAAGAAGCATTCGCACGAGTTAAAATTGCAAATAATTTGGAGGAAGTCTATGCTGAGATTGAAGCTGAACACGGAGTTGCCCCTATTAAAGTGGCGACAGATGCACGTAAATATGCCAATACAGTTACTTATGCACAGCTTCGTAAGGATATAAGAACTATAGAAACTCCAATTCTTTTACTGTTTGGTACGGGATGGGGACTGCTCAAAGAAGATGTTGAGAAGATGGATCTGATTTTAGAGCCGATCTATGGACCGACTGATTATAATCACTTATCTGTACGTTCAGCAGTCTCAATAATCTTAGATCGCCTACGCGGACATTGAGCACGGATTATCTACAGGTAAAGGAAGATGCTCTTGAAATTTGTTGCATAACTAAACAGGTTGTGATAATATAAATTGGTCTGATATAGATGGTCCGCTCGCTGTGAATCAGTGTATGAACATCTAGGCAAGGAAGGGGGGATTTTTAATGGATTATATTCGCATGATTGAAGAAGAACAAATGAAGAAGGATCTTCCTAACTTCCGCCCAGGTGATACGGTTCGTGTACATGTGCGCATTGTTGAGGGAACTCGTGAACGTATTCAGGTTTTTGAAGGGCTTGTCATCGCAATGAAAGGTGGCGGCATTCGAGAGACTTTTACAGTTCGACGTGTCTTCGCTGGAGTCGGGGTAGAACGAACTTTCCCTTTGCATTCACCACGCTTGGAAAAAATTGAGGTGGCTCGTCGGGGTATTGTTCGCCGGGCTAAGCTTTACTATTTACGTGGACTATCAGGTAAGGCGGCACGGATTCGCGACCGTCGTATCGGCTAGGAAATAATTGAGCTGGAGCAATCTGGCTCTTTTTTTTTACTTGTCAGAAGCATAATCCGACTGGCCATCCGTGGTCGCTATATCGAACATTCTTGCTCAAGTCATGCGGATAGAGGGACACTTTACATATCCTGCGGACACACGGGTTTACAGAGACATGGCTTCTTTATACCGTCAAAAATCGCAGACTTTGCAGTAATAGAGCAACCAAATGATTAATAATAGATTTTTATGCTTCTTTAGCGTATGCTCCGAGGAATCTTGTTCATACTAAAGAGTAGTTCAAGAGGGGAGCGTTACGATGGAAAATAAGAGAACAAAGACAAAATGGCTTTTGGGTATTATTGGCGTAGTTATACTGGCTGGCGGAATATTGCGTTGGGTAGTATTTCAACCGTATTTGATTCCAACTCCCTCCATGGAACCTGGCATGGCTCCGGGAGACCACATTCTCGTTAATCGTCTTTCGTACCGCTTCTGGGCTCCAACTCGAGGAGATGTTGTAGTGTTTGCCT
Organism: Desulfosporosinus nitroreducens; assembly: GCF_023897015.1. Taxonomy (GTDB): domain Bacteria; phylum Bacillota; class Desulfitobacteriia; order Desulfitobacteriales; family Desulfitobacteriaceae; genus Desulfosporosinus; species Desulfosporosinus nitroreducens. The sequence goes on along the minus strand of NZ_JAMHFY010000005.1, from coordinate 7,608 downwards.
TTCCCAAGGATTTAAAGCGAACCTTTGTAAAACGGGTTATTGCGGCTGAAGGCGAAACTGTAGAATTGCGTGATAATAAAGTTTTTGTAAATGGGGATGCTATTCCTGAACCTTACGTTAAACCCGGTGATTACCCCCCCTATGGTCCGGAAAGGGTGCCGGAGGGAAAGGTCTTTGTCTTAGGAGATAATCGCCGTGAGAGTGAAGACTCGAGAGAATGGGGGCTTCTTCCCAAGAACTATCTGTTAGGAAAAGCATGGTTAGTATATTACCCTTTTCAGAGGTTTAGATTTATTTCGAGAGCAAGTTAAATATATGAGCTAAAGAAAAGTTTGAGAAGGATGAAGAGAGGTTTTCATGAGTATTCAATGGTTTCCGGGACATATGGCTAAAACGAGACGGCTTCTGTTAGAACAACTAAAATGGGTGGATGTTGTGTTAGAACTTGCAGATGCGAGGATACCGGTCAGCAGTCGTAATCCAATGCTGAATAATTTGCTTGGCAATAAGGCGAGGTTGCTGTTGCTTAACAAAGCTGATTTAGCGGATTCTAATTGGACGTCGAAGTGGCTTAAGCACTTAAAAGAATTGAGTCCTGTTTACGCTGTTAGTGCAACTACAGGGGTAGGTGTTAAACAGATCGTACCGGAACTTGAACGCATGGTCCTTGCTAAACAAGCAAAACAAGCTGAAAAGGGTATTCGCCCACAAATGATAAAAGTAATGATTGTAGGTATTCCAAATATCGGAAAGTCCTCCTTGATTAACCAATTGACAGGTGGAGCTCAAGCAAAAGTGGGTAACAAACCAGGCGTTACTCGAGGAAATCAATGGGTGCGGATTCATGAACGAGTTGAGCTGTTAGATACGCCGGGAATGTTATGGCCGAAGTTTGATGATGTTGAAGTCGGAAAAAAACTAGCAGCACTTGGGGCCATAAAAGATGATGTTTTTGATATTGAGGAACTGTCGAATTGGATTATCGACTGGTTAAATCTACATTCCCCAAATTCTCTGTCCCGCTATAAGATCGAAGAATCTGAGGTTACACTGGAGAGCTTAGGTCGTAAACGGGGATGCTTAATTCATGGTGGACGTGTCGATACGCTTAAAGCAGCTCAAATATTTCTTAGGGATCTTCGAATGGGACAACTTGGACCAATAACTATGGATCATCTTGATAAATAAAAATATTATGTAAATAAAAAAACATTAGTAAATTTCTAAATATTGAAACTATTGCGTGTATATTGAAGATTGATAGCTAGATAAGAGGTAATTGCCTCTGCATGTCGAAATGAATTTTAGGGAGAGAAGAGGAGAAAAGTGTGGAACCGTTATCCCAAATGAATATTCGGGAAGTTCAAGAAGCACTCTATAGAGATCCTTCCCCTCGTATGATATGTGCTTGTCAGAACGACTCGCGTCAGGGAGTTCGCAGACTAGCAGTTCAACTTGTCAAGTACCAGCAGGCACAAGCGCTGGAACAAGCTCGTATACAACAACTGCTCGTTGAAGAAAACAAGCTTTGGAAGCAAGGTTATTTATTGTTAGCAGGAGTTGATGAAGCAGGTCGCGGACCGCTGGCGGGGCCGGTTGTCGCTGGAGCCTGTATTCTGCCGGCAAAATTTGATCTTCCTGGGCTAAATGATTCCAAGATGCTGACAGAAAGTAAACGGGAAAAGCTCTTTATACAAATTCAAAAGCAGGCGATTGATTATGCTATCGGAAGTGCTGAACCGGCAGAGATTGATGCCCTAAATATTTTGCAGGCAACGAAATTAGCTATGAAGCGCTCCATAGAAGGCTTGACAATTCGCCCTCATTATTTACTAATAGACGCCTTAAATCTTCCAGATGTACAACTTCCACAGCTTCCTCTCATAGGGGGTGACCACTTAAGTGCGTCAATCGCGGCGGCCTCGATTTTAGCGAAGGTGACCCGTGATCGACTAATGGTTCAACTTCATTCTCTCTATCCGGAATATACGTTTTCTAAGAACAAAGGGTATGGCACAAGTGAACACATGCAGGTTCTAAAGCGCTTAGGGCCATGTCCGCTTCACCGCAAAAGTTTTGCACCGGTGAGGCAAGAGACATCTATTAGCTAAAGCAAGAAATTACGGAAAACACTATTAAATTGACCGAAATCTATGGTTGTGGCAAAATATGAGTAGCTAATAGAAGCATGATATCAGAAATTTTTATGAAGGGAGGTAATCCGAATGTATGATAATAATTTTGCTGGTGTAGGTGTGTTTCTTGTTGGAGCAATGGCAGTATCCATCATTATGATGATTATGCCAAAATTGCTAGCGCCCAACAAACCGCATAAAGAGAAGTTGACAACTTATGAATGTGGTAACGAGACCATCGGAAGAACATGGCTTGGATTCAAGAGCAATTATTTTATGTATGCTTTAGTTTTTGCAGCTTTTAGTGTTGAAACAGTTTTCTTGTATCCTTGGGCCTTAACATTCCAAAAACTGGGGACATTTGCCTTTGTGGAGATGTTTATCTTTATTGTCATTCTCTTAGTTGGTTTCTGGTATGCTTGGAAAGAAGGTGCTCTAGAGTGGATGTAGCTTCAGAAAAACGTCTTCGTGAAGAAGAAACGTTGATAGAAAAAAATGTTTTAGTTACTACGATTGATAAGGCCTTGAACTGGGCAAGAGGGCATTCCTTTTGGCCGGTTACTTTGGGCTTAGCTTGCTGTGCGATTGAAATGATGGCTACTGGCGGACCTCGTTATGACATTTCCCGCTTTGGATATGAGGTTTTCCGTGCCTCACCTCGTCAAGCCGATGTCATGATCGTTGCGGGGACTTGTACTCGTAAGATGGCTCCCCTGTTAAGAAGAATTTATGACCAAATGCCTGAGCCAAAATGGGTGATCGCCATGGGTAGTTGTGCGAATGCAGGAGGTCCCTTTGTCGATTCCTACTCCATGCTTGCGGGCGTCGATAAAATCTTACCAGTAGACGTTTACATCCCAGGTTGCCCTCCAAGGCCAGAATCCTTAATTTATGGGCTTTTGCAACTTCAATATAAAGTTTCAAATCCCGCTAAGGTGAGGTTAATGAGACATGGAAAATAAAGTATTGAGCCGCTATGTAAACGAACTTGCCTCCCGTGTTAACGGTGTAGTCGAAGAAAGTTTTGGGGTACTCGTGTTGAAAGTTCAAGCGACCTACATCATTGAAGCGTTAACGGGAGCCAAAAGCTTTCCCGATGTCCCATGTGATTTTCTGCACGATTTATGTGGAGTAGACAGTGGGGACCATATTGAAGTCGTCTATCAATTATCAAGCCTCCATGGACCGCAGCTCATGAGAGTGAAGGCAACTATGGACCGTGAAAACCCGGTGATTGACTCCGTAACTCGCATTTGGGAGGGCGCAAACTATCTTGAGCGTGAAGCGTATGATATGTTTGGCATCAAATTTAAGGGACATCCCAATTTAAAACGTATTTACATGTGGGATGATTTTGAAGGATATCCGTTGCGCAAAGATTATGTGACTGAACCCATAGAGGTTCGAAATGTCGTGCGTACACGAATAGAAGGGGAATAGGGGGAAACGTCATGTCTATTGAAAAAACAGAAGAACTGATCTTAAACATGGGCCCCCAGCACCCGAGTATGCACGGTTTGTTCCGCATGGTGGTCCATTTAGCAGGAGAAACAGTTACGAATATTGAGCCTAAAATCGGATATTTACATCGGGGTATGGAAAAACTAGCCGAAAGTCGAACCTATTCACAGTTCATTCCTTATACGGATCGGTTGGACTACTTGGCGTCTCCGCATAATAACTGGGCCTACGTACAAACTGTTGAGAAGCTCATGGGGGTTGAAATTCCAGAACGCGCTGAGTATCTGCGGGTTATCTTCGGGGAACTTGCCCGGATTGCCAGCCATCAGGTCTGTATTGCCAGTACAGCACTTGATATGGCGGGCTGGTCAGCCTGGTCTTATGCTTTCCGTGATCGTGAACGGATTTGCGATATGTATGAGATGACCGCAGGAAGTCGCTTGACAGTTAACATTATGAGAATAGGAGGAATGAGTGCAGAGCCACCGGAAGAATTCTGGCCTGCCTTACAATCGTTCCTTGACGACACACCAGAGATGCTTGAAGAATATTATGGCATCTTTTTTGGAAATGAAATTGCTATGGGTCGGTTAAAGAACGTGGGTATCTTAACCAAGGAAATGGCGGAAAACCTGTCGATCACGGGACCCGTCTTACGAGCGTCCGGTGTCGATTATGACGTGCGTAAAGCGGAACCTTACAGTATCTACGACCGATTTGATTTTGATGTGCCTGTTCGAACGGGTTGCGATAGCTATGATCGTACTATAATTCGGATGGATGAGATCGTGGAAAGTATCAAAATCATCAAGCAAGCAGTACGTGATATTCCTGGCGGTCCGATTATGGCTAAGGTGCCTAAAGTTATTAAGCCTCCTGTGGGGGAAGTATATCACCGTGTTGAGAACCCCAAAGGGGAACTAGGATTTTATATTGTCAGTGACGGAACAACTAAGCCGACACGGCTCCGTATCAGACCAGCTACATTCATAAACTTACAAATGCTCCCGATAGTAGCCAAAGGCTGGAAAATTCAAGATGTTGTAGCTATTTTCGCCACCTTAGATGCTGTATTGGGTGAAGTTGATAAGTAGTAAATTGCGATGAGGGGAGAATAAGATGGAGACTCTAAATTACCTGTTGGAGACTCTAAATAATCTGTTTTTGATTATTGCGGATGCCATCCGTGGTCTTTTTGCGGATCCCCAATCAGTTTGGGCTAATTTAACCATGAATGTCATTAATTTTATCATCGTGGTTATCATTGTTGTCCTGGCTGCTTTGATTTTGATCTTACTTGAACGCAAAGTAGCAGGTTGGACTTCACAAAGGCCAGGGCCCAATCGTCTCGGTCCGCGCGGATGGTTTCAGACTATAGCTGATGCATTAAAACTCATGGGTAAAGAAGATGTTACCCCGGCCGGTGCAGATAAGCTTATTTTTAAAATTGCACCAATGATTATCTTCTGTCTCCCAATGATGACCTTGGCTGTCATACCTTATGGGAAGGATATGGCACCGATAAATATTGATTTAGGTATCTTATACTTTGTAGCTATCTCCTCAATTTCAACCCTGTGTTTCTTAATGGCTGGATGGGGATCCAATAATAAATACTCCTTACTTGGGGGGATGAGGGCAGTAGCTCAAATGATCAGTTACGAAATCCCCTTGCTCTTCTCCTTACTCGGGGTCGTTATGATCACTCAGTCGTTTAACTTAGGGGTTATCGTAGAAGCTCAAGGCACTATTCCTTTTATTGTTCTTCAACCTCTGGCGTTTGTAATTTTTATGATTGCGGGCTTGGCAGAACTTAACCGAGCACCGTTCGACCTGGTTGAAGCGGATCAGGAAGTGGTTGCAGGGCCGTTTACAGAGTATACTGGACTTCGCTGGGGATTATTTTTCCTTGGAGAGTACGGAAACATGACGGCAATGTCTGCACTTGCTGCTACGGTATTTTTAGGCGGTTGGCAGGGTCCTGCTTTCCTGCCGGGTTATGTTTGGTTCTTCATGAAAGTTGGGGTTATGATTTTCATGATGATGTGGGTTCGGTGGACCTTCCCAAGGATTCGAATTGACCATTTAATGCACTTGGCGTGGAAGGTCTTGTTACCGCTTTCAATAGTGAACATTTTGTTAACGGGTCTGGGAATTTACATTTACCGATTCGTGATGGGAGGGTGACACAGTGTTTGGTAAAGGTCTACTACAAGGTTTAGGCATCACATTCAAACGCATGGTCGGTCCGAATATCACTGAGTTTTACCCTGAGGAAAAACCTAACCTTCCGACTAGGGTGCGTAGTTCCATGGGGCTCGAACGGGATAAGTGCATATCATGCAATATGTGCGCTATGGCCTGCCCTAACTCAGTTATCAAATTGACCAGTGAAAAGAATGAAGCCAATAAAAAAGTTCTAAAAACGTATCATATGGATGTAGGTCGCTGTCTGTTCTGTGGTATGTGTGCTGAGGTTTGTCCTACAAAGGCTTTGAAAGTTACTCAAGAATTTGAAAACGCGATTTATGAGCCGGAAGACATGCAATGGGATATGATTAAACGCGCCGAGCGAAAAGGGAAGGTGGAGTGAGCGTGAGCACAATCGTTTTCTTTATTTTTGCGATTCTGTCGATTGCAGCAGCTTGGAGTGTTGTGACCTCTAAGAACATTGTGCACAGTGCGCTCTATCTGGCTCTGTCTTTCTCTGGAGTTGCTGTGCTGTATATTCTCATGAATGCAGATTTTTTGGCAGCGGTTCAGTTATTGATCTACACTGCAGCAGTATCCCTCATGGTCGTCTTTGCGGTGATGCTGACCTTGCGTGGAGATATCTGTGAGAGCAATACTGAAAACCGAAGTTGGTTAGCGGGAGCCCTTGTTTCGGGATCGGTCTTTGTCATCATAGCGCTAGTGATTCTCACGAATCCGGACTGGCGGGTTTTGGCCGAACCGTGGACGAGCGGCGGATCAGCGGAGGATCTTTCCCTGCTCTTGCTCTCTCGCTTTATGATTCCCTTTGAAGCAGCTGCAGTATTGCTCACCGTAGCCTTAGTGGGTGCCGTGATCTTGGCGAAGGGAGTGAACGAGAGCAAATGAGTTTAGCAAATTTTAGTGTGGGGCTTTCGACGTATCTCTTGGTGGGAGCAATGCTCTTTTGTATTGGACTATACGGAGTTTTTGCCAAGAGAAATATTATCGCTGTTCTAATGTCCATTGAGCTGATGCTTAATGCGGTAAATATTAATTTTGTGGCGTTCAACCGGTTTATTTGGAACGAAAAGATCGACATTCACTATGTGCTTACAGGGCATGTAGCAGCGCTTTTCGTCATTGTCGTCGCGGCGGCCGAAGTGGCTGTCGGTTTGGCCTTGATTATTACAATTTATCGTAATCGTCAATCCACCAATGTCGACGAATTAACTTGGTTGAAGTGGTAAGAGAGACTATGGAGAAGGTAGGTGTTCAAGGAAATGCATGATCTCTTTCAGTGGGCGTGGTTAATTCCTGCTTTGCCCTTCTTGTCGTTCCTAATCATCGCCTTTGTCACGAAACGATCCAAAAGACTGTCTTCCACAGTGTCAATTCTCGCTATTCTCACCTCATTAAGCTTGGCTATAGCTATAGGCCTAGGCGTTATTCAGGCGGGTGCGGAAATTGTGGAACATCCTGCGATCGTAAATGTGAATTGGCTTAATATTGTGGGGTTAAAGATCAATTTTGGGACGATTGTTGATCCCTTAAGTGCCATGATGTTGTTTGTTGTTACGTTAGTAGCTTCGATGGTACAGATCTATTCGTTAGGATATATGCACGGAGACGAGGGCTTTTCGCGTTATTATGCGTACCAATCCTTATTTGCCTCGTCCATGCTCGGTATGGTACTCGCTACGAACCTCTTACAGCTCTTTATTTTCTGGGAATTAGTGGGACTCTGTTCCTACTTGCTGATTGGTTTTTGGTTCTTTAAAGTGTCGGCACGCGAGGCTGCTAAGAAAGCGTTCATGACCAC